>CAVWGW010000006.1:0-176109 GCA_963754615.1 uncultured Chloroflexia bacterium | reverse complement strand
ACTGCTTGCAGTGGAAGAAAAAATCTCATATACTACAAAAGCTTTTACTGAAGAGAGCTTTACGAAAGGTAGTATATATGCCTGTAGCCAACCAAACCCCTGAAACTGGGCAGAAAAAGGTACCCTTTTTCCCTGCCCTGCGCCGCTTGCTGCAGCTTTCAGGGCGATATCGAGCCTGGTTTTTCGGCGCCCTGATCGTTGACCTGGGCTTGACAGCCCTGGCGATCATCCAAAATGATCTAATCCGGAGAATGTTCGATTCGGTCTCCGCACAAAACCAGGCCAGGTTCACTTCTATCATGATCCTCAGCCTGGTCTTTTTTGCGGCCAGCATTCCATTATCCTACTTGCGGGCGCGCTGCCTGGGCACCTTCAGCGAGCATACTTTAGCGAATATCCGTTTGAAATTGGCAGCCAGGTTCAACCAGCTGCCGGTTAGCTACCTGGAAGAACGGCACAGCGGCGATTTCTTATCTGTGGTCAATGCGGATATTGGAAAAGTCAAAACGCTCACCGGTAGTGACCTGTTGGAGCTGCTGGGGCAGGTGACGCGCGGCCTGGCCGCCTTGGTATATATCTTCTGGATCAGCTGGCAGCTCACCCTGGTGGCTTTGGTTGCCACCCCTGTGATGTTCCTTATACTGGCTAAGTTGAGCAGCCCGATTTCCAAACGGGCAAATGAGATGCAAACCGAGATCGGCAACCTCAACAGCGTGGCCCAGGATGGGCTGAACGGATTGCCGATCACGAAATCCTTCAATCTGGTGAAGGTGTTGGATGAGCGCTTCAGCGCTGTAAATAAAAGTGTCATCCGAAGAGGGCTGGAACTGGCCAAGCTGCGCAGCGGCATCGACAGCCTGTCCGGGGTGATTGGGTTCACGCCTTTTTTGATCGCTTTGGGCTACGGGGGTTATCTCGCCATCACTGGAAAGATCACTTTTGGCTCCATCTTTGCCTTTATCAACTTGTTGAACTTTGTTGTAAATCCGCTTTCGAATATCCCGAGGTTGGTGGGCAGCCTCAGCGAATTGGTCGGCGCAGCCCAGCGCATTTTCGAATCTTTAGACCATGCTTCAGAACGCCAGGATGGCATAGTCAGGGAACCCACCCTGGCTGCAGGCCCGATTATCCGTATTTGCGACCTGGATTTTTCCTACCAGCCGGAAAAACGGATCTTACAAGGCGTCAACCTGGAAATTCATCCTGGTGAAAAGGTCGCCATCGTGGGGCCTAGCGGCAGTGGTAAATCCACCTTGATTAAGGTGCTGCTTGGTTTTTATCCGGTTGCGGATGAGCGCGTGTTCTTGTATGGGGAGGATTTGAACCGCTGGCAGCTCTCCGCCGCGCGTCAGCAGATGGGGTTCGTGGCTCAAGACACTTACTTGTTCCCGGTTAGCATCGGGGAGAATATCACCGCTGGAAAACCAGGCGCCAGCCAGGCGCAGATCGAGCAGGCTGCCGCAGCTGCCAACCTGGTTGAATTCATTCAAACCTTGCCCGAAGGCTACCAAACTCTGGTGGGTGAGCGCGGGACGAGGCTCTCGGGCGGTCAAAAGCAGCGTATCTCATTGGCACGCGTTTTTCTGAAGGATGCGCCGATCCTCTTTTTGGATGAGCCGACCTCCGCCCTGGATTCCGAATCCGAGGCATTGGTGCAGGGAGCGCTGGATCGATTTATGGCAGGCCACACCAGCTTGATAATCGCCCACCGCTTATCCACGATCAAGAATGCTGACCGTGTTCTGGTAGTAGATGAAGGCAGAATCGTTGAGCAGGGTACCCACGCGGAGCTACTGCAAAAAGGCGGACTTTACCAGGACCTGTATGAACGGCAGTTTGGGCTGGAGCAAGCCCCTCCCGAAAATCCAGCTCTACCCGGCCAGGCAGGAGTTCTCCCGATGAGCGCCGAAACCTCCTCAATCCGCAAGCCAGCCGTTCCACGCCAGCCCTTCACGAAGTCTACCCTCTGGCGGCTGTTTGGCTTTCTCAAGCCGAAACGGCTTCAATACTTTATCGGTTTGTTTTGCGTAGCTTCGATCAATGCTGCCGAACGCCTGTTCACAGCCTATATCTTGAAAAGCTTTGTCGATTCTATTACCGGAAAAGATCTGCAGCTGCTTTCTCGTACCACGTTGTATTGGCTTTTGTTTAATGCAGGGATGCTCATTATCCTGCCATTATTTGCATACTTGTGGCGTTCGAGCATCGTCGCTGGTATCGCGAACTTGCGCCAATCGGTATTCAGCCATCTGCAGCACCTGCCTCTGGGATATTACGAGCTGCGCCACAGCGGTGAGGCGATGTCGTTGATGACGAATGACATTTCTGCTGCAGAGCTTGCTTTTCAGGACAACTTCTTAACGCTGGTCTCCGCCACACTGCAGGGCATCTCTGGTGCCATCTTTATGCTCCTGCTTCAATGGGACCTGGGATTGCTCATTATCCTGACCGGCACAGTGCCTCTCATTATCAATTCGCTGTATGCCAAACCCTTGCGCTTGATCGGCGAAGAGACCCAGCAGAAACTGGCCGGGTTGAGTGAGCGTATGGGAGATCTCCTGGCTGGCTTCCAGGTGGTGCGCACCTTCAGCCTGGGAGAATGGATATTGCAGCGTTTTTCAAACAGCAGCCAGGCGGTTTTGGGCACCAGCCTGAAACGGGTGCGGATCGAATCAAACCTGGCTGCTGCGAATGATCTCAGCGGTTTTATATCGATCTTCCCTTATTTTGTGGCCATGTTCATGGTCATCCAAGGGAAGACAACCCTGGGCACGTTGATCGCGCTGGTCCAGCTTAACAACCAGATCCAATTTTTTATGTATTCGATGGGTGGGACGATCTCGCGCATCCAGGGATCGCTGGCAGCCGCGGACCGTATCCTGGCTGTTCTGGATGCTCCAGCAGAGCCGGAGCGCTACCCGGCTTTAGAAGCTGCGCAACCCGTCCCGGTGCAACCTGGTGCGCAGGTGGAATTTCAGAACGTGCACTTCCGCTACAGCGACGACCGCCCTACTTTGCAGGGCATCTCCTTCGCCGTTCAACCGGGGCAGTTGTCTGCCTTTGTTGGTCCCAGCGGCAGCGGAAAGAGCACGATCTTCCGTTTGTTGATGGGGCATTATCCCTTTCAAGCGGGTCAGATCACCGTTTTGGGCAAGCAGATTAACGCTTACACGCTCTTCGAGCTGCGAGAGCTGTTTGCATTTGTGCCTCAAGATGCCTATCTTTACACCGGCACGATCTTCGAGAACATTCGCTTTGGGAAAATGGATGCCAGTGAGGCGGAGATCAGGGCGGCTGCCCAGGCCGCTTATGCGCATGACTTTATTCAAGAGCTGCCGGATGGGTATCAGTCTCTGGTTGGGGAGCGGGGGACACGGCTTTCGGGTGGGCAGCGCCAGCGCATTGCGATCGCCCGGGCACTGCTCAAAAATGCCCCGATCTTTCTGTTGGACGAAGCTACTTCTGCCTTAGATTCGGAGTCAGAGGAGCTGGTACAGCAAGCCCTGGCCGTGCTGATGCGCGGCCGTACCACGCTTGCCATTGCGCACCGCTTATCGACCATTGAGAATGCCAATATTATTTATGTGGTCGAAAAAGGCCAGGTTGTCGAGCAAGGAAAGCATCCAGATTTGATTAAACAAGGGGGGCTGTACACGAATCTATATGAGCTGCAGTTCAGAGATACAACAACTGCATAGGGCTGTGTTGGCTTAGCTGATCTTGATTTAAACACTAATACAAGCCCTAAAACAGGCTATAATCAATCGTAGAATGAAACGTTTTTTGTTTTTAACCTACCTCCTGTTTCAAATCTTCATGTTCGCCGGGGTTCCCGCAGGGCGCGCCCAGGAGGCAACCCCCTTCGTCTATTTGCTCACCTATGATGGAGCCGTGACTCCTGCGATGGTTGAATACATGCAGCGCGGCATTCGCAACGCCGAGCGAGATGGGGCAGAGGCGCTGATCTTCCAGCTGAACACACCCGGAGGCAGCATCACAGTGATGAATGACATGGTGCAGAGCATCCGTGCCAGCCAGGTGCCGGTGGTAGTCTATGTCGCTCCGGCTGGGGCCATGGCTGCCAGCGCTGGCACCATCATCACCCTGGCAGGGCATGCCTCCGCTATGGCTCCTGAGACTATCATCGGCGCGGCCAGCCCGATCGATGCCCAGGGACAGGATTTGACTGAAACCGCGGCCTCTAAAGAGAAAAATGCGCTGAAAGCCACCATCGATTCGCTGATGGAGAGGCGCAGCCCGGAGGCCATTCAGCTTGCCAAGGATACGGTGGAGGAGGCTGCGGCGGTTTCAGCCACCCAGGCCCTGGAAATTGGTTTGATTGATTTTATCGCGAACGACCTCCATGATCTATTACGCCAGCTAGATGGTTTTACGGTCACCTTGCAGGGTGAAGAGGTGGTTCTCAACACGACAAATGCCGAAGTCAAGACCTTACAACCCTCGTTCATCGAGCAGATTCTGCAGATCCTTACCAACCCCAATATTGTCTTTCTGCTGATCACCATCGGCGTACAGGCTATCTTGATCGAAATTTCTAGCCCGGGAGGCTGGGTGGCTGGTTTTATCGGGGTGGTTTGCCTGGCGCTGGCGACCTATGGGTTGGGCGTGCTCCCCGTGAACTGGTTTGGAATCATTTTCCTGGCCACGGCTTTTGTATTATTCCTCCTGGATATCAAAGCGCCTACCCATGGCGCGCTGACGGCTGCAGGAGTGGGAGCTCTGGTTGTCGGTGGATTGGTGCTGTTTAATTCACCGGGCACCCCCCAATTCCAGCGCGTTTCTGTGCCTCTGGTGATCGTGGTTTCCATTCTCACTGCAGCCGTATTCTTTGCCATCATGCTCATCGGCGTGCGGGCGCAAAAAGCCCCCATCCGCACCGGGCAGGAGAGCCTGGTGGGCAAGTCGGGCATCGCGCGCGAGTAATCTCATGCCGCGCGGCAGCGTTCAGTTAGCCGGTGAATTGTGGTCAGCTGAGCTGGAGGTGGGTGCGGAGCCAGTCAATAGAGGGGAGCGGGTGATCGTCGTGCGTACAGAAGGCATTCGGGTATTTGTCAGGAAAGCCTCCTGACCCGATCGTCATTTAAACAGTGAAAGCTATAACCCTGTTTTTCAAAAAGCACAGCCTGTTTATCCAGTTTTTTCTGGCCTTACTGGTTATCTTAGGGCTCATTTTTTTCGTCCAGGTTGGGGTGAGCCCGGGCGTGAGCAGCATGTCGACGGACAGCGGGGTTTTTGCCTATTGTGGGCAGCAGATCCTGAATGGAAGCCTTCTGTATCAAGATTGTTGGGATAATAAGCCCCCAGCGATTTATTATCTTAACGCCATTGCAGTGGCCTTGGGGGGCAATACCCCTGGCAGCGTGTGGTTCTTCCAGGCAGCCTGGATCGCTCTGACCGGAGTGGCTTTTTACCTGGTCTTGCAAAAAATATGGAAGAGCCCGCTGGTAATCTTTATCACCTTCTTCTTCCTGGCAAATGTGCTCTATCCACCCTATTACGAGGGTGGCAACCTGACCGAAACTTATGTGCTCCTTCCCGTTATCCTGCTGATGGGGATGTTTTTCTATTACCTATTAACAGGAAAGCGATCATTTCTCATGGCGATTGGGATTTTGGCTGCCTTTGCCTTCTTGCTGAAGCCCACCTATATTGCAGTCAGCCTGGCGGTGGCTGTGACCGTTCTTTACCTGGATGCAGCCCGGCGCAGCCTGCGCTCGCTGCTGGTGGATGCTGCGATTCTGCTGCTCAGCTTCCTTTTGCCGCTCTTCCTGGTCGCTTCGTTCTGGGCAGTCCAGGGCTCTTTTAACGATCTTTGGTTTGCTAACTTCGAGCACAACTTCCAGTATACGCAGGCAGGATTTTCCCGGCAAAGCCTGGCTCTTTCTTTTGAGCTTTACTTCACCCTCAAGCCGATGGCAGTGGTCGTTTCCCTGGCTTTTATCTCGGGCGTGGTATTCCTGTATGACCACTGGCGGAAAATTTTGCCCTGGCGCGTGAAAGGCGAAGAGGCTAAGCCGCTAGATTTTACCCCCAGGCAAATGGGAGAAGAAGGCGCCCGCCGCTGGTTCCTGTTCAGCCTGCTGCTTTCCATCCCACTGGATTTTGTTTTATTTGCCCTGTCTGGCAAGAATTTTGGGCACTACCTCCTGGTTCTGCTGCCCGCATTAACCAGCCTCTGCCTCTATTCTTTAATCGTCTTGAGCCAGTTCCAGCAGCGTAAATCCACCCAGAAACCTGTGTCGATCGAGAAATCGGTCTTCGTAATTGCCCTGGCTGCACTGGTCTTGTTCTATGCAAACTGGTTTCTCAAGGTGGCAGGAGAAGAAATGCCTGAGCCTGCCAGGCTGGCTGCCTTCCTGAAGCAGCCGAACATTTTCACGCACCAAGTTACAGAGCTGGAGCAGTACGTCCTGGATCACAGCCAATCCGATGACACGGTTTTGACCTGGTCAAGCGATCCCTATCTGAATTTCATCACCGGAAGGCGCTCTCCGACCCGCTATATATTTCCACTGCACCTGCTGACGCCTACGCTGACGGACAGCCAGGGCTTTGATGAGCTGATTGGAGAGCTGCAGGAGAATCCTCCGGCCGTGATTGCCGCGCAGCCCAACCCGGCTTCGGGGATGCCTTTCTTCGAGGGCAACGGCGATGTCTTCTGCCCCAACTGTTCGGAAGAAGCGAGTGCTGGCTTGCTGCGCTTGAAGACTTACCTCGAAAGTCACTATCGCTTCGAAAAGCAGATTTGGGATTGGTATCTTTATCTTCCTTTGAGGTAAAACCTTTGCTGCCGTTTGATAGGATCGATCAATGTAAGTTTCCGACTCTTCCCGAGCCTTATGCTCAAGCGCTGTATGAGGCTGTCGAGTTCATCGTTTCAAGGGTCAACCCCGTCGGAATCATCGCGGCTGGCACCATTCTAAGGGGGAACCCGGACCCAGCCAGCGACCTCGATCTGTATGTGATCCACAATGAACCCTATCGCCAGCGCATTCAGAAATTCTTCAACGGCGTCGCGGCAGAAATATTCATTAATCCACCTGAACAGGTCAGGCGATATTTAATGGAAGAGCCGGCCGAATATACCCCCGTTACTGCTCATATGTTAGCCACTGGCTTCCTGGTTTTGGAGCTTGACCCGGTGGTCGCTGAGCTGCGCCAGCTTGCGCTCCAGTCGCTGGCGGAGCCTCCCAAGCTTAGCCCTGAAAAACTTGTATTCATGCGCTATATGGCGGCCAATTGGTTGGAAGATGCCGCAGACCTGGCCCGAGGCGATGAAGCCACCGCAAATTTGTTCCTCTCGCAGGCCGTTCTGGAGATCATCCGCTATAACTTCATTGCTTCCGGGAAGTACCTGCCGCGCAACAAAGAGCTGATCTCAGCTACCGAGTCATTTAATCCTGAGCTGGGAGCATTGCTGCGCCAGTTTTTCCTGATATCAGACTGTGCCATTCGCCTGGGGTTGGCTTACCAGATTGCGGATCGTACTATTCAACTGCATGGCTTTTTTGAATGGGAGTCGCTCCCAGAAGTGGTAGGAGGAAAATGAAATCAAAGGATGAGATTGTCGCCAACTGGCTGCCGCGCTACACTGGCAGGGCGCTGGATGAATTTGCCGAATATATCTTGCTGGTTAACTTTCAAAACTACGTGCAGATGTTCGCCGATTGGCACCAGGTGCCTATCTGCGGTGAAGACAAGCCCATGCCCACCGCCACCGCTGCCGGGATAACGATTATCAACTTCGGCATGGGCAGCGCCAACGCCGCCACGATCATGGACCTGCTCAGCAGCATCGTCCCCCAAGGCCTGCCTGTTCCTGGGTAAGTGCGGTGGATTGAAGCCCAAGAGCCAGCTCGGCGATTTGATCCTGCCCATTGCCGCCATCCGCGGCGAGGGCACTTCCAACGATTACTTCCCTCCCGAGGTGCCCGCCCTGCCAGCCTTTAACCTGCAAAAGGCCGTCTCGACCACCATCCGCAACTACCAGCGTGACTACTGGACCGGCACGGTCTATACCACCAACCGCCGGGTATGGGAGCATGATGAGGCGTTCAAGGAGTACCTCCTGCGTATCCGCTGCATGGCCGTGGATATGGAAAGCGCCACGCTTTTCAGCGCTGGTTTCTACAACCACATCCCCACCGGAGCGCTGCTGCTCATTTCAGACCAGCCCATGACGCCTGAGGGGATCAAGACCGCCGAAAGCGACAAGCAGATCACCAGCCAGTTCGCAGACCTCCACCTGCGCATTGGTATTGATTCGCTCAGTGAGCTGATCAACAACGGGCTGACGGTGAAACATTTGCGCTTTGAAGAGTAAAAATTGTGTTATCCTTATGCTCCATCGAATTAAAGGTTTCGCTAGACTGGACATATGTTGTTGACAAACACCCACCCAAATAATCTTGATCTAGGTTATATCTTGTATCCCCCCCGGCGCCCGCATGAGCCTGGCTACCCGCGCCTGGATGTCATTTTGCGTTCCACTCCCACCGGACAGCACTTTGATCCGCTCAGCGTGTATTTGGATGTTGCCACGGCAAATCAGGAAGTGAACCGCCTGACTGTGGAGCATCCCTGGTCGGACCAGGATGATTATACGGTGTGTGCCGGGATTGTGGATTTAATTGACCAAAAGGGCAAGCATCTGGACGCCTTTACCTTTGGTGGGGCGCTCCATATCCAAACCGAAGAAGCGCGCACGCTTTTGGTTCTGACTTCTCCTGCTCCGATCTTGCTGCCTGCTGAATCGCGCCTTGACCAGCTCCTGGTTGATGAAGTGAAGATTGTGCTTGCCGAACGCCAGGCGATGCGGGAAGTGGAGCCCGGTCTTTTCGAAAAGCTTCTGATTGCCGCTCCGCCGCTCGAGCTGTACCACGCCATCAGTGTCGCTGTATTAGAGCGTTATCACCGCCTGCATTCCAGCGATGATGACCTGGTTCTTAAGCTCGAGCATACCTTACGGATTGAGGTCGAAGCGGTTGCAGGGCAGCTTTCGATCATGAACCGCCGCCCAATCGATCAACTGTTGTAGTGCTGCATCGGAAAGAAAATATTACCTATGTCGTTTAATACTACCCGCGACCGGGTCGACCCGGAAAAAACCAATACGACTCCCCTGCGCCGCCCAGAATGGATCAAGGTGCGCGCTCCCTCTGGCGAAACCTACGAAAGGCTGCAAGGTTTGATGCGCTCCAAGGCGCTCCACACCGTGTGTGAAGAAGCCATGTGCCCCAACATGGGCGAGTGCTGGGGTTCGGGCACCGCCACCTTCTTGATGCTGGGTGACGTCTGCACGCGTTCTTGCGCCTTTTGTGACATCAAGCGCGGCCGTCCCTCGCCTCTGGACTGGCTGGAGCCGGAGCGCGTGGCCCAGGCAGTTAAAGCAATGGATCTGAAGCATGCTGTGATCACCAGCGTCAACCGGGATGACCGCCAGGATGGTGGTGCACCCATTTTCGCCATGGTGATCCGCCGCATCCGTGAGCTGCAGCCTGGCTGCTCGATCGAGGTGCTGATCCCCGACTTCAAGGGCAGCCTGGAAGCGCTCAAGATTGTCATGGACGCCCGCCCCGAGATTCTCAACCACAATGTTGAGACCGTACCGCGCCTGTTCAAGACCGTTCAGCCGCAGGACCGTTATGAATGGGCGGCTGCTACCCTGACGCACGCTAAACAGCTTGACGCCGAAGTGCTGACCAAATCTGGCATCATGCTCGGGTTAGGAGAGACGCTCGATGAAGTCAAAGCCGTGATGCGCGACCAGCGCAGCTGGGGGGTGGATATCCTCACCGTCGGGCAGTACCTGCAGCCTTCCAAAAAGCATCTGCCTATCTCCCGCTATTACACGCTGGAAGAGTTCGCTGAGCTGAGGGCCTACGGAGGCGAGATCGGCTTTAAATGGGTTGAGAGCGCCCCCCTGGTGCGCTCCTCCTACCATGCTGCCGAGCAGGTGCGCCTCTTGAGCACTGTGCACCGTAAATTGTATGGGAGTTAAGGCGACTCGCGCATCGAGCCATATCGTTGAGCATAGACTCTGGTAATGATCGCGCCAAATAAGAATATTTGAGCAAAGTAATAAATTGCGATCATTAAGACAGCAAACGCGCCCGCCGCCTCGAAGGCTGAGTGGACTCCACCCAATCTAAAATACAATCCGATCACCAGCCCTCCCAGGACCATTAGAGCGGCTGCTGCTACCGATCCAAGCCAGACGTCCCGCCAGGCGAGCTTTACATCCGGCAGAACTTTATATATTAAAGCGTTAGCCAAGACGATGACACCCAGAAGAGCAAGTACATTGAGAATCGATAGAAGGTTGCTCCCACCAAAGTCATCTTTGATGATGGAACCGAACCAGGCAAAAGCCACATTGACCAACGTGGCCAGGATGATCAATAGACCAAGCCCGACCACCATGGCAAATGCAAACAGCCGCTGCCGGAGGATGGCTGCCTTTTTCCCCCACTGAATCAGAGGGACTCCCCAGATTCTGTTAAGTGCATAAGTAAGCTGCAGGAACAGCCCCATCGCTAAGAATAAAAGAGAGATGAAGCTGACGATCGATATGAACCATGATCCACCGGTATTGGTAGCTGCAATTGCAGATACAGAATCCTGAATAAAAGTCGCTGTTTCCGTTCCCAAAACAGCCTCAAGGCGTGTGTACATAAGCTCTGCGGCAGCAGCTTCGTTGATAAAAATACCGGCAAATCGATAAGCGAGATAAATTATCGCTGCAAAGGAGAACATCCCAAAGTATGAGAGTGCAGCCGCCAATTGATTAGGCTTTTCACTGACCCAAACGCGGTATATTTCTAAGATTAAATTCTTAAGGGAAGGCGGCTTATCCATAGTTCATCTGTTTTAGGGTGCATTTAATTTTACTTGCAAAGCTTCACAGCGCAAGCGGATCACCTGGCGATCTTCTTCGACCAGGGCTCCAACCTGGCTCTCCGCCTGGATCAGTTTCACATGTCGAGCCAGCTCTTGGCGCGCCTCGGACGAACCGGCTTGCTGTCCAACGGCAGCGATCACCTCCAGCATATGCAGCAGCACGCTGGCATTGTCGCAGCTGCAATGCCGCAGCATATTGAAAGCACAGTCGAGCAGCTCGGTGAAGGTGACCGGCTCCAGGATCAAGCGCAGGTGGTTTTCCTGGTCGTAGTAGTAGGGATTTTTCTCTCCATGCTGGATGAAGAGTGCCAGGCCCTCCCCGATATAATCCAAACAGGTCATGGCTGTGAAAGGGTCATTGATCGCCGGCGACATGGCGCGCGTGGCCATTTCGACGAGCTGGTTAACAGCATAGGAAACATCCTGAGTGGGTGTGCGCCCGTTTCCAACCCGGAAAGCAGTGCGGAGCTGCCGATCGAGGGCCTCATCCACCCGAGCAGCCGGCCAAACCAGGGCGACCCGCGCGTTAGGCCAGACCACGTGGCCCGGCTTGCGCAGCAGGCGGATGACCAGGTCATGCTCTTGAGCCAGGGTCAGCACGTAATGCGGATCGATGAATTGAATGTAGCCTGCCTCCTCCACGCGTACCGGATAAGCGTCCTTCTCCACCAGGGTTTCGGGGAGGGTTTCAGACCTGACTTTCCGATTCTCACCGCTGATGACCTGCTCCGGGATCTCAGCCAGGACCACGTCGCGCAGCTCAGCGCCCGCCGCGGCAGCGATATTGGGGGCTTGCAGCATGGTGGAGATATGCTGGACAAGCAAAATCAGCGAGGCAAAGGAGGCCAGCATCAAGAGCAATCCTACTGTTACGGTTAATTGGGGGCCGTACGGCTCTACCGTGGTTGGAAGGATGGAAAGGGCAGCCGCCACACAATAAACAAAGGTAGCCACAAAGGTGCCCAGAACGAGCTGGGTGGTGCGATCGCCCAGGAAGACGCGCAGCAAGCGCGAGCCATACTGGGCGGCGACTGTTGAAAGTGGCAGCGTGAGCAGGGTGAAGACCACCCCGGCGGTCGCCAGGATAGAGGAAGCCATACCGATCAACGCAGTACGCAGCTCACCGGGAGTGCCCGAGAGGATGATGCGGCTCTCCGCCAAGACCTCATTCGGGATTATCGTATCTATCCGATACATTACCCAAGCCAGCAGGACCGCGAACAAGGACATGACCACCGGCGCAAACCAAAAACTCACTTTCAGGCGGTCCCAATTGTAACGGGCTGTGACTCTTCTCATTTTACGGTTTTTCATTTGACACTCCTTAGATATCCAATAACCTGTAATACATCTCGTTCAATTGGAATGTATAAATTGGTTCATTCAGCAACGTCTTCCGACTTACTGTCGGAGTTGGGAGGCCCCTTTGTTCTTTTCCACAGACCTTTCACTTGTTTTGCTGCTTCTTTTCTTTCTTCTTTCTTCTCCTCACCTGTAAAGCGCATCAGGACCGCGATGGGGCGCGTACCCTCGAAATTCTCCATAATGATGATGACCAGCATGGTCATGGGTACTGCCAGGATTGCGCCAATCCCACCCAACAGGTAGCCCCAGATAAATAAGCCGACGAAGATGACCAACGGCGAGACCTTCAAGCTTTGCCCCATGATCTTGGGCTGGATGAAGTTCTGGATGCCCCCATTGATCAAAATATATCCGACCAGGACAATCAAGGCGGTTGGCAGACCGTACAAAGCGTAAGCCATCAGCACCGGCGGGATCAAGGCGATCATGAAGCCAATCGAAGGAATGTAGCCCATGAACCAGGCCAGCAGCCCCCACAGCAAAGCGTAGGGGACGCCCATGATTATGAGAAAAATGGTATCACCCAGGCCCACCAGGAAATTAATGCCGGTCAGGACAGTCATGTATTTGCGTATATCTTCCGTTAATGCAGATATTTTCCCGATGATCGATGAACCCGGATCCAGGCCCATGCGGGAGGGGGTGGGCAAGGCCAGGGCGGCGCTGATCATGAAAAAGAAGATAAACAGAGCTAATCCGAAAGTAACCACCACATCCAAGATTGCCGTCAACACGCCCTGTACGACTGGGCCTAAGGATTTGGTCACCTGCTCGATCTGTATACTCAGCGTCGTATTTTCTGTTGAGGAGAGGTCTTGAGTGGCTTGGGACGTACCTTCCGCCAGATAAACCGGCAGCTCGGTGGAGAGCTTGGCGACCGAGAAGAAAACCGTGAAGATGACCAGCGCCAGGATCAGGACGACCAGCAAGATGGTTAGCACCAATGACAGCCAACCTGGCACGCCTTTCTTGGCTAACTTGCTGGGGATCGGCAGGACCGTGATGGTGATCACGGCAGCCAGCAGGATCGGGTTGATGATGGAGGCAGAGGAGCGAATCCCGAACAGGATTACGAAAACAGCGGCTCCCGCAACCAGGTAAATCACTAATTGACCTTGTTTATTGTTCATGTCGTTTCCTCTCCCTCGTTTTCCAGATCAGCATGGGCTTGGGCAGCTGCACGCCGGGCAGCCCGCAGTGCCAGATAAGCCACCAGCAAGGCGCTGACTAAAACCGCGATAGCCACCACCGGCGCCGTTTCTGCTTCCACCAATACCAGGGTGAAGAGGGCGGCAAACAGCGGCGCCCGAAGCGCAGCCACGAGGGCACCGGCCAGCGTGGCCGCCACGGTGACTGCAATGGGCGTAGCCGGAAACAGGAGATGGCCAGCCATGCCCAGGGCCACCCCGGCAAACATGATCGGGAAGATGTACCCACCTTTCCAACCGGTGGCAAGCAGGAGGGAGGTGGCGAATAATTTACTGAGCGCCAGCACGATCAGCATCCAAAAACCGATCTCAGCCGCCTGATAGATCAGCTCGGTCGTTTGTTCTTCCCCGGAGAACAGCGTCAGCGGCAGCAGCGCCCCGATGATCCCCATACCCAGCCCGCCGACCAGGCCGCGCAGGACAAGATGCTTATTCAAGGGCTGGATGACTTTTCGCAGCCATTTGAGGATGAACATAAAGAGCAGGCCAGCCAGGCTGCCAACCAGGCTGAATGGCACAGCCAGCAGAAGATCTTTTAGACCGGGGGTATAGATAGGAAATGTATATAATGTGTCAAAGAAACTCCCAGTCAAGGCGACAAAAATAACCGTAGCCACGGCTGAGGCTAACAGGCTGGGGAAGAGGCCCCAAAAATAGACCTGCACACCGGTCATGCCGCCTTGGGCAGACTCCAGGCTCAGCAGAGCCCCCGCAAATGGATTGGTGATGAAGGCAGCCAGCATGGAGCTTAAGCCGCTGTAGCCCATCACGCGCGTCTCCTGTTCGTTGAGCTTGAGCTTATCCGCAGCCAGGGTCCCCAGCCCTCCGCAGGCATCCGCCAGGGGTGCCTCGGGTCCCAGGCTGGCGCCGGAGATGAGTGATACCAGGGCGGTAACCACAATCCCGGGCGCGTGGCGGTAGTCGAAGCGCCCAGTTTTGCCGAATTCCTGCATCAGCTCAGCGAAGATGGCGTTATGATCCCCGAAGAGCTTCACCAGCAGACCGACCAGCAAGCCGCCGACCGTACAGACAAGCAAGGTAAACAAGCGGGAATCTAACCCGCTGACGAGCAGGGCTTGCTCCCAGATCAGATAAATTCCCATATTTTGAATGACGAAAAAAACAAAGGTAATCACAGCGCTGACGATAGCCAACAGGATAACCAGCGCCATCAGGCGCAGGTAGGGTTTTAGTTTTGCTTGCGGGTCAATCATGGCGGCCTCCCTAATGGATCAGAATTCCGAACTACAAAGTAAAGATTTGAAAGTATCTGAGCGAGCGTGCCTGTCCGAACGCCCATGCTGCTCACTTCAACTCGCGGTTGCTGTGGTTGGCTCATTTTTCGGTTTACGGAGATTCGCCATCAGGATGTGCACGCTGATCAGCAGCACCCACAGCGGAAATACCAGCGTAGCCCAGGAAAAGTAACCCAGGCTCAACAGCAGGAACAATGCCAATGCCAGGCCCAGGAAGGCCATCCAGCGCGGGATAATCCCGGTACGCAGCGAGAGGGTGCAGGTTGAGATCATAAACACCCCTGCCATCTTCATCGTATACACGTTCATAATCACGTAAGTGACCGTGCGACCGAAAGAATACATGCCGGAATCGATGAGCAGCTGAGGGGTAGAGCCGAAGATGCTGATCAAGCCGCCGGCTACTGCTGCAGAGATGAACAACATAGCCAGGAACAGGAGCCCGCTGCCCAGGAACACGGTGGAAAAGAAGCGATCCTCGTTATCCCCCAGGCGGTCGCGCACCACGCCAATGAACCACAAAAAGGCAATCCCTGCGAACGGCACCAGGTTCAAAGCCAGAGTAACAGCTCCCCCATTATCTGAAAGCCAAACCCCGGCATCCTGCGGATCGGAAGGGACAGAAATCCGGACGAGCACCAGGCTGGTGAGGAGTAACACAGAAAACAAGATGCCTGCGACGGCCGCGGCACGCGGAGTCGTCAATCTTGACCTGTTTATGGGGATGTCTTGATTCATCATTTCTTCCTCAATCAAACAACGTAGATCTTAGGAAAGTAACCTGAGGAGATGTGCATCGAAGGATGTACACCTCGCTGCAGTTTGCTTGGCTTTTCAACGTTCTATTATTTTATTTTATTCAATATTTTGGTGTAGTTGATATTGCTTCTTCTTTTCCAGAAAATTGCCTCAAAGGAGATTCTATAAAGGACCAAAGCGCCCATGGTAAGCTGTCACCGCGGCGCGCACCGATGGATGGATGTTCTCCTCGCCGATGCGGGCTGTCAAACCGGTCACCTGCAGCAGGTCACGCAGCGGCCCGTTGGCACGCGCGATCCATAATTCGAGGCTGCGCCGTTCCATATCCACATCCAGGTTTTCCAGCGCTTCCGCGGCGGTTGAATCGAAATCACTGATCGGTTCCGCGTCGAGGATCACGCATTTCAATCCTTCTCCGGCGTTTGCGATCAGCTCTTCCAGGCGTTCGGTAAAAAACGCGGCGTTGGCAAACACGAGCGGGGCATCGAAACGATAGACAATCAAGCCCGGCTCGGTCAGCGCGGTCTCTTTGTCACTGACCCCGCGATACACCGTGCCGCCGCTGGCGTCCACATCGTCCAGCAGGGCATCGTGCGGGTGACGCAGGTGATAAAGGACGTTGACCAGCGACAGCACCATTGCCACGAGAATGCCCTGCAGAACACCCACAGTGAGCACGCCGAATGCCGTGATCACCGCCAGCCAAAACTCGGCGCGCTGCACTTTTCGAAGGTAATGGAAAGCTGGGATATCGATCAATCCGATCGAAGCCACAATGATGATCGCACCCAGGGCGACAGTGGGCAGGGGGGCCAGCAGCGGCGTTAGAAATAGCAGGAAGATGATGGTGAGGGCGGCTGCAATCAGCCCCACCCACTGCGATTTACCGCCCATCTGATCGTTAACCGCCGTGCGCGAGGCGCTCAGCGCAGCAGGAAAGCCCATCAAGAAACCCGCCCCGATATTGGCCATGCCGAGGGCAACAAATTCCTGGTTGGCATCGATCTTTTGGCCGTGCCTGGCCGCAAAGACGCGCGCCGTCAGGATTTCGTCCGCATAGATCAGGATGGTGAGCGCAATGGCAGCCGGCAGCAGATTCAGGATATCTTGAAAGCTGACCAGCGGGATGGTTAACTTGGGCAGCCCAGCCGGCACCGCCCCGACGATCGCCACCCCCTTGGCCTGCAGTCCGAAGGCAGCCGAGGCGATGATGGCAAGGACGACGACAATGAGCGGGCCGGGCAAGGCGCGGTTGATGCGCCGCATGATGAACAGCGCGGCCATGCACACGATGCCGATGGCGAAGGTGAGCAGGTGGGTTTCATCCAGGCGGCTGATCAGCTCCGCCACCTGCCGGAAGAACTGGTCGCTCTCAAGCTTAATGCCGAACATCTTGCCCAATTGGCTGCCGATCACGATGAGGGTCGCGCCAAAGATATAGCCGACCAGGATTGGCTTGGACAGGAAGTCGGTGATGAAGCCCAGGCGCGCCAGGCGGGCGAGCAGGGCGATCACGCCCACCAGGACGGCGGTCATGGCTGCCAGGGCAGCATAACGCGCCGGGTCGCCAGCCGCCAGCGGCGCCACAGCCGCGGCGGTCATGATGGCGCTCGTGGCTTCCGGTCCCGTGATCACCTGCCGGGAGGTGCCGAACAGGGCATACATCACCATGGCACCCAGGGCAACATACAGCCCGGCCACGGGAGTGACCCCGGCGAGGTCGCCGAAGGCCATCGCCGATGGCACAAGCACTGCGAAGACCGTGATGGCCACCACGAATTCGGTGCGCAGCAGCGCAGGCTTCAGCCCTTTGAAGAGGGCGAGACCGGGTATAAAGCGGGCAATGCCTTTGGAAGGAGGGGGTAAATTATTAATAAGTCACCTACTTTTTTTTCGATACTCTTTATCCAATAAAGTTTACTTTTGGCTTGCAGGTCTATCACTGTCTTATGTCTTTTTGCGTCTGATTTCCTTATCCAGACTGTCCACGATCTCGGTCAAGGCTGCCTGGTGCTCAGCAGGGGCCGTGACGAGGCTCGCCTGCAGCAGATCGTGCACAGACTTGGCTCCGCTGCTCAGCAAATCCTCGAGACTCGCCTCATCGTAATGCATGGAAAGATGAGCAAGGATCGCCTCCATTGGACCGAAAAACACATCCTGGGCACTGATCTTTTCCATGGCGCCGGCGCTCTCCAACATTTGGCGCACGGGGGCGATCACGCGCATGAGCATAAAACGTACATCTCGATTATGCAGTTCTTCAGCCAGCTCAGCCAACATATCGGCGCTGGGTACATCCAAATCGGTCGTTGCCCCCAGGTCAAACAGGACGGTGTTAACCGTCTCGGCCCTGGCACTCATCTCTGCAAAAATGGCATCATGGAACGCGGCAGCGTTGGCGAAGAACAACCCATTCTCCGGTCGCACGATCAAGAGACCTGGCAAGGTTTTATTTTCGGGATGCCGATGGATATCGCTCAATTCCAGGCGGTCTGGCACGCGACCTAACACAGCCAGCCTGGGAAGGCTGGTGCGCAATACCAGGGCAAACAGGGAGACGATCACGGCGATGAGCAGCGCTTCGAGGGTCTCGAAGGTCAGCACCGCCAGCAGCGCCACCATGGCCAGGACGAAATCGGAGCGGCGTACTCGATACAAGTGCTTGATCTTGGCCACTTTGACCATGCCCGATACGGCCACGATAACGATCGCCCCCAGGGCTGCTTCGGGTAAGGCATAGAAGAGCGGCGTGAAGAAGAGCGCCACCAACACGGTGACGACCGCGGCGATAATCCCCGACATCTGGCTGTGCGCCCCAGCCCGGTCGTTGGCCGCCGATTTAGACAGGCTCGAGCCGATGGGAAAACCCTGGAATAACCCTGCTCCTAAGTTCGCCGCACCCAGCCCGATCAGCTCCTGGTTGGCATCCATCTTATATTTATGAGCTGAGGCAAAGTTACGCGAAGGGCCGATGGCTTCGGCGAAGTTGACCAGGGCCAGCCCCAGCGCGCCCGGGAACAACAGCCACCAATTTTGCAGACCGACCGCCGGCCACTGCGGCTTTGCCAGGCCCGCCGGGATCTCGCCCACAATCTCCACACCACGCGCTTCCAATCCAAAAATGACTGAAATCGCTATGCCAAAAATCAGCGCCACCAGCGCAGCGGGGATCTTGTGGAAATAATGCTCCAATCCGATCAACAGGATCAGGCACAAAATGCCCGTGACCAGCGTAGCCCGGTGCGTTTCCGGCAGGTGGATGATGACGTCGTACAGGCGCTCCCAGAAGTTGCCGCTCCCACCTTCGATGCCAAGCAGCTTGGGGACCTGTTTGATCATCACGGTCAGCGCCAAGCCGGTGAGAAAACCGACCATCACCGACTCGGAGAAGAACTGCGCCACCCGCCCCAATTTCAAAAATCCACACAGGATGGAAATTAACCCGGCTAATACTGCCAGGGCAGCGGTCAGCAGGATGAATTCAGGTGTGTTTGGCGCCACGATCAGGCTGACCGTGGCAAACGACATGGTGGCGATGATGGCGGATACCGCCACCACCAGCTGGCGTGAAGTGCCAAAAATGGCAAAAGCCAGCAGGCCAATCGGAGCGGCATAGAAAGCGGTTTGGGGCGGCATGCCGGCTATCTGGGCGTATGCCATGCCCTCGGGGATCAATAAGGCCACCACTGTCAACCCGGCAATCAAATCGGTGCGCAGCCAGGCGCGTTCATACTTGGGCAGCCAGCCTAAGATGGGCAGGTAGCGAGCCAGGAGGCTCGGCCGCGGTTGTGTCTTATTCTCCATATCAACTCCTTGTCTTCAATTTCACTCAACGTAGCACATTTCTGGAAACCAGCCAGGGCGGTAATACGAACCCCACGATCATACAT
This sequence comes from uncultured Chloroflexia bacterium, assembly GCA_963754615.1. Lineage (GTDB taxonomy): Bacteria > Chloroflexota > Anaerolineae > Anaerolineales > UBA4823 > CAVVUF01. Next base: position 156,711 of record CAVWGW010000006.1, on the reverse strand, counting down.
AATTAGGAGCGCAGTGTCACTTCGGATGGCCTGGACATGGCTGCGCTCCTGCTAATTATACAACCTTTGATGCTGGCTCCGGTTGCTGCCGTCTCTTTCTTGGCCTTCCTCAGGAAGCAGGCGGCGCAGCCGGTGCTTCGGCTGGTGCTCCTGCCTCGCTGCGCCTGCCCAGCCAGCGTGCAGTCGAGATCAAGATCAACGGGAGCAGGATTGCCGCCACCAGCACATACGGGACTGCACTCGTTCCCGCAAAGTTTTGCAGCGTAATGAGAATAGCAGCCGACACATTCCGCTGGGCGGTGCCCAACCCCACCACATTGCGGACACCAGGATCACGGCCGCCAACCGCAAAACCGATCACAAGACTACCAACGATGAAGATGACCAGCGCCAGGAAACCCCGCGTCCCGATCAGGCTGATGACGTTGGCTACATTCAATCCCAGCCCAACCACCAGCAGGATCAGGATTCCCAGGCTGCCGATCTTGTTCATGGTCGGCGCCCAGTTCTTGGCCGTGTCTGGTGCGTGGGCCTTGACCAGCAAACCCAGGATCAGCGGGATCAGCATCAGCACGATCAGCGACTGGGCGATCGCTCCCGCATCCACTTCAACGCCGGCCAGGAGCAGCGGCAGAACCACGGGCAGATAGAAAATGGTCACGACCATCAGGAGGGTCATCACCCCTACCGCAACGGCCAGGTTGGACTTGGCACCTTTCGCCTCCAGGATCAGGAAGGGCGCGCCCGCACAGCAAGCCAGGACGATCAGCCCGATCTTGAGCAATTCTTCGAGCGGGATGATCAGGGTGATCAAATAGGCGAGCAAAGGCACCAGCACAAAGTTCGCCAGCAGCACCAGCACCACCAGGCGTGCGTTTTTCAACGGTTGGACGATCTGGGATACGGTCAAACCCAAACCCATTGCCAGCATGCTGCAGACGATGCCTAGCACGCCGGATATCTGGGCGATAATTGTAAATAGTTCATTAGCAGTCATGGATTTATCTCCTTGTAGTTTTAAGATGATTCTGCCTGTGTCACAGGCTCTTCCACCGCTTTATTTCGTTTGCCCATAATCTTTGCGGCAGGCAGCAGGAACAATATAGATATGGCAATCCCAACCAGCACAAAAGGCAGGGTGTCCGTTCCTGCGAAGTTTTGGGTGGCAACCAACAGGGCAGCCGAACCATTGCGGTTGGCTGTGCTCAGCCCCATGGCGGTGCGGACACCCTTATCACGCCCACCGAACAGCAAGCCGATCGCCAGGGATCCTACAAACAACAACACCATGGCCCCGATGCCACGCGTTCCAATAAAGCTGAGGATCTCGGGGATGTTCATTCCCAGCCCCACAATCCACAGGATCAGGACCGACACGGTAGAGACCTTATTCATCACCGGCGCCCAATGATCGGCAACGTCAGGTGAATGCGACTTGATCAGCATGCCGATCACCAGCGGGATCAGCATGGTCACAATCAGCGATTTAGCAATATCCCACGGATTGACTTCCACACCAGGCAAAAGCAGCGGCAGGAAGAGCGGCAGGAAGAAGATGGTGACCACCATGGTCAAGAACATCAACCCAACCGCGTAAGCCACGTTCCCATTTGCTCCCTGCACAAGCTTAGGGATGAAGGGTGCCCCGGCGGCACACCCAAACAAAATTACCCCAATCTGCAGGGATTCATCCAGGGGAATCAGCCTGGTGATGGCAAGAGCCAAAAGCGGTGCCACAACGAAGTTCGCCAACAGTGCCAGGATAACCAGGCGAACATTCTTAAGCGGTTGAGTCATCTGTTGGACGCTGAGGCTGAAGCTCATCGCCAGCATGCTGGTCACCACAAACAACATCCCTGCTATTCCTGCAATTGAGGATAAGAATTCATTGAGTGTCATTTTCGGTCTCTTTTTTCTTCTAAAGATCCTATTTTCGAGTTGCGCAGGTCTTATTACAACCTGTGCAACTCGAAAATATCTCCAGCTTGAAAATTTACTGCGCTTGAGTGACTGGCACGTCTGCTGCCTTGCTGCGTGCGCCTAAAATGGGTGCAATTGCTAGTAAGACCAACATGATGAGGGCAGCCGCCACCAGCACATACGGTACTGAATTCGTGCCTGCAAAGTTTGTCAATGTGACGAGAATAGCAGCCGTCACATTCCGCTGCGCCGTGGCCAACCCCATCACATTGCGAACGGCTGGATCACGGCCGCCAATCGCAAAACCGATCAGAAGACCACCGAAGATGAGCAACAGCAGCGCCAGGAAACCGCGGGTTCCAATCAAAGCGAGAACGTTGGATAAATTCAACCACAACCCAATCACCAGCAGGAGCAGGACGCCCAGCAGGCCAACTTTGCTCAGTGTCGGTGCCCAGTTTTGGGCTGTATCAGGCGCGTATGCCTTGATTACCAAGCCCACGATCAGCGGGATCAGCATCCCCACGATCAGCGATTGGGCGATCGCCCACGAATCCACCTCAACACCGGTCAGGAGCAGAGGTAACACCACAGGCAGGTAAAAAACGGTCACCACCATCAGCAGCACCATCACTGCTACAGCAACACCCATGTTGCCCTTGGCGGCCCGCGCCTCCAGGACCAAGGGGGGCGCACCCGCAGCCGCAGCCACCATGATCAATACAACCTTGAGCGACTCATCCAGAGGGATGAGTCGCATGATGCCATAACCGAGCAGAGGCATCAGTACAAAGTTTGCCAGCAGCACCAGCACCACCAGGCGTACATTCTTCAATGGTTGGACAATCTGAGCAACGGTCAGTCCCAAGCCCGTTGACAACATGCTTGCTACGATACCGAACACGCCAGCCACCTGTCCGATGATGGTCAAGAATTCAGTAGATGTCATGGTAGTCTCCTTATTTGATTGAAAACCGAGATTGCTTCGCTTTGCTCGCAATGACATGTGATCGTTTTGCGTGGCGGGCGCAGGCACTGCGCCCCTACAGCTTTTCCTTCGATCAGTGAGATAGGGTTGATCTTGGATTATGCCGGGTAAGTCCCATTTCTGGTTGACACGGCATAATCCTGTCAGTCGTCCCGGCTCGGGATTACATATCCGGGAGCTTGCGCAGTATTTCCAGCTCCGCATCATTGGGTTGCCAGACCAGGGTGGGGTCAAACTGGTAAGTCCATGGAACGACGGAGTTCTTCCAGCCGTTCCGCCTTCGCACGCCAAACCAGATGCTTCCGGGATCTTCCACCTTATCCCCATCGAAACCATCGATGATGTTGTACACATTCGTGAAACCAGCCTTGGCAAGAAAATTGACCGCTATTGCACTGCGTGTGCCGGAGCGGCACATGGCCAGGATCGTATCGTCCAGTTTGAAACGCTTGGCCACATTGGCGACGAACTCTGTATTGACCGCAACAGGGTAATCACCTTTGACGATATCCCATTTATAGGATTGGAAAGCCACGGGAATGTTGGCGGCCATGCGGGGATGGCCGTTTACTGCATATTCCATGGAGGCACGCACATCGAGGATCTTAATCCGTTCGGGATCGGCCTTCCACATGTCGTAGGCTTCCCGGGCGGTTACGTAAAGCCCCAGGCTGGTCAGTTTTTTTTCAACCACCTGTTGGGTTGAATATGGGGTTTTTATTTCGAAAGTAGTCATTATTTATTCTCCTTATAAAAATACAATCTTGTGATTTGATTGGGCGGCTTCGCCGCGAGGTTGTTCATCAAAAGTCAGGATCCGGATACTCAGCCTCCCGGTCTTCGGTGAAGGCAAGGATTCCCTGAACACGATCACTATGAACGACAGAGCGCCAGTGCTGATTCATCATGATCGCCACTGCCTGTTCGACAGTTTCGCCCTGCCCCATTTGAACAGACTGCTTGACCGACTGTACCGCCGTAGGCGAGTTGTTGGCGATCTTTTCCGCAATGCTGAGTGCCGCACTCATCAGTTCAGCCCTGGGATGGACTTCGTTAACCATGCCCAACCGATATGCCTCGTGTGCGGTGATTGGATCCCCAGTCATCAGCATCTGCATGGCCTTTCCCGGAGGGAGGACACGGGGAAGGAAGACCGGCGAGCCACCACCAGCGCTCAAGCCAACGATCGCTTCGGGCTGGCCGAAGACAGCCTCGTCGGAAGCGATGATAAAATCCGTGCTGATGGCGATTTCGCAGCCGCCGCCGTAGGCCATCCCGTGCACTGCGGCGAAGATTGGCCTGCGTAATTGGCGAATTGTGTAGAGAACACGGTCGAAGACCAGGCGCTGGCGCAGCCATTGTTCTTTCGTCATTTGCTTGCGCTGGTACAGGTCGCCGCCGACGGAGAAGGCTCTGTCACCGGCTCCGGTCAGGATGGCACAGCGCACGGAGGGACGCGCTGCAATGGTCTCCAGTACCTCGATCAACTGAGCAGCCAGCTCCGTCGTGATGGCGTTATCGGCATGCGGCCGGTTGAGGGTGATGATCGCCACACGCCCGTTGGAGACATACTCGACCAGAACAAGTTGCTCGGGTTCCGGTACATTATCCGGCGCTCGGTAACCAAGGCGCTGCATGCGTGTAACTGTATTGTCAGACATGATATTCTCCTTTTTGTCATCTGTTCAAGGCGTGTGGCTCTTAAATCCAGGCCAAATCGAGGGGTTTTCGCGTTGGGATTCGCAGGTATCTTTCAGCCGGATATCCAATCACGCAGGTTGCATGTGGAATAGTTCCTTCTGGGATCCCAAGCATCTCAATCAGGGGCGGGTAGCCTTGACAAGCTGTGTTGATACTGCCGGTAAACGTGGTTCCCAGACCGAGGGCGGGTGCCGCCAGTTGAATCTGGTGAATGGCAATCATGGCCGCCGGAGGCGCGGTCCGCTCATCTTTTGGGGCACAGGCCATAATTGTGCACGGCGCCCCCCGGGAAATGCGATCCTGGCCGCCGTCCCACGCAGAGACAAACACCTCCAGGTTGGCTTCCTCATAAAGAGCCGGGGCTTTTTCCTTCACGATTTTCATCCAGTCGATCGTCATCTGGGCGATCCGGCGAACCTTTTCTGGATCATTGACCACGACCCAGTGGATCACCTGGCGGTTGGCGCCGTTCGGGGCATAACGGGCTACATCCAGCAGCTGCAGAACTTTTTCTTTTTCGATTGGTTTTCTGATGTAGCCACGAATTGAACGTCTTGAAATAAGATATTGTCTGACCCGGTCCCACTGGGGGATGAGATGAATATCAATTTCCTGACAATCCTCAGGGCTCATGGAGCGCTGGTGCATAGCCCCGGTCGGACAGATGGACACGCAGTGGCCGCAGTCGATGCATTGATCCCACCCGCTTTTGATGGGAACGGGATAATCCTTTTTGGTAATCAGACCTCCTGGGCAGGCCCGGATGCAGCTACCGCAGGTGATGCATAAATTCTCATCCACCTGGATCATCCTGTCTAATTTGTAGGTAGTGTCCATGCTCTTCTCAAATCAATCTCGAGTGGGCGCCAAACGCGGAACCTTTGTCGTTTGGCGCCCGTCTTCACCTTGACTTTAGCTAATCCTTATTTGCCAGGACCAGCTTGTGCTGGGCTTGCTCCAAACTATCCGAGCCGGGTACCTTCCACCTCGAGCCCTCCTCCAGAAGGAAGCTTGCTCCAGCTCCGACGCTGCCATTCTTCCTTGAGCACTTCAACCGCCGCCTGCTCCAGGAATTCCGGCGCCGCCCACTTGTTCACATCGAAGTCGTTCTTGATGTAGCCGTGGCTGAACATAAAATCCTTGCCGATCTTGACACATTCCAAGTTCTGGGCGCTCAGGCTCGGCACCATGTCGACATCCTTGATGCCCTCGTAGGTGTGCTCGGCGTCCAGGTAGAAGGTCTGGTGGTTGAGGATGACCGCCGCGGCGTGCTTGTGCTCGTTGGCCCAGCGCCCGACCTTGACCATGGCTTTCATGTAGGCAATGACCAGCTCGGGATGCTCCTTGGCCATCACGTCGGTGCAGGTGATGACAGCGGGGGTGTTGGCAACCTGCACAGTCCAGTCCGGGAGCTTGGACAGGTCGAAGATGGCCTTGATTTCGCCCGTGGCCTCCGAGAGCTGTCCTAATTGTCCCATCTGGTTGTAGATGGCATCGACGGTACCCGCGAGAAGTGCCTTCTCCAACGGGCGGAAGGCATAGTCGTGCTTGTGGTCACGGCGCAGCCACAGCTCCGACGGGTTGTTCATCGGCGGCACAAGCATCTCGGGCTTGTCATACCAGTCATCCGGGTAGGGGAACTCCACGAGCTGGATATCGTCCATGGTCATGTCATTCAGCATCAGGATATTTTCGATGCCCATGTGTTCCTGGATCCGCCACCAGTCGTTCTTGATGGTGTTGAGGCTCTTGGTGATGCCGATCTTCTTGCCTTTCAGGTCCTTCACGCGGAAGATCTTGTCGCGGGCGCGCACCTGCATCACCCCGCCCTCGTAGACCCACGTCGTCCCCAGCAGCACGGTGCGGCGGATGTCGGCGTGGACGGCGATCGGGGGATACAGCCCGCCGAAGCGGATCAGGTTATCGAGGTTGTGGACATAGTGCGGGTACCAGTTATTCTCGGGGGCGTGGCGGAAGTAGGCGTACTCGACGCCGATCTTCTTGAACTCCTCGCGGCACCAGCCCAGCTCCTGGTCGACGTTGTTGGCGGAAACCATTGGGCAGTTGGTAAACCATACTTCCTTCCAGTTCAATGGTACGGTGGTAGAAACTTTTCCTGTAGGCATTGCTTGCTCCTTTTTTAAAATGATTGGTTTTGAGAATTTTGATAGGTCTCCAGGAAAGCACGCGGTCGGTTCATCGCTTTGGTCATTTTCTTTTTCAGCCATAGATGCATTCCTAAGTTTTTTCGGCTGCTCATCACCGGACCGGCGGTGAGGGCCGTTTTTTCGACCAGATCCGGTCACCTGAACGATCCAGGGTTTTATAACCTCTTTTGTTTTTTGTCGCTTACTCCTTTCCCAAGCTAATTTGAAATCTCGGTTATATCTCACTAAACTGAAGGACCACTTTCGGCGGCTTCACCGCAGCCAGGCGCTTGCTCCCACAACGGGTCGATCGGCCTGCTGGCGCGCACACGATGGGCAAAGTTCGCGATCCAAGAGAGCCGCCATGTGATCCGGCAGGCGCTGGCGGACGAACTCCCGATGTGCAGGCGTCTGAGTCGGCGCTCCACACTCGCTGCAGGTCAACAGCGGCTGCTCGCGTACGACGGTTCCCGTGATGATTGTGCGTCGCACCCCGTCCTGATCTTCGATGTTGATCGCGCCGGTTGGGCAGACCTGCGTACAGGCGCCGCAGCCGATGCACAGCTCCGCAGGTCGTGTGAAGTCGAAGTAGGCCAGTCGGCCAGCCGTCGTGTCGGCCATGCGCAGTGCATTGACACCCATCTCGCTGCAGGCAACCATGCACAGGCCGCAGCCGATGCAGATGTCGCAGCGCAGGCAGCGACGAGCTTCGTCATGTGCCATGGCGTCAGTCAGGCCCTCTTCGATCTGGACGTAGCTGCCATTGCCAAGAACCTCTTCAACGCTCCTTTCGGGCATCATGGCACGGCGCAGGTGTGTTCGATCACTCGCCAAGACATGCAGAGGAATCACCTCGTCGCGACGCACCGGCTGACCGGTGGCGGAATCCATGAGCGCCCCGCGCAGCCAGGCATCGATGGAGGCCGCGGCGATCTTCCCAGAGCGGATTGCCTCCACGGCTGTCCGTGGACCGTGTTGAGCGTCGCCACCGGCAAAGACGCCCGGCACTTTTGTCATCAGGGTCTTCGAGTCCGCCACAATGAAACCGCGTATATTTTCAACCTCGCTGCCATCGAGGATCGTCAGGTCGGTGCCCTGACCGGTGGCGAGGATCACGTGATCGGCTTCGAGCTGCTTAAGGCGGGTAGCATCGAACTGTGGATCGAATTTGCCGGTCTCGTCGCGGGTCCGCTCGCAGAATTGTAAGGTGACCGTGCCATCCTCATCGATGCGCAGCGGGCCCCAACCCGGGTGCAGCTCCACGCCTTCACTGACTGCGATTTCAATCTCGTGCGGACTGGCAGGCATTTCGCGGCGCTTTTCGAGAGAGGTCATGTCGACGTGCTGGGCACCCTGCCGCAAAGCCGTCAAGGCGACGTCAATGGCGACGTTTCCTCCGCCGATGACGACGACCCGCGGTCCAACCCGCACCGGCTCACCGTTGCGCACAGCATGCAGGAAGTCGATGCCTCCGAGCACGAAGGGTTGGTGGACACCCTCGATCGGGATGAGGCGCGAGCGTTGGGTGCCAAGACCGATGAACACAGCATCGTAGTTCTTCCGGAAGGCCTCAAGGCTGCCGACTGAGGCGCCGGTGTGGATCGTTATCCCCAGCACCCGGATCTGGTCGATTTCCTGATCGAGCAGGTCGGGCGGCAGGCGGTAGGCTGGAATGCCATAGCGCAGCTGCCCGCCAGCCTTCTCCAGCGCCTCAAAGATCTCAACTTCGTGACCGTAGGTGCGCAGGTAATAGGCAGCGCTGAGGCTGGATGGACCAGAGCCGATGATGCCGATCCGCTTGCCCGTATCAGGCGCCAGCTCGGGTCTCGGGTAGCCGCCCTCGGCAAGGCAGTCCTGGGCCGCCTTCGCCTTCAACGGTCGAATGAAGACAGCCCCATTGCTGCCGCCGCGCACGCAGGCAGATTCGCACGGCGCCGGGCAGACCAGGCCGCAAGTCAGCGGCAAGGGGTTATCCCGCCGGATCACCTCAATGGTAGAACGATAGTCACCGTGACCGAGATGGGCGATGAAGCTCGGGATGTCGATATTAGCCGGACACGTGCGGTGGCAGGGCGCTGCATTGCGTACCAGGCAGAGCCCCTCCGGGCAGGACTCACGCCGCACATGGCGCTCCCACTGCTCGCGGTAGTAGCGCAGGGAGCTGCCCAGCGGCCAGGCGGCTGCCAACCCCTGCGCAGCCAGCTCCAGCGCCATGTTTTCCAAGACGGCCAGATGGCCAGGATCGCCGCGTCCGAGGGTGATCTCGGTCACCAGGCGCGCAGCGCGCGCCAGCAATGCGCTCACCGGCGCGGATTCACCTTCGGCGAGCAGCCAATGGCGATAGAGCGCACGGCGGGTTTGCTTGACCATGCACACGCCCTCCGCCATCACCATCAGGGTGGATGGCGACGGGATGATGCCTGCATCCGCAAGAGCCAGCGGCGCGCACGACAGGTCCGCAGCGGAGAGCGGCAGAAAGCCGCCCAGGCCGTCGTCGAAGACCAGGACGGCGTCATCACCTTGCACTTCCACCCCGCCATCCCAACCATTGATCTGCTGGTGCAGGTTGCCGGATCGCGCCAGCTCGACCAGGCCGCGCTGCTTCAAGCCGCGCGGGAGCGTCAGTAAAGACGCATCGAGATCCGAGGCACCGGCGAACAGGAGGGCGATCCGGCACCAGGTCTCCGGCGTGTGGATCAGGCGTGACCTGTCGGTGACCTGTTTCTCAGCCCAGCAGCCCGTCCGGCTGTTGCGCTGCACCTCCACCTGCCGGCGAGGAATAGCGACCTGGGCGAGCGACCGGATGGCATCCACCGCATTCAGGAAGGCTGCCTCGTGACCGGTCAGCTCGGACGGCAAGCGCAGCTCGATCTTGAGGCTGTCGCGCAGGCCGGCAGCGATCAGCACGCCCTCGGCTACCAGCCAGGGAGCGCTATCGAGAACGGCTTCGTTGCCGAGTGCCCGCACGTCGAAGCTGGTCGCGTCGATCACCAGCACCGAAGGCCCGTGACCGCGCAGGAATTGCCGCCAGGCGAGATAGATCGGTTCGCCGCCTGCGCCACATTCGGCGAGTCCCGACTGCTGCACACATTGCAGCCGTTGGAGTGGTGTCAAGGACTGGGCCTGCGTATAACCCGGCAGCGCGCCGGCCAGGGTGTGGGCTGGGAGCACGGCGCCTGCCAGTGCGGCAGCGCCCGCGTCGAGCCATGTCGGCAACTTCTGGATTTCGCTCATGGCTACTCCTAATCGCTACCTAACGGCTCAGCGACGATCTGGCGGGCATAACGCTCGCGACGTGGATCCGGCGCCTCGGTGGCGATGCCAAAGGACAGGCAGCCCGTTACGCACTTGGTGACGCAGGCTGGCTGCAGTCCGGCATCCAGGCGATCTTTGCAGTAGTCGCACTTGACCACCTTGCGCGTGACTGGATCCCACTGTGGCGTGCCCCAAGGGCAAGCCGCGATGCAGCTCTTGCAGCCGATGCAGAGACTGGACTCGACGAAGACGATGCCGTCCTTCTCACGCTTCTGCATGGCGCCAGTCGGACAAGCCTTGACACACCACGGCTCCTCGCAGTGGAAACAGGGCATGAAGACCATGCGGAGGCGCGGCCGTCCGCTGACATCGAGCGGGCCGATGGTGATGATCTTACACGGGTTCGGGCCAGGGCCAAGGGCCTTGTTGGTTTTGCAGTGCACTTCGCAGGCCAGGCAGGCAATGCAGCTCGCCTCGTCGTGTCGAAGGATGTATGTGCTCATTGGTTTCCTCCTCCCGCCGCGGCGGGCTTAACTTTTACGATGGTCTCGGTCAGGGCACAGCCGCCGCCAGCCGGGTCGAAATCGTAGAGCTTGCCGTGCTGCAGGCGCTGGTCGGCCACGCCATGGCCGAGGGCGCGCGTGGCAAGCGGTACCGTGGCACCGTAGCCGTGCAGCATGAAGACCGCCTCAGGATGGATCCACGGCGTTACCCTGGCTTTGAGGCGGCCAGAGTATGCCCCACCCCCATTTATCTCTACCTCGTCGCCGTCGCCAATACCGAGGGGCGTGGCGCGGTCGGGGTGGATCCAGAGCACCTGTTCCGGCGCTCGCTCGCTGAGGAGAGGGTTGTTTAGGGACTGACCGTGCGCCAGCGTCGCCGTCTTCGCGAACAGCAGGGTGAAGTCGTCGCCTGTCGGCGCCTCCTTGGGGGCGTACGCCGGCAGGCTCGGCAGCCCAGCCTGCTTCAAGAGGTCGCTCTCGATCTCGATCTTGCCTGAGGGCGTCGGGAACCTGAGCTCGTTGCGTGGAATCAGTTTCGGTGCGGACGCCAGGGCGACGACACCGGCCTCGCGCATCTCGGAGACGGTGACGCCAGTGCCATCGAGCTGATAGTTCCACAGCTCCTCGATGGTCTCGAAGTCCAACGCCTCCTTGATGCCCATACGGCGCAGGATCTCGCGGAAGATCCACCAGGCCGGGCGGCTGTCGAAGCGCGGGGCAATCGCCTGGTCGCGCATGGCAAAGACCGGCGCCGGGCCTTTCATCTGGCATAGAATATTGGCGCGTTCGAGGTAGGTCGACTCAGGGAGGATGACATCCGCGAACCAGCCCGTCTCCGAATAGCGTACATCAATTGAGACAAGCAGATTCAGCTTGTCCAGCGCACGTTTCGACGCCTCGGGATCGGGCATGCCGGTCAAGGGATCATGGCGGTAGGCGAAGTAGGCGCCGATGCCGTAGGGCTGCCCCGTCTCCATAGCGGCGAAAGCCTGGTGCAGCATGCCAATCTCTGGATCCCACTGCGGTCGGGTGGTGCCAGCGCCGTCTACGCGCGGCTCTTCGACCTTCGGCACGCGGTCGGTCAGATGCTTCAACCCCTTGCGGCCATAGTACTCGGCTGGCTTCGCCAGCACGAATCCACCCGGGATCTCGATGTTGCCCATCAGGGCGTTCAGGATCAGCGCCGTGCGGCTGACGTAGAACGATTGCTTGTGACGCGCCGACATCCAGCCCGGATGGAAGATCACGTGCGGTACATCGGCGGCGATCTCTTTAACGAAGAGGCGAATCTGCTCGGCGGAAACGCCGGTGTGGCTTTCTTGCCATTCCGGCGTCGTGTCTTTGACCGCCCCGCGCAGGTAGTCCATACCGGAGACGAAGCGGGCGACGAATTCCTTGTCGAACGCCTCCTGCTCCAAGACTTCGTGGATGATGGCCAGGTTCAGCGCATAGTCGCTGTTCGGGCGCACCTGCCAGTAGCGGGTGGCCTTGCAGGCGGTGATGCTGGCACGCGGATCGATGTAGGTGACGCGCATCCCATTGGCTACCGCAGCCATGAAAGCCTTGGCCTCCTTGACCATGAGCGATTCGACGATGTTGCGGCCGTAGAGCACGATGTGCTTGGCGTGCGCGAAGTCGGGGATGAGCCTTTCGTGGCTAAAGCCGTAGATCGAACGCGCCGCATTGTGGACGTTGCTACCGCAGCCAGCGTCGTGGTTGAAGTAGTTCGGCGAGCCGAGCGCCTGTACGAAGGTTTTAGTCAAGTCGTTGAAGATGCCGCCGCGATCAGAAAGAGCGATGCCGCGCCCACCGAAGGTTTCGATCGTCTCGTGCAGCTTGTCGGCGATGTAATCGAGGGCTTCATCCCAAGACGCTCGCCGCCACTGTCCGCCGCCACGCGGGCCTATGCGAATCAGCGGCGTCTGTGGCCGCTGATCGTCATACTCTAAAGACAGGCCGGCCGAACCCTTGGCGCAGAGGCTGGTGCCGATGGCCTTGTCGTGCGGATTACCCTGCAGCCAAACCACCTGACCGTTTTCGACTGTTACTTCGATCGGGCAACGCACCGCGCACATGCCGCACATGCTGTAGACCGTGCGTCGGCCCGGGGTGCCCACACCACTCACATTCGGTGCCATGGTTGAACTCATTGCAGTCTCCTTTCCTCTTTGCCAATTCGTAGCGCCACCAAAACGTCGATCCACGCTGAGACCATCATATCCTCCTTAATTTATTAAATGTCAGAGAATTGGATGATGACCTTGACATCGTCAGGTTGTCTTTCCAAAGCTTGTTTGAAGTTCTCCGGCTTTTCGCGGCGCGTAATCAGGCGGCTCAGCCACTCCCGGTCGGAGTGAGCCAGGTTTTCACCGGCTTTGTACCAGTGGCGCTTATTGGCATTGACGCTGCCGACAATCACATTGTTCTTCAGGACGGTGGCTGCGGCTATGTCGGCTACAGCCCCGCCAAGGGAGCCGCCGGCTCCGATGCCCGTGAGACAAATGATCCCGCCTGAGTTCACCTTCTTGATCGAGTTTGCAATCACCGCTCCCACCCCGGTACACTCAATGATGATGTCGGGGTTAAATCCAAGGTCCATAACGCTCTCGGTGTGGTAAATGGCGCCCAGGTCGCGCACGAGACCCGGCTTCGGTCCGGTTGCAGCACGATCCAAAACATGCACTTCCAGGTTTCTGACACTCAAGCGCAGGGCCGCCAAAAGACCAATCGGTCCCGCGCCGGTCACCAGGGCTGTCTTCGGTTCCCAATAGGCACGCATGCCCACCAACAAGACCTGTTCGATCGCCTTGGTGATCACCGTCATCGGCTCGAGCAGCACACCGAGCACCCCCAGGGAGGGGTCTACTTTAATGGTGTATTCGGGCTCAGTGCGCCAGCGTTCGGACATGAATCCGTGGATTTCCTTGATGCCTCGCTCGGTGTACTGGCCGCTGCTGCACATGTCCCACTCGCCCACGGCGCAGTTGGGACAGGGAACCGGACACGGACGGCGGACGATCCCAACCACCAGGTCGCCCTCTTTGAGGGACTTGCTAGTGCCAGGGTCCAGGACGCGGCCGAGGGATTCGTGCCCCAGCACCAGGCGGGTCTTCCCCGGGGGTGCCCAGCCATATTTCCCCTCGACAATCTCGACGTCTGTCCCGCAGACACCGACCGCCACCGCTTCTACCAGCACCGAGCCTTCGTCCACAGCGGGCTCAGGAAATTCTTCGTAGCGGGCTGTGCCAGGTTTTTTGGGTTCTACTGTAATCGCTTTCATCATTTTTTCTCCAATGTAAAGATAGGGTTAGTCAAGAGCCATCACTGCCTTGATTTAGAGCGAGTATCCCCTATTGATTTTCCCTTGTCTTGCTCGAGCATCTTCTCGGGATCTGAAACCGCAAACAAGTGCATCAGGCGGGCGATGCCCCCTGTCCATCCCGTCTGGTGGCTCGCACCGATCCCCGCGCCGGTGTCGCCGTGGAAGTATTCATAGAACAAGGGATAATCTCTCCAATGGGGATCTTCTTGAAATTTTCCTGAAGTTCCGTGCACGGGACGTTTCCCTTGCTCATCCTTCAGGAAGATCTTGGTCAGCCGGCCCCCGATCTCCTGCGCCACTTCGTAGAGGTTCATCTGCACCCCTGATCCCGTCGGGCATTCGATGGTGAAGGAATCCCCGTAATACAGGTAGTACTGGAGCAGCGCACGGAGAATGAGCATGTTGACCGGCATCCAGACCGGGCCGCGCCAGTTGGAATTACCACCGAACATACCGTCGTTCGAATCCGCGGGAAGATAAGGAACCCGGTATTCTTGACCGCCGAATCGATAAGTGTAGGGATGGTCTTGGTGAATGCGAGACAGGGCTCGAATTCCGAAGGGGCTCAAAAATTCGTCTTCATCCAGCATAATCCTCAGCACCCGGCGCAGATTGGCCTCATTCAAAACCGATCCCAGGCGTCGATTTTGGTAGCCCGGCTTCAACGGATCATGGATGAAAGCGGTTAGTTCCGGGTGAGCCTGGAGATAATCGCGCGCGGTCTGGCCGACCTGGGGGTATTTCTTTGCCAGCTTCCCCTCGAAGACAGTCACCGCGCAGAACGGCAGCAGCCCAACCATCGAGCGGACTTTCAGGCGCTCACCGCGCCCATCTGGGAAGCGGAGCACATCGTAGAAAAAGCCGTCCTGCTCATCCCACATCCCGAATTCTTCGCCCGGCCGGATCATCCCCGAAGCGATCAAGAAGAAGTGTCCGAGTAATTTCGTCGTGAGATCGACGTATACCGGATTGGCCATTGCCAGCTCTGCGCTGATCTCGATCATGTTCTGGCAAAAGAGGGCCATCCAGGCGGTGCCATCGGCCTGTTCCAGATAGCCGCCGGTGGGTAAAGGCGAAGAGCGGTCGAAGACCCCGATATTGTCCAGTCCCAGGAAATCCTCCTTCGAAGGCATTGTTTCCAGAACGATCTTTCCGGTTCACCCACCAGTTAAAGTTAAGCAGCAGCTTGTGGAAGGATCGCTCGAGCCAGGCTAGATCTCCCTGCCCGCGCTGCTCTTTCTCCAGCAAGTAGGTGAAGATCGTTGACCAGGCGTGGACCGGGGGATTTACGTCTCCGAAGTTCCACTCATAGGCGGGGAGCTGGCCGTTGGGGTGAAGATAACGGGACTTCAGCAGGATCTCCAACTGTTCCTTGCCAAAGTCTGCATCAACCAGCGTCAAAGCCGTGACATGGAAGGCCAGGTCCCAGGCGGCATACCAGGGATATTCCCATTTGTCCGGCATCGAGATGATGTCGGCATTGAGCCATATGTCCCCAACGGTCGTTGCGGATGGTACGTTGGTTGGCTTTGTACGGCTGGATGCCGTGCTCTTTGAGCCACATGCCAACATCATAGTGAAAGTACTGTTTTGTCCACAGCATCCCAGCCAATGCCTGGCGCATGACACTGGTTTCGTCCGGGTTCATGGTGGAGGGAATGACACCCGCATAGAACTCGTCGGCTTCTTGAACCCTGGCCTTGAAGATGGCTTCGAACTCTTTGCCGAACAAAACGCCAAACGCTTTTTCGGTGCCCTTCACCGACTGATCGCTGAGCCGCAAGCGAATTGTGCAGCTTTCACCTGATCCCAGCGTAAGCGGGTAATGGGCCGAGACTTTTGTCCCTGTCTTCTCAGGATTGACTGCGCCCTGGTCACCATGAATGATGAAGTTGCCAATGCCGTCTTTCACGTAAGGAGAGCGGATTGGGCACACCGAAAAGTTTTTGGTTATTGGTTTCATTCTCTGTGAACAGCAATGCCGAGGCGCCTTCCGCCAAAAAGAAATGCTCACCCAGGTCTCGATGCCGGGCCGCTGCGACCCCTCCGGTCTCATCTTGCGCCAGCTGGTGAAGGCTGGGGCGCGTCACATCCCCACCCCACGACCAGTCATTGCGGAACCAAAGGGTAGGCAGGAGCTGAAGCGTGGCCGCTTCTGGACCGCGGTTGTGGACGGTGATTTGAATGAGCAAATCATCCGGTGAGGCTTTGGCGTATTCCACGAAGACATCAAAGTAGCGGTCCTGGTCAAATACACCCGTGTCGAGCAGCTCATATTCCGGGTTGCTTCGGCCGCGTTCGCGGTTTTTCGCGATCAGATCGCTATAAGGATAGGCTGCCTGCGGATATTTGTAGAGATACTTCATGTACGAATGGGTTGGCGTGGAATCAAGGTAGAAATAGTACTCCTTGACATCTTCACCGTGATTTCCCTCGCTGTTGCTCAGCCCAAACAGGCGTTCTTTGAGGATCGGATCAGTCCCATTCCACAATGCCAGCGCGAAACAGAGCCCTTGGTGGTCATCAGAAATGCCTGCCAGACCATCCTCGCCCCAGCGGTAAGCCCGCGAGCGGGCCTGGTCATGAGGAAAATAATTCCAGGCATCTCCGCCTTCGCTGTAATCCTCACGGACGGTGCCCCACTGGCGTTCGCTCAGGTAAGGCCCCCACTTCTTCCAGGGAGCTTTCTTCATTCGGGCTTCTTCTAGGCGGGATTGTTCAGCATTCATCTTTATCGTATTACTTTCGGGAGCCATTATTGGTCTCTATTCATATTCTGGTTTCCAGGCAATATTATGCCGGTGGTCATCTAATTGTTACGATCATCTGTTAGAAGTTATTATCCATTCTCGTAGTTATTTCAAACGCTGTGCAGCAGAAGGCAAACCGGCGTTGGCACTTTGGTCACGTGTCCGGTTGCGGTCAGCATCCCGGATTCTTGATTAATCCAGAACGTGACCACTGTGTCCGTATCCTGGTTCGCCACCAGAAGCAGCGCGCCCGATGGATCGATGGTGAAATCACGGGGACCAATGCCCTGTGAAGATTCATGCCCAACAACCGACAACTCGCCGGTCTCCTGATCGACGGCATAGATCACCAGACTGTCGCTCCCCCGGTTCGAGGCGTACACAAAGCGACCGGAGGGGGCAATCTTGATTTCTGCACCCAGATTCTGGCCATTGTAATCCTCAGGTAAGGTTGAAATGGTTTGCCCTGCCTCAAACGTGCCCTGATTCGCAACGTAGCGAAAAACAGTGACCGTAGATTGGAGCTCGCTGATTACATAGGTAAAAGGCCTGTGAGGGTGAAATGCCATGTGCCGCGGGCCGGTGCCAGGCGGCATCTGCGTCCTTGGAGAATCGGCAGGGCTTAGCGTGCCCCGTTCCATATCGAGGCGGAACGACATCAGCCTGTCTGTACCCAGGTCAACTGCCAGAATGAAGTTGTGATCGGGGCTTGGCAGGACCATATGGGCATGCGGGCCTTCTTGACGCTCGGGATTGGGCCCTGAACCGGAAAACTGAACTGTATCGGTTGCCTCTCCCAAGCGCCCGTCTTCCCGGATCGGTAGAACGCACACGCTGCCGGTCTCATAATTGGCCACCAGGCAGTACCGTTCTTCAGGCTCAATGCTGGCATAGCAAGGAGCCAGACCACGTGTGGATTGCTGGTTCAGATAACTCAGGTGCCTGGTCACCGGATCGATGGCAAAGGCGCTCACAGTCCCGTGCGGACCTTTACCCCCGGTGATCTCGTTGACAGCGTACAGACAGCTTTTATCCGGCGCCAGGGTCAGAAACGAAGGATTGACCGTTCCGTTGCCGGTCACCGTGGCGTCGTAGGTCAACTCACCTGAAGTTGGATCCAAGTGATAGATGTAGATACCTTCGGCTTTTCCATTAACAAATGACTCTCGCCGGGTGTAGGTACCAATGTAGGTAGTGATTCCGTCAGAATTTCGCATGTCTTCAGTCTTGTTTTAAGAGCCATTCTTTCTGGGTGTGATGTTGCGTTCGACTAAAACCATCGCTGAACGTGGCTGCGTCGCAACGGTTAGCACGTCCACAACCTGAAGCCCGGCGAGCTGCTGGAGTCTGGGTAGCTTATGCTGTCCCTGGCTCAGATTGCACTCGCTCGCCAAGCTTGACAGGGTTGGGAATCTACAATCCAAGCAGCTTTGCTTTCTGGGCCTGGAACTCTTCTTCGGTGAGAAGCCCCTGGGCTTTGAGGGCGCCCAGGCGCTCCAGCTGCGTGATCACATCATCTTGTGCAGCAGGCAGGGGTGCCTCGTAGTACGCTTCCTGGGGCGGCGGCGCGGCTTGCGCACTGACAGCTTGCTCAGCCTGTGCATAAGCGGCGGCGTTCTTGTTTGCCTGGCGGCGGTTGACTGCACCGCGTGTGGCCGTGGCTGTGCCGACTACGGCAGCAGTGCGGACCATTCCTCTCATTAATCCTGGCATTTTAGTCTCCTATTTTGATCGAGTGGACAAGCTAACAGCTTGTCCCACTAATTAGCTTCTAACAAGGCGAAGGCCTCGTCGACAATAGGCGCTGGCACGCGGAAGTTCAATGCTACTTCCACGCCGTTCTGATACAGCGCATTCACCAGGGCGACTGCCCAGGTGTGCTCGATGGCTAAGGCGACCACGGCTGAGCCGGGCACCATGCCTTCCCAGAGCGTGGCGGCATCCTCGGAGTCGAACAGGCCGCGCGTCCCGGTGTCGATGAAACCTAAAGCCTTTGCGTCTGCTGCTGGAAGGTCTTCGAGATCCAGGGATTTACGCACCCCGCTTGCGTCCTTCACGAGGATCAGGGCATCCAGCACCCGGATCGTTCCGGATGAGGCTTGCCGTTCGAGCTCAGCCAAGACACCGCCATCAAAGCGCGGTTCTCCGGCAGCCAAAACGACGACATCAACTGGTCCATGGTTAATCATTTGTTCTTACCTCCTGTGAGAGTTGTTTATGGTTTACTTGGCAGCCCGAGGATGGAGAGGTCTGGTAGGTTCACCCGCCCAGACACCCTCCATCCTCAATGAACTGCGTAATACTACCTAATGTGAAAGAACCTGTACCCGCCTCAGCGATTGCTGACGGTCGGATTGCTGACCTTCCTTTGATTACACGGCAGGTTGAGCGGGAGGCGTGTAACCGGGGATGGCAGCGCGGTTGTTATAGGCCGTATGGGCATAGTGCGAAATGTCGAGGAAGACGGCCATGATGATCCAGAACCAATCCCAGCCATAGAGGTTCCCTCCCACGCCCCAGGTCATGATTAAATACATCAGCGTGGTGAACGGCAGGAAGATGATCCCCAGAGCGCCCCACCACCATTTATCGTTGAATGAATTCGAGAACTGGGTTGGACGGGCGATCCAGATGAAAATGTCTGCAATACGTGGGAACATTCCTGCAAATAGTGCAAATAGACAAGGCATTTCTTATTCTCCTCAATTTTGATTGAAATCGGGTTTCGGATGGCAGCCAGGCTGGCAGACATCCAGGGTCACTCACCCGGAGGCCTAGCGGCCTTCGTGAGCCATCTCGTCGATACACACCGCCACCGCCAGGATAAGCACATCATCCTGACCGGGGTCGATGGACACCCCGTAGCTGTCACGCAGGCGGAACCACTTCTTCGAGACTTCCGCCACCTTATCGCGTCCTTCTCCAATGGTGTATTCGTGATCTAAGATATTGCCTTTCACCTCCAAATCGGGTCCGCCCTTGATCTTGACCACCCAGCGCTCACGCACCGGGGTGATCAGGGCTTTCTTGACCATGGCGAGCTTCTCGCCGCGCGGTCCTTCGATCTCCATGCTGTCTTTGACCCGCAGCATGCGCTCCTGGATCTTGCACAGCTCGGTACCGTGGGCGTCTTCAAAGCTCAGGGTCTGGCGCACACGCAGCGCTTTACCGTCGATCTTATAGACTTTCTGGCCCTGATCGTTCTCGATCCAGAAGTCATCGCCGATGGACACCATCTTCTGGCGCATCTGGTAGTGTTTCCCGCCGCCGCCCGGTCGCCCGAGCTGGCGGTCGTCCTGGCGCTCATCGCGTCGTTCTGCTCTTCTGCCTGGCATAATTGTCTCTCCTTTTTGATTTGTGACTCTTTTGAGAATTAATAACCAGCCTGGTTACGGCACAGTGATATACACATAGAATTGGCACAGCACCGTGCTGCCCATGCCAACTTCCCACATCTCTCCGTATGTGCCGGCATCAAAGGGAGCAATCATCGGCACGGTGAAGTTGTAAGAGGCACCCGGCTGCACATCCAGGGCCAGGTCGTAAACATCTGAGCCTTGATGCAGGGGGGTATTGGCGGCTGCACCCACGTAGCGCACATCCATAGAACTTGACACCCAAGCCTCGCTGCCGGTGTTCTGCAGCACCCAGGTGGTGGAGAAACCAGTCCCAGCGGGGAATTGGGTGTAATCCGTGGGGGTTTGGGCTGCCAGCACACAGCCCATCGCCGTGGTGGGAGGCAGAGGGGTTGTCGCGACGGTGGGAGGTGGAGCTGATCCTTCGACCACAGGTACACTGTCTGTACCCTGGGTATAGACCCAGTCCGCTGACACCCAGCCAAAGCCATCGGCCGAATAGGTTGTGGAGATCTTCACCTGCCACCAGGCGCCATCGGTGCTCTTACCGGTCACCTCACCGGAGGATCCAGGAGGCGCCACCACCAGCACCGGGTAGCTGGTTCCGGGTCCACTGCGCACGTTCACATAATCCACTGCAGTAGCCACAGGCACTCCCGCCGGAGGGGGAGGGGGCGGTGCGGTTTGGTAGGTAACCGGATTTTTGATGGTCTGGACAGTTTCGACATTGCTGGCTGTCGTATATTGACCATCCACCCAGCCATAACCTGCGCCGACTTTCTCTGGGTTGAGCCTCACCACCCACCACTTGCCATCCTCACTCTTGCCAATCACGCGTCCAGATACGCCTGCTTGGGCAATGCCATAGGCCGGGTAATTGACAGCCGGACCGGTACGCACATATACATTTGCGAGGGTGACTAACTGCGGATCCGATGGACCGGGCGGGATGAGCTCGGTCGTGGGAGGGACGGGCGGGGTCGGCAGAACGGGTACATTCTCTACGTTTGCCGCCGTTACCCAGCCAGCACTCACCCAGCCTGCTCCAGTGGGAACCACGGGAACGCTGACCGCCCACCACAGGCCGTCTTCGCTCTTACCAACCACCTTGACAGTCTTGCCGCCGTTTAAGGCCGCGTAGACCACATAATTCGTGCCTGGACCACCGAAGATGGCGGTGTTGTAATTGGCGATCGCGGCTGGTTCACCGGGGGCCGGTGTAGGGATGACAGCCACCGGGATGTTCGGATCGGGGGTTGGGCCGGGTGGTGGGGGTGTCTCAGTAGGCACAGCCATAGGAGCAGGAGCTTCTGTCGGTGGCGGCGCGTTCTGGGTCAAGTCTGCCACCACGGTTTGGGCAGCCTGGGTCTGGATCAAGGCTGTATCTTGGGTGGGTGCCGGCGTAGCCGCCCCGCCACAGGCGCTTAAAACCAAAGACAGCGCCACCATACAACCCACGATTACCGAAATCTTATTTTTAATAGTCGAATTCATGATAAATCTCCTAAGTCTTAAAGATGGGAAAGGCTATTCCACGTTAATTTTGAGCCCGCCCATCACGCCAGCTACGAAGTTGTAGACCAGGGCGATCACCACCCCGGCTAATGCCCCGCCAATGGCGGCAAAGAACGCCCTTAAAAAGACCAGGCCAAGGGTGGTCAGGGTATAGACGGTCCAATTGGCCAGGTTCATATCGATGAACCAGGATTGAGCGCCGAAGATCCAGCCCAGGAACCAATACCATAAGCCAAAGATAAAGGTCCAGAAGGCAGCCAGGATGGCACCGTAGGCAGTGAAGGACCCTACACCGACAGATTTGATTGTTTTCATAATTAACTTCTCCTTATTTGAAATGTTTTACTGATCGATCATATTTCCAGGCATTTCACGGAAAGCACAGGCAGATGCAGTTCATAGATTGTGTTGAACACGCCCGCCAGGGCTGCCTGGTCGGACAGCTTGCCCTCCAGGGTGGTGACCGGCAAGCCTGCCTTATCCGTGTCCTGGCGGATCGCCATACCTTCCAGGCGATCCGAAAAGTTTGGGTCGATCCGGCCTTGTACACAGATCCGGTAGGTGGCTGGACAATCGAAGGGGATTGGATCTCTGGAGGATTTGATCATCATGGTATGATAATAATGCATCTGCGCGCTTAAAAACACCACCGATGGGAGTGTTTAAGGTGTACTTAAGGTGTAGAACGGGCGGGTTCTAAAAGGGGTAAAACTCAGCGTTGGGGAAGAATATTTAATTCTTCGGCTTTAGCCACCGCTTTCCAACGCTGGTTGACGCCGAGCTTGGCATAGATGTTGATGGTGTGGCGTTTGGCGGTGGCGCAGGAAATATTGAGCTGGAGGGCGATTTCTTTGATGCTCGCTGCCCCTCGTAATAAGCTCAGGACCTCCAGCTCCCGGGGGGTCAAAGGTTCAACCAAGGTCGATATATCGGGTGATGGCTGGCGTACTGGCTGCGCATGGCTTTTACTGCCAACCAGATCTTTCTCGTCCTTTGGAAATGCCGCCAAGATGCGCTGCAAAAACTCCGTCGAATGATCTTGCTGCGCAAGCCGGCGCAGCATGGCCTGCATGGGCCTGCCCAGGTCCACGAAAACCCGGATGAAGCCCCCCACCTGCGCCAGGTCGACTGCCTGCCTCAACCCGGCCTCGGCCTGGCTGGTTTCTGCCAATGCTTGCAGAGCCAGGGCGCGCAAGGCGAGGATCTCGATCCGGTAGCGGGTGTTATGCGTGCGCTCAACAATCTCATCCAGGGCATCCAGTATTTGCAGCGCCGAGCGCATGCATGGTTCCGTATTGATTGCCAGCAGGACGCGCACCCGGGTAATCTGTGGCTCTTCGAGGAACATCAGTGGTTGGTCTGGTGGTGGATCGCTGAATGTGCCAACCCAGTGTTGGGCGCTTTCCAGATCGCCTTGCAAGATTTGCAGCCTAGCGCGCAGAGAGCTTGTCCGGCTGTCTTCGGATCCTGTCTCCTCCAGGTCAGACCTGCTGATCGCTTCCAGCAACTGCCTGGCCTCAGCACTCTCAACTTTGATCTGGTGGATCAATGCCAGGCCAGCAACCGCATCGCGATATGCCGTAAAGTGGGCTAGAAAACGATTATTGACGATCTGTGTAAAGTACTGGTGAGCTGTTTCCAAATCATTGCGCAGGTAACACGCCACGCCGAGATAATAATCCCCCCAGTTCTTCGTGAACGTGATCCCGCTGCAAGTTGCCCCCTGAATCAGCGCCTGCGCAATTTGCATTGCCTGTTCAAGCTGGCCGGCCAGAAGGTAGATGAACCCCAATGTTTGTAAGAGAATCAAGGGGTAGATATCGGTTTTATCGAAGCTTCGCTCATATTCAGCGAGAAGTAACGTTTCGGCCGCGCTGAACTGACCCATGGCTTGCATCGAAAAGCCAAGGTACAACATCGCCGATCCGCGGGCGAATTTCCACGACGGGGGCGTGAGCGCCAATACCTCCCGGCACATGTCAATAGCCAGCGTGGTCTGGTTGTTGAAAAACATGAACTGAGACTTTATCAGTAGGATTTGGGCTCGCAGGATTTGCTCGTCTTCTACCGGCAGCGATGAACCTGCTTCCGATCCTAGAAGCTCTTCTACTTGCTGGAGCACCTTGGCTTGTCGGCCAAGTTGCCACAAAAACTGCAGAGCCCAGGCCCTGATCATCAGCAGCTCTGGTCGCCGCTGGATTATCTCTTCCGGCAGCAGGCGCAGCCAGCGCTCCAGGGTGGGCCGGTCCTCGCGGTTGAGGACCTCGCGCAACCCTGTGCTCATCAGTTGTGCAGCCAGATCAAAATCTCCCGCTGCCAGGGCATGCTGAATGGCTTCATCGAACAGCCCCTGCACTCCGAACCAAGCAGAAGCCCGCAGGTGCAGTGCGTTCACATCTTCAGGCGCCATCTCGGCGGAAGCTCTCTGCTGCAGCAGCTCCTGAAACAAGTGATGGTAGCGATACCATTCCCGGCGGTCGTCCAGGGAGATCAGGAACAGCTCCGAGCGTTCAATCCAGTCCAGACAGGCGTGCGCATTCCAGGTCAGGTCGATCTCCCCGATCACCGCTTCGCACAGCGGTGCACAAAAGCGATCCAGGATGGAGGTCTGCAACAAGAATGCTCGGATGGCTGGAAATTGGTGGCTTAGCACCTCGTCCACCAGGTATTCAGTGATGTTGGAATTCGGCCTCGACAACTCCGACAGGACGGCTGTCTGGCTGCTTGCAGATCGAAAGGAGATGGCCGCCAGGTGCAGACCAGCCGGCCAGCCTTCGAAGCGTTCTTCCAGCAAGGGTAAAACGCTGCGGTCCATCAGGGCGAATTGCGTCTTACCCAGATAAGCTATCGTCTCCTCGGGAGTGAAGCGCAGGTCGCGGGAGCGGATCTCGCTGAGCATGCCCCTGGCGCGCAAGCCGCTCAGTGGGATGGACGGGCTGGTGCGCGAGATCAGCACCAGGTGCAGCGGTCTTGGCCAGTGGCGCGCCAATTCAACCAGCAGTTTGTGCACCGCCTCGCCGTGGATTTTATGGAAGTCATCCAGAACGAGGATGGCTTCTCCGGGAAGCTCTTCCAGCTCGTTGATGAACGTGGTAAAAAGAACTGCCTCGGGAGGCGGGGCAGCCGCCTGGAGTAATGCCAGTGTCTCCTCGCAAGCATCTTTGAAAACCTTGCGCAGGGATGCGATGAAGTAGCGTAAAAAGAGGTTCAGATCGCTATCATTCTCATCCAACGAGAGCCAGGCCGAAGGCAAGGGAGCTGACGCTGCTGCCGGATCAGCAGCCATATGGCTGAGCCAGCTGCTCACCAGAGTAGTCTTACCAAAACCAGCTGGAGCACACACCAGAATAAGCGGTCGGTCAATATCGTGGTTGAGCCACTCCACCAGGCGCACTCGTTGGACCAGATCCTTTACTAGGCGTGGTCGGTGCAGCTTGGTCTGCAGGAGGTTTTGATCCAGGACTGGCATGTGAATAGGTTAACCCTGTAAGAATATTTTACGACTAAACTTTTTCTCTGTAAACCGTCGGAAATATTAACGAAAAAAGCCCCTGCTCTGTGAGATGCAGGGTGTACGGGCAGATTGTTGACGGTTTGTCAGGTCACCTTACTTCCGACCAGTGCTCATAGCTCTCATGGGGGAAGAATATTTAATTCTTTGGCTTTAGCCACCGCATTCCAGCGCTGGTTGACGCCGAGCTTGGCATAGATGTTGATGGTGTGGCGTTTGGCGGTGGCGTAGGAAATATTGAGCTGGAGGGCGATTTCTTTGATGCTCGCTGGCCCGCGTAATAAGCCCAGAACCTCTAGCTCCCGGGGGGTCAGAGGCTCGGCCAAAGATGAATTAATAAGTGATGGGTAGCTCGCTCTGCCAACTAGGTTTTCATCGTCCCCCGGAAATGCCGCTAAGATGCGCTGCAAAAACTTCGTCGAAGGATCTTGCTGCGCAAGCCGGCGCAGCATGGCCTGCATGGGTTTGCCCAGGTCCACGAAAACCCGGATGAAGCCCCCCACCTGCGCCAGGTCGACTGCCTGCCTCAACCCGGCCTCGGCCTGGGTGGTTTCTGCCAATGCTTGCAGAGCCAGGGCGCGCAAGGCGAGGATCTCGATCCGGTAGCGGGTGTTATGCGTCCGTATGGCAATCTCATCCAAGACATCTAGAACTTGCTGCGCCAAATCCAGGTCAGCCCCTGTGCCTCTGGCTACCAGGATACGTGCCCGGGTTACCTGAGGTTCTTCCAACCAGAGGAGAGCCGCATCCGGCGGCAGACCGGTGAAAGCATCCACCCACTGACCAGCGCCTGCCAGGTCTCCTTGTAAGAGCCGCAGCCTGGCGCGCAGAGAGCTTGT
The DNA here is from genome assembly GCA_963754615.1 of uncultured Chloroflexia bacterium. GTDB lineage: Bacteria > Chloroflexota > Anaerolineae > Anaerolineales > UBA4823 > CAVVUF01. Next base: position 130,904 of record CAVWGW010000006.1, on the reverse strand, counting down.
CCGGCTGTCTTCGCTGCCTCTCAGCTCCAGGTCGTACTGGCTAATCGCCTCGACCATCTGCCGGGCTTTCGCACGCTCTCCTTGGTGTTGATAGATCAGCGCCAACCCGGCAACAGCATCGCGATAAGGCGATATCTGGGCGACATAGCGATTTTTGAAGATCTCGTTAAAGTACTGCTCGGCAGACTCCAGCTCATTGAGCTCATAACCCACCACCCCTTGAAACCAGTTCCCCCAAAACTGCATGAGGTGCAATCCGCTGCGGTCTGCCCCCTGGATCAGCACCTGGGTAATTTTCCTGGTCTGCTCAAGCTGACCGGTATTGTGGTAAATGAAACACAGGGATTGCAGGACAAACAGGGAATAGACATCGGTTTTATTGCCGTAGGCTTCGTATTCATCGAGCAGCAGCCGTTCGGCATCGAGTGCCTGACCGCTGGCTTGCATGGACAATCCAAGGTAGATCATCGCCCCACCGCGCACGAATATCCAGCCGGGCGGCATGAACGCCAAAATCTGGCGGCAAAGGTCAATCGCTTGCGCATTCTGGTTGGTAAAATATGCCCGCTGAGCTCTCGGCAGGAGGATTTGCCCTTGCAAGATCTGGAGATCTTTCTCTGAAAGGGATGCGCCTGACCCTGTATCCAACAGCTCTTCGACCTGCTGGAGCACCCTTGCTTGCAGATCAAGGCGCCACTGGAACTGCAGAGACCAGGCCTTGACCATCAACAGCTCTGGGCGGCGTTGGATCATCTCTTCTGGCAGCAAATGCAGCCAGCGCTCCAGGGTAGGCCGGTCCTCATTATTGAGCGCATTGCATAACCCGGCATACATCTGGGTTGCAACCAGATCCAGGTCACCGGCAGACAGGGCATGCTGCAGGGCTTCATCAATCAAGCCATGCGACTCGAACCAGGTCGAAGCCAGGCGATGCAGCTTGTTCACCTGATCAGGCGTCACTTCAGCGGATAATCTTTGCTGCAGCAGTTCCTGGAAAAAATGGTGATAGCGGTACCATTCACGGCGGTTATCCAGGGGGATAATGAACATTTCAGAGTGCTCAATCCAATCCAGGCAGCGGGTTGCATTCCAGCTTGGATCGATCTCTCCAAGGATGGCTTCGCACAGCGGAACACAAAAACGATCCAGGATGGAAGACTTCAACAAAAAAGAGTGGATCGCTGGAAATTGGTGAGCCAGCACCTCATCCACTAAGTATCCGGTAATGTTTGGATTCTCGCTGGCTAAAATCCTCAGAACAGCCTCCGGGTTGCTTTCGGAGCGTAATGAAATGGCAGCCAGATGTAACCCGGCAGGCCAGCCTTCGAAGCGCTCCTCCAGTAGAGGCAGGACAACCGAGCTCATCAGGGAAAATTGAGTCAGGTTGAGATAGTCTGCGGTTTCCTCGGGTGTAAAACGCAGATCCCGGGTGCGTATCTCGCTGACCATCTCCTTCGCTCTCAAGCCGGATAGCGGAATGGGTGGGCTGAGGCGTGAGATCAGCACCAGATGCAAGGTTTTTGGCCAGTGGTGGGTTAATTCACCAAGCAGGTTGTGCACTTCAATATTGTGGATGGTGTGGTAATCATCCAGGACGAGAATAAAATCTCCCGGGAGCTCTTCGAGCTCATTACTGAACACGGTGTAGATGACTGCCCTGGGTGGCAACCGCTGTGCCTGGAGTAATGTCAGGGTCTCCTCACAAGCTTCATTGAAAATCGTCCGGATTGCAGCAATGACGTAGCGTAAAAACAGGTTGAGGTCGTTGTCATTTTCATCCAACGAAAGCCATGCGGCAGGCAATGAAGCTGCCTTCTCTCCCTTACCAGCAGCCATATCCTCAAGCCAGGTGCTTACCAGGGTGGTCTTGCCAAAGCCTGCCGGGGCACAGATTAGGAAAAGCGGCAGGTCATGATTTTGGTTGAGCCACTCCACCAGGCGGGCGCGTTTTACCAAACCGTGCGGTAGGTGCGGCCGGTGCAGCTTGGTCTGGAGAAGAATTTGGCTATTATCGGCCATTTTGGTTTATATGATTATATTTTACCTTGGCTAAAATGAGGTTCAATGGGAGTTACCGTGGAAGGGTCCGTATTTGGGTGTGCGTGCGTACGCACGCACACCCAAATACGGAGTTCCATCATGGCAATTCCTAAAGAATCTAAAATGATTGTCTAAACCGACTCCACTGCAAAGATATGATACCCCCACGGAGGCAGGTCGAGATAAAGCCCCCGGTTAGAAAGGTCATCTCCGCTCCGATCGTAGACCGCCTCACCCAGCCGGTCGGAAAGCCGCCAGGTACGCCCGGCGAGGTCACTCCAAATCAGGGGGAGGTAGCATTGACTTTGGTGGTTGGCGTAGTTCACCACCGCCAGGCGGCGGAGATCGTTTTCGCCATTCCAGGCGAAGGCAATAAGGGCTGCATGGCTGCCATTGCCTGCCCAGGCCGGGTGGGCATCGAGGAGCTGCCACTGCCCTTCACGGAATACAGGATCCTTCAGGCAGGCGAGAAGCCGGTCATAGAATGAGTGTATGGCTGGGGTCGGCGTTTCGACCGGCCCCCGCCGGATGTGGACCGGGATGCGCATGCGCTTCCCTTCGCGCTGCCCCTGGTGGATGAAACGTAATCCAGGGGAGAAGAAGGTGATCACCGCAGCAGCCCGGTGACTGTCGAGGCTGAAAGTCGCCGCGGCGCGCGGCTCATCGTGGTTCTCCAGGAAGCGTGCCAGGTGATCCTGGTAGTCGAGCCCGGCCAGGAAGTGCCCTCGGATAGAGGCTGCATTCCCTTCCCGGAGGCGGTCATAAAGCCGCTTGTCGTAGGTGTAGTCGAACCCCTGCTGTTGGAGCGTCCATTCGAGATCCCAATAGACTTCGGCAATGAAGAGGAAGCCAGGGACCTCAGCGTGGATGTTCGCAGTAACCCGGGGCCAGAAGGGAGCGGTTGGGATCCCCCAAGTCTTCTCGAAGATCTCTGGCAAAACCAGCATCGCCATGTCGCAGCGCAGTCCATCACACTGGCCTGCGATGCGCTGGAGCTCTCCAAGCAAGGCTTCCTGAAGGACCGGGTTCCCGTAATTCAGCTGCAGTGTATCGGACCAGCCGGCGAAGTACGGGTCCCGCCCGTAGGCCAGGATGCGGCTTCCGCTGGCCGTATCGAAGCGCCGGTAATTTTGAGGCTGCGCGGAGAGCTGTGCCTCTGTCCCCGTGATGAAGAAGTCGGGGTGCTCGTCCACCCAGCGGTGGTCGGGAGCGACATGGTTGGGGACGAAATCCAGGATCAACCGCAGCCCGCGCAAACGCATGCGCTGGCGCAGGCGGGCGAGGGCCGCATCGCCACCGAAGTCGGTGTGCACGTGATAGTCGCGCACGGCAAAGCAGGACCCGCATACATCCGCCTCCTGGAAGTCCGGCAAGACGCGCTGATATTCCGCCAGCAGTTCGGAAACCGTCGCCGAAACGCGGCGCCCCGCCTCGCCGGTCTGCCAAACTCCGAGGAACCAAACCAGGTCGAACCCATCGTCAGCGAGCTGGTCCAGCTCTTCGTCAGGAAAGTCATCCAGGGTAGCGGGGCGACCCAGCGCAGTCGAAAGTTCCGACAGGCGTACGCGCGTGTTGATCTGGAAAAGGGATGGATACCTGGGTGCGGACATTTTTGCCTCCTATTTCTTACCGCCCACTTGCTCCTTGACGAGACGTTTTTCAAGCCGTTCTTTCGGCGTCTGCAGCACGTCGTCCGCCTGAACGCGGCCGGCAATGTCCAGGAGGCGGGCGATGACGCCTGTCCAGCCGGTCTGGTGGCTGGACCCAAGACCAGCCCCATTGTCTCCATGGAAATACTCGTAGAAGAGGATATAGTCACGCCAGTGCGGGTCATCCTGGAACTTTCCAATGCCTCCGAAGACGGGCCGGCGTCCGTTCTCATCCCTGAGGAAGATGTGGGCAAGCCGCCGTGTGATCTCGCCCGCCACCTCGAAGAGATTCATCCGGTTGCCGGAGCCGGTAGGGCACTCGACGGTGAAGTCGTTGCCGTAAAAGCTATACAGGTTGAGGAGCCCACGGATAATCAGGGCGTTGACGGGCATCCAGACCGGTCCCCGCCAATTCGAGTTTCCGCCGAACATGCCGGTGTTCGACTCGGCCGGCAGGTAAGAGACTTTGTACTCCTGGTCGCCGATGTGGAAGACGAAGGGGTGCTCCTGGTGGTAGCGCGAGAGCGAGCGGATACCGTAGGGTCCTAAGAACTCGTTCTCGTCCAGGAGATAGCCCAGGACTTCTCTCTAGTCGTTTCTGCGAGAGGGGCGACAGTAGCCGGCGTCCAGCATAGCCGATGTAGCCCTCTGGAGTCGGGGCGACCTGCGCCAATACTTCGGGGTGACGCTCACCGAACAATTTGATCAGTTCGATCAGCCGAGGTTGTGATTTCGCGATACCGGCCTCTAAGATCGTACTCGCACAGAGTGGGAGCAGCCCGACCATGGACCGCACCTTCAGGCGCCTGGCAGTTCCGTCGGGCAGGCGCAGGACGTCATAGAAGAACCCATCCTCCTCGTCCCACATCTCGTCCTGGTGTTCGCCAATCCGGTCCATGGCGTAGGCGATCCACAAGAAGTGCTGGAGGAAGCTGAAGGCATACTCCTCATACTCTGGATCGTGAGCCGCCAGGATGAGAGCCATTTCCAGCATGTTCTGGCAGTAGAAAGCCATCCAGGCAGTGCCATCGGCCTGTTCCAGTGATCCGCCGGTAGGGAGCGGGGCGCTGCGGTCGAAGACGCCGATGTTGTCAAGACCCAGGAACCCACCCGCGAAGACATTCCGTCCCTGCGGATCTTTGCGGTTCACCCACCAGTTGAAGTTGAGGGTCAGACCGTGGAAGGCGCGCGCCAGGAATTTGATGTCCTCCCGCCCGAGGTCCCGCTCCACCTTATAGAGAAAGAGCGTGGCCCAGGCATGCACAGGAGGGTTCACGTCGCTGAAGTTCCACTCGTAAGCCGGGATTTGACCGTTCGGGTGGAAATAGAGGCTGCGCAGCATCAGCATGAGCTGCTCCTTGGCGAAGTCGAAGTCGACGAGGGCGAGCGCAGTCGTGTGGAACGCCAGGTCCCAGGCAGCGTACCACGGGTATTCCCATTTGTCGGGCATGGAGATGACGTCGCCGTTGAACATGTGGAACCACTCAGCGTTTCTCACCTTTCTCTTCGCCTCCCCGACGAGGGGATGCGCCTCGTGCTCTTTGAGCCACGTGTCTACGTCAAAGAGGTAATACTGCTTCGTCCAGAGCATCCCGGCCAGGGCCTGCCGGTGGACGCGTTTAGCGTCCTCGCTTAAAGATTGAGGTGTGATCCGGTTATAGAACTCGTCCGCTTCGGCCAGGCGCTTCGCGAAGGAGGCCTCGAAACCTTTGCCGAACGGCGCAGCCAGTGGCGCAGCGGCCAGCCGCAAGCGGACAACCGTCGAGCCACCTGCCGGAATATCGAGGATGTAGCGGGCGGCGGCTTTTGTGCCGGTCTTGGCTGGGTTGATGGCCTCTGCATTTCCGGAGACCACGTACTGGTGAAAGGCGTCTTTGACCCAAGGAGAAGCGTTCGGCTGGCCCCAGAGTTGCTTGGCGTTGGTCTCGTTCTCCGTGAAGAGCAGCTCGGGCGTGCTGTCGCAGTAAAGTGTGTAGTCACCCAGCTCGGGGTGCGAGGCGCGCACAGCCCCATCAACCTCGTGCAGGTTGGGCTTCGGCATCCCCGCTTTCCACGACCAGGTGTTCCGGAACCAGAGGGTTGGCAGCAGGTGGAGCCGGGCGGCTTCGGGCCCGCGGTTGTGGACGGTGACCTGGATCAGGATGTCATCCGGATTTTCTTTGACGTACTCGAGGAAGACATCAAAGTAGCGGTCCTCGTCGAAGACGCCCGTGTTGATCAGCTCATATTCGAACTCCTCTTTCGACCTCCGTTGGTTCGTTTCCACGAGGTCCTGGTAGGGGAACTCCCGCTGCGGATACTTGTAGAGGTACTTCATATAGGAGTGTGTGGGCGTGGACTCGAGGTAGAAGTAGTATTCCTTGACATCCTCTCCATGGTTGCCTTCACTGTTGGTGAGTCCAAAAAGGCGCTCTTTGAGGATGGGGTCGCGCTCGTTCCACAGGGCGAGGGCAAAGCACAGGCGCTGCTCGTCGTCCGAGATCCCGCCCAGGCCGTCCTCTCCCCAGTGATAAGCCCGCGAGCGGGACTGGTCGTGGCTGAAGTAAGCCCAGGCGTTTCCATCCTGGCTGTAGTCTTCGCGCACCGTGCCCCACTGGCGCTCGCTCAGGTAGGGGCCCCATTTCTTCCAGGGGATGCCCGCCTCACGGGCGTCGTTCAGCCGCTTCTGCTCCGCCACGTCGATGATAGGATGATTCTCGGCGGATTCCGCCTGCTTTACATTGGACTGTTCATGTGCCATTTTTCACTCCGATGACGAAAGTAAATTTATAACTTGGGGTACCAGGTTTACCTGGTTGTTTGACTTATATTGTCTATTATATCTGGTTCTTTGGTAGAAGGTGTGATATTCGTTACCCTCACCCCCTTGCTTGAGATGTTGCGCCTGATTCTGGCAAATTTTAGGAATATCAGGTAAGCTTGGAGAATGAGAGCCATATCTTACACCGGAACCGTCGATCTCCAGCGCATGCTCGATCTGGTTAAAGCCAGGCCTTTGGATCGCCTCACCGATTTTCCTTCCATTGCCGACCTGCAGGAAATGCTGGGTGCAAATAACCCTCTCCTTTATATCCAGCTTTGGGAAGATGCCACTGGAAAACTGGCTGGCTTTGCCCTGTTGCAGGATTATCAAACCTGGGTTTTTCTGGTGATGGAAGTTTCCTCCTCCAGCCCGGTTGTGGACATCGAAGAACAGATGGTCACCTGGGGAGAGGGGATTGTGCGCCGCCTCTCCAGCACGTGTAACTGCCCGCTCCCTCTGGAAGTTCATATAAAAGCTGACAATTATGCCCAGATTGCCTTGTTGGAGGCGTTGGGCTTTGAACAGCAGCCCGGCGGATCGGTCTCCTTATCTCGTTCCCTATCTGAACCCATTCCTGTGCCGGATATCCCTCTTGGCTTCGTGATCCGCCCCTCTGCTGGGGAGCAGGAGATTGAAGAATGGGTCCGGCTGCACCGCCTGGCCTGGGGCACTGAAAATATGACGGTCGAAGAGCGCCGCTCGATGCTGCAAACACCCTTCTATGACTCGTCTCTTGACCTTGTGGCGGTTTCTCCCGATGGAACACTGGCCGCGTACTGCGTATGCTGGTTCAGTGAGGAGGAGAATGCCTTAACCGGGCGTAAAGATGGTCACACCGACCCCATTGCCACGCACCCGGCTTACCAACGCGGCGGGCTGGCCAGGGCTTTGATCTTGACAGGTTTAAGCTTGCTTAAAGACAGGGGTCTCGAAACCGCCCGGTTGGGGACAGCCAGGGAGAACCTGGGTATGCTCCGGACCGCTGAGAGCGTGGGTTTCCGCATCGTTTCGGAAACGTTGTGGTTCAGTAAGACCATCTCTTAGTTTCATGTTACAATTTTTTATTCGTCCGTGGGGGTAAATAAATCAGGGATCAGAGGTTACCTTTTCAATGTCTGAAACGATTGAAGCCAGCCCCGAAGTTCAACAGCAAATCGAGCGCAATTTCCGTTTTAATTTTCTGGTCAATTCTCTGGATGGAGCCAGCTACTGGTTCGGTTACAGCTTTATTGCGCCGACCATCATCCTGCCCCTGTATATCAGCCACTTTACAAACAATCCCCTGATCATTGGCTTGATCCCCTTTCTGAATACTGCCGGATTTCTCTTGCCGCAGCTTTTTACCTCAAATTTTGTCGAGCGCGCCCCCCTCAAAAAGTATTTTCCGGTCAACCTGGGCTTTTTCCTTGAGCGCCTGCCGGTGTTCTTCCTGGCACCCAGCGCCTATTTTTGGGCTGTAAACCAGCCTGCATTAGCACTTGCCAGTTTCTTTCTGTTATATGCCTGGTACTGCGGTGGGGCGGGCTTGATCATCGTGGGCTGGCAGGATATGGTCGCCAAGATCATCCCGGTTGATAAGCGCGGGCGCTTTTTCGGCATCACCAATTTTATCGGCAATGCCTCGGGCATCTTCGGCGCGCTGGCGGTAGCCTATGTATTAGGTCGATCTGACTTTCCCAGTGCCTTTGTGTTTTCATTTACGGCGGCTGCCATCCTGATCTTTCTTTCCTGGGCCTTTCTCAGCCTGACACGCGAGCCGGCTGTGCATACGAATAAGCCGCGTGTTTCTCAAACCCAATATCTTCGCTCGCTGCCCGAAATCGTCCGGAAAGATCGAAACTTTTCGAAATATCTTCTATCTTCGATCGTCTTTTCATTAGGTGGCATGGCGACCGGTTTCCTGATCGTATATACGGCAGATACCTGGAATCTGCCAGACTCTCAAGCGGGCGCTTTCATCATCGCCATGCAGGTTGGGCAGGCTATCTCGAACCTGTTCTTTGGTTTCCTGGCAGACCGCACCGGGCATAAATTAAACCTGGAGATCTGCGCGCTGGTGAGCGCTGTCTCACTCGTCCTGGCGATCATTGCGCCCAGCCCGGTCTGGTTTTTCTTGGTCTTTTTTTTGCGCGGCGCTGTTGTTGCTGGCACCTTCATTTCTGGGATTTCCATCGTCTATGAGTTTACCGGCGCCGAGAATCGCCCGACATATATCGGCCTGGCAAATACCATTCCGGGCGTGGCGTCTGCCATCGCTCCCCTGATCGGCGGGTGGTTGGCTGGCGCGGTGAGCTATCAATGGATGTTTGCGCTGACTGCGCTGATTGCGGTCGTCAGCTGGGGCTTGCTGCGCTTTACAGTGCGTGAACCACGCAAAGCCAGTCTATCCCCAATGCCTGCAGAGCCGGTTTCCTAAAAAATACCGTACATCCCGTCGGGTCCCAGCAGATCCGGATATCGATTCCGCAGCGACCGGCGTGTCTCATAGCACAGATGGCAGGCATCCGCGTACAGGGTGGTCACCTCAGGCGCCAGGTCGTGAATCTTAGCCAGCTCCGCCGGGCCACCCTTCAGCAGCGGTCCGATGACCGGGTGCGCTTCTGGGTCATAGGTCTCACAGATCGTCTTGAGCGGCGTGTGGAAGAGATTCCCGAGCGAGATGCCCTGGCAGATGTGCAGGTTCCCGAAAGGATCCAGGTGCACCCGCCCCGGATTCCGCAATTCCTCGTGCGGGCAGGCAGTGAATTCCTCCCAGGGGGAACCCTTGGACCTGGAGGCCAGCTTTTGCGCTGCCCTGCCTCGATACATGACTGCTGAGCCACCTTGCGGAAGCTGTCCGACTTGCGGAAGCTGTCCGACCGCTTCGATGGCATTGAGCGCTTCAGGCTGGGCTACGCTGAGCGTACCCAGCGGGATCCCCAGCGCCTCAGCAGCCAGGCGGGCATGATCAGCCTGCTGGCTTTGCTCCTGGCTGTAATGGTACAGGTCGCTGCTGACCGATAGGTCGCTCACCAATCCTGCCAGTGGGCGCAGCCATTCCAGGGCATCCTCCACACTCGTCGCCCAGTAAGCATTGGACACAATCCCCACTTGGAAACCTTGCTGAGCTGCCAGCCGAATGGCCTGCACCATAATGGGATAAAACAGGAACGGCTCGCCCCCCTCGAAGTAGATCGATTCGATCGTCCCGGTTTCCTGCGCCTGGCGCAAAATCTCCCGGATATCTTTCAAGGTCATTACACCCGCCTGGAATGGGCTGCCCCACACAAAGCAGTGATCGCACTCGAAGGTGCATTGGTAGGTGAGCAACAGGTGCAGCCCGCTCAATTTCATGTTAGCCTCGTCTTCAGCGCTCTGAATCCCACCAACCGCTGGTTCTGCTCATCCCACAGCCGGTATCCCAGCGATTTTAAGCTGCCCGAGATCGTCAGCGGCTTGACCTCCTGGAAGATGGCGTTCTCCCGGTGGCATTTTGGCAGCAGGTAATTGGGGACGCGTGGTCCCAGGTGGTGAATATGGTGAAAGCCAATATTCCCAGTGAACCACTGCAAAATCCTGGGCAGTTTATAAAATGAGCTTCCTTTCAATCCTGCGCTGACAAAGTCCCATTCCCCTTGCCTCTTCCAATAAGTGCCGTCGAAGTTATGCTGCACGTAGAACAGCCATACCCCCACCCCCGTGGCAATCGCCAGGATCGGAAACTCAACCAGGATAAAGGCCTTGAAGCCGATCAGCAGGCTCAACAGGAGGACGATGTTCAGCAGAGCCAGGTCGGTCAGGTAAACACTGAAGCGCTCGCGCTTTCCAGAATTAGGCTTGTAGAAGCGGTGGACGACGATAAATACCAACCAGGCGCCGACCGTGAACATCAACAAGGGATTACGAAAGATGCGGTAGCCGAGCCGTTTTATGGGAGGCAGCGCCCGGTACTCCTCAACCGTAATCGTCTTCACATCTCCCACGCCGCGCCGGTCCAAGTTTCCTGCTGAAGCATGATGAACGGCATGGTCGTGCCGCCAGTGGTAATAGGGTGTCAGCGTGAGAATGCCCGTGATCGTGCCCACCAGGTCATTGAGGCGCTGTGACTTGAAGAAAGAGCCGTGCCCGCAGTCGTGGAAGATGATGAAGGTGCGCGTCATGAAACCGGCTGCCGGGATTGCCAGCGCCAGCGTCAGCCAGTAAGACACCTCCAGGCTGCGGTACATCGCATACCAGAGCAGGAGGAACGGCCCTACGGAATTCGTTATTTCCCACAGGCTGCGTTTCAGGCTTGGGGTTTGGTACCGGGCGATGGCTTCTCGCCAGGCTTTATTCTTATTTTTTTCAGGAATAACCATTTCTCCTCCGTCATACCTCCAATATTTATAAATCAAATTTTTAAGTGATTACAGACTGTTTCACAGGGGGAATGTTGTATATTTTGCCTGATCCTATACAAACTCTCCCAAGAACGGGGGGACTCGCCTCGCTGCCCAGGTCTGCTAGCGTGAGTTTCAGCGCATCTTAACCCCAGTAAAACCTAAGGGGTCATGAATGGGTGAAACAAACCTACCTGCTTTGTCTACTTCCAAAAGCAAACTACTATTTTAGGCAGCTTTTCCCCGAGGCCGCTCATGTAAAATCCGAATGCCAGCGCGGTGGTGGTCTGGTCGCCGCAAACCATAAAATCAGCTCTGCCCGCTAACGATCCGGTTGATACGCCATTAATTATAACGCTAAGTTCAGAACTCTTCACGCAATTCTTAGAAAATCGCCTGTAAAAGAGGGTAAAATACACTGCTGGGTACTGGCTGCCACAGTCGTTCCACACTGAAAAAACATTAAGGATCCTGGTTTGGTTTCTACGGAAAAAAAGATTTCCTTCGGCTCCCGGGTTTCGCGTTTTTTGAGACCGCTTTTTCAACTTGTGGGGGCTATCAAATTGGTTCTCAAGCGCCAGCGCCACCACCTGCGCCTGACGCTCCTGGCGCTCTTGAACATCATCCTGGCGGTTGGCCTGGTGACCAACTCCTATTTCTTCTCCCAGGCTGTTGACCGGGTGATCCTGACTCAAGAGCTGTATGAATTTAGCTCCGATACCGGCAGACCCCCTTTCGCCACCTCCATTTACATCTTTCCATCCACCCGCGTCCCGCTTTCCCTCGAAGATGCTGAAAAGGCTTCCAAGGATATCGCCAATACCCTTTCTGGCGAGGTGGGTTTACCCTTGCGCCAGCTGGTTACTGAGGTATCCAGCGGCGGGTTCATGCTCCAGACGGCTGACGAAGCCCGCCAATACCTGGGCGACACCGAGCTGATTTATATGGATGGCATCTCCGAACATATGGAGATTGGGGAGGGAGAGCCGCTGGATGAAGAGGGGCAGTCTGGCGAGGTTATGGATATCTGGATGCATGACCGGCTGGCGCAGAAAATGGGCGTGCATATTGGGGAAACCATGAACCTCAGCAAGACCCTGACCGAAACCCCCATGCTCATCCGCATTGCGGGCTTCTGGAAGGCCAAGGATCCCGAAAGTGAGTATTGGTTCAACAACCCCGATCAATCTCTGGGGGAATCATTACTTGTTCGCCGGAACGATTATATCAGCCGCCTCCAACCGCTCATTCCCTCCAAGACGCGCGGTGCATACTGGTATGTGATCCTGGACGATACAAAAATCAAGACGCAGGACAGTGCTGCGTATGTTGAAGGTTTTAATCGCGGTTTGTCGATCATTAATAAATTTATGCCGGGGGCGCGCTTGAATACCCCTCCGCTGGCACCGTTGAAAAATTTCATCCAGCGCAGCACCACCCTGGCCATTCAGCTTCTCAGCTACAACCTGCCGGCCTTTGGCATCTTGCTCTACTTCATGCTGCTTACCGCAGCCATCGTTGCCCAATGGCAGCGCAAGGAAACCTCTATCCTGGTCAGCCGCGGCATGAGCCGGGGCGGCGTGATGGCGCTCACCTTCTTCGAGCAGATCTTGCTTTTCATCATCGGTTACCCCCTCGGCATCCTGTTAGGCATGGGCATTGGCTGGGTCATGGGGTTCAGCTCCAGCTTTCTCAGCTTCACGGTGCGTGACCCGCTGCCAGTCTCGCTGGAGGGTCTCAGCCTGAACCTGACCTTGCTTGCCCTGGGCATCTCGCTCCTGGCGCGCCTTGCGCCCACCCTGCAAGCCGGGCGTTCCAGCATCGTCACCGAAGAACGTGAATGGGCGCGCCCGCTGCGTGACCCCTTCTGGCACCGCTACTATCTGGATTTGCTGCTCATCATCCCCACCTGGTATGCCTATGATCAGATGGTCAAGCAAGGCTCCCTGGCTGGCTTGATCACGCAGAACAAGACCACCGACCTGTACAATGATCCCCTGCTGATCCTGGTGCCGGCGCTCTTTATCGTCACGGCCTGCCTGGTCACCATGCGCTTGTTCGCCCTGGTCATGAAGCTGGTGGACTACCTGGCGGGGCGCATACCGGGTGTCATCGTCTACCTGACTTTGCGCCAGTTCGGGCGCCAATCTTACGATTACGTCCGGCCGCTCCTGCTCGTCATTGTGTCACTCGCCCTGGGTGTCTATACCCTCTCGATGGCTGTCAGCCTGGACCAATGGCTGGTTGACCGGATGTACTACAAGGCAGGGGCTGACCTGTCCATCTCACCCTCGCCCAATGTCCCCGATGATTCCCTGGTCGACGGTTCCTGGATTCCGGAACCTTTTCGCTTCACTGAAATCCCGGGGGTGGCGGCAGCCACGCGGGTGGGAAACTACTATGCCCGCTTCACCTCCAACGGCCGCGAAGTTCCCGGGCGTGTGCTGGCGGTTGACCGGCTGGATTTCCCCTCGGTTGCCTGGTTCCGTTCTGATTTTGCAGATGAATCGCTGGGCGGCTTGATGAACCGCCTCGCCGCGACCGAGGAGGGCATTTTGGTCTCTGAAGAGGCACTGGAGCAGTCCGGCTTGCAGATCGGTGACCTAATCTCTGCTTCCGTCGATGTCAGCCGCTCTCCGCGTGTCTCCATGCCCTTCACCATCGTCGGGACTTATAAATACTTCCCAACGGTTAACGAAGAGACCAATTACACCACCGTGATTGCCAACCTGGAATACCTGTCCTCGATGTACGGCCTGACTGTCGATCACGATATTTGGATGAAGGTTCAGCCTGGCGCTGACACCGAGCAAATTCTCGACAATATGACCGCTGCGACGAGTGTCGTGCCGCTGGACGCTCAAGATGCGCAGGCCCTCATCGCCGTTGAACAGGCCAAGATGGAGCGCGTCGGCATCTTCGGCACCCTCTCGGTCGGCTTCATGGCGACTTCCATCATGGCTATCCTCGGCCTGCTCATCTTCAGCTACGCCTCGCTGCAGGAGCGCCTGTACCGCTATGCCATCTTGCATGCTGTGGGGCTGCCGCGCCGGAAGATCATGCTCCAGGTGACTCTCGAAAATTCCTTCCTGGCTCTCTTCGGCGCTACCGCCGGCGCCTTCATCGGCATCTATGCCTCCCAGCTCTTCATCCCCTTCTTTCGCTACACGGGTGAGAAAGGTGTCCCCCTGCCGCCCCTGATGCCTGTCATTGCCGGCGACCAGGTCAAATGGATGGTGGTGATCTTCACCCTCATTATCATCGTCGCCGAATGGATCACCATCGCCACCGCTTTCAGAACGCAATTAGCGAAGATCATCAAGCGGCCGTGGTAGGGAGCAACACGCTTTTACCGCAGTTCACCCACCTGGCGCAGCGCAGCATCAATCACAGATTGGCTTAGACTGAAACCTTGCTGACGCAGCAGAGTCAGTTCAGCTCCCAGGCTGGGAATTTTCCCGGTCTGACGAGCATTGATTAATATTCCCACACTTCCGATCTTAGGCAAGCCCAGCTCAGTCAGCTTACGCCGACCTTTCTTCTCATCCATCAATACCCAATCAGCATGCAGTTCACGTCCCAAAACGATTGTCTCAGCTTCGCCCAGGTCTAACTCATCCAACATCACATCCACAGCCAACCGATCACTGACAGACTGAATGCGGATCCAATTGGCTGCCAGAAAGGCTGACAGAACTGGATCACCCTCTTTACCAACTGCCAAAATCTCCGCATGAACTGCCCTTGGAATGATGACCTGGCTGAAAATCTCTGTGAGTAGATCGAATCGTCCAATGCGACCCAGACCGATTAACGGTGTAGTATTTGAAACGACGATCATGGTTAATCCGGTAACCTGGCGGCAGCCTCGAATTCATCGTTTAGGTCATCGGTGGAAAAGTCCAGATAAGCCACGCCACGCGAGCGGAGCAGATCCAGAAACTCAACCCGGCTCAGGTTCAGCAAACGGGCAGCCTTCCCGGATGAAATACGCTCTTCGGTAAAAAGAGAAAGCACTAACCATTCCGTGACGCGGCGCTGCACATCTTCGCGATTCAAGCCAAGTTGGAGCAGTGGAGTAGGTACATGGATTTCAAAGGATGTATCGCTCATTGCTACCTCCATCAGGAAAACCTGGTTTCATTATAAATCCGGACTGTAGATGAGGCAAGGAGAGTGAAGTGAATGGTGGTGATCTTTACAGTCATCATCGCAGCGGAATGGATCACCATCGCCACCGCCTTCCGCACCCAGATGGCGAAGATCATTAAGCGGCCATGTTAGGAGGATCAATTAACCGCGAACCACGCGAAAAACGCGAAAAAAGAAACATGGTCGGGTTTATTTCGTTAGCTCGCGTAATTCGCGATTCCCAATGCGATCCATTTCACAACCGCAAACCACGCGAAAAACGCGAAAAAATGATTGGGTTCTATTTCGCGTGGTTCGCGTATTTCGCAGTTATTTCCCCACCACGAACACCACCCTCGCCTCATCCCTCCCCAGCCTCACCGTGAGCCTCAACCTCCCATCCTCCGTCTTTTCCCACGCCTCCGCCCCCTTCACCTCCCCCAGCCTCTCCAGGTTCAGCGGCTGCGTCAGGTGCGTGAACTCTCCGGGGGTCACCGTGAAGAACGCCACCAGCCCGCTGGCCGTTTCAGGGTCGATCTTCTCGTGGACCTCCGGGCTGGAGCCCGCGAAGCCGCGCACGCTTGGGGAGGCGCGCACCACTGCCTCCGCCACGCGCTTGTAATCCGATAGGAAGCTTGAGATCAGCGCAATATCCGCCTCGCTCAGCCCGCGCAGATCGCCCCACAAACCGTTGCCGCCCAGCACCAGGGAGGCCAGGCTGTTGTGCTGCGACAGCTCCGGCGCATCCGGCAGGTAGTGGGTCAGGAACAGGATCGAGGGGATCACCGGGTCGTACTTGTAGCCCTGCCGGCAGATGCGCGGCCGCGCCGGTCCTGGGTAGAAGAACACGTTGATCGTATCCGGGTCCATCTTGACCGAGCGCGGGATGTCGAAGTCGCTGAAATAAGGTCCATTGTTGACCAGGAAATACTTGCCTGCCGAGAGGAAGCCCAACCCCACGAAGCGCCCGCCCTCCGTGATGTCGAAGTCCACGATCACGCCCAGGCAGCGTCGGGTCACCTCCTCCACGATGCGGATCATCTGCCTGCCCATCTGGTAGGCGTAGCAGTCCCGCCGTTCTGAGGTGGAGTTCGCCGGCGTGCCGTGCGCGTGCTCAGCCGATTCACAGCCGTACTGGCTGACCGCGTCCCATTTGTAATAGGAGACGCCCAGCTCCTGGTGCAGGCGCACCATCGTCTCGATAAAATCATCGGCATATCCCGAGGCCAGGCACATGGCGGTGCTCTCCTCCGTCTCCCAGATCGGTCCCTGCCAGAGCGGCTTGCCGTTGCGGGTCATCTGGTATTCGGGGTGTTCTTTGAAGATGCGCGAGGTTAAGCCGCCACGGTCGGGTTGAACCACAGCCCCAGCTTCATCCCATAGCCTTCCAGCACCCGCCGCACCTCCTGCAGGCCATCGGGGAAGCGCTCCCGGTTCACCTGCCAGTCGCCGGTCTTGATGTACCAGCCCGTGTCGATCACGAACACATCCACCCCCAGCCGGTGGGCGACCTCAATCTCCGCCATCATCTGGTCGTAGTGCATCGTTTCCAGGTAGGGCCGCCCGTTGAAGTAGCGCTTGCGCTCCTGGTAGTTCCAGGTGTTGTAATAGATGTTGGGCTTGCGCGATTCCGTGTTCTCGCACACCTCGTTCAGGAAGAACTGCCGGTAGCGCTGCATGAACTCACCCAAGGGTTGAGCCTCCAGCCCAAGCTCCAGCCAGGCCGACTCCCAGGCCTGCTCGGGTCCGATCTGCTGCCCGGCGTAGTAATTGCCCTTGCGTGCCGCCAGGCTCAGGCAGGCTTGCCCCTCCAGGAATTCGAACCGGAAGTCGAAGAAAGAGTCCGGGTGGTCAGCGCCGTGCTCGTAAGCCGCCAGCAGCGTCTGTGTACGCGTATGCAGCCAGGCCACCGGCCCAACGAAGGACATCCCTGACCTCAATTCTGCTTCAGAATGCGCTTCCAGGTTTGGCATATATGAATGCGCTACCGGATCGAAGTGGCTGAGCTGGTATTCGGTCAGGTCGGCTTCCGCCAGCCAATCGCCCGAGAGCCGGGAGTAGCGCAGGTTGTCCTTGCCCGTCACCTTGGTCAGCCTTACCTGCTTGGATGCCGTCAGCCGGTACTGCAGGCGCAGGATGGGCGAGCCCGGGTAAGTCCGCACGCGCGCCAGGAGCTGCAAATCTGACTCTCCGCTCGATTGGTAAAGCAGCCCGACCTCCTGCCCGCCGCACGCGGCAAGGGAGGCGCGGCTTGCTTCCCCACGTAAGCGAACCCACCCCGCAGCCTCCCTTCTACCTCGAATTCAGGCCCTGCCACGCTCACGCTGCCCTTCAGGAGGCCCGCATGGCTGAGCGTGAACAGTGTGCCCTCCGCTCCGCTTTCAAGCCTCAAAGGGTTGAGATCGATACTTGTGGAAGGGTTGTTTGACATTTGAATGCCTCGTTTCAAGAAGTTGATTTGTTCGTGTCTTTCGTGTGTTTCGCGGTTTATTACCTGGATGAGTCACATGGATCTTGTTGATATTAATCCGCGTTATCCGTGTTCATCCGTGTCCCACTCTCAAATACGAATCTTTACCTTAATCCCCCCTGCCACCTCCGTCTCAGAGACCACAAATAAATAGCCTCCCCCACAGCCGGAATACATTGCCCCAGGGTAGCGGGATTGGTAGGCATGCATCAAGCCCAGCAAGTCCACCGTGAGCGCCGGGTGGCGCACGGTGTACGGCAGGAGTGCCTCCCAGCAGCGCATGCATTCATTCATGGCTTCTCCCAGGGCCAGCACATCCCTGGATAGGATGGCTGCGTAGCAGTCCTTCCCCGACTGTCCCAGGCGGCACACCCACTCCGGGTCCAGGTTCTGCACCTCCAGCGGGTCGTAGCCTGGAGAGCGCTGGGCGACGGGCAGCAGGGTGATCACCCGCTCCAGCCACCTTGCGGTGACGGGGTCACGGCAGGTTGAAAGGTGCTGCGGGAAATACCCGCCCTCAAAGGCCGCAGTGTAATCCAGGCGGTTGATGCCCGGGTAGACCAGGCCGATCATATCCTGCGAGCCAGAAGGCGCGGGTTTATCCCGGTTCTCCTCGGCGTACAGCTCCCGCACCAGCCGGGCCGGGTCGCCCTCCGGAAGCTGGTTCCCCCACAGCTGCCTGGCCACCTTGCGCGTGCTGGTTGCCATGCCCGAGCGGTCCATATAGCGGAAGGTCGGCTCGAGGCCGACCACCACCATTGCTCCGGGAGGCTCCGGGTTCAACCGGGAGACGAAAGGCTGGTCGATCCAGCCGCCTGCCAGCGCCATGCGGTAGGGCAGCCTGCCGATCACCTCACTGAGCTCCAACTCACCCGTTTTCCTGCTCATCCTGTAAATCCTGTTAAAGCTTTTTATATCGGGGTTCAGGCTTCATCTTTGACCGTGCGCTTCCCAGCCTGCCGGTCAAGGTACTGCTGCTCGATCCAGGCATAGGTTTTTGCCAATCCCTCGGCCAGCGGCGTACCCGGCTCCCAGCCCAGCACATGTTGGATCATGGTGTTATCGCTGTTGCGCCCGGCCACACCGCGCGGCGCGGTCAGGTCGTTATTACGCTCTAACTTAATCCCGCCAATAGACTCTGCCAGACTGACCAGGTCGTTGATTGAAACCAGCTCGCTGGAGCCCAGATTGATCGGCGTGGCAATCAGCGCCTCACTGTGCATGATGCGGTCGATCCCATACACGCAGTCGTCGATATACATGAAGCTGCGGGTCTGCGTCCCATCACCCCAGATGACAATCTCGTGCTTGCCTTTATCCTTGGCTTCGATCACCTTGCGGCAGATGGCAGCTGGGGCTTTTTCCCGCCCGCCATCCCAGGTTCCCCAGGGACCGTAGACATTATGGAAGCGGGCGATGTGCGTTTCCAGGCCGCGCTCCGCCCAGTATTCCTGGCAGAACATCTCCGACACCAGCTTTTCCCAGCCGTAGCCGCGTTCAGCCATGGCGGGGTAAGCATCCGATTTTTTGAGCGCCCGCACGTGGGGGTCTTTCTGCAGTTCGGTGTTGTAAGCGCAGGCGGATGATGAGTAGAAATAGCGTCTCACGCCCGCCCGATAGGCGGCTTCGAGCATGTGCGTATTGATCAAGATGCTGCGCAGGCATTCCACCCGGAAGCGTTCGATGAAGCCCATCCCGCCCATATCAGCCGCCAGGTTATATACCTCCACGGCTCCCTCGCAGGCGCGCACGCAGTTCTCTGATTGGCTAAGATCCAGGCACAAGCTTTCCACCCCCTCCACACGCTGGTACCAGTTCGCCAGAGGCTTTTTATCCACAGCTCGGATATGGGTGAAACCCTGCTCGTGGAAGTAGCGCGTCAGCGAGCCGCCGATAAACCCTCCCGCGCCGGTGATGAGGATCAGGTCTGATTTTTTCAGGGTGGGGCTGTTCGCAGCCAGCTGTGGTTCTTTCATTTACTCACCTCAATTTTGAATGTGTAAGCATACTTTCCGGGGAGTTCATCGGGCATGGTAACGTGCAAGCCTGCCTCATTCTGCTGCCAGGGTAATGAGCCCTCACCTCCCAGCAGGCTGACCTGCTGGATCTGCCCAGCCTGGATTGAAGAGCCTGATTTTAAGGACTTAATCACCAGCTCTCCTGCCGGACGGTTCAGTGCGATGGCATACAGTGTATTGCCCTTGTGCGTGAAGCGGATGTCTTGCGCGGTGAAGCTGTCACGTTTGGTGTCGGTAAATGAGCCATCCTTGACTTCGGTCGGGCCTTCGCCAAAGACCTCCCACGGGCGAGTGTTGTATATAGCCTCACCGTTGATGCGCAGCCAGCTGCCGATCTTGCCTAAGATGGCTTGCTCTTGTTCGGGGATGGTGCCATCCGGGCGCGGGCCAACGTTAAGCAGCAGGGCGCCGTTCTTACTGACAATATCGACCAGGTCGCAGATGATCGATCCGGGGGTCTTATAATCCTGGTTCAGCACAAAGCCCCAGGAGTTCTTCGAGATGGAGGTGTCTGTTTGCCAGAAGAACGGCCGGGTATCCTTGAGCTGGCCGCGTTCCACATCCAGGACAGCCGTCTGGTCTGGGAAAGTTTGGTTCTTGTAGTTGATCACCATTCCCAGGTTCCAGCTCAAACCTTTGTTGTAATAATAAGCGGCAAATTTTTCCAAGTAGGGTTCGAAAACGATCTGCTCGATCCACCAGTCAAACCACACCAGCTGCGGGCGGTATTTATCCACCAGCTCACAAGTGCGGCTCAGCCAATCATCCAGGAATTTGGCATCAGGTCTTGGATGCCAATCCTTACTGGACCAGTCTCCGGATACGGGTTTTGCCGGACCATAGAAGTCAGCAACCTTTGCATCGTTGACATCAGAGTTGAATGCTCTTCCTCCGTTCATGAACCACCAGTGTTCCGCGCGGTGGCTGGACAGGCCGAAGACCATCCCCTGCTGGCGCACGGCCTGGGCTAGCTCTCCGATGATATCCCGTTTGGGGCCCATTTTCGCAGCCGTCCAGCGACTCAAGCTGCTGTCGTACATGGCAAAACCATCGTGGTGCTCCGCCACCGGGACCACGTACCTGGCTCCTGCCTCCTGGAATAGTTTTGCCCACTGCTGAGGGTCAAATTTTTGTGCCTTGAATAATGGAATGAAATCCTTATAGCCAAACTTGGCCTGGGGACCATAGGTCTCAGCATGATGCTGGTATTCAACCGTGTTGGCGAGGTACATATTGCGCGGGTACCATTCGTTGCCGAAGGCTGGGACGCTGTACAATCCCCAATGGATGAAGATGCCGAACTTGGCATCCAGGTACCAGTCTGGTACCTGGTAGGCGATCAGCGATTCCCAGGTAGGTTCAAATGTTTTTTCATTTCTCATTTTTGCCATCTCTTGTTTCCTTTGCATATTCCTTTCTCATTCTTTATTTAAACCCAGCACTGCATTTGCGCTTGAATATACCAGCTGCTGGTAGATACTGGCTATTTTTTCAGCAGGATAGGGCATGTTGTTTTCCAACCACCACGTTAAAACGCCTAACAGAGATCCTGCAAAATAATTGGAAAAAACTTCCACCGGTACGATCGGGTGGAAGGCAAGACCATCCCGCTCAGCCATCAGCCGCAAGAATTCCGTTACAGCGCTGGCAGTAATGTTGCGGATATGGTTTTGAATTTTACTGGTTCCTTCCCCGCGCAGGACCACGCGGTACAGATCCGCATTTTCTGCAGCATGCTGGAAAACCAATAGGATTGGGAAAAGGGTTTCTTCGCCGGATACTTCACCTGGTTGATCCCATTCAGCCAGAGGCTTTTGGGAAACTTGAACGAAAAGATCATCCACAACTTCATTGATACTTTCCTGAAGGAGCTCTTCTTTATCTCGATAATGAAGGTAAAAAGTTGTGCGTCCCACATCTGCTCGCGAGGTGATATCTTCGATAGTCACCGCATCATATCCTTTTTCAAGGATAACAACCATTAAGGCTTCGCGCAGGCTGCGCCGTGTCCGGCTCACGCGCCGGTCGTTTTTGGGGATGGCCATATTATATTCCTGAACAGGTGTCTATTTTTGAACATGGAGGGCAAATTGGCGATTGACACTCTTAAATACCTGGTTATAATTAAACTCCTTGTCTCATACTGAATAACCTGTTCATTTTACTATAAATTGATTGTGACTCAACCAGTTCATCGCGAAACCCCTACCACCGAGCCATTCATCCGGCTGCGCCAGGTGGAAAAATCCTATAAAACAGCCGCCGGAGATTTCTTGGCTTTGAAAGGCCTGGATCTCGACGTGTTCCCAGGAGAATTTATTGGCATCTTGGGGAAATCGGGCGCGGGAAAATCCACGCTCATCAACCTGATCGCCGGCGTTGATCATGTCTCGCAGGGTCAAATTTGGGTGGAGGATGTGGCTGTCCATTCGCTGAATGAGAACCAGGCGGCGACCTGGCGCGGCAAGAACCTGGGGGTGGTGTTTCAATCTTTCCAGCTCATGCCAACCCTGACAGTTCTCGATAATGTGCTGCTGGCGATGGATTTTGCGGGGAAATATCGACCTTTAACCAGTTCCAAGTTCGCCATGGAGCTGCTGCGTGAGGTGGAGCTGGATGCACATGCCTCAAAAGTGCCCTCGCTGATCTCAGGCGGGCAGCAGCAGCGCGTGGCCATTGCCCGCGCCTTGGCAAATGACCCGCCCGTAGTCCTGGCGGATGAACCGACAGGGCGGTTGGACTCCGTGACGGCTGAAACGATTTTCGAAATCTTCGAGGGTTTAGCCACCCAGGGCAAAACCATCCTGATGGCTACCCACGACATGACTTTTGCGCGGCGCTTCTCGCGCCTGGTATGGATCGCTGACGGCAAGTTCGTGGAAGAACCGCAGTTCAAGATCGATTAGGGGAGCCAGGAAAAATGCCTAAGTCGTCTTCGTTCACTCCCTCGCCGGTTCCTTTGTCTTCGCAGTCCGTGGATAAGGGCTGCGCCCTCATTCAACTTAATGATGTCACCAAGATCTTTAAGACCGCGGCAGGTGAATATACTGCTCTGAAGGATGTCAGCCTTTGCTTTGGCGAAGGAGAGTTTGTCAGCGTCTTGGGCAAATCGGGCAGCGGTAAATCCACGTTGATCAATATGATCACCGGTATCGACCATCCTACTTCGGGGATTGTGCGCGTGGGAGATACCGATGTCCATCATATGGGCGAAGGCCGGCTGGCGGTATGGCGTGGCCGGACGATGGGGATTGTCTTCCAATTCTTCCAGCTCCTGCCGATGCTGACCGTGCTCGAAAATACCATGCTTCCAATGGATTTCTGCAACATGTATGCACCCAGCGAGCGAGAAGGTCTCGCTCGGGGATTGCTTGGCATGGTTGGCCTGCAAGATGAGGCCGATAAGCTGCCGGCGGCTCTTTCGGGAGGTCAACAGCAGACCGCGGCGATCGCTCGCGCTCTTGCTAACGACCCACCTTTGATCATCGCCGATGAGCCCACTGGCAACCTGGATTCGCGCACTGCGGAGAACGTGCTGGGTATCTTCTGTGACCTGGCAGAGAAGGGGAAGACCATCATTATTGTCACCCATGATCCGAACCTGACCCGCCGTACCTCCCGGCAGGTGTACATCTCGGATGGTTATTTGATCAACGAATTTGTTTCGCAGGCTTTATCTGCCCTGCCTCATTCGCAGATGCTCAAGATTTCCAGCCAGGCCGTCCCGCGCTCTTTTGAGGCTGGTACCATGATCGCTCGGCGAGGCTCGGCTTCGACCGGTCTGCATGTGATCACGCATGGCTTGGTGGAAGTTCACCGTTCGGGTGATCAAGAAGGTGAAAAATTGGTGGATTACCTGAATCCAGGGCAGTACTTCAGCGAGTTGGATTTACAGGATGAGGCTGCTTGCAATCTGAGTTTTTCGGTTTCGCCCTATGAGCCCGTCGAGACGCTGTGGTTGAACAGCGAGGCCTTTCGGGAGCTGTTGGCAGGCAGCCAGCGTGCAGAGCGCGCTCTGATGCAGCAAGCTCAAGAACGCGGCCTCCGGTTCTGTTCTGAAGATGAAAAGGCAGAAGGAGGGTAACCATGCTGCGTCCTCGTTTGCATAAAGTGCTCTCCGATTTATGGGACAATAAAATCCGCTCGCTCCTGGTGATTGCTTCCATTGCGGTAGGTTTGATTGCCCTGGGTATGATCGCCTCTATGTATGTGATCATCACTGAGGATATGTCAGCAGGTTACGCGGCGGTTAATCCTGCCAATATCGTGATGTCCGTCAGCTCATTCGATGAAGGGCTGGTTGACCATATAAAAAACTTGCCTGGCGTCCGGCAGGTGGAAGGAGAGCGTGGGTTCTCGTCTCGCGTCAAGACTGGCCCAGACGAATGGAGCACGATCGATATTACAGCAATCCCTAATATTGGTGAAAAGGAAATCAACAAGCTCAAGCTGGAACAAGGCGTGTGGCCTCCAGAAGATAGAGAAATTGTTATTGACCGCTATAAACTCCCTGAACTGGGTGCTCAGGTAGGGGATTACGTCGAAGTTGAAACCTCCTCGGGTAAAATCCGCCAGTTGCGCCTGGTGGGCGTGGTGCACGACCAAACGATTGGCGCCACTCAAGGCAGTGGCGGGTTCTTCCTTGCTCCGATCCAGAGTTATATGACCACGGATCCCCTGGAATGGTTGGAGCAGCCTCCCGCATTGAACCGCTTGCTGGTGACTGTTGAAGAGAATCCAAATGACCTGGCCCACCTGCGTGAGATTTCAAACCAGATCAGTAAAGAAATTGAAAATGACGGGTATACCATCTACAGTACTGTCGAGCGTGCCTCCAATAATCACCCCAATTCTGTTTATGTTCAGGCCATCTCCAGTGTGTTGTTCCTCCTCGGCCTGATGGTTGTTTTTCTGAGTGCATTCTTAATCACCAACACCCTCTCAGCTTTGCTGAACCAGCAAGTGCACCAGATTGGCGTGATGAAGACCATCGGCGGCCGGCGCGGCCAGATTGTTGGCATCTATATGTTATTAATCTTTATCTTTGGCCTGGTTGCCTTCTTGATCTCGGTGCCTGTTGCAGGCCAGGCAGCCTATTCCTTACTGGAAAACCTGACTTTTGCGATTAACATGGACCTGCAAGGCTTCCGTTACATTCCAATAGCGATATTTTTGCAGTTTGTGATTGCTTTGATTGTGCCGCCAGCCGCTGGTTTTATTCCCATCTTGCAGGGCACGCGTGTCTCTGCAGTCGCAGCCCTGAGCGGTTACAGCCAGCCCAGGCTCTCCAAGCGCAAGCACTGGATTGACCGGCTTTTAGAAAGTATTCGCGGCTTATCGCGTCCCCAATTGATTTCTCTGCGCAATACCTTCCGGCGTAAGTGGCGCTTGCTGCTCACCTTAGTGACCCTCACCCTGGGTGGAGCCATCTTTATCGCCACTTTCAATGTGCAGGGCTCTTTGAACAACTATATCGGTCGGATCGGAAAGTACTTCCTGGCAGATGTCAATCTTACTCTGGGTGGAAATTATCGCATTGCCGAAATCGAGAGTCTTTTATCTAATGTGCCTGGAGTGGGCCAGGTTGAAGGTTGGGCTTCGGCACGCAGCGAGCTGGTCATGCCCGACGGCTCTGTGGGCGAGAGTATTGGGCTGCTTGCGCCTCCTGCCGGCAGCAAAATGGTCGAACCCATCTTGCTGAAAGGTCGTTGGTTGATCCCCGGCGACGAGAATGCCATTGCGGTCAGTGAGCGTTTCCTGGAAGTCTATCCGGACTTAAAACCTGGCGACACGCTTCGCCTAAAAATTAATGGCGATGAGGTCGATTTTGGGGTCGTGGGTCTCTTCCAATTAACAGGGCGGAGTGGTGGCTTTGTTGCTTATACAACCTTTGAAACCCTCACCCGCCTGACTCACCAGCCGAACAGCGCCAGCTCATACCGCGTCATGGGTGACCACCCCAGCCTGACTGAGCAGGAACAGACAGCCTTGGGCCGCCGGATCGAATATTATTTGGAAAGCCAAAATATTGTTGTGGCCGACGTAGAAGAAGGGTTTTCATTAACCAATACCGCCTCTGATGGGTTGAGTATCTTGACAGGCTTTCTTTTGATCATGGCTTCATTGATTGCCCTGGTGGGCAGTATTGGCCTGGCTGGGACGATGAGCATGAATGTCTTGGAACGCACGCGCGAGATTGGCATCATGCGCTCCATTGGCGCTTCAGATCGTGCCATCATCAACCTGGTGATGGTCGAAGGATTGTTGATCGGCATGATCAGCTGGTTCTTTGGTGTTTTGCTGGCATTTCCCATCAGCACCCTGCTCTCCAATGCCATCAACCTGGCCCTCTTTGGAGCCCCTTCTGGTTTCACCTTCACGGCCACAGGTTTATTGGTCTGGTTGGGTGTGGTGCTGCTGCTTTCGGTGTTTGCCAGTATCCTGCCAGCTCGGAATGCTGCCAGCTTGACCATCCGAGAAGTATTGTCCTATGAATAAGAGTTGATCAGAAACGGAATAAACCAGAATTTGCCATCATTCGAACAGATTCGAAAACTGTAACCTTAAGTACCATTTTTGAGAGGAAGAAATTGATGAAACAAACATTTAAATCAAATTTACGCTATATCCTGGTCTTTCTGCTGCAGGCTAGCTTTCTATTAACGGGCTGCGATGCGATCAAGCAAGTGACCTCGCCTGAGCCGACCATTACGCCTGCACCAATCAAACAGGATGTTTCCACGGTGATTGTTGAAGGGCAGGTTGTCCCCAAGGATTTTGCCAACCTGTACTTCACCGTACCAGGTGATGTGATGGAAATCTTGGTAAAAGAAGGTGACCAGGTAACGAAAGGGATTAACCTGGCTCGCCTGGGTGACCGGCAGTCCTTTGAAGCCAACCTTGCGACTGCTGAGCTTGCCTTATTGATCGCCCAGCAGCAGTTGGATGATCTGAATGAGAAAGCTTCCATTGTCACCAGCGATGCCAACCTGGCTGTGTTAGATGCTGAAGAAGTGTTCATGAACGCTCAAAAGAATCTGGAGGAGATCGATACCCAAGAGACTGAAGATAAAATCGACGATGCCAAGCAGGCGGTGTCAGACGCTGAAGATGAGCTTGAAGATGCCCAGGATGAGTTTGACAAGTACGCAGACCTGGCTGAGGATAACCAAAACCGAAAAGACGCTGAGGATGCGCTAAAAGATGCTCAAAATAAATATAACCAGGCTGTGCGCGACCGCAATACCCTGATCAACGAGCTGGCGCGTGCGCAAGAGGATCTGGTCAATGCCCAGGTGCGCCTGGACCAGGCTCGCCGCGATGCTGAGGCGCGCATGGAAGGCCCTGATCCTGACCAGCTTGCCCTGGCTCAATCTCAGGTTCAAAACACTTCAGCCCAGGTTGATGCTGCAAAATCGGCTTTGGATAAGCTGACTCTGGTGGCCCCCTATGATGGTAAGATTCTGAAAGTGGATATGTCCGTCGGTGAGCGTGTTCAACCAGGCCAGGTCGTCATGGTCCTGGCAGATACCTCGAGCTGGTACGTTGAAACCAGCGATCTGACCGAAAATGAAGTGGTCAAAATCGATGTCGGTCAGCCTGTTATTCTTCTACCAGATGCATTCCCTGATTTGGAAATGAGCGGGATCGTGGAGTCAATTGGCGAGACTTATGTTGAGCGCTCCGGTGATATCACCTATGTCGTGCGTATCAAACTCGATCAACCTGACCCGCTTTTACGCTGGGGTATGACCGTCGAAGCCCATTTCGGTAAATAGTTGGCGAGCTGCTTAAAGATGGCGGATCGCAAGCCCATCTCCAAGATAGATTTAGCGCTAGCAGGCCTGGTTTTCCTGCTTGGGATGGGGCTGTACGTGCGTACCCTGGCGCCCGGCGTGTTGGAAGGAGACAGCGGCGAATTTCAGGTCCTGGCGAGCACCTTGGGCATCGCCCATAACACCGGCTATCCCATCTATTTATTGATTGCCAAGCTGCTCTCCTGGCTGCCATTCCAGACCGTTGCCTACAAGGTAAACCTGTTTTCAGCCCTGGCAGGCGCACTGGCTTTGTCTGAAGTTTACCTGATCAGCAAGCTTCTGACCGGCAAGCGGCTGCTCAGCCTGGTTGCTCCCTTGCTGCTGGGTGTCAATGCCCTTTTCTGGTGGCAGGCGGTCATCGCAGAAGTCTATACTCCCGCGGCTGCGTTCACGGGCGGGGTGCTCCTGCTGGTGATCCTGTGGGGAAAAACCTCTCAAAAAACTTATTTATTTGCAGCCGGTGTGGTAGGTGGGCTTTCCTTGGGCATCCACACCCTGGTCGCTCTCCTCTCGCCGGCGATCTTGCTTTATATGCTGTTCAAGAAAGCGAACCGGCAGGCCTGGATTGCTGCCCTTACCGGAGGCCTGGTGGGGGTGTTGATCTTTACTGCCAGCTTCTTCGCTTTAGATGCCCATAACGACCCTACCGGTATGCCGGCGAATTTCCGCGTGCATGCCAGCGCTTATGGCTTGCAGCCCGATGATTTTGACTCTCCATTGACCCGCATTGGATTCATCTTTTTCTCGCGCCAGTGGCAAGGACAGATGTTCAGTGGCACAGCCGACGATGTCAGGGCTAATTTCCAGACATACCTGGACCGCACGATGAGCACCTTTGGAGTGGTTTTCTTCTTCATCGCCTTGATCGGTGTTATCGGCCTGCTTTCCAGAAAAGTGGATGGGCAGACCCGCTGGCCCGAGGGGCTGCTGCTCTTTGGCAGCTGGCTCGGGATGATATTCTTCTTGCTAAATTACCGGGTTGGTGACCTGGAAGTCTTCTTTATTCCCCTGTTTGTGATCGTCGCCATCTGTTTAAATGAAGGTTTGGCCTGCCTGGCAGAAGGTATCGAAACATTTTTACGGGCTTTCCATGTGCGCAAGCAGACTTGTGCCTTGGTAGGAAACCTGATCGTACTGGGCGTGTGTGTATGGGCAGCGCTTGCTTTCAAAGAACCTGTTTGGCAATCCGTCCGGCTGGGACGGATCAGCTTCTTGGATGAGAGCCGCATGTACTACCCTTATCCAGTCATGGACCCTGGTTATCCTTACCGTGAAGCGAAGAAGATTGCAGACACGGTGGAAGATAACGCCATCCTTTTTGTCGATTGGGACTTGCTGTATGCGGTCTGTTATGTCGCGCATGTCGAAGAGCAGCGCAATGGGATTGCCTGCTATGAGCCGCTGCCCTTCGGAACTGATGGAAAGTTTCCTGCTTCGGCAATCGAGTTCGTGCTCCAGAACAAAGATATGCGCCCGATTTATTTCTCCACCATCCCTGACAATATCAGGGGGCTGTTTCAATTCAAGGTGGTGGGCTTTTCGTATAAGTTGTATAAATTAATAAAATAAGTTTGCATTGACTTATAAGGTTTTATGTTGTACAATTTGATATGAAAGGATTGTACAAGATGAGCGAGACAATCAATCTTGCAGAAGCGCGTAAGAAGTTACCTGAATTGGCCGACCGTGCCAGCGCGGGACAAACCTATTTCGTGTCTCGGCGAGGACGGGAATTGGCAGTCTTGGTTGGGATAGATGAATATCGGCGTCTCAAAGAACTGGATGAACGACAGCGCAATAAAGATTTTGATCAATTACTTGCCTCACCGACTACCAGCGATCTAACTGAGGATGAAGCGCGGGCGCTGGCTGTCCAGCTCGTACGTGAAGAGCGTTTGCGTTACGCCTCACGCAAGAAATGAATATCGTCGTTGATACAAATGTTTTTGTGTCTTTTTTACTTTCGCCTCGTGGTGGTGGGGCCTGGTTATTGCATTTGTGGAGCGAGCGTAAATTTTACATTGTGATCTTCCCTGATTTATTTGGAGAGCTGGTAGAAGTTCTCAACCGGCCTGAAATTGCCTCACGAGTAGATCAACAACGCAAGTTAGCTTTATTCCACCGGCTTCGTTATGATGCGATTTGGACTGCGGGAGAAAAAGACGCACATGGCAGCTTGCCAGACCCTAATGATGATTTTTTAATTAGTGCTGCTCTGGAGGCTGAGGCTGAATTCATCGTAAGTTGGGATTCTGCCCTGTTAACTCATATTGAAAGTCAAGGCGTACGAATTATTTCGCCTGATCAGTTAATCTCCCTGGTGATACGTTCTCGCATTGATTACTAGTTAAGCATCGCTATTTTATTGTTATTCCCTGGGTAATTGCCTTCACTTCGCGCAGCACATTCTCTGGCTCGAACACCTTTTTCCAATCGGGTTGAAAGATGCTTTGACGGGCACGCTCCACCGCCATCTTGGCACCGTCAGAAAGCTGGGCATCGATATAATTGAACAAGATCCCGATATTGACGTTCATGTGACCCAGGACGAAATCGCGCGCCGCCTGGGGCGGAACGCCGCGCTGGATGGCCTCATCGATGGCTTCTCGCATGATCACCATGCAGGTCAGCACTACGGTTTCCGATAAGGCTGGCTCGAGGATGGCCATCTGTTCAACCGTAACGCGGTAAACGTTCATCACTGGCGCAAAGATATGGCGGACGACCCGTTCTCCCAGGGCATAATCGGCCTCCGTTCCTTGCATCAGGGCGGCCACCACATGCTGCCTGGCATGCGTCCCGCCGAAGAAATCCATTCGGGCAGCCGGGTCGACCTCATCGTTGACCACGGGCGGGTGGCAGGGATGGGTGACGAAATAGGCAATGTCGAGGCGCTGGTGCAGCTCACCGCCGTGCGGCGCTGCCGGATCGAGCAGCATCAGCATGGCGCGCGGTTTCATCAGCGGTACCACCTGGGCGGAGACTTTCCCGATCAGCTTGTCGGGGATGGAAAGGATCAGGATATCTGCCAGTCGGGCGGCTTCCTCGGGCGGAGTGGGTGTTAATCCGCGCTCGCGCAGCCGGCTCTCAGCAGCTTCGCCAGATTCAACGTATAAGGTTTCAATTACGTCATCGACTTTCAGCCGGTTGGAGATGCGCGTGCCCATTTTCCCGGCAGCCCCAAATAAAGCAATTTTAGTCATTTTCTGCTCCTTACAATCTATTTCCTTGGTTACACTTAAAAGTGGATAGCCTGCTTCTTTTCCGCAGAGTCGTAGGCGGCGAAGACCAGGCGCACGGTCTTAAGATTATCCTCCCCGGTTGTTTCAGCGCGGCCTGCGCCTTTCAATTCTTTCAGCAAGTCCGCGTTGCATGGAACGATGCTGGAATGCACCACGTCATAAGCCGGGTCCGCCCAGGCATAGCGGGGTGGGGGTACCCGACGTGAAAGCGTGCCTTCCACCGTCGTTACCCTCAGCCAGTAATCGGGTCCAAGCTGGAGCGAGCCTTTTGTACCCTCTATAAAGATATAGGTCTGCGGGAAGTGGTCGTGTTCCAGGTAATTTTCAGCATATGCCAGGTAGCAGGTCACACTCGTCTTACCACCCATCTCCAGCATGACCGTAGCGACATCTTCACCGGCGATATCGGTGTGCACCTGGTGCGTCTGGCAGTACAGTCGGTCCGCCTCGCCAAACAAGAAGCGGGCGGTGTCTAGTATGTGGCTGCCCAGGTCAGTGAGGATGAAATGCTTCAGCGTTTTCAGAAAGGGTTGGTTGGCAAATACCGGGAAGCCCGAGATCATATTCAGGCGGGCGCGGAAGGGTGCGCCAATCCTGCCTTCTGTTAGCACCTGCTTTACGGCGCGTATCGGGGACTGCCAGCGCCAATTCTCATGGATGAAGAGCGGCACGCCAGCTTTCTGGCAGGTACTCACCATCTCTTCCGCCGTTGCCAGGTCTGGCGCCATGGGCTTCTGACAGATCGCTGGGACCTTGTACTTCGCCGCCAGCTTGACGAAAGGGGCATGGGCATCGATTTCAGTGATGATATCGACGAAATCGAGCTTTTCATTCCTGAGCAGCTCCTCTACATCTCCATAAACCCTTGGCACGCCAAACCGGGCGGCCACCTGCTCTGCTTTCGGAACCGTCCGGTTATAAACTGCCACCAGCTCTACGCCGCCGACCTCAAACCAGGCTGGGATCTGGTAAGATGACCAAAAACCGGTGCCGAGGACAGCGAATTTCAATGGGCGCATACATCGCATCCTTTCTATTTAGTATATTTTAACGTCTATCAGTTCTTGAAGTAAATATGTGACAAAACGTAGGAAATTTATGATTTATGTCATTTGACGCTCACCTTTGATTAGATTATCCTCAATCATTGAAAACGGTATAAGATCAACAGGAGTTTCATAGATTGAAAATTCCTGACGGATCGCAGAATAACCCTTAGGAGAGAATACCATGGCAATGAAAATTACAGATGAATGCATTTCTTGCGGCGCTTGCGAGCCTGTCTGCCCGACGACCTCCATCACCGAAGGCGCGACGATCTTCGTGATCGACGCGGCTACCTGTGTGGAGTGCGTGGGTCATTTCGATGAGCAGCAGTGCGTGACCGTATGCCCGGTAGAGTGCATCGTTAAAGCTTAATCATAAACCTTTTCGAGAAAAAGTCGGGAGCAGTTGAATTGCTCCCGACTTTTTAATTTAGGAAAGCGTGCCTAAAAAAGGTTTATTTTAAGAAGATCTCAATCACCGGCACCACCACATCCGGCTTGACCACCGGCAGGCTGAGCAAAAGCGTGCCTTCTGGCAGCTCATTTTCATCCCAGGTGCGGTCGACTCCGGCTTCTTTGAAGGGCACCTCGCTGGCATCGTTGAGCAGCTGGGCATAGGCCACCTTGCCTGCCAGTCCCGGCAGGGTTAGGTGCCTGAAGGGCCAGGCAAAAAGATGTGCGTATAGCCGATTACCGTTTTGCGTGTAACGCACGTCTGCCGGCGGGGCGAAATCGCTCTGCGTGCAGCCGTAAATTGACCGGCTGTGCAGGCTCATCCAGTCAGCGTACACTTGCAGCGCCTGGATGGCGCGCCTGTCGAAGGTGCCGCGTGCCGTCGGCCCCACATTCATCAGCAGGTTCCCCCCGCAAGAGACCGTATTGATCAGCATGCGGATGAGCTGCTCGGGGCTCTTCCAGGTAGCTTCGTCGCGGTGGTATCCCCACGAGCCCGAAAAAGTCTGGCAAGTTTCCCACACCACCGGTTTCCCGTTCACTTTCACCCATTCCGTAGGCTGGAACTGCTCGGGGGTGTAGACATCCGGCGGGAAGTCGTCATAGTCCATGCGGTTGTTCAGAACGATCTGCGGCGCCAGCTTCCGGATGAGCTGGTAAAGCTTCTCGCTCTCCCAATCTTTGCGCCCTTTGCCGGGCATGCCCTTATAAACCTGGTTGGGGTATGAGAAATCAAGCCACAGGATGTCAACCTGCCCAAACTGTGTCAGCAGCTCACCCACCTGGTCCCGCAGGTACTCAGCATAGATGGTGATATCGCGCCCCTGGTTCAGCTCCGCGGCGCGCGGGTCATCCCGGTAGGGATGAATGCCATCGATGGGGAAGTGCGGGTGGTGCCAGTCGATCAGCGAGTAATAAAAGCCCACCCGCAAACCTTCTGCCCGGTACGCCTCCACCACCTGCTTTATCAAATCTTTGCCGTAGGGTGTATGGGTGGCTTTGTAATCTGTGTATTTCGAATCCCACAGGCAGAAGCCTTCGTGGTGCTTGGAGGTGATCACCAGGTATTTCATGCCCGCCTGGCGGGCTGCCTTTGCCCATTGAGGTGGGTCGAACAGGTCTGGGTTGAAGTGGTCGAAATAGCGC
The DNA here is from genome assembly GCA_963754615.1 of uncultured Chloroflexia bacterium. Lineage (GTDB taxonomy): Bacteria > Chloroflexota > Anaerolineae > Anaerolineales > UBA4823 > CAVVUF01. The sequence continues at coordinate 97,731 of CAVWGW010000006.1, read as the reverse complement.
TGGTAATGCTCGTCGGTCATGCGCTCGACATTCTTGACCCATTCATGGCGCGCCGCCTGGGCGTATAAGCCCCAATGGATGAACATCCCAAAGCGGTCGTGGGTAAACCAGCTTGTGTCGCCGATGGTTGGTTCAGGTTGTAGTGTCATCTTATCTCCTTATTGATATTTTGTAATTTATCTATTCAAGAAGGTTTTTCTTCGTGCCCTTGGCGTCTTCGGGGTGGAATTGTATTTCCTCGTACTTTCCATCTCCAACCGCGCCGAAATCCAGGATATTAAATTTGGCCATTAACGCTTCCTTTCAATTATTTACCAATTCGTGTAGATTGGTGAAGATTAGTGGATTCTTTATTCTGGATTGTCAGGGAAAGTATAACACTATTGCTCGACGAAATAGCTGTAGCACGCCTCGTCGATCAGTTCGGACGTCATGCGCGCCTGGGTGTTGTCGTAATGGCACAATGCCTGGATGATTTTCAAAATGTCGCGCGGGTGGACCGACTGCAGTGCTCGCCCGGTCTGGCGGTACCATTTGTCGAGCAGGTGGTTGAAGCTCATCTCATCAAAGGCAATCCCAGTCTGATCGCAGACCTTGAGGAAGATCTCTCGGTAGCGCTCCTCGTTCGGGCTGAAGACGCCAACCTTCATTTGGATGCGCCGGTAGAAAGCGTCATCTGCCAGCTTGTAGGGATCCAGGTTCGTGCTGAAGACGATCAGCGTGCGGAAAGGCACCACGATGGTTTGCCCGGTGCGCAGGCGCAAGAAATCGACGGCGTTCTCCAATGGCACAATCCAGCGGTTGAGCAGGTCCACCGGGCTCACCTGCTGGCGGCCGAAGTCATCGATCAGGAACATGCCCCCGTTGGCTTTCAGCTGCAGGGGAGCTTCATAGATCTTCGCCACCATATCATAGCGCAAATCCAGGGCGTCCATTTTCAGCTCGCCGCCTACCACCACAGAAGGCCTTTGGAACAGCGACCAGCGCCCATCGATCCCCGAAAGCTCTTTTCCCACCTCGGCGGCATTGTGGAACAGCCGGTCATGGATCTGGATGATCTGCCCACCCGCCGTCAGCGCATGCGGCAGCCAGATTGGGTCAGTGCCAGCGATCAGCTTGGCCATCCGCTGGGCGATGGTGGTCTTGCCGTTGCCTGAGGGTCCGTACAGAAACAAAGATGCGCCAGAGCTCACTGCGGGGCCAATTCGGCGGTGGAAATCTTCTGGAAGGATCATGTCGCTGAGCGCTTCTTTGACCTGCTCCACTGCGATCGGGCGCCTCCCAGAAGTTTGCAGCTCGATGGCTTTGTTGTAGCGGTGCACCGGCACCGGCGCCGGGCCCACATACTGGCTGCGTTCCATCGACTCGCGCGCCCGATCTTCGCCAGCTCCCGTGAGCTTATACACATAGTTCAAATGCCCATAGGCGCCGCTCTGCGAGACTTCCACTAGGTGCTCCTGGCGCAGCCAATCGAGCTGCTTGGGGAGCACGGTCGGCACGCGCATCACCTGCGCCAGACGGCGGAAAGCCACGTTGCCCTCGTTATACAGGCAGCGCAGGATGATATCGGTCAAGATGCTTTGCGGGATTTCAAGCTCCTCGACGGTTGTCGGTTCCTTCAAAATTTCATTGAGCGTATTCTTTTCTACCATGGAGGCCTTCTGGTCTGTGGATGACAGGTTGATTATACCTGTGTCAAGTAAGAGCGATTGGTGCTATAAGGTTAACGGATAGATCAGGATGAAAGGGTCGGCTAAGTCCATTGTGCTGAAATTTGCCACCCTGAGCAGGCGTTTTTACCAGCGAAGGTCCCTGTGAAGCATTCCTTTCTTGGCCTCGATTAGTTTTCGACCAGCTTGACGCGGATGGCTACTTAATCTAGAATGGTTCTTGATAAATCCTCACTCCCTTCCCCTGATCAAAGGAAATTTTATGTCCTTCTTCTCCCTCATCCAAACTCGCCGCTCCATCCGTCTCTTCAAAGAAACCCCCATCGAGGTGGAAAAGCTGCAGAAAATCCTCGAAGCTTGCAACCTGGCACCCTCGGCGGGCAACCTGCAGGGCTATGAAATTTATGTGGTTACCGATCCAGAACAGCGGCAGGCCCTGGTCAGGGCGGCTCTCAGGCAGGAGTTCCTCGCCCAGGCGCCGGTTGACCTGGTCTTCTGCGCGAACCCGCAGCGCTCGGCAGTCAAATATGGCGAGCGCGGCCGGGAGCTGTATTCCATCCAGGACGCCACCATTGCCTGCACTTATGCCATGCTCGCCGCCCAGGAGCTTGATCTATCGACCGTCTGGGTGGGCGCCTTTCAGGAGGAGCCCGTGCGCCAGGCAGCCGGACTGCCTGCAGACCTGCTGCCAGTAGCGCTCCTGCCCATCGGGTATGCTGCCGAAGATCCAAAACCTCGCCCGCGCCGCAAGCTCGAAGACCTGGTGCACCGTTAACCCACTGCAGATCGCTTTTATGTTATACTATTCTCAATCACATCTCCAAAAGCTGTGAAATGGACGAGTAACATTGAAGCGGCGGTACAGAGAGCGGGCAGCTGCTGAAAATCCCGCCCGAGCGCCAGTGCTGAATGGACCATCGAGCTGCAGGGTGAAACAGATCACTGTGAGTAACCTGTGCCGGAGCTGCCACCGTTATCCAGGCAAAGGGTATAAGCTTGCGAAAGCCGTACCCCATTTGAGTGAGGCTGGCTCGTCACCCCCGTTGCATCACCGGCGGGGGATTTTGTTTATCGAAGGAGTTTGAGATGGCACGTAAAATTCGCATTGAGTACTGCCAGGTTTGACACTACACAGACCGTGCCGTCAGTTTGATGGCAGATTTACTCAAGCAATTCGAACCGGAGATCGCCGAGATTACCCTGGTCCCTTCAGATGGAGGGTGCTTTGAGGTCACCGTGAATGACAAGCTGGTCTACTCCAAGCTGCAGGCCGGGCGGCATGCCGAACCGGGCGAGGTAGTCAATCTAATGAAGAAGGGAATATGACAATTTTTTCTCCCCTCTCCCAAAGGGAGAGGGGCAGGGGTGAGGGCTGTAACAGGAGGCATGAATGACAGGACCAAAGAAAGGCCGGGTTTTCTCTGGGGCGCGGCCCACCGGCCGGCAGCACCTGGGGAATTACCTAGGAGCAGTCAAGAATTACGTTGCTTTGCAGGATGATTATGAGTGCGTGTACTGCATCGTTGATCTGCACGCCCTGACGACGGTGGAAGAAACATTTAACTTGCGCCAGAACACCTACGATATGGCGCTCGATTGGCTGGCAGCCGGCATCCGTCCCGCCGAGACGATCATGTTCGTCCAGTCGCATGTCTCGGAGGTGACCGAGCTGCACACCATCCTTTCCATGGTGGCGCAGCTTGGCAAGTTGACAGATCTGCCGACTTTCAAAGAGAAAGTCCGCCAGCAGCCCCAAAATGTGAATTACGGGTTGGTGGGCTACCCGGTGCTGATGACCGCTGATATTGTGCTCTATAAATCCAATCTGGTGCCGGTGGGCATCGACCAGGCGCCGCACCTGGAATATGCGCGCGAGCTGGTACGTTCCTTCAACTTCCGCTACAATACGAACGTGCTGATCGAGCCGCAGATGAAAAACACTGCCGTGCCCAAGGTGATCGGTATCGACGGCGTGGAAAAGATGAGCAAGTCGCTTAACAATCATATCGAGATTGCCGCCACGCCTGATGAGACGCAGCAGCGCGTCATGCAGATGGTCACCGATCCGCAGCGCATCCGCCGCAGCGACCCCGGCAACCCGGATGTGTGCAATGTCTTCTCGATGCATAAGGTGTTTTCCACAGGTGAAGAAGTAGAGATGATTAACGTGGAATGCCGCCGCGCCGGGATTGGCTGTGTGGATTGCAAGAAGCGGTTGGCCGTAAACATGAACGCCAACCTGGCTCCATTCCGCCAGCGCCGCAGCGAGCTGGCCCAAGACCCCGACCTGGTGAGAAATGTGCTGCAGGATGGGGCCCTGCGCGCCAAGGCGATTGCCTCGCAAACCATGCGGGAAGTGAAAGAAGCAGTCGGGCTGCCTTAATATCTATCCGAAACAGGGAGGCTCCTATGGAAATTACGCTGTGTGAAGAGCAGGCTTATTTCTTTGTTCCTCAGGTTTCATTGGAAGTGTCGCAGGACCGGGTGGAAAGCAAGAAAGCCCAAATCTTAGCAGGCGCAGTTGGGGCGCTGCTGTCGCGCCCCAAGCCCGATGAAATCCGGATGATCGGCATGGAAAATCGTTTGGAACCGTTCTGGCTGGTGCGGATTTCGGGGCGGGTGATCTATGACCGGGTTGTCACTTATAGCGTGCCAGTTGGGGGTCTGGATGTCCAGAAGGTTGAGCTCTGTGACCAAGTGCTTATCCCCGAGGTCAAAGGTAAAGAGGGTCCCAGGCTTTCGGTGCATGCTGTAGAGCACTGCCGTGATGACCGGCAGGCGCAGCATACCTTCGATGCTTTGACCGGTGAGCTGAAAGACTTCAGCAAGTACCTCCCCTTTGCCAAGACCGTGATCGACGACCTGGATGGTTTTGCTCCGAATGGCGTGCTGGTCCTCCCACCTCAAGTGCGCGCCACGGCGGTCACCCGCCAGGTAATGGTCGAAGTGATCAAGCCGGTTCAGAATGCCAACACCATTCATGAAGAGGTGGTGAGTGTGGAAGCGTTGGAGTTGAGCTTCCGACCGGTATATGCCTTTGAATATGAATGGGCAGCCAAAGGAAAACACAGCATTGTGGAGTTTGACGGTCTGACTGGCGAGGTCAATTTGAGCGGTCGCAAGATGCGTGACCAGTTCAAGCAGATTGTCACAAAAGATCTGCTCTTCGATGTGACCGCTGACGCGGTTGGTTTGATTGTTCCTGGGGGAAGCATCGCCGTCAAGCTGGTGAAAGCGGTCGTTGATCAGAAGCAGTAGGGAGTAAGATGCGCCTGGTTTTACAGCGCGTTACATCTGGTAAGGTAACTGTAGGAGAACGAACCATCGCTGAGATTGGCCCGGGATTGGTTATCTTGCTCGGGATTGCTCCGAGCGACAGCGAGCAGCCGGCGCGCCTTCTGGCAGAAAAGACCGCTAACTTGCGCATTTTCGAAGATGAGCAGGGGAAAATGAATCGCTCAATTTTAGATGTCAAAGGTGCGGCACTGGTTGTCTCCCAGTTCACGCTGTATGCCGATGCGCGTAAAGGCCGCCGCCCCTCCTTTACGGATGCCGCCCTGCCCGACCAGGCGCGCCCCCTGGTGCAGCGCTTTGTCGAGCTGCTCCAGGCTCAAGGCGTACCTGCACAGGCTGGCGAGTTTGGGGCTCACATGTTGGTGGAAATTGCCAACGATGGGCCGGTGACGATCATCTTAGAAGCTTAATTGGATTCTGGGCTGAGGCGCAGTGCCAGCCAATCTGCAACCTGCCTGCCTTCACACAGACGCAGCCCGTGGAGGCGGGCAGCCTCCAGAACGGTTTCCTCTTGTTCGGCAAGGATACCGGATAAAATCAGGCTGCCGCCCGGCGAAACCAGCTCTGCTAATCCGTCATTCAGCAGCCGGACGATGATCGGAGCCAGGATGTTGGCGAAGACCAGGGGGGCCTGGCGGATTGAAAACTTACCGAGGCGTACATCGCTGACTGAGCCTATGCCCACCTCTAAACGCTCGCTGACCCCGTTGAGGGCTGCGTTCTGCTGTGATGCCCCAATCGCTTCGAGGTCGATGTCGACACCCAGGGCTTTGCTCGCTCCCAATTTCAAGGCTGCCACGGATAAGATTCCCGAGCCGCAGCCCACGTCGATGACCGGCTTGCCTTGCAGCACCTGGCTTTCTGCCAGCGCCATGCAGAGCTGCGTGGTGGGGTGGGTGCCGGTGCCGAACGCCATGCCCGGTTCAATGCGGATGGGGATGCGGTCTTCGGGATAATCTTCGATCCAGGAGGGTAAAACAATCAAGCGGGTGCCCACCAGAATGGGGTGGTAGTGCTGCTTCCAGGTTTCAACCCAGTTGACTTCCTGGATCAGTTTGAACTGGGGAGCAGGCATCGGAGAAATGCGGCCCAGGTACCATAAAGCTTGCTCAATTTTTTGGCGGGTTTCTTCGATTTGGGTATCGGCTGGCAGGTAGCAGCACACGCGCAGCGGACCCACCGCGTGCCCTCCCTCATCTTCTTCATCGGCATACACAGCAGTGCTTTCGATCGCCACCCCGTCAGGTGCAAAGCGCGCCAATACCTCGGCGACGGCTTCTGCCAGCTCGCCATCCACAGTCATCGAAACTTCAAGCCAATGGTGGTCTGTCAAGTTGAGACTTCGTCACGGAATTCGTCAACCGCCCAGGGTCTCCTTCAGCCAATCGACAAAGCTGCGTTCCTGGGGTTTCACTTCACTGCCCAGGCTTTGAGCCAGCTGCTCGAACAGCTTGCGCTGTTCTGAGGTCAATTTCTGAGGAATCGCTACATTGACAATTACGAGCTGATCACCGCGCCCGCCGCCTCTCAGGGACGGGATCCCCTTATTGCGGATGCGCAGCACCTTTCCGGGTTGGATTCCGGCCGGAATTTTCAACTTCTCGGTGCCGTCCACCGTAGGAATGGGTCACATCTGCGCCCAGGGTAGCCTGGGCAATGTTGATATCCAGGTCCAACAAGATATCATTATTGCGCCGGCGGAAAAATTGGTGCGGCTTGACTTGAATGAGCAGGTACAGGTTGCCCGTCGGTCCGCCGTTGATCCCAGGCTGTCCTTCGCCAGCCAGGCGAATCTGGTTGCCTGAATCCACGCCCGCCGGGATGGAAACAGCTTTCCGGCGCGTCTTGCGTTCCAATTTTCTCCCTTTGCAGGTATGGCAAGGGCTGGTGATCACCTGTCCCTGCCCGTTGCAGGTTGGGCAGGTAGAGACCTGTACCATGGATCCCAGCAGGGTCTGCCTCACCTGGCGGACCTCGCCGCTGCCATTGCAGCTGGAGCAGCGTATGGGCGAGCTGCCTGGCTCGGCGCCGCTCCCCTGGCAAGTGCCGCAAACCTCTTCGCGGTTGAATTCAATTTCTTTATCGACACCGAAGACAGCTTCTTCAAAGGTGAGCTCTACCGAAAGCTGCAGGTCACCACCTCGACGGGGCATATTGCGGGAGCGTTGGGAGCTTCGCCCGAAGCCGCCGAAGCCAAAAAATTCCTCGAAAATGTCCGAGAAATCCACCGTAGTGAAATCGGGCATTCCGCCGGTGCCTTGCACCCCCGCGTGGCCATAGCGATCGTAAGCGGCGCGCTTCTCATCTTCCGAGAGGATGCCATAGGCTTCGTTGATCTCTTTGAAGCGCTCTTCGGCATCCGGTTCCTGGCTGACATCGGGGTGATATTGGCGCGCCAGCTTACGAAATGCGTCCTTAATATCTTCTTTGGAGGCGTCGCGGGAGACGCCTAAGATCTCGTAGTAATCGCGTTTGGCCATAAATTAGAACGCTTATACGTCCCTGACTTCTCCATCGACGACATTTTCATCGTTCGGGCCAGAGCTCGGGCCAGCACCAGGACCAGAGTTCGGTTGGGGACCTGCAGAGTCAGTCGGGCCGGCCGGGCCTGCCGTGGGACCCTGCTGCTGGTAAGCCGCCGCGCCGATCTGCTGGATGACCTGGAAGAGCTGATCGGTGGCGCTTTTAATCTGGGCAGTGTCGTTGCTGCTCAAGGATTCGCGTACTTTGATCACCTGCTGTTCCACATTCGTTCTGACATCCGCGGGCACTTTATCGCCCAGGTCGCGCAGCGCTTTTTCAGCGGTGTAGATGGCATTATCAGCCGAGTTGCGTGCTTCGATATTTTCCTTGCGCTTATCGTCTTCAGCTTTGTTCGCCTCAGCTTCTTTGCGCATACGCTCGACTTCTGCTTCGCTCAAGCCGGAGGAAGCTGTGATCGTGATGTGCTGGCTGCGGCTGGTAGCCTTATCCAGGGCGGTAACCTTGATGATGCCGTTGGCATCGATGTCGAAGGTCACTTCGATCTGCGGAATGCCGCGCGGCGCAGGCGGAATACCATCCAGGATGAAGCGCCCCAACGATTTGTTATCCGTTGCCATTGGCCGCTCGCCCTGCAGTACATTAATCTCTACCTGCGACTGGCTGTCGCTGGCGGTCGAGAAGATTTGGCTCTTGCGGGTAGGGACGGTGGTGTTGCGTTCGATCAAGGGGGTCGCCACACCGCCCAGCGTCTCCACAGACAGGGTCAGTGGGGTAACATCCAATAAGAGGATATCCTTAACCTCGCCGCCTAACACGCCTGCCTGAATGGCTGCACCTATCGCTACCACTTCGTCAGGATTGACACCTTTGTGCGGATCCTTGCCAAACACCTTGCGCACAGCTTCCTGGACGGCGGGCATGCGCGTCATACCGCCCACCAGGACCACCTCATTAATACTCTCGGGGCCTACCCCGGCATCTTTCAGGGCCTGGCGCACCGGGGTCATTGACCGCTCAACCAGGTCGCCGGTGAGCTGCTCCAGTTTGCCACGCGTCAGCTGCAAAACCAGGTGCTTTGGGCCGCTGGCATCCGCAGTGATGTAGGGCAGGTTGATCTCGGTTTGCACCATCGAAGAAAGCTCAATTTTTGCTTTCTCGGCGGCCTCGCGCAAGCGCTGGAGCGCCTGGCGGTCTTTCCGCAAGTCGATCTGGTTCTGCTTATAAAATTCGTCAGCAATGTAATCGATCAGGCGCAGGTCGAAATCATCTCCGCCCAAGAAGGTATCTCCATTGGTGGAGCGCACCTGGAAGACGCCATCGCCTACATCCAGGATCGAGATATCGAAGGTGCCGCCGCCCAGGTCATAGACCGCAATCACTTCATCTTTTTTCTTATCCAACCCGTATGCCAGGGAAGAGGCGGTGGGCTCGTTAATGATGCGCAGCACTTCCAGGCCGGCTATCTTGCCAGCATCCTTGGTGGCATTGCGCTGGGCGTCGTTGAAATAAGCTGGAACGGTGATCACTGCCTGAGTGACCGTCTCGCCCAGGTAGGCTTCAGCGTCAGCCTTGAGCTTACCCAGGACCATGGCTGAGACCTCGGGCGGCGAATATTCCTTGCCGTCCAGGACCACCCGTATATCACCGTTGGCGGCTTTGGTCACTTTGTAGGGGATGCGTGAGATTGCCCGCTGGACCTCGGGGTCGTCAAACTTGCGTCCCATAAAGCGCTTGATTGAAAAAACTGTATTTTCCGCGTTGACCACGGATTGGTTGCGTGCCACCCGTCCAACCAGGCGCTCATGATTTTTATTGACTGCTACGACCGAGGGGACCAGCCGCTCACCTTCTGCAGAAGGGATCACAGTTGGCTCGCCGCCTTCCATGATCGCTACGACGGAGTTGGTGGTGCCCAGGTCAATGCCGATGATTTTTGCCATAGAAATTTTCCTCCAAATTTCAAACTTTTATAAACTCAAAATTACTTCTCTGATTCCGGTCAGCGTGCCACGCGCACGCGTGCCGGTCGTAAAACCCGCTCTCCCAGGATATATCCCTGTGACACGGTTGCAATAACCTGACCACTTTCCAGGTCAGGGTGATCTTCCTGCGAGATGGCCTCATGCAGGCTTGGATCGAAGGTCTGTCCTTCAGCCTGGATCACCTGCACACCCTCATTCTCCAGGCTTGTGAGCAGCTTGCGGTAGATCAGCTCGATCCCGCCGGCCCAATTGGCGCCTTCTTCATTTCCAGGCCTATTCTTGAGTGCCCGGTCAAGATCATCCACCACATCTAAAAAGCGCTTTAGAACATTTCCGGTTGCGGCCTGGTTGGCAGTCGCCTGGTCTCTTTCGACACGCTTTCGAAAGTTGGCAAATTCAGCGCGTGAGCGCTGCCAGCCATCCAGGTATTCGTCGGCCTTTGCCTGTGCTTCTCCCAGCTCAGACTTTAAGCCATCGATGATGGCCTGCAGGTCTTCAGCGGTATCTCCCGGTGTCTTAGAAACAGGAGCTTCAGCTGTCGTTTCAACCTGCGGGGAGTTCGTCTTGGGGATGGGTTTTCGGTGCGGATGTTTTCTTCGTCTTTTCTTTCATGGTTTCGATTAATTTATTCTCCAATCATTCAGCTAACATTTCGATTACCAGATCGCTCAGCAAGCCAGAGACAAAGCGGACGGTGGAAACCGAGCGTCCATAGGACATACGGATCGGCCCCAGGACCCCTAAGGCGCCCGTGGCAATCCCCGGCGCCCCGTAACGCGCCAAAACCATTGAGCAATCTTTTAAATTTTCCCAGTTGCCTTCGCCGCCGATCAGGACCTGCACCCCTTCGCCGCCAGTGCTTAACACCGTTCGAGAGAGCAAATCCTCCAGAAGCGGGCGCTCCTCGAAATACGCGCAAGGCTTTGCGGGCGGATTTCGGACTCGGAAAATTCCGGCTCAGCCAGTACGATGGATAGCCCATCCCGGTAAATTTCACCCGCCAGGTTGCTCTCCAGGCGCTGCATCTCTTCATGCACCAGCTTGAGGATATCCTGCTCGAGCGCATCGGTTGAACGATCCTGGACCGGCGTAAATCCGTCAGCATCCAGGCTCTGGCAAAGCTGGTTGATGTGATCGGCGGTAGCGCTGAGCTGTTCCTGCGGAACGGATTCTGCCAACGTCAGCATCTGCTGGCGGACATCGCCCTCCGAGAGCACCAACACCATCAAGATCTGCCTGCCATGGGTGGCAATCAGCTCCAGGTGTTTGAAGCTCACCTTATTGGGCAGGGGAGCCGTTACTAGTGAAGCAGCCTGCGATTGGTTTGCCAGGATAGAAGCAGCCAAACGCATCCAGCGGTTCATATCTCTCCCCACCTGGTAGAACTGGTGGGTGATGGTGCGCTGGGTATTGGCGGGCAGCTCAGTATGCCCCATCAGTTGGCGTACAAAATAACGGTAGCCTTCTTCGGTGGGCACACGGCCTGCCGAGGTATGCGGCTGACGCAAATAGCCCGCTTCGGTGAGATCCATCATTGCGTTTCTCACTGTAGCAGAGCTTACGCCCAGGTCATACTGATCAACGATCGTCTTGGAGCCAACTGGCTCGGCTGTGTCAATGTAATCGTGGATGACCAGGGCCAGGATTAATTTCTGGCGGTCGTTTAATTCAGGCATGCTGTTACCTTAAATTTTAGCACTCGCAGTGGTCGAGTGCTAATCGTTACCAATTGATGATACCATGAGCTTAAAGGTACGTCAAGTTTTGGGATCGTCGATCTTATAAAGTTCTAACAAAAGCGCTGCTTTTTCCTTGACCCAAATTGCGCAGAGTGGTACAATCCCGCCGCGTAAAAAAAAATTGCCCCCATCGTCTAGGGGACCAGGACGCAGCCCTTTCAAGGCTAAAACCAGAGTTCGAATCTCTGTGGGGGCACTGGTTGAACTCCTGTCTTATTTGTGAATAAGACAGGAGTTTTGCTTTTTGGGGTTCTGTCAGGTAAAAATACAAATCGCGATTATAATAAACATAATTAGTATTCAAGATGGAGGTCTAAGCTATGTTCATCGGACGCGATTCGGAACTTGCTCAACTCGAATCTTTATATGCCTCTAATCGAGCAGAGCTATTTATTCTATATGGTCGCCGGAGAGTTGGAAAAACCGAGCTATTGCGCGCCTTTTGTGCGAACAAGTCTCACCTGTTTTTCATCGCCACGTTTAGCTCCGATCATGACCAACTGGCAGCTTTTTCGCAGGGGGTTTATCGCTTGCTTCATGCCTATGTTCCCGAAGGATTCAGCTATCCATCCTGGGAAGCTGCTTTGTCCGCATTAGGAGAGCTGCCTCGCCGTACTGTAGTGGTCCTTGATGAATTCACTTACTTAATTGGTGGAAACAAAGCGATCTCTTCGATCCTGCAGAAAGTATGGGATGAGCGCTTGAAAAATTCAAAGATCTTCTTGATCCTGTGCGGATCTTATAATGGAATGATGGAAACCGAAGTATTGGGATACAAAGCGCCTTTGTACGGCCGGCGCACGGGCAGTTATTTGCTATCTCCGCTGAAACTCCCTACCGTGCCATTTTTCTTTCCCAATTATTCACCTGTTCAGCAATTAGAGGCATGGGCGGTTTTGGGCGGAATGCCTTATTATCTGTCTGCGTTTTCTGACCAGGAGGATATCTTTTCGAACATACGGAAGCATATTTTGGATGTTCAAGGTCTGCTCTACGCAGAACCGCGCCTTTTGCTCTTGGAAGAGCTGCGCGAGCCGCGCAACTATTTCTCCATTTTGCGTGCCATTGCTCAGGGGAGCACACGCCTGAATGAGATTGCTCAAAAAGCAGGTGTTGGCGATAGCTCAACTACGGCTCGTTACCTGGATATTCTTCAGCAGATGCGTCTGGTATACCGGAGTGTCCCAGCCACTGAGAGCCAACCTGAAAAAAGCAAGAAGGGCATATACCATATCTCGGACTTTTTCCTGCGGTTTTGGTTTCGCTATGTGCACCCACATCAAAATAGTCTTGATCTTGGTATGGCGAATGGAATTCTCGAGCAACGTGTGCATCCCACCTTCGAACAGTACGTTAGTTACGCATTTGAGGAGGCTGCACGATCTTATGTTACTCGCCTGGCTCGGAAGGGAGAGTTGTCGTTTTTACCAGAACGGATTGGAAATTGGTGGGATCAAAATAACGAAATTGATGTTGTTGCAATCAGTGAGGGCGAAAGGGCGTTGCTTGTCGGAGAATGCAAATGGTCAGTGAATCCCGTTGGCACGAATATCCTGCAGGATCTCAAGAAGAAGATGTTAGCGTTACAAGCTACAAGATCCTGGGAAAATATTCGTTACTTCCTGTTTTCAAAATCGGGTTACACCCCAGCTTTACAAGAGCAAGCCATTCGCGATGAGAATATACACTTGGTTTCAGTTCTAGATTGCCTGACTTGACCCTTTCGCAAATAAAACCCATTAACGTACTGTACTCCCGTGGGGGCACAGAGTAAAAATACCGCCGGTTTACCCGGCGGTATTTTGTTTGAGCAGTAACAACCTGAATGGTTATGCCTTCAGAATAGTCAGCAGTTCCACCGGTTGAATTACCTCCATTGGCGCTGGCTGGAAATCGCGCACATTGCGGGTCAATAAATAATCCGCATGAATTTGGAGTGCGGCCATCATTTGAACGGCGTCTTCAAAATCTCGATAAGGTAAGTTCAAGGCCTGTTCAATTGTATTTTGGTCAACCGCCGCAATTTTGAGGAACTGCAATAAACTGGTCAGCGTAACGCGGGCTTGTTCGGGTGATTTGTCCTTGGCGATCAGATAAAACAGCGTGGTTACGGAGTGAGCTGCCAGCCACCCCTGGATGACCACTGTTTCAGCATAGGCCAGCAAACGCGCTGAAAAATCGTAGAAATCTTTGCGCTCCTGAAGCACATCCAGGATAATGTTCAAGTCGAACAACACCTGCAACTTATCTGCCGCCATATTTTTCTTCCAGGTGTTTCCTGTAATCATCTATGGAAACATCAGACGACAGCAAACCCGTCAGCCGGCGCACAACAGGCGCGTGATCTAAAACCTCTGACTCGGTCGGAATATGTTGCAGATAAGCTGAAATCAACTCAGTCAGGGTGGTTTGATGCGCCTTAGCATAGCGCTTGGCATTGGCAAGCAAGTGCCGCGGCACCCGAACGGTTAATTTTGTGTCCATTTGAGACTCCTTCTGCCGTATAGAATAGCATATTTTTGTACGGCAGTCAAGCAAGGCACAGTATCTCAGCAGGGTGTTCTTAAAGTCAGGGACAGGTTGTAAGAAAAGACCTTCATCGGTTAAGCTTTGTGTACGGCACAAACGAAACCAAGGAAGGTCAAAATGGAGTCTAACACAGGAACAGGGATTGTATTCGATGTAGGCAGTCTGTACGCACACTTTCAGGCCTTGAGTGACAAAAGGAAACGCAGAGGGCGCCGGTATTCCTTAGAGATGATCCTGGTACTGGTGATGCTGGCGAAGCTGTGCGGAGAGAACCATATGAGCGGGATTGCCGACTGGGTGAAACATCGGGGAGAGCTGATCGTGGAACTGCTGCAATTGAAGCGCAAGAAGATGCCCCATCATAGCACCTATCGCCGGATTCTGGCTGAAGTGGTGAAAATAGACGAGCTTGAGCAAATGAGCAGTGAGTTTTTGAGCGGGAAGAAGTTCTTTGGGAAACAAGTTCTCATCGCCATCGATGGGAAAGTGCTACGCGGGACACTGGATCGGCAACAAAACGGGACCTACTTACTGGCCGCTTTTTTGCCCAGCGAAGGGATTGTGCTCATGGAAGTCGCCATTGAAGGCAAAGGTAGCGAGATCCCTGCGGCTCCGAAAGTGCTCAAGCGCATTGATTTACGTGACAAAGTTGTGATGGGAGATGCTTTACATACCCAAAGGCAGGTATCCATTCAAATTGTGATGGCAGGTGGGGAATATATCTGGTTTGCGAAAGGCAATCAGTCCCAGATTGAAGAAGATATCCGCCTTTGGTTTGAGCCGGATGTGCAACCCATTCCAGGGCTAGGTTTTCCACCTAAGGATTTCGAGACGGCTCATGTGACAAACAAAGGTCACGGTCGGATAGAAACCCGCACCCTCACAGTCAGCAGTCAGTTGAAGGACTTCTTGGATTGGCCATTCCTGGAGCAAGTCTTTCAACTGCAGCGCCGTTCCGCATCCAACCGTACTGGTGAAATTCATGAACAGCTCGTCTATGGCTTTACCAGCCTGAGGCGAGAAGAAATCACGCCTCTCCAACTCCTCGAGAAAATCCGTTCCTATTGGGGTATTGAAAATGGCCTGCATTATCGGAGAGATGTCACCTTGCGAGAAGACTATACCCGCATGACCCAGGCAAAGTTTGGACATGTTGTGGCTTGCTTGAATAACTTGCTTCTAGGTTTACTGCTCTCCAAGCACAAATACCGTACCATCCCTACTGCTAGACGCTATTTCTCTGCCCACCCTGCCGAAGCTTTCCAACTCATTTCGCGACTTTAAGAACGCCCTGAGTATCTCAGTGGATAAAAATGCCATCCTTTCACATATGAGACACGTTATCCTACGGTACCCTCTTGGGGGCACACAGGTATAAAGATGGCTACCTGCGTACTACCATAGGCAAATAAACCTTCTTTGGCGGTGCGATATTGACCATCAGCGCGCCTGATTCGCCGCCGCCAGGCGCAGGAGTAAAGATCGTGACCGGAAAATTGCCTCCTTCCTGGAACAGGTAGGAGGGAACAGCGGCCTGTGCCAGGGTGCTTGAAAATACCGTGGTGGGTAAAGTAATCCCATCCCAGCGCACCACCGAATTGGCATAAAAGCCAGCTCCAGTGAGGGACAACAGAAAGGTGGCTGTGAGTGCGGGCTGGCTGATTGGATCAAGGCTCGTCAATGTGGGAATGGGGCGGGCGCTGTTGCAATCCCAGGGGATAACCTGGTGCTCCGAGAATTCAGAGGTATTGCCCTGCAAGTCGGTAACGGTGGCAGTCAGGTGTGTGGCTGGCAGTGGGCAGTGTGCTGGGAAGCTGAAAGCACCTGAGATATTGGCGACTACGCTGTTTAGGTAGAAGCGCCCTTGATTACCTTCATCAAGGAACAGCTCGACTGTGCAGCCGGGGCAGGTTGTGCCGCTGCCGCCTGCAGCGCTCAAGGAAAAAGCCGGGCTAATCAGGTTGTTGTTGGCGCCATTTTCTAGGAATATCCCCTTGAAAGGATTAGCCCAGATCGAATTGCGCCGGAAGGTGTTGGCCTGTGCTCCATCTACCCAGATGCCGGCGCTGGTGGAATTGGCCATCCGATTGCCTTGAATGATATTGCCGTCTCGCAGGCTTGACACCTGGAATCCTGCCGTCTCCAGCGGTGTAACGCCGTCCACGGCCAGCCCCATGAAATTGCCGGTGATGACATTATTCGGTGAGCGCACTTCCAGGCTGAAATTGCCGTCAGTGGTGATGTAATTGGCTTCCGCCGGGTTGACGCCGCCTACTGAGACTGCGAGTCGCACCGTTCAATCGCAAACCGCCCGCGCTATCCAATCCTGCCGTTCCCGCCGCGTTCAGCCCGATGTGATTGCCGGCGATGCGGGTATTGGCACCGAAGGGTGCGTCCACCCATATCCCATTGGGGTTGGCGACTACATTTCCTTCGCCAGGGGCTGTCCCCCCAATGCGCGTGTAAGCTGCACTGCCAGTGGCGATGCCAGTACTGGTCAGGTTAGGCAGGGGTGCAGTTCCAGCCAGGTTGGTGCCGATGCGGTTGCCGGTCAGCACGTTGAAATCAGTTTCGAAATCCCATACGTACATCTCAGCTACTCTGTTGCCGCTGATCAGGTTGCCATGCACCAGGGTGTATGCCGAGCCGCTTTCCACATACACCCCCACCCCCTGGTTCCCCAGGTTGAGGTTGCCGGTAATGTCGGTGCCCACCTTGTTGCCAATGATTTGGTTGCCCAAGCTGGCATAGCCATACAACATGATGCCCATATCATTATTCGCACTGACGATGTTATCTTCACCAGGCTTCAGGCTGCCGATGGTATTATTGGCGGACTGGTTGATGCTGACGCCAGCCCAGGCGTTGGGGTTTGCCTGGGAGCCGGCGGCATTCAATCCAACTAGGTTTCCGAGGACGAGGTTTCCATGGGCACCCAGGTAGATCGCAATGCCATCATGCCGATTGCTCGATACCACGTTCCCCTGCCCGGTTGGCCCGCTGCCCACTTGCCGGGAACCGCCAATGAGGTTGTTGTGCCCCAGGATGTTAATCCCCATGGGGAAATTCACAATTTGCAGCCCGCGCACAGTGTTATAGTCGGAATTAATCCCAATGCCCGGATCCCAGCTGCCTGAAACACCGCTGCCGTCCAGGATCACTCCTGCGTTAGAAGCATCAACGCTGATACTGCCGCGTGTCAACCAGGGCAGCCGTTCTGATCCGATATGGATAGTGACCGGGGCTGAGGGTGGGAAAACGGTTGGAGAAAACGTGATCACATCTCCGCTCACCTGGTTTTCCAGGCAGCTGCGTAAGGTGCCGGAACCGCTGTTGGCAGCGCTGGTGACGGTGCAGCTGCCTGCGGGCCGATCTGGCGCTGGTAGCAGGGCGGGAATATCCAGAGAGAGATTGGCTTTGTGTGCCGGGTGGCCTGGCGCGGGGATTAGCGCCGTTTCCGTCTCTTGTGAGATCTGAGGCGGAATAACCGGCTGGGTTTGTGCGCCCAAGGCAGTCTCAGTGAATACCTGCAGCCCACCCTCGCCGCTGGCCGTGAACAGCCGCCCTCCGGTCAACGCCAGCACCTGCACAGATCCCAGCACGCTGGTCCGGTTGAGGAGCTGTGGGGCGGCCGGGCTGCTGACATCGTACACTGAAAAGCCGTAAGAGCCTTCGGAGACGTAGGCCCGGCTGCTGCTGTCGTTCAACACGAGCCAATTGGCCTCATCGTGCGTGGGAGTGAACGATACTTCAGTGGGGGCAGCCGGGTTCGTTATGTTCAGGATGCGCAGTCCTCTTTGCTCGGTGATAAAAGCATAATTCCCGAATAATCCCACCGGGCCATGGGTGAATGTGTTCGCTCCTTTGTAAGACCCAACCGGGCTGATGGCAGCGGGATTAGACACATTGTAAATATTAAGCCCGTTGAATTCCTGGCTCACATAAGCCAGGCCATCACGCACGGTCAATCCGCGCGGCGTCAGAGGGTAAGAGCCCACCAAATTCAGGCTGGGAGGGTGGCTGAAATCAAAAACCTTAAGATCGCCGGCATCAGCCACGTAAACGGTGTTACCTGCAACCTCAATTCCCCAGCATTCTGAAATGTCTTGATAATAGCCGATCTGCTGAGGGTGTGACGGGTCGCTGATGTCAAGCACATACACGCCCCCTGCAGGGCTGTTGATCATTGTCCCTGCGTATAAACGGCTGCCGGATAGTTTAAGGGTATAAAAGAGACCATCTGCCAGGAACGCGCCAACTTCCACCGGATGAGCCGGATCGTTCAAGCTGAAGATACGCACACCATTAAACCCGGCCGCTACATACGCATAATGGTTATCCGCCTGCACCGAATGGGCAAATGAAAAAACATTCCAATAGCCAACCTGAACCGGACCGGCAGGGTTGGTAGCATCCACCACCCGCAGACCGTCTTTGCGATCGGCGATGAAGATGCGGCCGTTGACTGCAAACAACCCGGCGGTGTTAGACTGCGACCAGGATATACTCCCCACTTCAACAGGTGCAGCCGGATTGTTGATGTTCACGAGGCGCAAGCCGCTAAAGGCTGCGGCCACATAAGCCAGGTTGCCTGATATAGCCACATCAAAAGCCCACCCCTCGGTTTGCACCCTCCCCACCAGTGTGGGATGCAATGGGTCAGCTGCGTTCAGGATTAATAATCCACTGCGCTCGTCAGCCAAATAAACCTGGCTGCCAGAAGCCGCCAAAGCACGGGCGTAACCGGGCGTATCATACGCGCCGGCTTTAATGGGATAGAGCGGGTTAGAGATTTCTGCCACCAGCAACCCGGCGCCGGCAGCCGCGATATAGGCATACCGCCCACTGACAGCCACATCCATGGCATAATTCATATCGAAAGCATGGGCGACCTCTGTTGGCGCTGAGGGGTTCGACACATCCACCACGCGCAATCCATAGGGGCCGTCTGCCAGGTACGCGATGCTGCCAGTAACAGCTACATTCTCGGCAAAGCCGGGCGAATCCCAGGCCCCAACCTCAATGGGACTGGCAGGTGCGGCGATATTCACAATATGCAGCCCAGCGGAACCTGCAGCCACGTAAGCGGTCGTTCCAATGACAGTTATCCCTTGCACAAAATACTCGAAGGGTGCGGTGGCTCCAACCGGGTGTGGGTTTGCCGGGTTGGAAATATCTACAACGATCAAACGTGAGCCCACCCCAAGATAAGCATAATTCCCCTGCACAGCGATACCCTGAGTAGGTCCGCCGGCCTGGCCAATGAAATTCCAGCTTGTCGATTGGTCCGGGTTGGCAGATGCGGAAGGGACGGGAAGGAGATTTCCAAAAACAAGTAAAGATATTAGTGCGATGGGATAAAATTTTGAAAACATAAAACCTCTTTTTCACATTGGTTATGGCGGCAACGATCTGTACCATATTATAGTTGTAACGGCCTAAACTAACTCAAGCAAGAAACGTTAACATCCATTACTTCAATGAGAGCACAAGAAAAGTGCCGTTATTCGATTGTCTCCTTGTGTATATTTGCAGTATAATTACAAATATACACAAGGAGAGACGATGCCCGCCACTTATATTTCGCGCAGCCTTGAGCCTACCTTAAATAAAGCCGCTCAACAATTTCCGGCCGTAGTGCTGGTTGGCCCGCGTCAATCGGGTAAGACCACCCTGCTCAAGCATCTTTTTGGCGAAAATTACCGGGTTGTCTCCCTTGAGTCACCGGATGTGCGCCTGGCGGCGGTGAACGATCCACGCGGCTTTCTGAACCTTTACCCTGCGCCGGTTGTTTTTGATGAAATCCAATACGCTCCTAACTTGCTGCCATACATCAAGGAACGGATTGATGCCCGCCGGGGTCTGCCTGGACAATTCATTTTGACCGGCTCTCAGAATCTACTATTGATGCAGCAGGTAACGGAGAGTCTGGCGGGGCGGGCGGCGATCCTCAAGCTGCTGCCGCTCTCACGCTGGGAAATCGCTGGAATACTGGAACGATTATTGCCATGGGAGCAACCAACTAGCGCCAGCCTGCCCTCGCAGTCCACCGCAGAACTGTGGGAACAAACGCTGAGGGGTTTCTACCCCGAGATTGCCCTAGCGCCAGAACGTGATGCGCGTCTGTGGCAAAGCAGTTATATCCAAACCTATCTAGAACGCGATGTACGCAACTTACGCAATATCGGCGACCTGACTCTTTTTCAAACTTTTCTGCGGGCGCTGGCTGCCAGAAGTGCACAGCTTCTGAACCTTAGCGAACTGGCGCGCGATGTTGGTGTGTCGGTCAATACGGCCAAAGATTGGATCTCAATTCTGGAAGCAAGCTTCCAGATCTTCATCCTGCGCCCTTATTTTGCCAACCTTGGCAAACGCTTGATCAAATCACCTAAAGTTTATTTTGTGGATACAGGTCTGTTGTGTTACCTGGTTGGCCTGCGAGATATCGAACACGCTTCCGCTGGCCCAATGGGTGGGGCAATTTTTGAAAACCTGGTTGTGTCTGACCTGTACAAGATATACCTGCATCGAGGCGAGGAACCATCCCTTTATTTCTGGCGGACAGCCGCTGGCGTTGAAGTGGATGTGGTCGTTGATACACAAAAGGCGCTGATCCCTTTGGAGATTAAATTGTCCGAGACGCCGCGCCCGGAGATGGCTAAGGAACTCATCACTTTTCAAAACGATTTCAAGGAAAAAGCCCGGCCGGGTTATGTGATCCATCCTGGGAAAACGTTTCTTCCACTTGGTCAGGGAGTAACCACTCTGCCGTTGATGAACTTGTGACGACACCCTCTTATAAATAAGACAGATTCGTACTGTACCCAGCGAAGGCGCAAGAAACTTGGGATCTCGGAGCTGGTCTCCGAGATCCCCTTCTCAGGATACCAAAATGGAACTTTTTCTCAAGAAGGGGAGCCTTCCTCTTGTTTCTTGGTAAGCTGCGCATGTTTTTGGGGAGTGATGGGATACCAGATGAGCAGTGGCAGCGCCAGGGCAAAACCAATCACTGGGACGATCGCAAAGAAAAAGCGGATCCCAAACAGGGCGGTGGGGGTCTGAACCGCTTCAGGCACGTAACCGAAGAGCTTAAGCGCCCAACCGGCGGCGGCAATTCCCAGGGCGCCGGTCAGCTTGCCCAGGGTCAAGGTGGGAATTCGCCTGGCGAAACGTCTGGCCAGGATCGGCAGCTGCTACCCTTCTAATGGCTACTTGCGCAATACCATAGGCAAATAAACCTTATTTGGCGGTGCGATATTGATCATCAGAGCGTCTGATTCGCCGCCGAAACGATGCGCTCTGCGGGACTGGCAGCGTTGCGCCAATTTTGCCAGGCTTCGGTGGCGGGGCCTGGTCCATTTCGGGGCGCAGTTTTCCGGCGGTTTCCGCAGCCATTAGCACGTTCATCAGGACGGTCATCGAACGCCCTGCCACCGGCTGGGTAATATTGAGGGGTGCAACGAAACCAGCCAACGATGTGCCAAAGATGAATTGGTAGCGTTCTGGTTTGGTCGTTGTCCATTCACGGTAGTATATGCCCAAGGCAAGCAGGCGCTGCGCGTGTTCCTGCTCGGGGATGGCGAAGAGAAGGCATCAACGATCAAGGCCGTTATCAGCGCGTCGCGGTTAGAGAAGTAGTTATAAATGGATGGGGCGGTAATGCCCAGGTCGCGGGCGATAGCGCGCAGGTTGAGCGCAGCAACGCCCAGTTGGGCAATCTGGTTCCAGGCTGTTTCTGTGATGCCTGTAGCACGATGATTTCGAATCCGCTGTGGTCAATAGGTGGTATTATTCTGGAGATAAAATCGTACTACACTACAGGTTCTTAGGATAGGCACAGAAATGACATTTCCAACCGTTAACGGTTCTAACTTGCTCAGGGAGAAGCTAACCTTGCCTCGGGATTTTCAAGGCAGATTCAATCTGGTTTTCATCCCTTTCGAACAGTGGCAGCAGATGGAAGTGGATTCCTGGATGGCTCTGGCCAAGGAATTGGAGGAACAGATTGACGGTCTGGCTTATTATGAGCTGCCAACTATACAGAGCAGGAATACTTTATACAAGATGTTCATCAATGAAGGTATGCGGGCTGGCATCCCCAACCCAAAAACCCGTGAACGTACGATCACTCTTTATCTTGATAAGACGGATTTTCGCTCCACTTTGGGTATGTTGGATGAAGAGCACACTTATATATTGGTTGTAGACCGCCAGGGGAATGAGTTTTTCCGCGCTCGCGGTCCGTATAGCCGTGAGGGAGATGTAGCTCTGCGCCAGGCACTTTTACAACTCTCCCAAAAAACGGAGGATTAAGTAGAAAGAAAATTGTGATAGATGGACCTTGGACTCAAAGGCGGAAAATTGTTAGTAGAGAATAAAAAAGATCGGCTCCTATTGGTGACAGGCGCAACCGGTTATATTGGGGGACGACTTGTACCACGCCTGTTAGAGCTGGGATACCGCATCCGTTGCCTGGTGCGCGATCCTGCCCCCTTGCAGGGATATTCCTGGCGAAGTGCTGTCGAGATTATTGTAGGTGATGTGCTCCAGCCAGATACTCTTGTGCCTGCCATGCAAGGCGTATCCGCAGCTTACTATTTGGTACACAGCATGTCAGCCGGTTCAGACTTTCACCAGCTTGACCTGATTGCCGCCCATAATTTTGGCACTGCTGCCCAGAATGCCGGAGTCGAGCGAATCATCTTTCTTGGGGGTCTGGCCGAAACCACATCCAATTTATCGGAACACCTGCGCTCGCGCCTGCAAACAGGCGACACACTGCGCAGCACCGGCATCCCGGTGACTGAATTTCGAGCTGGAGTCATTGTGGGTTCTGGCAGCATCTCCTTCGAAATGATACGTTATCTGACCGAGCGTGTACCGGCAATGATCTGCCCGCGCTGGGTCTACACGCCCACCCAACCGATTGGCATTTGGGAAGTGTTGGAATACCTGGCAACTGCGCTGGCTTTGCCCGAGAGCTCTGGACGCATCATCGAGATCGGTGGATCTGAAGTCATTTCTTACGGAGAAATGATGATGATCTATGCCGATGTTCGAGGTCTTAAACGTTGGATGGTGCCCGTTCTGGTTCTAACGCCGCGTTTATCATCCTACTGGGTCAACCTGGTCACTCCCATCCCGTCAGCCATTGCCCGCCCACTCATTGAAGGCTTACGTAACGAAAGCACAGTGCATGATCCCATTGCCAGGCAGCTATTCCCCCACATCCAGCCGGTAGATTATCGTACTTCGGTGGAGCGGGCACTCGCCTATTTGGAGCCGGGTTAGATCAACTCTAACTGGAATGACGCTTTAAGCACCACCTGGGGCGATGAAGCTTCCGTCTCTGTAACCATTCACGAAGGCATGATTTTGGAGCATCAAAAGCGTATTGTCTCAGCATCAGCAGAAACTGTTTATCAAATCTTCACAGGCCTGGGAGGAAAGCGTGGATGGATTAATGTTAACTGGGCATGGAGTATTCGCGGTTTTCTGGATCGATTGTTTGGTGGTGTAGGCTTTCGGCGTGGGCGCCGCGATCCGGATGAATTGCAGGTTGGAGATGCACTTGATTTCTGGCGGGTTGAAACCCTGGAACCAGGACAACTGCTGAGATTGCGGGCCGAGATGAAATTGCCAGGAATTGCCTGGTTACAGTGGCAGGTCACCCCTAGAGAAAAGGAAAAAGCATTGCTCTTGCAAACTTCTTTCTTTGCTCCCAAGGGATTACTGGGATGGCTGTATTGGTATGCGGCCTAACCGCTTCACAAATTGATCTTTAGGAAGCTCATCGATCAGATCGCAACTCGGGCTATCAGCTCGAAACCCAAACAAGATTGATCACCCATGGAGTAAAACACGGTGCCATACTATGTAAAACTTTACTTTGCAACTCTTATCGCATTCTTCGCGATTGATTTTGTCTGGCTTGGACTCGTAGCACGTACATTCTACCGGAATTATCTAGGTTTCTTGTTGGCTCCCACCACCAACTGGATTGCCGCGGTACTTTTCTACCTGTTGTTCATCTTGGGGATCTTGGTATTTGTCGTTGGGCCTGGGCTGCAAGAAAAATCACTCAAGGCAACTCTTCTACGTGCGGCATTGTTTGGGCTTGTAACATATGCCACTTATGACCTTACCAATCTTGCAACCGTGAAAAACTGGCCTTTACTGATCACCGTGATAGATATGGCCTGGGGAACGGTATTGAGCGTTTTGGTAAGTTCTATCAGCTTTATGGTGGGCAAGCGGCTTATTTAATGCGATAATCAGTGATCAATCTATTTGCACAAAAGGAGAAAAGAAAATGGCAGACAAAAGCAACGCAACAAATAGTTCAGCCAGCATAGAAGAGCGTAAGTTTACCGGACTGCGGCGCTTCAACCTGGGCATGGGATTCCTGCACCTGGTCCAGGGCATCTTCATGATCGTGGTCAGCAATGACACCACTTACCCCATCTACACCAATTTCCTGAATTTTGATATCGCTACCCGTTCACTGAAGCCTAACGCCGAGCTTGTCTATGAGGTTCCGTTTGGAGTAGCCGTGGCTTTTTTCCTGTTGATTTCAGCTGTAGCGCATTTCTATCTAGCTACGATTGGCTACCGGCGCTATGTGGAAAATCTGAAGAAAGGCATGAACCCGGTTCGATTTTATGAATATGCCCTCAGTTCTTCGTTGATGATCGTTTTGATCGGTATGCTGATCGGCATCTGGGATCTAGGTGCAATTATCTTGATCTTCGCCGTGAACGCCACGATGAACCTGTTTGGCAATATGATGGAGCTGCACAACCAGCACACCGAGAAAACGAACTGGACGGCTTTTATCTACGGCTGTATCGCCGGGATCGTGCCGTGGATCGTGATCATGCTCTATTTCGTGGGCGCGGTCAATTCTGGGGATGCCAAGCCGCCAGCATTTGTATACACCATTGTCCCGACATTGTTTGTCTTTTTCAATATCTTCGCCATCAACATGGTTTTACAGTACAAGAAAATTGGTCCGTGGAAGGATTACCTATTCGGGGAACGCGTCTACATCATCCTGAGCCTGTCGGCCAAAACCGTGCTGTGCTGGCTGATCTGGACCGGCACCCTGGCTCCTGTATAGTGCAAGCCACTTTTAGCCTTATTCACGTAAACCCGGATTTGGATTACTGAAACTGTCGATTGGTCATACGGAGAAGGGTCTTCAAGAATCGTTCTAGTTTTGCCCCACTTAAGGCACCAAAATGGTCTCAAACTTGTGATTTTGTCCCACTTTCGAGTAAGCTGCTGAAATACTTATCTAAAAGTGGGATAAAAATCTAAGAAACGGGTTGTTTTTGGTGCATAAGTGGGATAAAAATTCTACAAGCCGGCTTAAAAATGACCGAATAATGGCATTGACAGCCTTAAGCAAGTTAAAACAACCTTAATAATTAGCGGCTTCA
Organism: uncultured Chloroflexia bacterium; assembly: GCA_963754615.1. GTDB lineage: Bacteria > Chloroflexota > Anaerolineae > Anaerolineales > UBA4823 > CAVVUF01. The sequence goes on along the minus strand of CAVWGW010000006.1, from coordinate 72,592 downwards.
TATTTTCTTATGGGCATTTTATTATTCAAATAATTTTTGACTGAATGGCAATAAAATATACTTGAGCAAGTTAAGCCTAGAGGAGCACCCTAATGTCTGCTGAAATTTCGCTGAAACGACATCATACACCGAATGGTTTCTCCGATCTATTTGCACTTTCTATCACCAAGTCTGCGCGCTTCTTCGCCGATATGTTTTTTGCCCGTCGCTACGGTAACCGAGCGATTGTCCTGGAAACGGTTGCCGCGGTCCCGGGCATGGTTGGAGGCGTTTTACAACATTTACGTGCCTTGCGTCGCATGGAAAGCGACAATGGCTGGATTCATACCTTGTTAGATGAAGCCGAAAACGAGCGTATGCACTTGATGACCTTTATAAACATCGCCAAACCGACACGGTTGGAGCGTCTGATAATTCTGTTGGCTCAGGGTGTTTTCTTCAACGGTTTCTTTCTGCTTTATTTATTATCGCCAAGAACTGCTCATCGTGTCGTGGGTTATTTCGAAGAGGAAGCAGTCCATAGCTACACAGAGTACCTCAATGATGTAGACTGTGGAAAAATTGCTAATGTCCCCGCGCCTAAAATTGCAATTGATTATTGGAAACTGGCATCGGATTCACGGTTGAGAGACGTGATAATCATGGTCCGAGAAGATGAGAGCCATCACCGCGATGTAAATCACGGATTCGCTGACGAGTTATCATGATGCCAAAAATAAAAACACACAGACATCACATAGCAATCCTATTCGCTCTAAATTGCAACCCATTTCACTGGAAAGTTCTTATGGCAAAAACAATCCGTTAGGTAATAAATTGATTATTAAAAACGCTTGAGCATGACAGTAAGTTATGTAGGCCTATTGTCGGCAATCATCTTAGTTAAAAATAAGAATGACCGCCCCAAAGCTCTTGCGGATAACGGCACCTGTTGCTGCGCCATGCCACTGGGTGGCCAATTTGTGAGGAGAGTTTACCATGTCACTGCTTGCCACACTCACCCTTGGAAAAGCGGACAGACCGGTCAGTCTGGGAGGAACAGAATAAAGGAGCCAGATCGTCAGGCCAAATGGAATCGCGCTCCTCAGCATGTAAGGCTTGCGGCGCCCCCAACGACTGTGTGTGCGGTCCGAAAGGGAGCCAAACTGGGGGTCATTGATCGCATCCCAGGTCAATTTGCCTACCAGCAGCGTAATCCCTGAGTCAGCAATGCCGTGTGGGGTTTTTTCCTTGGTGGATATTTTTTCATGCATGGTTCTGCTCTCCCGATGACTATTATTGTTGACTTTGGATTGCCACGCGCAAGAAGGTGTCTGCGCGTACGACATGGATATGCCTGTCATCCAGGCTGGCGACAAAGCGGTAGACGTCGGCCAGCGTGGTCCGGTAGGCGAAAAGGTGGACTCCGTTAAAGCGTGGTATGGGCAGATATTGATGGAACATTTTGGTGTGTATATTGACACAATTTGGGTAGGGGAAAATAAAATTATGATTTAGCACAAAAAAGCGAGTGAATGGAGGGTATAATTTTCTCCTGCCGAAAGATTAAATTCCTACCTCAGGATCTACGAGAAATAATTAATGACATCCATGACTTCCCGCCAACGTGTATTGACCGCCGCCTGTCGTTTAACGCCCGATCGCATCCCGCGCAGCATCGGGCTTGAAGCCTATGTTCTGGATCAGATGCGCCAGCATTACCGCACTGATGATTTACTATCCGCCCTACGCTGCGACATCGCCGGGGTCGGCCCGACTGGCAGCCGATTGAGAACTGATTTCAGCATCTACTTCACCCAGCCTGGTATGGATTGGGATGAGTGGGGGCGCGGCCGGATATGGGATGCTCTCGGCCAGTATGCCGAATATTTCTATCCGCTTGAACGCGCCGAGAGCGTAGACGAAATATTGAACTACCCTTGGCCTGACCTTTTGGAACCCTACCGGTATGCTGCTCTTGCAGAACGAGTGGCCGAATTGCAATTCCTAGGGTATGCCGTCTGTGGGGGGTTGGCCGAAACGGTTTTTGAGATTGCCTGGCAATTGCGTTCGATGGATCGCCTGTTCCAAGATATTTCGTCGCAAGACGAGAAGGCGGTTGTATTGCTCGATCAGATCGCCGACCGCCGGGTGGCTGCCGTTCAAGCTTATGCTCTAGCCGGGGTAGACATGATCCAATTGGGCGATGATGTGTCGATGCAAACCGGCTTGTTGATGAGTTCCCGCATGTGGCGGACCTGGTTTCAGCCTCGGCTGAAACGGGTAATCGACGCCGCCCGCGCCATCAAGCCGGATGTGATCATCGAATATCACAGCGATGGCAAGATCAATGATTTAGTGGCCGACCTGATTGAGACAGGGGTAGACATCCTTAACCCGGTACAACCGGAGTGCGTCGATCACGCTTGGATTAAGGCCGAATTTGGCGATCGGCTTGCATTTTCAGGTGGGTTAGGGGTGCAGTCCGTGCTGCCTTTTGGCTCACCCAACGATGTACGCCTGCACACCCGCCAGGCAATCCAAACCCTTGGCGTCGGTGGTGGTTACATCGTTGGCCCATCTCATGTGGTTGAACGCGATGTGCCACTGGAGAATTTCCTGGCGATGATGGAAGCAATTGATGAATTCGGGAATTATCAATAAGAAATGGGTATCGACTTCACCTTTAGCTAAATTTTGATCAAAAAATATTCTGCTTGATGTCGAAGGTTTGGCAGATATTTCCGGATTTCATCCACGCTCAACCCCTCACCCACTTCCCCTACGGTGAGGTTGAGATATTCATACCTGGCCGCGGTCTCAGCGTATTCGACCCGGTCAGCGGCGCGCTTTACAGATACATCTGAGCGCGCCATCACGCCGTGCTTGGCCCAGATGACGATGCGATGCTGCCGCAAGCATTCCACGTTAGCAGCCATCAGCTCCGGTGAGCTGGGACAGTGAAACGGTATAAAGCCGATCCCTTCGGGCAGGTTGATAATGGTCTCCGGCTGCCAGCGCAGGAGATGGGTATTGAGATACCCTTCATCCTGGTAGCGGGGGATATGGCTCAAGTAGGTGAGTTGCACCGGTTGGGCATGGATGACAGCGTGAAAATTCGTGCCGGTGGCTACCATCTGGTCGTAATGCACAGCCAAATGCGAATTGAACTCACTGGTCACCCGCTCAAAGCGGCGGTGATAGGAGGTGTAGAGCTTTCCAGTGCCCCCGCCCCGGTTGACGACGATGCAAGCGATGTTGGCGGTTGGCTCGTCTTTGATTTCTCGCAGCCGCCTGCCAGAGCCGCTGACCAGGAAGGTGGCGTTTTCCAGCTCTGGAACCAGCTGGGGCAGCTCAATTTCATCCACCACCGGAAAACGGGTGCGCGGCTCGACCGGCCAGCGCATGCACACAGAGATATTGCCCGCCGCACCTTCGCTGGCTTCGATTTCCGCAAGGTGGCGTCCGGCTTCGCCCAGCATGGTGAGCAAATCATCGAGTTCAGGATACGGTGCTTCTAGCATGCTTCCCTTCCATCTACCATAAAAATGCTACACCGCGCTTGCCCAGGATCTGGTCATCAAAGATCAGCTCGGCCGGCTTGTCTGCCATGCCGGCACACACGTGCAGGGGCAGCAGATGCTCCTCGCGGCGGGTGGCAGTAGCGGGCCGATGGCGCTTTCTCCCATTCGATCAGGCGTTGTTCACGCTCGGATTGGGGAAGCGGACCGGTGCAGACCTCGATCAGCCAATCCTGGAAGGCATCGTTGGCCGGGTCAGGCGCGCCTCATTCCTCTGCCAGGAAAATGCTCGCAGGTTATGGAAAGAGAAACCGGATCCGACTACCAGGATATTCTCGTCTTTTAATTCGCGCAGCGCTTTGCCCAGGGCGATATGCGCGCTGGAGTTCAGGCCGCGCAGCAGCGAGAGCTGCAGGCAGGGAATATCGGCCTCGGGGTACATCAATTTCAAGGGGATAAACAGACCGTGGTCGAAGCCCCGCTGAGGATCGATGCGCGCTTGGGATATTATTTTTCTCCAGGATTCCGGCAATCCTGTTGGCATGCTCAGGGCTTCCCGGCGCCGGGTAAGTAATTTCATAGGCCTCATCTGGAAAGCCATAATAATCATAGAACATGGCAGGATTCTGCGCACCCATCAGGGTTGCGGCTTGCTCTTCCCAATGGGCGCTGATCACGAGGATCAGATCAGGTTTTCTGAGCTGCGCTGGAAGCTGCTTCATGAATTCCACCATGGCTTTGTGTCCGGGGTCTCCGAGAATTGGCAAGGGACCTCCGCCGTGGCTGAAGTAGACAATTTGAGCTTTATTATTAGAACCGTTTTGATTCACTGTCAACTCCTTCAATGAATTGAGGTCTTACCTAGAGCTAGGAGGGCATATCAGAATTATATACCTATATTTGGTAAGATGAATTCACTTTTCATGGAGTGCCTGGTTACAACTAAGGTATGTTGAGAATGACCCCCGAGAAGGTACCTGACCCAAAAACCATTAGTGATACCCGATGACCTTTTGGTTGACTTGCTCCATGCTATAATCGAATTGTGACATTGAAAGAGGACTTGAGAGCGTATAAAGCCCGTTGGGCGGATGTGGAAACTTTTGTTACTGAAGAGAGGCGAACTGCTTCTCTCGAATTACGCTGGCAGCAGCTGAATGCCGCTTATGCGATGGCTCTCGGTTTAGGACTGCGCCAGGAAGACCCCAGTGAAGCAGGAGTGTTTGAACGATGGGCAAAGCTAAAAGAAAAAGCAACCCGTTAGTCGTCGAGAGCGTAACCCCGCTTTTAGCACCCATTCAGGCTTTGCAGAACCTGCTTTCGCAATTCAAGGATCAGGGGGTAATCATTGGAGGGGTGGCAGCCAGTCTCTTGGGTGCGCCGCGCTATACGGTTGACCTTGATGCTATGATCTTGCTTGGGTTAGAGGAACTTCCCCAGTTGCTTGAGAAAGCGGCTGCATTGGGAATAGAACCGAGAATTGCGGATCCGGCTGCTTTTACCCGCAGAAGTCGGGTGTTGCTGCTGCGTCACACAGCCAGTGGAACGGACATTGATTTATCGTTAGGTATTCTTCCTTTTGAAGTTGAAATGGTGGAGCGCAGCAGCATAGTTGAAATTGGCGTGCTAAAATTGCGTTTGCCCACTCCTGAAGACTTGATCATTATGAAAGCAGTCGCCCACCGACCTAAAGATGTAGAAGATATTCGGGCTATTACCAATAGCCATCCGGACCTGGATAAAGAGCGGATTCGTTTCTGGGTTGAGCAGTTTGGGAAGGCGTTGGATTTACCGGGGTTATGGAAAGAGATCGAAAAAATTCTTTAAATCCTCGAGAGCTTGTAAGTCCAAGCGCGTGAGTGCGGCACCTTCCTGGAAGTTAAATGCCTGGATAAAAAACTTGACTTACCTCGAACTGAGGCGTTGTGGAATGCCATCGATTTAATCCATGTCCAGATTGAAGATCTGCGGCTGGACTGGCTGGGGAAGTGGCGCGAGGCAATCCAACAAGCGCTGTAGTTTTGTTCGTTCTCGACTAAAAGATAGGAGTATTCATGAAAAGCATTTCTATCCCTTATCGCCAGGAAAACCACGGCAGCTTCGATGATGAGTGGGCAGTGCACAAGAAAGTATCCGGTTGGTGGTATATCACCGGATATTTCACGGACCCTACTGATCCCGAGCGCCTGTATTCTTTTCAGTTCACCGTGATCAAAGCCGCGAATATACGGGATTTCACCCTATATCCTCCAGCTGGCGCTGACCGATATCCAGACCAATAAACATTACTTCCGGCAGCGTGTCAGCTTTTGGAATAGAGATATCTATACGGAGGAAAACACCGTCAACTATACGTCTCTAGCGCGCCTGGAGCGCCGGCCGGCAGAGATGGTGGTCAGCGCGAAAACCGACCTTTTCGAGTTCAACTTGAACCTCAACAAAGGTAAAGGCGCTTTCTGGCATGGGGATGATGGCGTGCTGATCATGGGCGCCCCCAAAAAGCCTGAAGAGCGGACCGTTTATTATTCCTACACCAATATGCCCACCACTGGAGAAGTTGTACTCCATATACCCGGTGGGGAGAATAAGCGCATGCAGGTCACTGGTAAATCTTGGTTTGACCGCCAGTGGGGACCCTACCACTTGATCGACCCTTATACGCACTGGGAATGGTTCTCCATTCGGTTTTTTGATGATGAAGAGGTGATGCTGTTTGCCTTCCCGCAGTGTCCATATTACGATGGTACGTATATCGCCAAAGACGGCAAAAGAACTCTGGTGCGCAACTACACCTACACGCCGAAGCGTTTTGTGGAGGTGAACGGTGTATCCTTTTCACACGGCTGGGACCTGGTCATGCCGGGAGTCAAAGAAGTGCGCTATGAGCTTCGCCCGGTGATCGAGGGTCAGCTCAACCTGGCTTATTTCGAATTGCTGGCTGAAGTGATCAACCCCCAAGGAGAAAAGGTTGGCTTATGCGTGGTGGAACTGCTGCCTGGTGCCAGGAACCCGGATAAGAAGATGGGGCTTGATTTATTCAAGAAAGTGTAGGTGGTAATCCAGCACATTTTGGGAGACATTGACCGCCGAGTCAACCGCCTGGTGGGTTCCCAGTCCAAAGCCGCCGGCATCGCCTCCCACGAAGTATAAGCCTTCAATGGGAGACTCTCCACTTAGGCGCTGATCGCCGTACTGTGTGATTGAGAGCACCACCCCGTAATCTTCACCACCCCTGCCGGGCAGGACGCTGTCCCGGCCGCCCCTGGAGATCGTTGCTGGACCAAAGGTCTCTTCTTTTTCAATGTGGTCCAGAATATCTGGCTGCATCTTTACGGCAATTCTTTTCACCTGCTCAAGATACGGCTCGATATTGACCTCCGGATCGCCCAGGCAAGACATGCAAGCATACACGATTTGCTTTCCATGCGGCGCCAGCCCAGGATAAAGAGAAGTGGTTCCCATGTACACATAGGAATGATCCGGGAAATTGCCGCTCCCCATATTCTTGAAGACATCGAGTGTGGAGACGCTGTTATAAGTGATGAAAACGTTCATGGGTGAAGTTAGCAGAGGCTTATTTAAAAACCATCGGTAGCCCACATTGGCCAGGTTCATCTCAAGATTCTTGACCCATTCTGCATATTCGGGTTCGAACTGATCTGCTCCAATCAGCTTCAAAACCGTGGGTTGGATGCCAGCATTGCTGATCACAATCGGGGCATCGTACAAATTTCCTCCTGCCTGGATGCCCGTAACCCTGTTTCGATCAACCAGGATCTTCTCAACCCGGGTCCCGAATAGAACTGTGCCGCCATATCTTTCTACCACATGGGCAAATCTCTGGAATACGCTTCCCACGCCCCCTTGATAATACCTGCCCCCGCCGAAATTGGCGGTTTGCTGCACGGCGCGGATCATCGCCGCCGCGCTGACTCGATCAGGAGGCGCTTCAAAATACCCTTCTGTGTAAACCGAGAGTAAATAAGATTTCAGGCTCTGCGGCAGGTTACGCCGGTTCATAAACTCCAGGGCAGAAACTCCAGCTAACTTTTCCAACTGCCCCGGTTTCATGGCCACCATCTCAGCCATGATTCTCAGGAACTTAAAAAATCCCAACCAGCTCAGTCCCAGAAGCTGCTTGAAGCCAAACGGGGAAGGGTTTTTATTGGGCAGTTCCATGGTGCGGATTTCTCCGCCGGGCAGCTCGAAATAGAATTGCCCTACCGGATTGGGATAGATGATCTTTACTTCGTTCTCCAGCTCCAGCTCACCAGTCAATTTTTCGAACAGTGAGCTGCGGGCTGGCACCGCGTTGATGGGGAACATTTCGTAGAAAAAACCATCTCGCTGTACCGTCAGCATCTTTCCTCCAGCAGCTGCATTCTTGTCCACCAGCAGCACATGCAGTCCCGCTTTTGCTAACAGGGCGGCTATAGCACTGCCCCCGGGACCAGCTCCAACAATAATGGCGTCGAATTGGTTTTTGTCTGAGGTTGCCAAATTGAATCTCCTAATCCGAAACTTTCCTGGACCGGCGAATGCGATCTACCGATCATGATTATATTCTAACAGCCAAAGCTAAGGGGATTATCTTGGCCTTCCTGCTCCAATCTTAAGATTCGGCCTCCGTTTGGATAGACAGCTTCGATATGCAGCCTGCCGCTCTGAACCGGGAAGCGTTCACCACCGTTAAGCATGTCTACAGCGCTGGTAAAGCTGGTAGGGACGGGAACATCCATTTGAATGGGGGAGTTGGCAGCATTCAGTAAAACAGCCACAGTTTCGCTGTCGGTGTAGCGCGCGAAAGCCAGCTGCTCGTGTGACACACATAGCTGGCGATAGGCTCCATAACGTAAGGCGCTGAGAGATTTTCTCAGGGAGGCCAGCCGGGTAATATGGTCAGCCAGGCATACTTGAGCCGTTTTTTCGCTCATCTGTCCCAGGTCAAGCCAGGGGCGCAAGGTCGAGTCATTATACGGTGTGCGCTTGCCTTCTAACCCCCATTCGCTGCCATAATAAATAGATGGCACACCTGGCATGGTAAAGAGCAGGCAGTAAAGCGGGTACAGGTGGGCTGGTTTTTGCAAGTTGCTTGCAACGCGGTTCACATCGTGGTTATCCACGAAATTGTATAACGGTAAATCTCGATACGTCCCGCCCTCGCCGAACTGGCGGTTGAGGGCATAAGCGATCTCGAAGTAGTTCGCGTCTGCCAGGCTGGAATACAGTCCTTTATAGCATTCATAATTGGTGGTTGAATTGAGCATTTGCGGGTTCGCCAGGCGGCGGTAATCGCCATGTACGATCTCACCCATCAGCCAGAAATCAGGGCGGCGCGCTTTGCAAAAAGCAGCTAACGCTTTCAGAAAATCGGTTTCGATCACATCGGCTGCATCCAGGCGCAGGCCATCGATGGCAAAGGCATCCATCCAATAAGCTACCGCACCAAACAGGTGCTCGCGCACGGCTGGATGCCACAAGTTGAGCTTGACCATGTCGTGATGCCCGGCCCAGCCTTCGTAAGTGAACGGGTCACCGTAGGGGCTGCGACCATCGAAGCGCAGGTTGTGGAACCATTCGCGGTAGGGTGATTCCCACCCCTGCTGCTGCACATCGCGGAAAGCCCAAAAATCCCGTCCCACGTGGTTAAAAACGCCATCCAGCACCAGGCGGATACCGTTGGCATGCAAGGCTGCACTCAAGTTAGCCAGGGTCTCATCGGAACCCAGGCGTCGATCCACGTGGTAGTAATCGGCTGTATCGTAACCGTGGGCGGTCGATTCAAATACGGGTCCCAGGTAGAGAGCATTCACCCCCAGTTCTTTGAGGTGATCGATCCAACCGTGAAGCTGATTCAAGCGTGGGGTGGGTGGCTGAAAGAAATCGTTCCGTGCTGGCGCACCGGTAAGTCCGAGGGGGTAAATGTGGTAGAAAATGGCATCAAATGACCAGTGAAACATGAAAGCCTCCATAAGAAGTGTTGCTATACCGAACGGTATAGCGGGCGGGCAAAAAAATATCCCCGGCTGGGGAAAGATCTGACACACAGTGCCTGCTGTCGCTCAGGATAATGTTATGAGAATATTCCGTACATGAACTGGTGAACCGCTTGGTAAACGAGCGGATCATCCAGCTCAGTGTGTTTATTAAGCACCAGGCCGATGTAGGTGTTGATCATACCCAAGAATGTAGCCGCATAGGCCTGCTGGCGCCCGCGCATATTGCCATGCTGTTCGGCAGCCTGGGAAAACATGTGCGCGATTTCTTGGTACAGCCGCTTATTCCAGGGCGCAACCGCCTGGAAAGCCTCACTTTCCACAGGGGTATACCACAAAGCAAGCTGCAGCCGGTAAAAGGTGCGGTGCTCTTTGGCAAACTCGAAATAGGCGCGCACCACTTTTTCCAATGTCAGCGGCAGGTCGCCATGATAATCTGCTGCCTGCTGCACTGCCTCGTAAAGCGGAGTGAACTCTTGTTCTAGCAAGCTGTTTAGCAAGCCGCGTTTGCTGCCGAAATAATGATACAGGGTGGGTTTGGTGATGCCAGCCGCCTCAACGATTTCCTGTACGCCTACAGCATCGTAGCCACGAGCCGTAAAAAGCTGCAAGGCGCAAGCAAGTAGTGTGGAGCGGTTATCCATAATGGCAGTAGTATACCGAACGGTATACTAAAAGTCAAGGGTTTAACCGCTGATCGTTGCAATGATCTCTTCCCAGGCCTGGGTGGCCTCGGTGAACATCGGCGCGAGCAGGGGAAAGCAGTGCGCCATCTCTTATCTTACACCTGGTAAATTCATCAGGAGATTTGCTTTCGAATCAGCAGCACCCGGTAGGCACCCTTCATCAGCGATGGCTCATCCTGTACCAATTGAATGCTTGCCCCCTTTGCCAGGTCGCCAAAACGCCGGGTGATATCCGTGCCGAAGAGGGTGCTGCCCAGGTTGAGCAGCCGCCGCAAAAAGGTCAGCCGGCCATCATCGGGCAAGAATTTGTCGAAGATAACCGCGCGTCCGCCCGGTTTCAGAGCACGCAAGTTCTCTCGCAGGCAGGCTGCACCATCAGGGATCACGCTCAAGATCAAGTTAAAGATCACCGCATCGTAACTGGCTTCATCCACCAAAAGATGTTGGGCATCGCCTTGAAGTAGAGTCACATGCCTCCCAGGCAGCGGCAGCTTTTGGTGTGCTCTGGCGAGCATATCGGGGCTGAGGTCTGCTCCCGTGGCTTCCACTCCCTGGGGGAGCAGTAGCAGGTCGGCACCTGTACCTACGCCTACCAGTAAAACGCGCTCGCCAGGTTGGAGACTGAGCAGATCCATCGCCCGTTTTCTGCCAGGCAGAAAAAAATGTCCGACGGAGGCGTCGTAAACCGGCGCCCACAGGCGGTAGATAAATCGGTTCCAGCGGTTGGTCATTTTCATGGTCGTACTCCCAGGCGGCAATGTTTGAATGGCATTACTTTTTTGAGCCCCTCATCCTCGAATACGGATGTGGTTGGAGAATTTTTTCGGACATATGCCCGCTCCTTCTAGATTTTTAGGAAAAACCTGCCCGTATGCTGCATGTAGGCTTAATATTCATCGCCAAAGGCTTCAAGCATCATTTGCTCCTCCTTGGGAATCCGCCACACCAGCCCGGCAATTGAGAGCCCACAGATCGCCAGGAAGATCCAGTTGGCGGTGAGCAAGGTCAGAGCGATGCACCAGCCGATCATCCCGGCGTAGAGTGAGTGGTGGATGCGGGCATACGGCCCGCTGGTGACCAGGTGATGTGCCTGGGTCAATTGCAGTTGGGCCGACCACTGCGTATCCAGGTGGATTTGCGTCCAGGTCCAGAACAGCACTGCGAGCAGGCCAATAACAAACCCCAGCCAGCGCAGCCAATTAGGCAGCGGGAACCGGAAAGCATCCACCCATTTCATACCCTCTAGGTACATTCCCAGGAGCGCCAGCAGCGCTAAGAACCCCACCACGCGGGCCATGAAAACCCCGCGCCCGCCCTCCCGCTGAACAGCTTGCTCATCGGCCTCGTCGTTTCTCAAATCAATCACTTGGTCAAAATCTCAACCGTTCCGTCGTCCGCCATCCACGCGCACACGGTCGCCCGTTTTGAGCAGCATGGTGGCATTGCCGCAGCCGACCACCGCCGGGATGCCCAGCTCGCGGGCCACGATGGCAGCGTGCGAGAGCGGCGCGCCCACATCGGTGATGATGGCCGCCAGGCGCGGGAAGAGCGGCGTCCAGCCGATGTTGGTAATGGTCGTGACGAGAATCTCGCCCTGCCAGGAGCTGGTTCCCATCCTCCACCCGGTCGATGCGGCGCACGATTCCTTCCACGCAGCCTGCCGCGCCGGCAAAGCCCTTGATTGTGTTAGAAAGGGCAGCAATTCGGGCTTGGCGGGCATCGTAAAAATCACTGCGCCGGTTGGGATCCGCCGCCCATTTGAAGGGATCGAAGCGCCCATAGATGATCGCCGGGTAGGGCGGCAGGGCGCAGTAACGCTGGTACATGGCGCGCCGGGCGGGAATAGCGCCGAGAGGCGATCTGTCGCCGGCCAGGAGGGCGGTCATTTCATCCACTGTCAGGAAAAAGACATCCTCGCCAATGCCTGTCACTTTCCCTGCCTGCAAAAAGAACGGGCGGATAACGATCCGCGACTAGGCGGATGAACTTCGGAGCGTGACCGCTTCACGGTTTTTCGCCGCGGTGGTAACGATTTCTAGCCTGCGGCGAAAGGTTGTGGATTTATCTGGGAAACGCGCTTCAAAACGCTGCCAGGCCGCGTCATATTCCAGCGCGCTGTTTTGCCAGGAGCGCCTCGACATCCACGCCCGAGCGGTTGAACTCGGCGAGCTTCTTATCGAGCCATTCTGGATCATCGCTTGGATCGGGGGCAGACAGCTCCACTTCGTGCGGACCGCGATGGCCATAGCGTTCGATGTATTCTTCCCGGCTCATCCGGCCATCTTGCAACTTTCGCCAGGCCCATCAGAGGCCCCAGGCTTTCCAGGTCGCCGGATTCACCGGATAAATTGGACAGGAGCGTATTCGCCTCCGCCTCACCGACCAATGCGGTCATGTCCAATTTGAGTTTTGTGGCCGGTTCGGACAGGAGACTGGTGATGCTGCGCAGCATGCGCAAATCGCGCAGCTTGGCAGGCCAGATGGATTCATTCCACAAAGCGAGAAGCCCGGCCGCATTTGTGCATGCTTCAATTTTGGAACGCATAGCCTGGCGCCATTTTGGGAGGTGGAGGATATATTGCGGAAATTGGATGCCGTCGCGCCTGGTCAACACCCGGTCTTCGATCAAATCCTGGCAGCACGTACCAGATCAGGGATGGGAGCGAAAATGGAAGGTATGGGATATTCAGGTCGGCGGGTGTGGAACCTAACATAGTCCCCAAACTTTGCCTTACGAGCATCTACACCGATCTTATGATAGAGCGAGGATATCACACTCAGGTTGAAGTACAAGCGCCCGGCAATATTCCCGCCTGCCGGGTGATCACCTGGAATTTGGATCGGAAAGGTGACATTCAGATAGACCCACAACATCGACCAGGTGCTGGGAGTCATCACATCCGGCGCAGCTTCTCTGAAGTTTACGCTGGACCAGCAGTAATCCCCTTTCAGGCTGTCATTCCATTCGCCCGTGACGGGGTTATAGCCGAATTTTGGGAAGGTGTGCTTCATCGCGCCTCCAAAGAATCCTGCTTATTCGTTGAACGTTACAGTGCCTTTGCTGCCATCCACAGTGATCACCTGTCCGTTGTGGATACGGCGTGTCGCTGACCCGGTGGCCATCACAGCCGGGATGCCGTATTCGCGCGCCACGATCGAACTGTGGCTGAGCGGCCCGCCGATATCGGTGACCACCGCCGAAGCCATGGCGAAGAGGGGCGTCCAGGCGGGTGTGGTGGTGACGGCTACCAGCACATCGCCGGGGCGCATGAGAGAGAAATCTTCAGGCCCAAAGAGCACACAGGCCCGGGCGGTAACCTGCCCGGCGCTGACGCCAATGCCGTGTAGGACGGAAGGATCGTTGTTGGTGCGGTGCCAGGGGATCAGCGCGGCCCATTTGGATTTTTCCGGCAGCAAGGCTGGAGGTGTGATCTTCAGATAGCGCTGCCGCTCAGCCTGGCGGGGAGGAATGCGGTCGCTCAGATCGGGCAAGGGCTGGCCAGCCTCCAGGGCCGCGATCAGCTCCTGCACCTCAGCCTCTTCCAGCCAGTAAATGGACTGGGCGTCGGGAATGGCACCGCCTTCAGCCAGGCGCCTGCCCAGCTCGTTGAGATAGCGGCGGATGAGAGGGTGCCCCAGGCCCAGGTCAGCCAGGCTATCTTCGCGCCCAGGGGCAGCATTCTGCGCCCAGTGCAGCAAGCTCTGGAACCAGCCCTTGAGCGGCCAGTGCAGGCGGGCCAGGATGGCCTCCGTGGCTTGTTTGCGGCGTTCCAGGGTAGCTTGGTGGCGAGCATAGGGATCACTGCCGCCGCCCTGTAAGTACATCTTGATTGTTTCCAAGAGGGCAGTGGGTTGTTCGGCGGGCACGGGGTTGGCAAAATCAAGATCGTAGGTCATCTGACCGTGTTCCGCCAGGTAAGCCTGGAACTGCGCTTGCCAGGCGGTCCAATCTTCCGCCGAAAGGTTGGCAGGCGGCTGGGGCTTGCGAGAGAGCCTGGGCTACCTGGCTGGCAGGGGTTTGGCGCAGGTAAGTCGGCCAGGGCGGGGCGCTCCCGGCACCAGGCAGCCAGGTCAAACAGCGCTTTTTCGGCACGCAGGGCAACTGTTTCCGAGCCAAACAGGAAGATTGTCGCCGCGGGGTCGCCTTTACGACGCACCAGCCGGTGATAGAACTGGGTGAAAAGGCCTTCGCTCATGGTAGAGAGTGGCACTGTGCCGGCCTGGAGGTGTGTGTAAAGACGCACAGACTCCTGAAAAACAATTCCGGCGCCCGACAGCAGCTCGCTGGGAGAAAGGACGGTGATATCCTTGGCTTCCCAGTCCTGGATCAACTGAACGAACTGCCTGGCGGGCAGCCGGGCAGTGCTCCTGGGCATGGAACACCATCGATGTGATCTTGCCAGTCATGCGGGCGTAAGCCACTAATTCTGGGAAGCTCAGGCCGGCGACCATGAACACATAACCGTTGACCGGAACGTAAGCATAGTTGACCTTGGTCTTGGTAAAACGCCTCATCAGTTCCTGGGTGGGAATATCAGCCATGCGCAGGCCCAACGTGGCAAAGAGCGGCGAAACCGGGTTGGGGATTTGCTCGGCAAAGCTAGCCCGCATGTACATCACGCCGCGCGGTGGCTTAGGCCAGGTTACTGGAGCGGACGGCTCGGCTGGGGGTAGGGCAGTGATCGGCCGCGCTTGCAGAATGGCAAATTGACCCTCAGCCACAGGCCCATTCGATATCCATCGGCTGGCCGTAAAGCTGCTCGATCTGCACACCCAGGGCCGTGAGCTGGGCAGCCGCGGCATCGTCCAACACAGGCGCCTGGCGCAGGGCTTCGGGTACAGGCTGTTCATCAGTAGCGCTGGCCGTGCGGACCGTCATCACCTGCTTGTCAGCCGTCTGGCGGGAGAGCACCCGACCGCTGGACTTTTCCACGGTCAGGCTGTCGGGCGTCACCAGTCCGCCGACCACCGCCTCGCCCAGCCCCCAGGAGGCGCTGATCAGCGCCCGGTCGCGCTGGCCGCTGACCGGATCGGCGGTGAAGAGGATGCCAGCTGCCTCAGCAAGGACAAGACGCTGCACAACGACTGCCAGGCCACATCCTGGGGGGCGATGTCCCTGCCGGGCAGCGGTAACCAATCGCCCGCGCCGTCCAAAGCGAAGCCCAACACTTCTTGACAGCCTCGAGCACTGCCTCGGCACCGCAGATATTGAGATAGGTCTCCTGCTGACCGGCAAACGACATCTCCGGTAAGTCTTCAGCGGTGGCCGAGGAGCGCACGGCGACGGGCACGTCACCCTCACCAAGCTCGGCGTACGCTCGTCGAATTGCCTCGGCAATCTCATCCGGCATCGCATGCTGCGCGAAAAGCTGTCCGATCTGGTTGGATGCCTCTTCGAGCGTCGCAGGCTGATCAGGATTGGCCGCGGAGACAGCCGCCAGAATTTGCTCCTGCAGCCCATGTTCCGCTACAAATTGGCGATAGGCAGCTGTGGTGACGTGAAAGCCATCCGGCACGGGCAGGCCAGCCGCGGCCAGGCGTGCCAGCGAAGCGCCCTTGCCGCCTACCTGTGGCAGTCCAGCAGATGTATCGGAGAGCGGCATAATGAAATTGGGTTTCGCTTGCATGGCATGCTCCTTTTTGCCGGTAAACAAAGATCTTTTCACCTTGCTGCCTTTCCAAGCTGGAAGTGGAAGATGCGCATTGGCTTGAACAGGCGAAAGAGGGGGGCCATCCAGCGAAAGGAGTTCAGCCGCGGCTCAGGCTGGTCGAAGAAGCCCCACTCGTCGAGCAGGTGGATGCCCTCGCCAGTACCCTGGCGCCCCCAGCCTTCGAGCTCCTGGCCGTGCCAGAAGCCCCAATGCATCAGACCCGCAAACTGCGATTTGGAAAGATAGCGGTTGCCCAGCCAGACTTCGAATGGTCTCCAGCCGTCGAAGACCAGCTCTGCGCCTGGGAAATGGTCGCGCAGCGTGAGCACCAGCGACTTGACCTGTGCTTCTGTGAAGTAGACAAAAACGGTTTCGGCTAAAAACAGGAAGGGGCGCGGAGAATGTGCCTTCACCGATTCCAGCCAGGCATCTTCGAACACCGAGCAGCCTAGCAGATGATAACGTCCCCCTTCATCGCCAATCAGCTTTCGGCGCAGCTCGATGACCTCCGGTAAATCCAGGTCAAACCACTCGACCTGGCCGTTGTCCACGCGTTCGAAGCGCGAGTCGAGGCCGCACCCGATGTGCACCACCACCGCCTCCGGGTGGCGGCTGAGGAAATCCCGGGCGTAGCGGTCCATTTCGCGGGTGAATATGAGCCGCATTGCCTGGAGCAGTTCGTTCATCGGGATCTGCTTGACGTGGGAAAAGTCTAGGCCCATCTGCGTGACCAGCGCCACCGCTTTCTCGTCCTTTATCATGGCGTCTGGGCGCTGCGATTCCATCGCCTTCCAGTAGAGCGGGGCGAGATACGTATCAGGCACGCTGCTCAAGGTTTGGTCTTTTGTCTCAAACATGGTCAACTTCCTCTGGATGTCTCTGAGTCATTCTCCGGCGTTATATCTATCACCACCATATAGCCAATGTCTTGCTCAGGGCACACCAATTAAAACCCAGGACTCACTTTCCTAACCGGTAGTGCAGAACGTAAGAGTGTTTGCCAGCAGCGGGATGTGGCGCATCAGGTTCGCGGCGCTGCCCAGCCGCGGTTCGGGTTTGTCGAAGTAGCCCCAGCGCTCGAGCAGGCGCAGCCCCCAGGTTTCGATCTCGGCCGGATTTTTGGCATCCCAGCGGGTTTCCGCGCCGGAGTGTTTGAGTACAGAGCTGCTCTTGTGGAGCCACGCCACGAACGGGGCCATGGCATCAAAAACCAGCTCCCCGGTGGGGAAGCGCTCTGTCATCGCCATCAGCAATGGTTTCACAGCGCGGGTGCTGAAATAGGGGAAGACGCCCTCTGCCAGGAAGATGGCCGGCTTGTTGAGGCGCGCGACTTCGTCGAGCCAGCTCAGCTCGAACATGGACTGGGCGATGGTGGTACAGCGCTCTGCATCTGGCAGCCACTGCCGGCGCAGCTGGATGACTTCGGGCAGGTCCACGCCCAGCCAGGTGAGCGTTCCATCGTCCAGGCGGTGAAAGCGCGTGTCCAGCCCGCAGCCAATATCCACCACCAACCCGCCAGGATTCCTGGCAAGGAAAGAGCGAGCGAAGGTATCGAACTGGCGCATGCGCATTACTGTGAAAAGCCGGTCGTACTCGCTCATGCCCAGCAGAAAATCGTGGCTGCTGCCCAAGGCATTGTACAGTTCTACGGCGCGCGGGTCGTGGATGATGGCATCGGGACGGATGGATTCGATGGCGCGGCAGGCCAGCGGAACGAGCAGGGTGCGGGCCACGCCCTGCAGATCGGGGAATGACATAAGTACCTCACTGGTCATAGGTTTTTTCTCCTTGATAATCGTGGGATCCACTTCGGTACATGTTTACAGTATTCTTGCCACTTCTCGCCAAACTCAGCGGCCAATGCTATCTCCTCACGCTGGGTGGCGCAGGATGGCAAACGGCCCGCTGGTGATCAACTGGTGATCGGGAAACAACTGGACGCCCAGCCCGGTGGAGGTGAAGTAATTCTTGCCCAGCGTCAGCCTGGCCCACAGCACCAGTGACATGCCTGGGAAGTACAGCAGCGAGCCAATCGCTAGCATCCAGGTGCGAGTAGATGGCGAAACCACCAGCGGCAGGGATATCCAGCCGAGGAAACATACGCCGAAGAACAACGCCGATGTGATCAGATAAAACCACCCTGAGCGCAGCCAGACGCCGGTGCGCCCGGTGGTGCGGCCGGCCTTGCGTTGGGTGCCGCGCCAGATGCCATAGAGCAGCACTGCCAGCGTGGTATAAGCCATCAGCCCGCCCAGCCAGCGAACGAGGGGCTCGACCAATTCGAGTGTCACGATCCCCGCCTTGCCTGGGCTGCCCTGGCGCGGCGAATGGCTGGCTCAAGGAACACCTTGACTGCCAGCCAATCCACAAAACCTGGGGCGAGCACCTTGAGCCAGACCGCCAGCGCGCCGGGGCCCATCAGCACCTCGCGGCGGCGTTTGTATGCAGCCCGCAGCGTGATCTCGGCGCAGCGCTCGGCGCTCATCGTCTTATTTGTGTACAAATCCTTGCCACGCGCTCGCACCGCGCGGCGTGCCATCCTTGGTCAGCTGTGCTGCGTGGAACTCGGTCGCCACCCACCAGGGGCAAATCACAGTGACGCTCACGCCGTGCTGGTATAGTTCCATGCGCAACGAGTCGTAAAATCCGTGCATGCCATATTTGCTGGCACAGTAAGGTGTGTTGTAGGGGATGGCTGCTTTGCCGCCCAGGCTGGAAATTGCCACGATGCGTCCCTGGGTCTGTTTCAGATAAGGCAGTGCATAATAGGTGCAGTACACCGCGCCGTAGAAATTAACATCCATCGTATGCCGGAACAAACTTAGATCGGGAAATTCATCAAACAAAGCCGTAGCCGCCAGCCCGGCATTGTTGATCAGCATATCCAGCCGGCCAAACGCCGCTACCGTACTCTCCACCAGCGCTTTGCATTGAGCTTCATCGCTCACATCAGTCGGCACAACCAGTACTTCAGCACCCAAGAGGTGGCATTCTTCGGCTACCTGCTCCAACCGTTCGGCGCGGCGGGCGGCAATGGCCACCCTCGCCCCCTGGCGCGCTAACTGCAGCGCCAATGCTTTGCCGATCCCGGCTGAGGCGCCGGTAACAATGACTGCTTGATCTCGGAAAACGTCCGGTCTCATATAGCCTCCTTGCCTCCTGGCTTCCTGAACTCGATGCAGTACATCCAGCCATTCCAAACCTCAAATAGTCGCACTTCTTGCATTTCAGGGGGCAGCAGGTCCACGGGTGCCACGACTGCCGGGCGCTGCTTCCCGGCGACCCGCTTGAAGCTGGGCAGAAAGCGCTCGTAAGCCTGGGCGCCTTTCTCATTCTCGTCGCAGATCAAGATGCGCGTCCCAGGTTTTGCCACGCGGATCATTTCCTCAATGGCTTTTTTCTTGTCGTTGAAAAAATTAATTCCGCCAAGGTGGAAGACGCCGTTGAAGGAGTTATCCTGGTAAGGGAGCTGCTCGGCATTGCCCAACTGCAGCTGGGTATCCCATCCCCGGTGAGCCACATATTCTCGGCAGCGGCTCAGCTGACCGAGAGAGATATCCAACCCGAAAATTTCCCCTACATCGGGGCGGCGGACCAGGTGAGGCAGGTTCACGCCTGGACCAATCGATACCTCCAGCAGGCGGCCACCCTTAGGCTCCAGGCGGTCAGTGATCTCTCGCCTGGCCTCCTCCTCGCTCATCCCGATGTAAGCAAAGGCGATTTTCGAGAAAGCCCGGTACCCCCAGGAAAACCAGTTGTACATCCCTGCAAAACGTTTGTTCCAGCCGGTTATTTCTTTGGGTTGGATGAAGTGTGTGATTCCGTCTACAATCGGGTAATCTTTTTGACAGCTTGCGCAGTGATACCCATCTCCACTCGCCAGAGAGGCGCACGTAAGCACTCCGTGGCAATTCGGGCAGGCCAGTACATCCAGTGCCGGGCGGCACAACTTTTGCCATGCCAGGCCTTCAGCTTGTACTCGTAGGTGACGCCGGACCAGGGCGAAGCTCAAGGCCCCTGCTCCGATAGCTAAACCGCTAGCGAGCCAACTATTTTTACTTTTCATAATCCCTCTAGAATTCCGCTTCCTACCAGATCCCCGGTATCAATCGTTTTGTCTTGCGCATATATTGTTGGTAAGCAGCGCCAAAATGCCCGGTAAGCAATTTTTCTTCCACTTTGATCCGGTAAACCAGGCTGGGCAGCAGCACTGTTAAAACCAAGATTATTCCAACCAGGCTCGCATATCCCAGGCTGATCCCCAGTGCCATCATGAGATAGCCGGCATATGCAGGATGTCGGATAGAACCATACGCTCCACTTTGCACCAGGGTTTGCCCGGTTTTCACGGAGAGGTGCCCAGAATAACCGGTTTTCAAAGAGCGCCTCGCCCAGACGAACAGCGCTGCCCCAAAAATGACCAGCCCCACGCCCAGGGTCGACATCCAGGTATTGCGCGGCAAGGTGGCAGAAAAAAGAGGTATTCCACAGGAGATATGTAAAACGCCGCGCTTATTCCCAGGGCGATGAACCAGAAAGAACGGTCGCCGCGCTCCTCCTGCATGGTAACCCCTTCACCCGCCGGCTCCCAGAAGCGCTCCTTGCGAATCGAATAGGCAATGATCACCCCTGCGGAATAGATAACCCCTACCAGTAACAGGAACCAACCTAAAGGATTGGTCGGAATCGTCTCAACGCCCAGCAGCGCCAGTAAAATGGCCAGCATGGGGGAAATCACAAGCAGAAAGAAAACTGCTAAGCGGCTCACGCCACCTTCCTTTTTCCATCGCTCTAATCATTCACGTGGATTCGGCTGCTGACCGCCTTGCCAATTTCAACGAAGATCAACAAGGTAAAGGCAACTCCGAAAACCAACAGCCATTCTTGCAAGCTCAGGGGCATAATCCCTAGCAGCTTTCTTAGTCCAGGGATTAAAAAGGCAATCGCTATGGTTAGTAAGCCTGCCACCACCGCCCAGATCAAGGGTTTGTTCGCCGTCAGCTTGTTCATGCGATAGAGGGGGAGCCGCATACTGCGGTAAGCGAAGATATAGATGATCGAGTTGATGGCGAAGCTGGCAAATACAATACTCCGCCCCTCCACAGGGTTGTTGTGGATTTGGTAAAAATGCCCAAACAATGTCAGGGCGAAGATAGAGCTGGCGATGCTGATCACAGCGATCAGCGATGCCCCCAGGCGAGTTAAGATAGGCGCCTTCAATGGGCGTGGCTTTTCGTCCATGATGCCAGCTTCCTTGGGTTCAAAGCTCAGCACAATGTCTAGCGGACCATCACAGATCAGATGGATCCACAAAATCTGCGCCACCGTAAGCGGGGCTGGCCAGCGGAGCATGATGGACAAAAAGATGGTCAATACCTCTGCAAACGAGTTGGACAGCACATAAGCCACCACCTTGCGGATGTTGGAAAAAATCACCCTCCCTTCTTCAATGGCGGCAACAACGGTGCGGAAATTGTTGTCGAGCAAGATCAGGTCGGCGGTCTCTTTGGCTACATCCGTGGCGCTCCCTACCACCACGCCAATATTGGCGCGCTTCAACGCCGGGGCATCATTCACCCCATCCCCGATCATGGCTGTCACCTCACCTTCGGCCTGGAGACCCCGGATGATGCGGAATTTGTCTTGTGGGCGGATGCGCGCGAATATTGATGTTTTCTTTACTTGCTCCTGAAGCTGTGCATCCGTCAATGTGGCAATTTGCCCGCCTTCCAGGGTTTGATCCTCTGCTTGCATCAATCCGATGCTGCTGGCGATGCGCTCCGCCGTTCGCCGGTAGTCGCCGGTGATCATCTTAACCTGGATACCGGCATGCTGTGCCACCTGGATGGCCTCCAGCACGCCCTCGCGCACAGGATCTTCCATACCGAGCAATCCCAGCCAGGTGTATCCGCTGTAATTTTCCATGCTCCCATCCGAGCGGTAAGCCAGGCCTAAGAGCCGCAGGCCTTCTCCAGCCCACTCATCCACCTGTTCCAGGAGATGCTTCCGTTCTTCGGCAGATCCATTGCACATTCCCAGAACAATCTCTGGCGCGCCTTTCAAGAAGAAATAGTGCTTTTCCTGAAAGAGGTTGCTGGTCACATCGGTGATCATATATTTCGTGTCGCTGGTGAATAATTCCTCGCCCAGGCGCTGCGAGCTATCAAATAAATCCTGAGGGCTGCCGAGATTTAGCTTCTCGGCAAATTCCCATAAGGCAATATCCACCGGACCTTCCAGGTTGTTGCACAGCACCATGGTTTGCCAGGCGCGCTCTTTGTCCAGCAGGTCAGAGCGGTTCACCCGCATGCGTCCCTCGGTGAGTGTGCCGGTTTTATCGGTGCAGATCACCGTCACAGACCCCAGCGTTTCTACTGCCAGGAGCTTCTTCACCAGGCCGCTGCGTCTGAGGATCTTACGCATGCCCAGTACCAGGATCACCGTCACAGCAATGAGCAGCCCCTCGGGCACCGCTGCGATGGCCAGGATGATGGAGGTGCGCAGCATATCGAAGAATTCGTTGCCCATCATGACCCCCACAATCAAGATCACCAGGGTGGCAACCACGACGATGTAGGTTAAGACTTTACTGAACACCTTCAGCCGCGCCTGGAGGGGCGTCTCCTCTTCGACGTGCTCGCTCAAACTTGCTGCGATCTGCCCTAGCTCGGTTTTTGTTCCGGTTTGAGTAATGTGCAAAATCCCTCGCCCGGTGACCGCCGTCGTACCCATGAACACCTGTGTTTGGTGGTCAGGCGCATTTTCGGAGGAGGTTTCCTCATCGGGCTCGATGGCTTGCTTGTTCACCGGCTCGCTCTCGCCTGTCAGGATGGCTTCGTCGAGCGATAACTTGGTTGCCTCCAGCAGCTCGCCGTCGCCGGGAGCTTTTTCACCGGCACTGAGCAGCACCAGGTCACCTGGCACCAATTCTCTCACTTCGACTTCCACTCGCTGCCCATCTCGGATCACAGTTGTGGTGGGTTTCAGTAACCCTTTCAGAGCCACATACGTGCGCTGCGCCTGATATTCCTGGACAAAGCCCAAGATCACGTCAATCACCACGACCGCCATGATGATGGCAAAATCACCGAATTCACCCAACACCAGGGATATTCCGGCCGCGGCTAAGATAATATAAACCAGCGGGCTTTTAAGCTGGTTGAATAAAATCGTCCAGGCAGAAACACCTTTTTCGCTGGGTAAGGTGTTTTCACCAAATTTTGCGCGGCGCTCCAGGACCTCTTCGGCTGTCAAACCGGTGAGCGTCTCATGTTTTTGGTAGCCATTAATATCCCGGGCTAAGCTCGATGTGTTCATTGTCGGTCCTATTACTTTTCTCGTATGTGCCTGACCCCTTGTTGAAATAGCGCAACGATATGCGGATCGATGACGCTGTAAAAGACTTCCTTGCCTTCCCGGCGCGCCTGAACGATGTGCATTTGGCGCAGCCCGCGCATATGATGCGAAATGGCCGATTCGGTCACACCAACCATTTCAGCCAGCGCCGTGATGTTGGCTTCCTGCTCCAAAATCGCAGAAAGGATGCGCACCCGGCTGGTATCGCTGAATGCGCGGAAAAGTTCTGCCACATGGGCAGCGGAATGCTCGTCTAAGATGGGTTGTTTCATGCGTTGTGTCTCCGTGAACGATTAAACAGGTGTTCAGATGTTTGTTTTATTGTACCACAATCGTGCAGACGCGTCACTTGCCTCAAGTTAGTGATTTCCCAGCTTGAGGTCAAAATTTCTTCTGTTGCCGCGCATCCTTTTTGGACTCTGCTGGCCCTTTACCGCTTATCAATTGCCTTAACGACCAGATTTGTCGGTTTACTGCATGTTTTGCAGCCGCTTGCTTGCCAGATACCAGAAAGCCACCGCCATTATCATTCCCAGACCTGCTGAGAGAAGGCTGCCATCCAGCCTGAAATGGTCCAGTCCATACCACACACCCAGCGGTAAAGCCAGGCATAAGACACTCAACAGCTCGCTGAGTGAACTGACTTGCGGTGCTGTTTCGTTGGCAATTCCCTTCGTTACTGATTAACGTTTTCAGCAAACCTACGCCCGCTGATTAGCCGCTGCCCAATCCAAAGGCCCAATTGGACCAGCAGGAAGCCAAAAATCATGGACGTCCCGACAAAAAGCAAGCCTCTCAGCCTCGTGCTCGGATCTATGAGCATCTTGTCGGCTCCCCACACAAAAGAGCTGAAGGTGGAGAGTCCCCCCATGATGCCTGTGGCGATGAACAATTTTCCTGCCCCTCCAAGGATGCCGCCTTTGACGGCCAGCCCGGTCGCCAGACCAATCAGCAGGGCGGCTGTCATATTGGCAACGAAGATGGGTGCTTCAGAACCGCCTGGAAGTTGAGGCACCACCAATATCAGCGCCTCACGTACAATTGCACCGATGCCGCCACCCAGCATCACCAGCAACATCTTTTTCAGCATCCGCACGTCTCTCTCCAATATATGATTTGAAGGGCTATCCACCAACCCAACGCAGCCGCCAAAAGTCCGGCCGCTACTGAGCCTACCCAGTACAGGAAAGCGATGCCGCGCTCTCGCTGGTTGTAAGCCGTGACCGTGTCCAACTCGTAGCTGCTAAACGTTGTGTAGCCGCCGAGAAGGCCGGTTAACACAAGTGCAGTGAAGGAGCTCCCGAAGCGATCTCGCCAATCTATACCCAAAAGTGTCGAAAGCAGGCCCATCACAAATGCGCCCGACACATTGATCACGAACGTGCCCAGCGGAAACTTTCCCGTGTAGCGCTCGCCAATCGCACTGCCCAGCCACCACCGCAGCAGCGAGCCAAGCGCGCCGCCGATGAAGACGAATGTAAATGTTAATGGTGTCATGATAGCCATGTCAGGTGCGCCCGACCTTTGAGTACGCCTGCGCCGCACCGGCTGGCACTTTGAGCTGTTCGCAAAGTTCCCATTCGGTAACCGATATATGGGTGTCATTGTTGATGACACCCTTGAACGATTTGGCTACCATTTTGTTTGGCGCAAACGCGATCGCCAAAGATCCCTCCTTGTAAGCCCGGCAAGGCCTCTCTTCTGCCAGGCGAAACGCTGTCACAGCCTTGGGATCAAGACCGGTGTCCGCTTTTTATACGCCTCATATGCCTCCTGCCCGCCCCATTTTTGATCCGCCTTTTTTTCGAGCAAGGGGATCCCGCTGACCCGCGTCAGTAGCAGCGTGACAAAGACAGGCGAGATCAGGGTGACCCACTGCCAGCCTTGCAGTACCGGGAGAGCGATGATCGCTACCCCGATCCACAGGACGATCTCACCGAAATAGTTGGGGTGGCGGGTGCGAGACCATAGACCTGTTTGAATGAACTTGCCCTTATTGACCGGGTTAGCATTGAAGCGGCTTTTTTGGCTGTCGGCGACCACCTCAAAAGTGAACCCAAAAACCCAAATTAAGAGGCCAAGAATGGCGAAGGCATCCAGGTCTTTCCGGAGGGTGGTCGTGATCGCTGCCAGCGCCGTCGCCATGGTGAAGGTGACCCACAAGCCTTGAATGGTCCAGACATTTAAAAAGCGGATAAACGAAGGCTTGAGCTCATCGAAGCGCTCATCCTTTCCGGCTTTGTGGATGCGGCGGAACAGGAAGGTCCCCAGGCGAATAGCCCAGATCACGACCAAAGCCCATAGAAGGATAGCCCGGGCGTCGATCCCCGTACTGAAGATCAATGCAAAGGTGATCACCGAGATGTATGTGAGGCTTCCGGTCAAATCGAAAAACTTTTCTGTCTGCCGTAGATAAGCGGGGATAAAGACCAGCCACTGGATCAGAAAGGCCAGCCCAACCGCTAAGGCAAAGACGGGGATTCCCCCCAGGGTGCTGCCCCCCTGGCTGCCAGCAAAGGCAACCAAAAGACCGATGATGATCAAAACAGGAAAAGCGATCAGTGCATTACGATCTGGTTTATCCATGGAATGGTTCCTTTTCTTTCTATTGAGCACTGGGATCAGATTCTTTGTACCTATTTTATCTCATCCCTTTCACCATCTCGTGCATTTTAGGTTCGACCTGTTGGGCTCGGGATACCCGAATTGTCCATTCGGCGAGAGCGGTTAATAAATCGTGCAGGAAGCCGCACGCCGCCGGGTCTATCAGTCTGCCATCTGCATCGAATACCTGCTCAGCTCGTCCTACCAGGACTTCCGGTTTACCCAGGGTCAGTGCGCCAACATGTGTCAGAATCTGGCGCAGATGCAATTGAGCTCTCAATGTGCCAAAGTTGCCTGTGCTGGCGCCGATGATGGCCACGGGTTTCCCGTTCAAAGGCTGCTTGGGAGGGCGGGATGCCCAATCGATGGCGTTCTTTAAGGCCCCACTGATCGAACTGTTATACTCCGGGGTGGCGATCAGCAGCGCATCCGCTTGCGCCAGCCTGGTTCTGAATTCAATCACGGTGTTAGGAAGTGGCTTCTCGGAATCTGGATTGAACATTGGCAGATGCGACAGGTCAAAGATTTTCAGCTTCATTTCTGACGGCACCAGTTCCGTAGCTGCTCGTAATAGGGCAGTATTATACGAGTCTTTGCGCAGGCTGCCGCTAATGCCTAGAACATGGATTGAGTTATCAGTTGTCATTTGAAGTCCTCCAGTTTTCAACCCTGTTCTGTTTTATACTGGTGCCAGGGTGCCAGTCCAAATTAACCAGCACAATACGGTTTTTGCCGACAGGCTCAAGATGATATAGACGCGTTCCCCGTACAGATAGTCCTTCCATGGACCTATCTTTTTGTACTGTAACACCATGTTAATCGCGAAAATATTGAAAAAGACAAACAGTATGGGAACGATGGCATATACAAAAGCCGGCGGCTTGGCCTCGCCAGAGTTTACTGCCCCCACGAAATACAGCGTGATTACCACCCAGGGGACAATTCCTGCGATGCATCCGTAAATGAACGCAGTCCAGTTCGTCTTTTGGGTATTCTGGTTATGTAGCTCCATCATGATGCCAAAGAGATTCATCGTGGCATTGAGCGCAAATATCAGGATGATTGCACCCAGATCCCAAATCCCAATCAGCATGCCAATCAGCACAATCATCAGTGATGAGCTCAAAGCATATTCATAGAAGCGGATCGGATTCATGCCTTTCTTCAGGTTTTGAACATAGCGCGGGTAGCCGATGGTTGCCAGGTAAAAATGCGCCACTGCCGAGATCAGCAGGAAGCCTGCAACGGCTGGACCAAAAGGCAAGTTATACAAAAGTTCGGGGTTTGGTTGCAGGGAGCGGGTGGCAATATCAAAATTCAGGTAATTCGTATAGATTGGGTAGGTGGTATCATTGCTGACCAGGATCATGAAGATACCCTGGATCAGATGCAAGAACCCCATAATTAAGTCTGAATCGTCTCAAGTCTGTGTACTTACGCTCGGTTGGGCTGGGTGTTTCTGAACGGCTGCTTGTCATTTTATGTTCTCCTTTAGTGTTTGATTTATAATATTATACCACAATGTCAATGTTTTGTATATATATTAGGAACATATTGTGTAATATTGGGAATTCTTATTGATATTGGCGAGAGACTGGAGATCAAATTAAAAATCATGAAACGCGTGTTTGTGGGTTTGATCGGGTTTACAATGGGGTGAATTTGTCTCAGATTCTTGAGAAGGAAGGTAAAAATGGAAAATTGGAGAGCGCGGAAAGTCGTCATCATCGGGGCTGGTGCAGTGGGCTCAACCTTTGCATATGCCCTGGCGCAAAGCGGGGCAGCGGATGAGATTGTCATTTCAGATATGGACGCTAACCTGGCTCAAGGCCAGGTGATGGACCTGGCCCATGGACTGCCTTTCTACCCGAATGTGCAGATCAACGTGGGCGGTCCACAGGATTACCAGGACGCCTATGTGATCGTGATCACCGCTGGCTCAAAACAGCGTCCGGGCGAGTCGCGCCTGGCGCTCCTGCAGCGGAATGCCCGGATCATTGAAAGCATCATGGATGAAATCCAGGTGCAGAACTCCCAAGCAGTGGTTGTCCTGGTCAGCAATCCTGTGGATATCCTGACTTACGTGGCTCAACAGCGGGTGAAATGGCCGCGCGGGCGGGTGCTTGGCTCTGGCACGGTGCTCGACAGCGCCCGTTTTCGTTATTTGCTCAGCCAACACTGCGGTGTTGATGTCCACAATGTGCATGCTTATATCTTGGGGGAACACGGGGATAGCGAATTTGCCTCCTGGTCAATGTCTCACATTGCTGGGATGCATTTCGATGATTACTGCCAGATGTGCGGTGAATGCCAGGAGTGGCAGCTCGAGCGCAAGCAGATTGAAGAGGCGGTGCGCACCTCAGCTTACCATATCATTGGTTATAAAGGTGCTACCTATTTTGCGGTGGGGCAGGCCCTGGTGCGTATCGTAAGCGCCATTGTACGGGATGAAAAAAGTGTCTTAACTGTTTCCACGGTGCTGGACGGAGAATTTGGTTTTAGGGATGTATGCTTGGGTATCCCAGCCCTGGTCGGTAAAACCGGGGTGGAGCGAATTTTAGACTTGGATCTGCCGCCGGTTGAGCGCGCCGCGCTGGAACGTTCTGCTGGCGTCATTCAGGAGGCGATTGCCCAATTGAGACGGGTTGAACCTTAAGTATTCAGCGCAAGCTGGTCTATGCCGGAGCAGCTTTGTGCGGGCCTTCAATCGTAGTCCGCATCCGGATTGCGATGCCGATCGCTAATCCCAAAGACAGCAAGTATACTGCCCCGAAGATGGTCATGAAGCCTTTTGATAGGGTATAGACCAGTACCAGGAACACGAGGAAAAGCACGCCTTCCAATCCTGTCCAGATGCGCAGCTTTCCTAAGTAGCGCAGGTCAGAGCCCTGTTTGCGCGCCATTGAGTCCAGGGTGAGGAAGAACAGGGCAAAGAACAGGAGTTCGACTGGATACATCAGTTTCGTCCACCAGTCCGGCGGGGTCACATTGCTCCAAAAATTGAGGTAGTATGGAATGGGCCATAGAATCGCCACGCCATCGAACCAGATCAGCAGATCTAATAAGATATGCAAGAGAATGCCCAACCCCAGACCTAACCCCAGGTTATTCCATCGCGGGCGCCGGGTGGCTGCGCTGATCAAAAAGAAGACTGCGATCACGCCCACCACGGTGAACAGGCTGTGAGTGAAGGTGCGGTGCAGACCTTCCGTTGAATGGTTGATGAGGGTAGCCACTGCTACCGCCAGGTTGTCGCTATCCGGAATTAAGCTGCCCAAAACAATCCCCAGCATCAACCATTCTTGCTCAGGCGCCCACTTGCGAACGGGAAAACTAATTAATCCATGTATGCCAGCTTGAGCCATATTTTTCCTCCTATTCTATACTTGTACTGAGAATAGCAGAATTATCAGAACGAGTCAAATTGTTGCCATTGAAAAATTTCTATAGGACGCTCTGCTATGTGTATTTTCAGTATGGCAGCTTTGAACTGCCAAAATCAGAGCAGAAACTGCCAAAGATGCCAGTTTTAGAAATAAGTGTAATCTACTCGTTCACTGTAAAGCAAACGGGTACCTACCTCCCAATCCGAAGATGCCCCACTTAAGAGTAAAAAAAACGCCCGGTAAAATTCCGGGCGTTTTTGAAAACAAACTTGGGTTATTTCACCGGGGATGTCAGGTAGAGATAGAGCGCTGCCAGGTCATCATCGGTCATACGAGCGGCATTTTCCCAGGGCATCTCATCTGTGAAGGGGATTCCGTTTGGTTTGATACCCGTGCGCATCATCTCGGCAAACTGATCCTCACTCATATTCTTGACAAGCGGCCGGGCATTGGGAACAGTTGGTAAAACGATCGTGGCTTTGGCACCGGTCATGTCCGGTCCGTGGCAGACACGGCAATCGCCATAAGTAGCCACATATTCCCCATATTCCACGGTTACCCCTTCTGGGAGAGCAGGTACTGTCTCTGCAGCTGCTTTTGGGTTGCCGTAAAAACCGGCCCCAGCCGCCAGCATGCCAAAATAATTAAGTTTGTCGCCCGTAGGCAGTTCGTTTTCCACAGGAGGTAGAGAACGCAGGTAAGCGATAATGGCTTCGATATCAACGTCACTCAGTTGGGAATAGGGCATAAGCGACATCGCACTGAGTAAGTGGCCATCCCGATCAACACTATAGCGCATGGCTCGGAAAAGTTCCCCATCGCTGTAACCAGCCAGCTTGCCACCTGGGGTCAGGTTCTCGGCTGCGATGAGTCCAGCAAAGCCCACGCCTTCTGATGCCCCGAAATTCCAGCCACCGCTGAAAGGCTGTTCCCCTGTCTGGTTTCCCTGCTCGTCGACCGCACCGTGACAGCCAATGCAGCTTAAGTTGGTCAGGTACTCGCCACGTGCGATCTGTTCCGGCGTGCCAGCCACCGCCAGCTCGGGAGCGGGATCAACCCCAGGGAAATAATACTTCAGGATGCCATATCCACCAATTAAGACCCAGGATGCAAATCCCAGGCACGCTCCGGCAGCTACCAGCCCACCTACGATCTTAACCCACAGCTTTGGGGCGCGCAGGGCTTTGACGAAAAGCCAGCCAGCGCCGATGGTGATCGCCAAACAAACCAGAAAGAAAATGATATTCACGAACATAAATTATTCTCCCTTTGAAACCCAGTTAGATTTTTCCAGATTTAGTTGGTTAAAAAATATCAGCGAAGTAAGGTTGTCCCTCGTCATTTGGTACAGATTCAATTATTATTATAAAGACCAAATATGTCCCTATTATAACTCTTTTTTTAGATGATAGGGACATTTACAATCTTTCTTTAACATTAATATCCTCCTAAACATCCAAGTCTCAAATCATGATATGATGCAGCATCATTGATTTCATCCACAGGAGGAACCAATTTTGATCGAACCTTCTTTAGAAGAAGAAAAACCCCAAGAAGAACAAATAGCTAAACCGGATAAGACCGCTTTAACCATACACATCCATTCCTGGGCAACGCCAATTGTGGGCTTCCTGATGTTGATCATCGGGTTGTTGGGTGGATACTATATTCACCCGACGGTGTCACCTCTGCTCAGCAAGGCTACCCTGACTCCGACGGCTAGCGCAGAAACAGATACCGGCACAACGAGCGCCGGCCAACCAGGTCTCAAAGATTATGTGGTTGCGCAAACCAAGCATTTCTTGGGGGATGCGAACGCCCCAGTGACGGTGATCGAATTTAGCGATTTTCAATGACCCTATTGCGGCACATTTGCCACTGACGCGGGTCGCCAGATCATCGAAAAATATGTAAACAGCGGAAAAGTTCGTTTTGGATATATTCACTTTGCCTTTTTAGGACAAGAGTCCCAGTGGGCGGCTGAAGCCAGCGAATGCGCAGGCGACCAGGACAAATTCTGGGAATTTCACGATTTGCTCTTCGAGAAACAATCGGGAGAGAATCAAGGGGCTTTCAATAAAGAAAATTTGAAGAAATTTGCTGCAGAGCTGGACCTGGATCAGGCAAAGTTCGACGAATGCCTGGATTCAGGCAAATATACCAGCCTGGTCACCGAGCAAACCAGTTTTTTGCAGCAGATCGGCGTGCAGAGCACTCCCAGCTTCATCGTTAATGATCAACCAGTCATTGGCGCTCAACCCTTTGAGACCTTTCAAGAGATGATCGAAGCAGGTTTGAACCAATAGTATTTTCGGTTAGGTTCTTAGCTAGGCGTCCAGGCGGTAGCCAACGCCGCGGATTGTTTTCAGGAAAACGGGCTGGCGCGGGTTTTCTTCTAGGGCTTCTCGCAGCCAGCTAATATGCACATCCAGCGTGCGGGTATCTCCGGTATATTCGGTATTCCAAACCTCCCGGAAGAGCTTCCTGCGTTCGATGACTTCCCCAGGGTGCAGCATCAGAATCTGCAGCAGCCGGGTAAGACGGGGGGTCAGGCGTGCTTCTCGCCCCTGGCAACGCACCTTTTTGCGATCGATTTCCAGGCGGATATGTCCCACATGCAGCATGCGGGCCTCATTTCCTGGCAATAACGGTGCAATCCGGTTGATTAATTTACGTGCTGTGAAAGGCAGCTTCAGGACGACATTTGCACAGGGATCACCAGGGAGGGGTTGTTCTGCATCTATGATCAGGACGATCGGGATATCCGCAGCATTTTGACGCAGCTCCCGACAAATACGCTTGCCAGTTGAGCGCAATGAAGGGGCATTGATCACAGCCAAGTCGGGATCGAATTCGACAAGCCGCTCCAGCGCTGCGCCGCCTGTTGGAACCACTTCTACCTGATAATCCTTTTTTCGCAGATCAGAGATAAAAGACGGGCTGTTAGCCCGCTTTCCCTCAATCCATAAAATTCTGGCTTTCATCGACCTCCGATACCTCGAATCTTTTTGGTGTATAGGGGATGGTGACCCCCCAGCTTGATCGGTTCGGGTATTATACCGTAATCTTAAGAAAAGGCAATGGATTCCGGGTGAATTTTTTAACATTTTAACATTCCAGTTCTATCCTGGCTGGCGTTGGCGGGGTGACGCGAAATTCTGGCTTCTATGTTAAAATACGCAGTGCAGCGAGGTCAGGCAGACGATCGGTAACTACCTATTTGTTTGGCTGCCAAGGTTGGTTTTAATGGATCGGTGTAATTGTTCGTGCGACCAACCATTTGGACCTCTGGGTTCGGAGGATGTATGTTAGACATGTTTGAAGTGGTAATCGATAGCATCCGGGTCAGTTTGATGTCTCAGCAGCGGATTGTAATTCTGCGCCAGTCTGAAGCAGAACGTTATCTGGCTATTTGGATCGGGATTTACGAAGCAGAGGCCATTACTTTAGCACTCCAAGAAGTTGAGGTATCCCGCCCATTGACCTGGGATTTGCTGCGTAATGTCTTCAATTCATTGAATGCTCGCCTCTTGCGCGTCGAGGTCGTGGCTCTGAAAGATGAGACCTTTTTTGGGAACATTGTGGCAGAGGTGGATGGGCGCCTTTTGAATATCGATTCGCGTCCTTCAGATGCCCTGGCGCTGGCCGTCAGGGCGCATGTGCCGATCTATGTGGCAAAATCTGTGATGGATGCTGCCGGGATCACGCCCGAAACCGATTTGCAGGAAGAACAGCACGCCCAACCGGAGGAAAAAGCTCCGCCAGCCCCAG
The DNA here is from genome assembly GCA_963754615.1 of uncultured Chloroflexia bacterium. Lineage (GTDB taxonomy): Bacteria > Chloroflexota > Anaerolineae > Anaerolineales > UBA4823 > CAVVUF01. Next base: position 39,642 of record CAVWGW010000006.1, on the reverse strand, counting down.
CCGCAGGGTCAGAAGAAAGCTCTCGCTTGTCAATTTTTGAGGATTTCCTGGGAAAACTAGACCTGGGCGACCTGGACAAAGACGATTCGGAAGACGAAGAAAAGAAGTAAGAGATGAGAATGAACGAAATGGGGATTTGTTGGGATTATCCATGCAAATCCCCGTTTTGCTCTCTTTGAGGAAACAGGAATGGGCGACACCCCTATTTTCGAAGAACCCCCAGCCCCATCACCCCAGATCGTCCCGCACAGCCGCGAAGCTGAGGAAGCCGTAATTGGCTCGGTATTGATCAATCCCGATTCCTATTATGATGTAGCCCAATTCTTGCGAGCCGAAGATTTTTATATTCACCGTCATCGTTGGATCTGGGAAGCCTTCACCAGGCTGCATGAGCGGCGCACCCCGATCGATTTCTTGACCGTGACCGAAGAGCTAGAGCAGCTTGGACAAATGACTGAAGTCGGTGGTCCAGCTTATATCACGGCCCTGATCAGCAATGTGCCCTCCTCCCTGCATGCTGAGGCTTATGGAAGGATTGTAGAGCAGGCCAGCGTGCGCCGGAAGATGCTGGAAGCCGCTAACCAGATTGCAAAGCTGGCTTACCAGGAAGACATCACGGTCGATTCGGTGATGGATGAGGCTGAAAAAGCGGTCTTTGGGGTCAGCGAGCGCCGTGTGACCCGTGATTTGCAGCCCATACAACAGGTATTGAGCGAATATTATGACCGCATTGACCAGCTCTCGCAGCGTGGCGAAGATTTCTTCGGAGTGCCGACCGGCTTCACCGATCTGGACCGATTGTTAGGAGGGCTGCAAGCTTCAGACTTCATTATCATCGCCGGACGCCCGGGCACCGGCAAAACAGCCTTCATGCTCTCGGCGGCTAAGAATGCCGCCCAAATTCACAAGAAGCACGTAGCCATTTTTTCCTTGGAGATGTCGAATGAGCAGCTGGTGCAGCGCCTGATCTCGCAGGAAACGGGTATTGATTCTCACCGCTTGCGCACCGGTAAATTGAATGAAGATGAGTGGCCGATTTTTACCCATTCCATTGAAGTGCTCAGCGATACACGTATTTTCCTGGATGATACGCCCAGCTTGACCCCTCTCCAGCTGCGTGCTAAGTGCCGTCGGCTTCACCTGGAATACGAGCTGGACCTGATCCTGGTCGATTACCTGCAGCTTATGACCAGCGGGTCGCGCTCTGAAAACCGTGTCCAAGAAGTCTCTTATATTTCACGCAATATGAAGGTTCTGGCCAGGGAGTTGAACGTACCCGTCCTGGCAGCCGCCCAGCTTTCCCGTGCAGTAGAGCAGCGTACTGACAAAGAACCCCAGCTCTCAGATCTTAGGGAAAGTGGAAGCCTGGAGCAAGATGCCGATATCGTGATGTTTATCCACCGGCCTGAGATGTATGAAAAAGATACCCTGAAGCAGCACCTGGCTCAGATAAAAATAGCCAAGCATCGCAATGGCCCGGTTGGCATGGTTGAGCTGGTCTTCCGCGACAACCTGGCCAAGTTTGAGAATGCTGCCACGCGCCGGGTTGATCTGGCGCAGGTATGATGAGCCTGGTGTTAAGGTGGGCTTGCAGTGAATAAGGTTTTCCAGGGCTTTTCTGAAGGCAAAGGACGTTCCACGCGTCTTCCAGCGCAGTTCTTTAGCGAGCTGCTGCCAGAGATTGATCACCTGGGAGAGTTAAAGGTTGCCTTGTATGCCATTTGGAAGCTGGAACGGATGGAAGGCAATTTTCGCTATTTGCAGCGCCAAGATTTTACCGAGGACAGCCATTTTATGCAGGGTCTAGGGGACCATCCCAGTGAGCTCGCCGCGGTTTTGGATGATGCTCTGGAGCGCTTGGTGGTTAGAGGGGTGTTTTTACAGGTCTCTGTCACCCTTACGGATGGGAATGATCTCTATTACTTCCTGAACTCTCCTAAAGGACGTGCGGCTGTAAAAGCGATCCAATCAGGAACCTGGCGGCCCATCAGTATGCCAAAGGCGGTGGTATCCTTGGATCAGGAACGCCCGAATATCTTTCGGCTTTACGAAGAACACATCGGTCCGCTGACGCCGATGATTGCGGAGACCCTGCGGGATGCAGAGCAAACCTACCCGGCAGTTTGGCTGGAAGACGCCATCCGGATCGCGGTAGAGAATAATGTACGCCGCTGGCGGTATGTAGATGCCATTTTACGCTCCTGGAAGGAAGAAGGACGTCATGAGCAAGATCGACAAGGAACTGAAAAAGATCGCCGCAGATACGACGAAGGTGAATTCGCCGATTTCATCGAGCACTAAAGCGGATTTGCCGTTTGCGAAAGAAAAATTGTTAGGCGATCCGGCTTGCCCGGTGTGTGCGGGAATCGGATATGTGCGCTTGGATGTCCCGCTGGGGCACCCCGATTTTGGCCGTTTACAGGTTTGTTCTTGCCGGCAGAGCCAGGTTAGCGCCCAGATCCGCCAGCGCCTTTTTTCCATGAGCAACCTGGATGAACTCAGCAATCTCACCTTCGAGAATTTCCAGCCGCGCGGCATGATCGGTCTTAGCCCACGCCAGGCCAACTCGCTGGAGCTGGCTTATAACCATGCTCGCCAGTACGCCCAATCCTTGAAAGGATGGTTGCTGCTGCAGGGCGGCTACGGCTGCGGGAAGACTCACCTGGCCGCGGCAATCGCCAATTTCGCAGTCAGCCTGGGTGTACCTGCGCTTTTTATTACTGTGCCTGATTTGCTGGACACCCTGCGTTTTGCATATGATGACCCTGAAGCGACCTTTGAAGAACGCTTTGATGATATCCGCCAGGCCCCCTTGTTGGTGATGGATGATTTCGGAACACAGAATGCGACCAATTGGGCGCAGGAAAAACTTTTCCAGATCATGAATTATCGCTACATCAACCATCTACCCCTGGTAATTACAACCAACTTGCCCTTGGATGATATTGAGCCGCGCATTCGTTCCCGGTTCATGGATCCACAGCTTGTGACGCGTGTGAATATCCTGGCGCCCGATTTTCGTAATCCCACAGAAGATACGGGTTTGGGTGTTTTTCATGAATGCACCTTTGCCACCTTTGACTTAAGAAAAAAAGAAGGCTTGCCGGTTGATGATATCCAATATCTTGAAAAAACGCTCAAAGCGGCGCGTGCCTTTGCCGAGCAGCCGGAAGGCTGGTTGGTGCTGCTCGGCGGTTATGGGTGTGGCAAGACGCACCTGGCAGCCGCCATTGCCAACTACCGCGCTGAATTGGGTTATGATGTCCGTTTCGACGTAGTTCCCGATCTCCTCGATCATCTGCGGGCGACCTTCAGCCCTGGCAGCACCGTCAGCCTTGACCGGCGCTTTGAGCAAATACGCACCTGCCGCTTGCTTATCCTGGATGATTTAGGCACGCAATCAATGACCCCCTGGGTGCGGGAGAAACTCTACCAGTTGTTCAATTATCGCTATAATTACAAGTTGCCTACTGTAATCACATCCGCCGACCACCTGGAAGATATCGATCCGCGTATTCGCAGCCGGATGACGGACGCGCGCTTGTGTAAGATTTTCACGATCGATATACCTTCCTTTACCGGTACATCGCGCCGCTCAACGCAGGTGGTGTCGCGTAAGCGGAAAACGAGTTAAATCCATCTAAGAAAAAGGTGCAAAATGACCCAGGAAAAGTCTTTTTGTATTTACTGTGAGCGAACAACCGATGAGGTGCCCCTTATCCCATTTGAATACCAGGGAAAGCCTTATTTTATTTGCCCGCAGCACCTGCCGGTCTTGATCCACAAGCCAGCCCAGCTTGCTGATAAGCTGCCGGGATTGGAAAAACTGAGCGGCCTAGACGATGCTCACCACTAGTTAAGGGCTATTTAAGCATGGGCATCTTTATTCCGTGCCGCTTTGCTGCTGCGATCGCCTCCGGATAACCTGCATCGGCATGCCTGACGACTCCCATTCCGGGGTCTGTCGTGAGGACGCGCTCCAAACGCCGCGCCGCCTCGGGGCTTCCATCGGCCACAATTACCTGCCCAGCATGCTGGCTGAAGCCAATGCCCACCCCACCTCCATGATGGAAGGATACCCAGGTCGCCCCGCCTACCGCATTGACCAGGGCATTTAAGATCGCCCAATCGCTGACCGCATCTGTGCCATCGCGCATTCCTTCGGTCTCCCGGTTGGGGGAGGCCACCGACCCGGCATCCAGGTGGTCGCGGCCGATCACGATGGGTGCCCTGACGATCCCTTCGGCTACCAGGTTGTTGAAAGCCAACCCTGCAGCAGCCCTCTCCCCATATCCCAGCCAGCAAATGCGCGCTGGCAGACCCTGGAATTGCACTTTCTCGCGTGCCATCGTCAGCCAGCGCCTCAGGTGATCGTCTTCAGGGAACAGCTCTAAAATAGCCTCGTCCGTCCGGTAAATATCTTCTGGATCTCCCGAAAGTGCAACCCAGCGGAAGGGACCTTTGCCCTCGCAAAATAAAGGACGGATATAGGCCGGGACAAAGCCTGGAAATTCGAAAGCCTCTTTTACGCCGTAATCATAAGCGCGCTGTCGCAGGTTATTTCCATAATCAAATACTTCTGCCCCTCTCCGTTTAAACTCCAGCATCGCTTCCACGTGCTGTGCCATGGAGGCCATCGAGCGGGCATGATATTCGTCGGGTTTTGCAAGCCGCAGGGCATCTGCATCTCTGATGCTCATCTTGCTTGGAATATACATCAATACATCATGTGCTGGGGTCTGGTCGGTGACTACATCCGGAACGACCCCGCGTAAGGCCAGCTCTGGGTAAATATCTGCAGCATTGCCAATTAATCCAACCGAACGCGGCCTTTCTGCCTCCTGTGCTTCCTGAACCAGGGTCATAGCCTCTTCAAGCGTGTCAACCACCACATCCACATAACCGGTTTCCAGGCGGCGTTGTGCTCGAGCTGGATCGGCTTCAACGATCAAGCCGACCCCTTCATTCATCGTGATCGCCAGCGGTTGTGCGCCTCCCATTCCGCCCAGGCCGGCTGTAAGGACAAATTTTCCTTTCAACGAGGCCCACCCTCGCAGGCGCGCCAATGCCCCCAGGGTCTCATAGGTCCCTTGCAGGATTCCCTGGGTGCCAATATAGATCCAGGAACCGGCAGTCATTTGCCCAAACATCATTAATCCCTGCGCAACCAGGTGGTCGAAGTGCGCCTGCGTGGCCCAGTGAGGCACCAGGTTCGAATTTGCAATTAACACTCGCGGAGCATCGGCGTGGGTTTTGAAGATCACCACTGGCTTCCCCGATTGGACGAGTAGGGTCTCATCGTCATCCATTTCTTTGAGTGAATTCAAGATCGCGTCGAATGCTTCCCAGGAGCGGGCTGCCTGGCCTCGCCCGCCATAGACCACCAGGTCTGCCGGGCGTTCAGCAACTTCGGGGTCCAGGTTGTTTTGAATCATACGATAAGGCGCCTCAGTCAGCCAGGATTTACAATTGAGCTGAGTACCGCGGGGCGCACGTACAACACGCGCTGTAGACATAGTCACCTCCGGTATTAAAAATCAATCCCTTCCCAGTGATTATACGCCGGGAAGGGATGGGATGCAAACCTGGAACATTCACTCAAGACTTGGCTTGGGGAGGTTCTGGCATGTAGCTGAAATAGACCTGGGATTGGTCATATTCCACAACCAACCCCATTCTTTTCAAAGATTCTAATTCATCATCTTGTATGGAATGGCTGAAATCTTGCTCGTTGATGCGAATGAATTCGCCACGATCTAAATCCGCGCCCCAGCCATTTCCCCAATCGACGATGATCGCCCCATTTCTGAGTACAAACACCAGCTGTCGGTTGATTGCAAAGCCTGACGGCATTGACTCTCTCCGTAATAGTTGCTTGGTAAATTATACCCTTGGTGAAGGTTGGCTAGTTTAAGGTCTCAACAAATTGAGCAAAATTGGTGTTATCCAACCGGCTGACCAATTCTTGCTGTGCATCGCACCAAACAGGCTTCATCGGGCAGGAATCGCCAAACGAGCATGAGCCATTATCAGAGACACAGTCATTTAAAAGAATGGGACCATCGATGGCTTCGACAACATCCAATAAGGAAATGTCTTCAGCCGAACGAGCCAGTGAGACGCCTCCCCGGGCACCGCGTGAGGTCTGCAGCAAACCTGCAACCGAAAGTTGGGATACGATCTTTGCCAGGAAGGAAGGAGGGATTTGCTTTTCTTGGGCGATCTGGCTGGTTGAAGCTCTCTTTTCTGGTCCTAGCTGCGCCAGGTAAACCATTGCCCTCACGGCATAGTCAGCTTGTCTTGTTATTTGCATAGGAAACTCCTTGTTTCAGATTTACGATAAAAATTATCTTCTTTATTTTAGAGTAAAATTGACCAATTTACAAGTGACAGGTGTCATTCCTCCAAGATGACGGTTATCAATAGATTATGACAAATATCCTATTTTAGGTATAAAAATGGTGCTTTGAATGATTTTCTAGACAAAGCAGAATTAAGTTTTGAGGACGTAGTGAGATTTTGCCTGACTACAAATCCCTTGGTTTTCACTCGGGTGAGGATCCTTGTGAAAATGGTACGACCCTACAAAAGTATTGGTTTAATTTCTGCGCTAAGAAAGCTGTGATAAGATAAGGACGTTTTAATAAAATAGTTTCTTGGGAGGTTTTTTTCTATGCGACAAATTTGTGTTGTTGGAGTTGGGTATGTTGGCCTGGTGACGGCGGCTTGCTTTGCCGATTTGGGAAACAGGGTGATCGCTTTAGATATCAACCAGGAAAAAGTTGAAAACCTGCGTCACGGCATCATGCCGATCTACGAGCCTGGGCTGCAAGAAGTGGTCAGCCGGAACGCGCAATCCAACCGGCTCACGTTCACAACCTCTTACAAAGAAGGGCTGGAAGGCACTGAGTTTGTGTTCATTGCGGTTGGCACCCCCTCTGGGGTGGATGGCGAGGCTGACTTACAGTATGTGGAAGTCGCTGCCCGTTCGATTGCTGAAAATATGACAGCTCCTTTGATCATTATCAACAAATCCACTGTTCCGGTAGGTACCGGCGACTGGGTAGCTGATATCATCCGTCTCCATCAACCTGTTCCAATTCCCTTCTCAGTGGTCTCCTGCCCTGAATTCCTGCGCGAAGGTTCAGCCATTGCTGATTTTATGCAGCCGCATCGCACTGTGTTGGGTTCACTCGAACGTGAAGCGGCCGAGAAAGTTGCTCAGCTCCACCTGGCTTTACGCGCTCCGATTGTTATCACCGACCTGCGCACCGCAGAGATGATCAAGTATGCTTCCAATGCCTTTCTGGCGACGAAAATTTCCTTTATCAACGAGATTGCCAATATCTGCGAAGCTTTGGGAGCAGATGTGAAAGAAGTTGCCGTGGGGATGGGGTATGATGCCCGGATCGGGCGGCATTTCTTGGATGCTGGCATCGGCTACGGCGGTTCCTGCTTCCCAAAAGATGTAAAGGCTTTGGCTTATATGGCAGCCGAAAAAGGACGGCATCCGCAGCTCTTACATGCCGTTATGGAGATCAACGATGACCGCCGTGGAATGGCTGTCAGGCGCTTAAAAGAAATGCTGGGTGGATTGCAAGGCAAAACAGTTGGGTTGTTGGGGTTGTCATTCAAGCCCAATACAGATGATATGCGCGATGCCCCTGTGATCACGGTGGCTAACCGGCTGCTTGCCGCTGGTGCAAAGGTTAAAGCGTATGACCCGGTGTCAATGGATTTTGCCCGCCCTCAATTACCAAGTGTTGAAATGGCTCCCGATCCCTACAGCCTGGCGGAAGGCTGTGATGCGCTGATGATCATTACAGAATGGAATGAGTTCAAGCAGCTTGACCTCGAACGCATCCAGAAAGCCATGCGCCAGCCATATATTTTCGATGGTCGCAATATCTATGACCCTGAGGAAATGAAAGAATTCGGTTTCCATTACCGCGGCGTGGGGCGTGGATATTAAAGAACCTTTGCATGGCAGATCAACCCCATAATATTTGCAGCTACGAAGGATCCGATTACCAAAGCACGTTCTGGGATCAGGGCGAGCGTCTCTATGAAGACCGGGTTGAAGCCATTGCCTTAAAAAGGCTCCTCCCGTCGAAAGGCAGCCTGCTTTTAGAATTGGGAGCCGGGGCAGGTAGAAATACACCGCGCTACCAAGGTTTTGAGCGTGTCGTTTTGCTTGATTATTCACTCACTCAGCTTGAACAAGCCCAGAGTCGCTTAGGCGACAGCTTGCGTTATTTGTTCGTGGCAGCTGACGTAAACCGCTTACCTTTTGTGGCGGGTTTATTCGATGCTGCCACCATGATCCGCGTGCTGCACCATATGCCCGACGCCCCTCGATCTTTGCAGCAGGTCAGCCAGGTGCTCCAGCCTGAAGCGGTTTTTATCCTGGAATTTGCGAACAAACACAATCTGAAGGCGATTATTCGCTACCTGTACAAAAAACAATCCTGGAGTCCTTTCAGCCTTGAGCCAGTTGAATTTGCTGCTTTGAACTTTGATTTCCACCCCAAGGCGGTACGGGCCTGGCTCTCGCAGGCCGGTTTTTCACTGGAACGCTTGCTCACGGTATCCCACTTTCGTGTTGGCGTTTTGAAGCATTTCCTGCCTCTCAAGCTTCTGGTTGCCTTGGATAGCCTGCTGCAGTGGACAGGTAATTGGGTCCAGCTCTCTCCGAGTGTGTTTGCGCGCTGCATTGCCCGGGGAGAGAGACCCCCAGTGGAGGCGGGTCAATTCTTCCGCTGTCTGGAGTGTGATGGGGTTTGCCTGGTGGAAGTCTCTGATTACCTGGAGTGCCAGGCTTGTGGAAAGCGCTGGCCTGTGCGCAATGGCATCTTCGATTTCCGGGTGATTGATTCTTAGGAGTTCGAGAGAATAATCTCTTCCAGAGAGCGTTTGGGAACATGGTGGATTCCCTGCTCGTCTCTCCAGTATTTGATATCCCCATCTTCTCCAATAGCTTCGATCACAACCTGTTCCTTGGGTTTTCCAAGTGCAATCACATTTAAAATCTCATACTGCTCGGGTATGTGCAATTCCTGGCTCAGCTCAATCCTGCGGACAGAGCCGATGATACAGCCTCCCAGGCCCTTCTCCGTGGCTCCCAAGAGAATGCTTTGCGCAGCGATCCCGTGATCGCAGCCAAAAGTTTGTGTGATCTTTTTATCTCCCAGCATGATGATATATGCAGCGGGTTTTTCGCCCTCTTTTGGCCCTCCCCAATCCTTTAAATAGCCTGCCCAGGCGAGGTACTGAAAGATGCGGGCATTCATTTCTGGCTGGTACGAAAGGATATATTTTAATGGCTGACGGTTTGCTGCTGAAGCAGACTGGCGTGCCAGGTCCACCAGCTCTTTCAGATCATCCAGGCTGATGGGTACCTCCTGGTGGAAACGGCGGTAGCTGCGGTTTTTAAGAACGAGATCTTTTAGCATTTTTATCCTCGCATTAAGAAAATTCTGTCAGGTTTCCCCCGCGCAGGAATCTTCCTGGCAGAGGGGGGCGATCTTTTTGGATGGTCTTGCCGTGGTCCCAAATGGGTATCCCGTTAACCCAAACATTTCCAATTCCCATGGGGAATTGCCTGGGATTGTCAAATGTAGCACTGTCCTGTATTGCACCGGCATCGAAGCTCACCAGGTCAGCCCAATAACCCTCCTGGATGATGCCTCGTTTTAATAAGCCGAAACGCTTTGCTGGATATCCGCTCAGCTTATACACAGCCTCTTCCAAAGTAAAGAGGTGAAAATCACGTACGCAGCGCCCCAATATGCGCGCCGCAGTTCCAAAGAGGCGTGGGTGGATCAGGCCGTCTTCCTGGTAAATCCCATCACTGCCGATCATGCTGGAAGGATGTGCCAGGAAGGGAGATACCAGCGCATCCTCGCCTTGGAGAAAGATGAGCAAGACAGCCAGGCCTTCATCGATTAAAAGCTCCGTCAGCGCTTCGACCTCCGATCTGCCTGTGGCGGTGATATATTCCTCAAGCGTTTTTCCAGCCAAACTTTGGCTGCTTTGACTGGCTGTCCAGGCGATCTTGATGCGGTTTAGAGGAGTTCTGGCAAGCCGCCTAGCAAACAGGTCTTGAACCTGGGGCTTTCTTAATTCGTGCAACGCTGCCAGGCTTCCCTCTCTCCAAACTTCGAGCGGGAGCAGCGTGCTTAGCATGGTTGACGAGGCTGAGTAAGGGTACACATCGAAGGAAAAGTCAACCTCGTGCAGGGCTGTGGTCGAAAGATAATTCAAAATCGCCTCAGCTTCCGCCTCTGTGCTTCCTTTCAGGTGAGAAATATGTACGGGCACCTGTGCTTTTCGGCCAATTTCTACCGCCTCTTTCAGCCCCTCCAGGGTACCCGCCTGGTAGCGAATATGCGAGACATACACGCCTTTTTGTTTCGCCATTTCCTGGCAAGCCGCGATCAGCTCTGCGGTGCTGGCGAAACATTGACTAAGATAGTCGAAGCCTGTGGAGATTCCCAGGGCGCCTTCTTCCATTCCCTGCGCCACCAGAGAGCGGATCTCTTTGAGCTGGAAATCATCGGCAGGTTGGCGGTCGAAACCGCATGCCAGGGAGCGGATATTTCCATAAGGGATGAAGACGGCTGTATTCTGGCAGTTCCTACGCTCAAGCAGTTCCATGTATCCGGCGATGCTCTGCCAGCCAAGGGACTCCCTCAACCGCAAACCGTTTAAAGCCCTCAAGTAAATTACCCAGTCCGCGTTCGTTTGTTGATTGACTGGAGCATAGGAGATTCCGTCTAGCATCAGGAATTCTGTGGTAAAGCCTTGCGCCACCTTCGGCAAAAAGCAGGGATACTTTATCAGCCAAGCGTCCGAATGGGCATGGACATCGATGAAACCTGGTGAGATGATCATTCCGCTGGCATCGGTTACCTGGTCCGCGTGGGCTGTTGAAAGGTCGCCGATCTTGGCAACCTTCCCGCAGGAGATGCCGATATCAGCCTGGTACCTGGGGGCGCGGGTGCCATCGATAATGGTCCCATTCTTGATGATGTGGTCGTAGGGGTTCATCGATAATCCTAAAGGGGCTGCTCCATTACATTTTTATTTTCTCGACTACCCAAAAATGAGAAAGCCCAAAGATGCGCAAGGGAGTTTTCTCCAGGAACTGCAAGACGGCCCGCAGCAGCCTCCCCAGGCGCGGGGAGCGGGCGATTATATTGTCATAAGCGCCGAAGATGATCGTGCGATGGACAAAACGAATGGGCAGTCCTGCAAACAAGCGATCAAGATCTCGGCTGGCATAAATCCGCACATGCGGAGCCAACCGGTCTCGCAGCCGGCGCGGCAGGTAATTTACCCCCGGGATGTTCCCGAAGTGGTAGCTGCCTCGCCAGTAAATCCCATGGGTCTCGAAAGGGTAGCCCCGGTTTGGTACGAAGAGCCCGATTCGCCCGCCAGGTTGAAGGGTGCGCACCATTTCGGAGACCGCCACCCGGTCATCTTGCACGTGTTCCAGGACTTCATGGCTCAAGATAAAATCAAAGGTCTCATTTGGAAAAGGCAGGTTCTCCCCGGCTGCGCAGGAGATCAAGGATGAATGTTGGCTGGCCTGGAGAGTGCGCTCAAAATCATATTCCAGTCCGAAAATTTTTCCGCCGTATGGGATCAGGTGCCTGACGTAGGTGCCCACCCCACACCCGTTTTCCAGCACACCTCCCTCAATGCGGCTTTCAGCCGCTTCCAGGATCATGTTCAGGCGCCGCTCCTGCCCGGCTCTCCACACATAAGACGGCTCGCCGCGCAGTGCAGCCTTTTCCAGGTTGGGCTGCTCTATTTTTTCCATGGCACATAGACCTCGTTCTGGATTCCGATCCTGGCCAAAACCCGCCCGACGATTTGGTTTACGATATCATCGATGCTTTGTGGTCGCGTGTAAAAAGCAGGCACCGGTGGAAATACCACCGCGCCGGCCTCCGCCGCCAGGCTCATCAAGCGGATGTGCCCCCGGTGGAGCGGAGTTTCCCGAAAGACCAGCACCAACGGCCGTCCTTCTTTCAGAGTCACATCTGCGGCCCGTGATACCAGATCATCTGAATAACTGTTTGCGATGGCAGACAGGGTCTTTACCGAGCAGGGGATCACCACCATTCCTGCGGTTGCATAGGATCCAGAGGCAATCCTTGCCCCAATATCCTGGAAATTGTATGACTGTCCTGCCAGCGCCAATACATCGCTGACTTTCCAATCTGTTTCCTGGGCGATCGTTTTTCGAGCGGCAAGAGAAACGACCAGGTGAGTCTCGATCTCCATGCGCTGGAGCACCTCTAGGAGCCGGATCCCCAAAATTGCTCCTGAAGCGCCTGTGATTCCGACAATCATGCGCCTGGGAGTTTCCTTCGATGTCTGGCTGATATGCATAAAGCTGATTATAGTACAATTGCAGTTTGTCCAGTTTCTTAACATAAATTCGAAATGGTTGACGTTCTATCATGCCCGTGCTATCATCGTGAGAGGAATTATTTGCCCTGTTTGCATTTGCTCTCCTGGTTTTTAACCTGGCCGCGAATGCCTCTCTAGCTGAAGGAGATTGTATGAGTGTCGAGTTCGTTTCCCGCCTGATCGGAATGGTGGTCTTTGCTGTCGTGGGGGCCTATATCGGAACAGCCTGGGCCAAGGCCGTGGGTGGTCCGGTAGATTTTTACGCCGTATTGATTGGTCTGGTGGGTGTTTTGTTTGGTCTGATCTTAACGCCCTATTTCACCGTCCGTCCTATGCGGTCTATGCGGAAGGCGCTGGGGCGTATTTCAGCCCAGACCCTGGCGGCGGGTTTGTTGGGCTTAATTGTTGGGTTGGTTATTGCTGCCCTGCTGACTTTCCCGTTATCGCTCTTGCCCAGCCCTTTTGGTGAACTGTTGCCTTTCCTGGCTGTTCTGCTTTTCGGGTACTTAGGGGTTTCGCTTTTTGTCCTGCGCCAGCACGATCTGTTTACGGTTCTGCACATCCTACCGGGGCGTTCTGCTCCTGTGGAGGATGCCCAAAATTCCACTACCTCCACCCGCTCGATTCTCTTGGATACCAGTGTGATCATCGATGGGCGCATTGCCGACATCGCTCAGACTGGTTTTCTGGCAGGAACTTTGCTTATCCCTCGCTTCGTGCTAAATGAGCTCCAATATATCGCTGATTCGCCGGACAGTTTACGCCGCCAGCGCGGCCGGCGCGGAATGGAAGTGCTTTCGCAGTTGCAGAAAGAGACGATCGTTCCGGTGCGCATTACCGATATCGATGTCGAAGGAGTGCGCGAGGTAGATGATAAGCTGGTGATCCTGGCGCGCCAGCTGCGCTGCCCGATCTTGACCAATGATTACAACCTGAACCGGATTGCCGAGCTGCAGGGGGTTTCGGTGCTGAACGTCAACGAGCTCGCCAATGCGGTCAAGCTGGTTTTCCTGCCTGGCGAGTCTCTTCAGGTGAGCATCATCCAGGAAGGAAAGGAAGCCAGCCAGGGTGTTGGATACCTGGATGATGGGACGATGGTCGTGGTTGAAGATGGCCGCGAATCGCTCAATCAGGATCTGATGGTGGTTGTAACCAAGGTGCTTCAAACGGCAGCCGGTAGAATGGTTTTTGCACGGCGCGAGAAAGAATAGAGGTGAATGAGCATGACACTGCGTATCTTTAATACCCTGACCCGGCAAAAAGAAAATTTTGAGACCGTTCAACCCGGAAAAGTCTCGATGTATGTTTGTGGGCCTACGGTATATGATAAAGCGCATGTCGGACATGCGATGTCCGCGCTGGTGTTTGATATTATCCGGCGCTACCTGGAATACCGCGGATATGAAGTCCGGCATGTCATGAACTATACGGATGTGGATGACAAAATCATCATCCGGGCGAACAAACTGACCATGGATCCGATCAAGCTGGCTGAGAAATATATCGATGAATACCACCAGCACCTGGTTGAATTGAACATCTTGCCCGCTACGGTTTACCCGCGTGCCACCCATGAAATTCCCCAGATCGTGAGCATGATCAGAGAGTTGGGGGAGAGCGACTATGCCTACGCGGTGGATGGCGATGTGTACTTTCGTGTGAACCGTGATGAAAATTATGGCAAGCTCTCTGGGCGCAAGCTGGAAGATATGCAGGCAGGGGCGCGCATCGATGTGGATGAGCGCAAAGAGCATCCCATGGATTTTGCCTTGTGGAAAGCCTCCAAACCGGGCGAGCCAGCCTGGGATAGTCCCTGGGGAAAAGGCCGGCCCGGTTGGCATATCGAGTGCTCGGCAATGAGCCTGCATCACCTGGGCGAGCAGATCGATATTCATGGCGGCGGTAATGACCTGATCTTTCCTCACCACGAAAATGAGATTGCCCAAACCGAGAGCATCACGGGGAAGTCTTTTGCGCGCTATTGGGTGCATAACGGCATGATGCAGTTTGGCGGAGAAAAGATGTCTAAGTCACTCGGAAACCTGGTGACGATTGAGGATTTTCTCTCCAAACAAGAAGGCGATGTGCTGCGGATGATGGTGCTGAATTCCAGCTACCGCAATCCGATCACCTACAGCGACGAGGTGCTCGTGCAGTCTGAGGCCGCCTTGGACCGCCTGCGCCAGGTGCTCCGCCTGGCAGCCTCTGGTACTCCTGGCGCTGCCACCCCTGAAGCGGAGGAGAAGCTCCGCCAGCAGATGGAGACCACGCGTCAGGGATTCCTCGATTCGATGGATGATGATTTCAACTCCGCTGGGGCTTTAGGGTATCTCTTCGACCTGGTGCGGGTGATCAACCAGTCCCGCGATGCCGGCGTCGGTCAGGATGCCATCTCAAAGGCTCAGGGTTTGCTGCGCGAGCTGATGGGTGTCTTTGGGCTGCGCCTTGAAAAACCAAAGGAAGAAGCCGCTCAAGCTGCACCTTTCATTGACTTGTTGGTTCAGCTGCGCCGTGAGCTGCGCCAGCAAAAATTATGGGCTATGGCCGATTCGGTTCGCAACCGGCTCTCAGAGCTGGGGGTGATCTTGGAAGACACCCGGGATGGTACTTCCTGGCGCTGGCATTAGATGAAGGAGTGGCTTTCCGGACGCAACCCGGTTTTTGAGACCTTACGTGCCAACCGGCGGCAGTTTTTTCGCCTGTGGGTAGCCGAGGGGGTCCAGGACAAGGGTCATCTCGTGGAGATTCGCTCCATGTGCGCCCGGATGAAATGCCCGGTTGAATATGTTCTGCGCCCGCGCTTGGATGCAATCGCCGAAAATCATCAAGGCCTGGCTTTAGAAGCCAGTGATTATCCCTACAGCAACCTGGTAGATATCCTCGACCTGGCTGAGCAGCGCGGCGAGGCGCCTTTCATGCTGATCCTGGATACGCTGCAAGATCCGCAAAACCTGGGCACCCTCCTGCGTACGGCTGAGGTGGTTGGGGTTCATGGCGTGCTGTTACCGCTGCGCCGCACTGCTACCGTGACACCCGCGGTTGTACATGCCTCCTCGGGGGCCTCTGAACACCTGTTAATTTCTCAGCTCAACCTGGCCCAGGCCATTACCTCGCTCAAAGAAAATGATGTCTGGGTGATTGGCTTGGAAGGTGGTCCTGAGGCGCAAGATGCCAGCCGCATCCGCCTGGATGGGCCCCTGGCGCTGGTCGTGGGGAATGAGGCTGAAGGGATGCGTTCCCTTGTGCGCAGCTCGTGTGACCTGCTCATGCGCTTGCCTGTGCGCGGGCAGATCGAGTCGCTGAATGCCGCGGTAGCAGGCTCTGTGGCTTTGTATTTTGCCCTCCAGCAGAGGACCAGGCTCCAATAGCCAACCACCGGCAACTAGCAGCAAAAAAACCATTGACGTATCCTTTGAATCCTGATAGACTCCGTCCCCGCTGGGTATGAGTTTTACCGAGGCCAGGTAAAATCCTTGCCGCAAATCAGGGCCTCTGGTATAATGCCTAACGCTTTCAGGCAGGAACCTTATCAATTTTCTTGCCGACGTAGCTCAATCGGCAGAGCAACCGCCTTGTAAGTGGTAGGTTACGGGTTCGATTCCCGTCGTCGGCTCACCTAGTCGGTCAGTCAGTTAGTCTTTTGGTTCTACCGAGGGACTAAGTGACCGGTTGACTAGGTGACTGGTTGACTATCTAGGACGGTTACCCAAGTGGCCAACGGGGTCTGACTGTAAATCAGATGGCAGAAGCCTTCGGAGGTTCGAATCCTTCACCGTCCACTCAAAACTACGCCTGGTGGGTTCTCAGAAACCTGCTGGCGCGTAGCTTTGTTTACGAAGGCCCTCATAGCTCAGACGGTAGAGCACATTCTTGGTAAGAATGGGGTCATGGGTTCAAATCCCATTGAGGGCTCTCGTGACGAATAAAAAAGGAAACTAATTGTAAGGAGAGAGATCGATGTCCAAGCAAAAATTTGAGCGAACGAAGCCGCACATGAACGTAGGGACGATGGGACACATCGACCACGGGAAGACGACCTTGACGGCAGCCATCACGAAGTGGTGCAACATGCAGGGGATGGGTGATTACCGGGCGTTTGATTCGATAGACAATGCGCCGGAAGAGAAAGAGCGCGGGATCACGATCAACATAGCGCACGTGGAGTACGAGAGTACAAAGCGGCACTATGCGCACGTGGACATGCCTGGGCACCGAGACTATATCAAGAACATGATCACCGGGGCAGCGCAGGTAGACGGGGCGATCCTGGTGGTGGCAGCGCCGGATGGGCCGATGCCGCAGACGCGTGAGCACGTGCTGTTAGCGCGGCAGGTGGAAGTGCCGGCGATCGTGGTGTACCTGAACAAAGTGGATATGATGGATGATCCGGAGCTGTTGGAGTTGGTGGAGCTGGAGCTGCGGGAGCTGTTGAACGAGTACGGGTTCCCTGGGGATGAGACGCCGATCGTGAGAGGGAGTGCCCTGCAGGCGTTGGAGAGTGCGTCGAAGGACCCGAATGCGCCGGAGTATGCGAGCATCAAGGAGCTGATCCGGGTGGTGGATGAGTACATTCCGGAGCCGGTGCGGGATGTGGACAAGCCGTTCATGATGTCGGTGGAGGATGTGTTCTCGATCAAGGGGCGCGGGACAGTGGTGACGGGGCGCGTGGACCGGGGCAAGGTCAAGGTGGGGGAACCGGTGGAGATCGTGGGCTTGAGAGAGAAAGCGATGGCTTCGGTGGTGACGGGCGTGGAGATGTTCCACAAGTCGCTGGACGTGGGCATGGCAGGAGACAACTGTGGACTGCTGCTGAGAGGCATTAACCGGGAGGATGTAGAGCGGGGGATGGTGATCGCCAAACCGGCGAGCATCACACCGCACACGAAGTTCATGGGCGAAGTGTACGTGCTGAAGAAAGAGGAAGGGGGCCGGCACAAAGCCTTCTTCACGGGATACCGGCCGCAGTTCTTTATCCGGACGATGGATGTGACGGGGAACATCAAGCTGCCGGAAGGGGTAGAGATGGTGATGCCTGGAGACAACGTGAACCTGGAAGTGGAGCTGATTGTGCCAGTGGCGTTGGAGCAGGGCTCGAAGTTCGCTATTCGTGAAGGTGGTCTGACGGTTGGCGCCGGCGTGATCACTAAGATTATTAAGTAACACTGGTGGTACAATATGGCTTCTAAGAAAGATGTTCGCCCGGTGATTGACCTGGCATGTACAGAGTGTAAGGAACGGAATTATACGACGCAGAAAAATCGCCGTAATGATCCGGGCCGCATCGAATTGAATAAGTTCTGCCCGCGTTGCCGCAAGCATACGCTCCATCGCGAGACTAAGTAGAGGGCAGTCTCAGACTGTCCCTCCTAGGCCAGTAGCTCAATTTGGCAGAGCGCCGCTCTCCAAAAGCGGATGTTGTGGGTTCGATTCCTGCCTGGCCTGCTGGACGAAAAAACGCCGTCTGCAAGAGGCGGCGTTTCAGATGTATACATTGAGAGATGTACTCATCTGTAGCTGCAAGAAAAGGAGTTCGTCGTGCCTGATAAGAAAACTGCAAGTTCAAAAGGCAATTTTTTTCAACGCCTCTGGGTAAATCTCCGCCAATTATTACGCGAAACCATTGGTGAGCTGCGTAAAGTGTCCTGGCCTACTCGTCGGGAAGCTTTATACCTGACCGGGGTTGTGCTTGTGGTGATCATTACTTTCGGGACGGCCCTGTGGATCCTGGACTTGATATATTTAAAGTTCTTTCAGCTGATCCTGGGTTAGTGAGTGCAAATCTGTTTTCAGTCAAGATTGGTAGCAGAATGTTATGAATGCAATCGAACGGGACGACGAATATTTTGATACGCCTGAAGAGTCGGAAGAAGGTTCTTTTTTGACCGGTGGTCCTGAGCTAGGCATTGGTGGACCTGAGTTAGGAGATGAAGGTCAGGATTTTCTGCCAGATCTATCTGCCGAGGTGCAGTCCGAAGATGGCCGCGCCTGGTATGTGGTTCACTGCTATTCGGGCTATGAAAACAAAGTCCGCCATAACCTGGAACAGCGTATCGAAACCATGGGGATGAAAGACAAGATCTTCGATGTGGTTGTTCCCACGGAAGAAGAGATTGAAGTAAAAGAAGGAAAACGCAGGACGATCGAGCGCAGGGTCTTTCCAGGTTATATCCTGGTGAACATGATCCTCTCAGAAGAGTCCTGGTATGTGGTGCGCAATACCCCTGGCGTGACGGGATTTGTAGGGATGGGTAATTCCCCCACCCCCCTGCGCCCTGAAGAAGTGTCACAGATCATCCGGCGCATGGAAGCTGAAGCGCCGCGCATCAAGGTGACCTTCAAGTCTGGAGAGCGCGTGCGCATTGTCGATGGACCATTCAACGATTTCCGCGGCACCGTGGCGGAGATCGATATGGAACGCGCCAAGGTGCGCGTAATGGTGAACTTTTTTGGCCGGGAAACGCCGGTCGAATTAGATTTCTTGCAAGTAGAAAAAGCTTAGTCGATAGGTACTTCGGTTAAGCCCAGAAGTAGTGGGAGGGTGTGTTCCCCTGTAGCCCGCTAAAACCACAAAGGAGAGAATTTCGTGGCAAAGAAATTGAAAGCAGTTGTTCGTTTGCAGATCCAAGCCGGAAAGGCCAACCCTGCGCCCCCCATCGGTCCTGCCCTTGCTGGGCATGGCATCAATCTGATGGCATTTTGCAAGGAATATAACGCCCGCACGGCAAACCGCATGGGCGAGATTATTCCTGCCGAGATCACCATCTTTACAGATGGGTCTTTCACTTTCATACTGAAAACTCCGCCTGCTGCCGTGCTCCTCAAGAAAGCAGCCGGTGTTGATAAGGGGTCTGCGACAGCCAACCGTGAAATAGTTGGCAAGGTCACCCGTAAACAGGTCCGTGAGATTGCAGAGCTCAAGATGAAAGATCTGAACGCGAATGATCTTGACGGTGCAATGCGTCAGATCGAAGGCACAGCCAAAAGCCTGGGCCTGACAGTAGTTGACTAGAACCCTGTGGGAGGGTGGCGGTAACCAAGCGCTGCCCGCTCGCACCACTTAGGAGGAATCATGGCAAAACACGGTAAGAAATACCTGGCTGCAAAAGCCAAAATTGATCCAAATCAATGGTACGAACCCAAAGTGGCCGTCGCTTTGGCGAAAGAGACTTCAACGGTCAAGTTTGACGCCACAGTCGAAGTTCATCTTCGCCTGGGTGTCGATCCTCGTCACGCTGACCAGCAGGTGCGTGATGTGGTTGTTTTACCGCACGGCTTAGGAAAGACCGTGCGTGTGCTGGTCTTCGCCCAGGGTGAAGGCGCTACCCTGGCGCGCGAAGCTGGTGCCGATATCGTAGCTGACGATGATGAAATCATTGCAAAGATCCAGGGTGGGTGGACGGAATTTGACGTTGCCGTCTCTACCCCCGATCTGATGGGCAAAGTCGGCCGATTGGGGCGTGTCTTGGGTCCGCGTGGCCTGATGCCCAACCCCAAAGCGGGGACCGTTGTGCCTGCAGAAGACTTGCCCCGTGTGATCCGCGAGTCCAAGGCTGGACGTGTCGAATTCCGTATCGATAAGACCTCCAATCTGCATGTGCCCATCGGAAAAGTTTCTTTTGACGAGATAAAATTGTTTGAGAACCTGGCTGCTTTGATGGAAGCTGTCAAGAAAGCTCGTCCAGCGACGGCAAAAGGCACCTTTATCAAGCGTGTTACACTGACCACCACCATGGGTCCGGGCGTCAAGATCGACCCTGCCCAGGCACAGAGCATGTTGGCGGTAGAATCGTAGATTGCCTGCAGGTGGGCGTGTGTGGCAGCCAGTCTGCCGGGCGAGCTCATCTGCAGCTCTAAGAAAGCTTCGCCATAGACAGCAGGTGCCTCCGAAAGTTGGCGGCTTAATTCCCTGCCGAGGTGAGGACCCCTCAATCAAATCCCCTGCATTTCGCAGGTTCCACCATGGTGGACGAGGAGTCTTTGCCTGATTATCAGCGAGGCAAAGACTTTTTGCGAAAGGAGGTAATTGCACATTGGCTATATCCAAGGAACGTAAGGAAGAGCTGGTCGCTCAATACGGCGAGTGGTTGAAGCAGAGCCAGGTGACCATTTTGGCGGAATACAGCGGTATGACTATGCAAAACATAGATGCCCTGAGAGCCAAAATTCGTGAGGCTGGCGGCGAATTTCACATCGTCAAGAATACCCTCGGTATGCTGGCTTTTGAAAAAGCTGGCTTATCGCTGCCGGAGAATTTCTTTACCGGCAGCACGGCCATCTGTTTTGCTTTCAAAGATGCTCCCGCAGTGGCGAAGGCGACAACCGATTTCGCCCGCACTGTGGATGCGTTGAAAGTCAAGGGCGGGTACCTGGACAACCGTCCGATAACGGCTGAAGGTGTGAAGGCGCTGGCTGATCTACCCCCGCTGCCTGTGGTTCGCGCTCAGCTTCTGGGCACGCTCCTGGCACCGGCGAGCAAGCTGGTTCGTACGTTGGCAGAGCCTGGCCGGCAGGTAGCTGCGGTTATCAAAGCATACTCAGAAGTTTCTGAGGCTGCAGCCGCATAATCAACAATTGGTTTTACAGATTAGATTTTCGTATGATAAAAAATAAAGGAGATTTTTAAAATGGCTGACCTGAATAAATTGGTCGATGAATTGGGCACCCTAACTGTGTTAGAGGCTGCTGAGCTTGTCAAGAAACTAGAGGAGAAATGGGGCGTTTCCGCCGCTGCTCCTGTCGCCGCGGTTGCTATGGCTTCTGGCCCTGCCGCAGCTGCTGAGCCCGTGGAAGAGAAAACCGAATTTGATGTGGTTATCAAAGACGCTGGTGCGAAGAAGATCGAGGTCATCAAGGTCGTCCGCCAGCTCACTAGCCTGGGCCTGAAAGAGGCCAAGGATGTGGCTGAGACCGCCGGTTCCAAGGTTCTTGAGGCTGTGAGTAAAGAAGTTGCTGCCGACGCAAAGGCCAAGCTTGAAACTGCTGGCGCTACCGTCGAAGTCAAGTAATTCTGCGCGAACCCTCTGTCCCTCCCCCCAGCGTGGGGGAGGGTTTTTTTATTCGTTTTGTGTTTTTCTCTGCCCTGTGGTATATTTTAATCACCGTCTGAAAGACCGGCACTGATCAGGAATTTTCGGATAGGTTCGTAACAGGCAGGAGGGCCTATGAGTGCACGAATACTTGTTATTGAAGATGATGAAGCCATCCTCCGCTTTTTGCGGCGTGGATTGGCTTACGAAGGTTACCAGGTGGATACTGCTCTGGATGGTCAAGCGGGGCTGATCCTGGCGCGGGATAATCCCCCCGATCTGGTTGTCCTCGATTTGATGCTGCCTGGGATCGATGGGATTGAAGTTTGCCGCCGGCTGCGCGCCGGTGGCCCAGTGCCGATCCTGATCTTAACTGCCAAGGATTCGACTGGCGATCGGGTGCAGGGCTTAGATATGGGCGCAGACGACTACATGACCAAGCCTTTCCAGTTGGATGAGCTGCTGGCGCGCATCCGTGCTTTACTGCGGAGAGCCCAGCCCAGCCGCCCCCAGGTGCTGCGCTTCGCTGATTTGTCCTTAGATACCGGCACTCGCCAGGCTTCGCGCGGTGAGCGCGTTATCTCCTTGACTGCCAAGGAATACGAGCTCTTAGAGCTGTTCATGCGCCACCCGCGCCAGGTATTGACGCGCGAGATGATCTTCGACCGCGTCTGGGGATATGATTTCGGTGGCGAGTCCAACATCATCGAAGTGTATATCCGCTATTTGCGTCAAAAGTTGGAAGGCGTGGGTGAGGCGCCGCCTCTTGCATACCGTGCGCGGCATGGGGTATGTGCTGCGAGAGCCTTCCTAGGCGATGAACACCGCCTCTTAGCAAAAAACTGCAATGTCATTGCGCAGCCGCCTGACACTGTATTACACCTCACTGGTGGGAGGTATTCTGCTGCTCTTCGGGGTAGCAGTTTACGTTTCAGTGAGTCTCACGGTCACCCGCCAGCTAGATAGCGCCCTGCGGCGCTCGGCGGAGTTGATCATCTCCGGCGCGGGGATTGATTCATCCGGGGTATTGCAGGTCATCCCACTTTCCATGCTGGAGCTGCCTACCGATGTGTATGTACAGGTCTGGAGGCGTGCTGCGGTTTTGATCGATGCTTCTCCCAATGTCACCTGGTACCGCAAAGCCCTTGACCCGGTGGGTATGCAGGCCATGCTGCCTGTATACCGAGATGCCACAGTTGGCAAGAACCGCCTGCGGGTGCTGACGGTTCCCCTGGTGGTCGGCAGCCGTCCTGCTGGCGTCATTCAGCTAGGCACCAGCCTGGAAGTGGTCGAGGCCACCCAGCGCACGCTGCTAATTGTCTTGCTGGTTGGCACGCTGGCTGCCATTACCGCGGCTGGCCTGGCGGGCTGGTACAGCACGCAGCAGGTTCTCGCTCCGCTCCAGGATGCCACCCAGGCAGCCATGCAGATTACCCGCGCCGACGACCTATCGCGCCGCATTCCTTACCGGGGACCGCCGGGCGATGAGCTGGGGCAGTTAATCCACGCCTTCAACCAGACCCTCACCCGCCTGGAAGGTCTCTTCAATACCCAGCGCCGCTTCCTGGCAGATGTCGGCCACGAGCTGCGCACACCTCTCACCGTGATCAAAGGCAATACCAGCCTGATGCGTATCCTTGGCAGTATGGATGAGGAGAGCCTGGGCAGCATCGAGAGTGAGGTAGACCGCCTGACTCGCCTGGTGGGCGATCTGCTGCTCCTGGCCCAGGCAGAGTCCGGCAAGATCCCCCTGGCGCACCAGCTGGTCGAGCTGGATACGCTTGTCCTGGAAGTGATGAACCAGATGCGCGTCCTGGTGCAAGACCGCCTGAAGATGCGCCTGGGCGACATGGACCAGGTGCTGGTATGCGGCGACCGCGACCGCCTCAAACAGGTGCTGGTCAACCTGGTTGGCAATGCCATCAATTACACCCCCGCCGGTGGCGAGGTGCTGGTTTCCCTGGGTAAAGAGCAGAACCAGGCCCGCCTGACCGTCAGCGACACTGGTCCTGGCATCTCTCCCGAAGACTTGCCGCATGTCTTCGAGCGCTTCTACCGCGGGGAGAAGTCTCGCACGCGTTCCAAAGATGGCAAGGGCTTTGGGCTGGGGCTTTCGATCGCTTACTGGATCGTGCGCAACCATGATGGGCGCATCGAAGTCGATTCCAAGATCGGGTCCGGTACCACCTTTTGCATCTGGCTGCCCCTGGCGGAGCTTGGCTGCGCCGAAGAAAAACCCTAACTACTCCCTACTGCCTGCTCCCAATTTACCCTTCTTAATGATGCGTAAAATTCTCAGATCTCCTCTCCCCTGGTTTTTTCTCACCTTCCTCGCCATCCTCCTCCTCACCCTCCTCGGGCCGGCTGAAAAATCTCTGGGTGGGAATGTGCGCCTCGTTTACCTGCACGGCGCCTGGGTCTGGGCTGCGCTGGCAGCTTTCGTGGCAGCTGGCCTGCTGGGGCTGGCTGCGCTGCTCTTTCGCCGCCCATCTCTTTATGCCTGGTCCTGCGCCCTGGGGCGCACCGGTTTAATTTTCTGGATCACCTATCTGCCGCTTTCCATGTGGGCGATGCAGGCGAACTGGAACGGCTTGTTCCTGGCGGAACCGCGCTGGCGCCTGGCCCTGGGTTTTGCCATCGGTGGCCTGCTGCTCCAAATTGGCCTGGCCTTGGCGGGAAAACCTGCCTGGACTGCCCTCGGCAACCTCTTCTTCTGTATTGTCTTGCTCTACGCGGTGACCGGCGTGCAGAACATTATGCATCCTGGCTCGCCCATCTTCTCTTCCGAAGCGCTCCTCATCCAGGTTTATTTCATCAGCCTCTTCCTGCTGACCCTGCTGGCGACCTTTTGGGTGGCGCTCTGGCTCAAAACCCGCTATTGTCAACTATCGTTTCGATCATAAGCTTCTGTAAAGCCTTCTGCCGCCTTTGAACCGCTCACTCTTTTACCAGATCCTGTCTTTCATTGCCACCCGGCTGATCTTCAACACCTTTCACCGCATGGTCTACCCCTTCCTGCCCTACTTCATGCGCGGCCTGGGGGTTGACCTGGGGCAAATGTCGGCAGCCCTGTCGCTGCGTGCCGTGGCGGGCGCCTTCAGTCCCTTCCTGGCGGTCATCGCCGACCTGCGCGGCCGCAAGGCCGGCATGCTCCTGGGCACCGTCTTATTTATTGTTGGCGTTACCCTGGTCGCCGTTCACCCGGTCTTTTGGACCTTTGTCGCCGCGCTGTTCCTTGCCACCATTGGCTACCTGGTCTTCATCCCCTCCATGCAGGCTTACCTGGGTGACCGCGTCCCTTACGAGAAGCGCGGCTTGCCCCTGGCGCTTACCGAGCTGAGCTGGTCGCTCAGCTTTATCATCGGTGTGCCGCTGACTGGTTTCTTGATCTCAAAATACGGCTGGACCAGCCCCTTCCCCTGGCTGGCCGGACTGGGCTTGCTGGCGCTGATCCTCCTATCCCGCCTGCTGCCTGCCGACCCACCTCCTGCCAGGCATGGCGCCAATCCACTGGCGAGCTTTGGCATCGTGCTAACCTCACCTTTGGCGCTGGTTGCCCTGGCAATGGGCGTCGCTTTCACCATCGCTAACGAGGTTGTTAACCTGGTGTTTGGGGTCTGGATGGAAAGCTCCTTTGGCTTTAAGCTGACCGCCCTGGGGCTGGTTGCTGTTGCCATTGGCCTGGCAGAGTTCTGTGGCGAGCTGCTGGTGGGCGGGGTGGTCGACCGTCTTGGGAAGGTGCGCGCCGTGGCCCTGGGCTTGCTGGCCAACTGTGTGGCGGCTCTGGCTTTGGCTGCTTTTGGGTCCAGCCTGGCGGGCGCAGTGGCTTGCCTGGTGCTGTTCTACCTGACCTTCGAGTTCACTATCGTCAGCAGCCTGCCCCTGATGAGCGAGATCCTGCCCTCTGCCCGTGCCACCTTGCTGGCCTCCAATATGGCCCTCATTTCGTTAGGGCGCGCCGCCGGTGCCTGGCTTGCCCCGCGCTTCTTCGATCTGGGTGCATCCCAGACCATCCTGTTCAATGCCCTGGCGGCGGTGGGATTTAACCTTTTGGCATTGTTGGCGCTGTCATTCTTGCGCAAAATTGAAACCCCCAAGACATAGCCGCTCGAAACCTGATCCTCAGTCTTTTACAGATAGCTCAATTGCTCTGGCTGATGTTTTTCGTTTGCTTCAAATAGTTCCACTGCACTGACCAGCGCACCATTCCCGCGGATATGCTGCACTTCGATGCTCGGATACACGTCTTTCAAGTAATTTGCAATCAGCGCGTGGCGATGGCAGCGCAGCGGATCTTCCTCGCTGCACAAGATGACCGTTCTTCCCTGGTTCATCTGTCCTATGAGATCGTCTATTCCTTGCCTGAACCACGCTCGCTTCATCATTTCGGAAAAGTTTGCTTTTGGATGTTTGTTTCTCTTGTCAACAAAGGTTTCTGGTTCATAACAGGTGGGGTCGCTCGGGCGGCCGCCCAGCTGTTGACCTGCAAAGATATACTCGACCTGGTTGTCGAGTAAAACCTTCTGGAGGGCGGCTTTGTTATATTGCGGATGGAAGCGGCTGACAGGCGCCGAGCGCACATCCACCAATTTTTGAATTTGATAAGCTTTGAGTAAGCTGATGAATTTTTGAATAGGATGAGCGCTGTGCCCGATGGTGTAGAGAAGCATTATCACCAGCCTATCTGAACTTTTCGAGATCAAACCAGATAAACGCGACATCTACCAATTGTTTTCCACCGATCTCTACCACCTTCTCAGCCGTCATCCGACCGCCGAGCCTCTCATAAAAGCGACAGGCCGGATTGTCTTTTAATACCCAGATGACCATGGAATGACAGCCTCTACCTGCCAAATCCTGAGCAATGCGTGTGACAAGCAGCTTGCCGTAGCCCATGACCTGGAAGGCTTTCAACACATACAGCACGTATAGTTCCCCGTCAAAATTATCCAACGCCTCTCGGATTGGCCCCCCAGAAGCAAATGCCACAATTTGGCCTGCTAGTGCTTCAGCCACAAATGAAATTGTCTCACCTTGTGGATTGGAGAGATGCTCGTTCCAGCCCGCCTGGCAGCGTTCATAGCTCAAGTTGGCTAAAAATTCATCTGGCACAATCCCCATGTAGGTTGAGCGCCAGGTGTCTACATGAACGCGTGCAATTGACGGAGCATCCTCAATCTGGGCTAGGCGGATCACAGGCATGGGCGGCGGGCACATCATTTTGGAGTGCTTTTTCAGTATAGCATAATTTCCTTTGGTTTCAAGTATAATCACTTTACGATGTCTAATAATTCCGCAAAAACAATTTTCTTCATCGCCCTCCTGTTTGTCCTCCTCCTCCTCGTGGTGCGCTTGCCTGTCCAGGCTGCGCCGGCTGCTCAGCTAACCGTCTTCCCCACCCCCACCCCGGGCGCGGATGGGCGTATCGTGTACATCGTCCAGGTGGGTGACACCCTTTGGCGCATCGCTGCCATCACCGGCATCACCCTCGATGAGCTCCGCCAGTTGAATAAGCTGTCAGAAGACGCCACTCTCCAGCCTGGCGATACCTTATTGATCGGTCTGGCGGGACCTGCCCTGGTCACCGAGACTCCTGGTCCCAGTCCCACGCCTGCCCCGGCTTTGCCGACCGAAACGCCCCAATCCGGCACCGCCAACCTGTATGTTTTTCTCTACAACGACCGCAACGGTGATTCGCTGCGCCAGGTGGACGAGCCAGTCATCCCAGGTGGAGCGATCAGCCTGAGCAACAAGGTCGGCACCTTCACCCGCACCGCCGACACGCGCCCTGCAGAGGACCCCGCCTGCCCGGTGGAGCTCGAGCTGGACCCTGGCTACGATTGCTTTGTCGAGCTGCCCGAAGGCGAATACAACCTCACCGTTGCCATCCCCGAGGGCTACAACCCCACCACGGAGCTGAGCCGGGCTTTCAAAGTCAAGGGTGGCGACGAGACCTATATCTCCTTCGGCGCCCAGCCGAATTCCGAAAAGATCCAGGAGACCGCAATTATCCCTGAAAGTCCCCGGCGCTCGCCGGTCCTGGCCATCGCGGGCGGGTTGGTGCTCCTGTTTGGCCTCGGCCTGGGCATTTACGCTGCCCTGCTCGCCAGGCGCTAACAATTTTTCCGTCATCGCGAGCGAAGCGAAGCAATCTCGCTTCTCACGGTTAAGTTGAGAGTTTTTCCGATTTCGCGGCCACTCGCTTCAAGAAGCGGGCCTCATCGATAATATAGCGCTGGTGTGCGCAGGTGCCCACTGGCTCGGTTTCATCTGCGGCTGTCACGCTCAAGGTGACTTTCAAGCCTTCCACCGCAACCACTTCTGCAACCACGCACACCTTGCCGCCCAGGGGCGTCGGCGCCAGGTGGCGCATATTCACTTCCGCTCCTACGCTCGAATATCCTTCCGGTACACGCTGGGCGATCAGCCGGTGCGAAACCCGCTCCATGAATAGGATTAGCCAGGGGGTTGCCAGCACGCGCGCCGCCCCCGACCCGATGTGGCTGGCCAGGTGTTCTTCTGTGACCTCGAAAGTCTCTTCGTTAATCATTCCAGGTTTGATCAATTCGCTGAATTCCATCTTACTCCTCTTAAAATCCGAAATCGTATAACGAAAAAATCTGCTTTTTCCATATTTCAGATCTTTCCTAGTCCTTCTTTTTCATCTCGTATATTTGCCTCTTGGTATTTCTGCATTGAGAAGCTTTCTCAAAGTTCTTCTCCGCGCATCTCGGCCTCTCCGCGTTAATGGTTTTCTTCCGCGCTTTCTCTGTGCTCTCCGTGGCTCTGTGGTAAAAGAATATCACGCGCAGAACAGCCAATCCTCTCCCTCGCGCAGCCCGAATGCCTCCAGCCTCGCCCTGATGATCGGGCGCGCCCCGCGCGTGCCCACAGCCGCCAGCAGGATCGGGCGGGTAACCCTCTGCCACCACGCCGTCAGCTCCTCCGGCGCCAGGATGGGCAAACCGCGGCGCGTTTGCCCGATCTTCACCGGATCGATATCGAAATACGCTGCCAGGGGCGCCTTCTGGAGCTGGAGCTGCTTTCCCAGGCGGCGCCCCATCATCCCCGCTCCCCAGATGAAGACCGCCTCCCGCCCCTGCAGGGGACCGTTTACCAAAGCCCAGGCTTTGAGACGCAGGAAGTTCTCTAGCGCGTAACGGCTGTCAGTGCGCGTCAGGCGCAGGGGTGCCTCGCGCCATTCCAGCAGCACCTTCGGTATTTTGCAGAAGAGCGCCCCGGCCAGGTACAGCCGCAGCCACAGGTCGTAGTCTTCTGGCCAGCCGTGTTCCTGGTAGCTGCCCACCTTTTCGACCCATTCCTTGCGGAACATCACGCTCGGGTGGGCGAATGGGCTTTCGACGAACATCTCCCGCCGGATATCTGCAGCCGTCACCAACGCGTTCTGCCATTCGATGTAAATCCGGAAGCCCTCCCGAACCTGTTCAGCCGGGAAGCCTCGCACCAGGCAGCTTACCAGGGCGATCTCAGGATTTTCTCGCAAAAATTGGACCTGCTGCTCTAGCCTATCTGGCATGCAGCGGTCATCCGCGTCCAGGCGCGCCACAAATGGCGCGTGGCATTCCGTTAGCCCGGCGTTCAGCGCTGAGATGATCCCAGCATGCGGCCTCGCCAGGACTCTGTACCGTGCGTCCCTGTGCTGCCGGCTTTGCAGGATCTCCAGCGTACTGTCGCTCGAGCCATCGTCTACGGCAATCACTTCATAGTCCGTGAAGGTTTGCGCCTCCAGGCTTACCAGGCACTCCTCAAGCGTGCTGGCAGCGTTGTAGCAGGGCAGGAGCACCGAGACAGTCGGGGTAGACATCGCCGGTACTATTCCATCACGGCTGTTCTTTCGCCGCGGCTTCTTTCAATAAATCTTCTAAGAAGATGCCATTTTTCAAGGCGTTTGCCTTCCACCCCGGGCTCAGCCGGTCGAGCAGAAAAGCTTGCGCCATACCGGTCTGGTAGAAGCTGACCTCGCCTTTCTGGTTGGCCTCCAGCTTCATCTGGATGATCTCCTGCGACCAGCGCTGCTTGAAGGCCTGGTAGGCTTTGAACGCTGTGTCCCCGCTCATCGCGGCGATTGGCTGGTAATCCTTGGTCTCATAAGCCTGGCGCAGGAAAGCCAACTCGACGTATTTTGCCAGTCCTTCTTCCCACTCCAATTGGCGCTCATAGTCGATCAGCTCCGGCGCCAATCCGGCTTGCAACCGGCGCGACTGCCTGTGCGCCAGGAACTGCCGTGCCAGCTCAGCTGCTTCCTCGTCCGTCTTTGCCTCCAGCGCCTTTGCCAGCAGGTTCATCTCTTCTTTCCACAGGTCGGGGCTCTGAGTTTCTGGGCTCCAGTAGACCTCCCCCAATTTATGCGCCTTTTCTGCCGCATCCAGCCGAACTCGGCGCCCTCAGAGTCTGGAAGACGTGGAAGCTCTCGTGCAGAACCCCCCCGATCTGCGTTTCGGTCGGCTGCAGCAGGAGCCGGTAGGGGAAAACCTGCTCGATCACTGGGGGCAAGAAGCCCTGGTAGAGCTCAACGATGAAACGGTCTGTCTCCGACTTGGTCGCCATACCCGCCGCCCAGGCCTCGCCGATTGGGATGGCAAAGTTCTGTGCCTCTTTCTCTTCCCGGCGGTGGTACGGCTTGCCCTGGAACTCATCTCCCTCCACCACCTCCCAATCCGCTGGCGGTTCCCCATCGAAACCGGTCAGGAAGGAATAAGCCTGGTTGTGCAGGCTGACCGGGATGTTCGCCTCTCCCAGCCCGGGCCAAACGGCCTCCCCCAATGCCGCTTTCAAGTGCAGTGTCTCCTCCAGGCGGATCTTATCCAGCGGATCGAGCCGGTCCAGTGCCTCCGGTCCCTTCGGTAAGAAGCGGTTGCTCAGCGCAGAGATGCCTGCCCCCGCCAGGCACAGGACAGCCAGCCCCACGACGATCCCATAGGATATCCTGCCCAGCTTTCTACTTCGTTTTCTGTCCATCTTTGTTAATTACCTCAACGCTGAGACGCGGAGCACACGGAGTTTTTTACTCTCTCAGCGCTCTCCGCGTCTCAACGTTAATTTTTTCTCCTGAATTCTGCTCTGTGCTCTCGCCGTTTTTACGGTGAATGTATTTCTCAAATCTCTCTCTGCGCGGCTCTGTGGTCTCTATGTCTCTGCAGTGAGAACCTCTCACGCATCTTTGAATGTCTTCAGCGTCTCCAAATAATATTCCGGGATGCCGATGTCGAAGCGTTTGCCTTGGATCATCAGGCCCTGGAATCCGTCCTCCTGGCGCAGGCGGTCCAGTGCGGAGGTGAGCTGGAATTCACCGCGCTCGCGCACATTGTGCTGCGTATGCTCCTCCAAAAAGTTGTAGATCTGCGGCTTGATGATGTACTGTCCGAAGACGGTCAGGTACTCGTCCTCGGGCATGTCGGGTACGCGCAAGTTCGTCCGGGCGTAATCGATGGTGGGTTTCTCGGCGAACTCGGTCACATTGAGCAGCTGCTCGGGCTCAATCCACGCCCCGCTGACCGTTCCAAAATTTTGGATTTGAGACTCGGGCGTGCGCCGCAGCCCCAAGATGCTGACCCCCGACTGGTTGAAGGCTTCAATGAGCTGCTGCGTGCACGATTTCTCACTGTTCGAGCGGTAGAGGTGGTCACCCAGGTAGAGCAGGAAGGGTTCATCTCCGATGACCTCCCGCGTGCAGTACACCGCGTGTCCAAACCCCTCTTGCAGCTCCTGGAATACGAAATGCACCTTCTGACCGACTTCCAGGATACGCTTGGAATACTCCTGGAAATGGCGCGGCAGCTTGTTATAATTCTCTACGGAGACCTGGTGGTTGAAGAAATCCTGAAAATCTTCCAGATCAGAAGGCTGGATGATGATGTAAACCTCTTCGATACCCGCCTCCAGCGCTTCTTCAACGATATACAGGATGGCGGGCTTGGCGATGCCATCGCGGTCGATAACCGGGAAGAGCTCTTTCTTGACCGCCTTACTGGCGGGGAAGAGGCGCGTGCCAAAGCCTGCCGCCGGGATGACCGCCTTGCGCACCCGGCTGCCTGCTCGCAGGGTCAGCCGGTAGCTGCTCATCTGGAAATCACGCTCCAGGATATCCATCACCGCCTGTTGGTCGGCTGCGCTGGGCACGATGAATTGAGCGGTGCCGTCGCCCTGCGATCCCACGCCCTTGCCGCCCCAGGTGTGCGGCTGGATCGGTTCATAATTCAGCACCTTGTGCAGCACGGGCGAGGTCAGCTCTTCTGGACAGGCTGGAGTGGCATAGCGGTCGAAGTAATCCTGGGCTTCGCTCATCAGCGCACCGATGCGCTGCCCATCCGAGTCCCTGATCGCCTCAATCGCCTGGTGGACAATGCGTTTGTTGATAGGTCCCAAAAGCTCTTGCACGCCCTTCTCCACCGCATTCTCTGCCACTGGGAAGCAGCGGTTCAAGCGCGAGAGGATGCGCATGGTATCTTTTTGGGCATGCAGGTCGACAACCACGAAGAACAGGTCTTCTTTCGGGCGCAGCTCCTGAGTTTCCAGCCGGTCGCCATCAAAGAGCATCATCACTGGGTTGCTGCCGAAGGCGCAGCCTTGATCCATCCGCCCGCAGCGAGACGGCGTGGTGATCTCGCCCTGGTATGCCAGCTCCATTTCACCGCGCACCGTCAGCTTCAGGTCGTACAGGCGGTTGAAAGCCCGCGCCGCCAGCACGCAGATCGCCGCTGAGGAGGAGAGGCCTTTCTTGATCGGCAGGTCGGTTTTGTAGTTGTCGATCACCAGCCCGCGCACATGGTGGTGGGTCAAGGCCTGGTAAGCCACACCTGCGATGTAGCTCCAAAATCCGCCCAGCTGGGCCTCTTCGAGCAGCCTATCGGCCTTCATAGGGATTTCATAGGGTCCCTGCCGCTCGCCATCCGGTGTCGTGGAGGTGATTACCAGCGAGTCGGGGTGGGTGGAAACCTCAGCGTAGATGCCCTGGTTGGTGCCCGTGATCAACGTAAAGCCTTGCTCGATTTGGGCGTTGATGCGCCGGTAGCCGCCTGCCCAATCCGAGTGCTCGCCAAATAAACAGATACGTCCAGGTACGAAAATTTTCATAATTCTTGGCGGCGGAAACCACTCCGCTTCAGCGGGTGGAGGAAGCCGTCCTCCTTTGTAAAATGGGTCTATGCCAAACGAAGCCAACCACAGCCCACATAGTGCGTATGGTATCAACTACCATCTGGTGTGGATCCCGCGTGATCGTAAAAAGCGATTGGTTAGCCCTGTTGAGGCAAGATTGAAAGAATGATTGGCAGAAATCGCCATGCAATACGGGTTTGAGATATTGGCAGTTGAGGGAATGCCTGACCATGTGCATCTGTTTGTGAGCGCACCTCCTAACATTTTTCCTGCCGAGATGGTTCGCCTGTTCAAAGGGATCACATCCCGCAGGTTGAAGAAAGGGTTTGAAACCCTTCGCCGCCAATATTGGGGGAAACATGCCATCCTGCGGGCGGAAGGGTATTCCGTCGGTACGGTTGGGTATGTTAGTACGGAAACCATCAATTAGAACATTTGTGTTATAATTAAGGGCATGAAGCTGATTGCCCAGGTCAAACTGCTCCCTACCCCCGAACAGGCGGATGCGCTCAGGCGAACGCTGGAACAGGCCAACGCTGCCTGTCAGTTTGTCAGCAATACGGCTTGGGAAACCAAAACCTTTCGGCAGTATGACCTGCATCACAAGTGCTATCGGGCGGTACGGGAACAGTTTGGTCTTTCGGCGCAGGTTGCGGTACGGGCGATTGCGAAAGTAGCCGATGCTTACAAACTTGATCGCAAGGCCAAGCGCACCTTCAAACCAAAGGGGAGTATCGCCTATGATGACCGGATTCTGTCCTGGCGGTTGCAAGACCAAACTGTTTCGATTTGGACGGTCAATGGGCAGACTGCGCATCCCCTTTGTGTGTGGAGAGACGTCAGTTGGAACTGCTGCAAACGCGGCAAGGAGAAAGCGACCTGGGTTTGTACAAAGGGTTGTTTTTCCTCTCGGCCACCTGCGAAGTCGATGAGCCAAGCCTGTAGACGTAGAAGGCGCATTGGGGGTTGACCTGGGGGTCATCAATATCGCCGTAGACAGCGATGGACAAGTTCACTCGGCCAGCCATATCAACAACGTGCGCCACCGTCAACGCCGCTTGCGGGCCAAACTGCAAGCCAAAGGTACGCGCTCTGCCAAACGCAAACTCAAACGCTTGTCTGGAAAAGAACGCCGTTTTGCCAAAGACACCAACCACTGCATCAGCAAAAAGCTGGTTGCCAAAGCGAAAGACACAAATCGAGCGATTGCCCTGGAAGATTTGCAGGGCATCCGTCCGAGGGTTACGGTTCGTCGCAAACAGCGGGCAACCTTGCATAGTTGGGCGTTCTTCCAGCTGCGTTCTTTCGTGACCTACAAAGCCAAACGCGCTGGCGTGCCTGTGTTTCTGGTTGACCCTCGGAATACCAGCCGCACCTGCCCTGCCTGCGGTCACGTTGATAAAGCCAATCGTCCTTCTCAATCCAAGTTCTCCTGTGTGGTTTGCGGGTTCGCTGGCCTTGCCGACCACATCGCGGCGATCAACATTGGTCGTCGGGCGGCTGTCAACCCGCCAATCGTAGCGCGTGATGAAGCCAAAGCGAACTCTCTCGTTTGAATTGCGGCAGAGCGCAGTTACAAGCCACCTGCTTTAGCGGGTGGTCGTTGACAGGTCTCGTTTACTCATGCTCCGCAAGTGTGTGAACGTGTCCATGGTCCAGCTCTTCAGGGTTTGCCCTGCGCAAGCCGACCACCCGGACCGTAAAATCCAGCACCTTACCTGCCAGGGGGTGGTTGAAATTCAAGGTCACATTTTCTTTGCTGAGCGATTCGACCCGGGCATAGTGGACTTCATTGTCTTCATCTTTCAACTCAAGCTCAACCCCAGCTTCGAGGGGGAGCTCCGCGAACTCCTCGCGGGGGAATTCAACAAAAGCCTCCGGGTCAACCTCTCCGTACCCATCCATGGGCTGCAGCGTCAGCTTCTTGCTGTCGCCCACCTGCATGCCATACAAATGCTCTTCGAGGGCAGGCAGGATTTCCCCTGATCCCTGGATGAACTGTAGATCATCGCTTTCATCGGAAGAATCGATTACCTGGTCATCGATTTTAAGCGTATAAGCCAGCGTCACCACCATATCGTCTTCTATCGCTAAGCGTTTCTTCTTCTCTTCACTCATTTCACCCTCCGGGGATTTATTCGAATTATTTTATCACAGGCTCTTCTCCCTACCCAAATTACCAGGTAGAAGACTGGCTGCTTGGGTGATGTGGGGTTTGGGCTTTTCTGGGAAAATGGGTCTATCAGAATAAACTTGGCTTACATAGAGCTGGATCTTTTTGGAGGTAAATAACCATGTCTCAAGAAACAAACTCTTTACACGCATTTTCAGAAGCGATGGTGGATGCAGTTGCGAAAGCTGGTGCGGCTACCGTTTTGGTCAATGCCCGCCAGCGCATGCCCGCCAGCGGTATTGTTTTCGCCCCCGACCAGGTGGTGACTGCGAACCACGTTGTCGAAGCCGATGAGGGGATCACGGTGATGCTGGAGGATGGCTCCGAGATCGAAGCCAGTGTCTCGGGTCGTGATCCCACTACCGACCTGGCAGTGCTGCGCCTGGCCCGCTCTGCGCTGGCGGTCGCTGAGCCGGTAGGGCAGGAGGCGCGGGTTGGGCAGCTGGTGCTTGCCCTGGGGCGTCCCACTCCTAACGGCATCGAGGCCAGCCTGGGTGTGGTGAGCGCCGTGGGTGGTCCGGTGCGCACGCGGCGCGGTGCCTTGCTCGAGCGCTACCTGCGTACCGACACGATCCCCTACCCGGGTTTCTCTGGCGGTCCGCTCATCGATGCAGCCGGGCGCGTGGTTGGGATGAACACCTCCGGGCTGGCGCACGGCATGGCGTTGACGATCCCATCTGGCCTGGTCTGGCAGCTGGCAGAGTCGCTTGCCCAGCATGGACGCGTCAAACGCGGCTACCTGGGGGTACGCAGCCAGCCTGTTGAGCTCTCGGAGGAGGCTCAAACTGCCCTGGGTCGCCAGCAGCCCATGGGCGTGCTGGTGGTCGGGGTGGAGAAGAACAGCCCCGCTTCAGCCGGTGGCTTGATGGTAGGTGATATCCTGGTAGGCCTGGCGGGCAGCCCCCTTTCCGATCCGGATGAGCTCGTCAGCCGCCTGGCTGGCAGCCTCGTGGGCAATCCGGCACAGGTTGAAATCCTGCGCGGCGGTCAGCGGTTGACCCTGTCGATTGTGATTGGTGAGAGAAAGTAAAAATGCAAACGAGATTCATCATGACAGATGAGTTCAATAATTCTCTGGCAGAGACGATCGCGCAGGTCCAGTGCAGCCTGGTGATCGTCCAGGGGCACCGGCATGGCTTCGGCGCCGGGGTGATCTGGCGAAAGAATGGTATGATTCTGACCAATGCGCACGTGGTCAACCAGCCCACCCCGCTTATTGTTTTACCCGGTGGCAGCGAATTTCCAGCGAAAGTTCTTCGCCGTGATACCGAGATCGACCTGGCGCTGCTGGAGATCGCTGCCGGTGACCTGGCTGCTGCGCAGGTTGCTTCCCAGTCTGAGCTGAAGATCGGGGAGCTGGTCTTTGCCGTTGGGCATCCCTGGGGGCAGCGCGGCTTTACCACCCTGGGCGTGCTGGCTGCCCTGGACCTGGCGCAGACGCGCGGGACCCCGGCGCATGGTGCCCGTCTTGCGCACGGATGCCCAGCTTGCCCCGGGCAATTCGGGCGGCCCGCTGGTCAATGCGGCTGGTAAGGTGATCGGCCTGAATACGCTGATCCTGGGCGGTGACCAGGGGATTGCCATCCCGGCTTACCTGGCAGAGCAGTTTGTGAATGAGGTGGTACAGGTGGAGGTGATCTAGTGATTCAAGTGTGGGTGGTGGCTTCTTCGACTGCGCTGCGGGCCGGCTTGCGTCTCATGCTCCAAACCGATGAGCGTTTGGAGGTGGGCGGTGAGACACGCTCTCTGGCGGAGCTGGAAGAAGCTGCTCCCCTGCCGGATGTGCTCCTCCTGGTGGGCGAGATGCCTTCACTGGCGGAGCTCAGGCAGGCCGTGGATTTCACCCGGGAGCCGCCTGCCTTGCTCTGGATGACCGACGATCTCCCGGCCAATTTTGAATTAACCAGGCTTCCCTGGCGCGCCTGGGGGGTCATCTCTCAAAACTCCTCCACTTCAGAACTGGCAGCCGCAGTTCAGGCGCTGCATGAAGGTCTGCTGGTTGGCGTTCCTGCGCTGCTGCAGTAAAGCGTTTAAGCCCGCGCAGCCCTGAAGAACGCCCTGTTGAATCGCTCGACGATCCCCTCACCGCCCGCGAGCTGGAAGTGCTCCAATCCCTGGCGCAGGGTCTGGCGAACAAGCAGATTGCCCAGGCGCTCAGCATCAGCGAGCATACTGTTAAGTTCCACGTTTCAGCCATTTATGCCAAGCTGGGCGTCACGAACCGCACCGAGGCAGTGCGGGCTGGCATTCAACGCGGCCTGGTGATCGTTTAGAGAAGGCTAAAAGGTAACCGCCTCCGTTTCCTGGAGCACCGCTCCGGCTTTACCGATCTTTTCATTCCATTCCGTGATTAGTTTGGCGGCATCTTTGCTGTAGCTGCTGTGCGCGTCGCTGACCAGCACCACCTGGTAGCCGTGTTTCAGGGCATCCAGGCTGGTGGCTTTGACGCAGCCGTGTGTTACCAGCCCGGCAATCACCAGCTTCTGGATGCCTTTTGTATCCAGAAGCTCCTTGAGCTCGGTTTCCTTGAAGGCGCTGGGGTGGCGCTTGTGGATGATCTGCTCGCCTTCCAGCGGCTTGAGCTGAGGATGGATTTGCCATCCTTCAGACCCCTTGATCAGGAAGGCATTGCTGGAATGCTGGATATAGATGACAGGCACGCCTGCCTGGTGGGCGCGTTCGGTCAGCGCCTGGATGTTTTCCAGAAGCACCTTCGCCCGGTAGATGGGGGTTGATTTTTTAAAAAGCTCGTTCTGCACATCGATGATCAATAGGGCGGTTTTTGCTGAAGATTCGTTCATGTTTCCTTCCTTGCCGTAAACCAAAAGCTCTCCAGATCGAACAGCCGCTCCGGATCGAACTGCCGTTCCACCCTATAGGACCCATCTGCTCTCCCTTTGAAAACCAGGTACACCGCCCGCACCCCTTCCGCTTTCTGGATGGGGCAGGAGAACGTGGCCCATTTCTGCCAGCCGCCGGTGCAGGCGACATCGCAGGTTCCGATCAATTCCCCGTCGGGCTGGTCGAGGTGGATCTCGATCATGCCGCCGTAGGCCAGGCTGGCGGCGCGTGCCTGGAATGCCTGGACGGGCTGCGTCTCAAAATCAACCTATTTGTAGGCAGCCCAATCGTTGTGGTGGATGAGGGTGAGGCGCTCGCGGACGGTTGGGTCGCTCTCCGTGGGGCCGTCCGCGGCGGTGCGCACTCGCCCGTGCAGCAGGCAGGCTCGCCAGGCCTCGATGGGCTGCGAGGCTGGCAGCGGACCGCCGATGCCCTGGGTGGTCATTTCCACCTCGTCGATGCTGCCGTCGAGGTTGAAGTGGATCGGCTCGACGCATACCGCGGCGGTTGAACTTGCTGGCCTGGGACGAGCGGTGGTAGAAGAGGTACCACTGCCCATTGAACTCGGCAATCGAGCCGTGGTTGTTCCAGGTCTCACGGTCGCAGCCGGTATTATCGATGAGAATGCCGCCCTTCGTGAATGGCCCCAACGGAGAGCGGCTGGTGGCGTAGGCCAGGCAGGTGGGCCGGCCCCGGCTGATATCGGCATAGACCAGGTAGTAGAGGCCGTTACGCTTGCGGATCGAGGCCCCTTCGTGGAAGCCATGCCCGGCCTCGGTGATCAGGTCGGGGCACAGTGTCTCGGGCTGGATGCCGTGCAGGTCGGGGCGAAGTTTTGCGCCGCGCAGGTGGAACTGGCCCCAATAATAATAGACCTGCCCGTCGTCATCCACCAGCACTGCCGGGTCGATGGCATCGCCGTTCGCACCCTCGATGGGCGCTGCGTTCGTGAAGCGCCCGGTTGGCGAGAGGCTTTCGGCCACGCCCTCGCTGTGGTCTGCATTGCAGAAGAAGAGGTAATAGCGCCCGTTTAGGGAAACGCAGTCCGGCGCGAACAGCGGCGCCTCGCTCCAGGGCACATCCGCATCTGGGCCGGTGGAACGGAAGCTTTCGCCATGATCTTCCCAGTGGATGAGGTCCGCGGATGAGAAGACGTGGTATTCCCAACTGCAGTAGCTGGTCCGGCCGCTGATATCGTAAGAGCCGTACAAGTACATGCGCCCGTCGCTCCACTGCCGCGCCTCTACGTCGGGGACAAAGTGCTGGATTGGAAGAATAGGGTTCATAGGCAATCCAAAGATGGGATAAAAGAATTATATCAAAAAAATTCTTGACGCTCTTTCCATCTGATGATATAGTTGCGCCCAATATGTCCAACGCCTGCAGCCGCTCCCGTATGAACACTGCTACCAATAACCGTATGCGCTTTACAGCGGGACGTTTGCTTTCTGACAGGCCAGGTTAAGCCAGATAAGATCAAAAACCAAAACGTCCCGACCCCCTCGGGGCGTTTTTTTTTGGAAAAATTTTGAGTGAAAGAAAGGAAACCTATGCTCCCTCTCGCCCCCGATGTACACATCGACCCTGATACCCCCGTTTATGCTGTCCCCGATGCCAACCTGGTGCCGGTCAGCGATTACCTCTCCCGCCTTTTCTCCATTCCCCCTTCACGTATGTTCCTGATAAACAAGTCGCTCAAAGTCTTCAAGGAGAAATATCCCGATCGCCCCATCTTTGACGCCTCGCAGGGCGATGGGGGTGCCAGCCTGCCCGGCGTGCCACGAGCCATTGCTCGAAAAGGCCGCCCAGCTGCAGATCGAGCACGGTTCCGCTTATGACATGCCCTACGGCACCGACGAATATCGCAAGGTGGTAGTTGAGAAATATTGGAAGCTCGACCCGGCCCTGGGAGTCGGCCCTCCAATGTGACCGCTGCAGTTGGCGGCCGCGATGCCCTGGTGAAAGCTTTCCAGGCTATGTTACGGCCCTCGGTCATGGCCGCGCAGGCGACCTGGTCATCGTCTCGCGCGTCCCCTGGATCTCCTACAACTGGGGACCCTACAG
>CAVWGW010000005.1:0-69048 GCA_963754615.1 uncultured Chloroflexia bacterium | reverse complement strand
CAGATGGCAGCCAGGTGCTGGCCCATTGGAATGCTTTCACGTACTTTCAAGGCGATATG
Organism: uncultured Chloroflexia bacterium; assembly: GCA_963754615.1. Taxonomy (GTDB): domain Bacteria; phylum Chloroflexota; class Anaerolineae; order Anaerolineales; family UBA4823; genus CAVVUF01. The sequence continues at coordinate 68,989 of CAVWGW010000005.1, read as the reverse complement.
ATCGCTTACCGCGGTATTGCCCGTGCCTATATGCTGCCGCGTTTCTTATCTTATCCAGACCGGTCTGATCGCCAGGTCAGGCGCCGCATTCAAGAATACGCAGCGCAGCTTTCACCACTGAGCCGGACACCCTACCTGTTTTGCCCGATTGGCATGGATTTTAATCCCCCCATTCCTGGCCTCCTGGATTTGATCGACCGTTATGACCAACGGCACTATCCCGAAACAGGCTTGTGGGTGGTAAATGCCGGACTGGATGATTACCTGGAGCTGGTGGATTGTTATCGGGAGGAGCTGCCCATCCTGGAGCTCGACCCGAACCCTTATTGGACCGGTTTTTACACTTCTCGGCCATCCTTGAAGAAACGCTGCTATGACCTGGTCGACAAACTGCTTCTGGCTGAAGGGTTATCGGCGATGGAGAAGCAGCCCTCAAATGCTAATTTGTATGTGCCTGAATTGAACAGTGCCTGGTGGGCATCTGCTACTTCCAATCATCATGATTTCATCACTGGCACTTCGCCCGATCCAGTCGTGGAGGGCGAGCAAATCCCCATGTTGGATAATGCCATCCGAAGTGTTGAGGCGGTGTTGGAGAAAAAGCAGCTATTCCTGCAAGAGAGACAGTCAGAGGCTGTCCGTGGTTCTGCAGAAAACCTGCCTCATTGGGAAAGACAGGGGGATAAAATCATCGTAAAGATGCCTTCTTATGCGCTTGAGCTGGATGAAGCTGCTGGAGGCTGCCTGACCCGTCTCTGGAATCCTGAGACAGGCTTGGAATTTCTGCAGGGAATTTCAAATGAGCTGGCTGATTATCTGGAATCGGGCGGCTTGTGGCGCATGGGATTGGAATACAAGGGGGGGAAATTTCGGCTGCTGGAGGGCTCCGGTCAGCAGCGCGTCCATTTGGATGTGCGTGTTCATCCAGGTGCATTGGAAATTTCGAGCTCTGTTTCCCTGGGTGGGAATACCTATCAACAAGCCCTTCTTTGCCAGAATGATGTGCCCTGGATCAAATTCCGACTTTCCGGTCGGGCGGTCGAAAAACATACCCTCGACCTCCGTTTTCATACCGGACTGCATGCCGGGCAAGTTTCGATGGAGAATCCTGGTGGTGTGGTGAGCCGGCCAGTGAAAAAGATTTACGAGCCTACTTTCTGGCCCGTGCAGCATTTTTATCACCTCCAAGATCACGCAACCGGGAGGGGCCTGGCTTTTCTCCTTGCCGTGCCGGGGGCAGTGGCTTACCGTCCTGAAGAACAGGTTGTGGAGCTGGTAGCGCTGCGGAATGCTACCCGGGAGAAGATGAAAGGCCTGATTAATCTTCCGGCGTGCCCGGCTGAGGGACACGAGAAAGCTGATTACACCTTCCAATTTGGGATTTATTTCACGGTATCCGGCGGATGGCAGGAAAATCGCCTTCCTCAACAAGCGCGCCAGTATGCGCACTGCCCCTGGTTGGAAACTTATGAAAGCAAGCTGTACGGCCAAATGGCGCAGCAGGTCTTGCTCAGCTCACCCGATGTCTGGCTGGAAGCTCTAAAACCTGCCTGGCGCGGCGAAGGTCTAATTGCCCGGCTTTGCTCGTTTGTAATTCCTTCAGAGCCAGTCCAGTTTGGGCTCCGTGATTTTAATATCCGAAAAGCCGCTCTTTGTGACGCACGTGAGCGCGATCTTCATCCATTGGAAATAAGCGGTAACCAAGTTCAGTTTACGCCACGACATTCGTTTACCACACTGAGGTTGATTGTATGAAAATGAAAACCTTTTTTATCCTTTCCCTGGTTTTCTTGGTTGCTTGCCAGGGTCAGAAAACCTTACCTCTCCTTGGGGATGACTGGCCCACCCAGGGCTGGCGCTCTGAGGCGCCAGAATCGCAGGGCATGGATGCCGCCATCCTTTCAAAGGGCATGGAATATATTGAGCAAAATGATCTTGCGCTGCATAGTCTATTGGTCATCCGGCACGGCGTGATCGTCAGCGAAACCTACTTCTCCCCTTATAAGGCCGATACGCTGCATGAGCAGTGGTCAGTCACCAAAAGCTTCACCTCCACCGCAGTGGGCATGGCGCTGGACCAGGGGAAACTTCAGGATGTAGACCAGCTGGTTTTGGATTTTTTCCCGGATCAGGAGTTTGCAAACACGGATGCGCGTAGAAGATCCATGCAGATTAAAGATCTGCTGACGATGACCTCGGGCCTGGAGTGGGTGGAGGGTGATGCAACCTACCGTGCCATGTCTATGAGCTCCGATTGGGTGAAGTTTGTCTTGGATTTACCCATGACCGCTGATCCGGGAAGTGCGTTTCTGTACTGCTCGGGCTGTTCGCATGTGCTGTCGGCGATTGTCCAGCAGGGTACTGGTCAAAACCTGCGCGATTTCCTTCAAGCCAACCTTTTCAAGCCGCTGGGCATCAAAAAATATATCTGGGAGGATGATGTTCAGGGCATCTCGATGGGGGGGTGGGGTCTCTCTTTGGCGCCGCGTGATATGGCGAAGTTGGGTTACCTTTATCTACACAAAGGTCAGTGGGAAGGGCAGCAGATCGTCTCTCAAGAATGGGTGGAGGCAGCCACCCTGAAGCAAGTCACTACTGAAGGCGAGAACGGCTACGGCTACCAGTGGTGGGTTTTCCCCGAGCTGGGCGGGTATGCAGCCATAGGGCGTTCTGGTCAGACGGTCTTTGTGGCGCCCGAGCAGGATTTGATCGTGGTTACGACCGCAGAGGTGCAGGATCACGATGAAATTTTCCGCCTGATCCAGGACTTTATCTTGGAGGCATTGCTGGAAAAATAGGGATTTACCTTGCAGCAGTGTGGTTCTCTGGTAAACTTTTCCAATCAATTGGGTCCCTTAGAGGTATCTTGTGGTTAGCTCTGATTTGGGTTTGATCTTCGATATCCGCCGCTTTTCCATTCACGATGGTCCGGGCATCCGTACCACGGTCTTCTTTAAAGGCTGCCCGCTTTCCTGCTGGTGGTGCCATAATCCTGAAAGCCAGTCGCCTGGACCTGAGTTATGGTTGCGCAGTGGGCGCTGCATCCGCTGTGGTGAGTGCGCCGAGGCCTGCCCAGAGGGGGCCATCTCCTGGCAAGAAGAAGGCTATGTTACAGATCCGGTTCTGTGTACACTGTGCGGCACCTGCCTGGATGCCTGTGCTGCAGAAGCGCGCCAGATCGTCGGCAAGCAGATGAGTGTCACCCAGGTGTTAGCCGAGGTGGAAAGGGATATCCCCTTCTTTGATGAGTCGGATGGCGGTGTAACGATTTCTGGCGGTGAGCCGCTCCAGCAGCGCAAATTTCTCATCTCTCTGCTGAAGGCAATCAAGCAGAAAGATATTCATACAACCCTGGATACCTGCGGTTACACTTCCTGGAAATCCTTACAGGAAGTACTGCCTTTTGTGGATCTCTTTCTGTATGATCTAAAGCTGATCGATGATGGGCGCCATCGCCAATTTACCGGAGTATCAAACCGGTTGATCTTCCAAAATTTACTGCACCTGATCCAGGCTGGTTGCGCAGTGATTGTGCGGGTGCCGATCATTCCAGGAGTCACAGATGGAGAAAATGATCTGCATCAGCTCGGTTCGTTTATCGCTGGGCTGCCAGAGATACCTCGGGTTGAGCTACTGCCTTACCACCGGGCAGCGACGGGCAAATATGAGCGCCTGAACAGGGATTACCACCTGCTGGATGTGCTGCCTCCTTCCCCTGAACAGATGCAAAAGGTTGCTGAGGTCTTGCGGAGTTACAAATTAATGGTAAAAATTGGAGGATAAGGAGAGTGTTGTATGGCGATGACTGAACGTGTTGCCCGCTTGCGAAAGCAAAGCCTCGAGACAGTGCCAACGATTTCAACGGAGCGCGCCGAATTGTTGACCGGCTTTTATCAGCAGAGTCATGGGAACACCTCGATTCCCATTCAACGTGCTCTGGCTTTTGAGTACCTGATGGCGCATAAAGCCGTGTGCGTCCATTTGGGTGAATTGATCGTAGGAGAAAAAGGACCCTCCCCACAGGCTGCTCCTACTTACCCGGAGTTGTGCTGTCACAGCCTGCAAGATCTGGATATTCTTAATTCACGATCCAAGATTCCTTTCCTGGTTAGCCCTCAAGCTCGCCAGGCTTATGAGGAAAAAGTAATCCCTTTCTGGAAGGGGCGCTCGCTGCGCGAGCTGATTTTCCAGGAGATGACCCCGGAATGGAAAGAAGCTTATGAAGCCGGTATTTTCACCGAATTCATGGAGCAGCGCTCTCCCGGGCACACTGTTCTGGACAACAAAATTTACCATAAAGGGATGCAAGATTTTAAAACCGCAATTCAAATCAGCCTGGAAAAACTGGATTACCTGAACGATCCGCTGGCTTATGCCAGGCAAGAAGAGCTCAAAGCTATGGCGATCTGCGCATCTGCCCTGGTGCGTTTTGCAGAACGCCATGCAGAGAAAGCCCGCCAGTTAGCGCAGGTGGAGTCCGATCCTCAGCGCAAACAGGAACTGGAGCAGATTGCTTTGGTCTGCACCCATGTGCCCGCCCATGCGCCGCGCAACTTTTGGGAAGCCCTGCAGTATTACTGGTTTGTTCACCTGGGAGTGACGACAGAACTGAATACCTGGGATTCCTTTGACCCTGGGCGCCTGGACCAGCACTTGATCCCTTTCTACCAACAGGACCTTGCACAGGGCGCATTGACCCATGAGCGGGCAGAGGAGCTGCTGCAGTGTTTCTGGATCAAGTTTAACAACCAGCCTGCGCCTCCCAAAGTAGGAGTAACGGCAGCAGAGAGCGGTACCTATACGGATTTCGCCCAGATCAATATTGGCGGAGTAAAAGAAGATGGCTCGGATGGTGTCAATGAAGTCAGCTATTTGCTGTTGGATGTTGTGGAAGAGATGCGCCTGCTCCAGCCCAGCGCCTCTCTGCAGGTGAGTAAAAAGAATCCAGATCGCTTCATCAAGCGCGCCGCGCGAATTATCCGGACAGGCTTCGGTCAACCATCAATTTTCAACGCCGACCTGATCATACAGGAGCTGGTGCGCATGGGTAAATCGATCCGGGACGCACGCAATGGGGGTTCCAGCGGCTGCGTAGAGGTGGGCGCCTTTGGTAAGGAGAACTATAACCTCACCGGCTACTTCAACATGCCGAAGATCCTTGAGCTCACCCTGCATAATGGCCTGGATCCGCGCACGGGTAAGCAGCTTGGACCGCAAACGGGCGATCCCTGCCAGTTTAAGACCTTTGATGAGCTCTTCGAAGCCTATCAAAAGCAGCTCGGGCACTTCATTGAGATCAAAGTGCGCGGGAATAATGTGATTGAGCGGCTCTATGCTGAATATATGCCAGCACCGTTTCTATCGCTGCTCATTGATGACTGTATTTCTACGGGGAAAGATTATCACAATGGTGGGGCGCGTTACAACACGACCTATATCCAGGGGGTTGGCCTGGGGACGATCACCGACTGCATGACCGCCATCCAGCAGCACGTTTTTGAAGAGCAGACCTTCAAAATGGAAATTTTGCTGCAAGCCCTGGAGGATAATTTCGAAGGAGCAGAGCGCCTGCGCCAGGTACTTTTGAACAAGACCTCTCGTTACGGGAATGATGATGACCGGGCGGATGGCGTGATGGTTCGTCTCTTTGATGCTTATTATGACGCTGTCGTTGGACGAAAAAATACCAAGGGCGGAGCCTACCAGATCAATCTGCTCCCCACTACCTGCCATGTGTACTTCGGATCAGTTACCGGCGCCACGCCCGATGGTCGCCATGCCTGGCAGCCGCTTTCGGAAGGTGTCTCGCCAGTTCAAGGCGCCGACCGGCACGGTCCGACGGCTGTTCTGCGCTCTGTGGCGAAGATGGATCATGTCCGCACCGGCGGCACATTGCTCAACCAGAAGCTTACCCCTAATTTATTGTCCGATGACGCTGGACTGGAGAAGCTGGTTCAGCTTGTGCGCACCTACTTCAAGCTGGACGGTCACCATATCCAGTTCAATGTGGTCGATGTTGAGACGCTGCGAGAGGCCAAAGCGCATCCCGAGCAGCACCGTGACCTGATCGTGCGCGTGGCTGGTTACAGCGATTATTTCTGCAACTTGAGCGAATCGCTGCAGGATGAGATCATCGCCCGCACCGAGCACCAGGTATTTTAGATTTCTTTTACGTATTGCAGATGCATATATCTTATATGGTATAATTATACATATAATACATATGTATCGTGTTTACGCAAGAAGGATTTGAAAAATGAAAGAAGTAGAGCGTGTTACCCTGGTTTTGCCCAAGGCTCTTTGGGAAGATGTCAAAAACTTGACGCCTTCCGGAGGCCGCTCGCGCCTGGTAGTAGAAGCTTTAGAGGCAGAAGTCCGCCGTCGAAAGCGCATCGAGCAGGTCAATCGCATTCGACAATTACAGGAATCGCTCCGCTCGAGGTATGGTGAGCTCCCCTCAAGCGCAGATGATATCGATAAAATGCGGGAAGAGCATGATGCTGAATTCTAGGGCTTGTGTAGATGCAAGTTTTATGGTTGCCTTGTTGATTCCAGAAAGTTTCAGCCGCTCCGCTCTGGCTCTGTGGGAGGAATGGGCATTGGCTGATATGGAGATCCTGGCTCCCACATTATTGAGGTACGAAGTAATTTCAGCTTTGTATCGGAAAGCTTTACGCGGCTTGGTTACCTGGGAAGACAGCCAGGCTGTCCTGGCACAATTCTTGATGTTGGATATCGAATGGCGTGATCTGCCGGTTTTGCCAGTTCGTTCAACAGAATTAGCTAGGTTTTTCCAGCGCCCCAATACTTATGATGCTTTTTACCTTGCGCTTGCAGAAACATTAAATTGTTTTCTCTGGACAGCCGATGAGAAACTATACAATGCAGTGTATAAGGGTTTTGAGCATATCCGTTGGATAGGGAATTTGCCAACGTAAAAAATTCAGCCGGGCGCACCTTGATTCTAGTTATCGGAGTCGGCCCAGGGCAATTTGGTAAGCATTCGGATAGGGTGCCTCTAGCAAGAGGGTTTTGCCGCTAACCGGGTGTTTCAGACTTAACGATCTAGCATGCAGTGCAAAACTTTCCAGGGGAGGCACAGGTTCCGCCCCACCATACAGCACATCACCAGCCAGTGGGTAACCCAGCGCGGCCAGGTGACAGCGGATCTGGTGAGTTCGACCGGTCTCAGGACGCGCCTCCACAAGAGCGAAAGCCTTAAACCTTTCTATGACGCGTAAGTGGGTTAATGCGGGCTTCCCTCGCTGTGTGTCGGCAACCGTGCGGTGCCGACGGTCACCGTTTGCACGCAAAGGGAAATCAATGGACCTTTCCTCCCATTCTGGCTGGCCTCTAACCAGGGCATGGTAGACCTTGCGCACAGTATGCTGTTCGAACTGGGTGTTCAGCGAGCGGTGCGCCTCGGCTGTGCGCGGCAGCACGATCACCCCGCTGGTTTCCTTGTCCAGGCGGTGAACGATCCATACTTTTCCATAGATAGGCTCCAGCAAGCTTTTCAGATGAGGCACGTCTGGGTTGTAACCATCTGGCAGCGTCCGCAGACCGCTGGGTTTGTTTACAACGATGACAGCCTCATCGATCCATAAGATCCAGCTTGCAGGCGCAGGCGACCAGAGCGTTGAAGGTGAGTCGTTAATCTCTGCAGACACAAGCTTTGTCGCAATCCGCTTCAATCAGCGGTTTCTAATCCAGGCAGCCAGGGAGGTGATTCCGGTTAGCAGCAATCCCAAGACACTCACCAGAAGGATTTGCAGCAAGGATAGGAATCCCAGGAACATGCTCAGGAAATTGGGCAGCCGCCAGGACACAAGCATTCCGTTGGCTGTAAAGCTCCATAACACAGGGATGGCCAACAGCGCCAGCGTCACCAGGATCCAATTGAGCACGAGATTGGCAGAGTGGGCTGGGCCTTGCTTGAAAACTTTATAACCCAACGTGAAGACAAGCCAGCTAAATAGCAAGGCAATGGCTGCTGTGACGGCTGCATATAGGATCAGCTCGTTTGCACTCAAGACTGAGCTGAGCGAATAAGTCCGACCGTCGATAACTGCATAGCGCAGGTTGAAGAGCAAAATATACAGCAGCCCTCCGCCCAACATCCAGGCTAAGGCTCGGCCGCGTAAAAGGTACAAGGCGTAAGCGATGAAAGCCAGGATCAAAAGCGGGATCACCGCGCGTGGCAGGCGCTCTCCCAGCAAGCCGGAGAAAGAGTAAGCATATTCCAGGGAGGCCTGGTGAGCATCCACTGGATCACCTGTGCTCGACACGGCAGGGAGCTCCTTTCCAGTAGCTTCCTGGAAGGCTTCCAGTAAGCCAGGCTGTTGCTCTTGCAGTGCAGCCTGGATGGTTTGAACCTGCTGGGTGGTGAAAGTAAGCATTTCTGTGCGGACATGCCCCTGCGAGGTTGCGGGAATATTGGCGCCTAAAATAGCCGCCATTGTAGGGGCTACATCGGCCATTTGAATATTCGGGTATTCGCCGGGTTTCACTCCTGCGCCGACGATCACGAAGGGTTCGATGAGGGTGATGGCATCTTGACCCCCATGCCCACCCTGATCGATCTGGCCGTGATCGCTCAGCACCACCAGCGTATCCTGCGAAAAATCCAATTTAGCCGCGATCTGACGGATGAGGTCATCACTGCGCTGTGCCGCGGCATCCCAGCGGGGGTCTTGTGGTCCACCTTCATGGTGACCGGCATAATCGACCTGGTCGATGTGAATTAGAATAAGCTGGTAGCTGGGATCATCCAGCCAGGGCAGCGCTGCCTCGACTACCTGGCGGTCGGCTTCCTGGTCCTCACCAGGGGTGTAAAAGCTGGCAGTCACCGCTTCTTGTGGGACTAATTTTTCAAACCAATAGTAACCCGAGATGGCAGTTTTCAGCCCGGCGCGGTGTGCAGCAGAAAACAGGTCGTCTTGGGTGAAGGTGGGAATTTCCTCATATTCCAGGTTGATGGGAGGCCCATCACTGAGGTCAGGCCAGGCGCCGGTGAGCAGCACGGTGTAGCCTGGTTCTGAATAAGATGGAGGCCGGCTGTGCATCGTTGCCCAGGCGCCCTGTTGGCGCAGCTCAGCCATGAAAGGCATCACCTCCCCTTTATGAGAAGTGTCATCCCGGAGTGCATCTACCAACACCAAGACCACGCGGCGCGTGATGGCAGTCTCGAGGGGAGTTCCCGCCAGCGGGAGGGGTATCTCGCAGTGGGGACCGGTAACTGAAGACCGAGTCCAGCAATCCGGTGGCCCAAAAGTAGGCGCCTGCAGCCAGGAGCAGACAGGCTAAGATTTTAAGTATAATTTTTAAAATCAGCTTGTTTTTCATCACGCTTCCTGATTGGCCATTTTTGCTTCACCACGCCGCACACCGGTCATCAAGAAAGCCGCTATCGCCATAAAAATCGGTCCAGAGAGCATAATGTTGCTATAGCTTCCTGTAAATTGGGCAATCAAACCATTGATATTAGGTCCAGCGATAGCAGCCAAAGTTGAAAACAGATAGTACAGACCTGTGTAGGTGCCCAGGCGGAGTGCATCGGTCATGTCGACCACCATGGGCAGCGAATTGATATTGATCAGGGCCCAGCCTGCCCCGGCGAACATCAGGATCACTCCGATCACAGGCACAACCCCCAGGACAGGGAGTTTCGTGAGCTGGATCGTGAGCGTCTCAGGCGCGATAACGAACATGCTCAGCATGCACAGCGTCAGGATCGTGATCCCGGTGAGGATTGTTTTGCGACGACCGGCTCTACTGCCGATATAACCTGCGGGCAGGGCAAAAATCACGAAGATCAGAGATAACTGTCCTAATAAACGCGCCCCATCGGCTTCTTCCATTTTCAGGTATTTGTTGGCGTAAAGGGTGAAAAACGCCTCGATGCCATTATAGGCTACGAACCAGAAAAAGATGGCTGATAACAAGCGTAAGGCACTTTTGTCTTGATCACGAATAATGTCTTTCAGGCTTGCGATCATACTGGGCTTTTCTTCGCTCTTCTCATACTCCTTAGGCTCACGGATGAAGATGAATAGCAGCAGGACCGAGACGATCACCAGGATCGAGCCCATCCAGAAGGGGAAAGCAGGATTCAATTTGTAAAGAGCCGCTCCGCCCAGGAAGGAGATGATCGATCCTACCCCGCCCATGAAGTTGATGATGCCATTCGCTTGAGAACGGAACTGCGAGGGGGTGATGTCGGGCATCAGGGTCACGACCGGGGTGCGCCACAATGCCATACTCAATAACAGCGTTGTCGTGCAGGCCACAAAGAGAGGCAGTACGCTGGCCAGGGGTATCAATCCAAAGACCAGGGCGCCGATCGGTGCACCGATTAGAATGAAAGGCATGCGCCGCCCGATAGGTGTTCGCAGCCGGTCAGACCATGCGCCCACGGGCGGTTGAATAAACAGCGCCGCAATGTTATCCAGAGTCATGAAGAAGCCGATGAGGGCAGGTGCTAACCCAAACTTATTCGCCAGGAAGAGCGGAACGAAGGCATTGTAAGTCCCCCAGATTACGCTAACGCCAAAGAAACCGAAGCCGAGTAGGAAGATTTTCCCGTAGTTGAACTTCATATTTTCTCCTTAAAAGTCTGGATTTGTAACTATTACATATCCGCCATAAAGCAATCACTTTTCTCCGCGCTCGTCGGTGCTCGTCCGTGTCCCATCTGGTGGTTTAAACCCCAATGCGCTTAATAAATTACGATCTTCTTTCGTTAATGGTGCCGAATCCAGCAAATCCGGTCTCCTCTGCCAGGTGCGCAGCAAAGCCTGTTCCCTCCGCCACCGGGCAATCCGGCCATGGTCACCCGAAAGCAGGGTTTCTGGCACTTCCCAGCCGCGAAATTCCGGCGGGCGGGTGTAGTGAGGGTATTCCAGTAAACCCATGGCGTGGGAGTCATCCCAGGCGCCATCTGGGTCGCCCAACACACCCGGGATCAAGCGTGTCACCGCGTCGATCACAACCAGGGCAGCCAGCTCGCCTCCACTGAGTACATAATCGCCGATGGAGATCTCATCGGTCACCAGGTGCTGGCGAACGCGTTCATCGACACCTTCGTAGCGACCGCAGATCAATGCCAGGGCGGGCTGTCCAGCCAGCTCTTGGGCTACTTTTTGGGTGAAAACGCGTCCTTGGGGGGTCATCAAGATCACCGGGCACGCTGGGGGATCTCCCAACACGCTTTCCACGGCTGTGAAGATCGGCTCAGGCTTCATCACCATCCCACCTCCGCCGCCATAGGGCAGATCGTCCGTGGTGTGGTGCCGGTCAGCCGTCCAGTCCCGAATATTGTGAAGGCGCACCTCTACCCGCCCGTTCTGCCGGGCGCGTTGGAGAATGCTGGTTTCAAGGTAGGATTCAAATACTTGGGGAAAAAGGCTGAAGACTTCAAAGCGTCGTGCATTGTTCATCGTGGTATCATTCTAGCAGGAAATTTTGTAGCTGGGTAGTAGCTTCTTTCATCGAATGTTAACGCCCCACGCCTTGACTCGCTTATGAAATTACTGATAAGATAAAAATGTATGTATCTGCGCGGCAGTAAATGGAACATGACAAAGCGCGCCCGGCGCAGGCCCAGCTTTTGGCGGATCGGTTTTCTGGTCATAATCATCCTGGGCCTTTTGTACTTTAACCAGGTGGTTGTTCCAGCCATGCCCTCGCCTTTTATTCCAACGCCAACCCCCACGCGCAGCGCCGAGTCCTTCTTGAATGAGGCGGATGCACTCTTCCAAGACGGCAAGCTTACCCAGGCGATTGCTGCATATAAACAAGCTGTCCTGGCTGACCCCAAGAATCCTTCTTATTATGTGGATATGGCCCGCCTGCAGGTTTTCGCTGGGTTGTATGAAGATGCCAAAACCAGCGCAGAGAATGCACTCCTGCTCAACCCTAATAATTCAATGGCCCATGCTGTTAAGGCTTGGGCGTTAAATTCTATGGAACAATATCCCGAAGCAATCGCCAGTATCCAGGAGGCGCTGAAGTTAGATCCCAATAATGCAGCAGCTTATGCTTATTACACAGAAATCTTGGTCGACCAGGGAAATTATGAAGACATTGAGACGGCTATCTCAATGTCCCAAAAAGCCCGCGATCTTGCTCCCAATGCTCTAGAGACACACCGGGCACGCGGCTACATCTTGTATGCGACGGCAAACTATACGGACGCTATACAGGAATATAAATCTGCCCTGGCGATCAATGACAAGATTTGGGATCTGCATTACAGCCTGGGAGTAGTGTACCGGATTAATGGCGATTTTGACCTGGCTTCTCAGGAGATGTTAGCTGCCATTGCATTCAACCCGCAGAATCCTGATATTCCAACCGACCTATCGCGCACTTATGCTACCCAGGGGCAGTTTGGTAAAGCGGTCCAGTATGCCGAACAAGCTGTAAAAGTTGACCCCTCGAATCCGCGTTTGCATGGCAACTTGGGTTTTATGTATTACAAAAACAGCGAGCTGGATAAAGCCTTGACTCACTTGGCTCTTGCGGTGCAGGGAGGGACCACAGCAGAAGGTGTGGTCGTGGAAGGTTTACCCTTGCAGCCAGGCCGAATTGCAGACGAGTATTACTCATTTTATGGCCTGGCGTTGGCGAAGAAGGTTCGCTGTAATGAAGCGGTGCCAGTTTTTCAATTGATATTACAAAATATCGCTGCTGATCAGACCGCTTTCTATAATGCAAACGAAGGCATCACTTATTGCCAGGAACAGTTTGGTACTCCCCAGCCAGAATTGACCGATACCCCCGAGCCTTGATATGACGCGCGAAATTTCAGGAAAGAATTATCATCTCCGACCGGTCAAGACCCGTTCGAATCCTTATCGGACTCTTTTGTTCGTTGTTTTGATCCTGGCCGGCATCTGGCTTATCCTCCAGTTTAACCGCGGCCAGGTAACTACACCTTTCAGCCCGACTCCCACTCCAACCCGATCGGTCGAGTCGTATGTCTTGCAGGCGCAAGTCTATTTTGCGGCAGGAAAATTGGACGATCCTGCCTCTCAGGAAGATGTGATCGACACCTACTTGAAGGCTTTGCAAGTTCAGCCCGATAATCCAAGCATCCTCGCTGAGCTCGCTCGCATCCAGGCTTACTCTTCGAGCAACTTGAGCACTGATCAGGAACGCCTGGCTCGCCTGGAGCAGGCGCGTGATAATATCCGCCAGGCTGCTGACTTATCTCCTGATGACAGCACCGTCCTGGCTACCAAAGCTTTTGTTTTGGATTGGAATGCCTCCAGCAACCTGATCAGCGAAGACCAGCGCGAAGCTTACCTTGCCGAAGCTGAATCGGCGGCTAACCGGGCTTACCTGCTTGATCCTGAGAATGCCCTGGCCCTGGCTTTCTACGCTGAAGTGCTCCTTGACCAGCAGAAGTGGGATCAAGCTCAAGGTTATGCGGAGCAAGCCGTCCAACGCGCCCCAGATTTTAATGGATACACATCGTGTTTATGCCACGGTATTGGAGTACCTTGGGCTGTACCGGTCTGCGATTGAGGAGTACCAGAAAGCTTCAGACCTGGCTCCCAACCTGACTTTTTTATTGCTGCGAATTGGATTGATCTACCGGAACCTGGGTAATAATGAATTGACATCCAGCACAGCCGACACGTTGTATGAAACGGCTTTAAGCTACTTTGATCGAGCGGCGGGCATCAATGATCAATTGGGTATCCAGGATCCCTCGCCCTATATTGCCATTGCTAAAACTTATACACAGCAAGGGCAGTTTTTCATAGCCTCGCGTAATGCTGAGAAGGCTCTGCGCTTCTCTCCAACCAATGCCGATACCTATGGGCAGTTAGGCAGTATATATGTCCAGGCGCGCAATTACGAGTCGGCGCTGCCTGCCTTACTCTGTGCTGTAGAAGGCTGCAGCGCTGTTGAGAATACAGCTGCCCAAGAATTTATTGCGGAAGGTTCGCTCCAATGCAGCGATGATACGGTCACACCCGATCCTGACCAAGGTTATACGGATGCTGAGCTGCAGCAGTGCGGTTACTCGGTTGAACCCTTACCCCTCACCAACCTGACCGTGGCTTATTATTACATCCGTTATGGCTCCGTTCTGGCTTACCTTACTGATTCAAAGAATGGTTACTGCGATAAATCTCTCGCCTTGATGCAAACATTACGCGAATTCAATCCTGATGACAAAAATTTGATGGACAATGCTTCCGAGGTTGAGGATACATGCTATCTTCTGATGGGGAATAATAATCCCTAAATCTCTCCGACTTCTCTTTATTTTGGATAGAACCTAAGGGGATAAATATCAGAGTTTTATAAGAATCGTTAACGAGCCTCTTGACGAACCTGCTAATACCGGGTAAGATACGGAACGTTTTAGCACTCTATCCTAACGAGTGCTAAATCACAAATTGTGTCTATCAAAAACCAAATTCTACTCAGGAGGTGGATATGTCCATGTCTCTCAAACCGTTAGGAAGCCGCGTCGTTATTGAACCTGTCGAACAGGAAGAAATAACCGCGGGCGGAATCGTTCTCCCTGAAACCGCAAAAGAAAAACCCCAAAAAGGGACCGTGATGGCTGTTGGTCCTGGTGATCGCGACGAAGATGGAAAGCGCATCCCGCTGGATGTCAAAGTTGGCGATATCGTGCTGTTTGCTAAGTATTCTGGCACAGAGATTAAGTTGGATGGCAAGAAACTGCTCATCCTGCGCGAGAGTGACCTGCTCGCGATCGTCGGTTAATTTATATTGATAGGAGTAATGTACTATGGCAGCAAAACAACTACAATTCTCTGAAGAAGCCCGCCGTCGTTTGCAGCACGGTATGGACCTTTTGGCGACTGCGGTCGTCACAACCCTCGGTCCAAAAGGCCGCAATGTGGCCATCGATCGAAAATTTGGCTCCCCCACCATCACGCATGATGGCGTTACGGTAGCCAAGGAAATTGAACTGGAAGATCCGTTTGAAAATATGGGTGCGCAGCTCCTCAAAGAAGCCGCCACCAAAACCAATGACATCGCCGGCGATGGCACCACGACCTCGACCGTACTGGCACATGCCATTGTAACCGAAGGTATGAAGAGCCTGGCCGCTGGTTATAACCCCATGCTGCTCAAGCGTGGCATTGAAGCTGCTACCAAGGCTGTGGCTGAGAAAATCAATGAGCAGGCGATTGAAGTCACCACCAAAGACGAGATTGCCAATGTGGCCTCGATTTCGGCTCAGGATCGCGCCATTGGCAACCTGATCGCCGATGTGATGGACAAAGTCGGAAAAGATGGCGTCATCACCGTTGAGGAATCCAAGGGTCTTGAGTTTGAGACCGAATATGTGGAAGGTATGCAGTTCGACCGTGGCTATATTTCGCCCTACTTCATCAGCGACCCCGAGCATATGGAAGCATCCGTTGCGGATGCCTACATCCTGATCTACGACAAGAAGATCTCTGCCGCTGCTGATATTGTCCCCATCCTGGAGAAGTTGGTTCAGGTTGGCAAGCGTGAGCTGGTCATCATCGCTGAAGATGTTGATGGCGAAGCCCTGGCTACCCTGGTCCTGAACAAAATCCGCGGTATGCTCAACGTTGTGGCGATCAAGGCCCCTGGCTTTGGTGATCGCCGCAAGGCTATGCTGCAGGATCTTGCCGTTTTGACTGGCGGCACGGTGATCTCTGACGAGACCGGTCGCAAGCTTGAAACTGCTACCATTGCTGATCTTGGTCGCTCTGAGAAGGTCGTTGTCACCAAGGATGACACCACCATCGTCGGCGGTACCGGTGACGCCGTCCAGATCAAGGGTCGTATTGAGCAGATCCGTGTTGAGATTGACAAGAGCACCAGCGATTACGATAAAGAGAAACTCCAGGAACGCCTGGCCAAGCTTTCCGGTGGCGTAGCGATCATCCGTGTTGGTGCTGCGACCGAGACCGAGCTGAAGGAAAAGAAGCACCGTGTTGAAGATGCCCTTTCTGCGACGCGTGCCGCGGTTGAAGAAGGCATTGTGCCCGGTGGTGGTGTGGCTCTGATCAACGCCATGACCGCTCTGGAAGGCATGAAGATGGATAGCGAAGATGCCCAGATCGGTATCAACATTGTCCGCAAATCCCTGGAAATTCCCATGCGCAAGATCGCTGAGAACGCCGGCAAAGATGGCTCTGTGGTTGTGGAGAACGTCCGCCGCAAACAGAAAGAGAAGAAAAACCTGAACATCGGCTTTGATGTGATCAAGGAAGATTATATGGATATGGTCAAAGGCGGTGTGATTGATCCCGCCAAGGTGACCCGAGGCGCCCTCGAAAACGCAGCCTCGATCGCCGCCATGATCCTCACGACGGAAGCCCTGATTACGGACGTTCCTGAGAAGGAAAAAGCACCAGCCATGCCCCCCGGTGGCGGAATGGATTACTAAAAAAGCTGAGAGCGGATGCCCTGCATCCGCTCTCTTTTTTGACATCCTGTTGTTACCATGCTACAATGCATTTAGATGAATGGGGGTAGATAAAAGTGTTTTATGAAGGAGCCATAAATTAGAAATTATTATGAAAAATAAGCATCAAGAAGGATTACCTTTTCGCATCATCCCTCTAGGGGGATTGGGGGAAGTTGGCAAGAATATGATGGCTTATGAATATGACGACCAGATCCTGGTCGTAGATGCAGGCCTGATGTTTCCCGATAACGACATGCTGGGGATTGATTACATCATCCCAGATTTTGAATACCTGATCTCAAATCGTAAAAAGGTGTGCGGCATCATCGTCACCCACGGACATGAGGATCATACTGGCGCGATCCATCATCTGCTTGAGCAGGTCAACGCGCCCTCTATGCTACCCCGCTGACGCGTGGCTTGTTGGAAGTCAAGCTGGCGCGCGGCGGACTGCTTGGTCAGGTTTCCCTCAATACTGTGCAAGCCGGTGGAATGGCTCAGATTGGTCCATTCCAGGTGGAATTCTTCCATGTCTGCCATTCGGTGCCGGATGGTATTGGATTGGGCATTACCACACCAGTGGGCCTGGTCATTCATACCGGGGATTTTAAATTTGACCATACCCCAGTGGATAATTGGCCCACCGATTACGCCAAGCTGGCTGAGTTTTCTGGTCGAGGGGTGCTGGCCTTACTGGCAGATTCAACCAATGCCGATAAGCCAGGCTGGACACCCTCAGAGCGCGTCATAGACCCGGCTTTCGATGAGGTTTTCCGCAAGGCGCCTGGACGCATCATCATCGCCAGCTTTGCATCGTTAATCTCGCGCATGCAGCAGGTTGCTAATGCCGCCGCCAACCATGGGCGTAAGCTGGCTTTTGTAGGCACGAGCATGGTCGAGAATGCGAAAATTGCTCGCAAGTTGGGTTACCTTGAAATGCCCGATGATCTTCTGGTGAGCGTAGAACAAGCTTTGAAAATGCGCCCCAAAGAAATCGTGCTGATGTCCACCGGCACACAGGGTGAGCCATCTTCGATCATGGGGCGGCTTTCAACCGGCACCAACCGGCAGTTTGATATCGAGCCAGGAGACACCGTTGTGCTCTCTTCACACCCGATCCCCGGTAATGAAGAGTCAGTTTATCGTACCATCAACCGCCTCTTCCGCCGCGGCGCAAACGTGATCTATGAACGGATTGCCCCGGTACACGTCTCAGGGCATGCCAGCCAGGAAGAGATGAAGCTGCTCTTGAACCTGGTGCGGCCTAAATACTTTATTCCTATTCACGGCGAGCTTCGCCACCTGTACCAGCATGCCCGCCTGGCTAATCAGGTGGGGATACCTGAAGATCGCGTGCTCGTGATCGAAAATGGCATGGTCGTTGAGCTGACCCCCACTGGATTAATGAGACTAGCCGATCGCATCCCGGGAGGTTATGTTTTCGTGGATGGCGTCAGTGTGGGCGAGGTGGGGCGGTCCGTCATGCGCGAGCGCGAGATCCTGGCCCAGGATGGTTTTGTGCTGGTCAACCTGACCCTCGATCGTTCGTCTTGCCGCCTGCGCGAAGCGCCTGAGATCATCACGCGCGGTTTTGTTTATGAGCCGGAGGCAAGCGATTTACTCGAAAATACACGCCGCATCGTCACCGAATCGGTAGACTGTGTCAGCAATGGGCGTTTACGCGAAGATTTAGAGCAGACAGTAAAATCTTTCCTGTATTCCAAGACCAAGCGCCGTCCGATGGTGTTTGTCTCGATCAGCCAGGTATAAGCGCGGTCGAGAATGGCGGATCCTGCTGTTGTTTTCCCGTTCCATGATCCTGATGGACTGGTTTCTCCTCACCTCGTCAGGATCACGCCAATCCTGAAGGAACTCTTTTCCCAGGCTTTTGTCAGCCTCACTTCTGTCACCATTGAAAAACACCCAGAAATTGTTACTCATCTAGAAAAAGACAGGTTCTTCAATGTATCCCCGATTTCTCCAGGTATGCTGGTTGGTGATCACTTTCACTTTCTTTATCAGGTGGCGGCGTCGGTAAGTGAATCGGCTCAGTTGCTTCATCTCTGTTTTATTGATCGGTTAGCCTTTATTCTGCAGAGCAAGCATAAGGCACAGTTCGTACAGGATATTCAAACGGTCGATCGAGAAAATGCCCCGATTTTGTTCGGCCGTTCCAAGGCTGCCTGGAATACTCACCCTCGTAATTACGATGAAATCGAACATTTCGCCACCCGGGTTGGCGAGTTTTTATTTGGCAAAACCTTAGATTTTGCCTGGTGTCATTTGGTTATACAAGCCGGCTTGCTGAAAGAAATTTTGCCCAACCTCCAGAATCATGATATGAGCGTGCTGGCTGAAATTGTGCTTGCCATCCGAGATAAAATCGTGATGAAGGATGTAGACTGGCTGGAATGGGAAGATCCGTTTCTGTTGTCCTGCGATGGTCTGACCCTGAAGGCAGAACGCGAAAATTCCCTCCTGGAGACACAAAAAAGATTATCTTATATCGTGCCTACCCTGCAAACCCTTGTTGTAAAATAAAGCTGATAATTGTTTACTTTTATGTTTTTTCCTGATATATTCATCATATGCAAGAAAATAAAAAACCCCGTAAACTTCGTGAGCCGGTCAATGGGCTGATGCACCTCATAGCTGCGATCCTGGCCTTGCTGGGCTTGGTGGTTTTATTGGTCTTGGGACACAACAGCCTGGTGAAGGTAATTGCACTGCTCATCTATGGAATCAGCCTGGTGGCGATGTTCTCCTCTAGTGCAACTTACCACCTGGTTGACGCCCGGCCGCGCATCATGCTGTTCCTGCGTAAGCTGGACCACTCCGCCATTTATTTCCTGATCGCCGGCACCTATACGCCCATCTGCCTGCATTTCTTCAGCGGATTCTGGGCTTGGGGAACGCTGGTAATTATCTGGTCACTGGCGCTGATCGGTGTCCTGGTCAAATTGTTCATCATCAAAGCTCCACGATGGTTTACGGCTGCTGTTTATCTTGGGATGGGTTGGCTTTCGCTGCTGGCCGCCCGCGAGATACTCCGCGCCATGCCTTTAGGAGCGCTTTTCTGGCTGCTCCTGGGTGGAATATTTTTCACCCTGGGAGCGGTGATCTATGTATCAAAAAAGCCAGATTTCTTCCCAGGTGTCTTTGGGTTTCATGAAGTCTGGCATATCTTTGTAATCCTCGGCTGCCTCAGCCATTTCATCCTCATGGCCGCCTATGTAGCTCCACACACATAGGCTTGAGACTTTTTTACCCTCTTTCCAGCCGTATTCCCCCCGCAACGGCACGAAGGCTACCGCTAATATGGCTTCGTGTTCAAACTTTTCTCCATGCCGCTCCCACAGCTGCAGCGTTTGACCTCCCCAGCGGTCACCCACCGGTAAAATAAGCCGCCCGCCTTCATTTAATTGCGCTAAGAGCGGCTTGGGAACTTTGGGTGCCGAGGCGGTCACGATGATGGCTTGATAAGGGGCATATTCAGGCAGTCCTTTTGACCCATCTCCGACATGGATGTAGACATTGTGATACCCCAGGTTCCCAAGCACCCTCCGAGCTTGTTCTGCCAGGGAAGGGTGTCTTTCGATCGTATGTACCTCGCCGGCCAGCTTCGCCAGGATGGCTGCCTGGTAGCCGGAGCCGGTGCCTATTTCACAGACTACCTCGCTACCCTTCAGGGCCAGCGATTCGCTCATTAAAGCAACGATATAGGGCTGTGAAATGGTCTGTCCCGATCCGATCGGCAGTGGACAATCCTGGTAGGCCATGTCAAGGTATTCGTCCGGCACAAAACAGTGCCGCGGCACCCTTTGCATGGCTTCTAACACAAGCGGATCATGGATTCCACGCCAAATGAGCTGGTCATCAACCATCCGCTTTCGTTCAAGGATGTAAGCTGTCTCATCCTTCATCACTGACATCTCTTGGTTTAACTGATCAAGTAAGCCATTACCCAGCAAGTGGTTGCCAGCAAAGAATCAATATGTGTCCGTTCGTAGTTGTGTGAAGCATCGATGCCCGGTCCGATCAACGCAACGGCGACATCACTTTCATGGAAGAGCGCGCCTCCATCCGAATTATAGGATGGGTAGATATCAACTTTATACGGGATATCATATTTCTTTGCCACCTCGCGCAATTTTTGACTCAAACCGTGGTGGTATGGACCGCCAGAATCCTTCACGCACAGCGTTGCATGAAACTCATCGGAGGTTTGCCCTTCACCCACCGCGGCCATATCGACCACCACCAGCTCCGCCAGGTTGGCTGGCAGCCCATCCACCGGGCTGTGTCCAACCTCTTCATAATTGCTGATGTGCAGATATACATCTTGGGTGGGTTGGAGCCCTTCTTCGACCATGGCTTTAAAGGCGGTTACCACACACGCCGCGCAGGCCTTATCATCCAAATGGCGTGAGCGGATGAAGCCATTATTCACTTCAACCCGCGGGATCAAAAGCCACGAAATCTCCTACCTGAATGCCCAACGCCTCGGTTTCCGCCGGTGAAGAGGTGAGCGCATCCAGGCGTACTTCCATGGTCGCATCCTCGCGTTTGAGCTCGCCGATCGCTTGACTGCCGAACACATGCCCGGAGGCTTTGACCGCTAACAGCGAGCCGCGTATGGTCTCTCCCTGGTTGGTGAAGATCGTGCAGCCTTCCGTCTCCACCGAATTCCACAGGATTCCGCCAATGCGGGTCAGCTTTAGCCGCCCGTTCGGCTTGATCTCTTTGACCATTGCCCCCAGGGTGTCCACATGGGCGGTCAGGGCGCGCGGATGCTCGCTGCTTTTTCCGGGGAATTTGGCGATCAAAGCGCCTTTACGCGTTCTGGAAAGCAAAACCCCATCTATAGATTTCAGAGCATTCTCGGTATACTCTACAGCCCGGTAGGCATAGCCGGTTGGGCTGGGAGTGTTTAGCAGGCCGATTAAAAAGTTTTCCAGAAAAATTTTATCGATGGTTGGAAGCATGTTATCAGTTTCCACTTTCCTCAATTCCTTCATAAATTGTGATCTTCTTCCTCCACGCATCTGGAACCAGCATTGATTTACCAGCCTGGTAATCATAGGCCACCTGTACGCTGGTTGCCGTGGCAAAGATACTGCCGTCTTGACCATTTTCAATGCTGTATTCCCAGCGCATGCTCTTGTTGCCCAAGCGGCTCACCCGCACACCCACGCGCACCGCCTGTCCAAAGCGGATCGGCGCCCGGTAAGTGATTTGCACCTCTGCCACGATCATGCCTAACTCCACGAAGGAGTTGCCATTCCATAATCCCAGGTGCCGTAAATATTCCAGGCGCGCCTGCTCCATATAGGTCAGGTATTTGGCATTGTTCACATGCTGCTGAGCATCCAGGTCGCCATAGCGTACTTCAACCGGGTGGGAAAACTTAAACGCTGCCATAACTTATTATATCGGAAAAATGGTTCCGGGAACGCGATCCATGAAACCACGTTGTTCTCTGAGGTATAATGGGGCCCATGGATTCGAACAAGATAGATGAAACTCAACCAACCAGCCCTCAACCCGAAGGGCAGCCTATGGATGAAACCCGCCCGGTGCAAACCTCGGGCGATCCTCTGGCAGAAACTGCACCGGTACAAGTTACTTCGGCATCGGCATCGCAAGAAGCCGCGCCTTTTTCGCCTACTCAGCCTGTATCTGTGCAGCCGCCTGAAGATTTTCCGGCTGCTCAGAAGCGCCAAAAAGGCTCCCGCCTGTGGATCTGGTGGTCCTTACTGGGGATTTTTGTTTTACTCCTGATCGCCTTGGGAAGTGTTTACTTAGGCTACCAGTCAGCCATTCAACAGCGCCTGGGGTTTCAGAGCACCCAGGTGGCCGCAGAAGCTCAGGCTCAATTTGATCTGGCGGTTCAGGATCAGCAGGCTGGGCACTATGACCTTGCCCGCCAGCGTTTTGAGTATGTGATGCAAATGGATCCAAATTTCCCTGGCATTACCGAGAAGCTGGCTGAGGTCATGGTGGCCATGATCTCAACTGCCACGCCTACGGTTGCTCCTACCCCCACCCTGACCCCTACGCCGGATACGCGTGGCCGTGAAGAGCTTTTCACTCAAGCCCAGGCCTCGTTGTTGGCTGGTGATTGGTCGACGGCTATTGATACCCTCCTGACCCTGCGTAAGCGTGATGCGACTTTCATGGCGGTTAAAGTTGACGGGATGTTATTTGTGGCGCTGCGTAATCGTGGAGTAGACAAGATTGCCAGTAAGGCTGACCTCGAAGGCGGCACCTATGACCTCGCCCTGGCTGAGCGCTTCGGTCCATTAGACGTTGAAGCCAGGAACTGGCGTGATTGGGCTACCCTGTATGTACGCGGCGCCAGCTTTTGGGATGTGGATTGGGCGCAAGCGGTTTTTTATTTCGGGCAATTGGTTCAGATTGCTCCAAACCTGGTGGATGGCTCCGGATATACCGCTTTCGAGCGTAACTTCTTGGCTTTGCTCGGTTATGGTGATTGGTATGCGCGCCAGGGGATGTACTGCGAAGCTCAGCAGCAATATGAGGCTGCTTTGAGCATACGTGATAACCCCGTTGCACGGCCTACCGCTGATTTCGCTTCCCAGAAATGCCAGGAAGCCAATGCCGTTGTCAACATCCCAGTGACTCTAGATACGCCAACCCCCACGGCCACGCTGGAATTTATCCCAGTGGAAAATACGCCCACGCCCACCGCGAACTCAGGAAATTCTAGCTGAAACTCCCACGGCGACTCCGGAGCCACCAGTTCTGGAGTCACCGACTCCTACTACATCTCCATAAAGAAAAATGAGGCGTTTTGATGCCCCCCATAGGCCTCTCGATCGCTTTTTGGTTTCATATGCTGGCGACCGTCATTTGGGTCGGCAGCCTGGCTTCCTTGGCCCTGGTTGTGTTACCAGCCGCACAGCGCAGCTTAGACAGCCGGTCTTATAGTATTTTCCTGGAAGGCTTGCAACGCCGCCTGGACCCATTGGGTTGGTTTTGCCTGGCGGTCCTGGCAGGTACAGGTATGTTCCAATTGAGTGTCAACCAAAATTATCGCAGCTTTTTGGCAATTGATAGTCCTTGGGCGGCAGCCATCCTGCTCAAGCACAGTGTGTATTTTCTGATGATTGTGGTCAGCGCATACCTGACCTGGGGGATGCTGCCGGAAATCAGGCGGGCCTCGCTGCGCCTCAGCCAGGGAAAAGATGTCCCGGAAATGGATCGTATTCAACGCCGGTCAGTCTGGCTTCTGCGGTTAAATCTGCTGCTGGCAGTGGTGGTGCTGGCATTGACGGCTTTCGCACGCGTATCTTAACGTTCCCTTTGTACGGATAGATCTTTGTTTGATTGTAGGTTAACTGTCAGTTTGCTCTACATCACGTATGCTTGTCTGATCATTTTACCTGCTCTATAGATTGGGGTGCCCACAGCAGTGCGAACAGCTTATTGATCTGTCTGTTCCTACGGGAGTGGATCTGTATAGAATTTATAAGGCTGCGTCGGATAGTAATGAAAGACTGCCCGGTTGGGATACCGGCTGGCCACCCTGGCATCGACGGTATCATCCATGTTCCAGGCAAAAATGAATGGGCTTCCCAGGTTCGGGTCTTCCAGATCAAGCAGCGCACCATAACTCATCCAGCGATCGGAATGTACGATGATCAAAGCGGGTGTGAGGGCTCGAGCAGATTCTGCCAGGAAGGGGGCCTGGTTTTGCTTGCCGATGCCGTAAAGGTTGTGCAGATTTTCTAACCTGGGCGAAATGTAGAAAAGGAGATTGAAACCAATCAGCCCTGCGACCAGGACAGCGACTCCCCAAGCGCGCCCTTTACGCCAGCCGTTCTGGACCTGAGAGTTTACGCCATCATCGATCGCCTTTCCAGCCAGGAAAAAAATGCCGGCTGCCGAGATCAGGGTCAAGCTGTACAAACCTTCATAGTAGTAGCGGGGCCCTAAGATGTGCGGTGTCGTAAAGTAGGCTAAATAGATGAATACCAGGGTTGGGAAGACACTCGCCACCAGCCAGGCTTTGGTATTTCGTCTGGCTGCCCAAATACCAAATGGCAGGAAAATCCATGAGAAAGCCCCCCAGCCGAAAAGGTCATGCCAGCCTGTGCGCAGCGCCCGTCGGGCATTCGCCAGTGCATAATTCAGGTTATGCCCATCGAGCATCGGTCCGAAGCCAAGGCCAAAACCTACCTTATCGTAAGGCCACCATAAGGTATAGGTGTTCAACAGCGGATTTCCCGTGACCAGATACTGCCATAAGAAAAGCAAGGAAGCGCAAGCCGCAGCTAAAAGGCCAAAAATCAGCAGGCGCAGGCGCCGTTGCTGGTCTCCACGGATCAAAATAAACACACCATGCACTGCAAAGGGGATTGCCAGGCCTACTGCAGTCCATGGGCGGGTGAGTGCCATCAATCCAATCAGCAAACCGGCCGCGCAGGTGTGAATCCACGGATGTTTTTCATCTGGCATGCAAAAAGCATTCAGCCAGGCCAGTGCAAAACCAGTGCTCAACACCAATCCTAAGGGATGGTTGAGCAAGGTACCTGAGTTGATCAAGAAGAAGGGCGAAGTCAGGGTCAACCCGGCTGCAAGCAGAGCCACCTTTTCATTGAATACCCGCTTACCCAGCAGATAGGTCAACCATACCCCCACCCCAGCCAGGAGTGGGTTGATCCAGGCGCGCAATCCCAGTTTTATCCCCATTGCTAAAAGCAGTGACCAGCCTGGTGGATATTTGCTGAAACGGCGCTCCTGGTAATCGACCACGAAAGGGACCAGGAAGCTGTCGGGGTAATCAGGCGTGGGCAGGTAAAGGTTCCCTTCAGCTAAAACCTTTGCCTGCCAGGTGTTTGCAAATTCGTCCTCGAGGTGCGGCAAAGCCTCGAAGGTACGCTGCGTGACGAAAGCCGCGGCTGCCACCGCGGCCAGGCTTATCAAGAGTGCCAGTCCATCAAAAAGAGAGCGCGATCGGCCCTTCATGCTTCACGACCACCCCAGACAAATCGTAGGCCATTGCACCTGTGATGCGGATAGGAACGATCTGTCCTACAGGGAGTTCACCCTCTGCGATAACCAGTCCATCGATTTCAGGCGCGTCTCGATAGCTGCGTCCCATTGAGATGCCGTCTCCTTGCCCCTCGATGAGAACATCCAGCGTTTTTCCTACAAATGCCTGGTTGCGTTCCAGCGAGATATGCTGCTGGGCACTCATCAATCTTTCATAACGTTCTTGTTTCACTTCTGCTGGAACAGGGTCCCCCAGGCCTTCGCTGGCAGTACCGGGCTCAAAGGAGAATTGAAAGGTGCCGACTTTGTCAAAGCGAATGTCCTCGACAAAATTCAACAGAGCCTGGAATTCCTCTTCGGTTTCTCCTGGATAACCTACGATAAAAGTGGTGCGCAGAGCAAGCTCTGGCATCGCCTGGCGCATTTTGCTCAGCGTTTGATATACCCATTCCATGTTCGCCGGACGGCGCATGCGTTTTAAGGTTGCCGGATGAGCATGCTGCAAGGGCATATCTAAGTAAGGTAAGATTTGCCTGTGATTTGCCATCACATCGATCAACCGGTCGGTGACATATCCTGGGTAGGCGTACATGATCCGGATCCATTCGATCTCCGCCGCTGCATCCACCAGCCCTTCCAGGAGCTGTGCCAGTCCCTCATGCATGCCCAGGTCGTGACCATAATCCGTTGTATCCTGGGCAATCAAGATCAGCTCTCGCACCCCCATGCTTTGCAGCTCCCTTGCCTCTGCCAGGATGGTCTCAATTGGGCGGCTGACTGCCGATCCTTTGATCAGCGGTATGGCGCAGAAGGCACAGGGGCGCCGGCATCCATCCGCGATCTTCAGATAGGCACTGCCTCCCATCCTGCTTGCGCGGCAGCGTTCCGTGCTCATCCTGGCCTACAGTTGCCGCCTCTGGCAGGTGGTAAATGGGCTGGGGATGGCCTCCCTGGCGCAGCGCTTCAACCACTTCGACAATATCCATCCACCGGCGTGTGCCTAAGATACCATCCACTCCGGGCACCTGGCGGATGACTTCCTGCCCATAGCGTTGGGTCAGGCAGCCCGCCGCGATCAAAATCTGCCCTGGGCGTTTGTCGGCTGCCAGCTCACCCAGCACCTGTAAAGATTTCCTGCTTGGCTGGCCCAATAAAGCCGCAGGTGTTGACGATCAGGATGCGCGCTTTGGCAGGGTCTTCTACGGCGCGATAGCCCGAGCCGGCTAAAAGCTGCGCCATCGAGTCCGAGTTAACCGTGTTCTTGGCGCATCCCAGTGAGATGAGGTGAAAAGTCTTTTTACTCACCTGGAAAGAAGCTCTTCTAGAACGGCTTTGGCGACCTGCGGGTCGGCTTTGCCGCGGATTTTCTTCATTACCTGCCCCACGAACCAGCCCATGAGCGTGGTCTTCCCACCTTTATATGCATTCACCTGCTCAGGGCTTTCCTCCAGCACCTCTGCACATATGGTTCGGATAGCTTCCTGGTCACTGACCTTGGCTAATCCCTCCGCCTGCACGATCTTTGTGGGTGCCTGTCCGCTGGCTTCCACCTTATCCAACAGCGATTTGCCTGTCGACGTGTTCACAGTGCCCGAGTTCAACCAATTTAATGATGTCAGCCAGGTATACAGGAGTGAGCTTCAGCTCGCTTGCGGAGTTACCTTTTTCATTAATCATGCGCAGCACGTCATTCATCAACCAGTTTGAGACACGCTTCGGGTCTCCGCCATACGCTTTAACCGCGGCCTCAAAATAATCCGATAAAGTCCGTTCGCTGGTCAAGATATCAGCATCATACTCGGGCAGTCCATACTGTGTTGTGAAGCGGCTCCGGCGTTCCAACGGAAGCTCCGGCAGCCCAGCTAAGATTTCCTCCAACCAGGCCTGATCCAGGCGCACCGGCAGTAAATCCGGTTCGCGGAAATAGCGATAATCAGCCTCGGTTTCTTTTGAGCGCATCTTGCGCAGCACGCCGGCTTCTTCATCCCATTCCAGCGTCCAGGCATGGATCTTTCTGCCGGCCTCCGTCTCTTCGATCTGTCGTTTGATTTCCTTCTCAATGGCCTCTTTGACCGCCACGATCGAGTTGACGTTTTTGATCTCTGTCTTGGGATTGAGGTAATCTGCTCCTTTGGGCCGGATAGAAACATTAGCATCGCAGCGCAAATGCGCTTTTTCCATGTCAGCTTCTGAAATGCCGATCCATCGCAATAGCTGTCGCAAACGGATCAGGTATTGGGCAGCCTCGTCTGCTGAGCGTAAGTCGGGACCGGTGACCATTTCAATCAGCGGTACCCCGCAGCGATTGAAGTCGATCAGCCGCCTGCCGCGCTCATTCTTTGTTTTCCCGGCATCCTCTTCGATATGCAGTTTCGTGATTCCCACGTGCCGGATGGTTCCTTCTGGCATGGGCAGATCGAGGTACCCACCGCGCCCCAAAGGCATATCGTACTGCGATATCTGATAGCCTTTTGGCAGGTCGGGATAGAAATAATTCTTGCGGTCAAAATAAGAAACCTTTTGGATGGCTGCATGCATCGCGGCTGCCAGCAATACCCCCTTCTCAACGACAGCTTTGTTCAGTACAGGCAGCACACCAGGCATTCCTGTGCACACCGGGCAGATATTGGTATTCGGCGGATCCCCCCAAGAATTTGCTTTGCAAGCGCAGAAAATTTTCGTGGTCGTATTCAACTGGATGTGAGTTTCCAGGCCGATGATCGCTTCATATTCGGGCATAGGTTCTCTCTTATTGCTCGAGGATAGCCGAATTTAAGGTGGAGGAAAGTTTGGATAAATCTCGATTGAGTTTACCTCAGCCGGGTCTCCACAAAAAGAGGGTGCAGAAATCACCACATACTGGTAAGGCATAAAAATTGAAGAAATAGGGATGGAGATGCCGCTCTGAAGCGGGTCAGTCCCAAAGAGCTCTGTCGTTGGTATGGCTTCATTATCAAATTCGCCGCTGGCAAAGTGATAAGCTTGGATCGTGCCGTTGTTGCTGGGGTTTCCATCTCCCCAAAAGAAGACATTATTCCAGGGTCCTGTGCTGCTCGCTCCTACCGAGATGATGACAATGTCCAGGTTAATAATCCCACCGGTCGCATTTTCATAAAAGACCAGGGACGGGTAGGATGTTGGCCCACCGAGGTCATAGATTACCCCTTCAATGCATGGAATGGAGATCACTGCTCCATCCGGAGGTCCTGGAGGGCAGGAAAGAACTGATAATGGTCGGCAGAGGGGTCGGAGTGATTGTTGGAGTAGGAGTGGGTGTGATGGTCGGCGTGGATGTCTCAGTAGGCGTTTGAGTGATGGTGGGAGTCAGCGTCACCGTTGAGGTCTGCGTAGCGGTATTCGTCGGGGTAGGTGTTTGCGTCACGGTTGCGGTGTGCGTAGGCATCGGTGTGACGGTCGGTGTTTGCGTCGTGGTCGGAGTAAATGTGCTGGTAGGCGGCGGCGGAGGCTGTGTGGTTGGGGTGCGCGTGAGCGGGGGAGGGGGTGGGTATGTTCGCGTTGGCGTTTGGGTTTGAGTAGGCGTATTCGAAGGGGTAAATGTCATTGTCGGCAGCGGGATTGCCGTATCAGGAACTCTGGTGGGAGTGGTTGTAGGCCTGGGCGTCTGGCTTGCTGGAGGTTGAGCAGTGCCTGTGGGTTGGGGGGAGGGGGTGATCGATGGAACCAGAGCCACCTCGGTGCCTTCTCCAGGCGTGGGCCACAGCGTACCGGTGGCCACAGCTCCAATCAGGCTGCCCTCCTCCTCGATGACTTTTTCTACAATTTCCTTGCTGACCGGTTGAAACGGAATATTCTCCCATACTTTGTAGTCGGGAATTATATAAGATCGAATGGCTGTTTTTACTTCTGGCGTCACGCCCTCAGCAGCCAGCCTGCCGCAGGAGAATAACAGCAAGAAGATCAACGGCAAGACAAGCAGCCAGCGCGCCAGGTCTTTTAGCTGGGACCTGATATCGCTGTCCGCTGTGGGATCAGGATCCTTTCGGCGTCCATCTTTTCCAGATGGACCCATCTGCCCTGTTGTACTCATCGTCCCCGATGTACCCATCGTCCATGTCCCATGATCCGTTAATCTTCCTTTACATTTATGTGAGTCATCATGCAATCGGCAGACAGATAGAGATTACACTCCCCAATGGTTCTTGCCCGCTGACCCATACCTGTCCCCCCATCTGATCCATGGTTGTTTTCACCATCGCCAGGCCAAAACCCGCGTCCGAGCTGCCTGTTTTTGTACCAATAAATGATTTCTCGAAGATGTGCGGCAGGTCCGTCAAGCTGACCGCCGGGCCTGTATCTTTGACTTCGATCCAAACTTGACCAGCTTGTTTATAGGCGTTTAGACGAATCTCGGCACCTTCCTGGCTGCGTTGAGCTGCTCGCTTAATGAGCTCATGCAGCATCTGCCTGAGCTGTCCATTATCCGCGCGTACCGTAGCCAGCTCAGAGCTGATTTGCAGATCCAGCTTGACGCCTGCCTCTCGCATCAGGTTCGAGCGTAAGCTCTGGTGCATTTCTTCCAGGAGTGTCTTGATGTCTACAAATTCCAACTTCACTTCTGGTTTTGAGCCGATCTGGCTTTGTGCCAGCAGGCTATCCAGCCAGTTCTGGATGCGGTCCCAGACCTTCGTCAGGCGATAAACGATGCTGCTGATGCGCGGTTCCTGGGCAGCTACCTCACTCAACTCGATTAGATCATTGACAGCTTCTGCCAATGGTAGCTGGATCTTCCGTGCTGAATCTGCCAACGTCTTCGTGCGCAGCTCATCTAACCGCTTCAGGTGTGTCACATCGCTCAAGACCATCACCCATCCCTGCCATGAGCCGTCTTTTCCACTCACAGGGGTCAGATTTACCAGTAAGATTGTTCCGTCTGACCAGGTTGTTTCCAGAATAGCTGGGATATGTCGTCCGACAACCTGCCAGTTATTGATAATTTTGGAAAGGGACATCGGTAACCCTTCTTGAGCAGATTTTCCGACTACATCGTCTGTCTTCAGCAGGCGCAGGGCAGCCGGGTTAGCAATCGTCAGGGTTCCATTGGTGTCAGCGGCCAGGACCGCATCGCCTGTATTAGAGATTAACGCGCGCAGCCATTCTGCCTCCGATTGGATGCGCTCCTGCAAGGCGCGTTGTTCCAACACAAGGCGCCGGTGAGCCAGGGCACGCTCGACCACGACTGCTAATTGGTTGAGTGACTCAAAGGGTTTTAAGATATAGTCGAAAGCGCCATCTTCACGCAGCGCTGCAATTGCTGTTTCAAGCGTTCCCACTGCGGTTACCATCACCACTTCCAACAGGTCATCCAGTTTGTGGGTCTCTCTCAACAGGGATAGACCATTCATGCCCGGCATCATCAAGTCGGTCAACATCACACAAAACTGCTCTTGCGTGCGCAGTTTTTCAATCGCTTCCAGGCCGTTAGTGGCTTCTTCCACTTCATATCCCCTTTGGCGGAGTGAAACTACAATCATGAAGAGTACATCGGGATCGTCATCAACGACGATAATTCTCTCTTTTTCCATTTACCCTGCTCCCTGTGGTGGTGTCAGATCGATAGGCAAGATGATAGTGAAAGTCGAGCCTTTCCCCAGATTGCTCTCAACTTGGATGTGCCCATTATGATTTGAAATGATGCCATAACTGACAGAAAGCCCCAAACCCGTTCCTTGTCCTTCAGGCTTGGTGGTAAAGAAGGGGTCAAAAATTCGGCTCAGGTTTTCAGGCGGGATACCAGCACCGCTGTCCTGGAAAGCAATTACCGCCGTATTTTCGTTGTACCCAACGCCACTGCGCACCATGCTCACACGCAGGACACCCCGTTCCTCCATCGCCTGAATGGCATTGTGGATAATGTTAATGAAAACTTGCTCTAACTGCTGTGAGTTCGTACCACATTAGCACTGGATGATCGGGTAGATCTTTAATGACTTCGATATTTGCTTTCCGCGAGAGGTACGCCGTCAGGCGCAGGGAGGCTTCTACAGTCTCGCGCAGATCCTGGAATTTTTTCTCGGGTGTTGATTGCCGGGCAAACTTGAGCAGGTCAGTGACGATGGCGTTGGCTTTGACTGAGCTTTCATGGATGACGTTCAGGTTTTGATGTTCTTCTGGAGTAAGATCATTTCCCAGCATCAGCTCCGAAAGCCCCTTGATGACAGCCAGCGGGTTTTTAACATCATGCACGATTCCTGCAGTTAACTGTCCTACTGCGGCCAATTTTTCGGCCTGGATGAGCTGGAGCTGCATCGATTGCAAACGAGCGTTGATCGTCGCCAGCTCTTTGTTGCGCTGCACGGTTTCTGCAAATAAGCGGGCGGCTTCCTCGGTGCGTTCGCGTAGTTGCAGGGTCATTTGATCAAAGGCAACTGCCAGCTCGCCAATTTCATCATTGCGCTGAATGCCTACTGTCTGGTTCAGGTTGCCTGCAGCCACTTCCTGCGAAACCGTGCGCAGTTTTAAGATCGGTCGCGGAATGCTCTGTGAGAGTAAGTAGCCGATAATAATCACTGCCGCGGTCCCGATGGTAAAAATGAGTGCGAAGGTCATCCGGCTGGTGGCTTCTGCGGAGGTGACATATTCACTGGAGAGCACTACTCCCATCCAGCCTAACTGTTCGTCTCGGACGATGAGCGGTGTGAAGAGCACCTGGTAATCGCGGTTGAAAAGTTTTACATCCTTGATCACAGGGCTTGAGCTGCCTTCTAAGCCTTGTGCGACTGTTTCTAATGCTCCAAAGCCTTCATCAGGCTCTGTCAGTGTCGTTGCGACCAGGGGGCCTTTTTGATTGAAGAGAGCGACATCTGATAGCGACTTGTTCTTAGCATCCGCTAAAATGTTATTCAGGTAGGTGCCGGTCATCAACACCCCAGTCAAATTTCCATCGGCATCTGGAACTGGGGCGGCTGTGAAGAAAGCAGGTCCGAAGTTGGTGTCATGTATGCCGATAAATTTATCGCCGTTCTCGTCAACAGTGTTCCCCAGGATCTTTTGCACAGGCGCAAAGTTCGAAAAATCCTGCCCGGTGCTCTGGATATATCGGTTTGAGGCTTTATCGAATCCCAGGGAGAAAAATTCCTGTCCCTTGGTATCCAAAACGCTGATAATATCTGATTGGGAGTTGATCAGGATGGGATAGAACAGGTCATTGAGCTTTGCGATGTCTTGTGCAGCGACCGCCTCTGGCGCTCCAGTGGTATAAACCATCGACCGGAGGTTTTCCAGATGCTTGCGCTCTCGACGTGCGATGGAGTTAGTCGATACCTGGCTGGCATCTTTGAGACGGTTGGTGAAGCGCTCCTCGATCGATGATGCGACCAGGCGTGTGACCACAAAAGTCCCAACAATGGCAAGCAGGAGGGTCAGCAGCATGTAAGGAATGATCAGTTTTCGCCGCAAACCCGAAGCAACCAGCTTTGTCCAAAACCCTTGAGATTTGGGAGGTTTGCTGGTTTCCTGCTGGCTGACGTCGGGTTGGGTTTCCCCGGTTTCTAGCCCCATGGCATTTCCTATAAACAAAGATAATAAAAACGCTCCTCAGCTGCGCTTTTGGAGTTGATAAATATTTCACTAATTATAATCTAAGTTCTTCCTATTCCTAAATTCATGCCCAGAGATTACGAAATTGTTAGCTTAAATTATTTGCCAGCTTTGTCTGGACAGCCTCGGATCTCAGCTCGCGCAACGCATCCGCTGCGATCCAGCGGGCAGATTTTGAGTCCATTTTCTGCATGCCGAGGGCGGTCTGTATGGCTTTCTGGTTAAGGTTGATATTGCGTTTTCCAACCCCTCTCAAAGCCCAGTTCACAGCTTTCTTAACGAAATTGCGCTCGTCTACCGCTTCCTGCAAGATGAGCGGGAAGAATGTCTCAAATTCTTCATCACTGGCTTTTTTGGCGTGCACAGCCAGGCAAGCCATTAAAACAAAGCCAGCCCGTTTGGTAAATTCTTCGCTTCGGTTGCTCCATTCCTGAGCTTTTCGGAATGCGAAAGGGGTGCGGTCGAAAAGGTTGCTGCATACCTGGTCGCATATATCCCAGGAATCAAAATCGCTGGCCCAGCGCTCCATTTGCTCTTCGCTGACAGCCCTTGGGTTTTCGATAAACGCTGCCAAGAGGCGCGCGCCTCGTGAACACCCGATGCCCACAATTCTTCGGCTAGAGCATGGTTTTTGCCGATTTGCCGCGCCATCTGCCGCAAGGTTGGGATTGAGATGCCCAATGTGTTGTGCGGGTTGATACCAAAACGACTCATCCCGGCCACATTCTTGGGATTCGCCTGCGACTTTAACAAGGTCAGGATTTCTTCTGCAGATGGCATATACTCATGGAAAGTTCTTAACGCTCGGTAGGTTTATTTTCTAAAATTTTTGGCTTTACCTGTCTCCAGGCATCACTCGCAGTGGTGATCTCGTAAGCACGCCCGATTTGCAGCAAGGTGGCTTCTGAGAAATCAGGTCCCAGGAGCTGGATGCCAGTGGGCAGACCGGCACTGTCGAAACCAGCCGGCAAGGAGATGCCTGGTACCCCGGCGTGATTGGCCGGCACGGTAAATTGGTCCGCATACTGCATCAGCACCGAGTCGCCATAAACGTCACCGATAGGAAAAGCCGTGGTTGGGGTTGTGGGAGTCAGCAGGGCGTCCAACCGGTGCTTGCCTTGCCGGTCGAAAATCTGGTCGAAATCCTGGCGGATCAAAGTCCTGACTTGCAGCGCCCGCCGGTAATACTGCTCGCTGTACTGCGCCGCGCTCACATACATTCCCATCAAGATGCGCAGCTTGGGCTGCACGCCGAATCCCTGGGCGCGCGTCTTGCGGTACATTTCCTGCAAATCCTTGACCTTTTCGGGTGCACGGTGACCGTATTTGACACCATCGTAACGGTGCAAATTCGAGGCGGCCTCTACACGCGAGATGACAAAATAGACTGGGACCCCGTAACGGGTATGCGCCATCGGCACGTTCTCCACAATATCTGCCCCCATCTCAGCCAGCCTGCCTGCTGCCCGCATCACGGCATTTTCGATCTCCGCCGGGATCGGCTGCTGACGCAGCTCGCCGGTTTCAGCGTCCAGGTAAGTGATCCGGAAGTAATCAGGTGAGAGCCCCACGCGCAAACCGCGGATGCTTTCTTCCAGCCCGGCGGTGTAATTGGGCGCCGGAGTATTTGCTGCCGTGCTGTCATGCGGATCTGCCCCTGCAATCACCTTCAGCATCAGCGCTGCATCGGTCACCGTGCGCGC
Source organism: uncultured Chloroflexia bacterium (assembly GCA_963754615.1). Taxonomy (GTDB): domain Bacteria; phylum Chloroflexota; class Anaerolineae; order Anaerolineales; family UBA4823; genus CAVVUF01. Next base: position 34,276 of record CAVWGW010000005.1, on the reverse strand, counting down.
CAGCGGGCCTGGGCAGTCCAGCGATGATCCAAAGGCAATCAGCCCGTAACGCGAGACACGCCCATAAGTGGGCTTAACCCCTACCACGCCGCAGAAAGCGGCTGGCTGGCGGATGGAACCTGCTGTATCCGTACCCAGCGAGAGAGCTCCTTCTCCAGCCGCCACGGACGCGGCGCTGCCTCCTGAAGAACCGCCTGGTACCCGGCTGGTATCCCACGGGTTGCGGGTGGATGGTTGGAAAGCGGAAGATTCGTTTGATGACCCATAAGTGAACTCGTCGAGGTTGACCTTGCCAAGCATCACACCGCCAGCTGCTTCCATGCGCTGTGCTGGCGTGGCGGTATAGGGCGCCACGAAGTTCGCCAGGATCTTTGAGGCTGCCGTGGAGGGCGTGCCCTGCACGCAGAAGATATCTTTGACCGTGAAAGGCACGCCGGCCAACGGGCCTGGGTCCTCCCCACCTGATAGCTTTTGGTCGACCTGGCTGGCTTGCTGCCGGGCGCGCTCGGCTGTCAGGGTGATGAAAGCATGCACCCGGCTCAGATCAGTCGCGTCCAAAGTCCCGGCTTCCAGGCTGCCTGGACGTCCATCGACAGCGGCAATCCGTTTTAAGGTTGCTTCCAACACTTCGCTGGCTGAGATCTCTTTCCGGCGTACTTTTTGGGCAATTTCAATTGCGCTGAGGTCGCATAATTCCATTTTTCTTTTGCCTTTTCATAAATCGATGTGGGGGATATCGGGCACAATAATATAACCATCTTCGCTCTGCGGAGCCTGGCTCATGATATCTCTCGCAGTTGGGTCGAGTTTCCATTCGTCGTCACGCAAGGGTGGAGTGATCTCTGTTGTGTATGGCACGCCGTGTGAAGTGACCGGGGTATCTTGTTCCAGTGGAATGGCTTCCAGGTCTTGGATGGCTTTAAGCTGGTTGTTCAGCTCTTTGCGCAGGTATTCAGCTTCATCTGGGTTGAGCTCCAGTGCGGCCAGCTGCACCAGGTGCTGGAATAATTCAAGGGTGATGATCTCATTCATGAGGGTTTGACTCATCCTTTCTGGGTTCTCTTTTCTGTGGGTATTATAGCCACGGGAGGCCGTTCGGGCAAGCAAGTTTGTATGACCGCTGCGGTGCGCATGGGAGGCATGCTATAATCGGTGGGGAATTCTTATGGCTTTATCCTCTTTTCCCGATTCAACCGAAATCACAGGTTCTAACTCAAAGCCCAAGCGGCGGTTCTCTGACCGTTGGTGGACCCTTCTTGAGCTTGTTCTGTTAATCCTGGCGGTATGGGCTTTTTGTTCTGCCTTCCTGGATCTTGGCGAGCAAACCCGCTTACCCGGTAACGAAGCGGGTTTGGTTCAATCCCTGGATTATGTTTTCCTGAATTCCCTACAGGATGCAGGAAAATTCCCGTTATGGAATGCTGCACTGCGCACTGGCGTGCCCTTCATCGCCGATCCGCTGCTGCATGTCTATAACCCACTGGTCTCGCTGCCGGTGCTGCTCCTGGGTGTTCAAAATGGTTTCAAGCTGGCCTTGTTCCTGAGCTTCCTGGCGGCTGCTCTTGGAATGTGGTTCCTGGGAAGGACCCTGGGCATGGACCGCCCCGCCCGGCTGTGGATGGCGCTGATGTTTGCTTTCGCCGGGCAGCCTGCAGCACGTTTTTTTCAGGGACAATATACCTTCGTGTTGGGCTTTGCCTGGATTCCCTGGTTTATCGCCGGGCTCTTCCTGGTTGTACGCACCCAGCGCCGCCTGCATGTGGCCCTGGCTGCCCTGGCTTTAGGACTGCTCCTGGTCTCGGGGAATATATACTACGCTTTTTATATGCTGGTAGCTGCGCTGCTCTTTGGGTTGGTAATGTCTCTCGATTTTCGACCTTCCAGGCCCTATCTGGTGCTGCGTAAGCCTCAGGCGCTTTCATTATGCTGGGTGCTTCTATTGGCTCTCGGCCTGGCTGCGGTGCAGGTCTTTCCGCTTGTGCAAGCCTGGGCTAAGGTTAACCCCTTGCCCGATTTACCCGGCGCGCACACCCTGAAGCAGGTCATCTTGGATTATATCTCCAAAGATCCGGCGCGCCCCGATGCGTGGCAGTCACTGCCGGCGCGCGAAGAGTTCTATGCCTATATCGGTTTGCTGCCGTTCCTGGCGCTGCCGCTCCTGCCGCTGGCTTTCTGGAAGCGAGAAAAGCGCCCCCTCGTTTTCTTTCTGCTCTTATTCCTGATCGTCTTGCTGTGGATCAGCCTTCCGCAGCTCCCCTGGGGAAGCTCCCTGGCTAACCTGCCGGCCCTCTTGCCTTTCCGCTACCTGCTGCGCGCCCTCGTTGTGGGAAGCTTTGCGCTGCTCGTCCTGGCTGGCTTTGGGATCGATACAACCTGGAAGCTGCTGCTGCAGTCTCGCCAGGAAGACTCGGCGGCTCGCTGGACACAGCAGCGTAGCTACCTGGCCCAGGTGGGGCTCCTCGTGCTGGGTGGGGTGATGATTTTGGGCGTGCTTGATCTTTACAGCACCCACCGTCCTTATGTCGCCTCACAACCTGATAACCGTGCGGTTTATGGGCTGGCCTCCTGGCTGCGCCAGAATGTGCCCGGCGATAGCTACGTGCGCGTTAACCCCAATAACGTGTGGTACGAGGCAGTGCTCTCTAACCGCCTGCGTTTGATCGAGCCCTGGTATCCGCTGGGAGAGCTGCACCAATTTTCGAATGACCCAGCCCAGCGTCCTGTGCGGGCACGTCCCAACTACCTCATCCAACCCTCCGACCAGTCCCTCTCCGATTACCTGTCGCCTTCCCAGGTCATACAATCGGAAGGTTACAGCCTGTACAATCTGCCGCACAGTCTGCCCTATGTTTTCTCGGTCAGTCAGGCGGCCCTCAACCAGGGCAGCCAGGCTGGTGATCTGTCTCGTGAAGATGTCAGCCCGCAGACCTGGGTGACGACCGGCCCGAACACGCTGGAAACCATCGCCGCCGGAAACCCTGGCGACTGGCTGGCTGTCCTGGCGACGGATTACCCCGGCTGGCAGGTGCGCGTGGATGGTCAAAGACAGCCCTTAAAAAGCCTGGATGGTTTCCTGGGGGTGGAGATGCTCCCTGGGGTGCACAAATATGAGTTTGCTTTCCGTCCAGCCTCCTTCTACCTCGGTTTTTTTGTCAGCCTGGTTTCGCTGGGCGTTGTTGTTTACCTGGCCCTCAGCGACAGCCAGGCATTCTGGCGCCGCTTCCTGGCCTGGCTGAAAGCGCTGCCGGGTTGGCTGCGTGCGCTCCCTGAAAAGCTGCGCGGTTGGTGGCACCTCCGCACGGCAAGCTGGTCAGCGGGACGCCCTCTGGCGACCGGGGCAGTCTACCGCCAGGGCGCGCTGCACCCAGATGCCAACCTTGGTGTGCCGGAGGAAGGCGCGCCTGCGCCTGGTGGTAGAGGCTGAAATCCCTGGCGCCGCAGCCCCTGCGCCTATCTCTGTCTCGCTGGTGGTGGGCCACCCGGGATTTACTTCATGCGGCTGCCCAGCGCATCCCCTTTGAGAAGGCGATCTTCGCCACGGTCATCGTGATTTACCTGCTGACGCGCCTGGTGGCCCTGGACCGCTTCCCGATCTACTTCATGGCGGACGAGGCTTCGCAGACCCTGTATGCACAGCAGCTCGTTGAGCAGGGCTTCCGCGACCGCCTGGGCATCTTCTTCCCGGTGTATGTTGAAGCCGCTGGGGGGCGCTGGACGCCCTTGATCTCCATGTACCTGCATGCCGTGACCTTTGTCTTGTTTGGCAAGTCGTTGTTTATCACGCGTGCCACCTCCGCCCTGGTCAGCCTGCTGGCGGTGATCTCCGTGGTCCTGATCTTGAAGAATATCTTCAAGGCGCGCTACTGGTGGGTGGGCGCCCTGCTGTTGAGCATTTCTCCAGCCTGGCTCCTGCACTCCCGCACCGGCTTCGAGACCGTCATGACCACGGCCTTCTACGGCTGCTTCCTGTATTTCTACCTGCTCTACCGTACCAAGGACCCCCGCTACATCATCCACACCCTGGTATGCGGGGCGCTCACCTTCTATACCTATTCGAATGCCCAGGTTGTCATGGCCGCCGCCGGTGTGCTGCTGCTCATCTCAGACTTTCCTTACCACATGAAGAATTGGCGCATGCTGCTCCAAGCGCTGCCGGTGGGGCTTGTCTTGCTGCTCCCTCTGCTCGTCTTCCGCTATCACCAGCCTGAAGCCCTCACCACCCACCTGCATGTGGTCAATTCCTACTGGTATACCAATATCCCATTGAATGAGAAGATCACCACCTATCTCCAGAAGGTGGCGTATGGGCTCAGTCCGCAGTACTGGTTCCTGCCCAACGGTCAAGATTTGGCCCGTCACCGCTTCGACAGCCTGGGACATATCCGCCTGGAGGTGCTGCCGCTCCTGCTGGCTGGCTTGATCCTCAGCCTCAAGAACTTCCGCCAGTCTCCTTACCGGGCGGTGCTGATCGCAGCCGTGGTGACGCCCGCTGGCGCCGCCCTGCTCGATATCGGCATCCCGCGTGTGCTGGCTTTCGTGGTGCCTGCCAGCATCTTGGCCGGCTTGGGGTTGAACTGGGCGCTGGGGGTCCTGGAGAAATATATCAACTACAAGGTGCTGTCTGTCACCGCCCTGGTTGTGCTGGCTGTGGCAAACTTCAGCCTGTTCCGCATCGCCCTCACGCAAGGCCCGCTGTGGTTCAGCGACTATGGGCTGTATGGCATGCAGTACGGGGCGCAGCAGCTCTTTGAGGGCGCTGTCCCCGACTATTTTGCGCAGCACCCCGGCAGCCGGCTGATCATCTCACCCAACTGGGCGAATGCCACTGACCGCTTCCTGGACTTTTTCACCACCCCCGAGCAGCGCCAGGCAATGACCATGGGCAGCGTCGAAGGCTACCTCTTCAAGCGCCTGCCGCTGCAGGAGAACGACGTTTTCGTCATGACCGCGCCTGAGTACGAAAAGGCGGTGGCCAGCCCGAAATTCAGCGATATCACCGTGGATGAGGTGCTCAACTATCCGAACGAGGCGCCTGGCTTCTATTTTGTTCGCTTGCGCTACAGTGATGCGGCCGACCAGATCTTCGCGGCTGAGAAAGAAGCCCGCAAGCAGCTGCTCGCGAATACAGTTGACCTGGGGGGCCAGCCGGTGGAGCTGCACTACTCGCAGATTGACATGGGCGAGCCGCGCTTGATGTTCGACGGCGACCATCTCTCGCTGATGCGTGGCCTGGAGGCGAACCCCTTTATCCTGGAGATGGTCTTCCCCTCGCCGCGCAGCTTCTCGGGCGTGGAGGCTGATTTCGGCGTGGCTGACCTGACCCTGACCGCCATGCTGTATCCGGAGTTGGATTCAGAGCCGGTCGTGTACAGCACTGCGCTGAACAACGTCGACATCGATCCGCTCATGAAGATCAATTTCAACCCGGGGTCGCAGCAGGTTTCCAAGATTCGCTTCGAGATCCTCAACCGCTCCTCCGGCGAGACCGCCAACATCCACATCAAGGAGCTGAACCTGCTGCCGTGAAGCCCTTTCTGACCGTCTTTGTGCCCGCCTACAATGAGGCCGGGAGCCTGCCCGGCTGCGTGCAGGCCGTGCTGGCGCAAATGGATTCCATGGGCGTGGCGGTCGAGATCCTGATCGTGGATGATGCCAGCCGCGACGAGACGGGTGCCCTGGCGGACCAGCTTGCTGAGCACGAAGAACGTGTGCGCGTCGTTCACCATCCTGCCAACCTGGGCATCGGCGGGGCCTTCAAGACCGCCCTCCAGAACGCCCGCGGCGAGTGGCTGATCTTCATCCCTGCTGACCTGGCCATCGAGCCCAGCGAGCTCCCTCGCTACCTCTTGGCCGCTCCGCAGGCGGATGTGGTCGTGGGGCTGCGTTCGGACCTGAGCGACTACAATTTTGCTCGCAAGCTGGTTCACGAAACCAATATTTTCCTGGTGCGGCAACTGTTCCATATGCCGCTGCGCCAGTTCCAGTACATCAGCATGTATCGCCTGGATATACTGCGCAGCATGACAATCGAATACTGGCGCAGCGCCTTCTTCCTGGCGGAGATCCTCATCAAGGCCCGCGCCCTGGGCTGCCGGCTGGTGGAAGTGGAGGTGCTCTATGCGCCGCGCATTACCGGCCGCGCCACTGGCGCCAAGCTCAAGTTGGTGTTCCTGACGCTGTGGGACCTGTTCAGATTTTGGGTGAAGTGGGTTCGGTTGGGGGCCAAGCAGGCAAAAAAAAGAAAACGCTCTTAGCGCCCACGCTCATAGGGCGGGATAATACGAATATCTTCCATCGGATAATGCTTGATATTTCGAGTGATTAACTCTGCTCCAGTAGCGAACGCCGAAGCCGCAATCAATGCATCTCCAAGTTCCAAATGGTGAGAATGACTAAACCGGTTCAAGTATTCCCCTGCTTTTCGACCAATGGCTTCATCGACAGTGATAAGTGTAAACAAGCGAAGCAGTTTCTCTGTCCGCTCGTCCTCGTTGGGACGCATACCGGCCATCAACTCTGTCAAAGTAACAACAGAAATTGCGATGACTTCACCCGCAGTCAAAATTTCTTCCAGGTAATCAAGAGCCGCACGATGACCGTGGAAATGGTCAATCGCAACATCCGTATCAATCAGCTTCATTTACTATGAGCCCCAGATCATTCAGACGATTACCTTTACGGATTTCATCCATGTAATCTACGCCATCCTGTTGAATGTCCGTCCGACCAGCCCACATACCAAAAGATTCCTTCAAAACTTTTCGCACTTGCTCGATGGGCGTGAGGATCAACCGTCCCTTTTCATCCTGACTTACCACCACTTCTTGACCGGCTTTCAACCCAGAACGAAATCTGGATGGGATTTTAATTGAATAATCAGAACCTACGCGGATAGTTTCCATCATCACACCTCGTTTGAAATTCATTATACCGTAATTCCAGGTTGCATCGTACAAAAGCCAGGTGCTGTTGAGAGCGGAAAAAGCCTCTCGCCTCTCCTGATCGCGTCGACGGGTGGCGAGGATATTCTGCAGTACCATCGCAATTATCCTAAATAGCGACGGTGTGCTTTCAGGAATTTATGATAATTCTGCGATAATAAGTTTCCTTGCACCTGGTGGAGCACGGCATTCTAATCCGTTGAAAGGCATCCGATGGACTCAAAGCAGCGCGCAAAGCTTCTCAATCAGTTATCCACAGAGCTCGCCCAAATCCTGGGTGTAAAACTCGACCAAGTGCTGCTGTATGGTTCTTATGCGCGTGGGAAGCGCGGCCTGACTCTTGATCTGGACATCCTGATCGTGATGCAGGGCGGGGTTGATTATGCAGCCTTGATCCGGCAGACATTCCACCTGATTGCCCGTTTATCGTTGGATAACGACATCGTCATCTCGCGTGCTTTGATGGCGATACAATTTTAGCAGTAGGATAAAACAAGGCTCCTGGATGATAACGCCCTGAAATTCCACCATCACACGGTGGGTTTTCAAGGTATGCATGCCTAATGCCGCCTCAAAGGGGCGTTTCGCTGGCGTTCAAAGAGCGAACACCGCTCAACGCGACAGAGGAGCGGATTATTTTATTCACATATGTTTGACCATTCGTGAAGATCCGTGGAATCTCTATCCCCTCTCCCCTCCTCCCTTATCTGATAGCCTCCTGATAGCTCTCCTGCCTCCCAGCGTGGTATCCTATACCAATGCCCGCCAAACCGCCTCGCCTGATCGGCGTAACCCTCATCGCCATCGCAGTGTTAACCATAGCATGCCTGAACCTGCTGCGCTTTATCCTCAGCCTGCGAGATTGGCATTTCCTGAGCACGGTGGATGGAATCTCTCCGCTTTACCAGGCGCTCACTGGATTGGTCTGGGTGATCACCGGTTTTGTGCTCTTCTGGGGACTGTGGCGTAGAAAGCGCTGGGCGCCGGTGGCGGCGGGCGGGTGGGCCCTGCTGTATGCCCTGTATTACTGGCTGGACCGCCTCTTCCTGTCGGGTTGGCTGAAATCCGGGCAGCCACCAGCCAATCTGCCTTTTGCGCTGGGGCTGACTCTGATGATCCTGGTGGTTGTCTTCTGGACCCTGTCCAGGCCCAAGATTAAGTTAATTTACGGAAAACCGTACGGAGAAATGCATGAGTGATCGTCCTGAACATGAGCACCTGCGCGACCTGAAAACCCAAAGCCGGCTGGGAGGTGGATTAGAACGTATCGAAGCCCAGCACAAGCGCGGCCGCCTGACGGCGCGCGAGCGCCTCGACCTGCTGCTGGATAAGGGCTCCTTCCGCGAGCTGGACGCTTTCGTGGTGCACCGCACCTCCGATTTTGACCTGGATCAGCAGAAGTACCTGTCGGACAGCGTGATCACCGGTTGGGGCACGATCGATGGGCGCCTGGTGTACGTCTTCTCTCAGGACTTCACCGTCTTCGGCGGCAGCCTGGGTGAGGTGCACGCCGAGAAGATTTGCAAGGTGATGGACATGGCCCTGAAGAACGGCGCTCCGGTCATCGGTCTAAAGGACTCCGGTGGGGCGCGCATCCAGGAGGGAGTCGTCTCGTTGGGCGGGTACGCCGAGATCTTCCTGCGCAACACGCTCAGCTCGGGTGTGGTGCCGCAGATCAGCATCATCATGGGACCCTGCGCCGGCGGAGCCGTGTATTCCCCGGCGCTGACCGATTTTGTGATCATGGTGCGCAAGTCGTCGTATATGTTCATCACCGGGCCCGAGGTGGTCAAAGCCGTCACTCACGAGGATGTCTCCTTCGAAGAGCTGGGCGGCGCAGACATTCACTCGGAGGTCTCGGGTGTGGCGCACCTGGCGGCGGACAGTGAAGCGGATGCCCTCTACCTGCTGCGCAAGCTGCTCTCTTACCTGCCGCAGAACAACATGGAAGACTCGCCCTTCGTAGCCACCGATGATGATCCCTTGCGCAGTGACGAGCGCCTGGACCACATCGTGCCCGCCGATTCCAACAAGCCTTACGATATCAAGGAAGTAATCCACTGCGTGGTTGATGACCGGCAGTTCTTCGAGATCCACGAGGCCTATGCCGCTAACATCGTCATCGGTTTCGCCCGCCTGGGCGGGCACACGGTGGGGATCGTGGCAAACCAGCCGGCAGTGCTGGCAGGGGTGCTGGATATCAAGGCCTCTGAGAAAGCAGCCCGTTTTGTGCGCTTCTGCGATGCCTTCAATATCCCGCTGGTGACCTTCGTGGATGTGCCGGGCTTCCTGCCGGGCACCGACCAGGAACACGGCGGCATCATCCGCTCGGGCGCCAAGCTGGTGTACGCTTACTGCGAAGCCACTGTGCCCAAGCTGACCGTGGTCACGCGCAAGGCTTACGGTGGGGCCTATATCGTCATGAGCAGCAAGCACATCCGTGGGGATGTCAACCTGGCCTGGCCCACCGCCGAGATTGCCGTGATGGGGCCGGATGGCGCGGTGAACGTGATCTTCCGCAAGGAGCTGGCGCAAGCCGAGGACCCTGAGCGGCGGCGGGCAGAGCTGGTGAAAGACTACCGGGGGAAGTTCGCCAACCCTTACGTCGCGGCTGCGCGCGGCTTTGTGGATGATGTGATTGAGCCGCACGAGACTCGCCCACGCCTGATCAATGCGCTGGAGATGCTCTCCAATAAGCGCGACACCAACCCGGCCAAGAAGCACGGGTGCATTCCCTTATAGATTATGCCAGTCACTGCTAAGGACACCCCTGAGAACAAGAAAAAAGAGCTGCTGCATGCCCTGCGGGAGGTGCGGGAGAAAATCTTTGCCGCCTCCGCCGCCCTGCCACTCGAGAAGCAGGAGATGATTTTCCTGGGTGTTTGGGGTATTCGGGAGCTCCTGGCGCACCTGGCGGGTTGGGATTACGCCAACCGGGAGGCGGCGGAGGCGACCCTGGCAGAACGCCTGCCGGCGTTTTATGCGCACTATGACAAGGATTGGAAGACCTATAACGCCCTGCTGGTGGCGGAGTACCGCCGGGATGACCTGCATGAGCAGGTTGCCCTGGCCAGACAGTCGCACCAGGAGCTGGTGGCACATCTGGAAACAGTCTTTCCGAGCGATTTCGTCAAGGATAGCGGTGTGCGCTTCCACGGCTGGCGGGTGACGATCGAGCGCCTGCTGCGAGCGGAAATTTCGGATGAGGAGAAGCATTTTGAGCAAATTGCTGCCTTTGCTGCACTTTCCCTTATCCCTTAACCCCTATCCCTTTTATTGGATGAGTGGATTTACTGGAGTGAACGATGTTGTTTAACAAAGTATTGGTGGCAAACCGAGGGGAGATTGCCGTGCGCATTCTGCGCGCCTGCCGGGAGCTGGGCATCCAGACTGTGGCAGTCTATTCGGATGTCGACCGCCAGGCGCTGCACGTGCGCTACGCGGACGAGGCTTACCGCCTGGGCCCGGCACCCTCGCGCGAAATCGTACCTGCGCGGCGATAAGATCATTGAAATCGCCCGTAAGGCAGGCGCGGGCGCCATCCATCCGGGCTACGGCTTCCTGGCGGAGCGCGCCGATTTCGCGCAAGCCTGCCTGGACAGCGGGATCGTCTTCATCGGTCCGCATCCCTCCGCCATCGCTGCCATGGGTGACAAAGCCATCGCCCGCCAAACCGTGGGGCGTGCTGGCGTTCCGGTGGTGCCGGGTACTGAGGGGGTAGGATCGCTGAACGATGAGGAGCTGCTGGCGGTTGCCCCGCAGATCGGCTTCCCCCTGCTGATCAAAGCCACGGCGGGCGGCGGCGGGAAGGGCATGCGCGAGGTTTCCGGCCTGGAGGAGATGCCAACCCTGCTGGCGGCAGCCCGGCGCGAGGCGGAGGCTTCTTTCGGAGACCGGAACGTGTACCTGGAGAAGGTGGTCGAAGAGGCGCGCCACATCGAAGTGCAGATCCTGGCAGACGGCATGGGCAACGTGATCCACCTGGGGGAGCGTGAGTGCTCGATCCAGCGCCGCCACCAGAAGCTGCTCGAAGAATGCCCTTCACCCTTCATTGGGGAGGATGATGCGTTCCGCCAGAAGCTGGGTGCGGTGGCGGTGCGCGCTGCGCAAGCGGTGAATTACGAGAATGCCGGGACGATCGAATTCCTGGTGGATAAGGAACAAAATTTTTACTTCCTGGAGATGAACACCCGTTTACAGGTGGAACATCCCACCACCGAGCTGGTGACCGGCATTGACATTGTCAAGGAGCAGATCCGCATTGCGCGCGGCCGGCAGCTACGCCACAAGCAGGAGGATATTCAATTCAAAGGCTGGGCGATCGAGTGCCGGATCAACGCCGAAGATCCGTATAACGACTTCATTCCCTCCACCGGGCGCATTACCCATACGCAGCTGCCCACTGGTCCGGGCATCCGCGTGGATACTGGCGTCTATATTGGTTTCGAAGTGACCCCTTTCTATGATTCGTTGATCTCCAAGCTTAACGTGTGGGGAGAGACGCGCGGCGCGGCCATCTTGCGCATGCGGCGCGCCCTGGATGAGTATAAGATCATCGGCTTGCGCACGAATATCCCCTTCCACCAGCACCTGATGGATTCGCACCGTTTTATGGGCGCCCAGTACGATACGCGTTTCGTTGAGGAACGCTTCTCGATCCAGGCGGCGGAAGAGAGCAAGGACCATCGCCCTGAGATCGCAGCCATTCTGGCTACCCTGGTGGCGCACCAGCAAACCGAGCGCGCCGCGCATGTGATCCAGCGCGGCGAACGTGATACCAGCAACTGGAAGTGGTTAGGGCGCTGGGAGCGCCTGCACAAGTGAGGTGGTTATGAAGTATGTGACGACGATCAATGGACGTGAATTTGCGGTCGAAATCCTGGATGAACGCCACCTGGCAGTGGATGGGGTGGCGTACGAGATTGACTTTGTGCCCGTCAGCAACCAGCCAGTTTATTCGCTGATTGTCAACAGCGAATCCTTTGATGCGCACGTCTATCCAGATGAAGAGGTCTGGCAGGTGCTCTTCCAGGGGAATGTTTATACCGCGCAGGTGGAAGATGAGCGCGAGAAGCGCCTGAGGGCTGCCTTGAGCGGCATGGCTTTGGAACAAGAAGAATTCCATCTCAAGGCGCCCATGCCTGGGATGGTCGTGGCGGTGCCGGTGCAGGCGGGGCAGGTTGTGAAAAAGGGCGATGTGCTGCTCATCCTCGAGTCGATGAAGATGCAGAATGAACTGAGATCGCCGCGCGACGGCAGTGTCGGGCGCGTGCGGGTTGCCTCGGGAGACCGTGTGGAAAAGAAGGATACTTTATTGAGTGTGATATGAATACGACTGGACAAGAATTGGAAGTTAAGTTTTACGTACCCGATCTGCCTGCGTTAGAAAAGCGCCTGGTAGGTCTGGGGGCAGCCTTGGAACAGCCTCGCGTCCACGAAGTGAACCTGCGTTTTGATACGCCTGCGGAAGAGCTGAGCCGTACTTATCGGGTCTTACGCCTGCGCCAGGATACCCAGGTGCGTGTGACCTATAAGGGTCCCGGGATTGAGCAAGATGGGGTGCAGCAGCGCCAGGAGCTGGAGTTTTCGGTCAGCGATTTTGCTACTGCGCAGGCGGTCTTCGAAGCCTTGGGCTACCAGGTGGCGGTAATGTATGAGAAATATCGCACCACCTATGCACTGGGCAATGTTTTGGTGGTGCTGGATGAGATGCCTTACGGGAACTTCATTGAAATTGAAGGGCCCGATGGCGAAAGCATCCAGAAGGCTACCAGGCAGTTGGGCTTAAATTGGGAGAGGCGTAACCTATCCAGCTACGTTTTCATGTTCGAGCGTTTGCGCCAGGCGAAAGGCTGGGCCTTCCGTGATCTCAGCTTTGCGAACTTCGCAGGGAAGGTGGTTTCGGAAGAGGACCTGGGAGTGCAGAGAGCGGGATAGAGTCCGCCGGTTTCGGTCAGGGGATCCATTGGGGGGCGTAGCCGCCTTTGACGAGCTCGAGGGGATGGCTGCCGTCGGCACCGATCAGCCACAGCTCGGTGGGATCTGTCAAGATTGTCTGGTTGAAACGCACGAAGGCGATCTGTTTGCCATCCAGGCTCCAGGCAAAGTCATGGTGGGTGTAATCGCCAGCCTGGGTTAAGGGGTGGGCTTCACTGCCATCTGGGAGCATCAGCCAGAGCTGCCTGCCGGGGGTCCAGCGTGTGCTGTCCAGATAGCGGCGGGCGAAGGCTATCCAGTTGCCATCGGGTGAATAAACTGGTGAGCCATCTTCGATTTCGTTCGCCTTTGTCAAATCTTCGGCGGGGGCTTTTCCGCTGCTGTCCAACTGGGTTAAGTCATAGCGCCATAGGCGGCTGGGAGAAAAGGTGCCTAAGGAGCCGGTGATCTGTGTGCCAAGTTCTACGGCCGTGAGAGATTTCCCATCCGGACTCCAGGCAGCCGCCTCGCTGGAACGCAGCGATAAAGAGGCGATTTCCTTCCCCGAAGTATCCTGGATGATAAATCTTTGCCGTTCGTTCTCATAATATGCCAGCCATCCGGCTGCTGACCAGCTGGCATGCAGCGTGGTGGCACCGGTCAAACTGGTGGAGCTGGGCTGGCTGACAGATTGACTGGAGAGGTTGCTCAGGTTCAACAGCCAGACCGCAGTCGTCCCAGGCTGGCCCAGCTCATCCAATGGAGTGCGCTCATAAGCCAGCCACTGCCCATCCGGTGATGGTTTTGGGGGGCGGCAGGCAGCCTGTGGGCATTCCAGGATTATTTCGGGTGTAGGGAGCGTCTGGGATGGTTGACCGGCTTCCCAGCGCTTCTGGCGCCAGAGAGCGGTAAAGTCACCGGGCAGTTGCACACTGTAGAACAGCCAGAGACCGTCGGCGCTGATGGCGTAATCCAAGATGTTCTGGGTGGTGGTGAGGCGTTTGACATCCCCGGTAATGGGATCCAGGGCATACAGGTCGGCTCCGCCAGTTGAAGGCCAGAGGTAAGTCAGCAGCGTCTGGTTGGTGGTGAACGACCAGGTTTGACCTTGCAGCATGGGCAGGCTGAGGGCTTGCGCGCCGCGCATGCCTGCATTCACCTGAACTGTGACGGCAGCGCCGCTGGGCCAGGGCTGGGTAGGGGTGAAGACCAGGGTGTTCCCATCCCAGGAGAAAGAGCCGTTTCGCATGGGCTCGATCTTGACCCGGCTGATCACCGTAGCGGGCTGCATGGGTGCTGAAAAGGTCAAGCGCAGCGGGGTATAGGGAGGTACGCCGCTGCTGCCAGAAACGGGGGTACCCTCCAGCAGGCGCGGGGCGCGCAGCCAGGCAGCCACGCCGAAACCTGACAGGCTCAAGATAAGGACCAGAATCGCGAATAAGATGATCCGACGTGCTTTCATAAGCCAATTATACCCAGGCTGAAGAAGGTGTAGCTCCTGATCGAAGGTGGGTTTTTAGGAATTGCCGTGGTAGACAGTTCCACGGTAACTCCCAAGAGCCTCAAATGTAAGATTGTGGGTCCTGGGGCGTTTTTCTCATAGAGGCGAGGAATATAGTAGAATGAGCGCTGTGAAACGCTGGCAATTTTGGATCGGCGTGCTGGTTAGCATCCTGTTCTTGTGGTGGGCGCTGCGCGGCCTGAAGCTGGCAGATATGTTGGCGGTGCTGCCGAACGTGAACTTTTGGTGGCTCCTGCCGGGTATCGCCATTTATTTCCTGGGGGTTTGGGCGCGCGCCTGGCGCTGGCACTACCTGCTGCGCCCCTTGAAGGTAATCTCCACGCGCAGCTTGTTTCCGATTGTTGTGATCGGCTACGCTGGGAACAATATCTTCCCTGCCCGGGCAGGCGAGGTGGTCCGCGCCGTTCTGCTTAAAGGGAGCCAGGAGGTACCCATCTCGGCCTCTCTGGCGACGATTATCGTGGAGCGCGTCTTCGATGGGGTGGTGATGCTGGCCTTCGTGTTCGTCAACCTGACTGAGCTGGCCCAATTGACCGGCGATTCGGGCTTCGTAGGCAGTATCCAAACGGTGGCGCTGTGGGGAACGATCGCATTTGCAGGCGCGCTGGGTCTGTTCCTGCTGGCAGCCATGTTTCCAGCGCGTACCGAAGCCATCTTTGAGTACTTCAACCAGCGCTTTGTACCGGCTTCTTTACGCGAAAAACTGCTTGGTTTTGTCCGGCGCTTTCTCGGCGGGCTGGAATCGCTCCGCTCCCCGCGGGATGTCTTGATGGTCTTCTTAGTCTCGCTGGTGATCTGGCTATTGGAGACCGGTAAATATTGGTTCGTCATGCATGCTTTCCCCTTTGAGGTGAGTTTTTTTACCTTGATGTTGATGAACGGGATCGTCAACCTGGCTACCACCATCCCTTCTGCTCCCGGCTACGTGGGTACCTTTGACGCGCCCGGCATTGCCGTCTTGCAGGCTTACGGCATCGATAAGGCGATCGCTGCCAGTTATACCCTGGTTTTGCATGTAGCTTTGTGGCTGCCGATCACTTTGCTTGGGCTGTACTATATGGCACGCTTAGGAATCCGCTGGACCGGGCAGGTTGAGAAGTTAAGCGAGGAAACATGAGCGAGGTTTTTTTTGAAAATACGGTGGCAATCTTAGGCGCCGGGTTGGGCGGCCTGGCGGCGGCCTACGACCTGGCCCGGGCAGGGCGCAAGGTGACGGTTTTTGAGGCAGCGGATTTTGTAGGTGGGTTGGCCTCGGGTTTCAAAGAACCTCATTGGTCCTGGTCTGTAGAGAAGTTCTACCATCACTGGTTTGCTTCAGACCAGTACTTGTTGGGCTTGATGGATGAGCTTGGCTGGCGCGAGCGGGTGATCTTCCCACGCCCCTACACCGTGCTGTACCACCAGGGGAAGTTTTTTCCATTCGATTCGATTTCAACGGCGCTGCTTTTCCCTGGATTGGGTTGGGGGATTACGAAAGCCCGTTTTGGCCTGGTCGGTTTGTACCTGCGTTTGTCGCGAGATTGGCAAGCCCTGGAAAAATATACTGCAGATGCATGGATGCGCAAATGGGCGGGGCAGCGTGCTTATGAGCTGATGTGGGAGCCTTTGCTGGTGGGGAAATTTGGGGAGCAATATGCTCGGCAGGTGAATATGGCCTGGATGTGGGCGCGCCTGAAATCCCGCACCACCCGGTTGGGAACCTACCGGGGAGGCTTCCAGGCTTTTGCAGATGATTTTGCTGAGCTCCTGCGCGGCCTTGGGGTGGAAATCCGCCTCTCTAACCCGGTTGAGCGGGTTGAAACTCACGCTGAAGGAGGCTTGTGCCTGCGGAGCCAGAAGGGTGAGGAACGTTTTGCCCAGGCATTGGTAACCACCTCGCCCGGGCTGCTGGCGCGTCTGGCGCCTTCGCTTTCGCCTGAGTATTTACGTGGATTGCTGGATCTAAAGAGCATGGGGGCAGTGGTGATGGTCCTGGCGCTCAAACAGCAGCTCTCCGAAAAGGGTTATTACTGGTATAACCTGCCGAAATCGGCTGGTTTTCCGTTTTTGGCGCTGGTCGAGCACACGAACTTCCTCTCGCCTGAGTATTTTGGTGGGGATCATATTGTCTACGTGGGGGATTACCTCGAGACCGATCACGAGTATTTCCAGATGAGCCAGGAGGAGCTGGTACAGCGCTTTGCGCCTACATTTTCCAAGATCAATCCCGGGTTCTCGCTGGATTGGATCCGGAAAACCTGGTTGTTCCGGACGAATTACGCCCAGCCCATCCCATTGGTGAACCATTCACGGAATATACCGGCGATCCAGACACCGCTGCCAGGCCTATTCTTTGCCAGCATGAGCCAGGTATATCCCTGGGACCGGGGCACCAATTTCGCGGTCGAGATCGGGCGCAGGGCAGCCCGGTTGATGTTGGGCTAGCTCTCTGGGCAGGCGCAGGAACGTGGATCTCGAGACTTTCCGTGCTTTACTGGCACCCCTCGGGCAGGAGACCCTCCAGGCCGCTCAGGCTCTTGAGCCGCGGGAAGAGCAGTTTCTTCAACATTTTCAAGTTCTGGAACGGCGGTTCCCGCGCGGGTTGGCACGTGCTGCTCTCGAGATAGCCATCTTGCGCAGGGAAGCAGCCCAAAAGTTCTCGCAAGCGGAGCAATTGTACTTCACCCGCGAAGCGCTCGAGCAGGCCTCTGCAGAAACGGTCGCCGCTTACCGCTCTCAGCGCTACCAGGACTTTCGAAATGTGCTGGACCTGGGATGTTCCGTCGGAGCAGATACGCTTGCCCTGGCCTCTGCTGCCCAGGTGATTGGCCTTGACCGAGACCTGCTCCGCCTGGCGATGGCTCAGGCGAATGCCCAAGCCCTGGGCATGAACGAGCGGGTTAGCTTTATCCAGGCTGATCTGAAAAGCGGACTGCCGGTGAGTCCCTCCGGCTTGCAGCCGGGAATCCTGCCGGCGCTTTTTTTTGACCCGGCCCGGCGCATTGCAGGGCGGCGCCTCTTTTCTGTAGAGGCGTATTCCCCACCGCTCTCCACGATCACAGCCTGGTTGGAGCGTTTTCCGGCGCTTGGAGTGAAAATCTCTCCAGGAGTCAATTTGGAAGAGATCGAGGGTTACCCGGCCGAAGTGGAGTTTATTTCACTGCAGGGCGAATTGAAGGAAGCGGTCTTGTGGTTCGGCCCCTTTAAAACCACGCCGCGCAGGGCGACGGTGCTGCCAGGTTCCTACTCAATGGAAGAAACCTTTTGCGAGCCTCTGCCAGTTGAAGCGCCCAAGGCTTTCCTCTATGAGCCAGACCCTTCCATTCTACGCGCAGGGTTGGTGGCGGCGCTTGGCGCCCGCCTGGGGGCCGCTCAGCTCGATCCAGATATTGCTTACTTGACCGCAGATCACCAGGTGCCTACCCCTTTTGCACGCGTCTGGGCTGTGCGAGATTGGTTCCCCTTTACGCTCAAGCGTTTACGCGCTTACCTGCGAGAGCGAGGGATTGGCCGGGTGACGATCAAGAAGCGCGGCTCTCCCCTGGAGCCAGAGCGCTTACAGCGCGACTTGCGCCTGGAAGGAGAGGCGCAGGCGGTGATCTTTCTGACCCACCTGAGCGGTCGCCCGATCGTGGTTATTGGTGATGTGTAGATCTCAACCTGAAATTCAAAGAAGCTTTTCTGCTATAATGACACCTATGGATAACCTGAAACTTCTTCAGAGGTCCAATGCCTCCAATGTGGGGGAGATTGGCAATTGAAAAAACTGAAGAGGAAGCTTCCTTTCAAGCTCCTGTTGAAATCTGTATTTCTGCTGCTGGTGCTGAACAGTTGTGCTGTGTCATCGCCTCTTGACCTTACGCCGACGGCTGGCTCTTCAGGTAACCCTGCCGATTTGAGTGATTGGTTCAAAGTATATTTTACCGATCCTAAAAATCCTACCGCCAAGTCTTACCGGGGAGGACCTGATGCTGAGCTGGCAGCTGCCGTTGAAGAAGCGCGCGTGAGCGTGGATGCAGCAATTTATGATTTGAATTTGTGGAGCTTACGTGATGCTTTGATCAATGCTTACCGGAGGGGGGTGGCTGTCCGGCTCGTCATCGAAAGCGACAACCTGGACGAGCCTGAAATTCAAGATCTGAAGGCAGCAGGAATCCCAATCTTGGGCGACCGCCGGGAAGGTTTGATGCATAACAAGTTCGTGATCATCGACCGCTCCCAGGTTTGGACAGGGTCTATGAACTTTACTACCACAGATGGCTACTTGAATGATAATAACCTGGTCCAGGTAAAGTCATCGCCCCTGGCTGAGGATTACACCATCGAATTCAACGAAATGTTCCAGGATGATCTTTTCGGCCCTGAGATACGCGCAGCCACCCCTTATCCTGAGCTGAAGGTAGAAGGTGTGCCCATTGAGGTGTATTTCTCTCCGGATGATGGGGTCGATGAGCATCTCATTGACTTGATCCAATCGGCAGAACAAAGCATTTATTTCATGGCTTTTTCTTTTACTTCTGATTCGATAGCAGAGGCTATTTTGGAGCGCGCTCAGAATGGTGTGATTGTGGCGGGTGTGTTGGAGGAATCGCAAGTCGAATCAAACATTGGCTCCGATTATGATCGCTTCCGCCAGGCAGGCCTGGATATCCGCCTGGATGGCAACCCACGCAATATGCATCACAAGGTGATCATTTTCGATGAAAAAACAGTTGTGACCGGTTCCTATAATTTCTCGAACAGTGCTGAAAATGTGAACGATGAAAATGTATTGGTCTTCTATGATCCCCAGATTTCGGATCTATTTATTACGGAGTTTGAGAGGATATTTGCGGACGGGCATCGTTAGTAGGATTATTGGATGCTTGGATTGAGTTGGTTTCAGGGAGATAATCGATAAGCTGGGATATATCTGATTTTTAGGCCTTAAAATTGCAACTGGATCAAAAATAATGGTTGACACTCAGGAAATTTTGCCCCACTTTCCATCATTGATGGAATTGTAGGCCTGAAATAATTGCCTTTGTTGAAAAACTGAGATAATATACAAAGACCCACACTATGGAAACAATACTCGTTCTTGATGATAACCGACAAATCAGCGATTTCCTGGTAGGCGATGTGCTACCCAGCCTGGGATACCAGACGATGGTTGCCTATGATGGTAAGAGCGGCCTGGAGTTGATCCGCCAGAAGCATAAGTCGATTGACCTGATGCTCCTGGATCTCCAGCTGCCTGATATGACCGGATTGGATATCCTGCGGCAGCTGGCTCAAGAAGGTCTTAATGTGCCCACCATCTTGTTCACCGGGCATGGATCGGTAGAGGTGGCGGTCGATGCATTCCGCCTGGGCGTACAGGATTATCTTGACAAGGGGGTCGAAATTGATGTCTTGTCAGCCTCCATTTCCCACGCCTTGACCGAGTCGCGCTTACGCAGGGAAACTGAGCGGTTAACGGGGCAGCTGAAAGATCAGGTGACCTGGCTGACAGTGCTTTCAAAGGTTGGAAAGAGTGTCACTTCTACGCTGGATGTGGATGATGTCCTCAGGCGCATTGTTGAAGCCGGTGTGCTGCTAACCCGTGCAGATGAGGGGTTCCTGGCTCTGCTGGATCACGCCTCGGGTCAGCTTTACCTGCGCGCTGTCAAAAATATTGATGAGGATATCATCAAATCGGTGCGCATGCCGGTCACCGATTCGATTACTGGCATGGTAATGCGCAGCGGACAGGCTTTTCGTTCTTCTCAGGGAGAAGCCCAACCGCTCAAAGTGAGCACCGGGTTTTTGGTCTACAGCCTGATCCATGTCCCCTTGATGTCCAAAGGCCAGCCGCTGGGGGTGCTGGCTGTTGATAACCGCACCACCCGGCAATCCTTCACACCCACCGATGAAGCCATGTTGACTTCGCTGGGTGACTATGCAGCAGTTGCCATTGAAAATGCCAACTTGTATGAAAGATCCCAACTGGAGCTGAAAGAGCGCAAACGTGTCGAAATCGCTCTCAGGGAGAGCGAGGAGCGTTATGCGCTGGCAGTGCGCGGCGCCAATGATGGCATCTGGGATTGGAACCTGAAATCGGGGCTGGTGTATTATTCGCCGCGCTGGAAAGCCATCCTTGGGTATGCTGAGGAAGAGATCTCCGATAAATTGGATGAATGGATGAGCCGGATCCACCCGGATGATCTTGAGAAAGTAAAAAAGGAGCTTGCCGCGCATATCAAAGGTGTGACGCCGCAT
This sequence comes from uncultured Chloroflexia bacterium, assembly GCA_963754615.1. GTDB lineage: Bacteria > Chloroflexota > Anaerolineae > Anaerolineales > UBA4823 > CAVVUF01. The sequence continues at coordinate 13,678 of CAVWGW010000005.1, read as the reverse complement.
TTTGAAACTGAATACCGGATGCGGTTCAAAAACGGCGGTTATCGTTGGATGCTCAGCCGTGGCCTGGCGGTGCGCGACGCCACTGATACCACCACACGCATCGCCGGCTCACAAACCGATATGACCGATCGCAAGACCTTCGAGCAGCGCCTGCGGTATGATGCCCTGCATGACTCGGTGACGGGTTTATTCAACCGCACTGCACTCACCGAACGACTAAAATATTCGATCGATCGCAGCCGGCGTCACAAAGATTTCCTTTTCTCGGTTTTATACCTTGACCTGGATCGCTTTAAAGATATCAACGATAGCCTCGGACATGCCATGGGCGACCAGCTCTTGATGGCGACCGCGCGGATGCTGGAGGCCATCTTGCGTCCTACGGATACCGTGGCGCGCTTGGGCGGTGACGAGTTTGTCATCTTGCTGGATGATATCAACGATGTCAGGGATGCTACGCGCGTGGCTGAGCGCATCCATTCGGGATTGAGAAGCACATCGCTGCTGAACGGGCATGAGTTGTTTATCTCTGCCAGCATTGGGATTGTCTTGAGCACCTCGGGTTATGCCTCTCCAGAAGATATTTTGCGGGATGCCGATATTGCCATGTACCGGGCTAAATCCCAAGGAAAAGATCGCTTTGAGATCTTTGACACCCTGATGCGCGATCGAATTATGCAGCGCCTGGGTCTGGAGAATGAGCTGCGCCTGGCCTTAGAGAGGGATGAATTATGCGTGCACTACCAGCCAATCCTTTCGGTGCATGACGCGCAGCTCCTGGGTTTTGAGGCCCTGGTGCGCTGGCAGAATCCGGCGCGTGGGTTCATGATGCCGGGTGATTTTATTGGGGTGGCGGAAGATACCGGTTTGATTATTAATTTAGACCGTTGGGTGCTGCGCGAAGGCATCCGCCAGATGCAGGAATGGGACCAAACGTTTCCGGGCTTGCCTGCCCTGAAATTGAGCGTGAACATTTCTGGCAAGCAGGTGGCGCAGGCGGACCTGGTAGAAGAGGTCAAACTCATTATCGAGGAGACAGGCTTTGATGCTCAACGGCTGAACCTGGAGATTACGGAAAGCGCGGTAATGGAGAACTACATTAATACGGTGGAAATCCTTGCCAAGCTGCAGACGCTGGGAATTCAAATCCAGGTGGATGATTTTGGCATGGGGTATTCTTCCCTCAGTTATCTCTCGCGCTTCCCGCTGAATGCCCTGAAGATTGACCGGTCTTTTGTCAATGCGCTTGAAAAAGATGACGCGCATGTGAAAATTGTCCAGGCTATTGTGACGATGACGCATGGCTTAGGGATGGAAGTGATTGCCGAGGGTGTGGAAAGTGAAATCCAGCTGGATCAATTAACTGCTCTGGGTTGTGAGAGTGTCCAGGGTTATTTAATTGCCCGACCCATGGACCCGGAGCATGTTCAGGATCTGCTGCAAAGGATATATGTTGATCATATTACCAACACACCTGCCTGGAAGCTGAGCCAGTAACGAGCCTGGAAAAAAGACTTAAGATTGCCAGCCTGGATGGTTGCCCAGGAGCATGTAAAGAGAGGAACCCTATGAGTGTGGTCGTTGTGATTGGGGCGCAGTGGGGGGACGAAGCCAAAGGGAAAATGGTCGATCTGCTTTCAGAGCGGGCGGAAATTGTTGCCAGGTTCAACGGGGGTGACAATGCCGGTCACACGGTCGTGAACCAGTACGGCACCTTTAAATTACGCCTGACGCCGAATGGATTTTCCAATCCTAAGTCAATCTGCGTGATTGGTCCAGGAGTGGTGGTGAATCTCGCTACCTTGCTGGATGAAATGCACACCATCCAAAGCCGGGGGATTAATCTAATCGACCGGTTGTGGGTTTCACCGCGCTGCTCGGTGGTGATGCCATATCACCCGATGGTCGAGGAAATCTACGAAGAGATCAAGGGCAGCGGCGCAACCGGCAGCACCCGGCGGGGCATGGGACCGGTCTATGCTGATAAGGTTAGTTATAACGCCATCCGGCTGGCCGACTTTGCTAATCCAGACCTGTTGACCGAGAAACTGCGCATCCAGCTGGGCGTAAAGAACCGGCTGTTCGCATCGTTTGGCATGGAACAGCTTGCCCTGGAAACCGTTGTCAAAGAGAAGCTTGCCCAGTATGAGCGGCTGCGAGGCGCGGTGCGCGAGCCTTTTGGCATGCTTCAGGAAACCTTGAGGCAGGGCGGCGAAATTCTATTGGAAGGTGCGCAAGGAACCCTGCTGGATAACGATTGGGGTACCTACCCGTTCTGCACGGCCTCGACGACCATTGCCAGCGGCGCGGGTGGGGGACTGGGGATCGCTCCGAGGTGGATCAGCCGCGTGATTGGGGTGACGAAAGCGTACACAACTCGCGTAGGTGCCGGACCGATGCCCACCGAATTGTTCGATGAAATGGGCGAGGCCATTCGCAAGGCTGGGGCCGAGTTCGGTACGGTGACCGGGCGGCCGCGGCGTTGCGGCTGGTTCGACGCAGAGATCGTGCGTTTCACTGCTCAGCTGAACGGGTTCACCGAGCTGGCTTTGACCAAGCTGGATGTGCTCGACAGCTTGCCCCGCATCCGCATCTGCACCGGGTACCGGCATCCTGCCAGTGAGGGATTGCACCATTACTGGGAAGGGGATGCCTATTGGATGGGGCAGGTGCAGCCGGAGTATATCGAAATCGAAGGCTGGCTGCAGCCGACAAAGGGCTTGCGCCAGTTCAGCCAGCTCCCCAAGGCTGCCCAGGCTTACGTGCGTAAATTAGAAGAATTGGTGGGCGTGCCGGTAAGCTACGTTTCTGTTGGACCGGAACGCGAAGAAATCATTCCGGTGTTACAATCGTGACGCCCTGGAAGTTTCTTATCCGATCACTCCCCAGACGAGTATAAGGAACAAGCCAAAATTCATTTCTGCGAGACCGTTCTTGAATTTGTCTCCGCTTAGACCTTAGCTTTTCTAGCCCGGACTCACGTTATTAATTGCCAGCCGGATATTGCTGACAAGCTTTCTGGCGCGCTGGGGTGCGTCGCCCAGATGGCGGCGGGCGTCCATCAGCTTGAGCACGTCTTCTGCAGACAAATAGCGGAGAATTTCGGGGTCGTGCGCCAGGTTTTCGATCAGCGGGTTGGGTTGCCCGGACTGGATGGTTGCCCAGGCTTGCATGGCTTGTTCCCGCAGCCGCTCGTGCATGGCCTGCCGGTCTGCGCCCACTTTTCCCATGGCCATCAACAGGCGCTCCGTGGCTGCGAAGGGACCATAGGTCGCCAGGTTCTGCGACATGGCAGCCTCGTTCACCTGCAAGCCATCAACCAGGCGAAACGCTACACTTAGCAGCTCATCCGCGATCAGGAAAGACTCGGGCAGCAGCGAGCGGCGGTTGGCTGAATCGTCCAGCGTCCTTTCCAACAGAGAGTGAGCAGCATTATCCCAGGCCAGGCGCGGACTTTGAGCCAGCTGGCGCGCCAGCGAATTGATCTTTTCGGCATTGATCGGGTTGCGCTTGAACGGCATGGCAGACGAGCCAACTTGCTTCTTGCCGAATGCCTCGCCCAGCTCACCGACCGGTGGAGACTGCAGGAGGCGCAGGTCGAACGCAAACTTGTAAAGCGAGCCGCCCAGCCCAGCCAGGGCGCTGGTTACCAGGTAATCTTGCTTGCGCGGGTAAACCTGAGTGGTGACAGGAAAGAACTTCAGCCCTAGGCGGGCCGACAGGCTTTCTTCGAACTGTTCCAGGTGTTCGCTTCCCAGCAGTTCCGCATAGGCTGCGCTTGTGCCGACCGCACCTTTGAAACCCTTCCCTCTCAATTCGCCTTTAACTTTGCACAGTTCCTCCCAGTCCATCAGCAAATCTTGGGCGTACTGTGCCAGCCGGTAACCCAGCGTGGAGGGCTCTGCTGGTTGGAGATGCGTGAACGCGATCAGGGGGGTGTCTGCCCAGGTCTCGATCTGTCCAGCAAAACACAGCAGGAGTTTTTGCAATTTTTCGAGAACGAGCTCCAACGCCTGGCGGAGGCGCAGCACATCTGCGTTATCTTCGATATCCATCGAGGTAGCGCCCAGGTGCATAATCCCACCACCTAAGGGGGCTTGTTCGGCAAAGTTTTTCAGCTCTGCCATCAGATCGTGGTGGATCTCGGCCTCGATCTCCAGGGAGCGTCGCATATCGACATTCTCGACATGCTGGCGGAGATTCTCTACCTGTGCAGGTGTCACCAGGCCGAATTCAGCCTGCGTCTCCGCCAGCGCCACCCAAAGCTCGCGCCAGATGCGGCGTTTGTGGATCTCGCTCCAGACCTGGCGCATCTCAGCACTGCCGTAGCGCCAGGTGAAAGGGGAAAGGTAAGTATCATAATCAAATGTCATGGCCCTTCGATTATACGCGATTGGAAGAACCCGGGCAAGCTTTTTTGAAGTTGCTTGTCTAGTCATCCTCAACGGGATATAATCCAATCCAAATTTTGTAGAGGAGGGCCATATGCCCAAAGCTATCCTTTCTGTTTACGATAAAACTGGCCTGGTTGATTTTGCGCGCTGCTTGAATTCGCTCGGTTGGACGCTGCTTGCTTCGGGTGGAACGGCGAAACTCTTACGCCAGAACCAGGTCCCGGTCACCGAAGTCGCCGATTATACCGGCTCGCCAGAAATCCTGGGTGGGCGCGTCAAAACCTTGCATCCTGCCATCCACGGCGGGCTTTTAGCACGCGGCACAGTGGATGACCTGGCTGAGCTGCGCAAGCAGGGTTGGGACGCGATCGACCTGGCAGCCGTCAACCTTTACCCTTTTGAACAGACTGTGGCTAAGCCTGGCGTGACGGTCGAAGAGGTGGTCGAGAACATTGATATTGGTGGGGCGACCTTGATCCGCGCCGCGGCAAAGAACCATGCCCGCGTCACCTTGCTCTGCGATCCGGGTGATTACCCAATGGTGCTGAAGGAGCTGCAGGCAGGCGGTGTAACGGCTGAAACGCGCCAGCGCTTGGCAGTGAAGGGTTTCGCCCATACGGCGCATTACGACGCGGCCATCACGGCTTATTTTAGCGGCCCTGAAGACCCCCTGCCTTTGACCCTTTACCCGGTCAGCAGGCTGCGCTACGGTGAAAACCCGCACCAATCTGCGACACTGTACGGTTACGCACCGGAGGTGGGTCCCCTGGGAGGGGAGGCATTGCAGGGCAAGCCGCTGTCGTATAACAACCTGCTTGACCTGGATGCGGCCTGGCGCTGCGCAGTGATGTTCGAACGCCCCACAATTTGCATCGTTAAACACCTCTCGCCATGCGGGGTGGCTTCTGCAGATACGCTGGCAGAGGCTTTCCAACAGGCATTGGCCTCTGACCCGGTTTCGGCTTTTGGCGGCGTCATCGCGGCCAACCGGCCTTTCGATGCGGGTGTAGCTGCTGAGCTGGGCGACCTGTTTGTGGAGTGCATTGCTGCGCCTGGCTTCGAACCCGGAGCGCAGGAAGCGCTGACGAAAAAGAAAAACCTGCGCCTGGTGGATATGCCCGGCACCCGCCTTTCACCTCTTTTCGAGCTGCGCTCGGTCAACCAGGGTGTGCTGAGGCAGTCGGTCGACCTGGGCGATCCCGCTGAGACCGAGTGGAAGGTGGTTACCAGCCGCCAACCCAGCCCAGCAGAATGGCAGTCGCTGCGCTTTGCCTGGAAAGCCTGCCAGCATGTCAAGTCGAATGCCATTGTCTTTGTGCAGGGAGAAGCGACGGTTGGCATTGGCGGCGGGCAGCCTAACCGGGTGGACTGCGTGCGGATTGCGGTGCAGCGCGCCGGGCAGCGATCCCAGGGCGCTGTGATGGCCTCGGATGCCTTTTTCCCCTTTCCTGATTCGGTCGAAGTGGCTGCCCAGGCGGGCATCACGGCCATCATTGCCCCGGGCGGGTCCGTGCGCGATGTGGAAGCTATTGCGGCAGCTGAGGCGCATGGACTTGCCATGGTTTTTACCGGCGTGAGGCATTTCAGGCATTAATCTCATCGGATTACTTGTTGGGGCGCACGGCCTTGCGCTCTTACCTGGGCGTTTGAGCAGCTGATTGAAAACGAGGAGAAGAATAAATGAACGAAGAACTTTTTTCCAGATACGAAGCCTTAACCTTCGATGATGTTCTTATTGTCCCCGGCTATGCAGAGGTCCTGCCTGATCAGACAGAAATTTCTGCCAACCTGACGCGCGACATTCGCCTGAACATCCCGCTGCTTTCAGCGGCGATGGATACCGTGACGGAGGCGCGCCTGGCAATTGCCCTGGCGCGCGAAGGCGGCATCGGTATCTTGCACCGCAACCTCTCGCCGCAAGACCAGGCTGGTGAGGTCGATAAGGTCAAGCGTTCGCAGTCTGGGATGATTGTCGAGCCGATCACGCTGCCTCCCACGGCCTTGCTGCGCGAAGCGGAGGCGATCATGGGGACCTACCACATCAGCGGCGTGCCGGTTGTCGACGTAAAAGGCTGCCTGGTAGGCATCCTGACCAACCGGGATGTGCGTTTTGTTGAGGCAGCCGACTATGATCAGCCCATCAGCCAGTTCATGACTCCCCAGCCGCTGGTGACTGCGCCCGTTGGGATCAGCCTGGAGGATGCCAAGAAGCTGCTGCAGAAGTACCGCATCGAGAAGCTGCCCTTATTAGACGAAAACAATATTCTGAAGGGTCTGCTGACCGTCAAAGATATTCAGAAAGCGCGTGATTTCCCAAACGCTTCCAAGGATGCCCGCGGGCGTTTGCTGGTCGGCGCGGCGGTGGGCGTGGGGGCAGACCTGGAGGAGCGCCTGGGCGCCCTGGTGGAGAAGGACGTGGATGTGGTAGTTGTGGATACTGCCCACGGTCACTCGGCGGGCGTGGTGCTCGCCATCCAGCGTATTCACATGCTTTACCCGGACCTGCCCGTCATCGCCGGGAACGTGGTGACTGAAGAGGCCACGGAGGCCTTGATCCGGGCGGGCGCTGCGGCGGTCAAGGTGGGGGTAGGCGCCGGGTCGATCTGCACTACGCGCGTCATCTCGGGCGCAGGTATGCCGCAGCTTTCAGCAATTTACTACTGCGCGCAGCGGGCGCATGCGCTGGGTGTGCCGGTCATCGCCGACGGTGGCATCAAGTACAGCGGCGATATCGTCAAAGCGATTGCCGCTGGGGCGGATACGGTTATGCTGGGAAGCCTGCTGGCTGGGCTGGATGAATTGCCGGGCGATGTGGTCTTTTACGAAGGCAGGCGTTTCAAAGACTACCGCGGCATGGGCAGCCTGGGCGCCATGCAGGGCTACGGCAGAGATCGCTATGCCAGTGCCCAGGGCGGCAGCGGCAAGTTGGTGCCGGAGGGGATCGAAGGCCGCGTGCCCTATAAAGGCAGCCTGCACGATTATGTCTTTCAGCTTATCGGCGGCTTGCGCTCCGGTATGGGCTATGCGGGCGCGGCGACCTTGGAAGAGCTGCGTGCAAAGTCAGCTTTGGTGCGCATTACCAACGCCGGGCTGATCGAAAGCCATCCCCACGATATCATCATCACCAAAGAGGCGCCCAATTACCAGGTGGGGCAGGGGTAAAGGGCTATCCACTCTTACTAACCATGTGCTTCTCTCCACCGCCCACACGCAGGAGCACAAAAGACTCTTGCTCACCATCCCAACGGGTGGCCTGCTGCACCGCCCAGGCTTTACCGTCCACGAACAGTGTGTCGGCCTGGCCTGGAAAAGCAGCCCGCCAGTAAAAGGGCTGCCGGCCCTGGTTGGTCAGGGTTGTTTCCGTACAGCCAAAATGGCAGAGGTCGAGGTGCGTTTCAAAGACCGAAATGCCCCTCATTTCCGCTTGGCCGGTTTCTGGGGTCAAGCGCGGCAACGTGCACACCAGGTGCTCGCGAGCATCCGCCTTCAAGCCCATCAAACCCATTCCCAGTGCGCCGATTAGGGCATAGGATAGCTCCGGGTATTCCCGGCGGGGCAGATTTTGATCGAACAGGGATTTGAGTACGGTATAAGCGGCTTCGTTCCGGTCGTAGCGATATAAAACTTCCGGGATATAAGAACGGGATTCAACATTGATAAAGGGTTCGGTCTGAATAATCGCATCCAGGGTTCGGCTGATACGCTCTTCGGCATCCGCCAGGTCAAAGTATAAGGCGAAGATGTTATTCAGCCCCTGGTCATCGGCGGAGAAAGAGCGATCCTGGTTCATGAAACCGTAAAAACACTGCCTCTGGGCATCCCACCAGCTATCGTTGTACAGGCGTCTCAATGCGGCAGCCTGATTACGATAGGATGTGGCTTCCGTTTCTCGCCCTTCAAGATCGAGCAGATCCGCGAAAGCCCGGTACCCGGCAGCTTGAGCAGAAATTAAATCACCACCGACCAGGGGATCCGGCACTTCTTCGTTGTAGGTGGCGATGCCTCGGAAGCCGTAGGATGGATCATGCTCCATCAGCCCATCCCGATCCCAATCCCAATGCTGCACATACTCATTGACTGACTTGGCGTAAAAGAAGCGAAAGGCCGGGTCCTCCAGGTAAGCCCGGTCAGCAGTCCAAAGATATTGGCGCAGACAGCAATCGAGTACATCAAAATTCGCCGGAAAGTTGTACCAGAAAAAGTCGTCATCGCGGTAATCGACCGGGCAAGGGCGGTTGAATTTGTCAATCTCCCAATAAGAGCACCAACCGCGCCTGGCGGAGATATTCTCGGCAAAGCGGTGGAGCATGTTGCGGTTGAAACTTGCCAACCCCAGCAGTTGGGCGCCGGTCGCCTGGTGGGAGACGTCCCGCATGCAAAAGGCACCCCGGCCGGGCAGGGCCGCCTCGTACCAATCGCCGACCGGGTCGCCGGTAAAAGCGTATGCCAGAGCCTGGGCTTTGGCCCAGTTGAAGCCATCCTGGAGCAGAGGATCATCTGAAGTAAATGTAAGCGCACTGTCTGTCATAAGCATCATTCCTTTGTTCTTATTTTAGCACTGGGCCGACCAATTATAATTCGGGCGAGGCAAAATGCTTTACAATTGCTCCTGTTATGTCTCTTCACCTCCCGCGTTCTTTTTTTGCCCAGCCCACCCTCGAAATAGCACGCCACCTTCTCGGCTGTCGCCTGGTTCGCCTGGAAGGGAACCGGCGCTTATCCGGCTATATCACCGAAGTCGAAGCCTACCGGGGGGAGGAGGACCTGGGCTGCCACGCCAAGGCAGGCCGCACACCGCGCACGCAGATCATGTATGGACCACCGGGACATGCCTATGTCTATTTCACATACGGGATGCATTGGATGTTGAACTTTGTCACCGAAGAAGAAGGTTTTCCTGCGGCAGTGCTGCTGCGCGGCATTTATCCGACCGAGGGACTTGAGGTGATCGCTGCGCGGCGGAAGGGGCAGCCGCCAGCCCTATGGACGGATGGACCGGCTAAGATCTGCCAGGCACTGGATATCGATAAGCGCTTTAATGGCGCCGATCTGTGCGCACCTGAGGCGGATCTATACATCGAAATGGGCCTGGCGATTCCCGATGACAGCGTGACGATTGGCCCGCGCGTGGGTTTATATACTGTACCGGAGCCTTGGAAGAGCATTCCCTGGCGGTTTAAGTTGAAGAGCGATTTTGAATCTGAATTTGGAGGCGCCATTCTGCATGACATCCAAAACCTATAACTCGATTGTCCTGGTCAAGCAGGTCCCTGATACACGCCATGTGACCGGGGAAGTGATGACCAAAGAAGGTACCATGAACCGCAGTGCGCTGCCAGCCATCTTCAACCCCGAAGACCTGAATGCGCTGGAAATGGCGCTGCAGGTGAAAGACCAGTACGGCGGTACGGTTACGGTGCTGACGATGGGACCGCTGCAGGCCGCCGAAGTGCTGCGGCAGTCTCTCTACCGCGGGGCAGATCGCGTGATCCTGCTCAGCGACCGCAAATTCGCTGGCGCGGATACGCAAGCCACCTCTTATTCCTTGAAATGTGCGGTGCAAAAAGCGGGCGTCTTTGACCTGGTATTCTGCGGGCGGCAGGCCATCGATGGCGATACCGCCCAGGTCGGTCCGCAGCTGGCAGAAAAGCTTGGGCTGCCCCAGATCACCTACGCTGAGTTGATTGTCAGCCTGGAAGGTGACGAGATTGTGGTGAGGCGGGCTTTCGAGCGCGGCATGGAAGTGGTTAAATGCCGCCTGCCGGGGCTGCTGACCGTGGTCTCCTCTGCCAACCAGCCGCGCCCGGCTTCAGTGCGCAGGCGCATCGAATACAAGCTGGCGGCTATTCCGGCAGAATACCCGGCGCTGCTGGCGAAGTGGCCCGAATTTGGCTCTGAGCAAGCCCTGGATGCGTATCTTTTAGACAGAGACCTGAAGATCGAAGTCTGGAGCGTTGCAGACCTGGAGGTCGATGAATCTCTTCTGGGCCTGGCAGGCTCACCGACCCAGGTGTATAAGATTAATTTTGTCGTGCTGGAAGCCACCGAGAGCAAAGAAATCCAGCCCAACCCGGAGGCTATCCGGGCTTTGATCCAGGAATTGATCCAGGAATACTTGATCGGGTAGGGGCTGGAGAAAACGATGACAGACAAGCGAAATGTTTGGGTATTTATCGAACAGGAAGACGGCCGCATTGCCGACGTCAGCCTGGAGCTTTTGGGCAAAGCGCAGGAGCTGGCGCAGCTCCTGCAGGCATCGGGCGAGGCGAGCAGCCAGGTGTGGGCCTTGCTGTGCGGGCACCAGGTAGCGGAGCTGCCTCGGCAGTTAATCGAATATGGCGCTGACCATGTGCTGGTGGCCGAACACCCCGCCCTGGAGCTGTACCGCACTCTGCCCTACAGCCGGGTGGTGGTCGAGCAGGTGCGCAAGTGGCAGCCGTATATCTTCTTGTTCGGCGCTACTCCCCTCGGGCGCGACCTGGCGCCGCGCGTGGCCAGTGCCGTACAGGCCGGGCTGACCGCCGACTGCACACCTCCCGCAAGGATCTTGACCACCTCATCCGTCACGGAGCCAGGGCCCATTTCTTGATGCCGGAGAAGCCGTGGGTGGACATGGCGATGATGTTGGCCTTGACCTCGTGCGCCGCTTTGACGATCTCCTCGGCGACGTCGCCGACGGTCACCAAGGTGTTGACCTTGATGCCTTTGGCTCTCAGCGGCGCGGCTGTTTCTTCCAGGTAAGCCAGCGCCTCGGCCTTTATTTCTTCCAGTTCATGCTCTTCCAGCGGGACCTGGGCGCGGCGGTCGCGGGTCAGCGCGTTGTAGGTCATGCCGGAGACTACTTCCAGCAGGGTGATTTCCGATTCCGTTTCCGGGGCCATCTTGACCATGATGTCTTCTACGTTGATCAAAACGGTTTCCGCCAGTTTGGAACCATCCAGGGGGACTATGATTCTTTCGTACATTGCCCTCCTTATGCCTTGGATTCTATCACGGTGTTTTTCTTTGTCAATAGGGAAACCGCCACCAGCGTCAGGAAAGCCAGCGGCACCGAGATGATGGCCGGTTGGCTGATGGGCATGGGAGCGTCGGCGGCGGGCAAGTGGTAGACCTGGGCGTAGACGTCCGGCGACAGCAGGATCATCACCAGCGAACTCACCAGGCCGACGATGATGGAGGCGATGACGCCTTTGGCGGTGACGCCCTTCCAGAACAGGATCATGATGATAGCCGGCAGGTTGGCCGAGGCGGCGATGGTGAAGGCCCAGCCCACCAGGAACGAGACGTTCATGTTCTTGAAGGCCAGTCCCAGCCCCATGGCCAGCACGCCCACCAGGATGGCGGTGACGCGTCCGATCAGTACCATGCCGGTATCGGACAACTTGACCTTGAGCGTTTTGTGCACCAGGTCGATGGCCACGGCGCCGGAGGCAGCTACGATCAGGCCGCTGACGGTGCCCAGGATGGTGGCGAAGGCGATGGCTGAGATGACGGCGAAGATGCCTATGCCGAAGTACCTGGCCAGGAGCGGCGCCGACATGTTCTCGTTGGTCAGGTCGATGACGCCGGAGGTCATGGCCCCCAGACCCAGGAAGAAGGTCAGCAGGTAGAACAATCCGATGGCGCCCACCGCCACGATGGTGGATTTGCGGGCGAAGGCCGGCGACGGCACGGTATAGTAGCGAATGAGAATGTGTGGTAGCGCGGCGGTGCCCAGGAACAGGGACAGCATCAAGGACACGAAGTTGACCCGGTCGGCGGTCGAGGCGCCTTTTGCGGGGTCGATCTTGAATTTCTGGCCGGGCACCAGGATGTCGGAGCCCTGGGTGGGGATCTGGTAATAGACGGTGGCGGCGGCCTCGCCGTCCTGGATCTTCTGAGTGCCCCATCGCACCACAGTGCCTTCTTTGATGATACCGAAGAAGGACAGCAGGTTGACCGGGCCGGTCTCGATATTGGCCTGACCGTCGATCTCGCTCAGGTGGCCTACCGAGAAGAACAAACCGTCTTCCTTGGGGGCGCCGTTGTAGAGAGCAGGCTGTCCCGGCGCGGTGACGATGGACTGGGCCTGGGTCAGCACACCGTCCGCCGTTTCCAGCTTCCAGTAGTTGACCAGGCCGTCGTGCTCCGCCTTGACGAAGGTGCGGCCGCCCACAGTGAATTCATCCAGCAGGGTGTAGGCAGTGTCGGCCACGGCCAGGCTGCCGGGGGTGGTATCGGTCAGTTCCAGTGTCTGGAGGTTATTGAGCGGGCCGTCCTCGTCGCCGGGAGAAGTGGAAAAGCCGTTGACAAGGAGCAAAACCGTCAGCACCAATGAGAACACCACCAGCAGACCGCCCTTGATGAACTGCACCCAGGTGGTGGAGGCCATGCCGGCGGTGGCCACGATCAGGATGACGATACCGCCGACCAGGAGCACTCCGACTTCGAAGGGCAGGCCCAGCAGCGGCGTGATCAGGGCTCCGGCGCCGACCATCTGGGGAATGAGATAGAACAAAGAGACGACGAGGGTGGAAACCGCGGCGGCGAAAACCACGCCGCGGGACTTGAACTTGGCGTCGATAGCTGAGGCGAAGGTGTATTTGCCCATGCGCTTCAGGGGTTCTGCCACCACGAACAGGGCGACCATCCAGCCTGCCAGAAAGCCGATGGAGTAGAGGAAGCCGTCAAAACCGTAGATGGCGATCATTCCGGCGATGCCGAGGAAGGAGGCGGCGGAGAGGTAGTCACCGGCGAAAGCGACGCCGTTAACCGACCAGTGGATGTTGCCGCCGGCGGCGAAGTAGCCGCTGGCGGACTTGGCGCGCCGGGCGAACCAGTAGGAGATGCCCAGTACGGCGATGACGAAGAAGACGAAGATGACGACTGCCAGGGGTTCGGCGGAGTAGTTCATCTATAAACACTCCTCTTTGTCGTCATGTTTTTCCTTATTGGAACAGAGGGTGTTGTAAAGGACGGCCAGGAAAACGGCCAGGATGATGATGAAGAAGCCGTAGACGATGGAGATATTGAGGTCGCCGATGCCGGTGGCCATGAACGACGGGCTGATGACGCTCATCAGCACGAAGCCCAGGTAGACCGGGGTGAAAATGGCGAACATGATCAGTCCCAGCCGGGATTTGTACGACCCGGATTTTTCCACCTTCCATTCCGTCGAAGGTCCGTGATCCATTAAGCTTACCTCCAGTTAAGGGTTTTTAGTTGTCAGTTATCAGTCCATGACCAATATCTAATTTCTAATATCTAAACAATTTCAAATTTCAAAATACCAAGGCTCAAACTCA
>CAVWGW010000004.1:0-70335 GCA_963754615.1 uncultured Chloroflexia bacterium | reverse complement strand
GTCGTTGGTCGCCGAATTCTCGGGCGTACCCGATCTGCACCGGTAGGTGTGTGATGACGTTGCAGACGGCCGCCAGGTGGCCCGCCAAGGGCGCTTCCGGGATGTCTGCAGCGCCTGGAGCTTGCGAAACAAGGCTTCCAGGGTCGTGCCATCCAGCGCATAGCAGCCCGCAAACCGCGCACTGACCCGCGCGAATCGGGCGGGAACGGGCCGGGTCCGCGCCGCCGTGCGCTCGGGTAAGCGTGCCAACACGGCCCGCAACACCCGTTCGAACAACTCGGCGGGAAAAGTCAACAAGCGCTCGCTGAGCGCCGGCTGGCTCACCTTGGTCGGCTGCGCCCACAGGATGCGCTCAGTGGCCAGCATCCGCTGCAAGGTACACACGCCGGGGATCTGGCGCCACAGCATGGCGAGGACGATCGCCACCATGACGGGTAGATTCAGCAGACGATTGCGCAGACCCAGCTTGCGGTAGTAAGCCAATTTCCGCGAATACCGCCGGCTTGACCAACTCGTCCAGACGCTGCTCGATATCGCGGTCGCTGGGCGCAGCAACTTCATGGCGCCGTGCGTGGTCAGGGTTGCCTGCTGCCTTGGCATAGCGACCGCTGCCAAGACGGGCATTCGGTGTGCGTGTCATGCACCTATCGTCGCGCCGCACTGGGTTTCTGGCAACTCACCGACCCGCCCATTTCCTGGTCGGACCGACTTGACAAGTCTATTCAGTTGTTAACTTATGGGCAATAGCACAAGACCTGCCCCTACACATCGCCTTCGCCATCCCCGATTCCTCCGCCTGGGTGGACAGCGCCGAGGGGGCGGCGGTGCGGGACCGCGATGACGGTGGGCGCGGCGGGCGAGGGAAACGGCGTGCTGCAACAAGTGGTCAGCGAGCAGCCGGACGATGATGGCACGGCGCAAGTGACGCTCACCCAACGAACGGGGCAAATTCTCCCCGACCTGACCATCGGAGCCAACGTGTCCGGCGCTGTGTCACTCCGAGCGAATGAGAACCTGAGTAGTCCAGGCGTGAAACTGCATGGCTCCGGCTTCATCGTGACATCGGAAGAAGCCGCGAAAATGGAAGCTGAGCATACGCACGATCCCGAATTTCCATCAGAGCCCCGTCTGCGGGATATTCCGCTGCGCTGGAATACGCTGGCTCGTATCCCATTTCTGGCCTTGATCCGTTTTTACCAGATGACCTTCTCGCGTACTTTACCGCCCAATACGTGCCGGTTTTACCCCACTTGCTCTCATTATGGTTACCAGGCCATTTATCGTTATGGAATAATTAAGGGTGGTTTTATGGCTGCTTGGCGGATTTTAAGATGTAATCCTTTCAACAAAGGCGGCTTTGATCCTGTTCCATAAGTGATTAGTGTGTTTTTGAATCTTTTTGGATAAAGAATACCCATGAAAATAACTCGCTTTCTCTTGTTCAGTTTTCTTCTTATTATCACCGCCAGCTTTTTGAGCGGCTGCACCGGCGGTTCCCTCCCTTCAGGTTGGCCAGGGTTGTTGGTTGACGAAAGCACAGGTTATTTGGCCGACAACGCTTTTGTTTATGCCGTCAACCTGGAAAACGGCAGCTTGAGGTGGAAATACCCGGCTGATAAAGCGGATAAAGCCAAATCTTTTTTTGCTGCTCCCGTAATGACCGAAGATGGGAAGCAGCTCATTGTGGGTGGGTATGATCGTGTCCTTTATAGCCTTGATCCAAATAATGGCACCGTTTCATGGACCTTTCCCCCTATGGATGCAGATGGGAAACCGCTTGAGGGTGGCGCAAATGACCGCTACATTGCCAGCCCCTTGGTTACATCACAAGGTATTTTTGCCCCCAATGCGGATGGTTTCCTATATGCCTTGGATTTGAATGGCAAACAGCTCTGGCCCCCTTTCCTGACTGCCGGTCCTCTCTGGGCGCAGCCCGTCACGGATGGAAAATGCCAATGCTTGTACGTTTCATCAATGGATCATCACTTGTATGCAGTCAACGCAGCCACTGGCAAGCAAATCTGGCAAAGCCAGGATTTAGGAGCCGCTGTCGTAGCCCCTCCGACTTTTGATGAGAATGGAACGCTTTTCGTTGGCACCTTTGGCAATGAGATGCTCGCCCTAGATTCTGCCACCGGAGAGATCAAATGGCGCACCAGCACAACCGATTGGGTTTGGTCATCGGCTCCCCACCAAGATGGATCCATTTATTTTGGCGATATAAATGAGAAACAAGGAACATTTTTCGCCCTGACCACCTCAGGAAATGCAAAATGGAATAAGCAGGCAGATGGTGCGATCACCGGAACACCCTTATTGACTGAAGACCAGGTATTCTTTGGAACCGAAAATGGCAGTATTTTTGCTATGGATCTTGAAGGAAACCCTGCCTGGAACACGACCGTCAGTGGAAAAGTTTATTCACCCATCTTGACTTCAGGAGACACGTTATTTGTAACTCCTTCAGAGGGAGATGCTCTCTTGATCGCCATGACCACTACCGGTTCGATAAAATGGTCCTTTATACCACCCAAATAAATAGCTGTATTATTGGGATGATTGGAGAAATTTAAACATGTGGAATACACTCGTTATCCAACCAATGCTGAACCTGCTGCTGTGGATTTATGACCTGATCGGAAATAACCTCGGCCTGGCAATCATCTTTTTCACAATCCTCATCCGCCTGATCACTTATCCATTGACGGCATCTCAAATGAAAAGCTCTCAAAAGATGCAGGAATTCCAGGGGTCTCAAAAATGGAAAGATATTCAGAAAAAGTATAAAGATGACAAAGAAAAGCAAGCCCAGGAACAAATGAAGCTCTATAAAGAAATGGGCGTAAACCCCATGGCATCTTGTTTGCCCACATTTATTCAGCTTCCCATCTTGTTTGGCCTTTACGGAGCTTTGAACATCGCCATGGCTGCTACCCCGCACCAGCTCTTGGGTTTATCAAAATTGATTTACCCATTTCTCAATGCAGCGCAATTAATTCCCTTGAACAACCAATTCCTCTGGATGAACCTGAGTCAACCAGAGCGTCTCTATTTGTTTGGTCTGGGCATCGGTATTCCTTCCTTGACCATCCTGGTTGTCATCACCACCTGGATGCAATCCAAGGTAATGACCCCTCCATCAGCTAATCCTGGTGATCAAAGTGCTCAGATGTCGAAAATGATGAACCTCTACATGCCCTTCATGATGGGATTCATCGCGTTCAGTCTCGCCTCCGGACTGGCCTTATACTTTGTCACCAGCAATGTGGTTGGTATTGCCCAATATGCCGCCATGGGGAAAGTGAACTGGAAGAACCTCTTGCCTTCCTTTAAAATGAACAAAGAGAAAACGAATAAAGAGAAAACGAAGTAGAGGTTTCTATGAATACACAACGTGCAAACCTGGAAGTCATTGCTCCAACCATCGAGGAAGCCATCAAGAATGGTCTTACTGATTTGGGATTGACTGAGGATGATGTTGAGATAGAAATTTTGGATGAAGGAAGCCGGGGGTTGTTTGGTTTGGGATCTCGCCTGGCACGCGTCCGTCTGACAGTAAAATCAGCCTCTGAGGAAATCAGCGAACCCCCTCCCACCCCAAAACCTGCCGTGCGCCTCCCTCGCTCAAAACCTTCTGAAGGCAAACCATTGGTCAAGCCGGCTGGCAGTATGCCTGTTGGCACACCCGCCACAGCCACAGTTCCGTTGAGTGGCGAAGAAAATATGGATCTTGAGATTGCCAAAGAGACTGCCGAAGAATTATTAGCCAAAATGCAAATAAAGGCCCGGGTAACTGCCCAGTTTGGTGAAGCCGATGAAGAACGAGGGCGCATACCGATTCTCATCGACATTCGCGGCAATGACCTGGGGATGTTGATCGGAAGAAGAGCTGAAACTCTAAATGCCTTGCAGTACATTACTAGCCTGATCCTGGGTAAAAAGCTTGGCCACCCAATAACCGTGGTAGTGGATGTTGAAGGATTTCGCGAGCGCCGCCAAACCCAGATTTGCCAATTAGCCCGGCGTATGGCCGAACAGGCAGTTAAAACGGGTCGCCGGCAAATCCTCGAACCAATGCCTGCCAGTGAACGCCGCATCATCCACATGGAGCTGCGCAACAATCCCAATGTTCGCACAGAAAGCATTGGTGAAGATCCTCATCGCAAAGTGACAATTATTCCCACTGAGGGAGCATAATCCCTTCATGCACAAATTAGCTCCCTTGGATGAAATTGATTACCTGGTAATTGGTCATATTACCCAAGACCTAACCCCTGATGGTCCACGGATGGGCGGAACAGCCACTTTTTCCGCACTAACTGCCAGGGCATTAGGGTTGCGGGTTGGGATTATCACATCCTGGGGAGAAGAAATCCCTTCAGATATCTTGCAACACATCCCGGTAGTCAATTATCCAACGGAACGCAGCACAACTTTCGAGAATATTTATACCCCCCAGGGGCGCGTTCAGACTCTCCACAACGTTGCTCCGACTTTGGATTATCATCATATTCCTGAAGCCTGGCGCCAGACACCCATAATCCACCTGGGCCCCGTGGCTCAGGAGGTTGAACCGGCTTAATCCGGTACATTTCTTCTTCTCTCATCGGTTTAACGCCTCAGGGCTGGTTACGCGCCTGGGATGAGAAAGGTCACGTTCACCCTTGTGAGTGGCCCGAAGCTTCTTTTATACTCAACCAGGCAGGAGCAGCCGTTATCAGCGTTGAAGACGTCGGTAACAGCGATGAGCGGATTGAGGAAATGGCTACAGCCTGCCGGATTCTCGCTGTGACAGAAGCCAGTTGTGGCTCACGACTTTACTGGAATGGGGATGTGCGCCACTTCCTACCTCCTGCTGTCAATCAGGTGGATGCCACCGGAGCAGGTGATGTCTTCGCTGCCGCATTTTTTGTCCGCCTGTATACGACGCGTGACCCATGGGAAGCAGCTCGTTTCGCGACTCAGCTTTCGGCTTATTCTGTCACCCGTTCCGGATTTGAGAGCATCCCCACCTCCGCCGAAATCCAGGAGAGCCTGATCGAGGTTCTATAGATGGGCATCATCTACACTTTGGCCAACCAAAAAGGAGGCGTCGGGAAAACCACCACAGCTATTAATCTTAGCGCCTTCCTGGCTCTGTTGGGTCAAAGAGTATTAATTGTTGACCTAGACCCGCAGGCAAATGCCACCTCATGCCTGGGCGTCGATAAGAATTCTGTAAAAGGTGGAACCTACGAAGTCATCATCGGTTCCGCTCCAGCTTCCGCCTTTGTACTTTACCACTCAGGTTTCAAACTTTCCCTTTTGCCTTCCTCAGCGGCATTAGCAGGCGCAGAGGTTGAGCTGGTTGCACTGCCTGAGCGTGAAAGTCTGCTGCGTAAGGCCCTCCTTCCGATTAAAGAGCGGTATGATTATATTTTGATCGATTGCCCGCCCTCATTGGGACTTTTAACCCTCAATGGCCTGGTGGCAGCTCAAAATGGTGTGTTGATCCCTGTTCAATGCGAATACCTGGCGTTGGAAGGCATTGGCCACCTGACTAGACTCTTACTCGTATTCGCTCTGGGCTTTTCCCCGGGCTAAGGATTCGGGGAGTTGTCTTGACCATGTATGATACGCGGACGAAATTGAGTCACGATGTCGTTGAAGAAGTGCGGCGCCACTTTCCAAGTCAAGTATTTCAAACGGTTGTGCCGCGCTCAATCCGTCTGGCAGAGGCGCCTTCCTTTGGCCAGCCGATCAGCGCTTTCGCTCCGGAATCGGTAGGCGCGCAAGCTTATTCAGCCCTGGCTAGAGAAATATTAGAAGGCGATGGTATTCATTTTGACACACAATAGGTGAGAAGATGGCTCGTAAATCTGGTCTAGGAAAAGGGCTTGATGCACTCATCCCAACCGAAAATTTTCTTTCTGCGGAAGAGAAACCATCCTCTGAAGCCGGTATTTTACAGATCCCAATCGATCAGATCATCCCAAACCCTCATCAGCCGCGCACTCATTTTGACCCACAGGAACTTTCCGAATTAGCCAGCTCCATCCGTGAACACGGAGTCCTACAGCCTTTACTGGTCACAGCAGGGAGTGCACCCGAGCAATACATTCTCATTGCTGGCGAACGTCGGCTGCTTGCTTCGCGCCAGGCTGGACTTGACCGGGTGCCGGTCATGATCCGCGAAGCCACCGAACAAGAGCGTGTTGAGCTGGCGCTCATCGAAAATCTGCAGCGCTCTGATCTAAGCCCCTTAGAAACCGCCGAAGCTTACCGGCAGCTTGCGGAAGAATATGCTCTTCCCCACGAACAGATCGCCGACCGAGTCGGTAAAAGCCGGACATCTGTTACGAACACTTTACGTTTGCTTAAGCTGCCTTCTGAAGTTCAGCAAGCCCTGGCTGGAGGTCAAATCAGCGAAGGACATGCACGCACCTTGCTGGGCTTACCCAGTTCGCAAGCCCAAATTGCTGCCTTGCAAACCATTTTGAAAAAAGAACTAACGGTCCGTCAAACAGAAGCCCTGGTGCGTTTATTAGTAGGCCAAAAACCAGCCTCCCCACCCAAAACTTCCAAACCACCCGAGATTGATGAAATCGAAGCTAAGCTGCGCCAGACCCTGGGCACCAAGGTCTCTCTAAATCAACACCGCAAGGGTGGCACGCTGGTAATCCATTATTATTCTGATGAGGAGCTTACCACAATTGTTGAACAGCTCCTTCGTCAATCCTAGAACAACAAACTATACAAGAAGAATAATATTTTGATATGCATATACTCTACAACGGTAAAATTTATACATTAAACCCACACAAGCCTGTGGTCTCTGCGCTTGCCATTCGAGATGGAAAAATCATCACCCTGGGCAGCGACCAAGAACTTCGTGCAGAATTTGATGGACAAGGCATTCATCTCGATTTACATGGGCAGGCAGTAATCCCTGGCTTAGTCGACGCTCATATTCACCTGGAACATTATGCGCTTGGATTGCAGAAGGTGGATTGCGAAACTGCCACCCGGCAGGAATGTCTCCGTCGAGTGGCAGAACGCGTTCAGAGTATCCTTCCAGGAGATTGGA
The DNA here is from genome assembly GCA_963754615.1 of uncultured Chloroflexia bacterium. GTDB lineage: Bacteria > Chloroflexota > Anaerolineae > Anaerolineales > UBA4823 > CAVVUF01. Next base: position 63,269 of record CAVWGW010000004.1, on the reverse strand, counting down.
TCCTGGGTCACGGTTGGAACCAGAATTCATGGGTAGATGGATTTGGCACCGCCCAGGAATTGGATGTGATTGCTCCTAACGATCCGGTATACCTGACGGCCAAATCGCTCCATGCCGCTTGGGCTAACACAGCCGCTCTGCGCCTGGCAGGGCTTACCGATCAAACGCCCGATCCGCCTGGAGGTAAGCTTGGCAGAGATTCACAAGGTAAATTGAACGGAATCCTTTTTGAGTCAGCGATGCAGCTTGTCGAACAGGTACTCCCAGAAATTACAATCGAAAAAGTGACCCAGGCGCTCCGTGTGGTGCAGCCTGTCCTCTGGCAGATGGGACTAACAGGGGTTCACGATTACGATCAAAGGCGCTGTTTCTCTGCTCTGCAGGTTTTACAGTCGGAAGACGAGCTGCACTTGCGAGTGGTGAAAGGCATTCCTTTAGATGACTTGCCCCATGCTGCAGCATTAGGGTTGCGCACTGGGTTTGGAAACGATTTTTTGCGTATTGGCTCCATCAAAGCCTTTGCAGATGGCGCTCTGGGACCTCAAACGGCTGCCATGCTTCAACCTTACGAAGGCAATCCTGATAACAAGGGGATGCTTTAATGGACTCCGAGGAACTTTCAGAGCGGGGTCGTCTGGCGGTTGCCAATGGATTTAGCCTGGCAGTGCATGCCATTGGCGATCGAGCAATCCACGAAGTATTGGATGCCTTTGCCAATTTACGTACCTATGAACGCACAAAATATGCTGGTCGCATGCCTCCGCTTCGCCACCGCATCGAGCATGTCCAGGTAATCCATCCAGACGATGCGCCTCGCCTCGGAGAGTTAGGCGTTATCGCCTCCATGCAGCCCATCCATGCTCCTTCCGACATGCTGATGGCTGACCATCATTGGGGAAAGCGTGCCGCTTTATCCTACGCATGGAGGACGCAGAAAACTCACGAAGCAGTTCTGGCCTTTGGTTCAGACGCGCCAGTCGAATCGCCTAACCCATTCTGGGGCATATATGCCGCTGTCACCCGCCAGCGGTTAGATGGTTCCCCGGGATCAGAAGGCTGGTATCCAGAGCAGCGTTTGACGGTGCTGGAAGCGATCCAGGGTTTCACAACAGGCGCAGCCTACGCCGCTGGCATGGAAGACCGCCTGGGACAATTAGCACCCGGTTACTTAGCTGACCTGGTGGTTTTAGATGCGGACCTCTTCACCTGCGCGCTCAGAACAGATCCCAGAAATAAAGCCTGTAGCCACCATGATCAATGGTGAGTGGGTATTCCAGATGGGTTGATCGGCTAAAAACCAGCGGAAGGATCTTTGTGCTTATCGTACACTGCTTTGAATGGTGAGTGGCTCGGCCTTCACCAAGTCAGCAAATACCACGCGCCTGAAACGATAGACATCGAGCTCATCATCCCAACCCGTACAGGTAATTAACGTCAGTTGCGTTCCTACGGTTGGTAAAACCACCCCCATATCGGTTTCGTTAACGACCACCTGCTCCCTGACCTTGTACGTGTATTTGTTCGCCTCCGTATATACCGTCATCTGATCATCAGGATTGATATTCTCCAGGTACCGGAAGGGTCCATTACCCAGGCCGCGCACCGTGATGTGCCCTGCCAATACGGTATTGCCTCCCAAGCCTGGCCAAGATGTATCGCCCAACCAGGCAACCTCTTCACGCAGCCCATCGATCAACCAGGTCATCGTAATATCATCGTACGGCACATATTTTACGATGGCATCTACCGATAAAGAGGGGATAACCAGGCGCACAACCGGGCTGGTATCTGGAGGATTGCCTGACTCAACTGTAATTTTAACCTCCGGTGATGGAATTGGGTAATCGGGCAGCGGGGTATATGGCTCTGGCGTGACAAATTTATATGCAGGCATATAAGGCATCAATGTGGAGGTAAGAGTAGGTGCAAAATTTGCGGGTATTTCCTGTGCAGGACCTGGAACAAACTTGCTTGCTTCGGGGATGCAAGATACCCCAATCACCGCAAGAACAAAAATAATCACCCCAACAAATGTTGCTGAAGAAAGCTTCCTATTTCTACTGAGTAAAAGGACAACCAACAGAAGCCCAATTGCAGCAGCCCCTGCAATGGATGTAGATAGCAAATTCTCAAGGGGTTTGGGTTTGATTTCATCAACTGGCAGCTCACCCGTTCCAGGTAAAACCGTGGTAGCGATGAGCGAATAATAGACATAAGTCGTCCTGGCAGTGATATTACTGGCTGTTAGTGTTGCAATATTTTGAAGTGTCAGGGTGCTGGTCAGGCTGCTATTCACCGTTACTGGAACAATTACGACAATCGTTTCACCTGGGTACACTGTCGTCAGAGATACCTGGATTGCATGGGCTGATTTGGTTATGGTCCCCTTGGTTGTGGTGGCAGATTGAACATCAAGATAAGTGGGAAAAGTATCCGCTATAAACGCAGAAGTGAGTGGTGCTGTTCCATCATTACGTAACGATATCGTGAAAGTCAATTGCTCGTTTACCTTGGCCTGGGAGGGGCTGACCACCATAAAAAATATCGGGTTCGGAACGATTGTGCCAGTTGCTGTCGGTGTAGGGAGCGTGCCTGTAATGGTTGGAGTTAGCGTCGGGGTGTGGGTACTGGTAGATGTGGGCGTAGGTGTACTGGTGGGGCTGGAGGTAGCGGTTACTGTAGTTGTGAATGTTCCAGTTGCTGTTAATGTAATCGTTGGTGTTAATGTTTCAGTAGAAGTTATCGTCGCTGTTGGCGTTGATGTTTCGGTAGAGGTCATCGTCGCCGTTGCCGTAAGAGTTGCTGTGTCGGCGGCTTGGAAATTTACATGCGCACTGGCAGGATGCGACCACTGAGAAAAGAGCATGAGAGTGAAAACGAATACCAGGACTCCTATCAGAGTGGCTAAGATTCGTGCACGTTTTTTTAGATACTGTTCGTTCTTCATAACCAGACACCTCAACCTGTTTTGTCCACTATTTTTTCAACCGCCGTACATCCCCCTCTCGCACTGTCACACCTTGGCTATCCAAATATTCAAGAAAAGCCAACACATACTTTCGGCTGGTGTTGAAATAATCGCGTACTTCTGCAGCAGTAATTGTACCCTGCCTTTGCATTATTTTCCGAAGTTCATCAACCATCCGGTCAAAATCTAGGCGGCGGAAGACCACCTCTTGAGATACCTCTACCAACTCCCCCAATTCGACCTGGGCAGCATAAACCGCTTCACCCACCTCAGCCTGGCATTCTTTTACAGAGGGAGGAGCATATGGGTTTGAAGTAAATTTACTTAACAGCCCGTCAATCAAACGCTGCTGCTGTGCTGAGAATTGAATATGATGTCCTGGCTTGAGAATGGTTAAGCGCGTTTCTTCAAGTACCCCCAACTGTACCCACTTACGAATACAAGCGTTAAAGAGCCGCGCCGGCATCTTCAAGCGGCTCTTCAGCTCTTCTCGTAAGATTCCACGCCGTAAAGGATAAGCCTGGTGATATGCTTCTACCTCTTGCTCTACCTGCAAAGAGAGTCTCTCCCAATGATTCCGGCTGGTGATTAATTCTTGGGGAGAAATGACCCCCTCAGGTTGATCACGCTCTAATAAAAATAGCTCACCAGAAGCCAATAGCTCCTGTGTTGCTTGCCTGGCCGCTTCAGTCTCCAGGTTGGAACGCAGAATCGCTTCTTGATAAGGCGCCACACCTAAAGCCAACAGAGTTTGTAATAACACTTCCTCCGGCTTACCTTTGGTTAATGCCTCCAATTGCAGCAAAGTATCCTCTGAAAATCGTTTATGCCGCTTCTTCGGTCGAGGATCCACCACCACGCCGCCGCCCAGTGTTTCTCCAGGAGAGGGTCTGCGCAAGATATACCGGTCATTCCGAACTGCTACCACAGGTTCAGAAAGCTCCAGCTGCAGCCAGGCTGGCTGTCCCGGCTGAAGCTCATCTACCCCCAATAATCGGACCCGGGCTACCACCTCTGCTGCTCCGATAAAAAATTTCACCGCTGTATTATGCTTCAGAGGCTGGTCTACATCTGGAAGCAGCCGAAACCGTACGTCTAAAAGCTGAGTTAAATTGTAATCCCCAGGATGGGCAATGATATCTCCCCTTTGAATCTGTTGAAAATCTATCCCTGAGATATTTACTGCTGTCCGGCTGCCTGGTACTGCTTTGTCTTCCTTCATTTTATGAGTTTGTAAACCGCGAATCCGACCTCGTAATTCTAACGAATGTCTGCCTAACACATGAATTTCATCTCCGACTTTGAGGTGACCATCCAGTAGAGTTCCTGTTACCACCGTACCAAATCCGATAATCGTAAATACCCGATCCACTGGCAGCCGGGGCCGGCCAAGGTCGAGCCGCTCCGGCTGCTCAGCCAGGCATTCGCTGAGAGCACGCAGCAGCTCTGGAATTCCTTCTCTCGTCAAAGAAGATACCCGCACAATGGGAGCTTCTTCCAGAATCGTTCCTCTCAGCTCCATGCGGATGTCTTCTTCTACCAAGTCCAGCCAATCTTGATCATCGAATAAATCAACCTTAGTCAGGGCGATAACCCCTCCGCCAATTTGTAAAATATCGATAATGGCCAGGTGTTCTCGCGTTTGCGGCATAACCCCCTCATCAGCGGCGATAACGAATAAAACTGCGTCAATCCCACCTACACCAGAAAGCATGTTTTCAATAAAATCGCGATGCCCTGGAACATCCACAATGCCGACTTCCTCGCCTTGGGGCAAGGTTTCACTCTTGGGCAGTGTCATCCAGGCAAAACCGAGATCAATCGTCATCTCTCGTTCGCGCTCTTCTTTTAACCGGTCTGGATGTGTCCCGGTTAACGCTTGAACCAGGGTCGATTTCCCATGGTCCACATGACCTGCAGTTCCGATAACTCGCATATAGAACCGTTGCTATCTCTTAATAATCTTCATAAATACAGATCAAGTGTTAAGCGTGTGATTTTCCAACCGTCCGTTCATAGGTTGAAACCCATTCATGTACCAATGCCAGGAGAGTCTGCATCCGTTTTTCAGACAATTCTTTGACCAGATTCAATAAATCTTGTAGTTCCTGTACGCTGTCCTCCTGTTGCGTTACGCGCTCACTGAACTTTTCAAATTGCCTGAGCACTTCATCCCGCTGTTCCTCTTGGGTCAATGTGTAATTTGTCCATCTTTTTTGATCATCAGCTTTGAAAGTCACCCACTCTTGCTTGAAACGATCTTCGGATAGGCGTTGAATTCTCAGTGATCTCATTGACCCGTCGATCCACGCGTTGAGAAAGCTCCTCCAAGATCCCCTGGGCGCGCGTAACTTCTCTTTGAGTGGTGCCCAAGTTCAATAAAGTCGCCTCAATATCAGTTGCCTGTTTCTCCACTGTCTCAAACCGGCTCTGCCATTCCTTCCAAACCCGCTCGTGTTCCACCTGTGTCAAGTTTTGTTTATCGAGGAAAGTCGATACATTATCGCGCCGCTCGGCTTCCACGATGACCAGCTCATTAATCCTTGTTTCAATCTTTCTTACCCCATTATTCAGAAGCTCAATGTATCCTCTCTGATCATCAGCTCTCTTCCGTAATGCGGTCAGCTCTCCTTGCAAGTCCAAAATCCGCTTCGAATCTTGCCTCCGTCCATCCTCTAACAACCGGAAGGTGCGTGTATATTCTTCATCCTCACGTCGCACTTCATCGATTTTACTGCGCGTTTCTTCGATTGCCCTGCGCAGCAGAATTTCCTCATCGAACCGAACCTGCAAACTTTTTTCGAGTTTCGGCAGCACCTCGATTTGTTTTCGCAGCTCATTGATATTTCCATCGATCGCCCTGAGCTCTACTTGACGTACTTTAACCGCTTCGTCTTCACTTTTCCTCAGTTCCTTCCCAAGGTCATCCACCATCCGTTTCGTCTCAACTCGCATTTGAAGAACAGTATTATCATACTGATCCATGCGCGTGATGACAGTGGACAACCGCGTGATCTCCCCTCCCAACTCCTTAAGCTGCTGGCTTAGTGCGCTGATCCCCCCTTCCATTGAAGCCACACGATTTTCTAGAAGAGCCAGTGTATCTTTTTCCTTGCGCCGGTCATCTTCAATCCACTGAACCCGCTTGAGCAATTGATCAACATCCATGAACAAACCTCCTCAACCAAAACCAACACAGATCACGTCTGCCTGATTATAGCATGGCATACCAGGTCGCCATTGCCTAAGGCACGAGGTGTGAAAATGCGGTCAATCCACTAATCAAAGAAGGTAGAAACAGTTGTGGAAATAAACCCGCCAGCAATAATATCGCAAGCCCCGCTCCCAATAGGAGCAAGAATTGCCAGGATTCTGTGATTTTCCAGGGGTGATCTTCGGGCCCGGTGACAAAAACCACCAAGGACCTCAACCCAGAAGCAAATAAGCCAATGCTTCCAAATAAAGAAAATAAAGCCTGCCATACAGATTGTGCCGCCACTTGGTCCCACAATACCAACTTTATTGGAAATCCTGCCAGGAGCGGAAAACCTGCTAAAGACAATTGCGCAAGCACCATGGCTGCTGCCACTACAGGCATCCTTCTACCGACACCCTGCAGGTTTTGATAATCCATCGTCTGTCCCTGATTCCACAAACAGGCCATCGCCAACGACCAAACGCCAAAAGCCAGTGCCCTTGGGAACAATAACACAAAAGACAGCCAGGCTCCTCCCTGAATTCCAACTGCCAGCAGCGTGAAACCGGTCTCTAAAATAACCGCAAAACCAAGTATCCGTCCCAGGTGGCGTTGAAATGCAGCGCCAATTCCCCCGGTTAAAACCATAAGCACGCCTGCCAGGCGAAGCAAATCATAAACTTGTTCATTGCTCCTTAACCAGGGATACCGATCCAGGAAACCCAATCCAAACAGGAAAATCATCCAGGGTAGCAAGATCAAGACAAAAGAGACTGCATAAGGATGAGAGTCTTCTGCCACCATCGGCACCCAGGTATGAAATGGTACGATGGCCAGCAGAAACATAAACCCGAGTCCTAAAATGCTGGCTGCCCTCATCACCATTGTGATATCGCCTGGACTGGTCTCCACCCCGGTCAGCATCCATTCCGTAAACAAAATGAACGGCATCCCAATCGTCTGCAAGATAATGAAGCGTAAGATTCCCCGGCTAAGACGTTTCCCCGGTATCAATAAGATGGGCACACTCACCAAGACGGCCATTTCGACGAGCAAGGCCGCATAAAGGAATGGTTCTATAGCCAGGGCTGCAGTCATGAGAGCCACTACTGCCAGTCCTAGAGGTACAAGCATTCTACCCGCCCGCGCGATATAAGCTGCACCGAACCAAAAAGCAGCCAAGATATACACCATTGTCAATAATGGGCGATCGCCATTTTCCAAGAAAAACCGCCGTCCCAAAATAAAAAAAGACTCATCTACCTGGAAGGACCAGGGGCCGAACTCAATTATTTTTCCGATCGGCAAAACTCTCGCCAGCAGAGCCAAAAGACAGGTCAGGATCACACCCGCGAGCACCGTGGAACGGTACCAGCGGCGCAGTAAAAATAATATAATTGCAGAGATACCCGGAATCAAAATCCAAACCTGGGCGCGTTCAATCAACTGCCTCCATGGAAGGCACCAGGATTAGAAATGCACCCACAAGCGCCAGGCTGAGGTTTACCCCCGCCAGTAAACCCGCTACCAAAGCGGATACTACTAGGGCAGCATAAAGAATCTCAAACCCAGCCAACAAGGTTAATAACCCTATCGTGACGCGAAAAGGATGGTTTGTCAGTCCCAGGTTAAGCAGACCATTCCCTATCAAAATCAAGCAGCCCAAAACGATCTCCGACCCAACCCCTGGCAGCCAGGAGGCGATAGTCGGCGCAGACGAAAACACCACTAAGGTAACCAATCCTGCCGCGAATAATTTAAACCATCGCCCTGATGGCCAAGAACTTTCCTCCCCTTTCCAGGAAACGGGTACAATCGCTACCCCTACTCCCAAGACCGCCCCTGCCATCCACCCAGTAAGAACTTTAACAACTGCCATCTCTAATGGCCAGGAAAGCATAACCAGCAGAAAAACGCCCACATACTGCAGCGAAAGTGCAACAATTAACCACCGCCAATCTCGTCCCAATAACAACAAGATCGAAGTGATGAAAACCAGCAGAATCGCTGGCATAGAGATCGCCTGAAAGGTCAAAGAGTCAAACATCATGCATTCCGATTGGCTTAGCCTCCCCTAAGGGTTAATGAAAATAACAAGAACAAGAAAACCAATGCCCATAAGATTCCCCCATCGCCTTCTAGTATCTCGGTAAACCAGGCAATGATTCGGCTGAGAAAGTGGTACACAACCCAAGCAAACCGGTAGAACCATTGCATGCCCAGAAGTTTGCCCCAAAAGGATGTACTCCAGGTTGCCATTCCCTTTGAAAAGCGTCTAAGCGTTTGTAAACTCTTCTGCTTATACAGAAAGTACCGCAGACTAACAGTTGTAACCAAAACGATCCCGCCGACCCACCACAGGTTGCTCGGGTTCTGGTTCCATTCCAACCAAATCTGCCATCCCAAGAAATATTCCGCAAGGATCAAAAATCCCAAGCCCAGAGGGTAGAATATCCACACCCAGCGCTCCAATCCTGAAGGGTTTTCTACACCGCGTAAAGCATGCCGGATATAACCAAATACAAGCGCCAGTTGTGAGAACAACAAGACCAAGTTGATCACGAGGTCAAAAAAGAAAGTTGGCTCGCTAACATTAAGAGAATACATTGCCGATCCTGCCCAGGTTGGAGTAAAAGGTAAAGCCGTCAATGCCAGGGTCCCCAATAAAATAACGGGGATTAGCCCCTTAGAGCGGATGGAATACATAAAAAGCGCCCCCCCTGATAAGATACTGGCAATGCCCCAAGCCACGCTGGCTCCAGGCTGCATCCGCACTGCGGCAGCCACTGCGAGTGAAGCCATTCCCAGTATCCAATATGGGCGCCCGCTTAACTCGCTGTTCGCAGCCATCCACGAAACAGCACTATAAACTGCCGCTAATCCGGCAAAAAACAGTAAGAACGGCGAGAACGCGGCGGGGATTTGGGCTCCCGCTGCCCTGGCTAATAGGATCAGGCTGGCTGCGGCTGGTACCAGGCGCAGCGGAGTCCCTAGCCCTCTTCTTAACGGATGGTCCTGCAAAAAAGGGGCTTGCAGAGGCAGCACACCCAGGCGTAAGGCGGCAGCCATCAGCAATAAAATACTGGCGCTTGAGGGCACAGAGCTAAAAGAAAAAACCTCGCTATTCGCGTGGGTGACGATCCCTGCTCCAATGAGAAAAGCGATCCCGAATGCCCGCGTGGATAGGGCAATCAAGAACCGAATTCGCGCCTCGCTGCGCCTGATCCAGCTAAATAAGATCCCTGCTTCAAACAAATCGAGTGCTGCCCAGCTCATCATCAGGGTCACCAGGTTGCCAGAGAAAACCGCAAATAAACCCAAACCCGTCAGGATCAGTGTCCCTGCCCAAGAACTCCAGCCTGCCTGTGGGCGACGGACCACGGCAGTAAGCAGTACTGCCACGCATAAGGTAAGTATCGCAAGCCCATAGACCCACGAAATGGGATCGACTAATAGCTCAGGAGAGGTTGGAAAGAGGAGTTCCGGCTGCCAAGAAAATAATGGTATGGCCTGTGACTCTTTTGTTTGCGAAAATAAAACCAGTAACCAGGCTGCCATGGCCCCTAGCAAAGCCAATGGCCATTGGAACGGAAAGTTTGGTCGGAATATCCCGATCACCGCCATGGTCAGCGGAACCAGGACTAGAACAGAGATTGCGATCAGGATAAGCAAATCAGATCACCTGGCCTGCTTGCCTGTAAAGATATTGACCCATCCCAGCCTTCCCCAACCAGGTTTCTCCATCTACAATCAGTTGGCCGCGTAAGAACACTTTTTCAGGGAATCCCACCAGCTCCCAACCTTCATACAAATTATAATCTGTACGGTGTTGTGCAACCCTTACCCCATACTTCACGCGTTTTTCCGGATCCCAGATCACCAGGTCAGCATCAGCCCCCGGCAGTACTGTCCCTTTGTGCGGATATAGACCGAAAATTTTAGCTGGATTCGTGCTGGTCAGCGCAACAAACTGGTTCGGGGTCAGCCGCCCAGCGCGCACTCCCATAGTCCATAGAACTGGTAGCCGGTCCCCTACCCCCGGAAGACCATTGGGGATTTTCGTGAAGTCGTCCTTCCCAAGCTCCTTTCCTGGTATCGCAACGGGCTCCCCTTCATACAAAATGGGCTGTGTCCCGTCATAGAAAAAGGGGCAATGATCCGTACCCATGGTTTGGATTGAGCTTTTACTTAACCCCTCCCACAGGCGCAAGTTGTCCACTGTGGTACGCACAGGTGGAGAACAGATCCATTTTGCCCCATCCGGTCGTATTAAATCGTCTTCCGTAAAGAACAAATACTGTGGGCAGGTTTCTCCCATTACAGGAAGATTTCGCCACCGTGCATATTCAAGCTGATCAACCTCTCCTGCCGCATTCATATGTACAATATACAGTGGTGCTTCTGCCTGGGCTGCCAGCGCAATCCCCCTTAAAACGGCTTCCACCGCGCCCCAGGCCGGCCGGGTGCGGGCATGCCACTCAGCAGATGTGTGTCCTGCCGCCAGGGCCTCCTGCACCAGAAGGTCGATGACATCCCCATTTTCGGCATGCAGGAGGGTCAGCAGCCCCTTTGCCTGTGCCACTCTCAAGACCCGAAAGATTTCATCATCCTGCAAGCGCAGCCGGTTATTATAAGCTGAAAACACCTTGATAGAAGTGACCCCCAACCCAGGAAGCTGGCCGATTTCCTTTTCAATCTGCTGGTCCAGGTGCGTGATATTCATGTGAAAGCCAAAATCAACCGCCGCCTTTCCATCTGCCTTCGCGTGCCAGGCTTCGACATTTTCTCGCAGCGAACCTGCCTCCTGCGAAACAAAATCGATCAGCGTGGTCGTTCCCCCAAAAGCGGCTGCTTTATGTCCTGTATAATGATCATCCGATGAAACCGTGCCAAACATCGGCAGATCAAAGTGCGTATGCGGATCGACCCCACCCGGCAGCACAAGCTTCCCCACCGCATCGATCACCTGGGCATCCGGTATATTGAAATTCATCCCCACCGCAGCGATTTTACTCCCCTCGATCAAAATATCCGCTTGAATTGTCTCCGCTGCCGTGATGATCGTGCCTGATTTGATAATCAATGCCATAGATAACCTCGCTTGGAACCAGACATCAACCCTGACTTATATACAGATGCACACCTTTTTGATCGACATTGTGCAGCAGTTCCTGGATCGTTGTGCCATAAATCGGGTGGCAAAGATCAGCCGCCAGGTCTGCCAGCGGCTTCAGTACAAAAGCACGCTCGTGCATTCGCGGATGTGGAATCACGAGCCCATCCTGATCGAGAATCCAATCACCGTACACGATAATATCCAGGTCAATTAGCCTGGGTCCATTTCTGAACGTAGCCTGCCTTCCAAGCTTGTGTTCAATCTGTTTCAAGGATGCCAGCAAATCCAACGGTAAAAGCTCGGTCTCCACTTCAATAACCTGGTTTAAAAAAGTGGGTTGGTCCAGATATCCCCACGGATCGGTCTCGTAAACCAGAGAGGCAGCCACCTTATGAATGCGTGGGGGCAGCGCTTCAATGGTTTTGTCCAAATTTTCAAGGCGGTCCCCTAGGTTTGAGCCCAAACCGATATAGATACCTCTCACAACCCGGTCATCTCCTTCTTCGATTGTAGGGCAAACTGTCAGTTTGCCTTTTTCCCGTGTAATTTCCAGATCCTTTTGCGTGACCCACGCAGTGGGGGAAGCTTCTTTTTTTCCAGGCATCTGCCCGTTAGCATATCAAGAATACCATAAAACCCATAGATCGTTGCCAAATACTTTCTCTCCAGCTAAAATATCCCCATGTCAACTGCTACTTACCACTTTCCACGCGGATTTCTTTGGGGCACAGCCACTGCTGCTCACCAGGTAGAAGGCAATAATACCAATAATAACTGGTGGGCCTGGGAACAAGAGCCTGGGCACATTCTTCAAGGGCATAAATCGGGTTTGGCTTGCGATTGGTGGGGAGGCCGCTGGCGCGAAGATCTGGATCGTGCGGCGGAGGGGCATCAGAACGCCCACCGGTTTTCGATCGAATGGAGCCGCATCCAACCTGCACCTGACCGATGGGATGAGGAAGCATTCGATCGCTATATCGAAATGCTGCGCGGGATGAAAGAACGCGGCCTGTTGCCCCTGGTGACCCTGCATCACTTCAGCGATCCCCTCTGGTTCAGCGAAAAGGGCGGCTGGGAAAACGAAGACTGTGCCAGTGACTTTGAGAAATACGTGCGGAAAGTTGTTGAAACGCTCAAAGATTACGTCAGCTATTGGGTTACGATCAATGAGCCAAATGTCTTTGCAATCTCCGGCTATGTGTTTGGGCTGTTCCCCCCAGGGAAAAAATCGATTCGCACAGGCTTGAAAGTCATGGCGAACCAGGTGCGTGCGCATGCGGCTGCCTATCGTGCCATCCATGCCCTTCAACCTACGGCTCGTGTGGGGATTGCCCTGAACTACCGCTCCTTACAGCCCTCCTCGAAGAAATCTCCCTTCGATCGCTGGGCAGCCAATCGTCAATTTGACATATTTAATGATCTATTTCCCCAGGCATTGCTTACCGGAAAGATCAATACGATCTTCGGGCGCTCGTCCATCCCCTCCGCTAAAGGCACTCAGGATTATTTTGGCTTGAATTATTATACGAGAGATTTGGTTTCATTTAACTTATTGAAACCTGGAGACTTATTTGCCCAGCATTCCTATCGCCCTGATGCGAAGTTGAGCACAACCGGCTTTCTTGCGCATGAACCGGAAGGGCTTTTCGAGGGGTTAAAGTGGGCCCGCCAGTTCAAGGTTCCCATCCTCATCACCGAAAATGGCGTTGAAGATGCCGACGACTCCCTGCGTCCAACCTATCTTGCCGAACACCTGCGCCAGGTGTGGCGGGCAGTCAATTTCAATTACCCGGTCAAAGGCTACTTCCACTGGAGCCAGGTGGATAACTTCGAATGGGAGCGCGGCTGGACGCAGCGCTTTGGACTCTGGGAGCTGGACCCAGAGACGCAAGCCCGCCGCAAACGCCCCAGCGCTGATTTTTACGCTGAGATTTGCCGTGAAAACGGCCTCTCATCTGACATGGTAGCGAAATACGCACCCGAGTCCCTTACCCGGCTATTTCCCGAATAACTTTTGCCCCGAACCTATGGTATAATCTCGCCCGCTAATTGAATAGTTACCCCTGGAGAGGTCGCGTAGTTTGGCTTAGCGCGCACGCCTGGAAAGCGTGTTTACCGAAAGGTGACGTGGGTTCAAATCCCACCCTCTCCGCCAGATTAAAATCGCTCAGCATTGGTTGAGCGATTTTTTCATTGATACGGCAAACGGGGAACAATTCTCATAAAGAATTCATCTGAGAAGCTTCCAAAATTCGTTACAATGCCCTTTGGAGCTAACGAGAATAATATGATCTTAGTTGTCGCCAAAAAGCTCAAAATTAACTGGGGGATTGATCTGGCTGTTATTGGGATTGATCCTGGGTCTAACCACTGCTGGCTGTAGCTCGCCTGACAGGTGAAGGTGTCCCGGTTGCCGCCGCGGTTTCCCCGACCGTGGTGGCTAACTCACCTCTCCCAACGCTTACGCCTACCCAAATATCTTCTCCCACCAGCACTGCCTCGCCGACGGCGACATTGACGGCCACAGTCACGCCCACCCCCACCCCAACCCTGCATCCCATGCATATCCTGGCAGCCCGGCAGACCGAATACCCTTCAAGCGTGATTACCATCGAGGAGACCTTAGATCCTGGCGCTAATTATGACCGCTATATTGCCTGGTATGAGTCGGAGGGTCTAAAAATCTACGGCTTGCTCACCGTGCCTTTTGGAGAAATGCCCCCCACTGGCTGGCCGGCCATTGTCTTTAACCATGGTTATATCCCCCCCGAGGTGTATCGATCCACAGAGCGCTACATCGCATACGTAGACAGCCTGGCGCGCAGCGGCTACATCGTATACCGGATCGACTACCGCGGCCATGATCGCTCTGATGGAGAAGCCAGCGGCGCCTATGGCAATCCTGGGTATCTGGTGGACGTGCTGAATGCCGTCTCAGCCCTGCAAGCCTTCCCGCAGGCGGATCCTCAAAGGATCGGCATGTGGGGGCACTCCATGGGAGGTTTTCTCACCCTGCGCGCCATGGTCATTTCCCCCGCCATTCGCGCTGGGGTCATCTGGGCAGGCGTGGTGGCCTCTTACCCCGATCTGATCTGCTGCTGGCGGCGACCAACACCGGGGATTCCCACCCCCACCCCCAATCCGAATTTTCGCTCGGGTTGGCGCACAACCTGGCAGGAGCTGTATGGCACTCCCGAAGAAAATCCGGAATTCTGGGCTGGGCTTTCCGCCGACAGCTATCTTTCCGATCTTTCCGGGTCCGCTGCAGCTCCATCACGGTACAGCCGATACCAGCGTGCCAGTAGAATTTTCCCAAACTTTATATGAAAAAGGCTTAAACGCGGGCATGCCGGTGGAATATTACGAATACCCAGACGATGACCACAATCTGGCAGGTAACTTCAGCCTTGCCATGGCGCGCACGCTCGAGTTTTTCGATCGATATCTAAAGAATCCGGATTAATTTCCAAATTTTCGTTAAAACCATTTTATTTGTCCAGATATCGGGTAAACTTAATGTGTTTCAAATATCCGGAGAAAACTCGTGCTGATGCCTCTTTATTTCCTATCTTTTGGTATCCCTCATCCTGAACATTCAACACCTTCCCTCTGTCCAAGTCCCCGACTCTGCCAGCACAACCCTGATCCTGATTGGCGCCCTCCTGCTCGTCTTGATCATCCTGGGGGGTGTGCTGTGGGTCGTACGTCGCCGCAAATAGCTGAACTCTACGTCAAGGTTGACAAGCCCACCCTCCTGCGGTATCCTTCAGGGCGAGCTCCGGATGGGTCCGGCGCGGCAGAAACTTCCGAACCCCGTCAGGTCCGAGAGGAAGCAGCGGTAAGGTCGTCCCTCTGGGTGCCGCCGGGCTGCCTGTCCGGATGCTCATTTTCTGTTAAAACAACATGCTTCGCTGGATGAAGAACCCAGCGAAGCATGTTGTTTTGTGCTTGATCAGCCTACTTCTGCAAGTTGAGATAAGTGGGTTTGTTGTAAACCTTATTCGTCTCAAATGTAACATCGGCTGTCTGCATTACCCCCCATTTCTACGTTATAAGCAATCATCTGCGTCTTATACGCTTCGGTATTCCCGGTACCCAAGAAGGAAACATTCGCACCAGGCGCCAGGATCACTCCCGTGAAGAAGGAATTTGAATTTCCATTGATCGTGATAGCGCTGGTGTTCGAAGCGGGTAAGTAAAACAGAATCCCAGGGATTGCCGGGGCAGGGTCAGGAGAATAGGAAGGGGCAGTTAATTGGATTTGCGAGTTTCCATTAATTTTAAATCCGCCGCTCTCAATATAAATGGTCACCCCAATTCCCTTGATATCCCCTTTAAAACTCGGGGCATTATGGAAACAATATAAGCCTGGTGACAGGGGCTCGGAGGGAAAATCACTGAACCAGCGTCCTGTACAATCTGGCGCCGGGACATTGTATGAATCAGTCGGTAATTGGAAATTCACATTGAGTTTCGGTCCGATATACTGATCCACCCCCTTGCCGGCGATATTATAAGAGATCGTGCCGCCATTCACCGTCACACTTGCATTTCCAACGCCCTGCAGGCATCCATTCGAGAAAATCCCTCCCCCAACAACGTTAGAATCAGCCGTGCCGTGAATGACCACGCCATTTTGCTGGCCCTGGCAGCCTGCCTTGTTCAGCGCCACAATGGCATGCCCATATGCCAGCGGCATGCGCGGATACACGCGTGTCGTCGCATTAACCTGGCTGGGTAAACCCTTGTCGAAGAGAAAGCTTGCGAAAGTCGTCGGCGTCGTTGTCGAAATATTGACGGTGATATCCAGGTATTTCGTCGCAAAACCTCCACAAGTCGGGCAGGTGGAATTGCAGGTCACTTTCACATAGTTAAAGTTGACCGCGTTCGGGTCTATGGTAAAGCCATTGCTCGTGGCCCGGTCAGCCGCCGCCTGGCGCGCCGCTTGCATCGCCGCGGTAATGCGTCCATCATCCTTGGTACAATCAAACAATCTATAAACCAGGTGGCTGTTTTCCAGGCTCAAGGCTGCCGCCGCTCCACCGGCCAGGGAAGCCGCGTCGGATGAATTTTGGGCATGCCGCCGGTCCGTATACACCCGGCCTCCATCGATCGCCAGGCCGACGAAACCTAGAATAACGATAAAACCAATCACAATGATGATCAGGGCTTGGCCCTTTTCTGATTTTTGTTGTTCTAACATATCGAACTCCTTTTCTTTAAAATACCGATTGATAAAAGTGCACATTTACTGGCAGGGAGGCGTCAGGATCGTATCCTCCACGCGCGCATGCAGGGGGATCGTGCTGATGCCAAATAAGGGTTGCCAAAAAGGAAAGACCAAAGGAAATTCGTCCCAATTCACATCGATGCGCATCCCGTTGCCATGGCACAATGCTGTGCCAACCAGCGACGGAACAATCTCAATGTCTTCGCTGGTCAAGTCAACCGGGGTTGTCGGAGCTGTTCCTCACCCGGCTGATGATGGCGGCGGAATTGATGTTCCCATCACTACCAACCGGGCTTAAGGAGCCAAACACGGCCCCTTCCTGGGCTGCATCTCGCATGGCAGACAAAGCGAAGAAAGCCCTCCCCAGGTCCACCACGCCCATCAACAGGAATAACAGCACGGTGAAGGTGAGTGCCAGCTCGATCATGCTCTGGCCTCTCTCTTGATCATGTTTGATAATTTGATGATTCATATTCCACCAACGATCCTTTCCATTCCCTATCTGCGCAAGAAGGGAAATTGTGTACGATACGCTCCATCGAAAGCAGCCAGGCTCAAGCCATTATCACTGGGAAATAGAGAAGAGCTCGTCCCTTCACCCAGATAAGACATCGCTGGGGTCAGGAGGCTGCCATCCGAATTAACTGCGGCATAATAGAGGAAATTTAAATACCGGTAATCCACCCACACCAGGATGCCCCTTCCACCCTCATCGCTCCCCAGGGATACATATCCCATTTGGCGGTTGTTGGGAGAGGTCAATGTTTCGATGGTCGGAGTGCCGGGAGAACGCACATCCGCCAGTACGACATAGGAAATTGATTTTAAATCGATCTTCGACCAGGCCAGCAGCACTTTCCCATCTTTTAATTGCAGTGCATGCGGACCCCAGCCTACCCGCACCGGGGATCAAATATTCCGTTCGCCTCCATCAGTTCGAGGCATATACCATGTAATTGATCGTCTCTGGGTTGCTTCCCTCCTTGCGAGAATAGCTTAAAAGCGCCATATCACCGCTCAAGCCTGCCAGAGATGGATCGGAGTAGTCCACGCCCGCATTGGCGGCTGCCGGAGCAGGTGCGCTGCAGCTCGAGCCATCCTGGTTGCACACAGCATACCAGAGCTCACCATTTGAATCGGACGCCTGCCTGTGGATCCAAACCAAAACAAATTTATCCGTAGTCGCCGCCAGGGTGGGAACTCGTTATCCTCGCCTGTACCCAGGTTGTTGGTCACCTTCACAAGCGAGCCAACCGGATTGCCATCCGTATCTCGCACTGCAAACCAGATATCTCTTGTCCCACTCAGCCCATCACTTCTCACCCAACCGAAACCGATCCTGCCGTTCGGAGCAACCGAGAGGGTTGGGTTTCCATCGTAAACGAATTCATAAGGTTCCAAATGGTCGTCGATATCGGTCATATTACGGGTAATATTTCCGAACTTTCCCAAAAGCATGAACCGGATTTCCCGGTAACCGGGTTCTTCCGGGGAGTTGCGGTTATCCCAGGCATACACGTATCCTTTGTCAGGCTTTCTAAAGATTGCGACGTGGCTCCCTTTCAAAAAAGGATCCTGGATTGAAGCCGAAAAATCATTCACCCGCCAGATCGTGTTCAGCAGGGCGGTCTTATTTCCGGAAGCATCATAGAAAGCGGTGGCCAGGTTCAAAGGCAGCGCGGCCTGTAAGTGCGTTGTTGCCGTCGGGTTTGGGGCTATGCTGGATTTTGCTGTAACGATGAAGCTGTAATAAGATCCTGCCGTCACATTGGCCGAGGTCTTGACCACCACTGTGATCGTTTTGGAGGTCTTGCTGGAAATGATCCCTGTATCGACCTTCCCGGTCCCATTTGTATCCCGCAGAGGGGTAAGCCCATCGGCAGCCAGGAGAGAGATGGACCAATTCGAGGGAGGCTCAGGCGAAACCGAGATATCATACACATCCACTGCCAGCGCCGAGTTATTGTTCACCTGCACTTTGAACGAAGTTTGTCCCCCCACCACCATTTCACCCTGGTAAGCCGGCAGGATCCTGGCATGCGGAGAAGAGTCTGCCTTCCGGGAGCGTTCAAACAGGACTTTCGTTCCTGAAGGTACCGCATTGGCAGCATGGTACATATACTGCAAGCCATCCACCCCTTCGCTGTCTTCGATCCCCACCGAAGCCAGCGCACCATCAACGTTAATATCCTTGTACAGGATGGTAATATCACCGCTGATTTCAGAGAGGATAATCTCAAAAGTTATTTTATTGGTTTCGCCGCTTTCTGAGAGTGTGACGTTGTACCATTCCGCCACAAAATAGCGGTTGCCCAGGTTGCCAAATGAGCTGGTATAAATCCCACCGTTGTTGGTGTACCCAACGTCCAGGTAATCCCAGAAGCCGGCAATATAATTGTTTGGAGCTACTTCCACCGGGATGACATCGTTAAAAGAATACGTGGCAGAATTACCAAAGGAGATCAAACCATTATCGTTTAGATAGACTTGATCATACGTATTCTCGTAGAAACGGAAAGGAAATCCCAGGTTAACCAGGCTGCTTCCGTCCAATGAGGAGAAGGTGGTCGAAGTGGGAATAGTCGCATGCAGATCGAACCACTCAGCCACTCCGAATGTCCCGCTGGTCATGGTATATCCGTAGGAATCGTGTACGGGCGCCAGGGGAGGTGCAACCGGCACACCCCCTTCAGCCAGCCTCTGCATTCTCTCTGGATCGGGATTTTCTCCGGTGATATCCACCAGGTTTGGCGTAGGCAGCGGTTCCTGGAGGCCTTTGGAAGCTGAAGAAGCCCTGGCCAGGGAATTGATGAGGATTAAGCGTTAACCCCAAGCCGACCATGCCGGTAAGCAGCAGCACTGCCGTTGGCTTGATAAACCGATTCGTTGACCTTTTATCTTCAGCCATCCCTGTAACCTTTCATGGAAGAATCGAGCAACCGTTGTTAAACGTGATGGTCACATTGTAATTAGTGATCGCACCGCCCAAGGTTTTTGAAAACTCAACTCTTAACGGTACAGGAGCCGGGCCGGGAGAATAGTTACGGAGGCTCTGTAGGCCAGCGAAGGCTGTGGGCGGAAAGTTAAGCGGATCTGTCTTAGTGGAGCTGTTATAAATCGGGTTATTGTTCCAATATATTTTCTCCAGCTTTTGCGCTGCTGTATCCCAATCAATACTTAATCCATCAATATAAATGGTCGGTTGGGTAAGATCGGTATAACTCAAAAGCACCGTAAAGTACGTGGCTGAAGCATCAAATATTTTTGAATAGAAACTCGGGCAAACTTCGTTATCCTTAATCGTTGCCCTATGGCTATCCTGCAGCCCCTTTTGCCCGTTCGTTGGGCTGCCCAGGGTAATAATCACCGTTTCATTGCCCTCCCCAGGGATCGTGTCATCGAGCACCGTGATCACCACATCGACGGAAAGGCTCCCCGCCGGGATCGTCACCGGGCTGGCGGTGATCGTATAATCGCTCCCCTGCGTTGGTGGGCTACCGCCCACCGTGAATGGAATGGTGACGGCTTTCGTTGAGACCGCGCTCAGCAAAATCCTGGCGGTCATCGGTCCGCCATTTTCCATCCCGATCTGGTTGCCCAGCTCGAAGTTCACGAAAGGTGCCTCATCGTTATCGGCAATCGTCAGCACGTGTTGCGGCGAGGGGACTGGCTTGGTGGCGTTCGTCACCGTCCCCATCGAAAAGATGATCGTCTCGTTGTCTTCATCCAGCGTATCCTCAATCAGGTTCACCGTAAAGGTGCCGTACAGGCTGCCGATGGGGATCGTCACCGTTCCCGCAGAGGCGGTGTAATCCACGCCGTTCACCGCTGTCCCGCCAGCGATACTGTAAGATACGGTTACCACCTGACCCCAGGCATGGTCGAGCAGGACGCGGATTTGCACCTCCCGGTCTCCCTCTACCTCGCTCTTGCTCGCTTCGAAATTAACGATGGGCGGCACACCAATCCCAGCAATCGTCACGATATGCTGCTTGGGGTCCACGGGCGTGGCGTTCGTAACGGTCGTCATGTCGATTGTAAAGGTTTCATCCGGCTCAAGTAGATCTGGATTTTCCGCCAGGATGTTCATCGAAATCTCAGCTTCCAGGCTGCCGGCTGGGATCGTCAGCGGGCTGAGGGTGTTGACCGTATAATCCACATTCTTGGTCGCCCCATACACAGCCGCATCCGTCACGGTAAAATTCACCGTGACCACCTTAGTGGTGATCTTTTCCAACACCACCTTCACTTTTACATTATTTAAGCCCTCGACTACCTTCTGGCTTGCCAGGTCGAAGAACACATTCGGAGGCGGATCGATATCCTGGATGCGCACATCATCGCTGATCTGCGTCCCCAATGTCGCGTTCGTCGGCACGCCCAGGGTCAGGAAAGCATCCTCAAAATCCTCTTCGTCTAAGCCATCCTTGGTTGCCAGGAAGGTGATCTGTTGGATTTTACCGGACATGGCGGGGAAAAAGAAGCTTAACGCAGCCGGATTCAACGCGTAATCGACGTTATAATCCGCCGTTCCGCTGTATGAATACGGGACAGAGATATCTTTCCCAGACACCTCGCTCAATACAGTAAATACGAAAACAGCCCCGTCCTCCAATACAGTTTGGGTTAGCTCCATGAACTGCACTGTCGGGGGTGGGTCATCTGTATCCGAATCGAGGATGGTTGTCACATGGTGTTTTTTGCCCTCATCGATGATCGCCCCGGTAGCCTGTAAGATCGTAATATCGAGCGTTTCAGCGTACTCATCATAAGGATCATTCACCACCCGAGCCACCGCCTTTCGCGTTTGACCCGCCGCGAAAGTCACTGAATCAGCGAACGTATAATCCTCGCCTTTCGAAGCCGTGCCCGAGTAGGTAAAGAACGCCGTGATATCAGTGCTTTCAGCGTAGCTCAATACCGCATAAATTGTTTTTACCTCGGTGTCCAGTTCCGTTTCGGTTCCCGACTGCGTAAGGGTTTCAAAATAAATATAAGGTTTGTCAGGAGCCGGAGTGCCTTGTACTTCAACCGAGGTCAAGATCGTACGTGCCGTCGAAGAAGTAATCGGGAAAGAAGCGAAATCTACCAGCGGCAGTATGGGTGCGTAATCTACAGTTACCACCACCCTGATCCGGTCCCCAAGCGTAAATTTCATATTTTGCGCCGCCGCGCACGTATCGGCGAACTGTGTGCCGGTGGTGCCATGGTCATAGGTGATCGTAAAACCATCATCGACATTGATCGCATTGATGATCGCCGAACGCCGCGCCGCATCTGCGATTCCATTGCAGTCCAGGTAAGCCGGCACAACGCCCACAGTCCCAACCGCAGAGCCATAGCGTGCTGCTTCACGGCTGGAGGTGGTTACAGACGTATAAATAAACAATAACCGGCCAAACTCGATGATCCCGTATAGCAGCAGCAGGAGCACAGGGAATACCAGTGCAAACTCGACCATACTCTGCGCTTTTTCTCGCCAGGAGGAATTTTTGAATGCTTGCTTCATGGCCAGACCACCTTCTTTCTGAACGAATCTACCTACAATTAAAATAATGCCTCTAATTTATTATACGGTATTCTCAACGAGTAGAACGGTACAGGAGTACTAATGTTACCCCTAAACCGTTTACAGTTTTGTTAGGAACTGCCCAAATGAAGGCACACGTTGCACCTAGTGTGCCATACAAGGTGCAACGCTACCGTACTTCCAGAGTCATAGCCTCTTCAACTCCGAGGCGAGCATCTAGCGGCACCGATTGGATTAAAAGGTCCAACAGCAAATTTTGAGTTATGAAAGTGCTTTCCAGCTGCTCTGAAAGCGTATCAGAAAGGGTTGGATCAGAGGCTTTCAAGCCGTTCAGCAGTCCATCCGCTTGCCTGACGTGCTCTTTCAGGTTCGCCGAGGTTGGTGTGAGATAATTGAAACGCCCTTCGAAGATCAGCTCGACGATCTCGCTGGACCGCCTCCCGGCAAGATCAACATGCAGCTCAGCTTTCATGGCCGGATCATGGGTAGCTTCCAGGCGCACTTTCTCTCCAAGCATTTTCACCCCATAAAGTGCATCTCCCGGGAGCGCAGTCTCTGCAAAAGAATACCCCTGCATCCCCACAAAAACGAAGGTCAAGATCAAGACCAGCACGGATACCAGGTTGAGTGCTCGCCAAAATTTTCTCTTTTGGTATGCTTTCAAGACCCGCGCATCCCGCGGCCGGGTGGCCTCTCCGTCACTTTCACGTTTCAACCTGTCGACTAGGCGCTCACTCGACGCAGAGATGAATCCCGGCCTGGCAGCGAAAACGGCTGATTGTCCCTCGAGCCACGCTGCTGTCTCCAGGCGCTGGAGCAGCTCCTCCGCATACCGGGGGTAGTGGCTCACAACCTGCTCAAGGCTTTCCCCTCTTTGAGCTGCCTCTAGACATTCCTGAAAAATTTTCTCGATTTTACGTGCACTAACTCTCATCTTAGCCACTCACCCATTCACGCTTACCTTACTCCTGGCTTAATTTCGCTCTGAGCGCCGCCAAGGCTCGGAACTGCAGCACCCGCACAGCTCCTACTGAACGATTCATCACCTTGGCTGTTTCCGAAGGGGTTAAACCGCTGAAAAACCTCAAGCTGATCACCATCTGGTATTCCGACTTCAAGCCTCCCAGCAAGTTCGCTAACTCTCTCCGGTCAATTTTCTCCTGGAACCTTCCATTCGAATCGCTTGCTAATCCTTGACTTTCATCTACCTCATCCAGAGAAACAAGGTTTTTCACATGTCTCGATTTCCGGTAAAAATCCGTCAGGGCATTCCGTGCGATCCGGTACAAGAAGGCCGTAAATGGAATCCCTTGCGGCTGGTATTGGGGCAGCGCTTTCCAGGCCCGGTAGAAAACCTCTCCGGTCAAATCCTCCGCGTCCAGGCGGTTATCAAGGTGCAGGAATAAAAAACGAAATATACCCTCTGCATACCGGGTATAGATCTCGCTGAACGATTCGACATTGCCGTTCTGGGCTTCTTTTAAATATCGAGGCTCTTCAACCTCTTCCCAGTTTGGCATGTCTCTATCCTATTGAACGTTCAAAAGGGTGGTTTGTTACAGTCTTTATTTTAGGGATCTGCTGCCACGGCAGAGGCCACATGGAGTATTTCCCAATCCTCAGGAGGCCAGTAAATCACCAGGGCTTTCCCGATGACATTCTCCATCGGCACCATTCCCCAGGACCTCGAATCCGATGAATTATTGCGGTTATCCCCCATCACAAACAGGGAATTCGCTGGCACAGTCCAATCTCCTCCCCGGCTGGTGGTGACTTGTAGATAAGGCTCAACCAGAAGCTGTTCATTCACGTAAACCTTCCCATCCGCAATATGGATCTGATCGCCTGGCAGACCGATGACGCGTTTGATGTATGGCGTCTGCGTTGGATCGGGAGGATAACGGAACACGATGATATCCCCTCGCTGCGGAACGCCCAGCTTATAGGCTAATTTATTGACGATCACAAAATCCCCTGCGTACAGGTTCGGCTGCATGCTGATCGATTCGACACGAATGCGTGCCGAAACTGCGTTGATCCCCAAGAAAAGAACCACCGACAAAACCAATGTTTCCAAAACATCCAGGAGCATCCTCCGTGCCCCGCCTGAAGCGGGCGGCTGCTCAGGATTTGGTTCTGGGATAATTTCTGTATGCAATGAATCCAATCCTACCTCCTTGCATGAACAAGAAGATTATAAAACCTATACGGGTTCATGACAAGAATAATCAATAAAAATAAGGAAAATCTTATTCTCAGACCTTTCCACCCAAAATTGTAACAGATTTGCCCCAATTTCTAGTGCCTTTGCTCGGCTTCCGGGTCTTGGTGTAAGAGCTGCACCGCATGCTCGAGCACCGGAATGACAACCAGTAGATTTTCAAGCGCTGCCTTGGGGCTGCCCGGTAAATTTAAAATCAGAACATGCCCGCGTATACCCGTCACAGCCCGAGAAAGCATGCCATGTGGCGTCACTTTTAAGCTTGCTGCGCGCATCGCTTCCGCCAGCCCAGGCGCCTCGCGGCTTAAAACCGCCCGGGTTGCCTCTGGCGTTACATCGCGTGGGCTGAAACCCGTCCCTCCCGTGGTCAAAATCACATCGATCTCTCCCGAATCAGCCCAGCCAACCAGGGTATCCTCGATAATCAATTGGTCATCTGGAACAATCGCCGCTCGAACGACCCCCCATCCCTGTGAAAGCACCTGCCCTTCAAGCGCCGGTCCTGAAGCATCCAACCGTTCGCCCCTGGCTGAGCGATCGGAGACCGTCAATATGCCAAATCGCAGCCTATCCACTCAATCAATATCCTTGGCGTAAAGGAACAAATCATCCATCTGGTTCCACCCCAGGTTTTCATAGAAGCGCACAGCCGTGGTATTATCTTTCGTCACCAGCAAATAATAACGGATGCAGCCTTTTTCCCGCAGCCGCTTCTCCAATTCTTCCATCAGATCAGCCCCAATGCCCCGCTGTCGAAAAGCTTCTGCCACAGCCAGGTGGTAGACCATCCCCCGCCGTCCATCAAAACCACCCAGCACACTGCCGACGATCTGTCCTTCGATTTCTGCCAGCAGAAACAGGTCCGCGTTCGCGTTTCAGTTTCTTGGCAATCTCATCCGGCTCATCCGATTTTCGCAGGTGGATCCCCGACCCTGCCTCAGACCACAGCTTGAAAATGGCGGGGTAATCCTCAGGGAATTGAAACTCCCGAATAAGGGTGGAAGGCATGGGGAGCTTGGCAGTCTGTCCGTTCACGCGGCCATCTGGCGGATTTGCTGGATCAGGGCGTCTGGCATATAAGGTTTCAGAATAAATCCATCAGCGCCGGCTTTCGTGCACTCTTCTTGAAAATCGATCCCCGAAGACATTAAAACTTTCGAGGCTTTTGTATCCTCTTCATCTTTAATCAAGCGCAGCAGGTCAAATCCATTGGCCTGCCTCAAGTGCACATCCATTAAAATCACGGCAGGTCTTTCCTTCCGAATCGTTTCGAGGATCTGATCAGGATTATCTTCCAACATCTTGACCACCTCGAATCCCTCCATCTCGAGCAGGATATTTAATAATCCGATCATCGTCGCGTCGTCTTCGACCAGCATCACCTTTTGCATTATTTTCCCTCTTTATAAATCTTTTTGAACTGCCTCTGCAGTGATTTTCACTTTCTTTTTACCCTTGCTCTTCTCTGGAGCCTGGCTGGGTGGCGCAGAATTTTCCTTTGGTTTCTCTGAAGAGGGTTTTTCCGGGGCTGGTTCTAAGGCGGCTGCCAGAACATCGTCCACCGTTTCAACAAATACAAACTCCAGCGATTTTAGCACCTCTTCTGGCAGGTCTTCCAGGTCAGCCTCGTTCCGCTTGGGCAGAACGATTTTTTGCAAGCCGCTGCGATGCGCTGCCAGCACTTTTTCCTTAATCCCTCCCACCGGAAGGACCTGCCCGCGCAAGGTAATTTCCCCGGTCATGCCTACGTCTGGTCGCACCGAGCGCCCGGAGATTAATGAAACCAGGGCGGTAGCCATCGTTACCCCAGCCGATGGGCCATCTTTCGGTTGTGCACCTGCCGGAATATGCAGGTGAATATCCGACTTATCAAAAAAGGTCTTTTCCAGGCCCAATGCTTCCGCTCGAGAACGGACATACGATAGAGCTGCACGCGCCGATTCTTGCATCACATTGCCCAGTGAGCCTGTAATCTGGAAGCCCTTGCTCCCCGGCATGCGTGTCGCCTCGATAAATAACACATCACCACCGACAGAAGTATACGCCAGGCCCGTTGCCACGCCCGGTACAGCACACCGTTCGGCAATTTCTTCGTTGCCGAAATAACGTGGTCGACCCAGGTACTCACGTACTTTTTCAGGGGTAATTTCCACAACTTTAAGATTTCCTTCGGCAACCTTCGTAACCACCTTGCGGCACACACTGCCAATTTCACGTTCCAGGTTGCGCACCCCAGCCTCCCGGGTATAAGAGCGGATGACCATGGTCAAGGCTTCGGGTGTAAAAACCACTTCTTCCGGGCGTAAACCATTCTCCCGTACCTGCCGCACGATCAAGTATTGTGTGGCGATCGAGCACTTCTCCCCCTCAGTATATCCAGACAATGTGATGATTTCCATCCTGTCTCGTAAAGGTGCCGGGATCGTTTCCAATAAATTGGCAGTGGTAATGAACATCACCTGCGATAAATCAAAACCAACCTCCAGGTAATGATCGCGGAACTCAACATTTTGCTCCGGATCCAATACTTCCAATAATGCCGCTGCCGGGTCGCCATGAAAATCGAAAGTCAATTTATCGACTTCGTCGAGCATAAAAACAGGGTTGCGCGACTCGACCCTGCGCAGCGCTTGCAAGATCCGCCCTGGCAGCGCCCCAATATACGTCCTGCGATGCCCGCGGATCTCAGCCTCATCGCGCATGCCTCCCAACGAGATGCGCACAAATTTACGGCCCATGGCATGAGCGATCGAGCGACCCAAAGAGGTTTTCCCCACCCCCGGAGGTCCCACAAAACATAAGATGACCCCCTCGCGAATACGCCGGATATCGTCAACCGGCTCCAGGTTCGTATCATCCTTCCGCTCCAGGCGCAATTTTCTAACCGCCAGGAACTCCAAAATCCGCTCTTTGACATCCTCCAACCCATAGTGGTCCTGGTCTAAAACCTCTCTGGCATGCGCAATATCCAGGTTATCGGGTGTCGTGATAGCCCATGGCATGAAAATTAACCAATCCAGGTACGTCCTGATCACACCGTACTCAGCCGCTGCCGTCGGTAAGTGTGCCAGGCGGTCGAGTTCCTTGAGCGCCTGTTTTTCTGCCTCTTCGGACATCTTGGCTGCTTCTATCTTTTTACGCAACTCCTCAACTTCAGCAGCCTGCTCATCACCTTCTCCCAGCTCACGCTGGATTGCTTTTAGCTGCTCACGGAGAAAATAGTCGCGCTGCATTTTCTCGATCTCTGAGCGCGCCTCGCTTTGGATTTTCTGACCGATCTCCAGCACCTCGGCCTCATGCACCAGAACGCCCGTCAGCTTATGCAGCTTTTCTTGAGCCGAGTCCAGCTCGAGCAGAGCTTGCGCCGCATCCAGATCCATGCGCTGAAAATTTGCGATCGTATATACGGTTTGGAGAGGTTCCTCCAGTGCTTGAACCGAGGCTACCAGCTCACGTGGGATGGTCGGGATCATCTCAGCAATATGAGCAAACTGGTCGCGTGCATTTCTTGCCAGGGCCTCAATCTCCAGGCCGGTTTCAACAATCTCAGGGACGAGTTGGATCTGCGCCTTGAGGTAGGGGTCGGTTTGGGTAAACTCCACAATTTTAAACCGGGCCACACCCTGCACTAACAGGCGGATTGTGCCATCGGGGGCGCGGAATAAACGGTGCACCATCCCTACCGTCCCTACCGAGAATAAATCTTTTGGCTCTGGGATTTCCAGCTCGGGGTCTCGCGAAGCCACCAAACCGATTAACCTGTTTTCGCCGGCGACGACATCATCGACTAATCGGATAGAGCGCGGTTGACCGATGGTTAAGGGGACAGCCGTTTCCGGATATACCACCAGCCCCCTCAAAGGGAGGATGGGCAATATTCCGGGGATTTTGCTTTGTGTTTCATCTGGTCTTGGACTTTGCGTGGTAACCGGAACTTCACCCTCAAATTCCTGTGTCGCGTTGGCAAACACCAACCGGAACATTAATTCTTTGAAAGCTTCAGCTTCGTCCTCCGTCCATTCACTTTGTTCTAACCATGACATGATATCTAATGAATTCCATCTTGATGCAGGCATGAAAGATTATGATTCCTTTATCTGAATTAAATGAGAGCGTGCCTTGGGTAAGACAACTTTAAGAAAGCCATCTCGATAGTTGGCTGTCGCACCCTCGACCGCGACGGGTACATGAAGGTCAATCTCTGTGCTAAATTCCCCATAGGGTATTTCCATCTGGTAATAGGCGCGCCGTTCAAGTGTGTCCGTCCTGTTGCCTTCAATGAGCAGGTGTCGTTCCTCTAAATAGATCGTAAAATCCTCCTCGCGCATCCCCCCAATTTCAATCCTGACCACGATCGCTTCCTCATTTTCGTAAACATCCGTCAACGGTCTCCAAACGCCCTGCCGGTGTTGGTTGCGCCATCGCTGGACTTCGTTATTACCGGATAGAGCTTCATCAGAATACCAGTCTTGCGGAACCTGGTGATGCTTCAGAATGACATCGATCATCTCCAACACTCCTCAAAAACAACCCAATCAATTCTTTTCATCTTTACCAATATTTCTTCACAGCGCCCCCGGCGGGAACTCGAACCCACAACCAACAGCTTAGAAGGCTGCTGCTCTGTCCATTGAGCTACGAGGGCAGTTTCATCAACATTCAGGGCAAGGGCGGACGCCGCGGTACACCCGACCGCCTGTCAATGTCCTTAAAATCACATCTGCAGGTCGGTTCAACTGGGATGATAATTCCACTGGAGTAAGAGGCATATTTCCATTTGCTAGAAAAACACGGAAGATGGCGTCGACCATCGCAGTATGCTCTGTGATGAACCCAACTTCTTTGGCACAGTGTGTGATTAAAACGTGTTGCACGCCATCCACTTGTTTGACCTCTGCAGTTTCGGGGTCAATCCAATCGACCATCTGATCCTCAACTGAATTTGTGAACGCCTGCTGGTGGGTTGGGCACAACAAACCCTGCAAGAGAACACGCCAATCCCGATCGTTCTGACTCCACCATTCGAAATCAATCCGGAATTTCGTTTGTATTGTCGGCCTTATCAGGCTGTATCGTCTCAATTCAGGCAAGTCTCTCCTCCTTCACACGTATTGCACATCACGCCCACTCGTTCAAAATCATACTCGTTCTGATTCCTCGAACCGGAAGTGCAGATCGCCGACATGATTAAACCAAGGACGAGAGGCCAGGAGCGCCAGGATGGGTCCTGGAGGGCACCGCCGTACCACATTCACTGCCGTATACAGCTCGCTGGCATGCACATGACTTGAGGGGTTAATTTAGCCAGCTCGCGGACTGTATTGACCAGTGTGCGTTCAAATGGCACATGATCCTTGTGCGTTTGTTGCCAAACCAGGTCTAATGCTTCAGGATCAGGCACTGCAATCGCCATGCGCTCGTCATAAGCTGCTGTGACTTGCTGTTTCAACATGGCGAAAACGACCCCACCATCCGATCCAACCAGCACAGTACGCACCCATTCACGGTTCGGTCGGTGTGAATCACACTGCACAATCACCTCACCCGAATTCTTTCCTTTTTTCACCTTGATTAAAGTTCCGGGCATAACCCCTTTAGCCTGGTACCAATCCCTCAAGCCAAAAATAAACCGCTGCGACCGCACCACCCAGCCAGGGAATTTTTCACCCGTCTCACCGTCAACCAGCATAAATCGAATGCGCGGTGCCTCATAAGCTGTGGGGAAAAGATGACGGATGCGCGTGGAAAGCGGCAGTGTTCCTGCCCGCCAGTGGGGAAAAATCAAAGGCAGCTGCGCTTCGTTGACGCCTTGCAACTTTACGGCCACCGGCGATAACTCATCGTCCAGCTCCTTTTCCAGTGCTAACATCGGCTCCGTAAGGATAGACCGGTCATAATCAAGCTCGTTATAACGCAAGCATAGATGGGGTTTTAAGACACCCTCAGGTTCCAGCCGGTTCAGAAACCACAAGACCTCTCCAGAAGGTCCCACCTCATCAAACCTTGGATCCTCTTCCAATGCCAGATCAAGAGAAAACTCCGTCAACTTTTGATTCTGGGAATCCAGCAATCCAACCTGCTCCATTAAAGCCGTTGTTGGCAAGGGACCTCCCCCGGCCATATCCAAAACCGCTTCTGCCAGGTTCAAGTGACCTGTATTGATATCAACCAACAGCGCTCGTGGGAACCAGCGCCCAGCAATCCGCACAAAGTCAGGATTTTGCTGCAAGCTTTCTTCCAGGTATTCCTCCAGGTCATCGCCGAAGTTTGCCAGGACTAAATTCAAATCCAAGCCTTCTTCCTCTTCAATCATCTCAGGCGGCTGATTTAAGATATGCTCTGCGATCCCAGACGCAAATTCCCTGGTTTCCCCATTTTCCAGCGCCACTTTGATCACTTCAAACGCTCCCAGGTCCGGATTCTGACCTGGACGCACCGCGACCACTTTACCCCGCTGCCAGTTAAGCACCGGAAAGATTAAAGCTTGTTTTTCCTGATATTGATCCTTGGGAAAATATATCGCCCCCCCTGAGCTGCGCTGTTTCTCGATCACTATCTTTTCAATGCGTATCCGCTCTTCTGCCAGGGCAACTGCCAATTCGCGGGTTGTGAGAGGGATCTCTTTTTCTAGCAAAAAATTGTATAGAAACTCAATATCAGCGTCACGAACTTCAAAAGATTCCCAATATCCCTCTTGAAGTGCAAATGGAGCTACAACCATAGTGGACCTCGAAATATTTCATAATATTTGGTTTTGCATAAAGCCCCCTGGAGCTCATCCCGCGTTGAAAAAATACCGACGATCAAGTACAGACTCCCTTACTTTATACATAAATTTGTCAGATTTACCAACTAATATTATACTAGAGTTGATGAAAGTTTGGTTTATTGGGATTTCCTGCGGAGGTACAATGGTAACTTCTGTAGACCTGAAAGTTTTAGGAGATGAATAATGACTGAAGAAAAATGGGAAGTGGTCGATGAAGTCCAAGGTGACATGCAGGCTGAGATCCTGAAAGGAATGCTTGAAGCCCAAGGGATAAAAAGTGTGGCTCTCGCAGGAAGGTCTCGGGCATTCCGTCTACGCTCTCACCGTCGGTGCCATGGGTGCCGTGCAGATCCTGGTTCCGCAGCATCAGATCCAGTCTGCCCGCGCACTGCTCGATGAGTATTACGCTGGAAATCTTGAAAATATTGAGCTTGAAATCCGGCCTGAAGACGAAGACGATCCCGAATTATAAATTATCAAGGGAATTCTTGTTCCAGCCAATCCATCGGATTGACCTGCACACCACCAACAATCACTTCCCAATGCAAGTGAGGTCCAACAACTCTCCCTGTACTACCAACCCGACCAATCAGCTGCCCTTTTTCCACTCGGTCACCGGTTTGGACCAGGAATTCCGATTGGTGTAGATAACCCGTAAATACCCCTTCACCGTGATCGATCACCGTTGCATTTCCACGCACCGTGAGAAAATCAGAAAAGACCACCACCCCATTCGCGGGTGCATAGATGGGCTGACCAACCTGTCCACAAAAATCTAAGCCAGTGTGAAAAAAATCATAAGGGCTATCATTATATGAACGGCGGTTTCCGAACAACGAAGGCCAGCAGTCCGCAAAGGCCGGGTCTACCGGGACGCCAAAGACTCCTCCCAGTACTTTTCAGGAGTAACAACCGACGTTAACGCTGCCCATTGTGCATTCTCGGGTTCGGTGACTTCTGGATCAAGCGTCGCCGGATCAACGGAAAGGGATTCGAGGGGATAACCTCCATCCTGTACAGAAACCATCTGAGTAAAACCAAACGACGTTCCATCTGCTAAATGGCCTTTAATCGTCAATGGATATACACCCAATTCTTGTTTTGCAAAGACTCCCTGTAATGCAGCCAGCTTTCCGACCTCCTCTGCAAAGAAATTTAGCTCTCTACCAGCTAGCTCCCCCGAAAGAACAATATCTTCCAAGGCAGTCACCTGAATATCGGCTGTCTTTCCCTGTACTAAAGGCAGCGCTTCCACGCTGGCTGACTGTATGCCCGGAGGCAAGGCCCCAGGTCCCTCGACAGCATCTCCAGGCAGCACCAAACCATCGCCCGGAAGCCCCGCCCAGCTTCCTTCTAACCCATTCACCGACACCACGGTCCATGGATTGACCCCTTGTAGGGCTGCCAGCTCCAGTAAAGACTGACCGGTGGAAAGCATGCTCCGGCGGTTGTATTGCTTTTCATCTGGCCGCGTCAGGACGATCAGCCTCGATCCTAAATATAATTCGTCAGGGCTGGATAAACGATTTCAGCTTCGCCAACATATTTTCTGGAAATTGATAACGCCGGCTAAGGCTGCGCAGAGTATCACCCAATGCCACCGGCTTGGTGACAAGCTGTCCTTCGATCCCTTCCAATCCGGGGATCACCAGCTGGTCGCCTTCTTTTAGGATATCAGGATTGCTCAATTGATTATAAGTGACCAATTCATCGACCGATACGCCAAAACGTTGAGCAATACTCGACAGTGTATCCCCTTCTTGAACAATATACACAGGCCCTGTAGGAGTTTCAGATTGCCCTCTGGCTGCTCCGAACGGCATCAAAAAAATGATCATCAAGATAAAACTAAGCCATTGTTTTTTCATTTGTAAAAGTTACCCGATCACCAATCTCAAATTCACCCAGTCTTTCAGGTACGATTTCCAGCACATACCGCGCCGGACTTTTGGGAAGATAAGCCAATTTCCACTGCTTTGCCAGGACTTTATCCACGACTTCACCGGCAGAATTGATCCATATGACCGCCAGATCAAAGTTTACAAACATCATATGAATTGAAGCATCCATCCGGCTGTCAGAGCCGTAGACTAAAATCAGACCACTCATCAGCCGGCAGCAATTTTCGAAACATCAATCCCCTCAGCCGGCAAAAAAACGAGTTACAATAAACCGCCTTGAGCAGGCTGCTCAACATTTTATTCTGATTATTTACTTCTACTATTTTCCTCATCTAAATTTTCATCTCTCACAATAGGAGAGGCAAACAAAAAGGGCGACACCAGTCGCCCCAGAAATAAAACCTTTAGGATTTATTCGGATTCAGAGCGTCTGGCCAAAACTTTTTCAACGCTTTCAGTGAGTTCTTGAGGGCTGAAAGGCTTAGAAATATAATCATCCACTTTTGCTATATGCAAACCTAAAACCTTATCGATGCTCTGCGCCTTTGCTGTTACAACGATCACCGGGATATTCCGCGTCGCTTCATCGGCTTTCATTTGTTGGTATACATCCCATCCGTCCATATCAGGCATCATCAAGTCCAGCAACACTAAATCGGGCAGCTCACGTCGAATCGTCTCCAGCCCATCCCGGCCTCCATTCGCTCCGATCACTTCAAAACCCCGACGACCCAGGATCAAACGAACCAGGTCAATCATCTCCCGTTCATCTTCCACATATACCAGGCGTTTCAAGTTCTCGGCCACAAAGCCCTCCTGCTAGGATCTAGCGCTGCCTAGCAGGTAAAGTTTACCACAACGTGGAAAGTTATGAAAGCCCTCCCTTCGGCTTCTCGCCCCTTGCCATACCGTGCCGCCTCCGCTATAATCCCCAGGATAAAATTGGCTTATTTGGAGTTCCTCTGGAAGTGCCCACACCAAGGTATCTCCTAGAGAACTATAAAATTTTCAAAGAAATTCTTTAAGAGGTATAACCATGATTGACGTGAATGATCTCCGGAAAGGTGTGACATTTGAGCTAGATGGACAGCTCTTCAAGGTTTTAGATTACCACCACAACAAGCCTGGGAGAGGCAATGCAACCATCCGCATAAAAATGCTGAATCTGCGTTCCGGGACTCAACTCGAAAAAACCTTCCAGTCAGGTGATCGTGTGCCAGATGCCCGGTTGGATTTCCATAATGTTCAGTACTTGTATAATGACGGCGACCTTTACTATTTCATGGATCTTGAAACATTTGAACAACCCGCCATCCCTGCCCGCATTCTGGGCGATTCAGCTGGGTTCTTGAATGAAAACATGGAAGTAAAACTTACTTTTTACCAGGGTGAGCCTTTGGAAGTCGAGCTGCCTTCCTCTGTCGATTTAGAGGTGGTTGAAGCAGAGGCTTCGGTCCGCGGGGATACCGCCACGGGTGTTACAAAAAAGGTAAAAACCCAGACTGGGCTGGAAGTAACCGTGCCAGGATTTGTCGAAGTTGGAAATACAATCCGGGTCGATACCCGTACCGGTGCTTACGTTACTCGCGTCTAACGATTAATCACAGCTGCTGAATTCTGATAAGAATGCGTACCCCAGCCGGTAAAGAATGCCGTTATTTTTATGGCGACTACTTCCGCGGTCGTGACCACGAAGAATGTCGTTTATTGCTATCTGCTTCTCCACCACTTCCCTGGAAGCCGTCTTTCTGTTCTACCTGCCCGGTCCCAGAGATACAATTGGCAAATGCTTGTCAATTCATGGAATTAACTCCGCGTCTCACGCGTCCCTTCCCCTTCCTAAACCAAACAGTCGAGATCCGGGCTTTCTGCGCGAAAACACTCCGCAAGGACTTTGACCCCCATATCGGCTGTGGAGAATGCCATCCTCTCCCCGCTATCTTTGAAAAGGGATCAAATGAATAAGAACTCTTTTGTTAGACCTGGACAACACCCTGCTCACCAATAACACCGATTCTTTCATTCCAGCCTACCTCCAGGACCTGGCAAACCGCATGTCTTCATACACAGATCCGAAGTTTTTAATCAAAACCCTCTTATCTGCTACCAACGCGATGACGCAGAATCAACAACCCGATCTTACCTTGATGGATGTCTTTGACGCATCCTTCTACCCGGTATTAGGATTGAATAAAGAAGATGTGCAGCCTGCCATCGATCGTTTCTATTCTGAAGATTTTCCCAAACTGAGGCGTTTGACTTCCCCAAAGCCCGAAGCAGTACGCCTGGTCTCGCAAGCGCTGGATTTGGGTTATCGGGTAGGGATTGCCACGGCCCCCCTTTTCCCTCTGACCGCTATACAGCAGCGTTTAGGCTGGGCAGGCTTGCCGGTTGACCGCTATAACTTTTCTCTTGTTCCTTCTTACAGCACCTTTCACTTTACGAAACCCAACCCGGCTTACTTTGCTGAATTCCTCGCTCAAATGGGCTGGCCCAATGACCCGGTCATCATGGTCGGTGATGAAGCCGAGATAGATATGGTTGGCGCGCGCCAGCTCGGGATCACTTCGTTTTGGATCCCTTCCCAGCCAAATGCAGCCTGGTCCAGTTTGGATCCTGAACCACCTCGAGGCAGCCTGGCAGATGTGCTGCCCTGGATTGAGTCTGCTTCTGCTGAAATTTCGAAACAGAATTTCAATTCTCCCCAAGCTATCCTGGCTGTTTTGCGCTCAACTCCGGCTGCGCTGCAAACTCTTTGCAGATCGCTTGACGGAGTGGATTGGTCAGCCAGGCCTCAAGAAAATGAATGGTCATTAACGGAGGTGCTCTGTCACCTGCGCGATGTAGAGACCGAGGTCTTCCTACCTCGCTTCGAAAAAATTATCGGGGAAGATAATCCCTTTATCATCGGAATAGAATCGGATCCCTGGGCTGAAGAACGCCACTACATCCAGCAAAACGGTCCGCAAGCCTTGGTAGATTTCATTAATTCAAGGAAAAAACTGCTCTCCCTGCTTTCTCCCCTTTCTGCAGAAGATTGGCAGCGACCTGCCAGGCATGCTATTTTCGGTCCAACCCACTTGCAAGAGTTAGCCAGCTTTACATCAGAACACGACCGGCTTCATATTCAGCAAATCACCCGGCATCTTAAGCGATAATCACGCCCTCCGTAGGCTTAGCAACCTTTTTCCCTGCGTGGGGTTTTATATGCCAAACCCTGACCAGGGAAATCTAACCGGCAGAGAAGTGGGATCTAGGCCTGCTTGCTGCCGGTTATCTATCAATCAGGAGGCTTGGATGCAAAAAAGAGTCGTCATTACCGGTATGGGTTGCATCAGCCCGTTGGGTAACGATCCTGATATATTGTGGAAAAACATTCTTGAAGGAAAATCGGGTGTAAACCGCATCACCCATTACGATACAACGGATTTTAAATGCAAAATAGCTGCCGAGGTTTTGGATTTTGAGGGTGCTTCTCTATTTGGCAGTCGCGAAGCCCGGCGCATGGATCGTTTCACTCAATTTGCTGTAGCGGCAGCATATCAAGCTGTGCAAAATGCCAGTATCACCATCAATGATGATAACCGTGACCAAATTGGCGTGATTATCGGTACCGGAATCGGAGGCCTGCACACGATCTATGAGCAAATGCAAGTTTTCATGGAACGCGGCCCATCTCGGGTCAGCCCTTTTCTGGTACCTATGATGCTGCCAGACACCGCTGCCGGGATGATAGCAATTCACCTCGGCGTACGTGGTCCCAACCTGGCAGTCGTTTCCGCCTGCGCTACCGGCACCAATGCGCTCGGTGAAGCTGCTGAGATTATCCGTCGTGACCAGGCTGATATGATTCTGGCGGGTGGCAGCGAATTGGTGATTGTCCCCATCGCCATGGCTGGTTTGAGTGTGATGGGTGCGCTTTCTGAGCGCAATGATGATCCCCCGCGTGCCAGCCGGCCTTTTGATCTGCATCGAGACGGTTTTGTGATGGGCGAGGGCTCAGCTGTGTTAGTGGTCGAAGGACTGGAACACGCCCGGCTTCGAGGCGCTCATATCCTGGCTGAGATTAGTGGATACGGCTCCACAAATGATGCATACCACATCTCAGCTCCCGCTGAAAATGGTTCCGGCGCGGCCCGATGTATGCAGATCGCTCTCAATCGAGGCGGACTCAAACTTCAAGACATTCATTACATCAACGCCCATGGTACCAGTACGCAGCTCAACGACAAAAGTGAAACTGCTGCGATCAAAACCGTATTTGGGGAACGAAGCTATCAAATTCCGGTTTCTTCCACCAAGTCCATGACCGGTCACCTACTCGGGGCAGCCGGGGCACTCGAAGCCATCATCTGCGTAAAAACCCTTCAGGATCAAATCATCCCGCCAACGATTAATTATGAAACCCCTGATCCCGCTTGTGATCTGGATTACGTTCCCAACCGAACCCGCCCAGCAACCCTTCAGCATGTCATGTCTAATTCATTTGGTTTTGGCGGGCATAACGCCACAATCATCTTCAGCAAGATGCAGGATCGTTTATGAGCCCCTTTACACACATTACCGGTTGGGGGATGGCAGTCCCCGAAAAGATCCTCACCAATAATGACCTTGCTCAAATGGTTGAAACCACCGATGAATGGATCCATGAGAGAACGGGGATTCGTGAACGGCATATCGCCTCCCCCGAACAAACCTCGGCATCCTTGGCTATCCAGGCATCCCTACAAGCGCTTGAAGTAGCCAACTTGAAACCCTCTGAGTTGGACCTGATCATCGTTGCATCTTCATCGCCCGAACACATTTTCCCATCTACTGCTAGCCTGGTACAAGACCGCCTGGGCGCTGGCAAGGCTGGCGCTTTTGATTTATTAGCAGCCTGCACTGGCTTCATTTACGCAATTAGTACGGGTGACCAAGCAATTCGCAGTGGTTCAGCAAAAAATGTCTTGATCATAGGCGCAGAGACCCTGTCTCGCTTTACAAATTGGAAAGATCGCAATACATGTATCCTCTTTGGCGATGGTGCTGGGGCTTTCGTGCTTCAGGCCAGTGAAACTCCAGGCGGCATACTTTCATCTACCTTGCGTTCCGATGGGTCAGGTGCTGATCTGCTGTCTGTGCCTGCTGGTGGAAGCTTCTTACCTACCAGCCATGAGACAGTCGACAAGGGTCAACACTTCATCCAAATGAACGGGCGCGAAGTATTCCGCTTTGCTACACGCGTCATGGCTCAAGCTACCCGAGAAGTCGTTGAAGCAGCCGAATTAACCCTTGACGATGTACATCTGATTATTCCTCACCAGGCAAACCAACGCATCATTGATAGCGCGGCACGCAATCTTGACATCCCGATTGAACGTTTTATCATAAACGTTGAACGTTACGGAAACACATCCACCGCTTCAATTCCAATCGCCACTTGCGAAGCCTTTCAACAAGGACGCCTGAATGCAGGCGACCGAGTTGTCATGGTCGGTTTTGGCGCTGGCTTGACTTGGGGTGCTGCCCTCATTCAATGGAGTGGACCATTCCTGCCTGAAAAACCGATTTATCCCTTCACCTACCGGGCATGGGTGCGCATCCGCTCCTTTATGCGTCGGTTAATCCGCCATATCGAAGGAGTCATCTGGGGGAGAAGATACCCTGATATTTAACCGTTCTAATTGTTAGAAACCTGTTAGAAATTAGGTCAATTTATCTCCAATATCTTCCTGTGATTGCGAGAGATTGGTATAATCTTCCTAGACTCCAGCAAAGTCTGCTTTATATTAATTGGAGGATTAAGTGAATCAACCGAGAAACCGATCTACGATTATTTATGTATTACTCTTTGCAGCGATCATCTTCCTGGTCGTCTATAACTTCCAGTCAAATGCCTCTGCTCAACAAACTTTGTCAATCAACCAGGTTGCTGAGGATGTTCAGCAAGGAAAAATTTCGCGTATCAACGTAGAAGAAAGTTCCATCCGCTTGGTTTATAAAGAGGACAAGGAAGGTATTGAGCGCGTTTCCCATATTGAATCAACCTCTACTCTGGTTGAGCAATTGAAAGAATTGGGGGTAACCACCGACCAGCTTTCATCCGAAATTATCGCTATTGAGGTCAAACCGCCCAGTCCTTGGCTAGGCATTGCTACAGCCCTGGGTTATATCTTGCCATTTCTGATCCTGGGAGGCGTCTTCTGGTTTGTATTTCGTCAGGCACAGGGCAGCAATAATGCGGCGATGTCTTTTGGAAAATCCCGGGCGCGCATGTTTACCGGAGACCAACCCACAGTTACCTTCGAAGATGTCGCAGGGGTTGATGAATCCAAAGTAGAGCTCGAAGAAGTGGTGGAATTCTTAAAAGAGCCCGAAAAATTCATTTCTCTCGGTGCGCGTATTCCTAAAGGAGTCTTGTTGGTAGGCCCTCCCGGAACCGGTAAAACTCTGCTTGCCAAAGCGGTTTCAGGTGAAGCGGGTGTCCCCTTCTTCTCTATTTCTGGCTCCGAGTTTGTTGAGATGTTTGTGGGTGTCGGCGCCAGCCGTGTCCGTGATTTGTTTGACCAGGCAAAGCGTCATTCTCCTTGCATCGTCTTTGTTGATGAAATAGATGCGGTGGGTCGGCAGCGAGGCGCTGGACTTGGCGGAAGCCATGATGAGCGCGAGCAAACCCTGAACCAATTACTGGTCGAAATGGACGGCTTCGACACGGATACCAATATCATAATCATGGCGGCTACAAACCGTCCCGATATTCTAGATCCTGCCCTGATGCGCCCAGGTCGTTTCGACCGCCGGGTCGTCTTGGACCGTCCCGATATGCGCGGACGTGAGGCGATCCTTAAAGTGCATGTCAAAGGGAAACCCCTTTCTCCAAGCACTGATCTCACCGTATTAGCCCGTTCAACACCCGGTTTTGTAGGTGCCGACCTGGAAAACCTGGTCAACGAGGCTGCCATATTGGCTGCTCGGCGCAACAAAAAAGTGATTGAACAACCCGAGCTAGAGGAAGCCATTGAGCGTGTAATTGCTGGCCCCGAGCGCCGCAGCCGGTTGATCAGCGAAGAGGAAAAACGGATCGTCGCTTATCACGAAGCTGGTCATGCAGTCCTCGCCCATGTCCTGCCAAATACGGACCCGGTTCACAAAGTGACGATCGTAGCCCGCGGCATGGCGGGCGGGTATACGATCGCATTGCCTCAAGAAGACCGCACCCTGGTCAGCCGATCGAAAATGTTGGATGATTTGGTTTTCACCCTGGGTGGACGCGCGGCTGAGGAGATTGTTTTCAACGACATCACCTCTGGGGCTTCAAACGATTTAGAGCGCGTTACACGCATGGCCCGCTCGATGGTGATGCGCCTGGGTATGAGCTCCGAAATGGGTCCCATGGTCTATGGTCAAAAAGAGGAATTAATCTTCTTAGGTCGAGAGATTTCTGAACAGCGCGATTACTCTGAAGCGGTTGCAGAATTGATCGACCAGGAAGTACGCCGGCTGGTCGCGAACGCTTATGACTCCGCTCGGAAGTTACTTAATGAATATCGGGACAAGCTGGACCTGATTGCTGAAAAACTATTAGAAGTAGAGACACTTACCCGCGAAGAGTTTGAAGCGCTCTTTCCTCCTCCAGTTCAAAAGAAGTCAGGCACACCGGTGCCTTTAGCAATATAGGTTTGGACACAAAATTTGCGGCGGAAATCGCCGCAAATTTTTTCTATAGTTCTATTTTTAACGTTTTCCACCAGCTTAATTGTTGATTAGAGTGGCAATGATGCCAAGTTTTAGGTCTGCTTTTCTATTTTTCTAAGGTATAATAAACGTTTGCGTATAAATCTGGAAGTACGGGAGCTTTAATATGGACGAGACGAATGTGTCATCTCCAATCAAAATAGACGATATAAAGAGAAAGATGTTTTTTACGGGTAAAGTCGTAAAGATAATTCTGGCAGGTGCAATTGTGGATATTGGACTCGAAATACCGGGTGTGATTCATATCTCGCAATTACAAAAGGATCCGGTAAAACGAGTAGAAGATGTTGTACAGGTTGGTCAATCGGTGGATGTTTGGGTACGCAGGGTGTTTCCTAAGAAAAACCGCATTGAGCTGACCATGATCAAACCCCTCGATTTAGAATGGGGCGAGATCGAAAAAGATATGGTCATCAAGGGCAAAGTCAACCGGCTTGAAAAGTTTGGTGTCTTCGTGGATATTGGCGCTGAACGCCCAGGTTTAGTTCATATCAGTGAGCTGACTCATGATTACATCCGAACCCCGAATGAAGTGGTGAAAGAGGGCGAAGAAGTTGAAGTAAAAGTTTTGGAAGTCAACCGGCAGAAAAAGCAGATCAAGCTCAGCATGAAAGCACTTGAAGAGAAGCCTGAAAAGATCGTGAAAGTAATCCAGGCAAAGATTGACAAAAAAGAGACCGCCGGTGCCCAACCTCAACAAGCTGAAGCTGAGAAAGAAGCCCCCGTACCCACCGCAATGGAAATGGCCTTGCGCGAAGCAATGGAACGCGTTTCTTCCACTGAGCCTGTAACCGCCACCAAGAAAAAAACCAAAAACAGCAATGAGCTGGAAGATATTCTTAAGCGTACCTTGAGAAATAAAGTCGCAACCAGGCAGTAATTCCCCTGCAAACAAACCCAAGCGCTTCGCAAAATTGCGGAGCGCTTTTTTATTTCAGTCACCGTCCCCTTCCTTTGGAGGTTAGGATAATAATTGACCCAAAGTATCCAAGACCTGTTGGTGCCAGTCAATATCATGATTGAAAGGCATCCAAAGAGCATTCTTTCCCACCCGTACTGGCGTTGAAACAAAAGGTATCTCTCGTGTGGGTGTTCCGTCTTGTAAGGTGGGATAACGCATGACGACCTGCCCATTCTCCACCGCTATCGAAACTAAGCCTGCCTTTTCAGCCAGCAGCTTCACCTTCAGCTGGAACAGCAAGTTTTTCACCGGCTCCGGCAGAACCCCAAAACGGTCAGCGAACTCTTCATGGATGGCTTCCACTTCTGGTAAAGTGGTAAGGTCTGCAATCCGGCGGTACAACCTCAGCCGCGAGTCTCGATCTGCCACGTATTCAACTGGAATACCGATATGCATTGGCAAATCCACGGTTACCGGCATTCGAATTTCTTGGTTTAAATCAAGCCCTGGAGTGGATACCGGTACTTCCATTTGCACATCCTGGCGGATCATACGTATTCTGCGCACCGCATCAGCCAACAAGCGTGTGTACAGATAAAAACCCACTGCAGCAATATGCCCATGCTGGCGCGTTCCCAGGATATCTCCAGTGCCGCGGATTTCCAGGTCGCGCATTGCAATCGAGAATCCTGCACCAAGCTGTGCATTCTCTGCGATCGTCTCCAATCGCTCCCGGCCTTCCAGCGTCGGCAGCTTCTTACCATGTCGGAAAAAATAAGCATATGCCCGCTGCGCCCCGCGCCCAACCCTGCCTTTTAGTTGGTAGAGTTGCGCCAGTCCGAATGTATCTGCCCGGTCTACTATCAAGGTGTTCGCATTCGGGATATCCAACCCCAACTCGATAATCGAAGTGCTCAATAAGATATCAACGCTTCCCTCAGTAAATTGTTCCATCCGCACAGACAATTCATGCTCTGCCATTTGCCCATGCGCTACTGCGATCCGTGCTTCCGGAACAAGCTTCTCCAGGTGTTGGTGCATCCCACCGATCGTCTGAACTCGATTATGCACAAAGAATACCTGCCCCCCGCGTTCTAATTCCCTTAGAATGGCCTGTCTCACCATCCTTGGAGAATATGGGCCTACATGCGTGACGATCGGAAGCCTCTCCTCCGGTGGTGTATTGATTGTCGAAATATCTCTTACCCCTGTCAAAGCCATATAGAGTGTGCGCGGGATCGGTGTTGCCGTCAGTGTTAAAACATCGACCTCAGTCCTCATCTTCTTAAGTGTTTCCTTATGCGTTACCCCAAAGCGCTGCTCCTCATCGATGATCAGCAGACCCAAATCCTTAAATTGCACATCGCTCTGGATCAGCCGGTGGGTCCCAATGACAATATCCACCGCCCCCTGTGCCAACCGCAGTAAAATATCACGCTGCTGCTGGGGGGTCCGAAACCGGGAAAGCATTTCTACAACGACAGGAAATGGTGATAAGCGTTCCCGAAAAGTGTTGTAATGCTGCTGGGCCAGGACTGTCGTCGGAACCAGGATAGCCACCTGCTTCCCATCCAGCACAGCCTTGAAAGCTGCCCGCAAGGCCACCTCAGTTTTTCCATAACCCACATCACCGCAGATCAATCGATCCATTGGCCGCTGTTTTTCCATATCGTTTTTCACTTCATGGATGGCACGCAGTTGGTCCTCTGTTTCTACATATGGGAAGCTGGCTTCCAATTCCTGCTGCCAGGGCATATCTCTGCCAAAACCATACCCCTGGACGATTTGCCGCCTGGCATACAGTTCTAATAAGTCCTGAGCAACTTCAGCGACAGCTTCCTTCACCTGGCTCTTGGCATTCCGCCATTCCTGGCTGCCCAGGCGAGTCGGCGTCGGCTCCCTTCCTTCTAGGCCCACATACCTGGTCAAGCGGTCGGCCTGGTATACGGGCACAAACAATTGATCTCCTTCTGCATACTCAACACAAAGATACTCGCGCTCTAACCCATCGACCGTCCGTCGCACAAGATCAATAAATTTACCAATTCCATGATCAATATGCACCACCCAGTCCCCCACGTGTAAATCAGCATAAGCAGCTTCTGGGAGCTCTGCAGTTGGCCGAGGTCGTTGGCGCGGTTCCGGTCGCCGCCAGCCGAAGATTTCTCCATCGGTCAAAAGATGATAAACCTCTCCGGGTTGGGGTGCAAACATCCAGCCTTCTGAGAGGCTTCCCTCCAGGAATAGCGGTGCGCATGGCAGGTTCTCATCCAAAATAACCTGTTCAGCCCATAATTCTTTCAGGCGTTGGCTCTGCCTGGAAACCACCAGGGTCGCCTCACCACGCTTGCAAGCCTCATAGATATGTTCCATAACTGGTTTTAAACGCCCACCGAAGCGCGGCTCTGCAGCAAATTGTTCTGCAAAATCCACCCCTTCCCCTGGAGTTAGATCGGATTCAACCACCCCTCCCAGGTTAAGGACATGCTCAGCAGGCAGGGAATCTTGCACCTCGCTCCAGGTCAGGAAAGGTACCGGAAATGATTCAGGTAAGATGCTTTCTTTTATATAATCCTGACGCACACCAACTGCTTGTTCCTCAATCTCACGTGCCGTATCCTGAGTGATATTAAAGTCATCAAACAATACCAGTCCTTGCCGTGGCAGGTAATCTAGGATCCCAGACGGCGCAGGATGAAAGAGCGGGATATGAAATTCATTAAAAGCAGCTTCATCCTCAGGGTTTTTCCCGGTAATCGCAACAACCTTTTCAATCATCAGCGGGTCAACAATGATTTCTCGCGCCGGTGTCACTTGCAGGCGCTCCACAACCTTACCCGTTCGTTGAGTAGCTGGGTCGAATTGTTTTAGCGTCTCCACTTCATCCCCAAAAAATTCAATCCTTACCGGTTGGGGTTCGGCTGGAGGCCACAAATCTAAAATTCCTCCCCTTCGGGCGAACTGTCCTGGATTAATGACCGTATTGACATGCTCGTAACCCAGCGAATTCCAGCTTCGCATCAGCTCCCCTGGCTGGACGACCTGACCAAGCTTGAGTATTTTCGTCCCTTTTAGAAAATCTCTCCTGGGAAGCGTGCGGGTCATCACCGCTCTGACCGGTGCAATGATGATCGGGGATTGATCCGGCTTGGTTCCACCTGGAATATGGTACATCGCAAACGTGGTTAATACCGCCAGCCGGTCACGTCGGGTTGTCAGTCCCCACGAAGCGTCCTCATAAAATAACGCGGTTGG
This sequence comes from uncultured Chloroflexia bacterium, assembly GCA_963754615.1. Taxonomy (GTDB): domain Bacteria; phylum Chloroflexota; class Anaerolineae; order Anaerolineales; family UBA4823; genus CAVVUF01. Next base: position 18,445 of record CAVWGW010000004.1, on the reverse strand, counting down.
TTCAGGAAACAGCATTCGTGGAATTTCAGGTGCCCACATACCCAGCTCATCCATTAATATGAGAGCATGATCGGTTCGATCCGTCAAAAGCAAGATCGGAACATTCAAGACTTGCCTGAGAGCCGCCAGGACTGGCAGTCGCGCTGAGCGGCGCAAATCAAGACCCGCTGCGCCTTTCCCTGACTGAATAGCTTCAACAAGTCTGGGAGCACCCCTTGAAATTGCATCCAATAAATCTGTCTGATCCATAGATTCCTTTACCCCTGGTTTCCTTCTGCCGGTCCATTATAGGAATTCATCGCCCTCTCCAAACCCTCACAAACAAATACAAGAACTGCCTCTACAGCCCGGTCTAATATCTGTGGCAAAATTTCACCTTCCGAGCGAGAAAAATCCTTTAAAACATACGCTGCAGCCTCCATGCGCCCTGGTGGGCGTCCGATGCCGAAGCGCAGGCGTGGAAATTCGTCTGTGCCGAGTTTTTCCTGGATAGAAGACATTCCCTTTTGACCCACGGCTCCCCCATCCGGGCGCAATCGCAGTGTCCCAAATGGCAAATCAACATCATCATATGCCACCAAGAAATTATGCAAATCTATTTTGTAGAACCGTACCAATGCTCCAATCGATTGACCCAACTCATTCATATAGGTTTGGGGTTTCACCAGGATCAGACGCTTTCCTTGGTAAATCCCCTTCGCCACCAGTGCCGCGCAACTCATACCGTCCAAAGGTCAGGTCGAGCTTACCGGCAAGCCGGTCCAGCAGCATAAATCCTGCATTGTGGCGGTTAAATCGATACTCCCGCCCCGGATTACCCAACCCTACAATGGAGATATACATCTGCGGTCTCACTCTGTTCCATCGATCCGCTCTTTCCCTCTTCCCTGCTTTATCAAAATATACAAGCCCAAGATCACAAAAACAATAATTGTTCCCAAAGCTCCCTTGGTCAGGCTGCCGGTGATCTGTCCCCCCGTCATTTCCGCCTGGTTTGTTGGCAGCAGGGTTGCAGTCGCCGTGATGGTCGGTATGAGCGTTGCCGTTGCCGTGGGTCTCTCGCCCGGGGCTAAGGTCGCGGTAGGGGTTACCGGTGTCGGCGTACTCGTCTCGACCAGAGAATAATTTCTTACGCGAACACCTGTTACTGCGGTATCGATCTTGCTCCCATCCTGCAACACCACCTCCAGGCGCAGATTGTAATCCCCATCGGTTATTAAATTCGTGTCCCAGGTTCCCATCTCCCCGTTAGCCACAGGCTGTGTATTCTGAGCGATTAAGAACCATGTTCCGGTTAGATCCTTTGTATAGCCAAAGGAAAGCTCTGCAGATTGAAAGCCCTGGATATCCGAAAATACGATGACGGGTACGCTGCCCTGTACTGCCTGACCTGCTAAAGGAGAGAGGATTGCCGCAGTTGGAATCGCAGTTGAAGTTTCTGTAGGGGTGGCTCTTTGCGCAATCGGCAAAGCTTCCCCCAACAGGTGCGCTGGCAGGATTATAAAGGAAATGCAACCCATCATGAAAAAAAAGTAGATACGCATTGCAACTGGTTAGTTTAACATAGAGCGAGAAAATTGGGAACACCTTCTCCAAAACAAATTATTGAATAGCCTCGCACAACCCCACCAAAATATGATAAACTAAATACCCGTGAACCGGTATCAACCATTGTTTCAACCATCTGTGGGGAGGCGCCCCTACCATCGGCCCTCCCCACTTCTTTTTTGATGAGGAGGTTTGAATGGCCACGAAATATATCTTTTTCACGGGTGGTGTTGTTAGCTCTGTAGGAAAAGGGGTCACCGCAGCGGCGTTAGGGCGGTTACTGAAAGAACGCGGCTTCAATGTCACCGCTCAGAAGCTGGATCCATATATCAACGTAGATCCAGGCACCATGAGCCCTTACCAGCATGGGGAAGTATATGTCCTGGATGATGGTGCAGAAACTGACCTGGACCTGGGTCACTACGAGCGTTTCATGGACACCAGCTTGAACCGGGTCTGTAATTTCACTACTGGTCAAGTTTATGCAGAGGTGATTGCCAAAGAGCGGCGCGGTGACTATCTGGGTGGCACCATTCAAGTGATCCCACACATTACCAACGAGATCAAAAGAAGAATAGCCCTGGCTGCCAAAGCCACCAGTGCTGAAATTGTTATCGTCGAAGTAGGCGGGACGGTCGGCGATATCGAGTCACTTCCCTTTCTGGAAGCTTTACGCCAGATGCGCAGCGATGTCGGTCGCGAGAATACACTTTTTATCCATGTCACCTGGCTGCCTCAGATCGGGGCCACCGGTGAGTTAAAAACGAAACCTACTCAACATTCTGTCAGCGAATTGCGTTCGATCGGTATTTCTCCCGATTTAATTGTGGCGCGCTCTGACTATCCCGTAGAAGATGAACTCTGCGACAAGATTGCTCTTTTCTGTGATGTCGAACGAAAAGCAGTCATTCCGATGGTAACTTCAGATGTCCTGTATGAAATTCCACTGGTTTTGGAACGCGCCACGATCGGAGACTATGTCTTGAAAAGACTTGGCTTAGAGGCGCGCCGGAAACCCGACTGGGCTGAATGGGAAAGTTTAATCGCAAGAGCTCGTAATCCCAAGCCCTCCATAAAAATTGCACTGGTCGGAAAATACGTTGAGCTGCACGATGCTTACATGAGCGTTCGTGAAGCCTTGAAACATGCCGCCCTGTCCTTAGATGTTGAGGTAGATATCAACTGGGTTCATTCTGCCGATTTAGAAAGAGGAAATAATTGGGAAGCGGTTCACCAGGCGCATGGGATCATCGTACCTGGAGGGTTTGGGAGCCGTGGAACAGAAGGAAAGATCCTGGCTATTCGTTATGCGCGTGAAAATAAAATCCCCTATTTAGGCTTGTGCCTGGGAATGCAGTTGATGGTCGTTGAGTTAGCTCGCAAGGCTTTTGGGAATGACCAAGCGAATTCCACAGAGTTCGATCGTTCAACTCCTTACCCGGTGATAGATCTGCTCCCCGATCAACGCGACATCGTTGATATGGGTGGAACCATGCGCCTGGGATTGTACCCATGTAATTTGCAGCCAGGTACAAAAGCAATCGAAGCCTACGGAAAAGATTTCGTCCAGGAGCGTCACCGTCATCGCTTTGAATTGAACAATGCCTATCGACAAGTACTTACTGAGCAGGGGATGCGCTTCTCGGGTCTATCCCCCGATGGTCGCCTGGTCGAAATAGCCGAACTCAGCGACCATCCTTTCATGGTTGGAACCCAATTCCACCCAGAATTTCTCTCTCGCCCCAACCGGCCCCACCCGCTCTTTGTGGGTCTGGGAAAAGCTGCCTGTGAACGCGCCGGTTTACAGGCAGATAAATCTTAGTTCTCCATGGCCGATACGCAGACAACCCTGTTATCGAGTAAAATAGGGGCGTTTGCGAGAATAACCAATCCCTCTAATCAGGGGTCTAATCAATCAAAAGTGAGGTTCTAGAATGGATACAACTATTGAAGAAGTCATTGCTCGTGAAATCCTTGATTCACGCGGCAATCCCACCGTCGAGGTGGAAGTCACGCTTATGGATGGAAGCTGGGGCGCGCGGCTGTGCCATCCGGTGCCTCCACCGGAGTACATGAAGCATTGGAGCTGCGCGACGGCGATAAAAAGCGGTTCCTCGGCAAAGGCACACTGAAAGCCGTTGAACATGTCAACACCGAAATTGCAGATTTACTTTTAGGCTGGGATGCCTCCGAACAAAAAGCGATTGATTCAGCGATGTTGGAGCTGGACGGTACGCCGAACAAATCTCGTTTTGGGGCCAATGCCATCTTGGGTACCAGCCTGGCTGTAGCGAAAGCCGCTGCCAATGCACTTGGCCTGCCCCTGTACCGCTACATTGGCGGTGTCTATGCCCACGTGTTGCCCGTACCCATGATGAACATTTTAAATGGTGGCGCTCACACCGGTTGGCAGTCCACGGATGCCCAGGAATTTATGGTCATGCCTCTTGGCGCTCCAACTTTTGCAGAAGGCCTGCGCTGGGGAGCAGAGATCTATCATGCGCTTAAGTCTGTCCTTAAAGAACGCGGCTATACAGCCCTGGTTGGCGATGAAGGTGGTTACGCCCCCGCTCTGAAAGCCAACGCCGAAGCCGTGGAAGTAATCTTGCAGGCGATCGAAAAAGCGGGATATAAAGCCGGTGACCAGGTAGGTATTGCGCTTGACCCAGCCGCTTCGGAGCTTTACGAAGAAGAAACGGGGCTTTACAACCTTCGCAAAGAAGGGAAGAAACTGACCGGCGAAGAGATGGTTGCCTTCTGGAAGAATTGGGTTGATCAATACCCCATAGTTTCCATTGAAGACGGCCTGGCTCAAGATGATTGGAAGAGCTGGGAGTACATGGTGCAGGAGCTCGGCAGCCGGATTCAAATCGTTGGTGATGATCTCCTGGTCACGAACCCAGAGCGCGTACGCCGCGCCATCAAGGAAAAAGCAGCCAATGCCCTGCTGGTTAAGCTTAACCAGATTGGCTCTCTCACCGAAACCATCGAAGCGGTTGAAACCTGCCATCGCGCTGGTTGGCGGGCTGTCACATCCCATCGCTCCGGTGAAACGGAAGACTCCACCATTGCCGATCTGGCTGTAGCCCTGAACATGGGTCAGATCAAAACTGGCGCCCCGGCGCGCTCTGACCGCGTTGCCAAGTACAACCAGCTTCTCCGCATCGAAGAAGAGCTGGGCGACACCGCTGCGTACGCAGGTTGGTCAGCCCTGAAGAGATAACCTTGAAAAAAAAGCGAAGGGACGCACAAGAGGCGTCCCTTCGTTCGTTTAAGAGGCTTGTTCCGTTGGCTCTTCTGGCACTTCCTCAGGCTCTTCGACCCCATCCGGCCTGAGCGCCTCCTCCATCGTCAGGTTCTCACGCCGCATTCCTGGGGCGGGAGTGCCGCAATATGGGCATAATTGCCAGGGAAGCTCCATTAATTTTCCACATTGGTGACAGTTCTTTTTCAGCTTGGTATGGCAGTTGGGGCATACCATCCAATTTTCCTTCACCCGCCTGCCGCAGCCCGGGCAGAGCTGGCTTTCTTCAATTGCTTGAAGGAGCGCCTCCTCCTCCAGAGTCTGTTGATATTCCTCCTCCAATGTGTGCCGGGGGCGCAAAATAAGATACACCGCAATCCCAGGGATGAACAGGACCGCCACGATCACCGCTGCCAGCAGGCGGATGAGATGATCCCTGGTTCTAGCGGAGATATCCCGGTAAGTCCAGATGATCAGGCTCAGCCAAAGGGCTACCAGAAAAGCGGCTCCCCACGCTGTAAGAAGTAGTAGAATACTATTCAAGGAAAAGGAACTGGTTGTCATGGCATGCTCCGCAGATAAATTATAGCATTGAGCCTGAAGAACGGAGGCTTTAAATTAAGTTTACTCACATGAACAATTCAACTTCCACGTATCGTATTGCCGATATGATTGAATCCGAGCGTCCCCGCGAGCGCCTGGCCAGGCTGGGTCCCAGCTCTCTTTCCACACCGGAACTCCTGGCAATTCTATTAAGGGTAGGCGTGCCTGGCGAAAGCGCTATCGATGTAGCCAGCCGCCTCTTAAAAACCTTCGGTGATGTCACCGGCTTGCACCGCGCCCCCTTTGATGAGCTTTGCAACCAGCATGGCATCGGTCCGGCAAAAGCCTCTCAGATCAAAGCCGCCCTTGAGCTTGGCAACCGCCTGAAGCGCTCTGAGCTCGATGAGAACAACACAATCCACAGCCCCGAGGATGCCGCCAAATTTGTACAATTCGAAATGAGTGCCCTGGAACAAGAAGAGCTGCGCGTCATGCTTCTGGACACCCGCAATCGCGTGATGGACACGGTGAGTGTTTATCGCGGGTCGTTAAATTCTTCGCAGGTGCGCGTTGGAGAGCTCTTCAAAGCTGCCATCCGCCGCAACGCCGCTTCGATTATTGTCATTCATAACCATCCCAGCGGTGATCCAACTCCCAGCCCTGATGACATTGCGGTGACGCGCGCCATCGTCCAGGCTGGAAAGCTGTTGGATATCACGGTCCTGGATCATCTCGTCATCGGCAAAGACAAGCATGTTTCCCTGAAAGAGCGCGGTGTTGAATTCAATTAAAGGAAAGCCCGCTCCAAACTCAGCGAACCGAGTCTGTAGCGAGCCAGGGTAGGCCGTGCATATTATCGCAAGTCGCAAGCTGCTAGGAGGTATTTTATGGCAAACGAATTCTCAGCTATGGATATTATTGACGATTTACGTAAGTTCGGACGTGGTGAATGGGATCCAGAGGATATACCAATCGAAGTTGTGCGTTATTTACTGCTCAACTATTTCCCGATTGAAATGTACTTGAGCATGGTTTTTACCCATTTTTCAGCGCCAAAGAGAAAGGAATTGGCGTTGGAGCATCGGGAATTAGATGATTCTGTGGTCTATGATAATTTCCAACCCATCGCCTTTTCGGCTTTACATAAACTCAAAAGTTACTATTTATTGAAATCCCGGATCACTAAAGATGATCTGAATATGCTTATCAGAGCTTTGGAATACGCAAAATACATAACTATTGAGATACCTAATCTCTTTCGGGATCCCTAACTAGCACATGCTTTCAAATAACCATTAGGAAAATAAAAAAAGCCCGCTCCAAACTCAGCCAACCGAGTCTGTAAAGGGCACTCATTGGGAGGTCCAAATGGAGAGTTTAAAACGAGGATGGTCTTTTCTAAAACAATCGTGGCAGATGGCATGGAAGGATAAGGACCTGATCAAACCTTCCATCTACACCTTGATCGTCGGGTTTATCGTCACCTTGATCCTGGTCGTTCCCGTCGGATTCGTGACCTTCCTGATCCAGGACAGTGCACTCGGGAGAATTATTGTCTACATCATGTGGGCAATCGTGATCTTCATCCAATACACGGTAGGGTATGTCTTCTCGGCCATGACGGTGTATCTCATCTATGGGTGTCTGGCTGAGGGGGATGGCAAGATGGATAAAGCCTGGGCCATCGTGAAACGCGATGTGTGGGATATCGCCAGCCTGGCGGCGGCGTCTACCGCAGTCAACCTGTTTTCCAGCGCCGTACGGGGAAAAAAGGGTGGTATTCGAGGGATGATTGCCAACCTGATCGAAACCTTGTGGACCGAGGCCTCCTACCTGATCCTGCCAGCCATGGTAATTGAAGACATCAACCTGAAAGGCGGGGTAAAGCGTGCCGCCCAGATCATCAAGGATAATCTGCTGTTAGTTGGTATCAGCACAGTGGGAGTCAAGGCCATTGTGGGATTTGTCAGCTTCCTGTTGGGCGCGGTTGAGGTTGGGGTTGAAGGTGAAATCGAAGCCTTCCAGGGTCTTGGTGGTATTGAGGGCACCGCGGCGCATGCGTAGACGCAGCTGCTTCTGGGCGCGCCGTTCCACTTCGTCTTCAAAGATGCGGGAGAGGAATTCCAGGTAACTCCACTTGTCATCGATCGCCTGGCGGTTGCGCGCTTCCAGCGTTTCCAGCATCCCAGAAAGACGGAGCTGGCGGAGTTGTGTAGCCAGTTGGCCTTTTAGTTCCATGAAGGCACCTCCGCCAGCGGCCCAACCAGCTCATCCGCCGGGCGGGCAAAGGTGGTAGCCGTAGGCAGCTTCACTGCGATGGGTGCCTCGTCCTGATCCAGTCCTTGGGTCAAGATGCGCTTGACGGTCAGGTAACCGGGGTCGCCAAAAGCCAGTGCCCGGCAGCAGGCAGCTTCCAGGCGTTCGTCGCCGAAGCGTTTGCGCAGCCGTACCAGGCGACCTGCCGTCGGCAGCCGGTACAGCACCGCATCGTTGAGCAGGAACTGCACGATCTCCAGCAGAGCAGGTCCAATCGTTTCGGCTTCTGCCAGCAGGCTGTCACTGTCTTGGATCAGACCTGGCACCTTTTCTGGCGGTAAATGCGCCAGGTTGGTGCGTCGCTCCCCGGGTTTGGTGGCCCGTTCGTGAGTAGCGATCAGGTTGTATTTCTCATCGAAGATGCGCACCTGTTGGCTGCCCCCACAGATCCACACCTGGCCAGGATACAGCCGAAAAGGCACCGAATAGAAGGCATTGTCAAAGGTTACGTAGCAATCGCGGTACACTTTGGCGTGCTTCCACACCGCCAAGTCATAGGGCGTCTCCGGCAGTGGTTTCAGGCTAGCCTTTTCCTCCTGCTTGAAGCGCTCTAACGGCTGTTCTTTGGTGGTACCGTGCAGACGCAGCCCTGCAGTGGTGTTGCACCACACCAGCACATCCCGGTTCGCCTGGGTGAGGGTGGTTGGCTCCCGCCCACCCAGAAAGTTGCGGCAGACATAGTGCACCCCGCCTTGTTCGACCTTGCCTTTGTGCTCCGGTGTGGCCACCCTGCAGGGGGCGATCAGAAAGCCGTAGTGCTCGGCGCATTCTCGGAAGGATTGCTGCACCTGGGGATCGTCATAAACCGCCTTCAGGATAGCTGCCTTGAGGTTGTCGACGCGCACCCGGCGGGTCACCCCACCCATGAACTCCCAGGCATTTCGAAAACAGCGCAGAAAGGTGGCAATCTTCTGGTCCCAGACAAACTCGACATACTGGTGGCGGCTCCAGGCTAAGGTCAGCACATACGCCCACGCCTTGCGCAGCTGGCCGGTGTCTGGGTCGATCATCAGCCCGGCATAGCCGAAGTCCACTTGCGCTTCTTCGCCCGGCTTGGTCTCCAACCGCACCGTGGTGCGCTGTTTCTCACCGGGCTGGATTGTGCGCACAAAACGCCACACCGATGCATAGCTGCCTGTATAGCCTCGCTCCATCAAGCGTTGGTGAATGGCTGCAATCTCGACATGGGCGTCCACCCATTTCTTCACCAATCTCCGATATCCTTCTAGAGAAGATTGGTTCTGGGGTGGTGTTTTTTCAGGCAGACTGGCGTTTACCTTGGCTTGCAGCTCTTCCAGGCTGGGCATCTCGCCTGCCAGCAAGCCCTGTGCCTGAGCCCATTCCCGGTAGCGCTTCACGGTGCGCCGGTTGCAGCCGGTATCCCGGGCTACTTGCCGATCACTGGTTTGTGCCCGGATTTGGATGAGTAATTCTCGGATGTCCATCAGTTTTAGTTTCCTCTCGCTCATTGTGCCTCCTGCTGACAATTTAGGTTAGCAGGAGGATAATGCTAATCGGAGCATCCGCAGTGGTGCACCGTTGGCGCAAACCCCTGGTGCACTGTTGGTGAGGATTACTGGCGCACTGTTGGTGAGGATTTGTGGCGCATTATGGGTGAATTTCTCTGGTGCATTCTAACCCGAGGAGTGACAGGCGCGATTGGGATTGCACTTGGTTTGGGCATAGGGGTGGGTATCGTCTCGATCAGCCAGGCTTCCACAGCTGGATTGATCACTGGGGTAACGTTGGGTATCCTGATTGCCACGCCTTTCATCTTGTTCGCCACAGTGATAAGTACCTATACTGCCACCGCATACCACACTTGCCTGTATCTGTGGGCCAGGGATGTGGAGCGTGCGCGTCTGTCTGGGCAGAACGATGTGGTCATCGCCCCTGGACCTTTAGCCGCAGCCCTGAAGTGAGTAAGGTGCCCCCGTCGAGCCACTTATGCTCACCGTAGAAACTGTAGTAGCGCAAAGCCACCTGGTTCTGTATACTTGTCTGTCCCATTTCTGGTTGGTTTTGGGCTTGTTGCCACATATGGCGGCAATAAGGTTCAAATGGTAAATAAGGATATCAATGAGGAGGTCGTATGCAATATCGTCGCGTTCTAATGAAGCTAAGCGGGAGCGCCATCTCTGGTGATGGCACTTGGGGGTTTGACTCTGCCGCCCTAAACCATATAGCGGATGAAATTTTACACCTTCATGAGGCTGGAATCCAAGTCGGTGTGATGGTTGGTGGGGGAAACATTTTTAGAGGTGAGTTGAGCGAAACTTGGGGTATTGAACGAGCCGAAGCGGATAATATCGGCATGATGGCCACCGTAATCAATAGCCTGCTGCTTCGGGGAGTACTCCAAGCACGTGGAGATGCTGAAGTGAGGGTCATGACTGCCATTCCGATCAATACGGTAGCGGAACCTTTCATTCGCCTGCGTGCTATCCGGCATCTCGATCACCAGATCATTGTGGTGTTAGCAGCAGGCACCGGCAATCCCTACGTTACCACCGATTACCCGGCGGTCCAACGTGCTTTGGAACTGCGTGCCGATGCACTCTTAGCCGCAAAAAATGGCACTGACGGGATCTATACGCGTGACCCACGCCAAGATCCGACGGCCCGCCGGTATCGCACCATCACATATGACAAAGTAATCATCGATAATTTACGTGTATTGGATCACGCAGCCGTTCTTCTGGCCCGTGATCATGGGTTGCCCATCCATGTGTTTAGCTTTGATGCGCCAGGCGCGATGCTTCAGATTTGCGGTGGTGAACATATCGGAACACGTATTGGAGAGGAGGATATCCTTGATTAATTTATTGTTGGCTGTGCAATCGCTAATGACTCAGTTCGTAATGGCAACCCAACCAGATCTTGCACCGGACAGACCGCGCATGGCGTATCCACAGTACAAAACTATCACTGTATATCAGATTGCAGTAGAATAAATCGTTAGTTGGGTCAATCTTTCTCAATCAAGCATCGCACAGGGAGATTCACAATGTCCGAGTATGTGACTTATGAATTGTTGAAGGGATTCCTGGAAGCTTTCAATCTCCATGATCTAGATAACATCATGGGCTATTTCGCGGATGATTGCACATTGTACATGCCTAGAGGCGCCAGGCCGCGTGGCGATCAGTACGTCGGAAAAGACGAGGTTCGGAAAGGCCTGGCAAAACGATTTGAGGGGATTCCGGATGTGCATTACGGTGACGATAAGCACTGGATCTGTGAAAATTTCGGGGTCTCGGAATGGACACTGACAGGCACAACTACGTCTGGAAAACACATTGAAGTGCGGGGGGTTGACCTGCTTGAGTTCGCTAAGGGGAAGATCACCCGCAAGGATTCTTTCTGGAAAATCCTTGAATGATCAGCAAGCCAATTGACCAACTGAACTTGAAAGACTGCTAGCACTATGAAGGATCTTCTCAAGGCGCTAATTTTAGTTACCTTCGGGGCTAAACCGCAGGCTCGGCAGAGCGCTGACGTGCAAGTTGACCACCGCCCAGTTCGGCGGCGGTGACCGTGATTAGCCACATGGGCACCTATGTCTCCCCTGACGGGCTTCGCCACGAGAATGAGCGCCACGTCAGGGCATTCATTGTCGTCAATCGAGGCGGGCGATGGTTGGTCGTGCAAGATCAGAATACTGTCATAGCCCGCTAGAGTTGCCGGCGGTCTAACCAGCGCGTCGAGCCTAACCGCCTAAACACTGCTCTTCAGGTCATCTAGCATATAGACGCAATCATTACAATGGCTGGTGCTCCATAGAATAGCATTGCCCTCTCGCACAAGACCGTAATACTCCAGAAGATCATCTCGGACGGGCTTGCAGATACCACCAAGCCTAAAAACCGCCTGGCGATATACAATACTTCAATTAACCTATACCTGGCACCCCCGCCAGAGCGGACAGGGCTGCGTAAGCCACACCGACCATGCTTCGCCCAGTATGCGCACCTAACACCAGGGACATGGGTCCCATCGGCAGCCAATGGCATTTGAAGCGCTGCTCGATCAACTCACGCAGCATGGCGCCCCCCTCGGGGTTGAAGGCGTGCAGCACCTGCACATACAGCTCGGTGCCTTCAGGGTGATTGCGCAGCATCTGGTCCACCAGCCCCTTGACCGCGCCTTTGAACGTGCGCGCCTGCCCCTTTTGCACATAAGTCCCATTCACTTTTTCCACACCGATCATGGGCTTGATATTGAGCAGGGAGGCGATCAAGCCTTTCATGTGGCTGATGCGCCCGCCATGGATGAGATATTTCAGTTCTTCGAGTGTGTAAATGCTCTCGCTCGCGTCGCTGACCTGCTGGAGCATGGGCAGGATCTTGTCCAGCACCCAGCCGGCTTTCAACGCATGCGCGGCTGCTTTGACCTGCCAGCCTGCCGCGGCGGAAAGAGTCTTGGTATTGACGTGGGTGATCCTGGCCTCCGGCACCATCTTCGCGCCAGCAACGGCTGAATTATAGGTTCCGCTCAATCCTGCAGTGAGGTGAATGGACAGAATTTCAGGGTCCTTTTCAGCGAGTTTGCGGTAGAGAGCTGCGAAATCTCCGGCAGAGGGCTGCGAGGTGGTCGGCAGATTGCCAGATGCCTCGAGAAGCGGATAAAAGGCTTCGGCCGTGAGGTCGAGTCCTTCGCGATAGGATTTCCCGTCCAACGTGACCACCAGGGGTACCATGTGGATCTTAAGTTCAGCACATTCTTCGGCAGAGAGATAAACATCTGTGCCACTATCGGTTACGATTTGCATATTCAACCTCGCTTCTTATCATACGAAGAATATCTTTCTACCTGACTTCCACGTCAAAAATAAATTTCATCCAACGAACGAAGAATTTTGGATACACTGTCTATATTTTAGCATTTAAGTAACATTTTGCCATGAAATTTACGGATATTTTTTGTAATGTTTTTGATTTTGAAAATTACAAGTGAATGACAGAACTGCTCATCCGGGTGTGCACTCTGTCACTCAAGAGTAATTACCACATGCAGGTACATCCATCTGTTCATTTGCCTTCCAAAACTGCACATCCGCCAAATCCAACGAGAATGCGACTATCTGTCGTCCTGAACTAAAGAGAATTATGGATATCACCCAAAAGTTACTGCGGCATAACGAGCCTTCAAAAATTAAAGAGAAGACCGCATCCGAAAATCCGTGAACTCTCCGCTGGCAGATTGCCATTCGGCATGTGCTTCGCGCACATTCGCTGCCGCAGGACCGCGCTTTAAAGACTTCTAAAAAACCTTCCAAGATCGAGCGTTCCCCCTCCGCGCACACTTCCACACTGTTATCCCACCGGTTTCGGACCCAACCGGTCACCGCAAGCTTGCGCGCCTGGTCAATGACAAAGGCTCTGAAACCCACCCCTTGAACTGTACCTTCAACGATCACATGCAACCGTTCAGTCATCTCAACCTCCTGGAGCAGCCGGCTTTTCGCTCAGCTTCTTGAGTCCCGCTCGTTCCTCTAAACAAGCTGTTGAGAATTAAGAGAATTGGCGTCAAAAGCATCAACCCTAAAATAACCACCCAGGGTAATAGAACTTCAAAAGCCTTGAAAAAAGTATTTTGATTGAAGGTGTTGCTCTGCCACTGGCCTTCAAGCTGGGTTAGTGTTTTCCCCAACCCAATTTCTGCGCCGCGTTCACAATCCAATCCGCTCGCATAAGCCTGAATAAGAGATTGGATACCATCCGCTCCATACATATCGTATAAATATCGGGTAAAAAAATCGGCCTGTGCATAAGCCAGATAAGATTGCCCACCCTCTAACTTGAACCCCTGGCATAAAGAGCCCATGGGTAAGATTGTCCCTTTTTCTGATGCATCTTTGAGCGCAGTAACATAATCAGGGTTTGGATAAGTTTCATTCAATGACGCCAGGCCTTCATTGAGCCAGGTCGGTAGGTCTGCATAATCGGCGCCCAGCTTTTGATACAGCAAGATGTGCATAAGCTCATGGGGAATCTGGCGCTCAGTTTCCATCTGTTGGAAAGGTCCCCCGGGCAGCGAGACAAACATGACCCCCATTTCTGGGTCCGCATGTCCCGCCACGACTGAAATATCTCCCAGGTTAAGGGTCGATCGCATCTCAGCACCATTGGCATATGCAAAGATATCCACCTTCTCTGGGTCGCTGAAGCCTAAGAGCCGGTTGGCGCGCTCAAGAGAGTTTTGGGCCGTATCCAGCACCATCTGGCCGAATGCCAGGTCCCCATCGTACCAGTGCACCCGAAAAGGCTTATCCTCCAACATCTGCCACAAATAACGATTATCATCATAGTAAAAAGAGAACTTCGGGCTGACATAAGCCTGTTCACCCGGCATTTTCACCCCGTACCAATATTGGATTTCTGAGAATGCCGGTAGAGGGTAATTAACAAGGTCGTGCACGTAGATGAGTTCATTATCACGCACACTGACCTCGCCCACGATCGTATCATTTTGGTTCAAGCTTTTGAAGAAAATCTGCGCACTTTCTGGGGTTTGTTCCAAATTCGTCTTTGCCCAAAAAGTGACTTGCCCGCCGAAAGAATAATCGACCTTGGTTTCTTGAATCTCAACCACCTGTTGAGCCATAACCTTGGATCAAGGCATCACCATTGAAACACAGTAAATGAAAAAAATGAGAAGAGCAGCAGACCAACGGATTGTTTTCATATCAAGCACCCATATAATAGAGTAAAGGCGTCAATGTGAGCGGGCTCAAAAGTGTGGTCACAAAGACTACCGCGGTCACAAATGATGGTTCGACATCAAACTCAGTTGCTACCACAGTAGTAAGCACTGCAGAAGGCATGCCAGATTCAATAATACCAGCCTGCAATGCTGGACCTTGCATTTGGAACAAGTGACTGATAGCCAGCGCCAACACAGGGGACGCGACCAACCTGAGAGCACTCACCAAAATAATGGGCGATCTTATTCCCTTTCCACTGGATATTATGGAACTGCAGCCCCATAAAAACCAGCATACATGGGATTGCCGCATTACCTAATATCTCCACCGTCCGACCCACTGGCTTTGGTAATTCCCAACCCAGGCTCAAGAATAAAACTCCCAGTGAAACGGCATATATAGCTGGAATTTTGAATAAGTTTAACAAAGATTTTCGCAAATCGGAAGTGCCTAGCGATGCGATTACGATCCCCACGGAATTCATCAACAGGTTCATCGCCACAAACATTAATCCAGCAAATACCAGCGCTTCTGCCCCAAAGGCAAAGTTTACTAAAGGCATCCCATAATTTCCAGCATTCATAAACATGCTGGTCAGCAATACTGCCGCCAACATTCGCCTTTCCAACTTGAGAAACCTGCCCAAAATCCAGGTCGATTTCATAACATAGCGGTTGATTATTTCGGATATAAGAGTATTGGGCCAGAAAAATAGGTTGTGGGCGGGGGGCTCAATCCACAACTGTGGTGTATGCGCAAGATAGCTCTCCATTAGCTATCTGACTGCATAATAACCGGGAACTTTATTAGAGTATTGACTGAGATGTTCAAGAATACAACAGGTAATTTATTTAAATTCCTGTTGTACATTACTGGCTGGCTAAACTCAATATTTCGTTAGACTTAATTGAACACATCCAGCCACTACAATCGTCTATATCTCTAAAAAGCATCAACAAGTAAGCAGAGATAAGTGTGGCATCTGTGATAAGAGGTTAGGCTGAATTGAGATGACACCTGGCTCTGACTTTTTTATTCATGCTTTTATTTGCTGCCAACCCGGCTGAGGTATAGCTTAAAAAATTATGCAGGCGGACGCCGGATAGGCGCCCTCACTCCGCCCGCAGCGCCTCGATGGGATCAAGCTTAGCCGCACGGTTGGCGGATAGACCCCTGCAATCGTCGTGGTAACCACTCCGAAGAGCAGTCCTAGTAGGATGGACTGGGTGGTTATGGCCGAAGGTAGAGACGCCAACGATCCTATGAGATAAGACACAGTCACCATAGCAATGCCGATGATACTGGAGACCAAACCCAGCACACCCGCCTCCAGGAGATACTGCATGCGAATATCTCGGGTGGTTGCGCCTAGCGCCTTCATGACGCCGATCTCCGTATCCTCTCTTTCACCGTAAGCATCATGACATTGGCAATGCCAATTCCTCCCACCCAGGAGAGAAGAGATGGCGCCAATTCCCGCCAGGGCATATTTTATCATGGACAGGACGCTCATGAGAGATGCCAGCATATCGCGAGCTGTGGTGGCATCATATGCCTCATCCTTGTGATACCTTTTCATCATTCTTGATATTTTCAATGATGCTCTCCACCTGCTCCGGATCGAAAACGGTTCTTTGAAAAGAGCCATAATAGTAATTGTCTTTGCCCTTCAGCTCCTCCATAGCCTTGTGAGTGACGTACATAACATTGTCCCCATTGCTTCCCGGCCCGCTAAAGGAGGTCGTTTCCGCTTTTTTCAGGACACCTACTACCTTGAAATCCATGTAGCGATCTTCATAGTAAAGGCGAATCTTATTTCCGGCGTGACCTTCATGCGGAAGAGATCATTGGAGACCCCGTAGCCGATGACTATCGACTTGTAATCGGAACCTGAAAGAAACCTTCCCTGCGTCACATCCTCTTTAAGATCCTCCTCTTTGTCAGGGTCCACGCCGGTAAGGCTGGCTGAGGCATTGGTGTTGCGGAAGGAGACAACCACATTGGCCGAAGTCTGGGGGGCAACATCTGCTTCACGCCCACCACGTTCTCCAGGACCTTGGTGTCTTTATTGGTAAACTTGGCAGGCTCCGCCGGATTTCGGTTGGCATTGTCACTGCCCGGACCGCCGAAATGGGCGCTTCCCGGCATGACACGAATCATATCCAGATCGAGGGTAGAGAATTGCGAAGAGACTCCAGAATAAAGCCCCTCTCCAACCGATAGCATGACCACTATGGCCATGACTCCGATGATTATTCCCAGGGAGGACATGAGCGTTTTAAAGCGGTCGGCCTTAAAGCCGACGGCAATAAACTCCAGGATGTCAGGAAGATTCATCAGCTATCGTCCCTAAAGCGCCCGATTATCTTTTTGAGATTTACCATTGCTGCTGTTGTTCTTGCATTTTAGCTTTTTCGTCTGCGATGCACATACACCAACTGAGCACCGATGATCGCGGCGCCGGCAGGCAGAAGATAGCTGCTCTGGCTGTTCGCTGTCTTGGGCGGGGTATATCTGGTGACATAGGCCTGAGAGGTATGCCAGTTGTCGCCGTTCTTGAACTTGGCAATGAAGCTCAGGTTTATCGGATCATTCAGAGGCTTTGCTGCATCATCCGATGCTATGCCAAAGCTTATGGTGAAGACCTCGTCCGGGTCCATGGTGCCGATGTAATACTCATCCGGCGAGAAGACTATTCCCTTGGCAGAAGGAACAATGGTGACGGCATTGAGGGTGTTTTCTCTGGGATTGGCCACATTTAGGTTGAAGTTTGAGGCATCGGTCTCAGCTCGGGCCATGCTTACCGCGGTGCCATCTACCTTAGAGGATCTCTCGGTTGATGGTAATCATATCATATCCGCCCGAAACCCGGAAATCAAGCACATGCGTTCCGCTGCGGATATTGCCGGCGGCTTGCCTTCTGGTAGACGGTGACTTTGTCACTGGGGCCTATCATCCCCAGGTCGCTGCTCTCTTCCGTCACAACCTCCAGCTCTGGTGTGCTCTTCAGATGGTTCTGTTAAGCCGCGTGGAGAGCAGCGTGCCGAGGCCGAACTTCCCGCGCCTGAGTCTCTGCCGGCTCCGTAGGCTGCGGTTCCGTTGGACATCGCAATGGCCATTATGGCCTCGTCTCCTGGCAGAGCACGCAGGGGTCATGGTGGCCTCTATGTTCACAGGCATGTGGTACTCATAAGTCATGAGGGCCTGCGGCAAGCAGGATAAGCAGATAAAATAGAAATTATTTTTGCATGACGCGATCCCCGAATGCGTCCGTCTCTAAGCCTGATGACGCGACTGCAATTCTCGGTGATCTCAGGATGATGGGTGACCATGATGATGGTCTGCCCTCTTGGTTCAAATTGCTGAGGATTCGTTCATGGCCGCTCGCTGTTTTCAGGTCGAGGTCCGGTGGGCTCGATCGCAATAACTACCTGGGATTATGGCCAGGCTCGGGCAATGGCCACCCTCTGCTTCTCTCCTACCAGAGAATGCTTTCTGTGGGCTGAAATGATGCGATGGGCAATGCCTACCGACTCCAGGAGCCTAAAAGCCCGGTCCTTGCGGTTCTCACGAGAAAGGCCGCTGAGAATGATGGGAACCTCCACATTCTCTAGAACGCTGATCTACCTTGAGGTTGAAGGTCTGGAAGATGAAACCCAGCTCCTCTCTTCTAATACGGGCGAGCTCATCATCCGAGGTCTGGCTGATGTCCTGGTTCGTGAGCAGGAGCGACGCCTAGTGGGTCGGTCAAGGCAGCCGACATGTTCAGGAGAGTGGATTTGCCGCTGCCCGGATGGTCCCATAAGAGCAATGAACTCGCCCTTTTCTATCTGCAGGTTAATGCCCTTGAGAACAGCAAACTCGCTCTCACCAATGCGAAAGGTTTTTTGGATTTCCTTTAGCTCGATAACTTTTGAAATAATGGTCACCTTTATAATTGTGTAATCAAGATAAATCCCAGTTCTCTTAGCTGTGATCTGGCCTGCTGAGGACTCAGTCCACAGGCTTGTGCTACACGCTTTAGTTCACCTCGATCAAGGATCTGACCCCGTAAACATGGCTTATGTTTTAAGTATTCTCTGATTGCT
>CAVWGW010000003.1:0-43094 GCA_963754615.1 uncultured Chloroflexia bacterium | reverse complement strand
TTCCTACAACCCTGCAAACCATGCCTCATATCAGGCTTATTACCAGATTTACCGTGAGCTGTATTCCCAAACGCAGGCACTGATGCACCAGCTTGCTGATCTCACAGGAGGAGAAAATGACCGTAAATCCATGGATAACTGACTTATTTGGTGTTTCAAAGCCGATTATCGCAATGTGTCACTTGAATGCCTTGCCAGGTGACCCAGGTTACAACCCACAGGGCGGCCTGCCAGAGGTGATCGCCTGGGCACGTAGGGATTTGCTTGCCCTGCAGGAGGGCGGGGTCGATGCAGTCATGTTTTCGAATGAGTTCAGCATGCCGTATCTTACCCAGGTCCATACCGTCACCGTAGCCTCGATGGCGAGGGTAATCGGGGAACTGCTGCCCGAGATTCGGATCCCCTTCGGAGTCAATGTCCTGTGGGATCCGATCGCCTCATTGGACCTGGCTGCTGCGACGGGAGCCAGGTTTGTGCGAGAAGTTTTTTCAGGAGTTTATGCCAGCGATTTTGGCTTATGGAGTCCGAACTGCGGCGAGATCATCCGGCACCAGCACGCCATCAGCGCTGCAGGCGTCCGGCTGCTCTTCAATATCGTCCCTGAGGCAGCCAAATACCTGGCAGATCGGGATGTGGTCGAGATCGCCCGTTCCACGGTTTTCAACCACCGCCCAGATGCCATATGTGTATCGGGATTGATGGCTGGTTCGCAGACCGATCCAATGGTGCTGAGGCGAGTTCAAAGAGGCCATCCCTAACACTCCAGTGTTCGCCAATACCGGGGTGCGGCTGGAAAACGTTGCTGAGCAGCTAGAGATCGCTGATGGGGCGGTGGTCGGCACGACTTTCAAATTTAAAGGAAAATTCGAAAACCATGTAGATCAACAGACGCGTCAAGGAATTTATGGCCGTTGTACGCAACACCAAGGCACCCCTGAATAAATAAGGCACCCCTGAACTATTTATCAGGGGTGCAACGATTTCCTATTCTTTCTTATCCTCACCGGGGCCAATCCCCAGTGGGATCCATTTCTTGGCATCTTTCAAACGGTGCTGGATACCGCCCCGGTCGTGCAGCTCATCAAACCCTTCCGGCTTGATGTACATCTGCTCACCTTCCAGCAGGCCATGCACGCCTGCCTGCCCCGGCTCAGGACGCTTGCTGCGCGCCTTGGCAGCTTTTTCGGGCAGGTAATCTACCGGTTCCTCATAGGTGGTGATTAAGCCTTCAAAATTACGCAAGATGACTTTATGGTCAGACATGCTGATCAGGTACTGCGGTGAGACCGGGATCTTCCCGCCGCCGCCCGGCGCATCGACCATGTATTGGTGCACGGCGTAACCGGAAGTATGCCCGCGCAGCCCTTCCATAATCTCGATGCCCTTTGCCACCGGCGTACGAAAATGCCCCGCCCCTTCCACCAGGTCACACTGGTAGAGATAATATGGCCTGACGCGGATGCGCACCAGCTTCTGCACCAGCTCGCGCTGGATGTGGACATTATCGTTCACCCCCGCCAGCAGCACAGACTGGTTGCCCAGCGGGATGCCTGCCCGGGTCAGCTTATCGCAGGCTGCTTCCAGCTCCGCGCGTGATTTCATTCGGATGGTTCACGTGAATGTTCATCCACAGCGGGTGATATTTTTGCAGCATATCGGTCAGCTCATCCGTCACACGCATGGGCATAAAGACCGGCACGCGTGAGCCAATGCGCACGATCTCGATATGCGGGATCTCGCGCAGGCGGCTGAGGATTTCTTCCAACACTTTTGGCGCCAGCACCAGCGGATCCCCGCCCGAGAGCAGCACATCGCGCACCTGAGGTGTGCGCTTTAGATACTCGAGCTGCATCTCAAACTCAGCCCGCGAAAAGGTGGCCGAGGGATCGCCGACAATGCGCGAGCGTGTGCAGTACCGGCAGTACGAGGCACACTGGGTGGTCACCAACATCAGCACCCGGTCAGGATAGCGATGCACCAGCCCAGGTACCGGCGAATGACGATCCTCCGACAGAGAATCCTCCATCATCGCCGTGAAAGGCACCAGCTCGCCTGCGGTCGGCACCACCTGTTTGCGCACAGGATCATCCGGATCATCTGGGTCGATCAACGAGATGTAATAGGGGGTGATATCCACACGAAAAAGACCCGGCGACGAAAGGGCTTTACGCTCGCTCTCCGTCAGCGGGATAACCTTTTCGAACTCTTCAATCGTATTGATGCGGTTGCTCAACTGCCAGCGCCAGTTATTCCACTTATCATCAGATACATCAGCGAAAAAAGCTGCACGCTTCGAGGGGAACTGCGATTTTGTCATTAGCTCTTTCTCCTTTCAAAAAATTCACCGGTATTTTAGAAATTCTATTTGAAATCACCTGAAAGGTCAACCATCCATGCACTATCATAAAATTATTGAAGAGATCCGGTTTTTCGGATAGATATTATGGACTCAGCAATACTTCCAGGCTTGTCAGTTGGATCACGCCTTCGATCCTCCCACTGCTCATCTCCTTCACCGTTAACCGCACCCAGGCTGGCTCACTGATCTGGTAGGGGACCTCAACCATAAAAGGCGTGTATCCTCCCGCCGGATCAACCGTGACCCCCGCCTGGCGGTATCCGACCACGCTTCCGTTTGCCGCGATTAACTCAATTAGCAAAGGTTGGTCGCTTGAAACTCGGGCCAGACCAGAGACTAACACCTTTCCACCCTGGATCAGTTTATTGGGCAGCGGCTCCTGAATAACAATTGGCTCCGTCAGCAGCCCGGGCGGATTCAAGTCCGCTTCCCCCATCGAGAGCAATATCAAATCCACCGACGAGAGCTCTTCCATCCGCCCATACTGGTCGTAGGTGCTGATCTGCAGCCGACCAGCTTCAGCCACTGCGCTGATTTCGTAGTCCACCTCTTCTGACAGCCCGAGGCGGCCGATATCGTTGCGGTAATTCATCAGTTTGCGTACCAGCAATCGTCCACCCTCCCCTAACAGCTCCAGGCGCACACGCCCTGTGCTGCCCGGTTTGAGGTTCCCATACACAATGATCGGAGAGATTACTTTCGAAAGAGGCCCTGGCTGGCGAATTTGGATTTGCGCCTCTGGGATGCTCAAAGTTGGTGTAAAAGTTGGCGTACGCGTCGCTCGCCCAGGGGCTGGTGTAGCCGAAGCAGAAACAGGGATTTGAGTCGGGGTGGGCGTGCTGGCAAGCGCAACAAGCTCGGCAGTGGGAGAAGCCTTCCCGGGCTCCGGCGTAGCCGTTCGTGGGAGGGTATTCGTCGGCATAAGGGTGGCTTGCTCACCCTGTGCTGATGGCAAAAAGTCTTCAGTCAGCCTGGCCTCGATGGTCAAGGCAATCATGGTCGGCAGGTATTCCGTCGGCACCAGGGTTGGTGCCGCAGGCGCGCGCAGCCGGCTGCATCCTGCGAGGCACAAGACCCCCAAGAACCATGCGATCACCCAAACAGGGGATCGGAAGCCTGCAAGCTTTGGTGGATGGTCAGCAGAGCCTTCCGATATAATCGCCGCCACAGCCAGGACGAACAACCTGGGTTGGTTTATTACAAGGGTTGGTTTACAACCCATACACCTTCCCAAGCTTTGCCTTTAGGTAACGCATGTAGGGCGCTGGGTCAATCTTCGAGCCTGTAACGCGCTGGACCAGCTCCTGAGGTTCATATTTTGATCCGTGACGGTGGATATTTTCTCTCAGCCATCCCAACAAGGCATCAAACTGCCCTTGCCTGATCTGCTCAGGCAAATCAGGAATATCCTGGTTAATCCGCTCCCAGAGCTGGGCTGAGACAAGGTTGCCCAAAGCATAAGTCGAGAAATAACCGATCATCCCGCCGGACCAGTGAATATCTTGCAAAACACCCTGGGCATCATTGGGAGGTGTCAAGCCCAGGTACTCGCGCATGCGGCTGTTCCAGGCTTCAGGGAGGTCTTTAACCGCCAGGGTACCCTCCATCAGGGCAATCTCGATTTCCAATCTCAGCATAATATGCAGGTTATAAGTAGCCTCATCCGCCTCCACACGGATTAAGGATGGCTCTACGCGGTTGATACCTTTATAGAACTGATCCAACGAAATGTTTCCTAATTGGCTGGGGAAGAATTCCTGCAAGCGGGGATAGAAATGTTCCCAGAAAGGCAGGGAGCGCCCTACCAGGTTCTCCCACATGCGGGACTGCGATTCGTGGATCGCCAGCGAGGCACCGCCTGCCAGTGGGGATCGTTCGTATTTTTGAGCACTCCCCAGGTCATACAATGCGTGTCCTGTTTCATGCATGGTTCCGAACATAGCCATGTTCAAATAATCCGGGTTTACCCGCGTCGTAATCCGCACATCGTTGATGCTGAAACCTGTCGTGAAAGGATGCAGCGACTTATCTTGTCTGCCGCGATTCCAATCGAAGCCAAACTTGGTGATTACCTCAACCCCAAAATCCCACTGTTTTTGTTCATCAAATTTCTGGTGCAAGAAGGAATTATCTACCTGGGGCACTGACTGGATGGCTTTGATCAGCTCTACCTGCTGCGGACGGAGTGCATCAAAGATGGCCTTCACATCGGCTGTTTTCAAGCCTGGCTCAAAATCGTCCAGAAGTGGATCATAAATGTGGTCATACGGAGCAAAGATCTCGGCATAACGCCTGCGCAGATCGACAACCTTCTCCAGGAAAGGCTGGAACTTAGAGAAATTATTCTCTGCGCGTGCCTCTCCCCAGGCCTGGTGCGCTGGCGGTAGTCACCTGCGCAAACTCCATCACCCAATCTGTAGGCACCTTGACTTCTTTATCATAGGAGCGTTTGGTCACTTTAATTAAACGCCTCTCATCCGAATCGGGATCAAGGTCTGCTGCAGCCTGCGTTAATTCATCTAAAAGCTTGCCCACTTCTTCTGAGATAAATTTCTCGTGGGCAATCTTTCCGATCGTTGCTGACTGGTAGCCACGCGCCTCTGCACCGCCGCGCGGCATGTAGGTCTGCTGATCCCAACCTAACAGAGCGCCGACTGCGTACAGATCCACAAGCTCTCCCAGTATTTCCTTCAATTGATTTAACTTCGTTTCGAATTCCATATCTCTCCTCTCAGCGACACGTTATTTTAAATTAAACAACCTTCCACCGCAGTGTTTCACCCCTTAATGCCTTCAGCACTTCGGTAGCGATATCCTCAGAAGCACGTACTCTGCGCCTCCTCCGTCTGTGCACCGATATGCGGGGTAGCCACCACGTTCGGGTGCGCAACCAGGGCGGTCAGACCGGGCGGTTCTTTAGCGAACACATCCAGGCCGGCAGCTGCTACCTGCCCTGAATTCAAAGCTTCCAACAGCGCCGCCTCATCCACCACTCCGCCGCGTGCTGCGCAGACGAGCCGCACACCCTTCTTCATCAAACCCAGCGATTGTGCGTTGATCATGCCACGGGTCGAGTCGTTTAATGGAACATGCAGAGAAATAAAATCAGATTTTGAAAACAGCTCCTGGAGCGAGGTCTGTTCCGGGCGCCGCGCGCCTCGATCTCATCTCCCGAGACGATTGGGTCATAACCCAATACACTCATTCCAAGGGCAGTCGCTATGCGACCTAATGCGCTGCCGATATTTCCCATCCCAATGATACCGAGGGTCTTGCCGCGCAGTTCCACACCTTCAAGCTGCTTCTTGATCCATTCCCCCTGCTTCATCGTACGATCGGCGCGCGGGATTGAACGCGCTACCGCCAGCAGCAGTCCTAAGGTCAGCTCGGCCACCGCCAGGGTTGTCGATTTGGGCGCGTTGACAACCGCCACGCCGGAAGCCTTGGCAGCCTCCAGGTTAATATTATCGACGCCCACGCCGGCCCGCCCAACCACCTTGAGCTTTTTGGCAGCCGCAAACACCTCAGGCGTCACCTTGGTCCGGCCGCGCACCACCAGCGCATCATACTCTCCAACGACACTTAGCAGCTCGTCCGCTGAAATATCTGGTCGGTCATCCACCGCTGCCGCAGAGCGCAAGATAGCCTGCCCGCTTTCATTCAAGCCGTCGGCGATAAGAATTTTCCATTCAGTCATTCGATTTCTCCAGATACGAAAGTCCAGTTGCAGAGACAACAAGCTAATTTTACTCGAAAGTGGACTGAGAACCGATCCGAAAATTCTTATTGGGTTCCGGTTTTTGGACGATACAAATTTCTAGCCACCTATGGTAAACTCCTGGGCTGAGGTCATTTACCACGATGGATATTAACCTGACGACACCCGCCCTTCTTTTCCCAGCCATCTCCTTGCTCCTGCTGGCTTACACCAATCGTTTCCTGACCCTGGCAAACCTGATCCGAGAGCTGCATGCGCGTTACAAGAAAGAGCACGACCAGCTCATCCCTGGGCAGATCGCCAACTTGCGCTACCGCGTTTACCTGATCAAATATATGCAGTTTTTTGGCATGTTCAGCCTGCTGCTGTGCGTTGTGTGCATGTTTGTACTGTTTGCGGGTTGGGTATTGGCAGGCCAGATCATCTTCGGAATCAGTCTGGTGTTCATGATGATCTCGTTGGGCATTTCTCTGAGCGAGATCTGGATCTCTGTAGATGCCCTTAACCTGCGCCTGCAGGATTTGGAAGATAGTGAAGAACATCCCCAATAAAATGACCCGTTAATTTTATACTGCAGAAAAGGATAATGATTAATGCAATACGATTTTGACAAAGTCCTAGACCGCCAATCCACTGAAAGCGATAAATGGCGTTGCTTCGATCCGGATGTCTTGCCGCTCTGGGTGGCAGACATGGATTTCGTCTCTCCAGAGCCTGTCATTCGCAGGCTGCGTGAGCGCATTGAGCATGGGGTCTTTGGCTATCCTTGCGAGGCAAAGGAGCTGCGCCACATCCTTGTCGACCGCTTGCTGGAGCGCTACGGTTGGCAAATTCAACCCGAAGATTTGGTTTTTCTGCCGGGCGTGGTCAAGGGGCTGAACATGGCCTGTCATGCTTTCGCCCCTGCCGGTCGGGCTGTCCTGATTCAGACCCCAGTCTATCCCCCCTTCCTAAAAGCTCCAGGTTACAGCGGGGCCACCCTGCAGGAAGCCGAATTGGCCTGTGACCCAGAGACAGGTGCTTATCGCATCGATTGGGAAACCTTCGAAGCAGCTTTCAACGACCAGACCCGGCTGTTTATCCTGTGCAGCCCGCACAACCCGGTCGGCCGCGTCTGGCAGCGAGAAGAGCTGGAGCGCATGGCAGAGAGTTGCCTGAAAAGAAATGTCGTGATCGTTTCCGATGAAATCCACTGCGATCTGATCTTTTCCGGTTATACCCATATACCCATCGCTGCGATTGACCCGCTGATCGCCCAGCAAACAATTACCCTGATGGCTCCTTCCAAGACCTTTAATATTGCCGGGCTGGAGTTCTCCTTCGCTGTGATCCAGAATCCTGAGCTGCGCAAGCAGTTTCAGCATGCTCATAAAGGCCTGGTTGGCGGAATCAATCTCATGGGCTGGGCAGCGGCCTTGGCCGCTTACCAGGAAGGCCAGGATTGGCTGGATCAGCTTCTGGTTTACCTGCAAGCCAACCGTGATTTTCTTTATGAGACGCTTGCGAGAGAGCTGCCTGCGATCAAGATGTCCAAACCTGAGGGTACTTACCTGGCCTGGCTGGACTGCCGAGAGGCAGGTATCCAGGGCAGTCCCTATGAGTTCTTCCTCCAGAAGGCGCGTGTTGCCCTTAACGATGGGAAAACATTTGGAAAAGGCGGGGAGGGTTTTGTGCGCCTCAATTTCGGATGCCCTAGGAGCCTGCTGATGGAGAGCCTGGAGCGCATAAAAGGATCGCTTGCAGGAATGTGAATTGGATTTTTGGGAACGTCTTTCGAAAGACAGCCTTTATCTTGACGAGACCGAAAAACGCCTGGAAGTAGATCGCTCGCAGGTGGAGCAGTTTTACTTGCCGCTGGCTGAATACATCATTGCGCTCCCATTAAACCATGTGCGTCTCGTTATTGGGGTTGCCGGACCGCCAGGCTGTGGAAAATCGGCTTTTTCTGCTCTGCTGGCTGCGGTTATTAATGCTCGAACCGCCCAAGATATTTCTAGCCAAGACACCGCCTGTGTGGTGGGCATGGATGGGTGGCACTACCCAAATTCCTACCTGGATCATCACTCATTCCTCCAGTCAGGCAAAATGGTCCAACTCCGTTCTATCAAGGGGGCACCGGAGACCTTCGACGCCCAGGCCATGCTGACCTGCCTGGAAAGGATCCAGCAGGGCGGAACAGTGGATTATCCGGTGTACAGCCGCCGGTTGCACGACCCTATACCAAATGGAGGACAAATCCGCCTCAACCACCGGTACGTAATCGTTGAAGGGAATTATTTGTTTCTGAATGAACCACCCTGGGATGCTTTTCAAACGACCTTCGATGTCCACATTTTCGTAAAAGCCAGCCTCCAGGCCATCCGGGCTGGTCTGCTGGAACGTCACCTGCGCGGCGGCAAAGCCACGGAATTTGCGCAAGAGACAAATTCAAGAGGTGGATCTTCCCAATGCCGAACGAGTGCTGAAAGGATCTTTCCCTGCCGCGCATCGTGGTCCACAAGCTAGATTCCAAAGTTATCCAATCCATGGATTGGGAAGAAAACAGACCCTGGCATGACACGAGATCACGAACCGGGCGCGTGAATTTAAGCCGATAATCGTATATAATCGAGCCAGATGAAAGCTTTGCTGACTCAAGAGAACTGGAAGGATTGGCTTACCGCCCAGTGGAAGAAAGTTCGGGGCGGAATAAGGTTTTTTCAGGAAGTTGTCAAGGATTCGCTCCACAATTGGAGCCAAAACGGCACCAACTTACATGCGGCTGCACTGGCTTTTTATACTTTGCTCTCTTTGGCACCTCTGGTCGTCTTGACTGTTGCAGTAGCTTCTCGCTTCTTCAGTTACCCGAGCGTTGAGGCGCGAATTTTCGTCGAGGTCGTAGATCGCATCGGTCCGGAAGCAGCCAACTACGTTCTGGGAGTGATCCGCAGCAACAGGCAAGAATTTTCTGGGGACTTCACCACGATTTTGAGTCTTCTGGTTCTACTTTATGGAGCTTCTACCCTTTTTTACCAGCTGCAGGTATCCTTAAATATCGTTTGGGGGTTTCCCTCACCCGGGCAAAACCTGAAGCAGAGCTTGATTTCGGTATTAAAAACCCGCTCATTAGCGGCATTGTTCGCATTGTCCTTTGGGGCTTTGTTGATGATTTCGCTTCTGCTCCAAACCATCATAGAATTTCTTCCCAAACAGTATATTTATAAATTCCTTCCAGGCTTGGAGCAATACCGCTGGCTCTTCTCTTTACTTGCCCCGCCCTTATTGTTGATGTTGGTCTTTATGCTTTTATTTAAAGTCTTGCTAAGAAAACGGGCTGCGTGGAGGCATGTCTGGCCGGGAGCAGCCCTTGCAGCGGGATTGTTTTGGGTGGGGCAGTCCATCTTTGACCTGTACTTTTCTTCAAGAGCGCTGTCTCATATCTATGGAACCGCTGGATCCATCGTCATTGTGATGCTGTGGGCCTATTATGCTGCAATCATCTTGCTGTTCGGAGCGAAATTCACCTGGGTGTATATTTCCAAGAAAACATCTCCAGACCCCAGATGCTGTCAAAGAACCCAAAAAAACTGTATAATTTGAGTGGGTAAGTGTGCATAGGGGTTTCAGCAAAAAGGTTATAAATTTTGTCCGAGGAGGATTTCTTATGACTCAGAGGTTCATCAATAAGTCGTCGCTTTCTATTACCCTATTGTTGGTAATGATCCTGGTCTTTGGACTGGTACAGCCCGCCGCAGCCCAGGGAATTGTTTACGGGAATATCGTGCCTGTGGATACCGTAAGTCGATCAGAACCTGATCCTGACGGGCTACAATGTGACAATTGACGGGACGGTCAACGGAGATGTGATCGCAGTAGGCAGCCGGGTTACCATTAACGGTGTCGTCAATGGCTCGTTGATCTCGGCAGGCGAATATATCAATATCAACGGAGAAGTGACGGGGAGTGTCTATTCAGTAGCCTTGGCGCTGACCATGGGACCTGCTTCGATGATCGGCCGCGACCTGTATTTCCTGGGTATCCAGTTAAACATGAACCAAGGTTCCGTAATCAACCGAGATTTGTACACAATTTCCC
Organism: uncultured Chloroflexia bacterium; assembly: GCA_963754615.1. GTDB lineage: Bacteria > Chloroflexota > Anaerolineae > Anaerolineales > UBA4823 > CAVVUF01. The sequence goes on along the minus strand of CAVWGW010000003.1, from coordinate 32,943 downwards.
TGCTGAGCGCCTCGATGGCCGGTAAGGTGGAACGCAACACCTACGCTGAAATTGGTCCATCTGCCGTGGTGCAGATGATCTTCGACCTGGCAGGCTGGCCGCTGCCGAACTGGTTGGGTTCTGGCGCCTTGCCCCCCGCCTGGACGGCCCAGCAGTTTGTGCAAGCGCCGTTCAACTTCGCCTCTGCCAGTCCGATGACTTTCCATGGAGCCGGACTAGGCAAACTAACGAACACCCCTGGCTTCTTTTGAAGGAAATTCCCTTGCGCCGGCAGCCGAGATCGATCCTCAGCAATGGGCTGATTGGGGCATGGGACTATTGAGAAACCTGGTAGCCTTCTTGCTGATTGGGTTATTATTGGCCTGGCTTCTGCCAAGCCTCCTTAATCAATCCAGCAATCGGCTGCGCACAAAGCCCTGGCCATCCTTGGGATGGGGCCTGGTGGTGTACCTGGTGGGATGGTTCCTCTTTGGTTTGCTCTTTACACTCGTCATCGCCCTGACGATCTTCTTCTTTACGGTTTCATTTGTCAACCTTGGCTTTGTGGTTGGCGGGGTAGGCCTGGCGAGCCTGGGCCTGGCGTTCATGATCTTCTGGTTGAGCGTTTTCTATATCAGCAGGATCGTGGTTGCTTTCCTCTTTGGCCGGCTGCTCGTAGGCCTGGTCAGCAAGAAGGCTGCCTCGGGAAGAGTGGCACCTTTGTTTTTCGGAGTCATACTATACGCGCTGCTCGCCTCCATTCCATATTTGGGATTTGTCGTTTCAGCCCTTGCCACCTTCTTCGGCCTGGGAGCTTTATGGATGACACTGCGTAAAATCAAGAAAGTACCTGCTGCGGACGCCTGGATTGAATCAGGTCCTGAAGGCGAGGCCCTGCTTGAAACAACCCCGGAGACTCCAGCCCCATTGAGCGAGGCGATCGTGGTCAATGCACCGGAACCCGAGCTGGAAAAGATTGAGAATGTGGTTCCAGTCGAAGAACAGCTCGTCGAAGCAGCTCCAATGGATGAGCCACCTGTGATGGAATCATTCGAAGCAGAGGACCCGAGTAGCAAACGAAAAAAGAAGATTTAGGTTAAATGCCCGAATTTATTCCCGGCCAAGAGCTCAGCCGCCGGTTCTATTGGGAAGCGGTTCGACCCTTGCTGGATCGTTTTTACAACGCACTTCCACACGCCGCAGCCATGCTTGGTCCTGGAAGTGAAGTGCTGGGCTTCGATACTCCCATGTCCATGGACCATGACTGGTATCCCAATGTACTGATCTTTCTACGCGAACAGGAAGCGGACCTGAAAGAGCCAATCCGGGAGATGCTCCGCCAAAACTTGCCGCACAGCTTCATGGGTTTCGGGGTCGATTCGGCACCCGTTGAAGAGGAGTCGGGGCACGCGTGTGATGATAGAAGGTGCGGAGGGACCGGTGGAGCACAATGTCTTCCCGGTAACATTGCGCAGTTTTGCCATGCAATGGCTGGCCTGGGATATCGACCAGCCCCTGGATGCCCTGGACTGGCTGACGATTCCTTCGCAGAGTCTAAGGATGATGACAGCCGGCACGGTACATTTTGATGGAGTGGGTGAGTTAACCGCTTTTCGACAGACTCTGGCCTGGTATCCCCACGACGTTTGGCTGTATCTGCTGGCGTCTGGCTGGAGGCGGATTGGCGAAGAAGAGCACTTGATGCCGCGCGCCGGGTATGTTGGTGATGAGCTCGGCTCAGCGATCATGGGCTCTCGCCTGGCACGAGATGTGATGAACTTGTGTTTCCTGATGGAGAGGCAGTACGCTCCTTATCCAAAGTGGTTTGGCACGGCTTTCCAGCAATTGAAATGCGCTCCCGAATTAACGCCAATTCTCTGGCAAACGCAACAGGCCAACACCTGGCAAGAACGGGAAGCAGCCCTGGGCGCTGCCCTCCAATACCTGGCCCGCTGGCATAACCGCCTGGGCATCACCAAGATCCTGCCCGAATCGCTTTCCAGCTTCTTTGGACGTCCATTTCAAGTGATCTGGGGCTCAGGGTTTGCAGAGGAGATTGGTAATGCCATTGCCGACCCCGACCTGCAGCGGATTGCCCGGAAGGGGTTCATCGGCAGCATTGACCAGTTCAGTGACAGCACCGATTTACGCTCGAATGTCGCCTGGAGGCAAAGCCTGCGTAAATTATACGAATGAAGGTGACAATGACAATCCAAGCCCGTTATGCACACACAAACTTAATCGCCAAAGACTGGCGTCTGCTGGCAGAATTTTACCAACACGTGATTGGCTGCGTGCCAGTGCTGCCTGAGCGTGATCTGTATGGGGAAAGATTGGAGTCCGGGACAGGTTTGCCGGGAGCTCACCTGCGCGGGATGCACCTGCGGCTGCCCGGGCATGGGACGGAAGGTCCCACGCTCGAGATTTTTAGTTATGATGTCCTGGCTGACAGCGGGGAAAAAGCCGTCAACCGTCCTGGGTTTGCGCATATCGCCTTTCAAGTCGAGGATGTGCCGGCTGCCCGGCAGGAGGTATTGGCGGCCGGGGGAAAGCCGGTGGGAGAGGTGGTCATGACCCAAACTGCCGATGGCCGGCGGGTTAACCTGGTGCTATATGACCGACCCGGAAGGGAATGTGATCGAGCTGCAGGCATGGGAATGAATATGGATTACCTGGCTGGGCTTCCGGAAAAGAAACAGGTACTTCTCAAGGAACTTGTGAGCGAATTGGCGCATATTCCTGGCATGGCAGCCAGTTGTTTTGGGTGGATCTTATGCGTCGGGTACTCAGACGTGAGGGTTCCGATATGGATGTCGGGCTGTATTACCTGGCTGAGGCACCTTTCGATATAGCCGGGATCAAGAAGGTTGCAGAGAATATCGCTGTCCAACCGCCCACCGTCACCGGTTTTTACGAGTGGGGACAATGGGTGAATGGCGGCGCCTGGATCCAGACCAGAGCTGGGAAGGTCGATTTCCTGTATCGCAATATCCACCAGGTCGAACAAACCATTGAGCATGCCTTTCAGGGGATCGTCGAGCATGATTATGATCAACAGCCCACGCATGGGTTTTACAGCATCATCTACCTGGCTGAAACCGATATCTGCATTCCGCTTTATGACCCACTGCAGCATATCGCGCGGCTCAAACAACTGGTGAAGACCTATCCTCCGAAGCTCAAAGAAAAGGTGGTAGCGAATGCGCTGTGGAGCGCAGAGTTTACCCTGGCGCATGCCAGCTCATTCGCGAAGGTACGGAGATGTTTACAATACCGCAGGCTGCCTGGTGCGCATCAGCTCGAATTTGACCCAGGCCTTATTTGCTTTGAACGAGCGGTACTTCATCAGTGATAAGCGCGTCTTGGATGTGATAGCGAATTTTACAACCCTTCCAGATAGTTACATCCCACAGATCACAGGGATACTGGCTCACCCTGGAGAAACTGTCGAAGAACTGATCAATGCTGTCGCCCATATGCGCTGCAGTCTGGCAAAGCGTAGTGGCCTGCGCCGGAGAGTACTACCAACCAAAATTCAATCTGTAATAGCGATCGATCGATTTCTTTTTGGGTAGGATTATGTCATGAGCAGAAAATTAAGAATCCTGCCTGGTATTTTGATCATTATCTTTCTTCTGGGGGTTGGTCTATATTTTCTCATCTGGCGTTCAACCAGGATTCAACCCTGCTTTCAATATCTACAGACCAGCCAGTCTACTCGATAAACGATACCATCCTGGTCAGAATTCAAAACCTGGGTGATCACGCCATTGACATCTATTGTGAACAATTCTGTGCCTTGGGCAATTTCCCGACCGCGGTTGAGATGTATGCGAACGGACAATGGCAGTACGCAATTGGCTTCTGTCCCAGCATTGAGCCCCTTTTTGGAAGCGGAGTTCCCAAAGGCGACTATATCATGCACACACTGCCAGCCAAGGGATCGTTTGCATTGGCGCTCTCAAACTTGGCGTCGCTCCGTCTGGAGCAAGCTGAAAGGTTCCGGATCCTATACTACGTGGGGATCACGAAGAAACCCGTCTATTCAAACGAATTCACGATCGAGCCTTAGTCCCGCTGCCTCCATTTTTTCAAGAAAGGCAGGAAAAGCGGCTCGATAAGATCCCGGTTGGTCGCCCCAGGATTGTACCCGCTCGAGTTCTTGCCGTGGAAATCCGAGTCTACCGCCAGCCCACTCCCTGCCTTTACCGCATAGACCGATGTCTCACTCCCCATCAGCACCATCCCGTTCGAGAGGATTGGATTGAAACAGTCCGCCGAGGCATCGATGGCTTTGGACCAGACCAGCTTCCCATCTAGCCGGTCCTGCACGATCAGATAGGGCTTCCCTTCACCGTGTGTCACCCGGTAAAGATTATGCTCGTCCACCCCCGTCGCGCTCCATCCATCTTCGTTGTAAAACCCCGGCTCTTCCCAGATCGTCTTCCCGTCTGTCGCCGAGAGCGCCATATACGATCCGTGCCCACCAAAGACATGCAAAGGCAGGTACAGGCGGTTGGCGTAATAGGTCAATGTCGACTCGATCGCCCTCCCGGGAATATCCTTACTCCACAGCAGCTTCCCGTCGCTCCTTCGGAACGCGTAGACCCGCGCTTTTAGGCTGTTCCAACTTTCGGAAACATAGATCACGTCGTGGTCCTCGTCATAGATCGGATTATTGTACCCGCCCCGGCTTGTGCCGTCGATCGCGATGCTGCTCAGTGGTTTAGACCAGATCACCTGCCCCGTCCGCTTGTCCACCCGGTATAACATCGAGATTCCCTGCCAATACGAATTGTTTGATTGGAAGAATACCGAATCGCCCACCGCCAAAATATTCTGGTGGTTGTCGAACCCACCCGCGTAATCGCTCGGGTACGACCAGGCCGTCCCACCATCTGAGAGCCGTATCGCCGTCACACGTCCCTTGTATTGGCTTTCGATCCCCTGCCGCACAAAGAAATAGCCTGTCTCTGCGTCGTAAGGCACGTTCTCGGTGTACCATGCGTTCGCGATCGCTATTTTACGCGAAATCTGGAAGGTATCTAGCATGATCTCGTTCATTCCCGTCAGATCGTAGCTGTAAAGGTGATTGTTGACCACAAATGGCGCCGTGGCATCATTCACCCCTGCCAGGCTGTGCAGCAGTCTGCCCGTCGTCACCTCGATCGCTGTCACCTTCCCGTCCGTCCAGGGCACGTAAGCCACCCCGTTTTGGATGATCGGGTGCTCGGCCCACCCCTTCCCGCCGTTTAGCTGCCACAATAACGTAAAACTGCTTTCCTGCGCCTGGTTTGAAACGCTCGGAAAAGCGCACATTGCTGCCAACACCAGCCAGAGAAAAAGCTTGTCATTCCACTTCATAGATCCATTATATCTGCTTCTCACCCCCTGGGGTGCGACTAATTCATCACCCTTCCCTCCCACTCCACTAACCCGAACTGCTATTAAAAAAACCATCGACCAGCCTCCACTGGTCGATGGTTTGAGGAGAAAAATTTTCTATCGTTGGTATGCTGCTTTTGTGTATTCCAACCCGCGGATGTTCGGAAAATAGGCTCTTTTTCGGGTGGAAAAACCTAGAGATAGGAATTCCATCCCACTTGGGGCTCGTCTTCTGGAGGAAAGACCCAGCTGAAAGAATTCCATCCCACTTGCGGCTCGTCTTCTGGAGGAAAGACCCAGCTGAAAGAATTCCATCCCACTTGCGGCTCATCTTCTGGAGGTAAGACCCGGCTGAAAGAATTCCATCCCACACAAGGCTGCACATCTCTTCCAGACGGGTAGTTTGTCCCAGGCAATGAAAGCCCTACATTGTGGGATGACGAGGGGGCGGCTCCTACCCATAAGGCAAGCGAGCCCAATAACCCAATGCAGAAAACAAACAGGATGAAGGTGTTTATGGATTTTCGTAAAATCATTTGTGCTCCTTTTTTCTTTGCTTTTCTAGATAATGACTTTTATTGATGCCAACATTTTAGCGTTAATAGGATGCAAAGACGATACGTAGTTGTACGTATATTTTGGTCATTTTTCACGTAGATTTTGAAGTTGGATAACAGCCCGGTCTGCTGAACTGGAGGGTATAATCGTCTCTCAGAGATAAAGTGATGTCCTGGATCAAGCTGGTTCATTGGAATGAAGCGGAGGCTGCGCAGCGCCACCGACTGCTTGAAGCAGCCGGTTTTACCGTAAATTGCGATCCACTGGCAGGATTGGATTTTTTGAAAGCCTGGCGAGAAGATCCCCCGGCCGCCGTGGTGATTGACCTTTCACGCATCCCTTCACGCGGGCGCGAGATCGGTATGGCAATCCGGCATTCGAAAGCCACCCGCTTCATCCCGCTGGTGTTTCTGGGTGGAGATCCGCAAAAAGTGAAACGCATTCAAGAGCTGCTTCCAGATGCCGTTTATTCTGATTGGGATGCTATCCCTGACTCGCTGAAAGAAGCCATCGCCCACCCGCCGCATGCACCCGCAGCGCCCAAATCCCTTTTCGATGCTTATGCCGGGCAAACATTGCCCAAAAAGCTGGGCATCCGCCCAGGCATGGCGGTGGTGCTGGTAAGGGCTCCGCAGAATTTCACCCAGCTCCTGGGAGAGCTGCCCGAAAATGTCATAGTTAATGAAGGAGAGCAGCTTCCAGGTGAGCTGATCTTATGGTTTATGCGTTCCCTCCAGGAATTGGAGCGCGATTTTACAGTGATCTCTCAGCGTCGAGACTTCCGTTTCGTGTGGATTGCCTGGCCGAAGAAGACCTCCGGCGTTCAAACTGATTTGAACCAGCAGCTCGTGCGAGAAACCGGCTTGCGGAGCGGTTTGGTCGATTTCAAGATCTGCTCAATCGATCAAACCTGGTCAGGATTATGCTTCACGCGGCGAAAATAACCGTCGTTCCCCATTAAAACCCCTTGACAAAAACAATAATTGTTATTATTATTGATAATAATAACATTGTCATTAACGATAACGGAGAGCGGTATGCCGAATATTTCCAAAGCCGACCTGTTAATTCACCCGGTGCGCTTGCAGATCTTGCAGGCGCTGTCCGAAAAACCGCTGACCACCCAGGAGATTGCTGAAGTGCTCCCGACGGTTTCCCAACCCTCCCTTTACCGGCACCTAAAAATGCTCCTGGAAGGCGGTATGGTGACGGTTTCTGAAACACGCCAGGTGCGCGGCATTCAGGAGAAACGCTATCAATTAGCCCAAAATCCGCACCTGTCTGCAGAGGATGTTTCCGGCATCACCAAAGAACAACATCTGCATTACTTCAATGCCTATGTGGCCTCGCTGTTGAAAGGATTCGCAGATTACCTGGATTCACCCTCAGACAAACCTGATTTTCTGGCAGATCAGACAGGCTATACAGAAACCGCTTTTTACGCGACCGCGGAAGAAATGGGCCTGTTCCTGCAAAAATTACTCGAGGCTATCAAGGATGTAGCCAGCAATCCGCCTGCCGCCGGCCGGCGCAGGCGCAAGCTGGCAATCATCTCTCACCCGCTCTCTGGAAAGGAAGAATAAAACCATGAACAGCTCTGAAATTGCAAAACTTGTCCCTATGTTGATCCCCATCATCCTGATTGAGCTCGCCCTGATGGTCGCCGCCATTGTCGACCTGATCAAGCACCCCAAGACTCGTATCATGCCGCGCTGGGTTTGGGTCCTCGTGGTCTTGTTCTTCCAACTTTTTGGACCGATCATTTACTTTATTATCGGACGTGAGCAAGAGTGAAGGAAGTCTTAGATATGAATGCTTCAGAATCACCTGCTCAGCGCGGATACATTGACGACCTGCCGCTGCCCGTTCGCAACAGTGATGTCGCCATCCGCTGTGAAGGCTTGACAAAGGATTACGGCGCCGTGAAAGCCGTTGAAAACCTAAACTTGAGCGTACCGTATGGCTCAGTGTTCGGCTTCCTGGGCCGCAACGGCGCTGGCAAGACCACCACCATCCGGATGTTTACCGGGCTGGCGCATCCCACGCGCGGCTCGGCCTGGGTGGGAGGCATCGAAACCACTTCCGCTGACAGTGCGGCCCGCCGTACATTCGGTTATCTCCCGCAGGACCCAGCCTTCTATAACTGGATGACCCCGCGTGAGTACCTGGAATTCAGCGCGAAGCTATTCGGTTTGTCGCCCTCAGAAACCCGGCGGCGCATGGATGAAATGCTGGAGCTGGTTGGCTTGACGGAAGCGGCTAAACGGCGGATCGGCGGGTTTTCGGGCGGCATGCTCCAGCGCATGGGCATTGCCCAGGCGATGATCCACAACCCTCCGGTGCTCTTCCTGGATGAACCGACCAGCGCCCTCGACCCTGCTGGACGGTATGAGGTGCTGGACCTGATCTTAAGACTCCGCGGGCGAGTGACCGTTTTCCTCTCCAGCCATATCCTGGCAGATATTGAGCGGGTGTGCGACACGGTCGCCATCATCCGCAGTGGGCGCCTGGTAGAAGTCTCGGAAATACACGCCCTGATGGAACGCTATCCAATCAGCGCGGCTGAGCTGGAGATCGACTACAGTCACCTGCCTTTCCCTGAAGCATTCCTGGCAGACTTGCGCTCCCAAACCTGGGTAGCAAGTGTCAATCTCGATCAAAATACCGTGCGCGTGACTGTGAGCGACATAGAAGAGGGCAAACACGCTCTATTAGCTCTGGCAGCCCAGCACGGGTTGGTGCTCAACCGCTACGAATGGATGCGCCCGACATTGGAAGAAATTTTCCTTGAAGTGAGTGCTTAAAAAGGCTTTGGTATGTCAATCTTTTTTTATACCCTAACCATCCTTCTGATGATCCTCTTGCCCATATTCCTGGCAACCCTGCTCCGGCGGCGCTTCGTCACGCCCTGGTTCTTGTTCTGCGCTGGCATCTTGACCTTTACGGCTTCGCAGGTCGTGCACCTGCCCTTGAATGCCTGGTTGGCAGACCTGGGCATCTTGCCTCAGGCAGGTAGCGAAGTGAATCCACCGCTCTGGCAGTATGCCCTGGTGGCAGGCTTGACGGCGGGCATCTGCGAAGAGCTGGCACGCGCCGCTGGATATGCCCTCCTCAAGCGCTACCGACGCTTCGAAGACGGCGTAATGATGGGGTTGGGCCACAGTGGGTTCGAATCCATGGTTTTTGGCGGGGTGATGACTGCCGCAAGCATCACCTCACTTCTGTCACTGAGTGGTAAAGATCTGAGCACCATGAATCTCTCAGTAGAGCAGCTTTATGCTGTGCAATTGCAAATTCAAGCGCTTTTGAGCTCACCCTGGCAGGCTTTTTTGCCCCTGGTTGAGCGCCTCCTGGCCATGACAGCGCATGTGATCTTTTCGCTGATCGTCTTGCGCGCCTTCACGCAGCGCAATGCCGGGTACGTAATTTTGGCGATTGTTTACCACGCGGCAGTGGATTTCGGCGCGGTTTATCTGAGTCAATCCCTGAAAAATGGCAATTACTGGCTGCTGGAAGGCGGCTTTGCTCTGATCCTCCTGCCAGGGATCATTTGGCTGGTATGGCTCTTCTTCTCCAATAAACCTGCTCAAGTCAAGCATACCGCCTCACTGTCTGCAGAATGGTCCGTGTTTGTCATCGCCCTGCGTAAGGAGCTCTTGCAGATGTGGCGCACGAAGCGCTTTCTGGTGGTGGCGGCGGTCTTCGGTTTGTTCGGCATGGCTTCTCCGGTGATGGCCTATTTCATGCCGCAGATGTTCAAGGCCATTCCTGGGGCAGAGCAGTTCGCAAACCTGATCCCCAAGCCAAGCGTTGTTGATGCTCTAACGCAGTACACAAAAAATATCACCCAGTTCGGGTTCATCCTGGCAATCTTCCTGGGGATGGGCGCAGTGGCGGGAGAGAAAGAGCGCGGCACTGCCAGCCTGGTGCTCAGCAAGCCCATGACGCGCTGGGCATTCGTCACCAGCAAATTCACTGCCCAGGTGCTGGTTTACCTGGTGGGTTTTGGGCTGGCCTTGCTGGGGGCTTATTTTTACATCGTGGCATTGTTTGGCACTTATAATTTTGGTACTCTGGCTCTGGTCACCTTCCTGCTCCTGGCCTGGCTGCTGCCCTTTGTCGCTTTGACCCTGGACGGCAGCGTGATCGGCGGCAGCACCTCCGCCGCAGCCGGGATTGCCCTGGTGGGGGCTGTCATTCTGCTGCTCCTGGCAAATATTCCTCAATATGGGAGCCTGTTTCCTTCCGGACTGACCGCCTGGGCCGGGCAGATCGGGGCAGGGACCGCAGCCGTTCCTGCGAATGGTGGCGCGCTGGCTGCCAGCCTGGTATTGACCGTGGTTGGATTGATCACAGCCATCGCCATCTTTGAGCAGCAAGAGCTTTAATGCGATAAAATACCCTTATGCAAACTGAAATCACCAAACCTGGTCTTCTGCTCGATGAACAAGGCCACCTGGCGCAGGTAGGCTGGTCTCGCCATCAATCCCTGGACTGCAACCTGGAAAATGCGCGGTTTTATGGGCTGCGGCGTCCTTTCCAGCATTTTCGAATCAAACGCTGGGATTATTATGCAGTTTTTACGCCCAGGCGCTTCTTCTCTGCCACCATCGCAGACCTGGGTTATGCAGGGAATATTTTCGTCTATACCCTCGATTTCGCCACCAACGAGCTGCACGAAGAAGGTTTGGTGATTCCATTGGGAAAAGGCATTTCCCTGCCGCGCAACAGCCCAGCCGGAGAAACCCACTTCGAAGACAAACGTGCCCGGCTGCATTTCTCCGCTCTTCCAGAGAGCCGGAAAGTAGAAGTGAATTGGCCTGCTTTCCATGATGGGCGCGGCATCCAGGCTGAGATCAGCCTGGCGTATCTGCCGCAGCACGAATCGATGACCATCGTCATCCCTATCGGTAAAAAGCGCTTCTATTACAATCGAAAGATCAATTGCCTGCCCGCTCAAGGCTTTATCCGCTATGGCGATGTGCACGAGGAGTTGAAACCTTCCGAGAGCATCGGCTCGCTGGATTGGGGGCGCGGCGTTTGGGAATACCGCAGCTTTTGGAATTGGGCCAGCGCCTCCGGGTTTCTGCCAGATGGGCGCACGCTGGGCTTGAACCTGGGCTGCGGCTTTGGTGACCTCTCCGCCGCCACTGAGAACTGCCTGGTTTTGGATGGAAGGGTGCATAAGCTGGAACAGGTGCGCTTTGACTACAATTCTGTAGACTACATGTATCCCTGGAGATTTACTGATTCTGAGAAAAAGTTGGCGCTCGATTTCAAGCCCTTCAAAGAACGCGTCGCCCAGACCAACCTGGGGATTATCACCAGTGAAGTCCACCAGATGTTCGGGCACTACTCCGGGCAGGTGATTACAGATGACGGCGAGATGATCCAAATTAATAACCTGGTCGGTTTCGCCGAAGAGCACCAGGCTTGCTGGTAAAGTATGCTGAATACGGAAGCTGAACTTTACCATTTTCTAGACGAGCATGGATTCATCTACCAACGGATCGAACACCCACCTGTCTTTACTTGCGAACAGGCCGATCTATATCGCCCAGATTTACCGGGAGTCAGCACCAAGAACCTCTTCTTGCGGGATAAGAAGCGGCACTTTTACCTGGTGATGACCGCCTGTGAGAAGAAGCTTGACTTAAAGAAGCTGGGACAGGCTCTGAACGCCCCAAAGCTGCATTTTGGCTCAGAAGAAAGCTTGTTGGAGCTGCTTCGGCTTACACCCGGGTCGGTAACAGTGCTGGGACTGGTCAATGACCAACGCCATCAGGTAGAATTGTGGATTGATCAGGAAATCTGGCAGGCTGAATATTTCCTCTGCCATCCCCTGGTTAATACTGCCACGCTAGTACTTTCTAAAGCTGACTTGCTGCGTTTTTTTGGTTTGACCGGCCATCCCTTGCACTTCGTTTCTGCGTTGGAATAATCGGATTGCTCGCAAAGCTGGGAGCAGGAATTTTCGTATCTTGTATCGGTAGCTACAAGGATCTTCTTCATGTATTGGTTCTGGGCATACAGCTTCAAGGATATTCTTCTCTATAGTTTGTTATCTGGCCTGTGGGTTTTAGGTGGGTGGCTGATTGTCAGCCATGCTTTCCATCTAAAATCGATTGAGCGTATCCCCAGCGGCCTGGGAACAGGCTTATTGCTGTTTATCGTGTTCAGCGACTGGCTGGCGCACTTCTTGCCGCTCACCGCTGCCTTTTGGGCGGCCTCTGGGATTGTTCTGGCGTTGGGATTGGCAGCGGCCTGGCGTGCGCCTAGTGGTGGGAAGCTCTGTCTTAAAGATCTGCAAGCCTGGCCTTTACTCCTGGCATTGGCAAGCCTGACCCTGCTCTTTGTGTTCATCCAACGTGGTTTGGCAATCTTTGACGAATATCTGCACCTGCCGATGATCTCGGTGATGGCAGCCGGGGATATTCCACCCCACTTTTACCTTAATCCGCAGTTTTATTTTGCCTATCATTATTCCCTGCAAGTCCTGGCTGCCAGCCTGGTGAGGTTGGCAGCTCTGACACCCTGGAGCGCCTGGGATTTGGCGCGCTCCGTGGCTATCGCTCTTACCCTGGTATTAGGCTGGCTGTGGATACGGCGGGTGACACGCAGCACCCTGGCAGCATTCTTCGGAACGATCTTGTTGGCTTTTGGGGGTGGGGCACGCTGGTTATTGTTGCTGGTGCCACAAGCCTGGCTGGCACGTTTAACGGAACATGTCCCTTTAATTATTCCCGACCCAAGTATTGGCACGGATTTGGTTTCCTTACTGCGCCATTCTTGGGGTTTGGAAGGAGCCGGTCAGGTTCAATTTCCTTTCGCCTTTCATAATGGTATCTTCGTCCCAAGTTTTTTTGTCCTGGGGAGCACCGGGGCTTTACCCTTCGTCACCTTCTTCTTGCTCTTGCTGCTGCTTCCTAGAAGCAAGTTCTCAACGATTGGTTGGATAACCTGGGGCAGCCTTTTTGCTTCGCTGGCTTTGAGCGCAGAGCATGCGTTTGCGGCAATTTGGAGCGGCACGGCCTTGGTTATCGGTTTTGCATTGCTACAGAAAAAAAACCGCTCGTTTTTACCCAGACGCAAATTTTATTTTCAATGGGTATGCCTCTTGGGAGCTACCCTTCTTGTGGCAGTTTTACAGGGAGGTTTTATCACCGAAACTGCGCGGAGCGTCTTGACACAACTTGCAGGCCTCTCAACCGGTGAGGATGTTAATGTGCATGTGTTCGGTTTACGCTGGCCGCCGGGCTTGTACTCTGCTCAATTTGGTGTTCTTTCATTATCGGATTTTGGAAGTCTCTGTGTTCTGTTGGTGGAATTGGGTCTGGCACTCTATCTTGTTTTTTATGTCATCCAATTCACGCGCCGGAGAGTTAAACGGCAGGATTGGTACTGGGCTGGGCTTGGGCTTGGTTCCTTGCTCAGCTTCTTTTTTCCGCTATTTTTTTATTATGGTGTTGACCGGTCAACCACCCGGTTTCCAGCTTCCGCCCTCTGGCTGTGGATTTTAATTGCATTCCCGGCGTTGTGGGTGACCTTTCGGAGAGGGAAGAAAGTCTTGCAAGCTTTTCTGCTGACTGGGTACCTGACTACTATTTTGGGAGGTGTTGTGATTTTCGCGGTTTCGCTACCAGCCATTTTCCATCCTCAATTTTCGTATTTCATCAAGAGCGTTGATACACATGTTGGAGCGAAGTATTGGAACCAACTGCCCGAAGACGCTCAGGTGTTGGACAGATTTCCGGATCGATCTGTGACCATCTTCGGTAGGGCCAGCCGGTCTTATTCTGATATCTATTTCCCCCTGCCAGAATGGGAGGCGCTGGTGAAGCAAACCAATCCGATCCTCGCTGCGCAGCAAGGGTTTTCTTATATCTATATGGATCAGAACTGGTTAAACAGGCTAACGCCAGGTCAAATGTCTTCGCTCACAGATCAGGACTGTGTTAAGCTGATCGATAGATTTTCTGATGAAGATAGTGGCTTACGTTTGTTATATGATATTCGCGCCTGTAAAGAAGCCAGTAATAAATAGAATTGATACGTTTTTCGATCGGGCCGGGTCCACGCGCCACTTCGTTTCCGCGGTAGAATAGTTAGCGCAATTTTTAATTGAAAGGAAACCCCAAGAGGGCAAAATTCTTCAGGTATGAAACCATTTCAGGTAGTCTTTTTGTACGCGCGCAAGTACACCCTTGTGTTGGTGATCACTTCTATCAGCATGTTATTACTGGTTGGTGTTCAGCTAATCATCCCCTGGATTATCAAGACCTTGATTGCTGCGGTCACCGATCCAGGATCAAACGCTGATAACCTTCAATTGGTCATCCAACTTACTTTCGCAGTATTGGTGCTCTATATTCTTCGGGCAGGACTCCAATTCCTGCGGTCATATCTTGCCCACCTGGCAGGCTGGGGAGTAGTGGCGGATGTTCGCAAGCACATTTATGAGCACCTACAGCGCCTGTCTTTACGTTTTTACGAAGATAAACAGACCGGGCAGTTGATGTCTCGAGTAATTAATGATACCGATTTATTCGAGCAGCTGATCTCCCATGCCGTACCCGATGTGGCCGTTAACGTGATCACCCTGGTAGGGGTAACAGCAGTCTTGTTAAGTCTGAACTGGCGTTTGGCTCTGCTGACTATGATCCCGATCCCGTTCCTGGTGATCGCCATGCGTATCTACGCCCGTTATGTGCGCCCTGCCTTTCGGGAACGACAGAAGGAATTGGGTGATTTAAACGCTTTGCTGAATGATAACCTCTCTGGCATTCGTGAGATCAAGGCTTTTACCCGTGAGGACGAAGAGCTGATGCGTATCAGCCACGGCATTGACCGCTACCGCCGCTCGCTCTTGAAAGCGCTCCGCCTCATGGCAACTTTCCAACCCTTTGTGACGTTCACCTCCTCCCTGGGCACCCTGATCGTGATTTTCTTTGGCGGTCTTTTAGCGTTTAGCGGGGTTTTGCCCGTAGCTGACCTGGTTGCTTTCTTCCTTTACCTGGATTTATTCTACCAGCCCATTAGAGGTTTGAGCAACTCCTGGGAACAGATCCAGAGCTCCCTGGCCGGTGCAGACCGCGTGGCAGATTTGCTGGCTGAAGCGCCAGAGCTGCAATCGCCTCCAGGAGCGATCGAGCTGACCGAGCGTGTCAATGGCAGGATTTCACTTGAAAATGTAAGTTTCTCCTACACTGAGGGGATCTCTGTCTTAGAAAACATCTCCCTCGAAATCCCCTCCCAGCATGTGATTGCCCTGGTGGGACCCACTGGGGTCGGAAAATCAACTCTGGTCAGCCTCATTCCACGCTTTTATGATGTTTCTGAAGGGACAATTTTGCTCGATGGGCAGGATGTGCGCCAGGTAAACCTGGAAAGTTTACGCAAGCAGGTCAGCATCGTCCTCCAGGATGTCTTCTTGTTCCATGGGACAGTGCGCGAGAACATCCTCTTCGGTCGTCCAGAGGCAACCGAGGCAGAAGTGATTGAGGCTGCCAAGATCGCCAACGCTCATAACTTTATCATGAACCTCTCTGAGGGTTATGACACGCTGATCGGCGAGCGCGGCATCAAACTTTCCGGCGGACAAAAACAGCGCTTGTCGATCGCTCGAGCCGTGCTGAAAGATGCACCGATCCTGATCCTCGACGAAGCCACTTCCTCGGTGGACACTGAGACTGAGCTGCTCATCCAGCAAGCCCTGGAGCGCCTGATGGTCGGCCGGACGACTTTGATCATCGCTCACCGCCTGTCAACCGTGCGCAACGCGAACCTGATCGTCGTTCTGGAGGGAAAGCACATTGCCGAGATGGGTACCCATGTCGAATTATTGGAAAGCAAGGGACTATACTACCGCTTGTATAATGTACAAAAGCAGCTCCAACCTGCAGAAGATATGTTTGCCCAGGCATAAGAAAGGAAAATGATGCCCGTCAAGACCATCCTTCTCGAAGGCGTTCTCCAACCCGCTCAGGAAAAAACTTACGTTCATCTGCCGTTTCAGATGGAAACTGGAGCTACCAGGCTGGAAGTAGAATACCACTACAGCGATCAGATTGGCTCAGACCCTCAGCTAGAAGGAGGCAACACACTCGACCTGGGTGTATTCGACGAGCAAGGGATTGACTTCTTGTCTGCTGGGTTTCGCGGCTGGAGTGGTTCTGAGCGGGCGACCTTTTTTATTTCCGAAAACGATGCCGCTCCGGGTTACCTGGCAGGCCCCTTGAACCTGGGCACCTGGCACGTTCTGCTGGGTTTATACAAAATCGCACCGCATGGCTGCCAATATCAAGTTTCCATCCGCATGACACGCGATGACCGCCAGGGAAAACTGCTCTCCACCACTCACTCGGCCGTTCCCTGCAGTTCCGGCCTGGGGCCGCTGCCCAGCTCATCGCCGCCTGGGCGCTTTTCTCCCTGGTTGTGTGGCGAGCTGCACTGCCATACCTGGCACAGTGATGGAGAGCTGAGCGCGGCTGACCTGGTGAAGCTTTCTATCGAACGCGGGCTGGATTTTCTGGCGGTCGCTGACCACAACACCACCGCCAGCCAGCGCGAGATGGCGCTTTTTCACGACCCGGGCCTGATCCTGATCCGAGGTGTTGAGTCTACTTCTTTCAAGGGGCATTTCAACATTTGGGGGATCCCCGATTGGGTGGATTTCCGAATCACGCAGCCCGAGCAGATGCAAGCCGCCCTCGATTTTGCCAGGCAGCGCGGCGCCCTGGTATCCTGCAACCACCCAAAACCCTATGGGCCTGACTGGGACTTTCGGCAAGTGACCAATTTCGACTGCCTGGAAGTGTGGAATGGACCCTGGTTCCTGTTCAACCAGCAGGCGATGGATTACTGGCTCAGCTTGCTGGAGGGCGGTCGGAGAATTCCGGCTGTGGCAGGGAGTGATTTCCATCGCCTCAGCGAAATTGACCATGTGATTGCGCGTGCCCCCGGCGCGCCAGTCACCTGGGTGCATGTGCCTGGAAAGCCGGATGCAGCCAGTATCCTCCAGGCCATCGCGGCCGGGCATGTCAGCCTGTCCGATGACCCAGGTGGACCTTTCCTGGATCTGCGAGCGGGTAAGGAGGGCGAAGCCATGCTGGGAGACCTGCTGGCAAGCCCCCTTGGCGAGAAGCTGCCGCTGCAGGTGCGCTGCTTGCGCGGCAGGGGAGGCAGCCTGAGGATCCTGGACCAGCAGGGGGTGCAGCTGGAGCAAAAGATCACCCAGGATGATGAGACGGTTTCGGCTGTATTGAATACGGATGACAGCCTGTATGTGCGCGCAGAGCTGCGCTTCGCTGAGGAGCAGCTCAGGGCGATGACCAATCCGATTTATCTACATCAGCGATAAGCAGGAGCTTAACGTGCCGCAGACGGTCTCCACCGCCGAAATCCAGCAGTTCCATAATGTCCTGAACGACATGGCAGTTTCAACCATCCAGGGGAATTTAGAGGCGTATAATGAGGCCAAGCACCGCCTGCATGTTCTGATGAAGTGAGGTGAAAAATGGCTCCAATCCCTTCAGATCCACCAGCCTCCGACTATAACCCTGAGGCAATCGCCGGATATTTTGATCAGTACGGTTTGCGCGAATGGAACCGCCTGGTAGAAACCCCGGTCGATGAGGTGAGCCTTTACCTGCACACAACCTATCTTGAAAAATACATTACCCCTGGTATGCATGTGCTGGAAGTCGGCGCGGGGGCGGGGCGATTTACGCAAGTTCTCGCCCGATTGGGGACACATATTTTGGTAGGGGATATTTCCCAGGGGCAGCTCGATTTGAACCGCCGGTTTGCCCATGAGCTCGGTTTTGAGAGAGCGGTTGAAGATTGGCAGCAGATGGATATGTGCGATTTAAAACGCTTCTCCGAAGCAGCTTTTGATTGCGTCCTGGTTTATGGAGCGCCTTTCAGTTATGTGCTTGACCGGCGCGATGTGGCATTGCGCGAATGTATACGTGTTTTAAAACCGGGCGGTCTGCTCCTGGCGAGCGTAGCTACCTTATGGGGCGCGGCTCATCGCCACCTGGATGGGGTGATCAGCCTGCCACCTGAAGTTAACCAGAGAATTACCACAACCGGTGACCTGACCCCTGCCACCTACCCGGGTCGTAAAGATCGTTTTATGCATTTATTCCGGGCCAGAGAATATCGCCAGTGGCTTGAGAACGCCGGGGTCGAAATCCTGGCGATGTCGGCTTCAGGTTGTCTATCCATTGGTTGGGCTGAACTTTTATCGTCTTACCGGAAAGATGAAGAGAAGTGGCAGGAGCTGCTGCGCATCGAGCTGGAGGCCAGCGCGGAGAGCGAGTCCTGAACCTGGGCACGCATCTGATCAGCGTGGCCCGGAAATGATGAAAGCGTAAGGAAGATGGTAAACGAGTTAAATAAACCCCTCTTTGAACTCGAGCAAGTTTTCGATGTGGATGACTACATGTATTTCTACAGCGAAATGCTCACCGACGAGCGCACTGAAGCGGAGTTAGCGTACCTGGTCAAGCTGCTGGAGCTCGATCATCCGCTAGATATCCTGGAACTGGCCTGCGGTTTTGGTCGCCACGCCAACCGCCTGGCCGCCCTGGGGCACCGGGTGACCGGCATCGATCTGATGGAGGGCTTCCTGGACCTGGCGCGCAAGGAAGCTGCAGACCGCGGCGTTCAGGTCCGCTACCTGCAGGGCGATATGCGCCAGGTTGCCTACCAAAATGAGTTTGAGCGGGTGATGATCCTCTTCACGGCTTTTGGCTACTTTGAAGATGAAGACAATTTGCGCGTGTTGAAGAACGTAAAGAACGCCCTCCGCCCAGGCGGTTTGTTCATCACCGACAGCATGAACCGCGACGGTTTCCTGAAAAATTTTCAACCCATGCATGTCACGGAAAAAGACGGCGATCTGATGATTGACCGGATCTCATTTGATAGTTTGAGTGGCTTGATGCATAACCAGCGCATCTTCATCCGCAAGGGCGTGCGCAAAGATAAGCCCTTCAGGGTCCGTATTTATAACCCAAATGAATTCGCTGAGCTGCTTGCCCAGGCCGGGCTGGAGGTGGTTGGCATGTTTGGGGGCTTCGATGCCCAGCCGGTTTCGATTGATTCGCGCCGCCTGGTGGTTTTAGCGCGCAAGCCTTTGGAATAAGAAATTTCATGCTTTCAACCGGGTGTTCCCGCCGTGAAGGGCCACATCCGAAAGCCGATGGCAAAAATATGAAAATCCAAGATCTCATCCAACGCAAGAATCCTCCAGCGCCTTGGGAAGAAGGGGATAACATCCCCTGGAATGAGCCTGAGTTCAGCCAGCGCATGCTAAGCGAGCACCTCTCACAAGCGCATGACGCCGCCAGCCGGCGGGTCGAGACCATCGACCGGCAGGTGAGCTGGATCCACCAGCAGATATTCGACGGTAAATCCGCCCATATCCTCGACCTGGGCTGTGGACCGGGCTTTTACACCAGCCGCCTGGCTCAGCTCGGGCATACCTGTACGGGCATCGATTACTCCCCGGCTTCCATCCAGTATGCCAAAGCCACCGCGGAACAGGCCGGGTTGGCAGTTACCTATTGTGAGGCAGATTTGCGCAAGGCTGACTTTGGCAAGGATTTTGACCTGGTCATGCAGATCTACGGCGAGTTCAACGTTTTTTGCCCATCCGATGCCAGCTTGATCCTTGCAAAAGCCTGGCAGGCCCTTAAACCAGGCGGTCATTTGCTGTTGGAAGCCCATACCTTTGAGGCCGTTCAACGAATAGGGCAGGAACCTGCCACCTGGTACTCAACCCAAAGCGGCCTGTTCTCCGACCAACCTCACCTTCTTTTAGAAGAGGGATTCTGGGATGATGCGAGCCAGGTTGCAACGCGGCGATTTTTCCTGATCGACGGTACATCTGGCAGCGTCACGCGCTACGCAGCCAGCTACCAGGCTTACTCCGATGAAGGATACCGTTCCTTATTAGAACACCAAGGCTTTAAGAATACCCTTTTTTATCCTTCACTGACCGGTTTCGAAGAGGTTGCCACCAGGAACCTCAAGGTGATCGTGGCTGGAAAAGACTTCTAAAGAGGAGAGTATGAAAATTCGCTGCCAGGGAGCTATCGTCAGGGGAAGCCAGGTGCTGCTCATCCAGCACCGTGAGCACGCCGGTGGGCGCTCTTATTGGCTGCTGCCGGGGGGCGGGAAAGAAGCCGGAGAGAGCGCAGAGGCAGGTGTGGTGCGTGAGATGAGCGAAGAGACCGGCCTGGAAGTGAAGGTTGAGCGGCTGCTCTTCGATGAGCCGGGCGTTGAGGGCGAGGTGAAAGTATATGATCGTTATTTAACATATCTATGCCGGATCCTCTCCGGAGAGCCGAAACCCGGCTACGAGCCAGAAGTCGAAGCATCTGGTATCTATGGAATCATCGAAGTCAGGTGGTTTGACCTGGGCGACGAGGCCAGTTGGGGTGAAAGCATCCTCAGTGACCGGATAACCTATCCAATGCTGAAACGGCTGCAACAAAGCCTGTTCACTGATCAAGGAAAAGAGGAACATGTTGTCTGAAAAAACGGTGGCTCAGAAATTGTTGATCAAGCCTGGATACAAAGTGCTGTTCTTGCAGGCGCCGGATGATTATGCAGCCTGGCTGGGCGAAATCCCAGCAGATGTTAAGATTCTAAACGACTTCACCGAAGCACCTGACCTCATCCAGCTCTTTGTGGATGACCGTAAGGCTTTGGAAGCACAGCTTACCAGGATCAGGCCTGTCCTGAACCAAAGCACAATCTTGTGGGCAACTTATCACAAGGGAACGTCTCAGGTAAAGACAGATATCAACCGCGATACGATCAATACGTATGCCAAAACCTTGGGCCTGGTGGGGATAGCGATCATATCGGTGAACGATGATTGGTCGGCGCTCAGGTTGAAGATTGCGAGGTGACATGAAATACGGATTTGTCTTACCGCGTGGCGATGCGCGCACGGCGGCAGATCTTGCCTTCGCCGCTGAAGAGGCAGGCTGGGACGGTTTCTTCGTTTGGGAGCCAGTTTGGGGAATTGACGCCTGGGTGGCATTGACCGCCGCAGCCATGCGCACCGAACGCATCCGCCTCGGCACCATGCTCACACCGCTCTCACGCATGCGGCCCTGGAAGCTGGCCAGCGAAACGGCCACCCTGGATAACCTCTCGAATGGAAGAGTCATCCTGGCGGTTGGTTTGGGCGCTATCGATACCGGGTTTGAGGATTTCGGCGAGGTGACAGA
Source organism: uncultured Chloroflexia bacterium (assembly GCA_963754615.1). GTDB lineage: Bacteria > Chloroflexota > Anaerolineae > Anaerolineales > UBA4823 > CAVVUF01. The sequence goes on along the minus strand of CAVWGW010000003.1, from coordinate 11,773 downwards.
CCGCAAGATCCGCGCAGAGCTGTTGGACGAGGGATTGGATATCCTCAACGGCTTATGGCAGGGCCAACCATTCAATTATCAAGGTAAACACTATCAGATTAAAGAAACCAAGTTCTATCCTCCCCCGCCGCCTGTGCAGAAGCCGCGCATCCCCATCTGGGTAGTAGGAGCCTGGCCGCGCCTGAAATCAATGCGGCGTGTCTTGCGCTGCGATGGCTTGCTTCCTGCCAAGATGGATGAACAAGGCAAGTTCGAGCCGCATACTCCCGAGGATCTCCGGGCTATGAAAGCCTGGCTCGAAGAAAACCGCACTGCCACCACGCCTTTTGACATCGTCATCGAAGGCACCACACCTGGAAGCGATCCTCGCAAGGCAGCCGAAGTTGTCAATCCCTGGAGGGAGGCTGGCGCAACCTGGTGGCTCGAAGCGATGTGGGAACAGCCCGAATTAGAGCTGATCAAAGAACGCATTTTGCTGGGTCCACCCAGGCTTTGATTGGCTGATTCAGACGGGTTAAACCCGATCTTCCAATAAGCGCAGCACCACGACCCCAGCCAGGATCAGCCCGCCGCCGATTAATTGTGCGCTGGTAAGCTGCTCTCCTAAGAAAAAGTAAGCCAGTACGGCTGTCATGGCGGGCTCGAGCGTGGCGATCAAGTTGGCGACGCTGGCGGGCAGGTAGGTCAGGCTGACCGTATACAAACCGAAACCGCCAATCGTTGGGCCAACCGCCAGAAGGACAAGAACTCCCCACCCAAGTGCAGAGCGCCCCAGCCAAAGTAAATTCGAAATGGGGTTGGTATCCGTGAGCACCGCGGCTGCCAGGTTATACAGGCACAGAAAGCCTGCCGCCACAGCAAAAGAATACAGCATGGCCGTCCAGGGGTAGATTTTTCGGTTTGAAGAAGTTTTGCCCATCATGCTGTAACCGGCAAACATCAAGCCTGAAACCAGCCCGATGAGGATGCCCCAGGGGTTTATCCGCCAGGCAGCTGGGTCAAACGCCCCCGAGACCAGCGCACAGCCCGCCAGGCTCAAGATCACTGCAAACACCTTCACTGGACCGAGGTTTTCATGCAGGAACTTCCAGCCCAAGAGAGCGGTAAAAGCAGCCGAGCCGTAAGCCAGGACGGTAGCAACGGCTGCCCCATTGAGCGCAACCGAAACCGTCCATAGAGCATTGAAGACAGACAGGATGAAACCATACAGGATGAAGAATTTGGCATTTCCGCGCCCAGCAGGAAAATGAGCCGGTAAGAAAAAGCCCATTATGATGGCAAGCGCCAGGGCTACGAACAAGTCACGCCAAAAGGCCAGCACCAGAGATGGCAAGTTGAACGTCTCAGTCAGGTAGCGGATCAGCACACCTGTGGTAGACCAAAATACCGTAGCAGCGAGACAGATCAGGTAGCCCCGCCCCAGGCGGGAAGAAGCTTGAGCAGCACTGATTTCCACAAGGCATGATGTTATCACATTTCCTGAGGAACTGATTTTTATAGGATCGGATCTCCGGGATTTTCGGTTGAAGAGGCAGATTGTGGAGTAAAATAGGAAGCGCGTTTGTTAGTCTCCCATTGTGATCTTTTAATTGGAAAATTTATCTATATCTATCGTTTTTGCAGGAGGAGAAGAAATGAAGAGTGTGGTTTATTGGGGTTCGCCTCGACAGGCACATTTGGAAGCCAACGAGACTCTGCCAGCCAAGCTCGACCTGATCATCGACCGGCTGAGGATCCGCGACCGGGTGAAGGATGAGCTGGTGGCGATCAAGATTCATTCAGGGAACAATATCGGCTATTCCACGATCCATCCCGTTTTTGTGCGCAAGGTTGTGCAGGCGGTAAAGGATGGCGGTGGACGACCGTTTATTACGGATGTAGACTGGGATGTGGCTGGGGCTGAAACGCGCGGTTACACCCGCGAATCGTTAGGCTGCCCGATCCTGCCTTCTGCCGGGCTGCACGAAAACTACCACTACACTTATCCTTACGAGTATAAGAATATCAAGGAATGGAAGCTGGCCGGCATGATCAAAGACGCCAGCTTCTTAATCAACTTCGCCCACGTCAAAGGCCACCCAAGCTGCGGCTTCGGCAGCGCCTTCAAGAACCTGGCCCTGGGCTGCATGACCGGCGAGACGCGCAGCGCCATCCACGATACCAACCACTTTGACAAGTACTGGTTCGCAGAGAAATGCCCGGACGAAGAGACCCGCCAAAAGATCAAGGAAGCCTGCCCCTTCGGCGCAATTGTAGACGACAAAGAGCACCCCGGTGAGCTGCACGTACACTTCGAGCCCTGCAACCAGTGCGGGCGCTGCTTGAAGGTGGCCCCTCCGGGCAGCTTGAAGATCGACCCGGTCAACTTCCATGCCTTCCAGGAAGCCAATGCGATCAGCGTCAAAATCTCGATGGACACTTTTGAGCCTGGTAAATCGACCCACCTGGCGCTGGCCACACACATGACGCCCGTGTGTGACTGCTTCGGCTTCACCAGCATGCCGATCCTGCCGGATGTAGGGATCTTCGGCTCTGATGATATCGTTGCGCTCGATACGGCGGTGCTGGATATGATTGCTAAGACCAAGCTGATCGAAGAGAATATCCCCACCTCGATGGAAGTCCACTACCGGGATGGGCATCCCTTCCAGAACCTGCACGGACCGCTCAAGGATCCTTATGTGGCTATGCGGTATGGCGAAAAGCTGGGCCTGGGCAGCTCTGAATATGAGTTAGTGGATGTGCTGCCGGTGGAGCAGTTTGTCCGCCCGGCGGTGACTTACATCAAAGCCAGCTCAAACTAATCCTCCTTGTCACACTCGCAGGGATGCTGCAGCGCTTAAGGTAGGGCGGGCGGCCTCCCTGCTTTTTTTATGGTATGATGAAATCACCCCAGGCTGGCCGGGTGGGTTGCTGGTCGAGTAATCGACCAGAGGAAAGTCCGCACTCCATAGAGCATGGCGCCGGGTAACACCCGGGGCGGAGGTGGGAGAGACTTCCACCGCTGCCGGAACGGGCCACAGAGACATACCGCCCCCTTCCTTTTCCCCTCTCCCTTTGGGAGAGGGGGATCGAGCGAAGCTCGATTCAAGGGTGAGGGAGTAAGGGTGAAAAGGTGGTGTAAGAGACCACCGGCGCAGGCAGCAATGCTTGCGGCCAGGTAACCCCCGTCAGGAGCAAGGCCAAGCAGGAGCTTTGGTGCTGCTCGCACCATGGAAACGGCGATCCTTTGGATCGTTTGTCCATAGCTCCGGGTAGGCCGCTCGAGCCTCAGGGAGACCTGAGGCCTAGATAGATGCCCACCAGCGCAGGGCAACCTGCGTGCACAGAATGCGGCTTATAGGCCAGCCTGGGGGATTCCTTATTTACATTTCAAGCACAAAATGATAACAAGAGATCGGCTTATTATCATTTTGAGCATAAGGAAACTTCAGTGGTGATAAACTTTACCAGCGTGCAACGTCTGAGCGATTAACTTACGCGAGTTGGAACACTGCGTGAGATCACCGGCGGGCGGCGCAACCGCGTCTACCGGGCGGATGAGATAAAAATGTTATCGGAAATGGTATCGCATTTTTTTCTGTCTTTTACCATTTTTGATTATCAACATCTCATACTCATTATCCGATATATAATGTAATACATAACAAACTCTCAAGCTTGGTGATGGATACACTTTCAGTATTCGAATCACGAACGTGTATTGAGGCCTTTTGCAAGCTTTTCTCGTGACATTTCATAGGTTGGTGGAGCGTATCGTTGATGTGTAAGGAGTTTGCATTATGACACAAGCAGAAGTATTGGATCTCACTACAATTTGCTCTAGCTTTCCGAGGTATGTTCATGACCCTATAATTCGAGAACATATTTTAAATACCATTGACACAATATTTGATGGTGAAACAGAGCTGCTTATCTTAGAGGGAGAAGATGGGATTGGTAAAACGACTCTCTTGACACAATTTGCCCAACGACACCCAAATACCACATTTATGATTTTTTTGAAACCAACGAGCAGATGGGCGTATGATCCCAATATTTTGCTGAGGGACTTGTGCAATCAGATTCATTGGCTACTGACCCAAAAAGAATTAACTCCTGATCATGAGGTGGATAAAACTTTTCTGCGGAATCACATTTTTGCCCTTCAAAGAAAAGCTCAACAACGCCGAATAAAATACTTCTTTATTTTAGATGGACTTAGCACCATCCCGGATCAAGGTGATGAAATCCAGGATCAAATTCTTGATCTATTACCTTTGGGGTTACCTTTTAAATTCATTATTTCTTGGGATAATAGCTCATTTCCAAAAGGGAACCTGTTGCAAATAAATTACAAAACCTTCCCTATAAGCGGCTTTACCTTAGATGAAACGCGAAAATTCTTTAGTAATCTCCAAATTGAACAATGGATTAGTGAAATACATAAAACTTGTAAAGGTATTCCCGGCTACTTGGCAACTGTAAAGAGAATTTTGGACACAGGAGTAGATATTGAGAATTTAATCTCGGATATGCCATCAAAACTTCCAAAGCTTTTTGAAATAGAATGGGCTAGAATAAATATAGAAAATACTGACCTAATCCGATTATTGGCATTATTGGCGCACGATAAAAAACGGCACACTGCGACAGCAGTTGCAAAAACTCTGGGTGTTCCCCATCAAAATCAGATCCTTGAACTATTGAACGGTATAAGTTTTATTTTGGTCGATTTGGAAACCGAAGAAATCGACTTTGTATCAGATGCCTTCCGGAAATTTGTAGTTGAACAGCTTCAATCGTATCGTAAAGGCATAATTGAACTTTTGATCAATGAATTATTATCTGAACCGAATTCCGAAGATGCCTTGCTTTTACTCCCTGGCTATTTTGAGCAAGCAGGGCGGTATGATGATCTATTAAATTATCTTTCCCCCGAAAACTTTACACAAATTATAGAATGCACAAGATCATATAATCCACTAAGGCAACAAGCTTCTCTTGGGGTTGAAATAGCCAAGAAAATGGCGCGTGATGGGGAACTGATACGGTTTTGTGTCCAAAAATCTATGATAATGGCATTAGATGGATCGAAACCATGGAGGTCAGAAGTTGAGGCTTTAATTGCGCTGAATAATTATGATGGTGCTTTAGCTTTAGCGCAGAGTACTATCCTAAAGGAAGATTTGCTACATCTCCTTGCTGTTATAGCTAGAAAAAGAGTTGAACAGGGATTGCCACTTGACCAAGAATTGTCAGTCCAAATAAGAAATGTTTACAGTCAAATTAATCCTATAAGTCTTGAGACTAGAGCTATTGATATTGCATCCGATTTGATTTTTTCATTTCCTGATCTGGCTATTGATCTAGTCGAACGTTCCGCAGACACGGCGCCTCATGAAGAAGCGCTTGATTGGGCATTAGCAAAATTATCCATTGCGGCCTTAACGGTCAGTAAACAACAAAAAGCAATGGATTTTTATGAAAGGATACTTCAAAGAATACACGACCCTAAAGCAAGAAATATCACAACCGCTGCCTCCATGCTGTTAGGGAATTATGATGCATCTCAAGTTATAGCCGAAGCAAGTAAATTGGATAATGCGACTGAAGGCATTTATTTACTTCGATTGTGGGCAATGGAAAATCGTGAAAGAGAAGATGCATATCGGGTAGTCGACTCTGCAATTGATTTTGCGATTAAAACTGTAGAATATACCCCAGGTGCAAGAGATTTTAGGCAACTCGCAACACCGATGCCTTTTGTTCTGGATCCTATTCGAGTTAAAGATCTTGTAGCAAAATTCGACACCCTAAATGCTACCTTGAGTCAGTTGGGGCCAAGTGAAGATTATACAAGATTGCAACTGTTACTAGCCCAATCGGAAAGTAAATTTGATCCTGGAGCAGCGGGTAATCGATTATTGGAAATCTACTTATTTTTCATCAATGAATTAAAAGACATAGCCATTCGAGCAACATGCATAGCCAGAGTCTATTGCGACCTGGACGAAATTGATACTGCCAAAACCCTCGAGCAACAGTATGGTTTTCACTCTATGGTAGTAAATGACCTGAAAACATGTAAAGAGATTTTGTTAAACAATACCGGAGATCATTATGAGGTTACAAAAGGCGTTATTCAAGCCTTGGCAAAAAAGAAACCCGATGACACGTTTGACATAGCATCATCTCTAAACTTACAGTCGAGGCGTGATCAAGCTGTAAGTGATCTAATCGATTCGATTATAGATCAACCACCTGCCAATGTAGATTTTACTCAACTAAAGGATTTCATATTAAGTATCCAAGATAAGGTAATAAAGCAAGAAGCTGTATTAGGTATCATAGCTCGAGTGTCGGCGGCAGAAAACGATCTAGATCAATTATTAGGGCGTGTTTTGCCAATCATAACCATGGTGGATGATATCGAAAGTGCTCCAGTCAGGTGCAATGCTTTTGGGATTGCATATTCTTTTGTGAGAAAAGTTCAAAAACCCGAATTTAATGGGCTAAAAAATCAACTTAAAGAAAAGCTATACTCCTCATGGGAAAGTATTGATATTGCGTGGAGCAAAGTGGATTTCGGTTTTAAAACAACTGAAATTTTCGCCTCTGTTGAGAGCGACTTAGCCCGTGATTTCCTTCAGAAAACTGAACAGTATCGTGATGGGACCCTGCTAGAAGAATCATTAGCTGCTGATACTTACATCTCATCTTTACGTTTAACAATTAGAGCCTACTCAGGCTTGTTACTTCGGTCCAGTGAGACGAAAGATGATATTGAGCGGCTATGTATACTAATTGATCGAATATCCTCTAACGGAGAACGTGCAAAAATTTGGGCAGATGTAGCATTGGCGTATCTATTCTATGAAAGAGTAAATGATTGCAAAAGAATTGTCATTGAGTTTGTGCGCCCATGCTTGGCACAGATAAAGGGCGACCAAGATGCCTGGGCAGATGCAATCATTAGCGTCGCCCCTTCTCTGTATTATGCTCACAAAACAACAGCTTTAGAAGATATCGCTAAGCTTCCCAAGCCGCGACATGATCAAGCTCTAACTGGCATTTGTGAGTTTATTCTTACCAAGAAATTTTTGTCCGACCCATATGAGGAAGCTCAAGGTAAAGGATATGATGTGTCTTATGAAGAGTTGATTGATATTTGCGAATTATTGAGCTATATGACTGTAGATAGAGCAATTTATAACCAGATCGAAGCTATTGCAGATAGTATTTCAAGTAATCGTGGACGGGAACGTTATACTCGCGACCAAAAAAATGATATAGGCAGAAGACTTGATAACATAATTCAGCAAAAACTTCCAGATATTGAAAATATCAAACACCAAGGGTTTCGCATAGTTGCAATTGCGCAAGTTTATCGGATCGTAACTGGAAAACAACCAGATTGGAACAGATTATTGTCTGATGCACATCAAATACCAAATTCATCTGATAAAGCCTTTGTTCTAGCAATCCTAGCAAGTATAATGCCGCATAAAGAAGCACAGAAGCGAAAGCAGTTAATCGAAGATGCAGAGCAGCTCGTTTTAAAGATCCCCGCGCTTGTGGATCAGATTGATAGGTACGAAGCTCTGTCTTCATATGCTTTAGATATTGATCAAGCCATATCAAAAAGATGCATGGATCTAGGTATGAAGGCGGCGATTGCAAGTGATGATCCAGAACTATATTCGGCTCAAAGACGAATTATTGATATGGCTTACGCGAAGTTCGGCCCAGAGTTTGCTACATCGCTTGCATCTCTAGCAGATAATGACCCTGCAAGAAAAACGGCCAAAATGAATCTTGCGAATCGGATACAGCTACAAGAAATCAAGAAAAGCATTATCGACCAAACCCAAGAAACCTATCAAGAGAAGGACGAATTCAAATATTATCCCAGAATAGCCTGGATGCTATTGGGGTCCTTAAATGCTGGAAGAATATCGCATTATCACCCTGAAAAGGTAAGAAAATTTGCGGAAATAAGTTCTAAACTTCCTTTACAAAAGGCATATCCTATACTTGCTTGGATCATACAAAATGCCGTAAAGCGATTTAATGATACAGATCAATCCAGAACCTTATTGCGCAATATATTTGATTCTATGTTCGTGGCCACAGAACTTGCAGCTAGGATGACGAAATGTTCGACTGTTCAAATTCGACAAGCAAAAACGCAAGCCATCCGATCAACTGAGCAATCCAGTTTGGTTATCCGACCTGGAGAGCGCCTAAAAGCCATGCAATACATAAGAGAGTGGGCTGATAGTGAACTAGGAGATTATCTAAAGATTTGCGATCCGTTTTTCGGACCATCAGATATGGATTTGCTACAGCTCGTACAATTAATAAATCCCAATTGCAGGATACAAATTCTTACGAGTAAAAAGCACCATGAACATGAAGGTATTGCCTTGCCATGGGATGAATCCTATAGAATATATTGGAGGACTAAAATATCCGATCAAACACCACTTGAAACTGACATTACTGTCGCAGGCACAGAAAAGCAAGGAGAATTACCCATTCATGATCGTTGGTGGATTACAGAAGGCGGCGGCCTTCGAGTGGGTACATCCTTTCGATCTTTAGGTCTTAGTAAAGAATCGGAAAATCCGCGTTTCACAAAAGCGGAAGCCGAATTAAGAGAACAAGAAATAGATCGATATCTTTATCGTAAAGTTCGAGAACACAACGGAGAAAGAATTATGTATTCAACTTTTAGTATATAAAGAGAGAATTGAGGTCTCGTTGAACTTTATACATCGGGGTAGACTTTGCCTAAGTTCAATGCTAGATAATAAAAGAATAAACCATAAACGATCAACCAAACCAGTATTTAAAAGCTTCTGGAACTAACCAGAATCTACCAGCATATATTGTCACCTAGGCCTCAGTGAGACCTGAAGCCGAGATAAATGCCCACCGGCGTAGGGAGACCTGTGTGCACAGAATGCAGTTTATAGGCCGGCTTGGGGGATACTTTATTTACATTCTGTCTTTAATTAACATCGGACAATAAACATCGCGTTTCCAATATTCGATCGAACCATAATGTAAGACACAACAAAGATGACGAACGCAAAAATGTCGTTTTACCTCCACAAATTCTCCCACCTGCGCACCGACCGCACCGGCGGCTGGACGACCATCACGCGAAACCAGGCGCCGCACAAGCCCATCCTGCTGCTCTCGGTGCTGGATTTGTTCGCACAAGGGCGCATGCAAAAACCGGAGCATGGCGCACAGGGAAACCGGAGTAAGCCGCACACCTTAACCGGAGCATGGCGCACACCGAAACCGGGGTAAGGCGCACACTTTTCCAAAAGTGGGGACAAGAGAAAAGCGCTGGTTAATCCAAAATATGGCATGCTACTTCCCAATAGAACCAGGAGGAAGTCATGGCCCAGGAGCGATTAACCATGCGAAAAATCAAAGAAATCTTGCGTTTGAAATATGAAGCAGGCCTATCCAACCGTGCGATAGCCGGGGCCTGCAAAATCTCCAACAGCACAGTTGGGGAATATTTGCGTCGAGCGGAGGCAGCCGGGATCAGTTGGCCGTTGGGAGAGCTGAGTGAAGACGAGTTATATCAAAAGCTGTTTGGAGAACCAACGCCATTGCCAGAGAAGGCCAGACCGCTACCGGATTGGGAAGAGGTGCGCAAAGAATTGCGCCAAAAGGGGGTCACGTTACGTCTGATCTGGATTGAATATATGGAGAAACACCCGGATGGTTACAAACATTCCCAATTCGAGGAATATTATCGGCGCTGGAAGAAAGCCCACTGTGAACCCAGCATGCATAACACGCACGTGGGCGGCGAACGCATGCAGGTGGATTATGCCGGTCTGAAAATAGCAGTGGTCAATCCGGAAACGGGAGAAGTCAGCCAGGTTTCGGTATTTGTAGCGGTACTGCCAGCCAGCAACTACACCTATGCTGAAGCACAATCCAGCGAGAACCAATGCAACTGGAACAATGGGCACGTCAGGGCGATCGAGTTTTTTGGGGGTGTGGTAAAGATTGTTGTACCAGATAACCTGAAAACGGGTGTTCAGAAGCCCAATTACTACGAGCCGGATATCAACCCGGCCTACCAGGAACTGGCCGAGCATTATCAGTTTGCCGTTTTACCTACCCGGGTCAAAAAACCCAAAGATCAAAGGCAAAGTCGAGAATGGAGTTCAAAATGTAGAGCGCTGGGTGATTGCACCGCTGAGAAAACGCACCTTTTTTAGCCTGGCAGAGCTCAATCAGGCCATCCGGGAACAATTAGACCAGCTCAACAACAAGGTCATGCTGGCAGTGGGGCGCACGCGGCGGCAGGAGTTTGAAGACATCGACCGCCCGAATCTGAGACCCCTGCCGGAAAAACCATATGAATATGCCGTTCGCAAGACCGCCCGGGTCAATATCGACTACCATGTGGAATTTGAAAAGCATCTGTATTCCGTTCCACATATCTTGATCCACCAGGAAGTCGAACTTCATGCCACAGAGCACATGGTGGAGATCTTTCACAAAGGCAAATCGGTTGCCATCCATCCTCGCAGTTTCAAGCCCGGACGTTTTTCAACCCTGCGTGAGCATATGCCGCCCAATCACCAATTTGTGGATCAGGTCAATGCCGAACAACTCCTGCAATGGGCCGAAGCGGTGGGTCCGCACACCACTGCATTGATTCATGCCACGCTCAAATCACGCCCATTCCCAGAACAGGCCTATCGCTCCTGCCTGGGCATGCTCAGTCTGGCAAAAAAGCACCTCCACTCCCAGATTGAACAGGCCTGCCAGGCCGCTCTGGAAGCCAAAACCTTCTCCTACAAAGCCGTCAAGGAAGAATTGGACTGGCTCTCGAAACAAGCCGCTTTGCCGGTCACACCGGAAACCCTGCCCGCCCATGACAATATCCGCGGCCATGAATACTACCAATAAGGACACCCATTATGATTTCACAAACCCTGTTAGACAAACTGTTGGAACTGCGCCTGACCGCTTTTCGGGAAGGACTGCGAGAACAATCCTCCAATCCGCACTATGCCGATCTCTCTTTCGAAGAACGGCTCCTGCTGCTGGTTGAGCTGGAATGCACCCGCCGTTCAGACAGCCGCATCAAACGCCGTTTGAAACTGGCCGAGTTTCCCATGCCAGCGACCATTGAAGATCTTGATTTTTCTCCTGAACGTGGTCTGGATCGGCGCTTGATCCTGGAACTGGCTCAATGCAACTGGGTCGACAAAGCTCTCAATATTTTGATCCTGGGAGCCACCGGCACTGGAAAATCGTTCCTCGCTTCTTCGTTGGGCGTTGCCGCTTGTCGTTTAGGCTATTCCGTTCGCTATGTGCGCACTTCCCGCTTCTTGCATTCCCTGGCACACGCCAGACAGGATGGCTCATACCTCAATTTCCTGCGCTCTCTCAACAAAACCGATGTGCTGATCCTGGACGACTGGATGCGCGATCCGATCCAGCTGTCTGCAGCTCAAGATTTGTTGGAAGTGTTTGATGATCGCTTTGGAAAAACAGCCACCCTGATTGTCTCTCAAGTGCCTGTGGCTGATTGGCATGCCCGCTTTCCTGATCCTACTTTAGCCGATGCCATTCTGGATAGAACCATCCACAATGCCTACCGCCTATCTTTACTCGGAGATTCTCAAAGAAAATTGCGCGGATTCCGGACCATGTCGCACACTTGATGTACAATATCTTGACCAGCGTTTTCTCTCTCCCACTGTGCGGCATGCTCCGGTTTACGTGTGCGATTTCACCGGATTTC
>CAVWGW010000002.1:0-514690 GCA_963754615.1 uncultured Chloroflexia bacterium | reverse complement strand
AGGCAGAAGACTTGATAACATAATTCAGCAAAAACTTCCAGATATTGAAAATATCAAACACCAAGGGTTTCGCATAGTTGCAATTGCGCAAGTTTATCGGATCGTAACTGGAAAACAACCAGATTGGAACAGATTATTGTCTGATGCACATCAAATACCAAATTCATCTGATAAAGCCTTTGTTCTAGCAATCCTAGCAAGTATAATGCCGCATAAAGAAGCACAGAAGCGAAAGCAGTTAATCGAAGATGCAGAGCAGCTCGTTTAAGAGTTCCCGCGCTTGTGGATCAGATTGATAGGTACGAAGCTCTGTCTTCATATGCTTTAGATATTGATCAAGCCATATCAAAAAGATGCATGGATCTAGGTATGAAGGCGGCGATTGCAAGTGATGATCCAGAACTATATTCGGCTCAAAGACGAATTATTGATATGGCTAATGCGAAGTTCGGCCCAGAGTTTGCTACATCGCTTGCATCTCTAGCAGATAATGACCCTGCAAGAAAAACGGCCAAAATAAATCTTGCAAAATCGGATACAGCTACAAGAAATCAAGAAAAGCATTATCGACCAAACCCAAGAAACCTATCAAGAGAAGGACAAATTCAAATATTATCCAGAATAGCCTGGATGCTATTGGGGTCCTTAAATGCTGGAAGAATATCGCATTATCACCCTGAAAAGGTAAGAAAATTTGCGGAAATAAGTTCTAAACTTCCTTTACAAAAGGCATATCCTATACTTGCTTGGATCATACAAAATGCCGTAAAGCGATTTAATGATACAGATCAATCCAGAACCTTATTGCGCAATATATTTGATTCTATGTTCGTGGCCACAGAACTTGCAGCTAGGATGACGAAATGTTCGACTGTTCAAATTCGACAAGCAAAAACGCAAGCCATCCGATCAACTGAGCAATCCAGTTTGGTTATCCGACCTGGAGAGCGCCTAAAAGCCATGCAATACATAAGAGAGTGGGCTGATAGTGAACTAGGAGATTATCTAAAGATTTGCGATCCGTTTTTCGGACCATCAGATATGGATTTGCTACAGCTCGTACAATTAATAAATCCCAATTGCAGGATACAAATTCTTACGAGTAAAAAGCACCATGAACATGAAGGTATTGCCTTGCCATGGGATAAATCCTATAGAATATATTGGAGGACTAAAATATCCGATCAAACACCACTTGAAACTGACATTACTGTCGCAGGCACAGAAAAGCAAGGAGAATTACCCATTCATGATCGTTGGTGGATTACAGAAGGCGGCGGCCTTCGAGTGGGTACATCCTTTCGATCTTTAGGTCTTAGTAAAGAATCGGAAATTTCCTCGTTTCACAAAAGCGGAAGCCGAATTAAGAGAACAAGAAATAGATCGATATCTTTATCGTAAAGTTCGAGAACACAACGGAGAAAGAATTATGTATTCAACTTTTAGTATATAAAGAGAATTGAGGTCTCGTTGAACTTTATACATCGGGGTAGACTTTGCCTAAGTTCAATGCTAGATAATAAAAGAATAAACCATAAACGATCAACCAAACCAGTATTTAAAAGCTTCTGGAACTAACCAGAATCTACCAGCATATATTGTCACCTAGGCCTCAGTGAGACCTGAAGCCGAGATAAATGCCCACCGGCGTAGGGAGACCTGTGTGCACAGAATGCAGTTTATAGGCCGGCTTGGGGGATACTTTATTTACATTCTGTCTTAATTAACATCGGACAATAAACATCGCGTTTCCAATATTCGATCGAACCATAATGTAAGACACAACAAAGATGACGAACGCAAAAATGTCGTTTTACCTTCCACAAATTCTCCCACCTGCGCACCGACCGCACCGGCGGCTGGACGACCATCACGCGAAACCAGGCGCCGCACAAGCCCATCCTGCTGCTCTCGGTGCTGGATTTGTTCGCACAAGGGCGCATGCAAAAACCGGAGCATGGCGCACAGGGAAACCGGAGTAAGCCGCACACCTTAACCGGAGTATGGCGCACACCGAAACCGGGGTAAGGCGCACACTTTTCCAAAAGTGGGGATGAGAAAAAGCGCTGGATAATCCAAACTATGGCATGCTACTTCCCAATAGAATCAGGAGGAAGTCATGCCCCAGGAGCGATTAACCATGCGAAAAATCAAAGAAATCTTGCGTTTGAAATATGAAGCAGGCCTATCCAACCGTGCGATAGCCGGGGCCTGCAAAATCTCCAACAGCACAGTTGGGGAGTATTTGCGTAGAGCGGAGGCAGCCGGGGTCAGTTGGCCGTTGGGAGAGCTGAGTGAAGACGAGTTATATCAAAAGCTATTTGGAGAACCAACGCCATTACCAGAGAAGGCCAGACCGCTACCGGATTGGGAAGAGGTGCGCAAAGAATTGCGCCAAAAGGGGGTCACGTTACGTCTGATCTGGATTGAGTATTTGGAGGAACACCCGGATGGTAACAAACATTCACAATTCGAGGAATATTATCGGCGCTGGAAGAAAGCCCACTGTGAACCCAGTATGCATAACACGCACGTGGGCGGCGAACGCATGCAGGTAGATTACGCCGGTTTGAAAGTAGCAGTGGTCAATCCAGAAACGGGAGAAGTCAGCCAGGTTTCGGTATTTGTAGCGGTATTGCCAGCCAGTAACTATACCTATGCTGAAGCACAGTCCAGCGAGAACCAATGCAACTGGAACAATGGGCACGCCAGGGCGATCGAGTTTTTTGGGGGCGTGGTAAAGATTGTTGTGCCGGACAACCTGAAAACGGGTGTTCAGAAACCCAATTACTACGAGCCAGATATCAACCCAGCCTATCAGGAACTGGCCGAACATTATCAGTTTGCTGTTTTACCTACCCGAATCAAAAAACCCAAGGATTATCCCGAAGATTTGATTATCCCGAAGAATCGATAAAGTACCTTGAATTGCGGAGGGGTTAGGCAATTTTGAACAAAAACTTCGGGATAATATTTCTATACTTGTTATGCCCATACCTGCCATAATTCCAATAGGGATTTCCCTAAAAACTATTTTGGAGGAGTTGCAGTATGGGCGAAATATTATTATCCGAGCTCATTGAACAGACAATGGACTCAATCCGTTCCTTTGAGCATAGCCAGTCAACGGTATATCAGTACCAGATGGCCTGGAGAGCATTAACCGATTATTTCATTGAACACAATCAGATTATGTTTTCAAAACAACTGGCCGAACAATTTGTTCTTGAGTCAAAGACAAAATTGGACACCAGTACAATAAAAAAGTGGCGATATAAGCTAAATCGCCTGACGGTTCTAATGTTAATCGAGTGTTATGAATATGATCATGTCACATGGAAACACCATAAAGATGACAACCCGACCCGTTTGCTCCAATCGGCTTACATTCTTTTGCATACGTATTATCTCAACTGTCTCGAGAAAGAGAGAAAAAGGTGCTGGTACCATCCAAACCTATGCAATTGTTTCGAGGCAATTTTTAAAATACCTGGAACAGATGGGGGGCAAGGATATCTCTGAAGTCCAGTTATCCGATGTTAGTCTCTTTATCCCATTTATTTCAAAACAGTACCAGCCAACCAGTATGAGAACGGTTTTATCGGCTCTGCGTTCTTTTCTCGGATTTGTTGAGAGCAAGAACCTGACAGCATTTTGTCTGAGGCGTGCCATACCCAGCAGTTTTGGAAGAAAGACTGTGGTTGTACCAACGATCACTTCTGAAGAGGAACAGAAACTTCTTGATTCAGAGGATCGTATGACCCCCTCGGGGAAACGCAACTATGCGATGTTTTTACTGGCGCTCCGAACCGGTTTGAGATCCATCGATATTGTCAACCTGAAACTGGGTGATATCCAGTGGAAAAGCAATACCATCGAAATCGTACAGACAAAAACAGGGGTTCCTCTTGTTCTCCCCTTGCTGACCGATGTCGGAAATGCCATTGCAGATTACATCCTGAACGGGAGACCGGATTCGCAACAGCCCTATCTATTCCTGCGTACCCAGGCGCCTTATCGAAAACTGTCAGGACGTTCTAATTGTTATGGGGTCAGTTGCAAGATGATGAAAGAAGCTGGTATCCGGCAAGGTATTGGTGACCGGAAAGGATTTCACTGTCTTCGCCATTCCATTGCCGCACGCCTACTTTCGGAAGAAACGCCACTTCCGATCATTTCCAGTATTCTGGGACATCGGGATAAGGATTCCACGAAGGTCTATTTGTCGACGGACCTGGTGCATCTGCGCGCTTGTGCACTGAGTCTAGCGGGAATTGAAGTTACGAAGGAGGAATTGCTATGAATACGCCTGTCTCCGGGAACTTCAAACCCTATATTGAAGGTCTGATCGAACAGAAAAAATCGATTGGTTACCCCTACGATACTTCTGCTCAGAAATTGAAAAGCATTTGGCGTTTTCTGCATGGACAATTATCCTGATGAAACTGTTCTCACCAAAGAGATTGCCATGCATTGGGCAGAAAAGCGACAGAGTGAAAATGTGAATGGTCTTATGCGTCGAATTACTCCGATACGGCAACTGGCAAAATACATGAACAGGATTGGCATAGAGGCCTACATCATCCCACCGGGAATCCCCGGAAAGCAAACCCGATATGTTCCTCATATCTTTACGGATCAGGAACTTCAGGCGTTTTTTGCTGAAATTGATCGGTGTATGGTTAGCCCGTATAGTCCTCCTGCCAGGCATTTAGTCATACCGGTATTTTTTCGGGTACTGTATTGTTGCGGATTGCGCTCCTCAGAAGCAAGGTTGTTAAAAGTTGAAGATGTCGATCTGGAAGCCGGGAAGCTGACGATCCGGCAGTCAAAGGGCAACAAAGATCGCAATGTGATGTTGTCGAAAGAGGTTCTCGATCTATGCCGTATTTACCATACGAAAGTCAGCTGTATTTTCCCAGACCGGGTCGGATTCTTCCCAAATCAATGCGGCAAATATTACAACCACGGGATGATCGGCTACTGGTTCCATCTTTTTTGGAATAAAACAGGGATCACGAACATCAGCAGCGGAAATCCACCGCGGGTACACGATTTCCGACATACCTTCGCGGTTAAGCGTGTAAACCTATGGGTACAAGAGGGAAAAGACCTCAATGCATATTTACCCTATCTCAGCATGTATCTTGGTCATGCTCGCCTAACGGAAACCGATTACTATCTGCATTTTGTCCCGGAATTCTTCCCTTTGTTCAAAGAAAAAACACGGGAAAAATGTGCGCACTTGATCCCGGAGGTGAAATATGAAGCAGGATGACAGCTTTTTTAAACATGTGAGAGGATTCCTGACCGTTTTCCTTCCTAAAAACAAGTGTTACAGCCATCATACGGTCAAAGCCTACCGTGACACGATCAATCTTTTTCGAAAATTCCTATTGGAGGAAAAGGCCATATCCTTTACCGACATATCCTTTGACAGGATAAACCACGAAGTGATCTATGAATTCCTGACGTGGCTTCAAAACACCCGTAGCTGCGAAGCCTCAACAAAAAACCTTCGGCTTGCAGCTTTGAAATCCTTTTTTCATTATTGTGCGATGGAAGATCCCGTGCTCATGGCAATCTACATGGACATTCAAAAGGTTCAATCACAAAGGCTGGTGAGAAACAGAGTGGAATATATGTCCGAAACGGCACTGAAGGTACTGCTTAAACAACCGAATGTGGCCTCCCGATGCGGGCAGCGCGACAGATTTTTTATGATCCTTCTGTATGATACCGGTGCACGGATTCAGGAGATTCTCGATCTGAAGCTGAAGGATATCCACCTGAAAGACCAGACTCCCTGCATTTACCTTACTGGAAAAGGGAACAAAACCCGCGCTGTACCGTTGATGGATAAAACCATCGCGCATTTACATGAGTACATGAAGATATTTCACCCGGATGGTTACCTGAAAAATGATCAGTATCTTTTTTATACCCTGGTTAAAGGGCTGAAAGGCAAGATGTCAGAGGACAATGTTTCTTGTTTCCTCAAACGTTACGCAGAATCTGCCCATCAGGTGTGTTCGGAAGTGCCGTTACGAATGCATGCTCATCTGTTTCGGCATACACGGGCAATGCATCTGTACCAGGCAGGAATCCCTCTTTCCTATATCAAAGACTTCCTCGGTCATGTCAGCGTTAATACTACGGATATTTATGCTTCCACTGATACATCCATGATGAGGGCCGCCTTGGAAAAGATCAACAAAGCGGACAATGAACAAGCATCCAAAATAGTACCCGTATGGCAAGGCAATGAAGAAATGATATTAAAGCTATGTGGCTTGAAATGAGGACAAACCGATCCAAAGAATATTATCCCGAAGTTTTTGTTCAAAATTGCCTAACCCCTCCGCAATTCAAGGTACTTTTTCAATTCTTCGGGATAATCAAATCTTCGGGATAATCCTTGTTATACCGAATTCGGTATAACAAGGACAAAGGCAAGGTTGAGAACGGAGTTCAAAATGTAGAGCGTTGGGTGATTGCACCCCTGAGAAAACGTACCTTTTTTAGCCTGGCAGAGCTCAATCAGGCTATCCGGGAACAGCTAGACCAACTGAACAACAAGGTGATGCTGGCAGTGGGGCGGACGCGGCGGCAGGAGTTTGAAGACATAGACCGCCCAAATCTGAGACCTGTGCCGGAAAAGCCTTATGAATATGCTGTTCGCAAGACAGCCCGGGTAAATATCGACTACCATGTGGAATTTGAAAAGCATCTCTATTCCGTGCCTCATGTCTTGATCCATCAGGAAGTCGAACTTCATGCGACAGAACATATGCTGGAGATCTTCCACAAAGGCAAATCGGTTGCTATCCATCCTCGCAGTTTCAAGCCCGGACGCTTTTCAACCTTGCATGAGCATATGCCGCCCAATCACCAATTTGTGGATCGGGTCAACCCCGAATTTCTCCTGCAATGGGCCAATTCGGTGGGTCCGCACACCACTGCATTGATTCATGCGACTCTCAAATCACGTTCATTCCCAGAACAGGCTTACCGCTCCTGCCTGGGCATACTCAGTCTGGCCAAAAAGCACCTCCCCTCCCAGATTGAACAGGCCTGCCAGGCAGCTATGGAAGCCAAGACTTTTTCTTACAAAGCTGTCAAGGAAGAACTGGACTGGCTCTCGAAACAAGCCGCTTTGTCGGTCACACCGGAAACTCTGCCCACCCATGCCAATATCCGCGGCCATGAATACTACCAATGAGGACACCCATTATGATTTCACAAACCCTATCAGACAAACTTTTGGAATTGCGCCTGACCGCTTTTCGGGCAGGACTGCAAGAACAAACTTCCAACCCGCACTATGCTGATCTCTCTTTCGAAGAACGGCTCCTGCTGTTGGTTGAGTTGGAATGCACCCGCCGTTCCTGCAGCCGCATCAAGCGCCGTTTGAAACTGGCCGAGTTTCCCATGCCAGCAACCATTGAAGATCTTGATTTTTCACCTGAGCGTGGACTGGACCGGCGCTTGATCCTGGAATTGGCTCAATGCAACTGGGTCGACAAATCTCTCAATATTCTAATCCTGGGCGCCACTGGCACCGGAAAATCGTTCCTCGCTTCTGCGTTGGGTGTTGCCGCCTGCCGTTTAGGCTATTTTGTTCGCTATGTGCGCACTTCCCGCTTCTTGCATTCCCTGGCACAAGCCAGACAGGACGGTTCATACCTCAATTTTCTTCGCTCTCTCAACAAAACCGATGTACTAATCTTGGACGACTGGATGCGCGATCCCATCCATCTGGCTGCTGCTCAGGATTTGTTGGAAGTTTTCGATGATCGCTTTGGGAAATCAGCCACCCTGATTGCTTCTCAACTGCCAGTGGCCGATTGGCATGCCCGCTTTCCTGATCCTACTTTGGCGGATGCCATTCTGGACAGAACCGTCCACAACGCCTACCGCCTATCTCTACTCGGTGATTCTCAAAGAAAATTGCGCGGATCCCAGTCCATGTCGCACACTTGATGTACAATATCATTGTCCAGCGTTTTCTCTCTCCCACTGTGCGCCTTGCTCCGGTTTACGTGTGCGATTTCACCGGATTTCGCAGCGCATTACCGCCAACCTAATTGAGATCACGCCTGAATTGGGCGAGCTGTTTGCAGCCTACTGGTCAAAAGTGATGCCGCCTGAGCGACGGGGCAACCTGGCGCTGCCGTTCTTTCACCTACGCTCCAGCGGCTTCTGGCATTTGCTGCCGAAGCCTGGACAAGAAGCTGAGCTCCAAGCCGCTCGCCAGGTGGATACGCTCAGTCAGTTGGGCAGGCTCATCCTGGGGGCACGCCTGGACGGTGATCTTTTTCAGTTGCTGCAGGCTGCCGAGCCTAGAGATGCCTTACGCACCGCCTTGATCCAAACCTACTTCGCCCCAGAATTTCACTTAGATTTACTGGCCTTGGGGGAAATTAACTTACAGGCTTTCTTCTACAGCCAGCATCTGATCGAACAGGCGCGTAAACAGGTCAGGGAAATCTCAGAGGAGGATGTCTATCAACCGGCTGCGCGTGACCAGGGTTTTCGCAAGGCGGTGGTGCGCATCTACGATCATCGCTCCGCGTTCTGTGGCGTGCGCATGCTCACCTCCGATGGCCACACGGCAGTGGACGCCGCCCACATTATCCCTTGGAGCCGCGGCCACGAAACCGTGAACTTTACGGTCGAAGACCCGCACAATGGCATGGCCTTGTGCGGTCTATGCCACTGGACCTTCGATCAAGGCCTGCTGGGCGTTTCCACGAAATATCTATTATTGCTTTCAGAGGAGCTGCGCATTACCCAGAACGTTCCTGGTCATCTGCAAACGCTAGATGGCCGCTCCATTATCGGCCCGGCGGAGCAAGCTCTGTGGCCGCATGTAGAGGCTTTGGATTGGCACCGCCAAAACGTTTTTCGCCGGGGGTGAAGCCCGCGATATGGTTATAATAAACCTCAGGTGCCATCAAGTGCAAGGCACTTTCTAAGTGCCTTGCACTTGATGGCTGGAGAAACCCATGCCTCAAAAACGCCCTGACTACTATTCTGGAGGTGTTTACCATATCTACAATCGCGGCAGCCACCGGGTTTCGATTTTCCGCGAACCTGATAATTATTTGTTTGTGCTGCACAAGACAAAGCGTTACTTGCAAGAGTTACACTTGACTTTGCTAGCTTACTGTTTGATGCCCAATCACTTTCATTTTCTTATCCGGCAAGATGGTGAACAGCCAGCCGGAATGCTTTCACAACGTGTATTCAACAGTTATTCGAAAGCTTACAACAAACGTTACCAGCACTCTGGCACATTGTTTGAAGGCCCGTATCGAGTCAAAACAGTTTTAGAAACAGAGCATTTGCTGCATCTATGCCGATATATTCATGCAAACCCTGTCAAAGATGGGTTGGTAGCCGAACCTGGAGATTGGCCATATTCGAATTATCTTGAATGGGTTGGACATCGTGAAGGAACACTGGTGGATCATGCTTTCATTCGAGAGTATTTTGCTCAACCTACTCAGTACATGAAGTTTGTGATGGATTACCTGCACACGCGCAAGCTGCCACCTGAGATGGTTAGGTATTTAGAGCAATTGGAGGATTAGCCAACAGGTGCAATGCACTTTTGAAGTGCATTGCACCTGTATACTGGCATTATTCTCTACGGGTTCAGGAAGAATCCCTGCGAGACGCATTCGCCTTCCAGGTCGTTGTTGGAGCAAATGGTAACGTAGACCAGGAAGGAATGACCTTTGGGATCATAAGAAAAGTCATTTTCGTAGATGTAGCCGCTCTGCCCCGGGTCGACGGAGGCGCGCTCTTCTTGAAGCTTGCAGTTAACCCGCTCGGTGAAGGCATTTGAGTTGGTCGTTTCCACATTACCGCTGGATTGGTCAGTGGCCACGATCGTGTAGGATTGCAGAGGCTTTGCTCCGGTATTGATCACCTTGAAGGCCAGTGAGTAACCCGTGCAAGGTTCAATTCCCAGGAAAGATAGGGAATATACCACGGCAGGCGTGGGGGTGGGGGGCGGGGTGGCTACCGGCAAGCCAGACACATCGCCCTGAACGGTGACATATTCAGTCCACAGCCAGCAGGTCTGCCCGGGCGCATCGGGGACTTCGACAAGCACATAATCATCCAGGGTCGTCTTTGAAACAATGTTCAAACTCTCACCCTTCATAGCGGTATAGATGAGCGGGTAGGTTGACGCTGGCCCGCTGCGGCAGTTCGTATTTTCGTTCATATAAGCAACTGGCCGGGTGGCGGAAGTCGCCGTAGGCGCGCTCGTTTCCGTCATCACCGGCATCGGCGTGGCAGTGGGAGCGGGGGTCTCTGTTGGAGGGGGGGGTTCGGTCGGCAGGGGGGTATTCGTAGCCGGGACGGGGGTCGGTACTGCCGCCTGCAAGGTAGATTGGGCATCCGTTGCCACCGCCTGCATGGTTTGCGTGATCTGTGCATCGATATCTACCGTGGGGGTCGAATCGGCTGCTTTGCAAGCAGAGAGCAAGACTGCACCCGCAATCAAGATTGATATTCGTATCATCAGAAACCGTTTCATGGTACCTCCTAAAACTGTATATTTGTATTCTATCAGCAAATACTCGAAATCCGCCAAGAATTTTCGCGAATATATGGTATAATATCTATACAATATATAAACAATATCGCGCAAGCCATCCAATTGGCTGCAAGGCAGCAAGGAACCCTTCCATCCTAAAGGACAAAATCCGATGACCAGCTTTGATCAACTGAAACGGCAACAATACCTGAATATCGAAACCTTTCGCAAGAGCGGCGTGGGCGTCAAAACCCCGGTATGGTTTGTGCAGGATGGCGAGACTATCTTCGTGCGCACGGGAGCAGACTCGGGCAAAGTAAAGCGCATCCGCAGCACTGCCCAGGTGAAGATTGCCCCCTGCAAGCAAGATGGCAGCTTGCTCGGAGAGTGGATTATAGCGTCGGCCCACGAGTTAAAGGACGAGGACACCGCCCGGAAAGTCGACCGGTTGCTTGACAAGAAATATGGCCTGATGAAAAAGATGTTTGCGTTGATGTCCTCCTGGCGAGGCCAAAAAGACACCATTTTAGAAGTGAAAGCGGTAGAATAGAATTCTTGGAGGTGATGATATGAATATTTGGATGATCGTGAAAATTATTGCAGCCCTGGCGACCGCAGCAACTGGGCTGCTGGCCTTCTTCAAACCTGCAGCAACCTACGGTTTTATTGGTTTGAATGCCAATGGGGTGCGCGGGGTATCGGAAATCCGTTCCATTTTTGGCGGATTATTCATCGGGCTGGGTTTGGCACCACTGTTTCTGGGAACGGTTGCCTATCAAATGCTCGGCGTTGGCTACCTGGCGATTGCCGCGGCGCGGGCATTTTCGATTGTATTCGATAAGTCCTATGCGCGGTCAAACATCATCAGCCTGGTAACTGAAATCGTGTTGGGCGTTCTGCTGGTTATTTAGGAGCCGTAAGATGACCGTTCGCATTGTTACCGACAGCACTTGTGACCTGCCTGCTGAGATAATTTCCAGATATGGCATTTATGTCTTACCACTCTACATTAATGTAGGTGAACAGGGTTTTCTGGATGGCGTCGACATCACGCGTGATGAATTTTACGAGAGACTGCCTGCCTTTCCAGTCCACCCCACAACAGCAGTGCCCTCACCACAAAAATTTCGCGCCATATATGATTCGCTCGCTGAAGAAGGCGCTACGGAGGTTTTATCTATTCACATCTCTGTCTCGTTAAGCGCAGTTGTTAATGTGGCGCACATTGCAGCACAAGAAACCACTACAGTGCCAGTCACCGTGTTTGATTCCCAGCAATTGAGCCTGGGGACTGGTTTTCTGGTCGAGATGGCGGCTAAGATGGCTGCAGCAGGCAGCTCAGCCGCTGAGATCCTGGGGGTGCTCAATACCCAGATCAAACGCAGCCATGTCTTCGCCGCCCTGGATACGCTGGAATTTTTGAAGCGCAGCGGAAGGATGAATAAGTACATGGCTGGTTTTGCCTCGCTGTTGCAGATCAAGCCCATCTTGACCATGTACAATGGCAAACCCGGCAGCGAACGGGTGCGCACGCACGACAGAGCGATGAAGCGCCTGGTGGAAATGCTGGCTGCAGTGGGTCCACTGGAGCGGGTCGCTATCGTGCATACCCACGCCCGGGCCGAACGGATTGCGGAGCTGCGTTCCCTGGCAGCGCAGCTTCTCCCCAAAGGGGATATCTTGACCGCAGATCTCACCCCGGTCATCGGAGCGCATATCGGACCAGGAGCACTGGGATTTGCAGCTGTTGGAACCTATGAAAGGAAAACCGCATGAAAATTTTGAAGATTATCTCCCTGGCTGGATTGCTGGCAATGACAGGTGCTCTTATTTATGGATTCACCAGGGGAGACTTTTTTACCGAAGGGGCTCAGATCCTGGCAATGCCCTGGGGGATTGTTTCATTGGTGGACCTGTACGTTGGCTTCACCTTATTCTCATGTTGGATCGTTTTTCGGGAGAAGGCGCTGCTGCCCTCCGTTATTTGGGTTATCCTGATGATGGTGTTGGGTTTCTGGGCTGGCGCATTATATACTTTCCTTGCCCTACAATCCAGTGGAGGGGATTGGAAACGCTTCTGGTACGGCAAGCGATCCAACCTTTATTGAGGTTTTATGCACGCACAGAAACGCCTGCTGGTTGTCATCAATCTCGTCGGGGGGGTTGCCGTGCTTGGGAGCTATATTCTTGGGGCTTTGACAGTTCCGGATGCCGGTCAGATCCTGTGGGGAGGGGTGCCGCAGGGTATTCGATCATTCATTACGATGAACATGTTCCTGGCCGCTGCAGGCTATTTTGCTTTTACTTACTTCATTCTATTCCACCTGGATCCGGTCAGGACGCGGGTGACCAACCAGTTCGGGTTTGGAGTGTTCAACGCTCTTTATGCAGCCATTCTGATCCCCTCCGCACTGTGGCTGCCGCTCACCTTTCTGGCAGTAGAACAATCCAGCCCGGCTTACGAGTGGGCAGCCAGGCTGGATTTAGGGATCGTGGCCATCGCCTCACTGGGTCTATTCGTCGCCTTGCTGAAGGTTAAGCCATCCCAACCCCTATGGGCGCATCGCATGGCTCTGGTCGGATGCGTTTTCTTTTGCCTCCAAACCGTCATTTTCGATGCGCTTATCTGGGGGGTTTTCTTCCGGCTTTAGAAACAGTCTACTTACTTCAGTAAAGGTTTGCCCTGTTGTAATAAATCGTGTATAGTTGTTTGAAAGATAATCCACCTGATTTAGTGATCATGCGCTAACTTAATCAGTACTATTTGCGCAAGATCACCAGCTCCTATTCCAATGAACAAACCGGGTCGACCGACCGCTTCATCGCCAATCCAGCGGAAAGCTCCCGGGAGAGTTATGGCGACATGGAATCACTTTAAAAGGAACATGCATGAATACCACGAAGATCGTTTTCATCGGTGCAGGGAGCATGTCCTTTGGGCTGGCAATGTTCAAGGATATTTTCTCCAGCCAGGAGCTCTCCGGCAGCACTTTAACCCTGGTGGATATCAACCGGGAAAACCTCGAGCGCATGACCATATTGGCTGAAAAGATGAACCAGCATTCCGGAGCTGGGCTGAAGATTGAAGCCATGACCAATTGGAAAGAAGCTTTGCCCGGGGCTGGTTTTGTAATCAACAGCACCGCCATCGACCGCAACCGGCTGTGGAAGCTGGACTTCGAAGTGCCCAAGAAATACGGCATCCACCATACCCTGGGTGAGAACGGCGGACCCGGTGGGCTTTTCTTCACCCTTCGCACCATCCCGTTGGTGATGGAAATCGTCCGAGACATGGAGGCGCTCTGCCCGCAGGCGGTTTTCATCAATTTCTCGAATCCCGAGAGCCGGATCATCCTGGCAGTGGGGAAGTACAGCCCAGTGCGCTGCATCGGGCTGTGCCACGGGGTGTTCATGGCCCAAAATGATGTCGCCCAGATCATGGGCCTGCCGTCGGAGCAGGTGGATGTCTCAGCAGCAGGCTTGAACCACTTCCAGTGGCTGCTTTCGATCCGTGACAGGCACACCGGTGAGGATTTATACCCGCTGCTGTTCGAGAAAGAAAAGAATTTCGACCCCGGCTTCATGCCCGTCACGCGGCGGCTCTTCCGGACATTTAAGAAATATCCCTCGTGCAGCGATGATCACCTTGGTGAATACCTCGCCTATGGCTGGGAGGGCGGCGAGGAGGGTTATGATTTTGAAGAAGACGAAGTGGGTCGCAAAGCCTTGCAAGGATTCGTCGAAGCGGTCCTGGCGGGGGAAGAGCCTTTGCCCGAAGCCTGGTTCGGCCCCTCAGGCGAGCGCGGTGTGGCAGTAATCACTGGGATACTGCACAACAAGCATGCTGCCGTTAAATTGGGGGTGATCTATAACCAGGGCGCCATCCCTAACCTGCCCGCCGACCTGGCGGTAGAAGTGCCGGTGATGGTGGATGCGGCCGGAGTACACCCAGTAAGCTTAGGTCCGCTGCCCGATGGGATCGCCAAGCTGCTACACATGCAAGCCAGCGTTCAACAGCTCTCTGTCGAAGCTGCCATGCACGCCTCGAAAGAGCTGGCTCTGCAAGCCTTGCTGATCGATCCGGTGGTTAACAGCGCCGCGGCAGCCGAGAAGATCCTGGACGAGCTCTGGGAAGTCAACCAACCCTATATTAGAAAGTGTATCTAAGGAGAATGTTTATGCTGCCAACAAAAATTGTCGTGATCGGTGCCGGGAGTGCCAGCTTTGGCTTGAACACCCTGGGGGCGCTGATGCGCTCCAAGAAGCTGGCCGGCAGTGAATTAGCCTTGGTAGATATGAACGCGGAGACGCTGGCCATCGTCCGCCGCCTGGCCGAACGGTTGAACCGTGAATGGGAAGCGGAACTCACCATCACTTCCTACACTCGTCACCAGGATGCTCTGCCGGGAGCCAGGTTTGTTGTCTCTGCCATCGAGGTGCCGCCGCGCGAACGTCTGTGGCGGACGGACTGGGAAATCCCGCTGCGGCACGGCGTGCGCCAGCCTTATGCGGAAAACGGCGGGCCAGGTGGATTTGCGCATGCCTGCCGCAATATCGGACCTGTGTTACAGATCGCCCATGATATGGAGCAGGCCTGCCCGGAAGCCTGGTTCATCAACTACACCAACCCCATGGTGCGTATCTGCGATGCCATCCACCGCTACAGCAAAATCAAAGCCATTGGCTTATGCCACCAGATCTTCGCCGGGTACGGAATGGTGGGATATTTATTGGCTGACAGGTTCGGGCTTGAGCGACCCGCGGACATGCATCGATACTGGGAGTTTTCTCATCAGGCGATTCAATTCTTGGATATCAAAGCCGCTGGTCTGAACCATTTTACATGGATGCTGGATGTGCGCGACAGCCGCACCGGTGAAGACCTTTACCCCCTGGTACGGGAGCGTTGGGCGCAAGCTGACCCAGCCTTCCAGCCGCTCACTCACCGTGTTCTGGATGCTTTCGGTTGGATGCCCATTCCAGCCGACGGGCACCTGTGCGAATACCTGCCCTGGGTGAGCGACTCGGCTACCAAACCCTGGGAGAAATATGACCTGCACCTTTATGATTGGGACGCCGCCGAAAAAGGTCGTGATGAAGGTCACAAGCAAATCGCCTTGATGGGTGAAGGTAAGCAGAGCATTGCCCGCCTCAAGAAATCGGATAGCGAAGGCGCACTGGAGATGATCGAAGCGATTGCCGGAGCCGGCAACCACTACCACCTGGCCGTAAACCTGCCGAATGAGGGGCAAATTACCAACCTGCCCGCCGGTGCCATCGTGGAAACGCCCGGATTGATCAGCGGTTGGGGGGCGCGCGGCTTCCCGATTGGTGAACTGCCCGAGAGCGTGGCTGAGCTGCTGCGCCAGGAGCTGGCACGCGTCCGCTTGAGCGTCGATGCAGCCGCCACCGGTGACCGCCAGGCTGCCCTGCAATGTTTGCTGCTCGACCCCGTGATCCGGGATATCGAGACCGCCAAGGCTGTGCTGAATGATTACCTGACCACCTACCGGCAGTACCTGCCTCAGTTCTGGCAATAATCTCAAGAGGAACGATTAAAATGCCGGCTACACCATTTTCTGTTCCCGTCACTCCCAATTGGGAAGGGTTTATCAAATGTTTGCGCCGGGAAGGGACTCCGGCGCGCACCCACTATATTGAGCTGATCATCGATGGCGAAGTGCAGGATTGGATCTGCCACCGCTACGGTTTGTTGGATGAGATATCCGCTGGCGATCCGACTTTCGGATATAAGAAACAGATCGCTTTACAGAGCTTTCTAGGCTATGACTATGTCGTGGTTCCAGGCAGCCTGGGCGAATCGCTTGGTTTTCCACGGATTGACCTGGGCACTACCGACACCGCCGCTTTGCAGCGCGCAGGCGGGCGCTATTACGTCAATGAGCATCGTGGGTTAATTACCTCCTGGGAAGAATTTGAGATTTATCCCTGGCCCGATCCCGCTAACCGCTGCTCCCCCTCCCTGGAATGGTTCCAGGCCAACCTGCCCGAGAATATGTGCATGGTTGGCGGGCTGGTCGGCTCGATCTATGAAAATATCTCTTGGCTGATGGGTTACGAGACGCTCTGCTATGCTTTATACGAGCAGCGCGACCTGGTGGCTGCGATCAGTCAAAGGGTAATTGACCTGTACCGCAGAGAGCTTGAGCGCATCCTTCAGTTTGACCGTGTCAAGGTGGTTTGGGGTTCAGATGACCTGGGTTTTAAAACCGGCACCTTGATCAGTCCCAAGGATCTAAAGGAAATTGTCTTACCCGGTCACAAGCTGCTGGCCAAGATGGCTCACGAAGCTGGATGCCTCTATATCATGCACTGCTGCGGAAAGGTGGACCAAATTCTGGATGACCTGATCCTTGATGTGGGCATCGATGGCAGGCATTCTTTTGAAGATACGATTCTTGATATTTGTGAAGCGAAAACCACACAGGGCCATCGACTCGCCTTGCTGGGCGGTATGGATGTGGATTTCTTGTGCCGGTCCGACGAAGAGAAAATCCGCCAACGTGTGCGCCATACGCTAAATTGCTGCCTGCCTGGAGGCGGCTACTGCCTGGGCACCGGTAACACAGTTGCCAATTACATCCCGGTCGAGAATTACCTGACCATGCTAGATGAGGGTCGTCGTTATTAGAGGTTGTGATTCGAAGCCGCCGAGGAATTCATCAGAAAGGTCAGGTAAACCAATGCAACCCTGGAAAACACGCTCACGCCGCACGATCCTGGATGAAAAACCCTGGCTGGTGGTAGAACACCACGAGGTGGAGCTGCCCGACGGGCGGGTGATCCCGGACTGGCCTTGGGTGATCACGCCCGATTATGTGAACATCATTGCCGAAACAGAGGCAAAAAAATTCTTGTGCTTTCGGCAGGTGAAATATGCCATTGAGGGGTCCACGCTGGGGATTATTGGAGGATACATCAATGCAGGTGAAGAGCCGCTGGCAGCCGCGCAGCGCGAGCTGCGCGAGGAAACGGGCTACGAGGCACCCCTCTGGACGGAGTTGGGGCATTACCGCGTCGACCCAAACCGCGGCTTCGCCATGGGTCATCTGTACCTGGCGCGCGGGGCGCACTGGACCGGGGGAGCGATTGTGGATGACCTGGAGGAACAAAAGCTGCTGTTGCTCAGCCAGGCTGAGATCGAAGCAGCTTTAGAAAATGGGGAGATCAAAGTGCTGGCCTGGGCGGCGGCAGTGGCTTTTGCCCTACGGCAGCTCGACAGGCAAGTTGAGGGTTGAGCACCTGGTTGATCAATCAGGCAGGATTGAGATTGAAATTATTCTCGCAAATCTCGATCTGGGCAGCCTTCAAGAAGGCCAGGGCATTTTCATCCACCCGGTAGTTGTTGCTGTACACCAACCGGGTGATGCCGGCATTGATCAACGCCTTGGTGCAGTTGATACAAGGGAAATGCGTCACGTAACAGGTCGAACCTTTGGTGGAAACCCCGTGCAGAGCAGCCTGGATAATGGCATTCGTCTCGGCGTGGATTGTGCGCACGCAGTGGCCTTCGACCATCAGGTGACCTATCTCTTCGCAGTGAGGCTGCCCGGTGGGAGAGCCATTGAAACCGGTGGTCAGGATGCGCTTTTCAAGCACTAACACACATCCCACAAAAGCCCGGTCGCAGGTGCTGCGCTCTGAAACCGCGAAGGCAATCTTCATGAAATAAGAATCCCAGTCTGGACGCATTGGTTTTCCTCTACTTTTGATTTGACAAACTTCGCCGATTATAGCACGATCACACGTGGTCCGATAATTTTTGTGCGATGTTGGTTCCCGCTATCCATCCGGTCGTCCAGGCATTCTGGAAGTTGAAGCCACCCGTCAGCCCATCGATATCCAAGACTTCGCCCGCAAAATACAACCCCGCAACGAGACAACTCTCCATGCTCTTGAAGTTGACCTGATCGAGCTGCACGCCCCCACAGGTGACAAATTCTTCTTTAAAGGGTCCTTTTCCTTGGATCGGGTAGCGCCCCCTGGTAAGCTCTTCGACCAACCGGGAAAGTGTGGGCTTGCTCAGATCACCCCAATTATGCTGGTCTTCAATACCCGCCGCCTGGGTCAACCTTTTCCATAAGCGGAGGGGGATGCTGTGGTAAGGATTGTGCGCGGCGACCTTTTGCCTGGCATTGGAGCGGTTTTCTTTATATTGGCGTAAGAATACCAACACTGACTCTGTAGAGATGACACCCAGCCAATTGATCACAAGCCGAGCCTGGTAACCGCAGGCGTGCAGCCAGCGCGCTCCCCAGGCCGACAGGCGCAGCACAGCCGGCCCGCTCAATCCCCAATGGGTGATCAAGGTCGCTCCACTTTGCTCCAGCCCGGGCAGGTGCGGCTCAGAGCCGTCTTCGGCACACAGCTTCAGCGCCGCGTTTTGGATAGATAAGCCTGCCAGGCCTTCCAGGCGGCGGTCAGGGATGGAAAAAGTAAACAGCGAAGGAACGGGGGGCTGGATCGGGTGTCCCAGTTCGGAGGCCAGGCGAAAGCCGCCTGCATCGCCACCGGTCGACAGGAGGAGGTAGCGCACTGCGATGGACTCAGGCCGGGGTGGCTGTCCTTCGGATGCCCGCCCAGGCTGCAAGCGGAGTAAGAAAGTGGCCGCGGAGCAGTCCGTCTTCAGAATTTCTCTCACCCCGGTGCGAGTCCACAGCTCCACACCGGCCTGCGCAGCTGCTTCATGCAGGCAGCCGACCACGCTTTGAGCAGCATCTGAAGCAGGAAACACACGCCCATCCGGCTCGGTTTTCAAGGGGACCGCATGCTTTTCAAACCAGGCGATTGTATCCGCAGGCTGGAAGCGTGTAAAAGCGCCTCGCAGCGCTTGCGCTCCACGCGGATAGGATTGGACCAGCTGGGCTGGATCGAAACAGGCATGTGTTACATTGCAGCGTCCCCCGCCGGAAATAAGCACCTTAGCCAGGGGATGGCCAGTTTTTTCCAGGATCAAAATGCGCTGTTTTCTGGATGCACTCGTCTGTAGTGCTTCTGCACAAGCGATCGCGGCGAAGAATCCAGCCGCTCCTCCGCCGATGATGGCGAAGTCGATGAAAATCGGTTCAGGTTCTCTATCTGTCATGGCAATCTGATTCTACTTGAAATAAAAAAGAGGGTGGCTAATTCATGTTGACAGGTTAAGTCTCATGATCCACCCCAATAGAATTTTCTTTTAAACAGGTCCAGAAGAGAGACGATGTATAATAATTATATATAGAAATAGAGGTTGGTATGTCCAACAATATGATACGTAAACAATTTTATTTATACCGACGGCAGAATCAACTTCTCAAACGTCTGGCAGAGCAACGCGGTGTGAGTGAGGCCGAGATTATCCGCCAGGCACTAGAGCGCGAGGCAGCAGCGACGATCTCAGCAGTCAAGGAAAGCCAAAAGGCCTTAGATGAACTATTTGAATTCGTCGAGTCCCTGCGTAATCGTCCTGAAATAGCCCAGCATAAGCCTTACCTGTGGAACCGTGCAGAACTCTACGAAGAACGCGAAGGGGGATAAGAGATTTTAGCGAAGATTTTCAAGATGGTCAACTGTTGGAGGGAGTACGATTTGTTAATCCATTCACTGAGGTATTTAAATTAGATGATTGGTCTTAGGTCTTGAGATGATCTTTCATCATTTGGATATATATTACAATTTACAAGCATTACTTGGCAATGGTGGAATGAATATGGGAGGCAGGGAAACGCCATGGAACAAGAACGCAAAGAGCTGTTTTCAGAAAAGGTAATTGCGCGCAACCGTACCTACTACCTGGATGTCAAAGCCGGCCGGGATGGAGCACGCTACCTGGTGATTTGTGAGGCCAAGAAGACAAACGAAGGTCATGAGCGGGCACGTGTGATGGTCTTCGAGGAGAATATTGAGGCTTTTGCTGCAGCGCTCGATAAGGTCGTCGCCTTTATGAAAAAAGCTGAGGAATAACCTGGTTTTAAGGGCTGCCCCATTCTTCAAACTCAGCCCCTTCGATTACTCTTCTCCTTGCCACAACCGCTGCATTTCAGAATTTGTTTCCAAGAGCTCTTCCAGCTTGCCTTCTGCCTCAACCCTGCCATCTTTGAGTACGATGATATGATCGGCGCGGCGTAAGGCAGGATGGCGGTGTGAGACAACCAGGCAGGTGGCTTCACTTGCCTCAAAAACCCGCTCCCATAACACTTGTTCCGTTTCCACATCCAGCGCACTGGAAATATCATCAAATACCAACAGTTCGGGTTGGCGCACAAACATGCGCGCGGCAGCCGTGCGCTGCTTCTGCCCACCAGACAGCTTTACGCCTTTAGCGCCAATGACGGTATCCAAACCATTGTCCATTTCAGCTAAATCTTGTTCCATCACTGCCTGACGGATCGCCTGATTAAGGTCTACTTGTCCATCCGGCAAACCCATCAGAATATTATCCCGAATGGTGTCGCTAAAGAGCAAGGGCACCTGGGCAGTATACGCGCTGTGCGGCGGGATGAAGAAAGCGGCTGGATCGCTGACAACTCCCCCATTCCAGCGGATTTCTCCACCCTCTTGGGGCAGCAGCCCCAGGAGAGCCCGCAGCAAGGTGGTTTTCCCTGACCCCACCCGTCCGGTGATCACCGTAAAAGTACCGCGCTGCAGCGTCAGGTTAACATCCTCAATACCACCTCGGCTTTCTGG
Organism: uncultured Chloroflexia bacterium; assembly: GCA_963754615.1. Lineage (GTDB taxonomy): Bacteria > Chloroflexota > Anaerolineae > Anaerolineales > UBA4823 > CAVVUF01. Next base: position 493,452 of record CAVWGW010000002.1, on the reverse strand, counting down.
GTAATGGTAAGTCAGCCCCTTTACATCCAGCATGTCCAGGCGGTGTGCGTTTTCCTTGACAACGTAAGGCACCTGGGGCAGCTCGCCGCTCATATAGATCAAACCGGGCTGCACCAGTGTGCCCGTGGGAGCCTCTGGCAGCAGCTCATTCAGCCGTTTGACCGACACGCCTACTTGCTGGTACCAGGCGATCTTGTGCCCAACGATTCCGGTAAATTCGGTGATGTAGCCCAGGTAATAAACAAACAGGGCGAAATCTCCCACCGTGAATTGCCCGGTAGCGATCGCCCCCCCACCAGCAGCAGGATCAAACCGGTGCCCAGGCTGGTGGTGTTACGGAAGACAGAAGTGAGCAGCTCATCGAACAAGCGGTCTTTGAGCGCAGCCTGGCGGCGTACATCGTTGATCTCGCGGAACTGTCCCATCACTTGGTTTTCCGCGTCTGCCACCTGGACGGCCTGGACGGCGCCGAACATCTCGCCGATAAAGCCGGTCACTTTGCCGGTGGCGATGCGGTGCGCTTCGCGGTACTTCTGGTATCCTCGCTGACCCAGGTTGGCTGCAACCACCACCAATACGAAGGGCAGCAGCACCAGTAGCGTGATTCGCCAGTCAATCTGCGCCATGACAAACACCGCCATGACCGCGAAAAAGCCGAACCCGACCAGGATGAGCGACTCAGCCATAAAGTTGGCGATCTCGTTAGCATCATCGCGCAGGCGGCTGATCGCCTCGCCGGGTGATTCAGGCACAGCCCGCGCTCCAGGGCGCTTCAGAATGTAATCAAACACATTCTTCCTCAGCAGTGCTTGCAGCCGGTAGTAGAAATTGGCATAGATGACCACATCTCCGAAGACCGCCCCAGCCTTCCCTACCGCGGTCGCCAACAAAAGGGCGATCAAACCCCACACACTCAAACTGCCAGGTGAAGCACCGCTGAGCGTGTCGAAGAACTGGCGCGTGATCAACCCGGTGAGCTGGGGAAAAACGCCGAAGAAGAGCAGCTCAAAGAAACCAAGCGCCAGGTATAACCAGGGCTGGGAACGTGCCAGCCTCCACAAGTAATGCCAGGTAGGCAGTTTTGCTTTTTCATCAGGCGCAGGTTTCATACCAGCACCTCCTCCATCCCCGTTAGCAAAAGCTGGGAAAAGCGGCTCTGGGGGTCAGCCGCAAGCCGCTCGCGATCGCCATATTCTAAAATCTGCCCGTTGTCCAATACCATGATCTCGTCCGCGCGCTGGACTGTTCCCAGCCGGTGAGCGATGATGATCGCCGTGCGGTTCTGCACCAGCCGCTCAACAGCCCGTTCAATCAGCGCCTCAGTGGCTGGGTCCAGGCGTGAGGAAGCTTCATCTAAAACAACCAGGCCCGGGTTGCGTAAGAAGATGCGCATGAAAGCCAGGAGCTGCGCTTCACCGGCGGATAAGCCGCCACCATTTGCATCAAGCACGGTATCCAGCCCCTTCGGCAGTTTCTGGAACCATTCTTGCAGACCTAAGGCCTCGATCATCTCCAGCATTTTTACATCCGGAATCCTGCGGTCGAAGAAAGTCAGGTTATCGCGTACACTGGCGTTAAACAGCTGGATGTTTTGGGTGACGATGCCCACCTGGCGCCGCAGCAAGCTGCGCGGCAGTTGGCGCAAATCGATCAGGTCATCAGTACTGTCCGTTGAACCGATCCGGATATGGCCCTGGTCGGGGTCATAAAAGCGGAACAGCAGGCGTGTCAGGGTGGTTTTGCCGCTGCCGGTGCGTCCCAGCAACCCCAAAATCTTCCCCGGCTCCAGGCAAAAGGAAATATCTTTTAACACAATCTCCTTAGGCTGTTTTGCAGGTTCTTCTCCTGCTTGTGCAGGCTCCTTCCCGTTTGACCCGGGCTTAGCAGAGCCATTTTTCCCGTTTTTCACCAGGTTGTCATCGTAGCCAAAAGTAACATTCTGAAATGCGATTGCCAGCGCACTTCCCTCAGGTATCAGGAGATCTCCCCTGGAAACATCATCTTTGATCCGGCTTTGGGTGCCTAACAGCTCCTGGATGCGGGTGATACCCGCGCCCGCCTTCTGCAGATCTTGGATCTCGTGGACGAGGGCATTAATGGGTCCATCAAGCATATTGGTGTACGCGAAGATCATGTACACGGTACCAATTGTGATCAATGCCTGCTGGTATAGCAAGGCACTGACCGCGAACGCGGTGGCATTGCCCAGGGCGAAGAGCAAAAAGTAAACGTTGAACAAGACATTGAACATCATGTTGGCTTTCAGCGAGCGTTTCATCAGCAGGCGCATCAGCTCATAAAACCGGCGCATCACATAAGCTTCAGATCCGTTTGATCGGATATCCTCCGTGCCTGCCAGCCGTTCTTCCAGGAAGCCAAACAAATCTGCGCTGGCCTGGCGCTCAGCCGTCCAATGGGGCACCGCGATATTTCGGAAGCGTACCAAAATGGCCAGGGCCATAATGGCAAAAATCGAAATTGCTAATCCAACCCGCCAATCCTCGCGGAATAACAATGCCAGGATGCCCACCAGGAGGGCAATACTGCTGACAATATAAAAGAGGAACTGCGAAAAGAAGTTCGAGAGAGCGGTCACATCACCATCCAACCGCTCGATCATCTCACCGGGTGTATGGGCATTATGGAAGGAGAGGTCCAGGCGCAAGCAGTGATCGGCCAGGTCAGAGCGCAGAACATTGGTAGCTTTCCAGGCAATATTCTCACTCAGGTAGCGCCCTAGGACAGATACAACCTGTTGGATCAATGCCAGGGAGATGAACCAGACAGCCAGGCGCGTCAAAGTTTCCATCGTCGCGCCCGCCAGGGCTGAGTCGATAAATGTGCGGATAATCTGCGGGCTAATGAGCTGCAGGGCAATATTGCTGAACAGCAGCACACCCAGGAGCACAGCCGCCGGCCATTGGGGTCGCAGATATTGGCTCAAAAGCTGAGCGTATTGTTTAATCGGAATTTTCATAAAAAACCTGAACGAAACGCGGCCTTGGGATTGAACCCGCGGCCGCTGTGATTAAAAAAACTGACCACGGGGAGTGTGCCCGTGGTCGGCGATTATTTCGCTAGGGAAAACCGAGCATTATTTGCTCATCCCGCCGTCAACAGGCGCACCTCGATAAGGAACAGGCTGCTGCCATCTGTTCGAAATTCTCTGATCATGAAATGCGCCTCCTTTACTTGGATGAATCCGCCAATCTACGCGAATTCTTTTTTCGTAAAATGAAGTTTATCATGGCTTCGGTTATGGCGTCAAGGAGAGTTTATTTTCTCCGCGCAAAACCAACCACTGGCTAAGGCCGCGCCCGTATTCGGACCAACCAGATAATCCCCACAGAAATAAACCGGCCCTTCCTGCGGGTTTTGCTTGAAAGTTTTCAGTGCAGTCAAAAAGCCGGGCGGGTAAGCCGGCACCTTGCGCCTCCAACGAAAGACCATCTGATCCTTAATCTTGCCGGCAAACTGCGGCACAGCTCGTTCGACTTCTTCTGTAATGATCTTCTTGAGACCGTCATCGCTGATGGTTGGGTCATACAGGTGCGCTTTCAAGTCACTCATGGCCAGCACCCGCCCATCCGGGCGGCGCTTCCAGCCTAACGCCGAGAGCTGCCAGGGTTCCTGGCGCGGGAACATGATGCCACCTTCATTCAAAACCGGGTCATCACCTTCAAGCAGGTGGTAGACAATGCCCACGCGGGTGAAGCGCACCTGCGGAAAGAAAGCTTGCCAGGCAGCAGGTGGACTCTCGAACAGCTTCAGGACTGCATCACCGGGCACCGCCAGGACGACCGCCTCGCAATCCACTTTTTCCGGGCGTCCATCAACCACATAATCCACAGTCGCCCCGCTGCTATCTGAGCGTAGACCAATGTGCTGGGCGGTGGCGTTCAAGGTTACCGCCAGCTTACTCGCCAGGGCATCGGGGAAGAACCCAATCCCCCCTTCGAAAGTGTACAGCTTTTGGTTCAGATAGCTGCCGAACAGCATCAGCAGCATGCGGGCAGAGAGGTCATTCACCGTATAGCCGCAGAATACATCCATCGTCGGCTGGCACCAATATTCGAACATCTCACCATTGATCTTCTCGTAAAAGAACTCCTCCATGGTGACGCTGTCATCGCCGGGACCTTCCTCGGGAGTGTACACATTCACCCGCCCCGCTCTCAGCATATGGGGTAAAAGCTTGAGCATGCTCAGCCGCGCCCCCAGGCTGACGCCCGTCCAGCCCAGGTACGAAGCAACAGACATAAAGTTTACCGTATGCACTTTATCGCCGCGCATCACGCTGACGTTAAAGCCGGTTTGCTGTTCGCTGTAATTTATCAGTTTATCTTCTATATTGAGCTGGCGGGTGAGATCCAACAGAAGTTTATCTGCCCCTGTGACAAACTCTGCACCGGGGTCGATAGCTAAACCTTGCCAGTGGATGGTGATCATACGCCCGCCCACCTTGCTATCCGCCTCGAGCACCTGGACAGAATGCCCAGCCTGCTGCAGCCGGTAGGCAGCGGTCAGCCCTGCAATCCCTGCGCCGATGACGACAATGTGCTTAGATGCCATAGAGCCTCCTGAGATGAAGTCTCTTGCGCTAATTGTACATCAATATAAAATAAGAAGAATCTGCTAATCACACCAATCTTCATTTACTTGATGAACTCCGCCTGGTTGCGAACAGCCGGGTATAACGGCCCTAACAGGTCAGGAGGTGTGCAATGACCAAAGAAGCAATTGTAGCTGCCAAGCCTCGCCGCCGCTGGTATACCGTCTTTGCCCTCTCCTCAGCGGCCTTTGTGGATTCGAGCGAAAACGAAACCCTCGCGATCCTCTGGCCCAAAATGTATCCCGCCCTGGGCATGAACGTCAGCAGCCTGGGACCGGTCCTGGGGATCAGCGGATTAGTCAGCACCTTCACCCTGCCCTTTTGGGGCTGGGCAGCCGACCGGTTCTCCCGTAAAAGTCTGTTGATCTGGATCACCGGCTTCTGGGGCATGTGGACAGCCGTGATCGCCTTTTCACAGTCGCTGACCCAGCTGCTGCTGATACGCGTGCTGGTTTCACTGGGACTGGGCGTGCTGTGGCCAGCTGCCTTTTCATTGTTAAGCGACCTTTTTCCCAGTAAGGAACGCGGCCGTGCCGCCGGGGTAATGACCGCCATCAGCTTCATGGGTACGCTGGTCTCTTTTTTCGTGCTGCCAGCTTTAGCCGCCATCAGCCCAGAAGGCTGGCGTTATGGCTTCATCCTGATGGGACTGGTGAGTGCCTTGACCGGTGTTTTGTTCATCTTCATCAGCGATCCCATGCGCGGCTCGGCTGAGCCAGAAATCAAGGATGTCATCTCTGAGCAGGCAGTCGAACGCTATTCTTTCCGCCTGGCTGATCTCCCAGCGGTTATCCGCATCCCAAGCTGGTAGGTTTTGCTCTTTCAGCAGTCCTTTGACAACATCGCCATGGCGGTGCTTTACGGATGGTCATTCACCTGGCTTGATACCTTAGGCCTGGGTCCTCTGCTGCTCTGGTGGTAGGCGTGCTGACCTTGGGCACCCTGCTCGGTCACCTGTTCTTTGGTTGGTTGGGCGATGTGCTGGAGAACCGCTATCCCACTTACGGGCGGGCAGCGATGGCTCAGATCGGCCTGGTTGTGTCACTGCCCGCGCTGACCCTCTTCCTCCTCTTCGGAAACCGGGGAGTTGTGCCGCTGATGATTTTCGGCCTGCTTGCCGGGTTGAGCCTGTCCAGCATCGACACCGGGGCACGCTGGCCGATTGCCCAATCCGTGCTGCGACCTGAGCTGCGCGCCACAGGACGCGCCGCCTTGGATATGGTAGTCGGGGCGGTCGGCTCGCTGGCAATTGCGCTGACAGGAAGGCTGGTTGAGTCGCTCGGAGGGGATATTACCACCATGCTGCTGATCATGGTCCCCATCCCCAAGCTGATCAGCACCCTGCTGTGGATCCCAATCTTCCGCACCTACCCACGCGACCGGCAATCGTTGCACGGGCTCTTGCTGCAACGCCGGGAAGAGATCCTCGGAGAGGATTTACCCCAATAACCTTAACGCTCTGGGATAAAGTCATGATACCGGTTCCCGAACAGGTTATCAAAGCACTCGCCCATACCTTTGAGACATAACCCACCAGCCTGTGTCAATTCGGCGGAGGGTGCGAAGATTCCGATGGGATGCGGTGGTGTCGTTCAATCGCTTGCGAATAGGCCTCTATAGCTTGAGAAAGCTGCCCGTTGTGGTTATAAGCCTCACCGAGCACTTCCCAAAGAGAAACCTCCTGTGGGTAACACTCAACCGCCCGGTTCAAGTCCTGAATAATTTTATCAACCAGTCGATCCATTTGCAGCAATTCTCGGTAGGTATCCACAGCTTCTTGGATATTTCTCTGTTGCAGGTGCGCGCGGGCTTTAGTCAGGCTAACAGCCCGCACTCCAGAAGGCAAGTTCGATTGCATCTCGGGTTCATTCAACATTCTGGGGACATCACCTTGAGCAGTGAACTTCGCTGCAGCTTCATCCTTGACAGGGACTTTGCCTGGTAAATAATCAACCTCAGGCATTTCCGAGGGAGGCAGGCTGACTTCATTGATCCCGTCAGCCAGCAAATTCCAGGCAACTCCGAATAAAATCACAGCCAGCGTGGCAGGCATAAAAACCCACCAATAAGTGAATAGATTCCCACCAGGTCCAAGCACCCAATTCCGCCCTATCGCCAGGATACTTCCCCAGGTGGAATTCCCGCCAATCCCAATGAAAGTCAATGTGGCTTGTAAAATCACGACCGCGCCCACATCCCGGGCAGCTAACACGAGGACCGGAGCAATGGTATGCGGCATGAGGTGTCGGCGGATGATCCAGAAGGGCCCTGCGCCGAGCGCCCGAGCAGCCTGGACAAAACCCGTCTGCTTGAGGGTGATGACCAGGGTATTGACCAGGCGGGTAAAGGGCATCCAGGAGAAGAGGATCAGGCTGATCAACAGCGGATCGCTCCTTTGCAAGAAGGCTTGAATGCCAACCAGGGAAGTGGGAACCTCAACGATTTTACCAATATCTGGACGGATATAAATCATTCCGCCCATGGAGGTAATCGTTATATTGACCAACTGCTGGAGAAAAACCACCCCGGCAATCACCGGAAAAGCCAGGAAAGCATCCGTAATACGCATGATCGTGCTGTTAATAACCCCCCCTGCATAGCCGGCAACCGCACCCAAGAAAACGCCGATCAGGGCTGAGACCACAGCCACGGTCAGACCGAAACGCAGCGCTTCGGCAATCCCCCACACAATGGCATGAAAGACGTCGAACTGCCCTGGCAGCGTTCCGAGGAGAGCCTTGTCACTCGGAGGGCGAGGCTCGTAATCGACAGCGCGGCCGACGCGTTGAAATATCCCGGGGTCTTTGGAGGCCATCGGTGAAATCCATGGCGCTGCCAGAGACATAGCGGCAAAAGTGGTAATGACGATCAGACCCAGGAGATTCTGCCAGGAGCTGAAAAATCTTCGCAGATCTCTCATGAGTTCAGCAGCTCCTTCTCGCACGCGTGGGTCAAGGAGGGCTTGTAGAACATCGATGAAAAACATCAACAGGAGAATGATGATCACGCTGTAAACCGCGAAACCCAAGGCAGCTGGTGCATCAGGCAGTCCACTTACAGAGTAGGTCATTACCTCAGAAATGCCCCGAAAGCCAAAGATGATCTCTACCACAAAAACGCCGCTCAGGATCGTGGCAGCCGAGATCCCCACACTGGTAAGCGCCGGTGAAAGAACGTTGCTGAAGGCATGTTTCCATAGAACTTTTTTTTCAACAACACCGCGGGCGCGTGCCGCCATGATATATTCTTTGTTTTTTTCTCCCATCACTGTAGCCCGGATCACCCGGCTCAACGTTGCCCAATGGTAAATCGAGAGAGCGAGAACAGGCATAAAGAGGTGGCGGAGGCTGTCCAGGTAGATATCGAACCGCCCGTTCAACAGGCTGTCGATGGATAGCAGCCCGGTGTAATTCTGGAAGCCAGTCTCTTTGATCTCAAAGCTCAATGGCATGCTGATACGTTCTGGGGAGAACCAGTGTAAATTCACATAAAAGATAACCAGCAGAACCATCGCGAAAATGAAGATGGGCATAGAGGTGCTGATGTAAGCCAGAGGGCGAAAGACATTGTCGAAGGCATGTTTCGGCTTCCAACCAGACACCAGGCCAGAGGCGATCCCCAAAGGTACAAACAGGAGCAGGGAATAGAGCGCCAGCTCCAGGGTCACCGGCGTCCGGCGGAGCAAGGCTGGCAGCACATTTTCATTCAAACTGGCACTGTACCCCCACGAACCCTGTACGAGGGATTTAATCCACAACATGTATTGGATGTAGAATGGCTCGCGCAGGTGATAGCGTTCGATGATTTGATCCTTGAGACGCTGAATTTGCTCTTCTGTCAACTCGCGTCTGGTTTGGGGCATATATAAATCCGCACGCGCTTCAGGCGGCGTCAGCATGACACCGCCATAAAGAACCATGGTGATGACCAGCAGCGAGATGGGAATTAACAGAAACCGGCGGATCAGAAACTGGATGAAGGTGGGCATTGGAGATCGCGTGAGACTGTGATGGTCAAAGAGATAATGAACTATATCACGAATCGTTTTTTTGATGAGCGAGAGGGATTAAAACCGGCTTCCCCGCCGTTGTTCATCCTGGCGCATCTATATTACCCCGGATTATCCTAAAAGTTCAGAATTTGGGTCTTTAGGAATTGCCGTGGTGGACCCCCGTATTTTGGGGTGTGTGCGTGCGTACACAAGTACACACCCCAAAATACGGTCAATTCCACGGTAACTCCCAATGAACCCGGAATTTATATCTTGTTTAGATGTAAAATAGAGCCATACATCGTTCTTTTTCTCTCTGGAGGTGTGCGATGGATAACTTGATCGGTCAAACGTTAAACCGCTACCAGCTCACCAGCCTGCTCGGTGAGGGCGGTATGGGGGCTGTTTACAAGGCCCACGATGTCACTTTGCAGCGCGATGTGGCCGTCAAGATCATGCACCCTCAATTCGCCCGCCTTTCAGATTTTCGAGAGCGCTTCTTGCAGGAGGCGCGCACTGCTGCCCGCCTGAACCATACTGGGATTGTACAGGTTTACGACTTTGGGCAGGAGAAAGACCTGCTGTTTATTGTGATGGAGTTCATCCCCGGCGCCAACCTGGGACAGATGCTGCATTCACTGCGCCTCCAAAACCAGTGGATCCGCCTGGACGAATCCATTGAGCTGATGCGCCAGGTGGCCCTGGCGATGGATTACATCCACCACCAGGGGGTGCTGCACCGCGATATGAAGCCCGGCAACATCATGCTTAAGCCCGATCCATCCGAGAGTTTGCCCTACCTCCCAGTGATCACAGACCTGGGGCTGGCGAAGCTGTTGGAGGGACAGCCCATGACTCAAGAGGGCACCAGCCTGGGCACGCCTTCGTATATGTCGCCAGAACAAGCGCTGGGTGAGAAGGTTGACGCTCGCAGCGATGTGTACTCCCTGGGTGTTTTACTGTACGAGCTTGCTGTTGGGCAGCTTCCCTTCCCAATTAAGAGCCTGACCGAAGCGATCCGCTACCACACCAAAGAACCGCCCCCACCCCCGCGCTCGCTGCGCCCCGACCTGCCAGAAATCCTGGAAAGGTTGATCCTCAAGGCGTTGGAGAAAGACCCTAACAGTCGCATTCCCAACGCAGCTGAGCTGGCGCGCGGCTTGAAGGCCATTTCACCCCAAATGAGCCAGGTATCGCTTGGGCCGACCCTGCTGGAGAATTCGGTCAGCCTGGTAACTCAGTACCAGCAAAGCCTGCTCGAGCCCAGGGGTGCCTCCATTTTACAGGAGTTTGAGCCCCCCTCCGATGTCACCCAAGATCGCATCCAGGTATTAGAGGATGGCAGAACGACGATCTCGGTCGCTTTCAAGCACGGCGGGATGACGGTTGGTCGCGACGCGGTATGTGATATCGTTCTGGCAGATAACCAGGCTTCGCGCCGCCACCTGAAAATCGATTTTGACGGCTCGCAGTACCGTGTGCTCGACCTGGGCAGCACCAATGGCTCCTTCCTGGGAGATGCCAAGCTGCTCCCGGGTGTAGCCGAAGTCTGGACGCCAGAGAAGCCACTGCGCATCGGCCGCTGCTGGCTGCGCCTGGTGCGTGCCGATTCAACGCAGAGTGGGGCTCCGCTGACAGCCGCCCAGCTGAGTGCTGCTGGAGCCGCTCTCCAGCGCTCGAGGATCGATCCTTCCAAGGTCCTCTCCAGCCCGGGTGGGGGGCGGGTGGGACTGTTCATCGAAACCAGCCGCCTGTCAGTAGAACCGGGCAGCAGCGCCATCCTGACTCTCACTTTGATCAACCAGGGGCAGGTGGTTGACCATTTCCGGGTTTCGATTGATGGCACTCCCCCTTCATGGCTGTCTGAGGCGCCAGCCGTGCAGCTGATGCCGGGTGAAATGCAGACCGTCAACCTGACCATTCAGCCGCAGAAGAGCTCGCGCAGCCGGTCAGGCGAATATGCCCTGACGGTTAAGGCCTCAAGCCAGGATGCACCTAAGGAGTTTGCCCAGACCAAGGTTACCCTGGTAGTGGGCTCTTTTTCTCAATTCAAAAGTGACTTATATCCTCAGAAGCTGCGTGCCAGCCAAAATGCCCGCGTCACCGTGCAGAACCGGGGCAACCGTTCCGAGACGTACCAGCTCACCTGCCGGGACCGGGGTGATGAGCTGGTTTTCAAAGCCCTCCAGCCCCAGCTGCAGATCCCAGAGGGGCAGACCGGTATTGCGGAGTTCAATGCCGCTCCCCGCCAGCGCAAGTTGATCGGCCGCGAACAAACCTATCCCTTCACGGTCTCGGTCGCGCCTGCGCAGGGGGAGCCGCAGGTGCACAGCGGTGAAATTATCAGCAAGGCACTCCTACCCCCCTGGATTGTGCCGGTTCTAACGATCTTATGCTTGCTGTTGGCAGGGCTCATCGGGGGAGGCTCGTTCTACGCTGTTCAGACCAACAACCATAGAACCCAGACTGCCCAGGCGCTGGCTGCCTTGGGCACGTCAGCCTACCAGACGATTGAAGCTCAGTCAAAAAGCGCTGCCCAGGCGACGGCAGAGGCAGCCAGCGCTTCTGCGACTGCCCTGGCTGCCACCGCTTATGCTCAGGGTGATGACGACACAGATGGTGTGAGCAACCAGCAGGAAGTGCAGTTGGGCACTGACCCCAAGAATCCCGATACCGATGGGGATGGACTTTCGGATGGGGTCGAAGTCAACCAATACGGCACCAATCCAAAGATCCAGGATTCCGATGGCGATACCCTCTCAGACGGTCAGGAGGTCAATGAGCTGAAGACCAGCCCCCTGAACAAGGACACCGATGGAGATGGGTTATATGACAACGTCGACCCTGCTCCCTTGCTGGTTCCGAGCATTACCCCGACCTTGGTGCCCACGACGCCTGCTCCTCCACCGGGTGGGGTGAGCATGAACTGCGACGGCACCTACCAGCGTTTCCGGTTGGAAGATAAAGGCTCAGCCGGGCAGACAGTTTACCTGGAATACTGGGAAGGCACCAAGTGGATCACTTCCTGGACCTACGAGACCGGCGATCCGATGACCAGGCACATTGAGCCGGAAGGCCTGGGGTTCAATGATTTTGGCGAATGCCGCAAGCTGCTGATCCTTCCCTTGCGTTATTCTGGTTCTGGTGGGAACCTGGAGCTGATGGTTTACGCCTGGAACGGCACCACCTTAGTGGCAGTCTTGCAGGTAACCGATGCTACCCAGGGTAACTGGTCCAAACAGGATCAGAGTGTTACCGTTGAATATGCGGTTTACCTGTATGGGGAGCCCAACTGCTGCCCGTGCAACCGTCAGAAGGATCGCTATGATTGGGATGGAAATATGTTTGTCGCCGTCGGGAGTGAGACAACCCCGACTTACACGGGTTCAGCGCCAGCAGAATGCACCACCACAGGTGGGTTGACCCCAATTGACCCGGGCGTTTTCCGAAAATTTGTTGTCACGCCTTTCCCGATCATCATCGTTCCCAATCCATAATTCAGCTATGTCTCGCCCACTGTCCCCCTTATCCATCCCTGCGCCTTTGCGCGGCGCGGAGACCGGCACCTTTGCCCACCGCACCGTCACCGTCCGCCTCCCAGAGATCGGCCAGCGCATCTTATCAGAGAACGCATTTACGCCCCAGGTGACGAACCGGCTCCAAATGCTCCTTGATGAGCTGCCCGATGCGGCGGTAAGAGACTTGTACGATCAGGAAGCCCCCGATTGGGCTGCCTGGCAGCAATACCTCGCCCTTTATGCAGGGAAAAGCTGGCTGGAGGTGCCCTGGTTTTTTGCAGAAACGTATTTCTACCGCCGGGTCCTGGAGGCCACGGGATATTTTCAGCCTGGCCCAGGCTTTGGGGTTGATCCCTACGCATACCAGAAGCGCCAGGGTTTGGAGGCTTTTGTAGAACCGATCCAGACTGCCTGTGCGGCGGTCAATACACTGATTTCCAGGATCAAAAACCCCCCAGGCAAGCTTTCTGTTGATCAGGTGAGCGAGCTCATTTTAGTGAACTTGTGGGGCAACCAGGCTGACCTGAGCATGTGGCCGGCCGGACAGGCAGAGCGCCCCAATCACACCGACCGAACCGGGCAGCTCTCTCATATGCTTTGCAACCACGCCACCCAGGCTGCGGAATACTTGTTCGGATTAAAGGATCGCCCTCGCCGGGTGGACGTGATGTTGGATAATGCCGGGCTTGAGTTAATCTACGATCTGCTGCTTGCGGATTTCCTGCTGGAAAGTGGGCTTGTTTGGACTGTACGGCTGCACGCTAAAACCCATCCAACCTTTGTGTCTGACGCCATCTTGCCCGATATCCAGGCTGCCCTCGCCTTCCTGGCGCAAATGAGGAATGCCGACACCAGGACAGTCGCTGAAAGGCTGAACAACGCCATGCCAATCGGACAGCTTCAGCTGCGGGACCATCTCTTCTGGACCTCTCCGCTCAGCATGTGGGAGATGCCAGAAAGCCTGCGCCATGAGCTGGGTGAAGCCGCACTGGTGATCAGCAAAGGAGACGCCAATTACCGCCGCCTGGTGGGGGACCGGCACTGGTCCTTCGACACCCCCTTGGAAGATGTATGGAATTTCTTCCCTACCAGTCTTTTGGCGCTGCGCGTGTCCAAGTCACAGGTGATGGTCGGTCTGTTGCGCGGTCAGGCTGGCGAGCTGGATCAGGTCGATCCACAGTGGATGACGAACGGCCGGTGGGGGCTGGTCCAGTTTTACCGCAGGAATGCCCTGATTGCTAACCATCCGTAAGCCATCCAGGCTGCCACGGTAACTTCCAATGAGCCCTAGAATCAACCCGTCTCCTGACCATGAACTTATGGTATAGTCAGGAGGTTGCCCTGGCAACCCAATTTCATTAAGGATACTCCATGAGCTCAAACCATTCTCCACAAGCTGGCGAAGCTGACAGCAAAAGCCGCCTGGTGAAGTCGGCTGCCTACTACGCTGCATTTATCATCCTGGGTCTGACCGGCGCTGTGATCGGCCCCTCCCTCTCCAGGCTGGCAGAGCATACCCATACGCAGTTGAACCAGATCAGTTTTATATTCCCGGCCTCGGCCTTTGGGTACCTGATCGGCTCCATCCTAGCAGGACGCCTGTACGACCGGCTCCCCGGGCACCGCATCATCGTCACGGTTCTGCTGGTGGTGGCAGGCGCATTAACCTTGACCCCCCTCGCTGCCTCAATCTGGGTGCTGACCGGCATTCTGCTGGTGTTGAATATCTGCACCGGCTCGCTGGATGTGGGCGGTAATACCTTGTTGGTCTGGGTGCATCGCGACAAGGTAGGTCCTTTTATGAACGCCCTGCACTTTTTCTTTGGCGTGGGCGCCTTCCTGGCGCCGGTGATCGTGGCCCAGGTGTTAAAAAGCACAGGAGAGATCAACCTGGCTTTCTGGATAATGGCCCTCATGGCGCTGCCAGTGGCAGTTTGGCTGTTCTTCTTGCGCAGCCCCAAGTCAATCGTCGGGACCGAGGGAGAACAAAAAGGACCGGTAAGTGTTTTACTGGTTGTTTTGGTTGCGCTCTTTCTCTTTATCTATGTCGGTGCAGAGGTAGGCTTTGGCAACTGGATATCCACTTATACAACCAGCCTGAACCTGGCTGATGAAGTGACTGCCGCCTACCTTGCCTCTGCTTTTTGGGGGGCTTTGACCCTGGGAAGGCTGCTGACAATCCCGCTCGCCATGCGCTTCAGCTTGCAAAGGATCCTTATCGCTGACCTGGTGGGCTGCCTGGTCAGCATCCTGGTGATCGTGTTGTTCCCAAGCTCCTTGACCGCTTTGTGGATCGGCGCCTTGGGATTGGGCTTTTCCATGGCAGCAGTTTTTCCCACCACCATCTCCCTGGCAGAGCGTTTTCTGACCCTCACCGGTTCGATCACTTCATATTTCTTTGTCGGTGCCAGCCTGGGGGGGATGTTCCTGCCCTGGTTGATCGGCCAGCTCTTCGAGCCGGTTGGACCTACAGTGACCATGTATATCATCCTGGGGGATCTGCTGGCTGGGGTAGCGGTATTTGCCTTTTTGATGGCCAGCGCCAGGCATGCGAAAGCAGAAGCTGCTGCAGCTTGATCTAAAAGAGTGACTGCCAGGAGGATAAGCGATGAAGCCTTTACGTTGGATCACCGGTGGTTTGGGCCTGCTCTTTCTTTTGGCGGCGATCTGGAATTCAAGAGCTGCCCAGAAAAACCTGCGAGTAATCCAGGATCCCTTGTCTCAGCCCCCCATGACCTTCATCCTGCCGGAGGGCGCTCGACCCCGCCACGCGGCCATTAGTGCTGATCGGCCACGGTCTGGCGGGTTCCAGCCAGGTGATGCGCGGCTTTGCGCTGACCCTGGCGCACGCCGGGTATGTGACTGCACTTTGGGACTTTAACGGCCATGGCATGAATCCACAGCCATTAAGCTCGACGAGTAGTTCGGGAAGCTTGTTGGCAAATGCCGAAGCCGTGCTGGCAGAGGCCGGACGGCGCGGCCTGGGTGCACCTGGCCAGGTAGCCATCTTGGGACATTCAATGGGCAGCGGCGTGGCTTTGAGCTTTGGGCAGGCCTACCCCGAAACCAGCGCCACCATTGCCGTATCGCCTGTGGGGGTATCAGTCACGCCAGCTCTGCCGCATAATTTGCTGCTGATGGCTGGCAGCCTGGAGGGGAATTTTGTACAGAATGCTGAGGCGCGGCCTGGCAGAGGCTGGCGGGGCGGGTGGCGACCCGGCTGCCGGTACGGGGCGTAAGCTGGTTGTGGTTCCGGGGGTAGAGCATGTCTCCATCTTGTTCAAGCCTCAAGCCCACCAGGCTGCCCGCCAGTGGCTGGATGCCGTGTTTGGCTCGCAGCCCGGGGCGCAGGATTATGTTGATATGCGCATCTTCTGGTTTGCCCTGGGGGTGCTGGGCACTGTCATGGTCAGCGCAGCCTGGATCCCTTCTGTTATCCCGGAGCCGACCACCACTAGCTCATTGGGACGCCGGCTGCTTGCCATAGCCGCCGGTGCCCTGGTTGCCACGCTGATCCTCGGGCTGGCAGGATTGGCTGGCTTGAAACTGCCCCAGCTTTTTGGAGTGCTGGTGGGTGGCTACCTGCTGCTCTGGTTTGGCGCGGCAGGGGTCATCGCCCTGCTCATCCTCAAACCCCGCTGGAGCCAGCCTTCTATGAAAGCAATCTGGACCGGCCTGCTGGTGTTTGCTGCCCTGTGGCTGGGGTTTGGATTGCTGGGGGACCAGGTCTGGCTGCCCTGGCTGCTCATTCCCAGGCGCCTGCTGCTCTGGCCTGTGGGAGCTATCCTGCTGCTGCCCTGGTTCCTGTCCCTGGGAGAGGTTTCCAGCGCGGCCAGGCCCCTCGGGCGGGTGGGTTGGTGGGCTTTTCACAGCCTGGTGTTGGTTGGCAGCATGCTGCTGGCGCTGCAGTTGAGCCAGGGTTTATATTTTATCCTGCTGATCTTGCCGCTCTTCCCGTTAATATTAGGTCTGCACGCCCTGGCGACGATCCTGCAGCGCGACCGCTGGACTCTCGGCCTCAGCGGGGCCTTGTTTGTCAGCTGGATGCTGCTGGCTGTCTTCCCCTTGCAGTAAAAGAATCCGCTAATCTTACACTAATGGCAGCGTTTATTCTCCATCGGAAAAACGACGTTGTCCTAAATCATAAATCGGATAATACTGATAAAATTAGCAAGATAATATCGTTAATGCGAAGGAGAGCAGAATGGGTTTAGAAGAAGTCATGGAAATATTGAAAACTGCTGGGACGGAGCAGAATCGAAAAATCTACGCCCGCCACGGAGTCACCCATGCGCTTTACGGGGTTAGCTTTGCTGAGTTGGGCAAGCTGAAGAAAAAGATCAAGGTCGATCATGCCCTGGCACGGGCGCTTTGGGCGACAGGCGTGCACGATGCCCGCATCCTGGCCACCATGATCGCCGACCCTGCCCTGGCAGACGAAGCCATGCTGGATGAGTGGGCGCGGGACCTGGGAGATTATGTCATCACCGATGCCTTCGCAGATTATGTCTTCCAAACGCCGCTTGCCCGGCAGAAGATGGAAGCCTGGATCCACTCGGACGATGAGTGGATCGGCCAGGCCGGTTGGCGGTTGGTAGCCAAATTCGCCATGCAAGACTCAACCCTGCCAGATGCCTATTTCGAAGCTCTAGTAGCTCAGATCGAAGCCGAGATTCACACGTGGAAGAACCGTGTGCGCGACGCCATGAACAGTGCCCTGATCGCCATCGGGATCAGGAATGCGCCCTTGCAGGCTGAGGCCTTAGAAGCAGCCGGCAAGATCGGTAAAGTAGTGGTTGATCATGGTCAGACCGGCTGCAAGACCCCCGACGCCGCGGCATATATCCAGAAGACGGTTAAACGCAGGGAAGAGAAGGTGAGATAGTAACGCCCTCACCACCCCAGCCCTCCTCTCCCAGGTATTGGGAGAGGAGGGAGAAGCTACATTTCCAAAGAAGCTCCTGCTAAGAGAGCCGTCCACGATCAAACCTTCCTTCTCAAATCCTCAGAAAAAGAGGAGGTAGTTCGCGGCGCCGTGGGTGTAGAATCCAAGTGTGCCATTAAAGCATCCAATTACAAAACAATGGAATAAAGTCAAGCTGCGAGCGAAGGAATTACGCAAGGCACAAACACCCGCCGAACAGGCTTTATGGAGTAGATTGCGCAATCGAGGTTTGTCTGGGTTAAAGTTCAGGCGTCAACACCCGATCGGACCCTTTATTGCTGACTTTTACTGCGCCCAGCATCGGCTGGTGATCGAACTGGATGGGGGAATGCATCGCAAGCAGGAGGAACAAGATGCGACGTGTACAGCCCAACTGGCAGCTTACGGGTATCGTGTGCTGCGGGTGCTGAATGAAGAAGTGGAAACGGATCTGGAATTGGTGCTGAGGAAGATCGCTGAGACATGTGGCACTACCGCCCTTCCCCCAAGTTTGGGGGAAGGGCAGGCGGACGAACGTCCGCCGGGATGAGGGGATTTACGAAGAAGCAGTTTCCAATACCTGCCCCAAGAACCACCTGATCTGCCTGTCCCAATTGAACCAATCGTGACCGCCGTCTTCCTCGTGGTAGTCAGCATTCACACCCAACGCCTGGCAGGCTGCATAAAACATACCGCTCAACGGATAAACATCCTCCTGCCGCCCACAGGTGATAAACAGGCGGGGAATGGCGGAGGGGTTCTGCGCGGCACCCTTCAGCCAGACCGCCGGGTCATGCTCGCTGCCGGGCAGCTTATCCAGGTCTCCAAACAGCCCGGTGAACTCAGCCTTCCGAGGATCATCGGGCAGCAATCTCAGGATATCCAGGGATAGCACACCCGAAAAGCTTGCTGCCGCAGTATAAAGCTCGGGGTGCAGCAAGGCAGCTTTGAAAGCGCCATACCCACCCATGGAGGAGCCGGCAATGAAGGTATCCTCTCGGTGCGGCGTCAAACCGAAGACATCCGCCAGGTAGCGCGGCAGCTCTTCGGTCAAATAAGAAAAATATTTCTGCCCATTGGGCTGGTCGATGTAGAAGCTGCGCCCGGCTGAAGGCATGACCACCACCAGCCCATAGCCTTCCGCCAGGGCCTCGATTAATGAATAGCGCTGCCAGGCGCTGGCGTCTTCGCTGAGCCCGTGCAGCAGGTAAAGCACCTTACGCCTGGCAACGGGCACCCCAGCCATCCTCCCTGGGTCGGGCAGGATGATATTCAGGGGTAGGTTAACTTTGACGGTTTCGGGAGTATGGTCGATTTCGCAAGAGTGCCATAATTTTTTCTATAGAACCACCGGTTCAGTTCTTGGCTCTGGAGTTTTTTTAAAGTCGATGAAGAAGGAGAAGGCCAGGCTGATCACCATCAGGATGGGTGGAAAAACTGTCAGCAGGAAGCGGGCCGCTTGGTCGGGCTGCGGACCGGGGTTTGCACCGCTTTCATACGCGAAAAGCTTGTAGACCAGAAAGAAAGCCGCGCTGGTGAACAAGCCATTCAAACGGTTCATGAATCCCAGGGCATTGGCGATGATGCCCTCCCGCCGTAAAGCGTGCTTTTGAGTATCTTCATCAATGATTTTTGCCCCGACCAAATCCATGGTGGTGATCACGCCGGCAAAGCCAAAACCAACCAGGGCAGAAAAAATGACACCGGTCACCAGGGAATTGGCGAAGTAAAGCGGGATGAACATCACCGCCAGGGTAGCCAGCGCGAGGCGCCAGATGGGCATAAGCGTGTACTTCTTGACCAGCCTGGCCCAGATCGCCACACAGACAATGGCGATCAGCAGGACGGCCGCAAACAGGAACGTGGTCTGGCTGTCGGAGATCCCCAGGGTGTACTTGGCGAAGAAGGGCATGGAAGCAAGCACGAGCGACATGGCCGCGCTGTAAAAGGCGTTGGCAAAGCCGGCAATCCAGAACTTACGGTTAGTGACCAGGTTTTTGATACTGTCCCAAAGCTGCGGTTTTTCTTCTTCGACCTGGATCTTCGTCTCTCGGCTGGTAAAGGTCATATACAAAATGACCGCGCCGCCCAGCAGGCCGTACAGGATCGACGTGAGGCTGTATCCGAGGGCGGAGGTCACCATGGGCGTGAGGGCAATGCTGATGATCATGGCTACAAGCTGAAAGGCCTGCCGCAGGGCATTGGTGCTCGCCCGGCTGGCGTCATCACGGAAAAGCTCCGGGAACAGCGCCGCATAATTGGCGTTGATCACCGAATCGAGCGTACCCGTGAAGATATAGAAGAGCATGCAGTAGGCAAACAGAGAATTCCCTGCCAGGAAAGCCGGCGTGCTGAAGAAGGCGATCAAGCCCAACACCAGCAGCGGCGTGCCAATAGTCAGCCAGGGTCGCCGGCGCCCCCAGCGTGTGCGCGTCCGGTCCGAGAGATACCCATAAATCAGGTTGTCTGCCGCGTCGATGAAGGTATAGATCAGCAGCACGAGCGATAATTGGACGGTGGTCATCCCCAGCTTATCCACGTAGTAGATGGCGGCATAAGTCTTGAGCATGTTGATGGGGATGGAGGTGCCGAACATGCCGATGGCATAATTAAAGGACTTAAGGCGAGGGCTGGTCATGGGGATTATCCTCCTTGGTGAATTCGAGGTTGCGAAACAGGGTTCAACTTAGGCAATTGCTGTACACCTGATTATATAATGGACTCTGACTTCGCATACTTAATCGCCTGCTCCAGGGTCATGGCTCGTCCCTCACCCCATAAAGTTTTGAAAGTCGTCTCATTAAGCCCGAGGCGAGCTAGCTCCGCGATCCGGTCAAACTCGGCCTGATCCCAATTATCCAGGGGTTTGAAGAAGGTCTCGAACCGCACCTCGGTGGCACCCAGCAACCGGGTAGCGCGCTCGAGCTGTCCCAATCCGGCTGCCACACCTGCCATGTACAATGGGAAAATCCGCAGGTCGTAATCATATCCTTCAAATTTTTGAGCCAGTAAAAAGTGTTCCAGGAAAATCTCGGACGCCTGACTCGATTGGTTCTGCCGCAAGGCAGCAATACCCAGACCGCGCAGCGAGAACATCCGCCAGGTCAGGCCACCGATCTCGCGGCTAAACCTTAGTGTGACTTGGAATTGCACAGCCATTTGTTGAAAATCCTGCTGGTAGTAGGCAATTAATCCCAACAGTTGGGTGTTCATCATAACAACAGGCTTATTGTTTAACTCCTGAGCCAATGCCATAGCTCTTTGGGAATAGCGCTGCGCTGAAGTGAGATCCCCCAGGAGAAAATGATACCAGGATAGAAAATTCAGGACCGCTCCTATGCGCAACCGGTCCCCAATATTTTCCAGAAGAGACAAGCTTTCTTCGGCATAAGCATAAGCCGCTTCAAGCTCCATCCCATAGAATTCGATGCCCGCATTCCAATAGAGGGCTAAAGCCAGGTCCGATTCATCCCCCAACTCACGGCTGATTGCCAGGCATTCTGAGCCTAGCGCATGAGCTAGCGGATATTCTGGCCTGGGCTGCGAGATATGAGTTGCCAAGGCGTACTTACTCACCAGGCAAACTCCTAGCAGACACTGCGACGCAGCCAGCCCCAAGCGATCATTGCTTGCCTGATAAAGCTCGATGCTCTCCTCAAGAAGCTGGCGCGCTTCGGAGGCGCGGCTAAAATCACTGGCACCCTCAATAACAACATAGGCAACCGTATAACAAGCCCTGGCACGCGTTCTGATCCAACTGTTACCCTCTCTTGGGAGAATCCGCAATCCTTTCCTGCACCAATCACCCCCCTCGCCAATAAAGCCACGGATTTCCCAGTAATCTTTCAATGTGCTAGCCAGATTTAAACCGCCTTCTATCCTCGCTCCCTTAACGCCGCTGAAAGCCCAACCAAGCGCCATGCGCAGGTTATCGAGCTCAGCATCTAACTGTTCCAACCGATTCAGAATCTTATTACTCTTTAAGTCTGGTTCAGCCCCCTGTACAAAGCGCAGATAATAGTCAAGGTGCCGGTCGCGCAACGCCTCGGCTTCATCCGATTCTAACAATTTCTCCTGCGCATATTGCCGGATGGTTTCCAACATCCCATAGCGGCAAACCTCGCCACCTTCGCAATCCGTGAAGACCAGGGACTTGTTCACCAATTGAGCAAGCAGGTCGAGAACTTCGTTTTCTGAGCAGATGGCCGCGGCTGCATCCAGGGTCCAACCGCCCGCAAACACGGAGAGGCGGCGGAGAAACGCCTGTTCGGCTTTTGAGAGCATACCGTAACTCCAGTCGATCAAGGCATGCAGGGTCTGGTGCCTGGGCAAGGCGCGCCGGCTGCCTCCAGTGAGCAGGCTGAAACGGTCATCCAGGCGAGTGGCAATCTGCTCCAGGCTCAGCACTTTTACCCGCACCGCCGCCAATTCGATGGCTAAGGGGATGCCATCCAACCGTCGACAAATTTGAGCCAGAAAACGGGCATTCTTCTCCGTGATGTTGAAGCCAGGCAGAACCTGCTGCGCACGTTCGACGAACAGCGCTACAGCCGCGTATTCAAGCAGTTCCGCGGAGGGGGACAAGTGGGTTGGATCAGGTGACGAAAGAGAGGGCACGTGAAAAGGTGCCTCGCCCTCTACTCCCAGTGCCTCCCGGCTGCTGGCGAGGATTTTTACCCCTGGGCAGTTTCTCAAGATGTCCTCAGCCAGCTCAGCGCATTCCATAATCAGGTGTTCGCAGTTGTCAAAGATGAGTAAAAGCTGTTTCTCACTCAGGTAGTCCAGCAATGCGGTTTGTATGGTGCGGCTTTGATCTTCGCGCAAACCAAAGATAGAAGCGATTACGTGAGGAATGAGTTGCGGGTCCCCCAAAGGAGCCAGCTCTACCAACGAAAGACCATCTTTAAATGCTAATTCCTTCTCACCATTTTGCCCGACCAGGTCTTCAGCGATACGCAGCGCCAGGCGAGTCTTGCCCACCCCGCCTGCCCCAGTGAGGGTCACCAGCCTGTTCTTTTGCAGCAAAGATTCCACCTTCTCGATCTCTGCCTGGCGACCGACGAAGCTGGTGAGCTGGACGGGCAGGTTGTGCTTCGGCTCGACCTGCGTGCGCAGCGGTGGGAAATCCTTCGGTAAGTCGGGCGCTATCACCTGGAAGAAGCGTTCCGGTAGCCTCAAGTTCCGGATATGATGCTCACCCAGGTCTTTCAGATATACCCCAAAAGGCAGATCCCGCCGGCACAGGTCGGCGCATTCCTGCGAGAGCAGGATCTGACCCCCATGCCCGGCTTCCATCACCCGGTGACCGCGGTTTTTGGTGTGCGAAACGGCGTATTCGTCGCCTTGCGCGTCCAGATGTGCTTCGCCGGTGTGCATGCCCATGCGCACGCGCAGCGCTCCCAGCTCGTTCCATGTTGCCGAGTGCAGACCACGCTGCGCCTGCAGGGCAGCTAGCAGCGCCTGGAGGGCTGTCGGAAAAGCCGCCTGGAACTCATCCCCGATGGTCTTGAAGACAGCGCCGCCGTTGTCTGCGATCGCCTGGCGCAGGATGGCATGGTGGATCTGTAGGGCGGCATCCATCGCTTGGGAATCACGCTCCCACAGCGGGGTGTTGCCCTCAACATCAGAAAAGAGAAAGGTGACTGTACCAGTCGGCAGCTCAGACATCGGTAACCTCCTTCGCATACGCAATGGCCTGCTCCAGCGTCATGGCTTTTCCCACCTCCCAGGCAGCGGTGAAGGCTTCTTCGCCCAGCGCCGCCCGTACAGCAGCCAGGGGGGCATCCCGCTCCCGGCACTCCTCAGGGATGCGGGTCTTGAAAAACCTTTGGTGCCAGCTCTCTGTCGCCCCCAGCAGATGGGCGGCACGTTCCATTTGTCCTTGAGCTGCAAGCGTGTATGCCAGGGCTTCCAGAGTGATCATCTTAGGTTCTCGATGGGTAAATAACGACACGCCACTACCAGGTATCTTCAATGCCTCCTCGAAATAAGCTTGAGCCAGGTCGTATTCGCCTCGAGTGAAGGCAATTTTTCCCAATCCGTCAAGGCTCAGTTCCTGGATATCTGTGTAAAGGATCTCCCGGCTAATGTCCGAGGCCTCGGTGTAGAACCGTGAAGCTTGCTCGATATCGACATTGACCCAGACAGTTAATCCTGAATAATAAAGTGAACGAGCAATATATTCCCGGCGCTCTTTCTTGCGGAAATACATCAGGTTCTCCTCAAACCATTCAAGCGCCTCCCGGTTTCTCCCCTGGATCAGAGCCAGCTCCCCAAGGCTGATCAGCCCCCGGTCGATCAGGCTCAGGTTTCCGAACCGGCGACCGATGGAGAGGATTTCGTTTGCCTGGTCGTCTGCCCGTGCGTAGTTTCCTTCCAACAAATCGATTTCCCAGTGCGTTGAGTGTTCATAACCTACATATAAAATATTCTGGATCTCAGAGAACAGTTCCAGGCTTTTTTCCGTGAAAGAGCGCGCCTGTTCAATATTGCCCAGGTAGATCGCTAATCGTCCTAAAAAACCAAGTGAGGCTGCCACGCCGTCCAAATCTCCGAGCTCCTTTTTTAAGTGCCAGTGTTTTCTCAAAATAATCTTGTGCAACTCCATATTTTCTATGACCCATCGCCATTATTCCCAGACCTAAGAGGCACTCACCCACCATAAACCGGTTCCCCTCTTCTTGAAAAAATCCTAAAGCCTCTTCAACAATCGTTTCTTTTGGTCTGGGATCACGCGGATCTTTCAGCATATAACGGGCATAAGTGAAATCCGCGCTTCCTTCGGGACCGAGCGCCAGGAATAATTCTCTGCTCTCCTCGCAAAATATGGCAGCTTCGGCATCTCCTAAAGCGTTGAATGCCGCCCAGGCAGCTACTTGGAGTGCCTTGGCTCGCAGTTTTGTGCGCTCCATGGTGATAGGCTTTGCACCCCGTTCTTCTTTCTCGCCAGCCAGCAGCAGCTCCAGCCACCGAATGCCTTCCTCCTGGCGGCCGCGGCAGTGCCAGAACCACTGCAGTGCGGCTGCCAGGCGCAGCCCAGGCTCAGGGTTCCAAGCGGCTTTTCCTTTCCCCTCCAAGGACCAGGCCAGCGCCAGGCGCAAATTGTCCAGCTCGGCTTCCAACTGCCCCAGGATGCGACCCTGGTCTGGGCTGCGGATCTTCCACTCCACCTTTTCCGCCAGCTCAAGATAGTACTGCAAGTGCCTGTCGCGCACCATCTCTGCCTGCCCCGCTTCCACCAGCTTTTCCTGGGCGTACTGGCGGATCGTCTCCAGCATCCGGTAGCGCGTGGTGAGGCCAGTTTCACCTTCCACGATGACCAACGACTTATTCACCAGTCCTCCCAGCAGATCGAGAACCTCGCTGGATTGGATGCCTTCCCCACAGCCCACGTATTCGGCTGCTTCCAGGAACCACCCGCCTGCGAAGGTGGATAAACGCTGCAATAAGAGGCGTTCAGGAGGAGAGAGCAGCTCGTAGCTCCAGTCAATCGAGGCGCGCAGGGTCTGGTAGCGCGGCAGGGCCGCCCGGCTGCCACCCGTCAGCAAGCGAAAGCGATCGTCCAATCGTCGGGCAATTTCTTCCGCACCCAGGTGCTTGAGGCGCGCGGCCGCCAGCTCGATCGCCAGCGGGACGCCGTCCAGGCGCTGGCAGACCTGGAGGATTGCAGAGGCGTTCGCAGCGGTCAGCTCAAAGCCCGGGGAGGCTGTACTGGCGCGCTCGACGAACAGCCGGATAGCTTCATACTGCGCCAGCTCGTCCAAATTGGGCTGTTCTTGGATTTCTGGCGTCGTCAGAGGTGGGACAACGAAGGGCATTTCCCCATCGATTCCCAACGCTTCCCGGCTGCTGACCAGAATAGACAGGTCCGGACAGGCGTGCAGCAGCGCATCCACCAACCGGGCGCAGGCTGCGATCAAATGCTCGCAGTTATCGAAGATCATCAATAAGCGTTTTGTCTGCAGGTAATCTACCAGGAACGAGATGGTTTGCGGTCCAGCAGATAGGTGCATTCCCAGGGCGTTCGCAGCCGTCTGTGTCACCAGGTCAGGATCAACAACGGGAGCCAACTCCACCAACCAAGCACCGTCCGGAAAATCTCCTAACAGCTCCATGGCGACCTGCAGCGATAAACGCGTCTTGCCTGTTCCTCCCGGCCCGGTCAGGGTCACAAGCCGAAATCTCTGGAAGAATTGTATAATCTTCGCAATCTCTTTTCCTCTCCCGATGAAGCTGGTGAGCTGAGCGGGCAGGTTGTGGGGGTGGACTTTAGCAGGAGCCAGCTCTGCTGGCTGGCTGTCGCGGATGCTCTCGTAAAGTCGCACCGTCTCCACCGAAGGCTCCACGCCCAACTCATTCTTCAGGCTGCGCTTGCAGATCTCATACTGCGCCAGGGCAGCGGAGCGCTGCCCACTGGCTGAAAGCAGGCGCATGAGCTGGCAGTGGGCATCCTCCTGCCAGGGCTCCAGTGTGAGATGTTTGCGTGCATATCCGACGGCCTTTTCGTAATCCTTATCTTTCTCGAAGATCTCTGCCAGACGGGTAAGGGCCGAGGAAACCTGCTTCTGGAGCTGATCCCTGAGGGCGAAAGACCAGTCGTCGAAAGCGGAGCAGTCCTTGAGGGTGAAGCCTTCCAGGAAAGCCCCGCGGTAGAGGGCTGCGGCGGATTGAAGCTGTTCTGCTGTTGCATGGCTGTCCCTGGTAAGCCGCTCGAGATCGCGTGTATCGAGCCAGTAACTAGATTCAGGATTGAACTGGATGGTTTCACGCGTGATAAGCAGGAAAGGAGGCGCGGCAGTCTCATCTCCGATGGCATGCCGTAAGTTGGAGAGGGCATTGCGCAGGCTGGTGCGGGCGGAGGCATCCGGCCAGCCGGGCCACAGCAAGGCTGCCAGCTGCTCTCGGCGGTGGGGGCGGCTGGATTCGACCGCCAGGTAAGCCAGCAGAGCGCGCACCTTGTCAGCTTCAAAGGTTGTTACCAATACCTCGTCCAGCCTGACCTGGAAGGGACCCAGAAAGGATAATTCTAAGCGAGACATCTCATCCTTCTATTCATTATGATCACTTTCTTATATTTCTTACAAAGGAGGAAGCCTGCGGACAGTGTACCTTCTCCATCATTATTGCAGAAAACTTCTTGTAATGCAACCAATTGACCCTTGACAACCCCAGCAATTCGTCTATAATTATTATGAATTTACTCATAATTATCCGAATTACTGGAGCTTCTGGATGAACATGTGCATGTGTCTGAAGCGGGGTTGGTAACCGCCGCTTCGTCTAAACAGTAATCACACGGTCAGCAGATCGACGAAAGGTGGTCCCGACCCCGCTCACGCGAGCATTTCGCGTGGCAGCGAGCGATGCCACCTTTTTTGTTGCCTGCTGGCCGTTTTAATTGGTAGGTCAAGCTGTTAGCTTGACCACAGGCATGTAAATCAAACAGAACAAGCTGTTAGCTTGACCGTGAACCGGTAAGCCGGGGCAAGATGACAGCATGCCCTACAAGAATGAGGAAAACGAGATGGATCTCTCTAATTCTATTACCCAGGTTTCGTTCCCCACCGCCCAAGTTCTGACCGCCCCGGATGCAGGCGGCCTGGAGACAGCCGTCGGAAACACCCCCCTGCTGCCGCTGAAGCAAATGACAAAAGACCTCTCCCCGCGCGTTCAGATATTTGCCAAGGCGGAGTGGTTCAACCCGGGCGGCTCGATCAAGGATCGACCGGCGTTGAACATCTTACGCATGGCGCTGGCAGATGGCTCGCTGGCGAACGGCAAGCGCCTGCTGGATTCAACCTCCGGCAACATGGGCATCTCCTACGCCACCTTCGGTGCCGCGCTGGGCATCCCGGTCACGCTGGCCCTGCCTGCCAACGCCAGCCCGGAGCGCATCGCCATCTTGAAAGCCCTGGGCGCCGAGCTGATCCTGACCGATCCGCTGGAGGGCTCAGATGGCGCCATCCGCACAGCGCGCCAGCTGGCGACCGAGCAGCCAGAACGCTATTTCTATGCCAACCAGTACGATAATCCGGCCAACTGGCAGGCGCACTACCTGACCACGGGTCCGGAGATCGTCTGCCAGACGGAAGGAAAAGTAACCCATTTCGTTGCCGGGCTGGGCACCTCGGGCACGCTGACGGGTGTGGGGCGCTACCTGCGGGAATATAACCCTTCCATCCAGATGATCGCCGGGCAGCCTGATTCCCCCTTCCACGGGCTGGAAGGTCTCAAGCACATGCCCACGGCGATCAAGCCGGGCATCTTCGACCCGGGTTTCCCGGACCGCACACTGGAGATCGCCTCAGAAGACGCTTACGCCATGGTATCCAGACTGGCGCGCCAGGAAGGCCTGTTCGTGGGCATCTCCTCCGGCGCAGCGGCTGCCGCGGCGCTGAATGTGGCCGCAGAGCTAAAAGAGGGCGTGGTGGTGACAGTCTTCCCAGACGCCGGCTATAAGTACCTGAGCGATAAACACTTGTGGGATGCAAACTAAGTCCGCGAATTTTCGCTAATCAATAGAATGGACACAGAAAAGCTATGAAAAACGGAAAATGCAGATCAAACATGAAAAATCAACTTTTTCTCCCGATGTTCTTTATCGGCCCTTTCCGATTTTTCAGTGTCCAAATGTTAAATCCGTGTGATCCGTGCAATCCGTGAGCCTATTTTAAACAAGGAAACGAACAAAATGTACCTGGTAATATCTAACGAAATTCTAAGAGCCATCCACCAGCATGGCGAAGAAGCTTACCCAGAGGAAGGGGCAGGTTTGCTCCTGGGGAAAGCGGAGGCAGACGCGAAAAGGGTCGAAAAGATCCTGCCGCTAACCAACACCCGCGAAGATGCTGCCCGCCACAACCGCTACCTCCTAAACCCGCAGGATTACCTGCGCGGGGAGATGGAAGCCGCCCGGCTGGGATTGGATGTCTTGGGTGTGTTCCACTCACACCCTGACCATCCCAACCGTCCCTCCGAGTTCGACCGTGAGTGGGCCATGCCCTGGTTTTCGTACCTGATCACCAGCGTGCAGCAGGGGAAAGCGGTGGAAAGCCGCTCCTGGCTGCTGGCAGAAGACCGCACCGCTTTTTCGGAAGAGAATATCGACCTCAAGGAGGTCTAAAATGCCTGATTCACTAAAAATGATCGATCATTCTGCCATCAAGGTCAGCCAGGTGACTATCATCCTCCTGAACATCCTGGCTTTCGTCTTGAACCTGCCCTGGCTGGCAGCCTTGGTGGCTCTGGTGATGCTGCTGGGGACGCTTTTCAAAGCGCCCGGCTTTGGCTTCATTTACCGCTACGTTCTGAAACCGCTGGGGTGGGTAAAGCCGCACGTGCTCCTCGATAATCATTCGCCGCACCGCTTTGCCCAGGCCTTCGGAGGCACCGTCATGCTGGCAGGCAGCCTGGCGCTCTATTTCGGGCTGACGATTCTGGGCTGGGGGCTGGTCTGGATGGTGGCCGCCCTGGCAGCTTTGAACGCCTTCGGCGGGTTCTGCGTGGGCTGCGCGCTGTATTACTGGCTGGGGAGGCTGCACGTACCGGGCTTCACCCAGATGCCTCCAGCGGGGACAATTCCCGGCATGCGGCCGAGGCTGGAAGAAAAGTAAAAGGTTGGAGTTGACGTTGAGTACACTGGCAATGGAAGACACTTTATTACGATTAATTTGGGCAGCCGCCATCCTGGGCGCTGGGATCGGGCTGTATTGGGCGGCGAACCGCTGGACGCTGAGGCTTTCCAGGGTGCGCCTGCGCCAGGACTCATTCTTGCCCAAGGGCATGCCCGTGATCTTATATTTCACCACACCCACCTGTGTGCCCTGCAAGACCATTCAGCGCCCGGCGCTCCAGCGCCTGAAGGAACAGGCAGGTGAGAAGCTGCAGGTGGTGGAGATCGACGCCTCGCAGCAGCCGGAAGTAGCTAGCCGCTGGGGCGTGCTGAGCGTACCGACTACGTTTATAATAGACGCTAAAGGCGATCCCAAACATGTCAACCACGGCGTGGCGCCGTATGAGAAGCTGCAGAAGCAGATCAAAGATCTTCTTTAAGCGTTGTTCGATATGTCGCGGGCGAGTACTTGAGATTTTCATGAGAGAAAAGAAGGACACGGAAAAGCTTTGAAAATTCAGAAACCGCGTGTCCTTAGGTATGTAATTGGATAGAGATTTTTGTTCGTAGATAAGGAGAAAATAATGCCAATGATCCGAATCCCCACCCCACTGCGGTCGTACACCGCCGGGCAAGCCGAGGTGACCGTCCAGGGGGGCAATGTCAACCAGGCGCTCGAATGCCTGATGCAGCTCCACCCCACCCTGCGCCCACACCTTTATAACAACAGCGGGCAGCTGCGTCCATTTGTGAACCTTTTTTTAAACGAGGACAACGTCAAGGACCTGCAGGGGCTGGAGACGCCGCTGCAGGAGGGTGACCGGCTGATGCTGATCCCGAGCATCGCGGGCGGGTAACTGAATGCTCCCTGAATTAAGTCACGAAGAGATTTTGCGCTATTCACGGCACCTGCTGATCCCTGAAGTGGGTCTGGAGGGGCAAAAGAAGCTGAAAGCCGCTTCGGTGCTGGTGATCGGTACAGGCGGGCTGGGCTCGCCGGTAGCGCTCTACCTGGCAGCCGCGGGGGTGGGTCACATTGGGCTGGTGGATTATGATGTAGTGGATTCTTCCAATCTGCAGCGCCAGGTGATCCACGGCACCTCGGGGCTGGGTGTCCTCAAGGTGGAATCGGCCCGCCAGCGCATGTTGGATTTGAACCCGGATATCCAGGTCGAGGTCTTTAACGAGCCGTTCACTTCCGAAAACGCCTTCCGCATTGCCGAAGGCTACGATATTCTGATCGACGGGACAGATAACTTCCCAACGCGCTACCTGGTCAACGATGTGTGCGTGCTGACCGGCAAGGTGAATGTATATGGCTCTATTTTCCGCTTTGACGGGCAGCTGAGCGTCTTCGACGCCCGGAGCGGGCCCTGCTACCGCTGCCTTTTCCCGGAACCGCCCCCACCCGGGCTGGTGCCGTCCTGCGCCGAGGGGGGCGTACTGGGCGTGCTGCCAGGGACCATCGGCACACTGCAAGCAACCGAAGCCCTGAAGCTGATTCTGGGCATCGGCGAGCCGCTGATCGGGCGCCTGATGCTCTACAATGCTCTGGACCAATCCTTCGAGTTCGTCAAGCTGCGTAAGAACCCGGGCTGCAAGGTGTGCGGCCCCCAGCCGGAGATAACAGAACTGATCGACTACGAAGCCTTTTGCGGCGTGCCGGGTCACGATCACGAGGAGGGCGCGGTAGGGGGTGACTGGGATATCACTGCCCTGGAGCTGGTCGAGCGCCTCAAGCAGGATAAATTTCTGCGCCTGCTGGATGTGCGCGAGCCGCACGAGCTTGAGATCTCACGCATTGATGGTGCACAGCTCATCCCACTGGGTCAGTTAGCCTCCCGCCTCCCTGAGCTGGACACAGCCCAGGAGATGGTGGTCTTCTGCAAAGCGGGCACGCGTTCGGCGCGCGCCCTGGAGCTGCTGCAGAGCGCCGGCTTCCGCAAGGTCAAGAACCTGAAAGGCGGCATCAACGCCTGGGCGCGGGATGTCGATCCCAACCAACCAATTTATTAAAAAAGGACACGGAAAAAGCTTTGAAAAATCTGAAAATGCGGATTTCTTTATATCATCCGCATTTTCCTTCTTTCTGATTTCTCCGTGTACTCTCTTAAGGTTTTCTCCGCGCCTCCGCGTTATAAACAATTTTTCCAATAATATTACGACACAAGGAAAGCAATGCCAGAAAATAAGCAGATTCTATTAGCCGTGTTAGCCCACCCGGATGATGAGACCTTCGGGATGGGGGGGACGCTGGCGCTGTATGCCAGGAGAGGGGTCGATGTGCACCTGATCTGCGCCACACGTGGCGAGGTAGGGAGTGCAGAGCCAAAATTCATGGAAGGCTTTGAGTCCATCGGTGAGATGCGGGAGTCCGAGCTGAGCTGTGCGGCAAACTTGCTGGGGTTGGCAGGGGTGCACTTCCTGGGCTATCGCGATTCAGGCATGCCCGGCTCACCGGAAAACGCGCATCCCAAGGCGCTGACTGCCCAGCCGGTTGAAGAAGTTGCCCGGAAGGTGGCGCATATTATCCGCAAGCTGCATCCGCAGGTGGTAGTTACCAACGATCCCATTGGGGGGTACAAGCACCCCGACCATATTGCCGTCCACCGCGCCACGCTGCGCGCCTTTGCCCTGGCAAGCGATCCGGCATTCGAAGACGAATGCCCGCCTTTCCAGCCCAGCAAGCTGTACTACACCATCTTCCCCAAGGGATTCCTCAAAGCCGCCCTGCTCGTGCTGCCCCTGATCGGGCAGGATCCCAGCCACTTTGGACGCAACAAGGATATCGACCTGGTGGATATCGTCAAAGACGGGGATTTCCCGGTGCACGCCCGTATCAACTACCGCTCGGTAGTAAGCCTGAAAGATGAGGCCACCGCCTGCCATGCCAGCCAGTTAGCAGGAGGGCCGCCCAACCGCGGGCCACTGCGCTGGGTCAGCAAGCTGGTGGGAGCTACAGATACCTATATGCGCGCCATCCCCCAGGCAGGCAAACACCTGCGTGAAAAAGACCTGTTCGAGGGGATCTAACCCCAAACCATCCCTAGCTGCTTCCATCCAGGCGCCTGAGCAAGGCCCAGGCATATTCGTGCGCCAGTCCCAGGGCACCGGGCTGCAGGCGCTCAACGGTATCGGTAAGGCGGTGCCATTCGGGGAGTAAGCTGGAGTCTTCCCGCAGGACCAGCAAACATAAGCTGCGGAACCCCCTTTCTAAGAGCAGGCCATTCTCTGTAAAGGCACCAAAAGCCGAGAAAGGGAGAGGCTGCATACCGCCAAAAGCCTGCCCAATCTCCTGCGCCAGGCTCTCATCCGAGGCGGTGATGCGCTGCCTGCGCAGCAGCCCTTCGCTTTGCAGGTAGCCCAGCTTCTCGCCAATCCCCACTAGCTCAAAATCCAAGAAGAAAGCCTCTTTGAGCTTTTCACCATATTCATCCAGGAAAACCCGCATGCCATCGCAGCCGCTCTCTTCGCAGCCGGTGAAAGCCAGCCAGACTTCGGTATGCGGAAGAGGCTCCTGCTGAAGCCGCTCTGCCAGCGCCAGGAGCGTGCCGACCGCCGAAGCATTGTCGTTTGCACCGGGGGAATAAGGTCCCAGGTCAGCCGTAGCGCCGGTGAACCAAGCCAGGAAATGGACCAGGGCAAATAGAAGTCCAAAATAAGCGAAGACCACCTGCTGGGTCAGACCAGCCAGCAGGTATAGGAGCGGGGCAGCGAAAACACCCCAGATTGCCAGGGGCACGATGACCCGGCTGATCTTGAGCAGGAGGTCGTTGGCAAAACCCCACACCGCCCTGTGGCTGTCCAGGTGCGCCACCAGAACCACTGTCTGCTGCATGGTGGCAAAGGGGGGCAGCCTGGCGATGATATTCTGGCTGGGGCCCTGCGGCAGGCTCTCTTGCAGGGGATAACTTCGAAAAGTCAGTTTCCGCCACAGCAAGAAAGCGCTCATGGCAAAAGCCAAACAAGTGATCACCAGCGCTGCCAGCCAGCCAGTGGGAGCCCTCAGCAGCCAGAAGGCCGCGTGCCCCACCAGCGCCATGCCGAAGGCCAGGGAGAAAAACAGCCAGATCGAGCGTAAACCTCGGAAGGGCTGCTGGCGGATATCGGCAATGCCCAGGCCGGCGAGCTGGCTTCTAACATACTCCGCAGCCTGCGCTTCAGCCCGGGTGGCCGAGCCGCGGCCGGGCGAAGCATTGGTAACATCAGACGCATACCGGAGGGCACGCTGCGCCCAAGAGGCGGATGAGACAGGGTGATCTTCCATATCGCCAGCCATTCTATGGAGCAGTGGAGGCATTGATCGTGAAGATCATCCCAGCGCTGCTGCCCTGCACCTCCGGGAAATACATCTGGCGAGCACCTGCTGGCAAGACCCGGAATTCGCCGGGCTGCAGGGCAGTGAAGACATACTCAAGCACATAGGTGCCCGCCTCCAGGTAGTCCGCTGACCAGGCAATGTGATCGTCATAGATCAACGGGCTGTTGAAAACCCACCAGCCCCAACCCGCTGAGAAGGGGTCTTGGGCATCCAAAGACGCTTCTGGCTGGAGCATCGCATCCGTTGTTTCACCTTCCACGAGATCCGGGCTGCCGAGCTGGCTGGTCTGCAGGCTGGTATCCAGGAGCTCACTCCCAGCCGGGATATAGTCTTCCAGGAGTACGAAATAAGCATCCTGCGGGACGATCAGAGTCACCCGCGCCAATACCTGTTGGTTGACCTCTACGCTTTGAAGACTTGGGCAAGAATCGCCCGTGCAATCGCTGCCTCTCAGGGAATAGGAACGCGTTACCGTCATGCCGCGGTTGAGCGGAGCAGCCGTCTCAGCAGGCAGAGCGACATCCAGGACCGCGGTATAGTACAGCCGCCCGCTTCCGGCGGAACGCTGGATGGCCAGGGCATTGGGAAGGTCTGGAGAAAGGCTGCTGGCAGATGCCGCAGCACTCACTGGCTGCAGCCGGGCATCCCCACCGGCCTGCCCGGTGGCCAGGGTCAGGCCATTCAGGGTAGCAGCAAAGTCGAAATCGCCGCTCAGCTCACCCGTGCCCTGGACGAACTCGGCTGCCGCCAGGAGAGACCAGGCTGTATCGTAGGATGAAGCCCAAGCGCCGTCCGGCTGGCGGGAAGCCATCAAGAAGCGCATCGCCTGGACCAGCGTTGGCGAAGCTGGCTCAAGCTGCGCCAGCGCATAAGCTACCTGGGCTGTTGTGGATACGGTAGTGCTCATATTCCACCAGCCCAGGTTCTGATCCTCCCAATGCGCCCCGGTGCTGGAGAGCAGCGCCCCAGCCTGCAGATCAGAGATCAAAGTTTGCGCCTGTGGGCTCCCCGGAGAGAGACCTTCCAGGGTGAGCGCCAGCAGCGCCTGCGCCCAAGGGCTGAGCAGCAGGCGCATTTCAAACAAAGCCTGCGCCCCGCTCAAATCGCCGGAACCCGCCTGCGCCAGGGCATACTGTTCAAAAGCCAGGCGGTCGAGCTGCCACCCTTCAGCAAGCATATTCGCAGCAGGCAAACCGCTCAACAGGAAGTCCACGGCACGTTGCAGTGTCTCAGGCGGTACTGATATCCCAGCTGCCTGGGTGCGGACAAGGCCCAGCAAGAGATAGGCGCTGATGAAGGCATCGCTTTCTCCGCTGGGCCACCAGCCCCAGCCTCCATCACTGTTCTGGCGCGCCAGGATGGCATTCAGGCGGTCTGGCAGGCTCCGGTCTAAGCCTGCTTTCAGCTCCGGCACGTTTACCCCAAAGGACTGCGTTGCCAGGTAGATTTCCAAAGCCGGCCAGTAACCCGACAGGCTTTGCTCATTGCTGGGGTAAGGAGAGTTTTCCAGCACAGCCAGGGCTTCAGAGGCTGCTGCAACCAGGGAGGGCGACAGGCTGAGGCGCAGCTCACCGGATGTAGGCTGAGAAGCTTCCAAAGCGCTTGGCAGGCTGATGAGCTCAAGCTGCTGCCCGGCTTCCTCGAGCAAGCCCGCGGTAGAAAACGCCTGGGGCGCAGTGTAACGTAAAACAGGCAGCGCCGGGATATACACAGCATCCTGTAAGTCTCCCGCGCGTGGCAGAAAGGGTGAGCTCCAGGCTGTTCACATCCTGAACGGTCCCCCACCATTCAATCCGCTGGCGGCCTGCCGCCGGGAGACTCTACCTGCCGGGCAGCCGTATTGGTCGTTCCCAGGCTTTCATCTAGCAAAAAGCCCGAAACCTGCAGAGAAGCCTCGACTTGCAAGTCGCTGGAGGTGTTGTTCTGCAGGACGGCTGCCAGCACCGTGTGGTCGCCGGCCACAAAAAAGCGCGGCAGGGCCGGGCGCACCAGCAGCGCTTGGGTTGCGATCACCTGGGTCAAACGCTCTCCAACGCGCGTATCCGCTGTCAGGCCTCTCACCTGGACCCGCCAGGTGGTCAGGCTGTCGGGCAGGCGCATGCGGACTGAGGCAGCGCCGTTCGCATCCGTTAGGATCTCGGCATTCCAATAGGCGGTATCTGGAAACTCCTGGCGGGCAGCCGGCAGTTCTGCTTCTCCGCCGCCTCCGATCCCACCCACCGGGTAAAAGGAGCGGTTGATATAGGCAGCCAGGTCGAGGCTGGTATGCATCCCGATCGGCTGCTCGCCGTAAAAGGCATCCGTAATCTCCGAGGCGTTCGGGTCTGCCAGTGCCAAAACGGCCTCGTCAACGACAGAAAGCGAGAACTCGCCCTGCACGGGCTTTCCCCCCGAATCGGTGACGCGCACGTCAAAAGTGACCTCCTCCCCTGGTCCCGTTCGCTCAGGCTGGCTGGTGACCTCCACGTTGAGGATCTGCTGTACAGGCTCGACATTCAGGGTCAGGTAGCCTATGCGAAAATCAGGCTGGCTGGAGGGATTGGCGCCCAACAATAATACCGAGAGGTGGATCGTTGGAATATCTTGCTCTGTGATCGGGATGGGCAGGGTGGTTCCCTGCGCATTCAGGCGGACCACCTGGTAGCGCAGCACGGTGGCGCGTTCAACCGATACCAGGGCAGGCACCTCAACACCGAAGGGGTTGGGGATGAAAACCTGGCGGTCTGCCCGACCAGGTAAGGGCCGCTCCCCTGCGCGGTCAAGCGCAGGCGCTGGTTGGGCAGCTGCGGCCAGGTTACTTGCCCGGCTCCGCCCACCCACAGGGCCAACCGGGTCAGAGCCCCGTCCCCTTGGACCTCTAACTGGTAAGTACCCGGCTCTGGTGGGGTAAATGACAGGCGCGCCAGGCCATCTGTGCCGGTGGTGAAATCGGTGCTGGAGATGGAAGTGTATTCAGGGATGAAGGTGGGATACCCGCCCATCAGTTGGGCTTCCTGTTGGACCCATTTCACCTTGCGGAATTCAGCTCGTAAAGCATGCACCCCAGCAGGGTTCTGATCCCAATCAGCTGCCAAAACATCAAAGCTCATCTCAGAGCCTGCCTGTCCAACCCAGGCATCTGGGCGAAGCCCGATATAGTAAGCGGCTGGGTGGGCCAATGTCGCCGCGCGGGCGCTGACCGGTAAACCGCTTTCATCCTGTAAAGTCACTTCCAGGGTGTAGCGCTGCGGGCTGGGAGTTTCGCCCGCCTTTAGAGCAGTGGGGACCTCCAGGTTGAACAGACCCTCAGGATCGGTCATCCCCTGACCTTCGGTCACCAGTTCCCCCAGCAGACCAGCCTCCGCCGGGCTGGGAGCAATCGCCAACCAGCGCTCATCCTCCACCCCTACCTGGTAACCAGGCAGCTCGAACCAAGCTGGGGTTCGATACACTGCCCAATGCAAGGGGATATTTCCAGCAGGCGCATCAAAGAAATAGCGGGCGCTCCCCTGAGCAGCCAGGCTCTGCCCGAGCTGGATTTGCCCAGCCTCCAGGCTGACGTTCAGATCAATTTCAGGCTTGCGATATTCAGCCACCTGGAAGGTAATTGAATCCGACCCGCTCTCCAGGCGATAATACCCAGGCGCTGCGCCTTCCACCAGCTTGTACTCGCCGTGCGCTGTGCCGAAGCTTGAAAGCGTCAGGTCGGAGGGCACTCAGCCTGGTTCCCATACCATCGTAGATGGAGACCGGCAGGGTGGGCTGATTGGGTAAAGAATAAAATCCATTATATGCCTGGCGGGTCACCGCCCGGAAATAAACGGTCTGGCCAGGCCGATAGATGGGGCGGTCTGTGTACAAGTAAGTCATTAGCCAGGCGGGCGGGTTTCCTCGCGGATATCAAAATAATCCGGGCTGATCCCCTGCGCCCAGGTAGAGAGGGCTAGGCCAAAACGATCCTCGCCAGGCTGCCCCAAGGTGGCAAAATAGGTCTGGTAAGGATCCTGCTGCACGGGGATCGGCGCCAGCAGCACCCCATCTTCACCGGTTTGACCCTCCGCCAATTTTATCCCCAGGCTGTCATAAATACTCACAGATGCGCCTGCCACAGGCTCTCCTGTGCGCAGATCCACTGCCCAAAGAAAAGCTTCGGTGGAGTTGATCTTAACCGTCAGGTTGACGTTGCTCACCACCAGGGTAAATGGTCCATGATAACCCTGCACCTGGTTGTCATAACGCAAGAAATACAGGCCCGGAGAAAAAGTGAATTCCGGTGGTGAGATCGGCAAATCGACTGTTGTCATACGGGTTGGAGAAATTTCAATGGGAGTCGTCCAGGAGCGCTCATCCGCCGGGCGGTAATTCTCTTGGAAATTATATCCCTGTGGCCCGATGATGCTGATGAAATCTGCCAGGGGCAGCGTTCCAAGCGATGAAAGGACGCTGCTCATGCTGGCAGCCTGGGCAGGGATAGTTTTATCCTGGGAGGTCAGGAACATCACCGGTCTGGCCATCGGAAAATTCAAGGTGGGGTCGAGCGCCGCCGTGGTGAATGACAGGGTATAAGGCTGACCCAGCTTACCTCCCCAGGCATCTGGTAAATCAGGCGACACCAGGAGTGTGTAGTCGGTCTGCGCCGCGAAATCGCCCGAAAGGTAAACCACACGGCCAATCTCATCGAAGAAATAGCCACGGTTAGCCAAGGATGGTTGGAAGGTAAAATACGAACCCAGGTCCCCCTCTGGCAGGTCAGCACTCATCGCAAGCTGCACAGCCTCATAAACAGGCTTTTTTACATTGGGATCAATATTGATTGGAGTGATGCTCAGGGCTGGGACAGTTTCCCAGGTGGCTGAAAAAGCCGCTCCCAAGGGCATTCCAGCCGCATTTTGAGCCTCTGCGTTCAGGCGCACCGTATACAGGCTTTTCCGCTCCAGGAGTGCGGAGGGCGCGTAAGTAAACTCGGTAAAAGCCGGGTTCCAGGAAGCCTCCCCACCCACAGGCTGACCGCCTGCATCCAGAAGCGCAAAGTTCGCCAGGACACTCTCTGGGTTCATCGCCTGGTTGAAAGTCAGCGTGACCGGGCTGTCCAGCCGGATCGAAGACTCGCCAGCCTGCGGTAAAGCCGAAAGCAAATTTGGCGCCGCTGTGCTGAAAGACCAGCTTTCGGCAGTCTCCAGAGGGCTGTTCTGAGTGCTCTTCAAATCAGGGTTGATACGCACCGTATACAGAATTCCTCCAGCCAACCCAGGCTCCGGGTAGAAAATATACGTGCTGGTATTCTGCCACTCGCCGTGTCCAGAAGCGGAGGGCTCCAGAGAAAAGGCTTGGGGAAGGTCGGCTGGGTCTGCTCCCAGGGGCACCACAGGCTGGTTAAAGGAGGCAATGATCGCTCCCCCGGGTGCCACCTCCAGCGCATCGGGAGATGGAAGCTTCTGAGCCAGGCGCAAGGGTCCCGCTGTACGGTAAGAGAGGACAGCCGGTCCGATCATCGTCAGGCCGCTCTGCGAGCGAGCGCTGGGATGAATGGTCAGCGTCAAATCCGTGCCGGGTAGGAAGGCTGTATCGGGAATAAAGGTCAATGACCGGTCGTTAACCCAGGTTATTTTTCCAGATAGAGGTGGTGTGCCCGCCAGCGCACCCTCAACCGAGGTGCGGTCCATGGGCTGGTTGAAGGTTAAGGTAAGCGAAGCATCCAGGGCAATCTCAGAGCCATCCATGGGGCTGCTCTCCACCAGGGCGGGCGGCAGCGGTGCGGCAGTCGCCGTAGCAGTCGGAGGAGGTAGGCTGGGGGTTGGGGTTGCTTTGAGAAGCCCCGGCAGCGTACAAGCCAGTGAAGTAGCTAAAATCAGGATCAGAGGCGCAAGCAGGCGCGGAGGCTTTCTCAATTGGGGCATAAGGCTTGGTAATTGAATACAATTATCCAGGAACCAATATAGGCGATTATACGTC
This sequence comes from uncultured Chloroflexia bacterium, assembly GCA_963754615.1. GTDB lineage: Bacteria > Chloroflexota > Anaerolineae > Anaerolineales > UBA4823 > CAVVUF01. Next base: position 454,544 of record CAVWGW010000002.1, on the reverse strand, counting down.
TTTAAAGGCATGGACGCTATAGAACAGCGTACGCCTAATATTAACGATCGCTAACTTATGCATATACGCTGTTGAAATTTGGTAAAATTACGCCACTTAATTATGCGCACAACCACCTTACCAAACCCACCGGTTTATGCCAGGCCGGTTCCCAAACCCTCGGCGCTCTTACAAACTCTGGTGACGCTGTTGATCGGTTTCAGCCTGTTCACCGTGTTCCTGAGCATCGCCGTTCTGGGGTTCAACCTGGCTTATGCGAATAGAGTTTACCCCGGCGTTTCTGTCGGAGGCGTCGATTTGTCTGGGTTAACGCCTGCCGAGGCAGAAGAGCGTTTGCGGGTACAGATGAAATACCCCAAGACGGGGAAAATTGTCTTTCAAGAAGGGGCAAATGTCTGGATCGCCAGGCCAGAGGAATTGGGCTTCATCTTGGACGCTCCAACCAGCGCCCAGGCTGCTTACCTGGTCGGTCGCAGCGGAAGCCTCTTATCTCGAGCGGCTGCCCAATTCAATGCCTGGTCTGAAGGTAAAAGCCTGTCCCCTTTGTTTGTCTTGGATGAGCGCATTGCCCAATACTATCTCAAAACCATCGCTGCGCAGGTAGACGTGCCGATCGTTGAGGCTTCACTGAGCGTCAACGGCGTGGACGTGGTCGTCCGCTCCGGGCAGGTAGGCAGGAACCTGGATGTGCCTGCCGCCATCCAGGCCATCCGCGGGCAGGTTACCACACTGACGGATGGCATCATTCCCCTGGTGGTGCGTGAGACTCCTCCGGTGATCCTGGATGCCACGGCGCAGGCAGACCTGGCGCGGCGCATCTTGAGCGCACCGCTGACCATCACCGTTCCGGAGGCCGTTTCTGGCGACCCAGGACCCTGGACCTTCCAGCCAGACGAGCTGGCAGCCATGCTGGTCCTCTCACGCGTGGAAGATGCCCAGGGTGCGCACTACCAGGTGGAGCTGGACTTGTCTAAACTGCGCGGTTTCTTAGATCAGATCGCCCCTTCTTTCATCCGCTCATCTGAAAATGCACGCTTCATCTTCAACGATGACACGCGCCAACTGGAATTAATCCAACCGGCTGTGATCGGTCGGGCGCTGGATATCGATACCAGCCTTCAGCAGATCAAAGACAAGGTCATTGCTGGAGAGCATAATGTCGGATTGGATATGGAATATACAGAACCGCAGGTTACTGATAATGCTACGGCCGAATTGCTTGGCGTAACGGAATTAGTCAGCTCGTACAACTCTTATTTCTACGGCTCGAGCAATGAGCGCATCCAGAACATCCAGATCGCCTCCTCCCGTTTCCACGGGCTGCTGGTGCCGCCAGGGGCAACCTTTTCAATGTCAGATGCCCTGGGGGATGTCAGCCTCGACAATGGCTATGCTGAAGCCCTGATCATCCTGGGTGACCGGACGATCCAAGGTGTGGGTGGAGGGGTTTGCCAGGTGAGCACAACCCTCTTTCGAACGGTGTTCTTCGGAGGTTTCCCGGTCGTCGAGCGTCATCCACATGCTTACCGGGTAGGCTATTATGAGCAAACCTCCGGCGGTGGGCATGACGCCAATCTGGCTGGCCTGGATGCCACGGTATTTGTCCCGGTGGTCGATTTCAAGTTCACCAACGATACCTCCAGCTGGCTTTTGATGGAAACCTATCTGAATGCCGCCGCTCGCCGCCTGACCTGGAAGTTCTACTCAACTTCAGACGGGCGCAGCGTAAGCTGGGATACCACTGGAACGCAGAATACCGTCGAGCCACCCGACCCAGTTTATGAAGAAAATCCTGACCTGGAACAGGGCAAGATCAAACAGGTGGATTGGGCAGCCGAAGGAGCCGATATTACCGTATCCCGTACAGTCTCCCGCGATGGAAGTGTGCTCTCACAAGACTCTTTCACCACGCACTACCTGCCCTGGCGAGCGGTATACCAGTATGGCCCTGGAACGGAGATCCCATCGCCCGAACCGGAAGAAGAGGATTAGCCGCTCCAGAACAAGGCAGCTCAAGACAGGGCGGCCCAACAAAGCCCAAGAAACGAACGCGGGCGAAAGTGGTAAAATCATGGAAATTATCCAAGGAGAGGCAAATGGTCAGTGCTGAATTATTAGAAATCTTACGCTGCCCGGCGTGTGTGCGGGAAAAAGATGGCATGCTTGATTTCGTTAAAGAGACCTGGTTGGTATGCCGCGATTGCGGTCGGAAATATCCCATCCGCGATGACATTCCCGTGATGCTGATCGACGAAGGCGATAAGTGGGTGCAGGTCGCTGTAGAGGCTTTGCCGGTGCCGCCTCCCGCCTCATAATCTCAATCGCTAATGAATTTATACATACAAGACAGGCAGAGCGAGACGATCCGCCCATCTTGTCTTGTGCTTTATTTCTTCTTTCCCAATGCCCTCCTGGCTGCGGTCAGTAAAGATCCAAGATCACGGTAAAATTCTTCAGAACGTCGACCTATCTTTCCCACAAAAACAAACCGATCAACATCAAACACCGCATACACAATGCGATAATCCCCCTCCCAAATACGATACAATTCTCCGGTTAAGTGTTTAGATTGAGCCGGGCGAGGAATATCTTTCAAAGACCGCACCACTTCAGCCAGCCGGAACGCATAGCTTTTTGGTATTTTGGTGAATTGCTTTTCGATATTCGGATGCAACAGGATCCGATAACCAGCCTCCTGCATCATAACCCAAGCCGCCCAAACACTTCCTCAGCTTCGACAGCCTCTCCTTTATGATAATCAGTCAGCGCCAAAGCCATATCCTGCATGTCTTCAAGCTCTTCTAAGCGCTCAATTAACTCATCAAAAACCCGTGGTGATACCAGGTAAGCTGCTGGCTTACTATGGCGAACCACCATGACTGCGTTTTCGGTATCTAACGATTTAATGGTTTCAGCGAGTTTTTCTCTTAACTCGGTTACAGAAGCCGTCTTGATCATTTTAACCACTCCAAAAGTAACAAATTATGTACGAAATTATATACTTAATTTATTACAAGCCGGAATAAAAGTCAATTTAAAAATATTAAACGTTCATCTCCCAGATAATCCAGCAAATGATCATCAAAATGCCAATGCCAAAACGACCCACAAAGGACAACCCCCATCCAACCGCCATGCCTCGAATTGTTTGAAGAGCTTTACGCCAATCTTTCTGTTTCCGCCATTCCACCAAAAAGATCACCAGGGGTGCCAGGATCAAACCACCCACTGGTGGGAATATGATCGTACCCACCACGCCGGCGCTAATCCCTAAAACAAGGGTCGTCCAGGCTGCTCCCCCCTGGCGTGCGCCGGCAGCCATGAGCACATTATCCGCCACCGTGCCTACAAGCGCCAGTACAGTGATCACGCCGAACATCCACATTCCCAGCGTGTTAAAACCAACCACAATGCCAAAGCCCAAGGCTGCCAGCCAGATCACGAGCATCCCCGGAAAGACCGGGATAATCAGCCCAAACAGGCCAACCAGCATCACCACCAGGGTAATTCCAAAGATAGCAGTTTGCAGCCACGCAGCCATGCTTACACTCCTGGTCGGATCACATCAACGCCACCCATCCACGGACGCAGCACCTGGGGAACGATGATCGAGCCATCTGCCTGCTGGTAGTTTTCGAGCACAGCAATCAGGGTGCGCGGCATACCCAGACCCGAGCCGTTCAGTGTGTGCACCAGCCTGGTTTTGCCGCCCTCTTTTGGACGATATTTGATATTGGCACGCCGCGCCTGGAAGTCAGTATCGTTCGAGACCGACGACACTTCCAACCATTCTCCGCAGCCCGGCGCCCAGACTTCGACATCATAGGTGATCTGGGCGCCAAAGCCCAGGTCACCCGTACACAGGCGCTTGACGCGATAGGTTAGGTCAAGCTCCGCACAAGTCTGTTCGGCATCCTGGCGCATTTTCTCCAACATTCCATCCGATTCTTCCGGCTTACAATAAATGTACATCTCCACCTTGTCGAACTGATGACCGCGTTTGATACCGCGCACATCTCGCCCGGCGCTCATCTTCTCCCGCCGGAAGCAGGGTGTATAGGCCGTGTAGAACAAGGGCAGCTGCTCCTCTTCCAGGATGTCACCCATGTGCAGCCCGGTGAGGGGGACCTCCGCAGTCGGAACCATCCACAGGTCTTCCTCATGGTCACGGTAGAGGTTATCGTTGAACTTGGGGAGCTGTCCGGCGCTAAAAAGTGTTTCTCCCTTCACCATAAAGGGAGTATATTTTTCGGTATATCCCTGGCGGATATGCAGGTCGAGCATCCAGGCAATCAAAGCCCGCTGCAGCCGCGCTCCGGCGCCGCTGAGCACGTAGAAGCGCGACCCGGTAATCTTGACACCCTGCTCGAAGTTGATTATCCCCAGCGCTGGACCCAGGTCCCAATGCGGCTTGGGCTCAAAGTCGAACTCGGGGATGGCGCCGACATTTTTGATGACCACGTTTTCGCTGTCATCCTTGCCGACCGGCGTGCGTGGATCAGGAATATTCGGGATGATTGCCAGGTTATCATTCAGTGCTTGCTCAACACTGCGCAGCTGCTCATCGAACTGGCTGATTTGCTCGCCCACCTGGCGCATAGCGTCGATCTTCGCCTGGCGTTCGGCAGGCTCCTTCATCTTGCCGATTTCCTTCGAAACCGCATTCCGCTCAGCTTTTAGGTTTTCAACATTTTGGATGATTTCGCGCCGCTGCAGGTCCAGGCTCAGGATCTGATCAACCGGTTTGGGATCCATCTGCCGGTCCATCAACGACTGGCGGACAAGCTCTGGCTGCTCACGAATTAAATTGATGTCTAACATGGTGCACCTCCGTTTTAGAAAATAATCAGCCCCCTCGCCAGCAGGACGAGGGGGCGCTCGTGGTGCCACCTGCTTTTGCCAGTCCCAAACCAGTTAGGACTAACCTCAACCTCGCGCTAACGGGCGAACCCGGTTCTCCTTACGGCAGGCGATTGGGTGATTACCAACCTCTGTCCCTGCAGAGTACAACCGTCCATTGGACAACGGAGAGGATTTCACTACCTTGCCTGCCGCCTCACACCGACCGGCGGCTCTCTGAAAATGGGGGCAGTTACTTAGCTCCGTGCAGGTTATTAAGTCCTCTCCGAAAAATTGCAGAAGTCAAACTCCGTCAAGAAATTTCGGATAGGTTTTTGTATGTAGCGCGGATTATACTTTAGGATGCGAAGGTGTCAAGAGGCTTATGGGACCGCTACCGCCGTATAGCCTTGCTTTTTGACAGCCAAAAGAATCGCCTCATCGCCAAGCCGGGTTTCATCGTACTCCACCAGCATCTGTCCTTTTCGGTAGCTGACAGAAATGCTTCGAACGCCCTCCAGCTCATCCTCCAGGCTTTCGATTCTCATAGCGCAGTTGCTGCAGTGCATACCCGTGATTCTAAAAACTTTTTTGATCATCCGCTTTCCTTGATTAATTTTCGAACACAATTTGCCCGGTATACATGCCCATCGAGCAGGTAAAACGCAAGACCGCACCCGGTTCCTGGGCGGGGATGGCAACCGTCACTCGCCCGGTTTTTGGCAGCAGCTCATACACGTCCAGAGCAGGAATGACAAAGTCTCGCGCGCGAAGAAACCGTATTATCGGTCACCAGGTCGAGCGTGATAGGCTGGTTCGCTTTGGCATAAAGGGTGCCAGGGAAATAACCATTATTGGCCACGGTCAGCTGAAGGGCACCATCCTCGCTTGATGAAGCCTCCGGCGGGTTGGAGGTGCTTTCAGAGGCAGTAAACATCCCACGGGTGAGGCTGGCAAAAGACAATGGCGATCCCATCAAGGTCAAGCCGCTGTTCAAGGTTACCAACCCCAGGATCAAGACAACAATCGCCACGAAATGCATGAAGAATTTCTCGAGGCGCGCTCCTAACTGCATGGTCAGGTAAGCCACCGCAAAAAAGACCGGGCTGGTGCCTAACGTGAAAGCAAACATTAAGGCAGCCCCTGAGGCCGGGTCTCCGGTTCCCAGGGCAACTGCCATCATGGCCTGGGTTACACCGCAAGGGATGAAGACAGTCAATGCCCCTAAAAACAAGGGCGTGACGATCTCAGTGCCGTTCTTCGCCGTCCGGCGGATATAACGTGTGATGAACTTGGGAGGCTCGAAGTTGAAATAGCGAAAAATCGGGTGAACATTGAACATCCGCAGTGCATTGCCGACCATGAATATTCCAATAGCGATGAGCAGCACAGATCGGGTGAGCGGCGACAGGGTCAAGAATGAGCCAACCCATCCTAAGAGCGCACCCAGCAGCGTATAAGCGATGATTTTCGCCAATAAAAAGAGCGCGATCGGCAGCGCGGTATTGGAATGCGGGCGAGATTTTCCCTTCGTTACCCCTTTTTGGTTTTGAGGTGGTTGATTACGCAGATCGAGCTCGACCTGCTGAGCCAGGCTGCTGGCAAGCAGACCACCTTGTACCGCCAGGCAGCTCAATCCGCCCGTCGTTAAACCAGTGATAAAAGCAAGGAAAATCGGGTCCATAAAGCTACCGCTTACCTCCATCCCAAACCACAAAAGGCATGTTCACCACTACACCCGGCTGTTTTAGGCTCACCTCACCAGCCTCGTGAGCTGCACTGACCTCAACAGCTGATTTGAGCTCGCGTGCTTTTCCCGGGTCAGCCCAGGTAACCACCGTAATCTGTCGCAGCGGCGTATAACCAGTGCTGCCGGGGGGATTGTCAAACACATCCGGTTGGTATCCTAAAGGTCCCATACCTTCGATCCCATTCTCAAAGACATACACATTCGCGAGCGAGCTCTCGAGGCCTTCCGCCAACGATGGCACGAACAGAACCGGCGATGACATCATTTCGGATAACAATTTGGCAATCTCAGGATCCGATGCTTCTGTATGAATGAAATAAATTTCCTTCCCTTCTGCGTATGCCAGGCCAGCGGGCAATACCACAGTCGGCATCTCTTTACCCTTTGATGCGCAGGCGGTCAGTCCAAAGGCTGCGGTGAACAAAACCAGTAAAATCGTTCCACTTTTAATCTTCATGCCACTCTCCTTACCGTTAAATTTTACTTCGCCTAAGACGTAGGCTGTTGCTGACCACAAAAACACTGCTGAATGCCATCGCCCCGGCAGCCAGCATGGGGTTGAGATAACCAAGCATAGCCGCTGGGATGAGGATCACGTTATAGAAAAATGCCCAAAACAGGTTCTGGCGGATCGTGTTCAGCGTCTTGCGGGAAAGCGTGATTGCCCGCGCCACCCCACGCAGGTCTCCGCTCATCAAGGTCACTGGTGCGGCTGCCATCGCCACATCGGTGCCGGTGCCAATCGCCAATCCCACATCCGCCTGCGCCAGCGCGGGAGCATCGTTGACTCCATCGCCCACCATCGCCACCACGTTTCGATGCTCTGATTTTTTCTGCCCAGCCTTTCCGAGGCTGGCCTCCTGCAATTGTTTCACTGCAGATGCCTTTCCATCCGGCAAGACTTCCGCCAGGATCAAACTGGACCCCTGGTTGGCATCGATCCCGACCTGTTTACCAATCGCCTCCGCGGTCTTGCGATTATCCCCCGTGAGCATGGCAACCTTTAAACCCATGCCTTGCAGCTCTGCAACCGCTTCCTTCGAAGACTCTTTCACCGTATCCGCTACCGCAATGATTCCGCGTACCTGCCCATCCACTGCCACCAGCATGGCTGTTTTAGCTTCAGCCTGCAGGCGCTCGACGGAGGCTTGCAAACCGTTCAGCGGATAATTGCGAGCAGTCATCATGCGCAGGTTTCCCACTACCACCCGGCGGCCACCCACTTCTGCTTCTACCCCCTGCCCGGCTTCGGCTTTGAATCCGGCCGGTTCGAGCAAAACCAGGCCGCGGGTGGTTGCTTCAGCCCAAATCGCCTCACCCAGCGGGTGCTCGCTCCCTTTTTCTACGGAAGCGGCCAATAAAAGCAGCTGGTCCGCCTCGATGGTGCCATCTGTAAAGAGATCGGTCACCGCTGGCTGGCCTTTGGTAATCGTGCCAGTTTTATCCAGCACAACCACGCTGACTTTACCAGCCCGCTCCAGGGCTTCGGATGTTCGGAATAGGATGCCCATCTCGGCGCCTTTTCCCGTACCAACCATTACAGCGGTCGGTGTAGCAAGCCCCATGGCGCATGGGCAGGCAATCACCAACACAGCCACCATATTGATCAAAGCCCGCGTGAAAGCATCGATATCCGAGTTGACTGGAAGCGGAGGGCCAAAGAAATACCACCCCACAAAAGTCAACGCCGCCAGGAAGATCACTACCGGCACAAAAACCGCCGAGACCTGGTCAGCCAGCTTCTGGATGGGCGCCTTACTGCCTTGCGCTTCTTCTACTAACCGGACGATCTGCGCTAAAGCGGTCTCTTTGCCTACTTTCGTGGCTTCGAACTTTAGCATTCCCAGTTTATTTAATGTAGCCCCGATCAACGGGTCACCGGGCTTCTTTTCCACAGGCAGCGATTCACCCGTTAGCATCGACTTATCCACCGCTGAACGCCCCTCGATCACCACACCATCCACGGCAATTTTTTCCCCTGGGTGGACAAGAACCACATCCCCCACCCGCACATCATCGACTGGCACTTCGCTTTCGACTCCCTCGCGCAAGATCGTGGCGGTTTTGGCGCGCAGCCCCATCAACTTCTTGATCGCATCGCTGGTGCGTCCTTTAGCGCGCGCTTCCAGGTACTTACCCAGCCGGATCAAGGTGATGATCACAGCCGCGGTCTCGTAATACACATGCCCGCTCATCCAGCCGAAGGTGATCGGCAAGCTGTAAAGGAAAGCTGCCGACGAGCCCAGGACGATCAGCACATCCATGTTTGCAGATCCGTTGCGCAGGGCTTTGTATGCGCCCACATAATACTGCCCACCTACATAGAACTGCACTGGAATCGCCAGGGCTAGCAGCAACCAGTTGAACCACCATTGGGTCTCAAGCATCCCATCCATATGGATTGGAGCGGTTGGATCATAGAAGAAAGCCGGAAGCAAACCCAAATCTTTGCCCATCGAAAGCAAGAACAATGGGATCGTGAAAACCAATCCAACAATCAACAGGTGCCGTTGAGTATCGATTTCCTTCTCACGTGCCCTGGCTTCCGCATCTTCCGCTTCTCCGCCCAGCTCCAGCGCCTCAAAGCCCGCCTTTGCCACCGCTTTGCGCAGCTCAGCCTGGCTGATCACCGTGGGAACATAACGGATGCGTGCCTTCTCGGTCGTATAAGTAACCTGCACATCCAAGACCCCCTCCAGCTTGCGTAGAGCTGCTTCCAGGCGGCGGGCATCGTTATCATCTGAGAGGCGCTTGATGACCAGCTCTGCCTCCCCGGTTGCCACCCCATACCCGGCGCGCTGCACGCGGGCAACCAGGTCATCCAAGCCTAATTTTACAGGGTCAAATTCCACCATCGCCCTCTCCGAGGACAGGTTGACGACGGCGCCCTGCACACCATCCAGCTTTTTTAAGTTGCGCTCAACAGTGGCAACACAGTTCGCACAGGTCATGCCCGTGATGGGTAGGGTAAGTTGTTTTGAGTCTGTCATACGATTAAATTCCTGTTCTTCTACAGGGGATTAACGAACACGCGCCGAGGCATGGTTGCAAACACACCCCCGGCGCGTGATAAGCAGTTGTGCAAAGCTGCTAAACTGCCAATCCAACAGCTGGATAGTTAATCTCAGCCAGGAGTTGTTTGATCTTCTCTTCCGTGGCCGGGGCATCGAAGACAATCTCAACCGCTTTGCTGTCGGCGTCAGCCTTAACAGATTTTACGCCCGTCAGGTCAGATACCTCGGTCTGGATGGTATGGACACAGTGCATACAGGAAATATTGGGTACAGAATACTTGATGGTGGTCATAGAAAGCTCCTTTTTATGATTATTTTTTGACTCGTGAATCTTTTGCTTCGCTTGTAAGATTAAACTTTATTCGCCATCTCGAAAACTTCAGAAATTTCCTTGAGGACGCGCTCGCGCTCTCTCTCGCTGTCGCCTCGGATGGCAGTGATCACGCATGAATTCAGGTGTTCATCCAAAATCTGCGCGCTGACTTTATTCAGCGCCGCCTCGACCGCCTGGATCTGGCGGATCACATCAATGCAGTAAGCATCCTCTTCGACCATGCGGACGACACCCTTCAGATGTCCTTCAATCGTTTTCAAGCGTCTCAGGACGGTATTGGGTGAAGTGAAAATTTCATTGCTCATGTTGGCTCTCTTCTACCCCCCCCAGGGGGGTGGGGTAAGATAAATATACTTGACTTACTCTAAATTGTCAAGATTATCGCAGCTATTCCCATGATGCTTACCTTACCAGGTGCAGTGCACTTTTTAGCTTAAAAAAGAATATTTCTTGTAATATGGCAGCGTGTTGCACCTCCAAATTACACGAAAACCTCTTTTGGCAATTACCGGTTCTTTGAGTAGAATCAGGATAATGAGGTTGCGCGTGGCGCCAGAAACCGTAAATCCAACGAAGAAATCATCTTTCGGGTGGGCTCTTCTTCTCACCCTCTTCTTCTTATTCATCTTCAGTCTGCTGTTCAGCCGAGCGATGACCACCACCCTGAACCACGACGAATACCAGTTTGTGGCCGGCGGTGAGCTCCTGGCTGAACGGGGTCTGCTCCCCTACCGCGATTATCCTTTCCTGCACATGCCCTATATGGTCTTCGCCAATGCCCTGGTTTCCAGGCTGACGGAGATTGATTTTCTGGCTGCCCGCCTCCTGACCGCCGCCTGTGGGCTGGCAAGTGCCGGTTTACTCTTTCACTTTGTCTTCCGGCTTTTGGAGGGCAAAGGAAAGCTCGTTCAATCAGCACTGGCGTGCATCTCCGTGTTTTTGTTCGTCCTGAACCAGGCTTATATCGACGCAAACGGCCGGGCCCTCAACCATGCCCTTCCGAATTTACTCAGTCTCCTGGCACTGGAAGCGTTCTACCAGGGACTGAAAAGCAAGCGCACCGGTCTATTCTTCTTTTTCTGCGGCTTAATGGTTGGGCTGGCGGCGGGCACACGCCTGACCTACGCGCCTGCTCATTCCCGCTTTCGCCTGCGTGATTTTCATGATCCCCTTCTTCAGCTCAAGGGAAGAGAAATTTACCCCCTGGCAGGTTGGACTGCGGAACTTACTTTTTTTCTTATCAGGCGTTTTCGTTGCCTTGCTGCCGGTGCTCATCTTGGCTGTCACAGCTCCCAGCCAGTTCCTGTTCGGAAACTTTGTCTATATCCGGCTGAACACCGGCTACCGCAAGGTGCTCGAGTATGGGGAAGCGATGGGCTTGGTCAGCAAGCTGGTATATTTTCTAAAAAATGTCCTCAGCGAACCTGCCAGCTTTCTGCTCTACTCCCTGGCGCTCGCCTTCGGCATCGGTGCGACCCTCAAGCTGGTAAAAACGAGGGATCCGAGGTTGATTCCAGGCGTATTGGTCACATTACTAAGCCTGTGCATGTTCGTCAGCGCCTTCGGTCCCACCCCCACCTGGCCGCAGTATTTCTTCGCCCCCCTGCCATATTTGATCATCGGCGCAATGGGACTGGTCGCCCTGGCTTTTCAACGATCCCCACGTCTTGGGCTGGAGCCTGGCGGGGTTGATCATGATTCTCACGTTCGTCAATGGTTCCGCAAGGCAAATCTACAGCGACCTGAACCAATTGAAAGCACCGCAGAACTGGGTGCCTGTCCAAATCCACGAGTTCGCCCAAGCGATTCGGCAAGACCTGCCGGAAGGAAAAGTATTGACCCTGGCGCCGATCTTCCCGCTGGAAGCCGGCCTGGACACCTACGAGATGTTCACGGTAGGTCCCCTGGTGTGGCGCTCTGCCCACATTCTCTCCGACCGAAAAACGCCAGGAGTACGGCATCATGGCCTATACCGAGCTTGCTCAATATCTCGAGGATCAGCCTCCCGATGCCATCCTGCTCGGTGTCGAAGACCGCTTCGATGGTTTTTGGATCTACAATGCTGGCGTGTTAGAAGGTCCGCTTCTCGAATATGCAGAATCGCACGGCTACCACCCGCTGGAAATATCGCCCGGGTTTGGAGAAGATGCAGAAGTATTATGGATTAAATAAAAAAGGGCAGCCTCGCTGCTGCCTTGTGCTCACGCAATAGATCAATCTAATTTACCGACTTGACCTGCAGATCGGGGAAAAACTGTTTGATGGTGCCTTCCACCCAACCATGCAGCGTGCTCGGCAGCAGCGGGCAGCCCAGGCAAGCCCCACCCAGGCGAACCGTCAAAACCTTACCATCGAAGGATACCATTTCCACAGAGCCGCCGTGGAACTGCTCGATATAAGCGCTGAGCTTGTCCACCAGCGTGCGCACCTGTTCTTCGGTCGGAGCGTCAATATTTCCATTTTCCAGCGCCATTACTTCACCTCCTGATGGTGTAAAGAAGTCCGCAAACCCAATTCCAACAAAGCGAGGACCTGGGCATGTGTGCTGCGCAGGCGTTCCGCAATGATCCCTGCCAGGCGGTCCAGGATCACCTCACCCAATTCTGGCTCATGCACGCACAGCATCCGCAAATCAGAACCGCGGACGCGCAGCATTTGTGTATCCACCGTAGTCATCGCCCCCGAGGTATAAGCGCGGCTGCCCAAAGCTGCCGACCAGCCTACCACACCCTCATCCTGAACGTGTGCCACTAAAATGACCGGACCATCATCCGGCTTGAACTGGACGATGATTTCCCCGGAAACGACCACATACAGATTTTCTGCCGGTTCCCCTTGCTCGAAGATCATCGTATCTGCCTCACAGCTCCAGGGGATGAACAAATCCCGCAAGAGCTCGAGCTGGGCTTGCGTCATACCCTGAAACAAAGACAGTTGGTCAAAAGTATCCACTGGAACAATTTTCCCTACTTTAAATGTAGCCTGAGTAGGGATGTTCTATCCAGTGGCAAATATCCTCAAAAGGCCGACAAATATCATTATCTGAGCGATGATTATCCGCTCAGAGGTGTGCAATTTGTCATTCAACCGGAGTAGATACCTTTTCTTCAGCCAGGCTGAAAACCGGCTCGTCCTTTTCTGGATCGATATCGACGAGGATGCAGCTGCCTTCAGAAAATTGACCGCTGAGCAAGCTCACAGAAAGTGGGCTCTCCACATGCTTTTGCAGCGCCCGTCGCAGCGGTCTGGCACCAAAGGCAGGATTATAGCCTTCCTTCGCCAGCCATTGGCGGGCAGTTTCCGTCAGCTCCACCTTTAGGCCGTGCTCGCTCAAACGCTCTTCAATCTCTTTCATCTGCAAGTCAACGATCTGCACCATATCATCCAGCGAGAGGGGCGAGAAGGTGATGATCTCGTCAATCCGGTTAAGGAACTCAGGCCGGAAGGCGCCTTTGAGCGCATTCTCGATCTTTTCGTGCGCCAGGCGTTCCTCCTGGTTAGCAGAGCTCTGCAAGAAGCCCAGGCTGCCTGATTTATGCACGTACTCGGTGCCCAGGTTGCTGGTCATGATCAAGACCGTATTGCGGAAATCGACAACCCGCCCCTGCCCATCGGTCAGCCGCCCATCGTCCAGGATTTGCAAGAGGGCATTCCAGACTTCCGGATGCGCTTTCTCAATCTCATCGAAGAGAATCACACGATAAGGCCGGCGGTGCACAGCCTCCGTCAATTGTCCGCCTTCTTCATAGCCGACATAGCCCGGAGGGGCCCCGAACAAGCGGGAGACCGTATGCTGTTCGCGGTATTCGCTCATGTCAATGCGCACCAGCGCATCCACGTCCTCGAACATGAACTCTGCCAGGGCTTTTGCCAGCTCCGTCTTGCCAACTCCCGAAGGTCCAATAAAAATGAAAGAGCCGATTGGGCGGCGCGGATCTTTCAAACCAGAGCGTGCCCGGCGGATCGCATCTGACATGGCATGAATGGCCTCATCCTGCCCAATAATATGCTCATGCAAGCGGTCTTCCATATGCAGAAGCTTTTCGGATTCTGTTTCCATCATCTGGTTCACCGGGATGCCTGTCCACTGGGCAACCACTTCTGCAATATCATGCACATCCACGACTTCATCGAGCTGGTGCTCAAACTCCCACTGGTCGCGTACATGGTTGAATGTTTCCTCGATGCGCAAGCGTTCGGCCTTCTTTTGAGCCGCCCGCTCGTATTCACGCACCAGTCCCGCTTGCTCTTCCTCAGCAGCCAGGCGATCGATCTCATTCTTCATGTCTTTCAAATCTGGAGGCAGCGAATAAAGCGCCACGCGCAGCTTGGCAGCCGCCTCATCCATCAGGTCAATAGCTTTGTCAGGCAGATGCCGGTCGGTGACATACCGAGCCGAGAGACGCGCTGCCTGCACCAGGGCTTCATCGGAGAAACGTACCTTGTGATGGGCCTCGTACCGGTCGCGCAGGCCACGCAGCATCTGGATCGTGTCATCGACGCTCGGCTCATCTACATAAACCGGGGCAAAGCGCCGTTCCAGGGCAGCATCTTTCTCAATGTGCTTGTGATATTCATCCAGGGTGGTTGCGCCGATGCACTGCAGCTCACCGCGCGCCAAGGCAGGTTTGAGCATATTCGAGGCATCCATGGCGCCCTGGGCTGCTCCAGCGCCGACAACCGTGTGCAGCTCATCGATGAACAGGATAATTTCACCCTCGGCATGCTGGATCTCCTCAATAGAAGCCTTCAAGCGCTCCTCGAACTCACCGCGGAAGCGCGAGCCGGCAATCATGGCGCCCAGGTCGAGGGCGATCACCCGCTTGCCGGATAAAATTTCAGGCACATCCTTGGAGGCGATCTTTTGCGCAAGCCCTTCGACAATAGCGGTTTTTCCAACCCCTGCCTCGCCGATCAGCACCGGGTTATTCTTGGTGCGCCGGCACAAGATCTGGATCACCCGTAAAATCTCAGTGTCACGCCCGATGACCGGGTCAAGCTTGCCCTCGCGGGCTGCCGTGGTCAGGTCACGCGAATATTTTTCCAGGGTGCGGTAGCGCGTCTCTGCCTGGGGGTCCGTCACGCGCTGCCCGCCGCGGATCTGCTGGATGGCATCATACACGCGCTCGCGGGTGACCCCGGCCCCTTCTAGAAGGCGGGCTGCCGGCGTGCTGCGCTCATTTAATACCGCCATGAAGATATGTTCCGTGGAAATATACTCATCTTTTAGCTTGTTGGCTTCCTCATTCGCCAGGTCAATGATCCGCTTGACGCGCGGCGTGATGAAGATTTGCCCGGCGCCGCCGCCAAAAATATTGGCTTTGGGGCTGGTGCGCAAGATATAATCCAGGCGCTCTGTCAAGGCAGCCGAATCTACCTTTAAGACATCCAGAATTTGCGGGATGACGCCCTGGGGCTGCTCGATCAGCGCCAATAAGATATGCTCAGTATCAATCTGGTTATGCCCATAGCGCTGGATGATCTCAGCAGCCCGCTGAGCAGCTTCCTGGGCACGTTCCGTAAAACGGTCAAATCGCATCATAAAACGGTTTCCTTCCTTTGAGAGAGATCCACTCCCGCTGAGATTATAACATTATGGGTTGGAAAAGTTGGCGTTACTCCGTTAGAGTTATGTATGAGGTAAATGAGCCTTGGATAAATCAGACTATTTTCGATCCACGCACAATAAGGTACAATGTTCGTGCCGGGTTAAACCGAGTGAAAATCGTTCAGGTTGGGGTAAGTGGCTTCTTCCGTCAATATTTTGTCTTCTGAGCGTCACGATCCACATTTGCGTCCCGTAGATACACGCCGGGATTTGGCGGCTGTGGCAGATGTGATCGAAATTTGTTTTAAGGATACGCTCGATCCCGATGGGCAGAACTATCTCAAGCGCCTGCGCGATGCGGCTCGTTTCAGCTACATTTCAAGCTGGGCGACCTCCCTGGCAGAAGATGCCTCCGTATTGCCCCTCTCCGGTTATGTGTGGGTAGAAGAGAACCGGGTGGTGGGCAACCTGAGCCTGATCCCCTTTGCTTCAATGGGAAAACGCTGCTATTTGATCGCCAACGTGGCGGTGCTGCCGGAATATCGCGGCAGGGGCATAGGCACTCAACTGACCGCACACGCCCTGGAGCATGTGCGCGACCATCGCGGGGCTTCAGCCTGGCTGCAGGTGCGCGATGATAATCCGACCGCCATCCACATCTACGCATCGCTGGGCTTCAAGGAGAGGGCGCGCCGCACCTCTTGGGTCAACACCCTACCCCTACCGGATATTGCAGCCAATGATTATCGCATAGGCCCCCGGCGCCCGGAGCATTGGGTGCAGCGAGCGCGCCTGGCTGCAGCGCATGTACCCGGCAGAATTTGCCTGGCATTTACCTGTCAATTGGAGAGCGATCCAGCCGGGGTGGCGCAGCGATCTGTATCGCATCTTCAGCCTGACCTATCCAAAACACTGGAGCGTGACCGCTGCGGGTGAATTGTGCGGGGTATTTTCCTGGATGAGCCATGCGGGGTATTCAGACTACCTGCTCTTGGCAGCGCCCGAGCAGGTTGATCCAGCGGCAATCCAGGCGCTGCTCATCCAGGCGCGCAGAAACCTGACTCCCCGGCGGCGCTTATCGCTCAATACACCGGCGGGCTTCGTAGATGGCGCCATAGAAAATGCCGGATTTTCCAGCCAGCAGACGCTGATTTGGATGGAAGTTAAGTTCTAATATCAATTTAGAAAACAAAGAGTTCCTGCACAACAGGAAATTTTAGCGTTTGACCTGGAAAACCACTGCCTCCCCATCCTCATACACTTTCTCTAACCCCGGATCCTCATTCGCCCGCGCAATGAAAGCCTTATGCGCCAGGTCCGTGATCGCGTAGCTGGAAGCAAACCGCCCGCCGATCTCCACCGAGGGCTGGCTGACTTTTCCATCCGTGATTGCCACCCACCGGTCGTACAGGTCCGCCGAATAGAGCTGCAAATACGTAGGATCCAGCCCAACCAGGTAGGTGTTATGCGTATTGTAGAAGAACAGGCGCGGGAAGTCGTCCCAATCCGTCTGGAAGACGCGTGAGCCAGCAGGAGTATTTTCCTCCAGCCAGGCAGAAGCTCCCGCGTAGCGCTGGTAGGGCTTCGAGCCCTGCAGGCTGTCGCTGGAGGCATGCAGCGTAATCCATAAACCAGGGATCAGAACCAGCGCCAGCACGCCTCCGACCAGCCAGGCTCGCCAGGATTGCCCAAGGAGCTTTGGAGATTGATTCAATACTCTCTCCCAATTTTGGAAAGCTTCGATCAGGGGCGTCCAGGCAAAGGCGGCAAAGATCAAGGCGAAGGGCGGAAAATATTCAACAAAACGGCGCGCCTGGAAGAGCATCACACCAAAGAGTAAAGTCAGAAAGAGGCTGGAGGCTGTCCGGGTATCCATGCGCTTTTCCTGCAAGCCCAATGCCACCACACCAAAGCCAAAAGCTGCCAGAGCCAGGAGTGAATTCCCTAAAAGCTGGGCAGTGTCATAGGGATACCATTCGCTGCCCACTGAAACCGCCGTCATTTCCGAGAGCTTAGGAAGAAGGTGCCGGTAGATAAATATCAGGTTATCCGGAAAATAGGGGTTGATAAGCAAACCCAGGACGATACCCACTCCGGCATACAAAATTGGACGCAGCTCCAGGCGTCTCTCGATTAACCCAACCGCCAAGGCATACACTGCAGCGATGGCGATGATCAAAGGAAAAGCATCATACATCCAGACGTATAGAAAAGCCAGGGGGGCAAGGCGGAGGTATTTTCCGGTCAGGCACCAGTGCAATCCCAGCACCAGGATCGCCAGGGAGAGTGATTGGGCGCGCGGGATCGACATCCGGTAGAGGAACGCCTCCGAGACTGCCAGCAAACCTAATGACCACAGGAAAGCAAAGGGCACTCGCTGGCCGCGCAGCAGCCACCAGATAGTAAAGAACGCCAGGCTGGCAAAAGTGACGGCTGCCCACTTGGCCCCCAGGCGCAGGTCGCCAAAGGTAAAGGGGATCAGCGCTACGTGGAATAAAAAGTGGTGGTCGTAGTACTCGCGGGCATTCAGGATGGTCAGGGGCAGCCAGGGAAATGCAGGGCGCAGCCCCTCCGTACGCATGATCTCTGCCAGTTTGATGTGGTAAAACCCATCGTTATCGGGCAGGTTAGGCGTTGAGAACTGGATCAGTGCCAGACCAACGAAGAAAGTCAAAAAAACGCCCAGGCATATCAGGATGGTGTGCCAGGTAGAAGGTGAGGTAAGCTGATTTGAAAGGTGAGGGCGGATGGTTGCAGTCATGGTGTTCTAAAGGAGGGTAAAAAATTAATAATAGACCTCGATCTGTAAGCTTCAGGCGGATCATTTTCATCGATCCGCCTGAAGTTATACCATGGTTACGATAGAGCCCTAATCACCGGCATTAATCGTCATCCCCGTTGTCATTTCCTCCGTCGTCTCCACCATCGCTGCCGCTGTTATCGTCATCCGAGTCATCGTCGCTATCATTCGAGTCATCATCGCTGTCATTCGAGTTATCATCGCTGTCATCCGAGTCATCGTTGCTATCATTCGAGTTATCATCACTGTCATTCGAATTACCGTCGCTGTCATCTGAGTTGTAATCATCATCTCCATTATCATTGCTTGAGCCGTCATCATCCTCAAGCTTGATCTGGAAAGCCAGCAGCGTTCCGTCCGGCAGCGCTTTCGCGTACACCTCCACATAATCGCCGACTGCAATTGCATTTTGGAATTGGGTCTCTGAAGAAACTGCTACAGTAATTCCACCGATCACCCACATATCAGGCAGGATCGTCTGGACATTCCCTTTGAATTCAAACTTGTCATCATCGTCAAATCCATTGGAATTATCGTTGGCATTCTCATTTTCGTTTTCATTCTCGTTGTCATTCGCGTTCGCATTTTCATTTTCGTTCAAATTCGTATTGGAATTCTCATTGGCATTGTCATTCTGATTATCATTCGCATTCCCAACAGCAGCAACAGCCTCAATTTCGAGAGCAGTCAGCGATCCATCTGCATTTACCCGGACGTGCACCTTGACAGTGTCACCCACAGAGTACGAACCCTTGACCTCCGTTTGGGGAGTAACAGCCACCTGGCGGCCTGAGATTGTCCAGCTTTCCGCGGTCATGCTCGAGAGGGTACCCATGAACTCAACGCTTTTGGCGCTGTCATCCAAGATTCCGGCCAATTCAGAGCCAACAATGGCTTTTTCCACCTCGACTTTAACATCATCTGGCAGGTTCGATAGCATGCCGGTGAGGGCTTTGGTATATGTGGAGAGCTCTACCATCATTTGGGTGGTCAGCTCGCCCACGCGGGTGGGATTCTGGTTCGCCAGGCTTTTGAGCGCTTCGACAGCTAATTGGATTTGCCGCTCAAATTCAGCGGATGTTTTTCCAACCTGGTCGTAACGCCCCTCTTTGATTAAACCTTCGATCTCTTCCAATCGCTTCTGAGCCAGGGAGAGGTGGAGCTGTGCCACACGATCTTCCTCTGACGTTAACGATAGACGGGTTTCTTCCAGTCCTGTTTTCACAGGGTAGAGAGCATCCCCTGGCAGAGCGGATTGGGCTGCAAAGACCGTCAGGCTGGTGCCCCCGAACAAAAAGATGAAAATGGTCGCGATGACGAATAGGATCGTCACAGCGAATTTAGGTTTGAAAGCGTTCATGTTTGTTTTCTCCTTGGATTGAAATTGATAAAATTTTCTCTTCTGAGATGGTTGTGTATCCGCACCAATCAATGTATCGACCTCCGCCAGGAACTTCACACGGTTTTGTTCTACTGCTTGTGAGTTGCGAAGAGGCGTAGGTCGTAGTAAGCCGATCAACTTCTCTAACTGGGGATCAGCGTCCTTGTGAATAGTTTTTTTGTCAGTCATTTTGTTCTTCCTCTTTATCCAAAAGCATTCTTCGCAGCGCTGTCATGGCGCGGTGTTGCAAAGCCCTGGTTGCTTCAATCGATTTACCGATCTGAGCTGCCACTTCTTCATGCGACCAATCCTCTAGAAAACGCAATTGGATTACCTGCTGCTGTTCCGCTGGCAGACGCAGCAGAGCAGCGCGCACATGCTTCCTCAATAATTCTTTTGCGACACTCTGAGAAACATCATCCTGATCTCCAGAGTGCATATCATCCTCCAACGAAAGTGGAGGGAGAGGTTGGCGCCGGTAATGGTCCATGACCCAGTTGTGAACCGTGCGGTACAGGTAGGCACGCGCATTGTCGCGTGGCCCGCCCCCAGCTCGCACGGCATGCAGAAAGCGGCTGAAGGTTTCGGACACGCATTCTTCTGCGACATCCTGGTCCCCGAGCAGACGATAAGCATAGCGGAAGAGGCCAGGGCTGTGTTCTTCATACATCTCAGCAAGCGCCTGTCGACTATAAGTTTGAGTGGTGGTAAATGTCATGTTTGCTTCCATCTCACTCTCTATGACGTCATTCAGTCATAAATGTGACGTATTTGATAAAAATTCATAAATATTCATGGAATTCAAGGAGAAACAAACGCTTTCGCAAGATTAATCATACTCGAAAAGATCACCGTTGACTTTATCCCGGAAAGAGTTTATACTGAAATCGAGATTGGAAAACGCCTATGCGAGTGTTTTTAGAAAGAGTCTCCCTGTTAGCTGTCTGACCGAGGCACGCGCGCTTTCGCGGCGTGCCTTTTGTTTACCAATCCAAAACGAAAGGAGAAAAATAAAAAAAGATGGACTCAGGATTGATGCGCAAGATCGAGAAGGCCAAGCGGTACGCTGAAGAGCGCGATCGGATTCGCATTGATTCACTTACGGTGACTTTTGATGGAGATAATAACCCGCACACCGTGAATTTTAAAGAGGGTGCTTGGCACTGTGATTGTGATTTCTTCCAGAGTAGAAAACAGTGCAGCCATACCATGGCACTGGAGATTATCCTGGATGGGATGGTTCCAGTACCAACCCAGTCATAGACGAGCAGAGGTAGACCAGCAGGGATGCAGAAATCTGCATCCCTGCTTTTTTCTCTCTTCACTATGACAACTGTCACAAGAAATCGTGACATCCGCGACTTTACTCAAAGAAGAGTAATTCGGTATACTTTTTACAACCCTCACAGCCGCCTAGATCGCATGATTCATGACCAATTATCTTATCAATCTGTGTGAGCATAGCTGATTACGATACTTCCGCAGAACACGATTAGGAGGAAACTTATGTCTCAGGGAATACCCAGAGAGTTCCTGGCCATTGACCGGAAGGCCCGCGCCCGCGCGCCTTCTCTTGACGTTTCTACCCGTTCTGCCGAGGAGCGCATCCATGATTTCAATGATGTGGTCATCCCGCTGACACCGGAAGAAGCCATGTTAGAAGCGGCCCGGTGTGTACAGTGCCCGGACCCGGCGCCTTGCATGGAAGCCTGCCCGGTGCACAACGACATCCCCACGGCCATGTGGTTGATCGAGCAAGGTGAGTTCCTTGAGGCAGCCAAGTTATATCGTGAGACCAGCTCCATGCCCGAGATCTGTGGGCGGGTGTGTCCTCAGGAACAGCTTTGCCAGGGGTCATGCTCGCATCTAAAGTCGCGCGCCTCCGTAATGACGGGTCCCCTGGAAGCTTTTGTCGCAGATTACGAGCGAAAAAATGCCGGCGTAGAAATTCCACAAGGGACGCCCACTGGAAAGCAGGTTGCGATTGTCGGCGCTGGTCCGGCTGGCCTGGCATGCGCCGAACAGCTTGTGAAGATGGGACACACTGTCACCATTTTCGATGCCAAGCCTGCTCCGGGCGGCCTGCTCACCTACGGCATACCCAATTTTAAAGTCCCGAAAGAAATTGTTTTCAACCGCATTGGCGACCTGGAACACGCTGGGGTAAAAATCGTCCCCAACACCTACATAGGAAAAGGCAAAAAGATCGACGATCTGTTCGCCGATGGTTTTCAAGCGATCTTTGTGGGGGTTGGGACCTTGGTCGATGCTCCCATGGAAGCGCCCGGTGAAGATCTGCCCGGTGTGTTTAAAGCCACTGATTTCCTGGCGCGCGCCAGCCTGCCCTTAGAGCTGCTGCCCCCTGAGCTGCAAGCCCGCCCCGAGATCGGGAAGCGCGTGGTGGTGATTGGCGGTGGTGATACCGCCTCCGACTGCCTGCGCACCGCGCTGCGCCTGGGAGCGGATGAGGTCACCTGCCTTTACCGGCGCACGCTCAAAGAAATGCCCGGTGGCTGCCACGACCGGACCATGGCGCTTGAAGAAGGCGCCCATTACCAATTCCTCACTCAACCGATCCGCTTTATTGCCGGTGAGAATGGACACCTGGAGAAATTAGAATGTATTCGCATGCAGCTGGGCGAGCCAGACGCCAAGGGACGCCGCCGGCCTGTTCCTATCGAAGGCTCCAATTTCTTCTTCGAAGCGGATACGGCTGTCCTCGCTTTGGGATATTGGCCCGACCCCATCATCGGTGAGACCACCCCTGGCCTGCAAACTAAAAATTATGGCCTGATCGTCACCGATCCTGAAACAGGCGCCACTTCCCTCCCAGGCATCTTCGCTGGCGGAGATGGCGTTACCGGCCCCAGCCTGGTGGTCACCGCGATGGTTGCTGGGCGTAAATCTGCCAAGGCGATTGATGAGTATTTGAAAACGGAATAGAGGCTAATCACAAAATTCACCGCCCCAGGAACTGACAACCCTGGGGCGGTAGTTTTTTTGATGGGTTACCTTATTCCGGTAAATTATCCAATACCTGCTTCATTGTTAAGCGATAAGCCTGGAAGGCAGACCGGCCTTGAGGGGTGAGGCGGAGCATGGTATTGGGACGCTTGCCTTTGAAAGTTTTCTCCACTTCCAGGTAGCCAGCTTCTTCCAGCTTACTCATGTGCGCTGAAAGATTGCCCCAGGTCATCCCGGTTTGGTTCATCAGAAAGATAAAATCAGCGCTGTCGATGACATACAGCACCGCCATCAACATCAGTCGGGCTGGCTCGTGCACCAGGCGGTCGATCTCAGTGAGGCCAGCCAGTTCCGGATTGAGGAGTGGTTCAGTCATAGCTAACCTCAGCCGGAGGCAGGGGATGGTTTCGTAGGAATCGGATGAAAAGCACCACGCCTGGAATAAGGATCAGCAGCCCGGCAATAATCAGGTAAACAGGCTCTCCGAACCAGATTAATGAGAAGACCGCCACGGACAGGATCACAGCAATGTAATAACCGCGCATGAACTCATTGAAATAAGCCAGTAAGACCATGCTGGGACCTACAAACAAAGCCCCAATGGTAGCTACCAGCAAGCGTTCGAGATCAGGATCGGTTTGAGAAAACCCTAAAACGGCTGCTCTTTCCGGATTCTGCCACAAGAAGATTGTTCCCAAGAGGATGACAAGCTGCAGCAAGACGATTCCCACCATGACAATCATCATGGTCAACCTGCGCTTCTGGCGCCGGGGACCAAATTTCACCTGGCCCAGGCGAGGGACGGTGATATATTTTTTACCTGCCCAGAAGAGGAGATAAGATAACCCCATTCCTACCAAATAGAGTCCAAAACGTAGGAACGTTTTGGCTTCACTAGAAGTCGAATACGCCAGGACAGACATGCTCATCACAATACCGCCGATATAGATATCCCATAAACCATCCTGATGAACGGCTCTGAAAGCCTTTTTTTCAATTGTTTTGAGGTCAAGTGCTTCAGACATATGTTTTCTCCTTTGTAGAATTATTTACTTTGCAATACAAAGTTAATTACATTATAAAGCATAAATGAGAAAAGTCAAGTAGCAATTGAAGAATTTCCATAAATCCTGGGGGGACTTATTTCCAGAACAGATATGAAAGGTCGCATAGAGGTATAATTCGAGTTCGTGCACCGGGACACTCCCTCCCATTGCATGGGCTAAAAGTGTAGGGCAGGCTGTCAGCTTGCCCATTCGATCAAATAAGGAATTCTTATGGATATCGGAACGATTGAACAAGTCGACATCGATCAACAGATGCGCCTCGCCTACCTGGATTATGCGATGAGCGTGATCGTTGCCCGCGCCTTACCCGATGCCGCGCGATGGACTCAAGCCCGTCCACCGGCGGATTTTGTACGCCATGCACGATATGGGCATCCGCTCGAACACCGCCTACAAAAAGTCCGCCCGTATCGTTGGTGAGGTTTTAGGTAAATACCACCCACATGGCGACCTGGCGGTTTATGACACCATGGCGCGCATGGCTCAAGATTTTTCCATGCGGTACCCGTTAATTGATGGGCAGGGGAATTTCGGCTCCATCGACGGAGATGCACCGGCTGCCATGCGCTATACTGAGGCCCGGCTGTCACGCCTGGCAGAAGAGATGCTGGCAGATCTCGATCAAGATACCGTCGATTTCGGTGACAATTTCGATGGCTCTCTCAAAGAACCGCTTGCCCTCCCCGCACGCCTGCCGAATTTACTCTTGAACGGCTCTTCAGGGATCGCGGTGGGGATGGCCACGAACATTCCCCCTCACAACCTGGGCGAGTTATCTGCGGCCATCATCCACTTGATCGATAATTATGCCCAGATCGACGATGTAAATATCGAAAGTCTCATGAAATTCCTCCCCGGGCCCGATTTTCCCACGGGCGGGGTGATCGTGGGCACCGAAGGCATTTTATCGGCTTACAGCACCGGGCGGGGACGCATCGTATTGCGCGGCCTGGCACATATAGAAGAGATGGGAAAAGACCGCCATCGCATTGTGATCACCGAAATCCCCTTCCAGCTCAATAAATCGACCCTGCTGGAGCGCATCGCTGAGCTGGCGAGGGATGAACGCATCGCCGACATCTCCGATTTACACGATGAATCGGACCGGCGCGGGATGAGCATCATTGTCGAGCTGAAGCGCGGGGCGCAGCCCAAAAAGGTTCTCAATCAGCTCTACAAGTACACTCCCTTGCAGTCCACCTTCGGCGCGCAGCTCTTAGCCCTGGTCGACGGTGAGCCACACCTGCTCTCGCTGAAGCGCAGCTTGAAAATTTATATCGATCATCGCCAGGACGTCATTGTGCGCAGGACACGCTTTGAATTGGGAAAAGCGCGTGCCCGCCTGCACATCCTGGATGGCTTGCTGATTGCCCTGGCAAACCTGGACGATGTCATCCAGACCATTCGCCAATCCCCAGATGCCGATACAGCCAAGGAACGGCTTGTGACGCGCTTCAAGCTCAGCGAAATCCAGGCACAGGCCATCCTGGACATGCAGCTGCGCCGCCTGGCAGCCTTGGAGAGGCAGAAAATTGAGGATGAACACCACCAGCTCATTGAGCGCGTCACATATCTGGAAGACCTGTTGGAAAACCCAGATAAAATCCTTGCCCTGATCAAAAGTGACCTGGTTGATTTGGCCGAAAAGTACAACAACCCCCGGCGCACGCGCATCTCCATCGAGTCCAGCGAAGATTTCCACCAGGAAGACCTGGTTCCTGACGAGTCGGTGTTGATCAGCATTACCCAGCAAGGCTATGTCAAGCGCAGTGCAGCAAATACGTTCAAAGCCCAGGGGCGCGGTGGGCGGGGCGTCACCGGGCATACGACCAAGGACGAGGATGAGATCTTGATCCTCTTCCCAGCCCGCACGCTCGACACAATCCTCTTCTTTTCTGACCGGGGTAAAGTTTATTCAGAGAAAGCTTACCAGATCCCCGATGCCTCCCGCACCGCCAAGGGCATCTCCATCGTCAACGTGTTGGCTCTGGATGCCAGGGAGCGCATCACGGCGGCGGTCACGGTCCCAGATTTTGCCGCAGCCGAATACTGCACCCTTGCTACGCGCGGCGGGCGTGTCAAGCGTTTGAAATCTATCAGAGTTCGCCTCCGTGCGGCCTTCGGGTGTGATTGCAATTACCCTCGATGAAAAAGATGAATTGGGTTGGGCACGCCTGACCCATGGCAGCAATGAGATCATCCTGGTCACCGAAAACGGCCAGGCTTTGCGCTTCTCTGAAACCACCATCCGCCCCACGGGGCGCTCAGCCGCTGGCGTAACGGGGATCGGCTTGCGCAAGGGTGACAATGTAGCGGGTATGGAGGTCATTGAACCGGATGGTGACTTGCTGATTATCACCGCCAAGGGCTATGGCAAGCGTTCACCCTTAGCCGATTATCCCGTCAAAGGGCGCGCCACAGGCGGAGTGGCAACCATCGACCAAAAAAGCCTGGGGAAGATCGGAATGATTACCGTCGTGCGGGTGGTACAGGAGGCAGATGATCTGACGATGATGTCGGCAAATGGGGTCGTGCTGCGCACGCGCGTGACGGATGTGCCCAAATCAGGTCGGGCTACGCGCGGTCATGTATTAATTAAACTCCAGGAGGGCGATAGCCTGGCTTCTGTGGCACGCATTTCTGCGGCTGATTTGCAAAAAGCAGGGGCTGTCGCTGCAGAGTAGGTGACCAGCTGCCTTACACCGGAAAAGATATCTTTTGGGTCACCAGCAGGCACAAGGTGCCAAGCAAACAGGTCATGAACAACAACATGACCGCAATGATAAACCGCTGGACGGCTGTCATACCCAGGAAATTACCTCGCCGCCTGCGTGCCCTCCGCGTAGAGGTCGCGGGGGCTGCCTCAGCCGGCTTTTCTGGCTCTAAAAAAACATTGTCATCTGCTTGCTCTCGAAAGCTATCGTAAGACATGCTTTTACTCCTCATTCATAGATGGACGAAGTTTCCATCAGGCGAAGCCGGACCTCGCCCGCCCGCACAACGATGACTTCTCCACTCTTAGTGCGCAGCTTTAAGGAGCCATCGGGAGCCAAACCCAGGATCATGCCATCTACCACCGTAGGAGGATGACCTTCCAGCCCAGCCGGCAGGCCATCTTTACCCACGCTTTGTCCAGTAATCACCTGCACATGTTCGCCGCGAAAAGCCAGGCTGGACTCCCATGTCTGTAGAAACTCCGGAGAAGCCAGGCGCGGTCTCCAGCGCAGCAGTTCTGCGACCACATTATGAAGCAGGTCCAGGCGATCAACTGGGCGCTCGAGAATACCTTCAATATAGGTGGCCGGGAAACGAAGGCTGTCATCATTGCGTAAAGCTGTGCCTACCGATGCGGCTGCAATATTAATGCCAATTCCCAATATCAAGGCACCAATTTGGTCACCCATCCACTGGGCTTCAGCCAGAACACCGGCCAGCTTGCGGCGCTGCACCAGGACATCATTCGGCCATTTAATTTGGGTGCGTATGCCATAATAATTTTCCAGCGTATCTCTAACAGCCAGGGCTCCCAGGGCAGTCAGGCGCGGTAAAATATGTAAACTCTTTTCAGATGGATAGATGATAAGGCTAAATGCCAGCGAAGCCCCTGGCACGGTAATCCAGCTGCGGCCCTGGCGGCCGCGCCCAGCGGTTTGTTCTTCGGCAACCACCAATGCCAGGTCTGGAGCACCTTGAGCCGCCCATGCAGAAGCCTCATCATTGGTGGAGCCAAGGCGGTCAAAATACTTAATCGCCCCTATGGGTAGATCGGATAAGGATTTGAGTAGACGGGTTTGATCCATATCCGGATTTTACACCTAACTGCCTTTTGCGGCTACTTCCTTTGATTTTCGATTTCGAGCATGCTCCTTGATGATTTCGATGACAGCCGGCATGACTGAGATCAGGATAATCGCGATCACCACAAAAGAGAAATTATCCTGCACAAATTTCAAACCGCCAAAGAAGTACCCGCCAAACAAAAACAAGCTCACCCAGGCAATTCCGCCAACCACATTATAGGTAATGAAATGCGAATAGGTCATAGCCCCCACCCCCGCAACGAAGGGAGCAAAGGTGCGGATGATCGGGACAAAACGCGCCAGGATTATGGTTTTACCACCATGCCTCTCATAAAAAGCGTGCGTCTGGTCCAGGTATTTCTTCTTTAAGAAAGGAACCTGGCCGCTGAAAGCCTTGGGTCCAATATAGTGACCGATCCAATAATTCACTGTATCGCCGAGGATGGCTGCTGCACAAAGCAGTCCCCATAATACCCAAACATTCAAAACCCCCATCCCCGCAAAGGTTCCCGCCGCAAAAATCAGGGAATCACCTGGCAAGAAAGGTGTCACCACCAATCCGGTTTCCATGAAAATGACCAGGAACAAGAGCAAATAAGTCCAGGTGCCGTAGTTCCGAATCACCTCTCCCAGGTATTCATCTAGATGAATAAAAATTTCAACTAACTTTAAAATAAAATCCATTCTATACCTCGTCAGTTTCAATCTCGCGATCGATATCACCGTCTGCCAGGGGCAGAGAGGCGATTATAGCACGCTTCATAGACCGGTTGAACAGCCAAATCATCAAAATGCACAAGAGCGCTAATGAGCTCAGTACGAATGGAAGAATATTCCCGACCTGGGGAAGAGCACCTATCCCTGGCATCGTACTGATTTGTGAACCCACCGTAAAGATTGTCAGCCCATTCCACAATCCATGCAAACCCACAGCCAGGGCGAAAGACAGGGCCAAACGCAGGTAACGTCCCTGGCTCCAGGCGGAGGCCAACCCCCAACCCACCAGGCTGGTTGTAAAGATATGTACCGCCCCAGTGCCGATCCGGGCTAACACCACACTCACCCACTGTTCACCGCCGCTCGAAAGGAACAGGTTTTCAAAAAGCGCATATCCTGCTCCGCTCAACACGCCCGCCATAAAGCCATCAACCGGGGTCAATTTCCGGCCAGCCAGCAACCATACCCCAATCGGCTTGAAGATTTCCTCAATCAAGGGGACCAAAACCGCAATGTACACAAAGATGCTCGCAACCACCACCGGACTCGCCAGGAAGGGTGTCAAAATTCGCTCCAGGATTTCCGGATTATTAGGGGCATCCCTTAGCCTCTGCAGCAGGTCGGCCAACTCGCTCGCTTTCTCCGGCTGCATGGCAACCAGGAAAATCGCCATGCCAACAAAACCAGCCAGGAGGGCCAGCTCCAAAATCAGGATCAAGGCAGGACCCAAGGCCAACCCAGCGCCCAGCAAACCCCAAGTACGCTGCCCAGAAAGGGGTTTAAGCCCATTTAAACCGACTGTGGCAAGCCAAAAAACCGGGATGGATACTGCCAGGATGTGCAAAACGGGCAAGAGGATCCAAGAAATCGTCTCATACTTTGAGACCAGGTTTCCCGCCAACAGAACCAGGGGCAGCAAGATGACCAGCAATCCTGAAGCCACGATCAGCCAACGATGATTGAAAATATATTGGCCGCGCTTCTTTTCACCTTTGATCATGCGCTGCAGGGCGTAACCGGCAGATGGCAGCATCAAGAAACCCACAAAAGCCAGGCTTCCGGCATACATGTAGGTTGAAACAGGATCAGGCATGCCCGGCACCTGGCTGGAAAATTGTCCCAGGCCGATCATGGCAAAGAACAGACCAAAAACGATCAGCCCAAAGGCAGCCAGGAGGCTCAAGACAAGCTGAAACAAAGTTAACCAGGAAAATCCCTCGCTCAACGGAGGGCTATCCAAAGATCCATCCAAATGCAGTGAGGGGCTTTGCGTAGTCTATTTCTCCTCAATCGTGACCGAAATAATCTTATCACCCTCCGGCAGGTTTGCATTCTGCGATGGGTCACGCGGTGTCAGGTCTTCGACCGCATCCATCCCCGAGATCACCCGTCCAAAGATCGTGTAATCACCATTCAATTGTGTTGCCGGAGAGTATGTAATGAAGAATTGACTGCCATTCGAATCGGCACCTGCATTAGCCATTGCAACCAGGCCAGCCACATCGAAATTTTGATCCGCAGAGATTTCATTTTCGAAGGCATAGCCAGGACCACCATACCCTGTACCGGTTGGGTCGCCTGCCTGGGCGACAAAACCGGGCAAGACGCGGTGGAACATAACGCCGTCATACCAGCCGTTCTGAGACAGAAAGACAAAATTATTCACGGCCAGGGGCGCCTTGTCAGCAAAAAGCTCAATCACAATATCCCCTTTGTCTGTCTTGAGCGTGGCCAGGTATTTCTTAGCCGGGTCAATCACCATCGGGGGGCAGTCGGCATACTGCCGTTTTTGCAGCAGGGTCAACTTAATCACAGACGACAACATGCTTTGATCCAGACCTGAGCTGTATTGCGCGCCGTTCAACAGGACAAAAGGCGTACCAGGTAAGCCAATCGCCTGGCCTTGCTCCCAGGCAGCCTGGATTTTACTAACGATCGCATCGCTGGTCAAATCCTGCTCGAACCGGTCAACATCCAAACCCAGGCCGGCAGCTTTTTCAACCACCCAGGTTTTAAATTGATCGACCGTCATCCCGGCCCATTCTCCCTGGTTTCCCATCAACAATTCATACATCTCCCAAAACTTTCCCTGCAGTCCGGCCGCTTCAGCAGCCTGGGCTGAGATCGCCGCCTTATCATGGAAAGGCTGCTCAGGCGTACCGATCAAGGGAAAATGACGAAAAACAACCCTCAAATCATTCGGAAATTCTTCTTCAAGTTGCGCCAACACGGGCGCAAGGCTGGCACAGTAGGGTCATTGAAAGTCACTGTACTCGATGAGAGTTACCGAAGCAGTTTCAGGTCCGCTCACCCAATCTTCATCGCTAACTGGAGGGAAGAGTGCTTCCATGGTCGGGTTAGGGGTAGGGAAAAGGCTCTTTACCGTACAACCAGGCATCGCTTCGCCGCTTGCCGGAATCGATTCTTGAGTAGATGCGGAGGTGACCGTAGGCTCAAGCACCTGGGTTGGAGATGCTGTCTTGGTCGGTAATTTCAGAGAAAAGGTCTCCGTCGGCTTTGGCAGCGCTGTCAGCGAGGGAGATTTCTCACCTGACGAGCAGGCCGATAGAAACCAGGCTAACAGAAAGGCAAAATAGATCCATTTACGCATAAACAGCTCCTGATTCTGCTCCCAGAGGGGTGATCTTACTTTTTTCCAAAAAGCATTCCGCCAATTGTACCAGCGAATATCCCAAAAACCGGTTTTCCTCAAGAAATTTTGGACAGTTTCGGAGAACGTGACAACTTCGGGTCTTTAGGAATTGCCGTGGTGGACCCCCGTATTTTCCACGGTAACTCCCAATGAACCATATTTTCTGGTAAACTCGGGCATGGCAAAGGCTGTATAACGTGTTGAAGAAATTTATTTTCCTGTTCCTAACCTGTTGTCTGTTTTCCAGTTTGAACGCTTGCCAGGCAGCCAGCCAAAGTTCAAACCCTGTCCAATCCAGCCAACCGGTGGCGCCGTCCCCTACCTCCTCACCCATCCCATCTAGTCCAACGCCTGCGCTGACAGCCACCCCAAACCCTACTGCCACACCTTTGCCAGCCACCGCCAAGCCCACGCAGACGCCTTCGAAATGCCTGGAGTTGGGCGGGAGAATTGTGATCGGTCAGCTCGAAGTCAAGGATACACCAAAACCGCTGGATTACCGCCTCTACCTGCCGCCTTGTTATGCTGAAGCCCAGGATCAGCATTACCCGGTGCTCTACCTGGTGCACGGGCAAAGCTTCAACGATGACCAATGGGATCGGCTGGGTGTGGATGAAGTCCTGGATCGCTGGATTGCCAACAGCGAGATACCCCCTTTTCTCGTTGTCATGCCTCGTGACACCAACTGGGGCACAGCCGAACAGGACCCTTTCGATGAAGCCGTGCTCCAGGGCTTGATCCCCTATATCGATGAATATTACCGCACGCTGCCTGACCGTGAATACCGCGCCATCGGGGGGCTGTCGCGCGGCGCAGGCTGGGCCGCCAACCTGGGTTTGCAGCACCCTGACCTGTTTGGATCAGTTGGGCTGCACAGCCTGGCACTCTTCTGGAGCGATGTGCCCTTTGTTAAGCAGTGGCTGGATGAAATCCCTGCCGGGCGCATGCCGCGCTTTTATATCGATGCCGGGTTGAACGATCGCCCCGATATCTTGCAGTCGTCCAAGTGGTTCGAGGATCTGCTCAACCAGCGGGATATTCCCCATGAGTGGCGCCTGTTTGCGGGCTATCATGACGAAACTTATTGGAAATCACACCTGGAAGGATATTTACGCTGGTATGCAGCCGAATGGTAAAAAATCCATTAATCTCAATTCATAAACCGTTCATACTGGAGCTTCTATGCACTATCATTCTGATGAATTAATCCGAGATCTCAGCGTCAAAGCCCAGACCTTTCGCATCCAGGTGTTGAAAATGGTTTACCATGCCCAAAGCGGGCACTTGGGCGGCGCTTTCTCCGCTGCCGAAATCCTGGCAGCCTTATATTTCCACCACTTGCGGGTTGACCCAGCTAATCCGGGCTGGCCCGAGCGCGACCGGCTTTTATTCTCCAAGGGGCACGCCTGCGCCGTGCTTTACACCGCGCTGGCCTACCGGGGTTTCTTTCCGGTTGAAGAGCTCCTGACCTTCCGGCAGTTCAACAGCCGCCTGCAGGGTCACCCGGACCGGCTCAAGAACTCCCGGCGTCGAAATGTGCGCCGGTCCGCTCGGGCATGGCATCGCGGTAGGGGTTGGTATGGCGCTCGCACAAAAAATGAAAGGGACCAAGCCCTCTTCTGCCAGCGCGCCTTCTGCCCGGGCTTCGGCTGGAAACGTCTACGTCATCCTGGGAGATGGCGAGATCAATGCCGGGGTGATCTGGGAGGGCGCCATGGCTGCTGCCAAATACCGCCTGGGCAACCTGACCGCCATCCTGGACTACAACGGCATCCAGCAGACCGGCGCCACGGCGGATGTGATGCCGACCGAACCCATTGCAGATAAATGGGAGGCTTTTGGCTGGCATGTCCAGGAAGTCCACGGTCATAACGTGGGTGAGATCTTGAACGCCCTCGACCGCGCCGATGAAGTCCATGCCCGCCCGAGCATCATCATCGCCCGCACCACCAAGGGCAAGGGGGTCAGCTTTATGGAGTACGACCATCGCTGGCACGGCCTGGCTCCAAATCCGTCGCAGTATGAAATGGCTCTGGCAGAGCTAGAGGAAGGATTGAAAAAATGGCAGAATTAGTCTTGATGCGCAAAGCGTATGGTGAAGCCCTGGTCAAGTTGGGAGAGTCCAACCCTGATGTGATCGTGCTCAGCGCGGATGTCTCAAATTCCGACTTTAGCTTCATGTTCCAGGAAGCTTTCCCGGATCGCTTTATTAATGTCGGCATCGCTGAGCAGTCCTTAGTAGACGTGGCTGCCGGGCTGGCATACAGCGGGAAGATCCCTTTTGCCAATACCTTCGCCTTCTTATTCACCACACGTGCCCTGGAAATGGTCCGTACCCACCTGTGCTACGGCGAAGCCAATGTCAAGCTGATGGCAACCTATGCCGGCATATCCGATTCCTTCGATGGTCCCACCCATCACGCCATCACCGACCTCGCCATCCTGCGCGCCATGCCGAACATGACGATTGTCGTGCCGGGTGATACGATCGCCCTCGCCAGGCTGCTTCCACAGGTGGCAGAATGGAAAGGCCCGGTTTATTTCCGCGTCAACCGCAATGAGGTGCCGGTCATTTTCGATGACGCTTACCAGCCTGTCATCGGTAAGGCTGTCCACCTGCGCTCCGGAAAAGATGTGACCATTTTATGCTGCGGTCTGATGGTCAGCCGCTCGTTGGAAGCTGCTCGTGTGCTGGCAAACGCAGGCATCCAGGCTGGCGTGACGGAGATCCACACCCTCAAGCCGCTGGACGAGGAAGCAATTATCCGAGCCGCCAAAGAAACCGGCGCCCTGGTGACCGCCGAAGAGCACAGCATCTTGGGCGGGCTGGGCGGCGCAGTGGCAGAGGTCGTCACCGACCACTACCCTGTCCCCGTAAAACGCGTTGGCCTGGCAGACCGCTTCGCCGAAACAGGTCCTTATGCCACCCTTCTGGATCACTACGGCATGGCAGTCGAAGACATCCTGGAGGCGGTGAAGCAGGCGGTCAAGATGAAGAAGGCTTTTTGAGTTCAAAAAATATCCTCTATTACGGAACAGATGAGCCGCTGCCCGAGCGCATCCCGCTGCGCGCCGGGCCGCTGGCGTTGTTTTACGAGCAAGGCGACCTGCGCTACATCAAGCTGGGCGATCAGGAAATCCTGCGGCGCATTTATGTTGCCATCCGCGATCGCAACTGGGGCACGATCCTGCCCAAGTTCTCTAATATTCGCATGGATATCCAGGCAAACTCCTTCTATATTACCTATGAGGTCGAGAACAAACGCGGCGAAATCGACTTCGCCTGGAAAGGAGAGATCACCGGTGACGCTCAGGGCAAGATCGTGTTCAGCATGCGCGGGCAGGCGCGTGCCACCTTCATGCGCAACCGGATCGGTTTCTGCGTCCTGCACCCGGCAGCCTGCGCTGGAGCCGCAGCGCGCCTCATGCACGTTGACGGTCAAACCGAGGACGGCGCTTTCCCCGAGCTGATCTGCGCCGCCCAGCCCGTCACTCCCTTTGCCGAACTGCGCTCGTTGGCTCACCAGGTTTCACCGGGGCAGTGGGCAGAATTGAGCTTCACCGGCGACATTTTTGAGATGGAAGACCAGCGCAACTGGACAGATGCTTCCTATAAAACCTTCTGCACCCCACTGCGGCTGCCTTATCCAGTGCAAATCGAAGCGGGGACACGCGTGGAGCAATCCATCACCTTGTCGTTAACGTATGAGAGAGCACCCGCAGCCAAAAGCGCCGCAGTTGCAATCCAGGGTGGTATCCAGCCAGTCACTTTCAGCTTGCAGCCTGAGAAAACCTGCCCCCTGCCGCGTCTCGGCCTGGGGGTTGCCAGTCACGGGCAGCCCTTGACCGCATTGGAAATCAACCGCCTGAAAGCCTTACACCTGGACCATCTGCGAGTCGATCTAACCCTCTCAGAACCCGGCTTCGTTGAAAAATTGAACCGCGCAGCAGCACAGGCGGAGGCTTTAGGGGTATCTCTCGAAGCTGCTCTGCTGATTGGTGATCAGCCAAATGATGGGTTAGCCCTCCTCAAGGAGGCTGTCAAAACAAGGATGCCACCAGTCAAAACCTGGCTGGTTTATCCGCTCAAAGAAATTTTTGCAGGGGGCTCTCCTACCCGCCAGGCGCTCGAAGCTGCCTTGCCGTATTTAATCGGGTTGATCCCCGGGGCGCTCATCGGCGCAGGGACGAATACCGATTTCATTTTCATGCAGCGCACCCCACCGCCGCTCGATTTGATCGAACTGGTGACTTTTGCGATCAATCCACAGGTACATGCCTTCGACAATGCTTCGATTATAGAGACTCTTGAAGCACAAGAGACAGCCGTTTCCACCGCCCGCCGCCTGGCAGGAGGCAAACCGGTCATTGTCAGTCCATTGACGCTCAAGCCATGCTTCAACCCCTATGCCGCCGGACCGGTGCCGCTGACGCCGTCTGGAGAGCTGCCTCCGCAGGTCGATCCCCGGCAGATGAGCCTGCTCGGCGCGGGTTGGACCGCTGCCAGCCTGAAATACCTGATGGAAGGCGGAGCACAGAGCATCACCTGTTATGAGACCACTGGCTGGCGCGGGGTGATGGAAACCGCCTTAGGGAGCCCATTGCCGGAATTATTCCATTCCAAACCATCCAGCGTCTTCCCGCTGTATCACGTCCTGGCTGATTACGGCGAGTTTGCCGGTGGAAGTGCAATCCACAGCCGTTCCTCGAATTCCCTGGCGGTGGATGGAATCGCCTTACAAAAAGAGGCCAAGACGAGGCTCATCCTGGCAAATTTCACCTCCGAGCCGCAGCCCGTTGCCATCCTGGGACTGGATAAGCCAGCTCTGGTGCAAGCCCGCGACGAGACGAATGCTGGAGCAGCCCTGCTCAATCCAGAGGAGTACCGTGTTTTCATGGGAAGCCCGTATTCAACTACGGATGGTCTTTTGCAGCTAACGCTCCTTCCCTATGCTGTAGTGCGCATCGATGGGTAAAATCGCTATCGTTAACTTTTCCCTCACTGGTTATTGGGCTCACTGATTCTTGCCGAGGAGACTGATTTCCGAAAAATGACAACTGCCAGAACACTCAGACCCACCACAACGACATCCAGCCTGAATGGATTGAGGATATTCCGGTCAGCCAGGTAACCGACCCCAGGACGTAGAATCATATGGATGGTGCTGCTCAACCATGAGACGCCCGAGAGCGCCGTCGCCCGCGCTTCATCGGGGAATTGTTCATTAATCAGGCTGGTGAAAATCGGCTCGAAGAGCGCTGGCAGCAGGAACAGGGTCCATAAGAAGATCACGCCCCACAGCGGGCGTTGGATGACGACCAGCAAACCAAACATGAAAACACTCAGACCGCCTGTCACAAAGATCACCCGCACAGGTTTCCACCTACGAGTTGTCCAGCCTGCCATCAGGCTGCCCGCCAGGCTGACAGCCGTTATTCCCACTGCCACCAGTCCGAACCAGCGGATTGAAAGCCCCAATTCCTTCAAATAGGGCTGCCAGAGGTAGTGCTTTTCGCTGAACCCAACCATGCTGATCGACAAGATCGCCAGGATCAGGACCTGTCTTGAGCCAAAGACAGCCTTCAGACCTGTCCGAAAGACACTCCCCAGGCTGGCCTGCTGCCGGCTGGCTTTAGGGGTATCCTTAGGCAGTCGACCAGCTGCCAGGGCAGACAAAGATAACGTCACGATCGCCAGCCCGATGCAAAGGTTATATCCATTCGCCGGGTCTGCCGCCACAATGATGCCGCCCACCACTGACCCGATCAGCATGGCCGCGAACATCGCCCCCCGCAGATATCCCAGGCTGCGTGTCATGGTCGAACGGTCGGGTAGGATTTCATATAGATATGCCTCCATTGCGCCCGACTGCGAAGCAATGGCCAGCCCCGACAAAGCATACAGGACCGCGAAAGGAAAAAAACCTCTCACCCAGAACATCGGGATCATCGAAACCAGGTCGAGCAGGCGTGCCAGCACGATCAGCTTCTTGCGCCCCCAACGGTCAGCCAGCACCGACGAAGGCACTTCCCACAGCATAATGCCCAATGCCAAAACCGATTCCAGCGTCAAGATTTCCGTCAGGTTTAGGTCTCTTGAAAGCAAGAATAGCGTATAAGTGGGGTATAGAAACCCCATATTGGCAAACAGGACCATCACCAGGAGCAGCTTCACCCTGGGTTACCACCCTCCCCCATTCGAATTGATCACCTGCCCGGTGATCCAGCGCGCCTCGTCCGTTGACAGCCAGGCGATCAGCCGCGCCGCGTCTTCGGGCTGCCCCCAGCGCCCCTGCGGATTCGCTTTTCGGATTTCATCATAAAGCTCCGGTGGTGCCCAGCCCGTATCGGTGGCACCCGGGTTGACCGTATTCACGGTGATCCCGCGCCGCACCAGGTGCGCTGATAGGCTTTGAGTAAGCTGGTGCAGCGCGCCTTTGGAGGCGATATACGCCAGCTCCCCGGGCATTGGTCCCAGGTGCTGCCCGGAGGTGAGTAAGATCACCCGCCCGCCTGGGCGACCATCATGTTGGACAGCAAAAGCCTTGATCAAAAGCAGGGAGGCGCGCACATTGACCAGCAGGTGTTTGTCAATATGCTCGGCAGTTAGCTCTTCCAGCCAGCCATTCGTGCTGTAAGCATGGTTCACCACCAGGATATCGACATGCCCAAAAGCCTGAACCGCTGCACGCATCACTTGAAATGGGGCTTCAGGGTCGAGGAAATCAGCCTCCAGATGCTCGACCCGCCGCTCCAACTGGCGCAACTCATCCACGATCGATTGGATGCCTTCCGGGTCAGCCCCCCAGGGTTGGGACTTGTCATAGGGCGTGAAAGCATGCAAGAAAAGGTCCGCTCCCATTTCCGCCAGTCGTTTAGCGGTGGCAAAGCCGATCCCACGCTTGCGGGAACAGCCCGTGATCAAGGCAACCCGTCCAGAAAGAGGGAGTTTGATTAGTTTTCATCGTTTCATCCTCCTGTTTTCGCAGCTCACTCCATTCTACATCAATCTCGTCCACCTTCGATCCAAGTTGGCACTTTTTCTTTCATACTGTATAATCCTCCCCATGACTCTCACCCTAGAAGAAGTTGAACACATCGCCGAGCTGGCCCGCCTCCGCCTGACCCCAGAAGAAAAAGAACACTACCGCGAGCAGCTCTCCGCCATCCTGGATTACGCCGCCCGCCTGCTAGCACTCGATACCACTGGGATTCCTCCCACTGCCAGTGTCCTGCCGCCGCACAGCGCCTTGCGCCCCGACCAGCCCCAACCTGGGCTCAGCCTGGAAGAGCTGCTGAGAAATGCCCCCGATACTGAGGCCGATCAATTTCGTGTTCCGCCAGTACTTGAGTAGACAGAGCATTTATCCACCGCAGAGACTCAGAGAACGCAGAGTCAACGCAGAGTTTTTAAAAAGGTGCAATGATATGTAACTTTACATGAACCATAACCCATGCTGATTAGAACAAGGAAATTTCGGTAATGGACAAGAACGACATCGACATCAACAAAATTACGGAATCAATTATTGGAGCTGCCATTGAAGTGCATCGGCATCTGGGTCCTGGCTTATTAGAAGCAGCTTATGAAGAATGTTTGTGCCGAGAATTGTCTCTGCGAGATGTACCCTTCAAAAGACAAGTTCCATTACCTGTCATTTATAAAGGAATGTCCTTAGCTTGCTCTTATCGCTTGGATTTATTAGTAGATGAAAGGGTTGTTGTAGAAATTAAAGCCATAGAAGTGCTGCTCCCCATTCATGACGCTCAATTATTGACTTACCTAAAACTCGGAGGCTGGAAAATAGGTTTGCTGATTAATTTCAATGTACCGCTTCTAAAGGACGGTATCCATCGCCTTGCTTATGGGTTAGAAGAGAACACGCAAATTAAATTTCGAAAGCCTCCACATGAAAATTTCCATTAAGAAAACTCAGGGATAACTCTGTGTTCTCTGTGTCTCTGTGGTAAATCGCCTCCCATGTCCTCTCTCACCGATCTAACCCTCACCCAATCTCTCCACTCCCTTCAAAAGGGAGAGTTCTCCAGCCTGGAATTGACCCAGGCCTACCTGGAGCGCATCGACCGGCTCGAGCCAGCCCTGCACACCTTTCTGACATTGGTGCCTGAGCGGGCGCTGGAAGCAGCCCGCCAGGCGGATCAGAAGCTGAAAGCCTGGCGCCTCTCCCCCGAAACAGCTCTCCCACCGCTCTTAGGGCTGCCGGTTGCCATCAAAGATGTGCTGTGCGTCAAAGATATTCGCTGCACCTG
Source organism: uncultured Chloroflexia bacterium (assembly GCA_963754615.1). GTDB lineage: Bacteria > Chloroflexota > Anaerolineae > Anaerolineales > UBA4823 > CAVVUF01. Next base: position 415,406 of record CAVWGW010000002.1, on the reverse strand, counting down.
CGGCTCGCGCATCCTGGAGAACTTCATTCCACCCTTCAATGCCACGGTTGTTGAACGATTGCTGGACGCCGGCGTGGTCATTCTGGGCAAGACCAACACCGATGAATTTGCCATGGGCTCCTCGACAGAAAACTCTGCCTACGGGGTAACCCACAACCCCTGGAACCTGGCCCATGTGCCCGGCGGGTCGAGCGGAGGCAGCGCCGCGGCGGTCGCTGCCAGCCTGGTGCCGGCTGCCCTGGGCACTGATACCGGCGGCTCGGTGCGCCAGCCCGCCTCCTTCTGCGGTGTGACCGGGCTAAAGCCCACCTACGGGCGTGTCTCGCGCTATGGATTGGTAGCCTATGGCTCCTCGTTGGATACGGTCGGTGCCTTCGGGCGCACGGCTGAAGATGTCGCAGCCATCTTTTCGATCATGGCAGGTTATGACTTGCGCGATGCCACCACCATGCCTCTCCCCGTGCCCAAGATCGATCTGAGCCGGTCTGGTAGTTTGAAAGGATTGCGCCTCGGCGTGCCGGAAGAATACTTCATTGCCGGCATCCAACCAGAGGTAGAACAGGCAGTGCGCCTTGCCATTAGTATGCTTGCATCCTTAGGAGCCGCCATCCAGCCCATCAGCCTTCCGCATACCGAATATGCCCTCCCCGTTTACTACCTGATTGCGCCCGCTGAAGCCTCGGCAAACCTGGCGCGCTATGATGGCGTGCGCTTTGGGCCGCGCCTTACGGGTGATAACATGTGGGATATCTTCTTCAACACGCGCGGCGAAAAATTCGGCGCTGAAGTCAAGCGGCGTATCATGCTGGGCACCTATGCCCTTTCTGCCGGATATTATGACGCCTATTATGGGCAGGCCCAGAAAGTTCGCACATTGATCAAGCGCGATTTTGAGTCCGCCTTTGACCAGGTTGATCTGATTGCCGCACCGGTTGCCCCCTCCACCGCTTTCCGCATCGGAGAGCATACGGGCGACCCCTTGGCCATGTACCTGGAAGATGTCTTTACCCTGCCCGCCAACCTGGCGGGTGTTCCCGGTCTGGCTTTCCCGGTCGGCTTCGACCGTCAAGGCCTGCCCATCGGCATGCAGCTGATGGGCCCCCACTTCCGAGAAGAAATCCTCTTCAAAACAGCCCACACTTATCAGCAAGCGACCGACTGGCACTCGAAGAAACCACATTTATAGAAGAAGGAATAAATATGTCCACTACAAAACAATTTTCCCCTCAAGACCTCCTCACCCTGACCTGGTCGCGGATTGAACCGCCTGCCAAAGAGCTGGTCGAACGCCCGGTCAGTGCAGCTAATGTAGAAAGCTGGCTGATGGATTGGTCCGATTTGAGCCGGGCCGTCTCTGAGGCTTACAAACGCCGCTATGTTGCCAGTACGGTCGACACCACGGATCCGCTTGTGCACGAACAGTACACTGCCTACCTCGACCATATCTACCCGCAATGGCTGAAAGTGGAGCAAAAATTAAAAGAAAAGCTGATCGCCAGCGGCCTGCAGCCCAAGGGTCTGGAAATTCCCTTGCGCAATATGCGCGCGGAAGCAGCCCTATACCGGGAAGAAAACCTGCCGCTGCTCAGCGAAGACCTCAAGCTGTGCATCGAATATGACCAGATCATTGGCGATCAGACGGTGATCTGGGACGGTCAGGAAGTCACTCTGATGCAGCTCTATCCGGTCTTTCTAGATGCTGACCGTGATAAACGTGAGCGCGCCTGGAGGCTGACAGCTGAGCGCCGGCTGAAAGATCGCGCTGCGTTGAATGATTTGTGGTCACGCTTTATGCAAGTGCGCGGGCAGATCACCGTAAATGCAAGCTTGCCCGATTTTCGTGCCTACAAATGGCAGCAGCTGCTGCGCTTCGATTACACCCCGCAAGACTGCACCAGCTTCCATAAGGCTATCGAAGAGGTGGTCGTCCCGGCCGCCAGCCGCCTGTATGAAAAACGCCGCCAGAAGCTGGGTATCACATCCTTGCGCCCCTGGGATTTAGACATCGATCTCTATGGGCAGGAGCCGCTGCGTCCCTACCAGGCAAACCAGGAGCTGATTGACAAGACCGCAGTGATTTTCAGGCAAGTCGATCCACAGCTCGGTGACTACTACGACATCATGCGCCGTGAAGGCCTGCTGGACCTGGAGAACCGTAAAGGCAAGGCTCCCGGTGGTTATTGTGAAAGCTACGACCTTGCCCGCCGGCCTTTCATTTTCATGAACGGCGTCGGCATTCACGACGATGTGATGACCTTGCTTCACGAAGGCGGGCATGCCTTTCATGTCTTCGAGACCGCTCACCTGCCCTATCATTCTCAAATTCAGATCACCAATGAGATCGCTGAAGTAGCCTCGATGAGCATGGAGCTCTTAGCTTCTCCCTACCTCACCGAAGATCAAGGCGGCTTTTATTCACAGAAAGATGCCGCCCGCGCCCGTATCACCCACCTGGAGCAGATCATCCTCTTCTGGCCCTACATGGCCGTTGTCGATGCCTTCCAGCACTGGGCTTACGAGAACCATGCTGTCGCAAGCGATCCTGCGCGTTGCGAGGCGCAATTTGTAAAAATCTGGCAGCGCTTTATGCCCGGCATCGATTGGAGCGGTCTGGAAGATTCGTTATTGACCCGCTGGCAGCGCCAGGGGCACATTTATCAAGTTCCGTTCTATTATGTCGAATATGGTCTTGCGCAGCTTGGGGCAGTCCAGGTCTGGCGCAATGCTCTCAAAGATCAAGTCAAAGCCGTTGCCGATTATCGAGCAGCCATGGCTCTCGGCGGCACGGCCACCCTTCCTCAGCTGTTTGCTGCTGCCGGTGCAAAATTTGCCTTAGATGCCGCCACCCTGCGCCAGGCAGTGACGTTGATCGAGAGTACCATGCACCAGTTGGAGGAAAGCTATGAGCCAACCCATCTCCCCTGAAACCCTTACCAGGCTCGAAAACCAGCAGAACATTTGGTTCAGCAGCGTGCGCCCCGATGGGCGCCCTCACCTGACCCCGGTCTGGTTCGTCTGGCATGCCGGAAAATTTTACTGCGGGATCGACCCGCACAGTGTGAAGAGCCGGAATATCCACCATAACCCCCATGTCGTGCTGGCGCTGGAAGATGGCACCAACCCTGTGATCTGTGAAGGCATAGTCCGGGTGGTAGAGCCGCCCTTTTCCGAAGATCTGCTGGCAGCATTTTTTAAAAAATATGAGTGGAATTTACTGAAAGAGGAGCAGTTCAACCAGGTGGTTGAAATAAATCCAGTGAAGTGGCTTGGCGGGGCTTGAAGAAAGGTTTGTTTACTTCATCCTTCCCCATTTAATTCTTCCATACTGAAGACTACTTCCTCTTTACCGGTTAATTTTTCCTGCACCTTGCGCACAACCAGGTCCAGGTGTGCGGGATGGGCAACGTAATCCAAATTATCGGCTGGCACGCTCAGCAGCGGGCACAGGTTAAATCCTGTCACCCATTCTTCGTACTGCTCATTCAACTGTACCAGGTAATCGCGGCTGATCTCGCGCTCATACCTCCGGCCGCGGTGTGCGATGCGATCCAACAAGGTATCCACAGACGCGCGCAGGTATATCACCAGGTCTGGTGGGGGCAGGAATTCAATCAAAACATGGTACAGCTCGCTGTAAGAACGGTAATCACGGTCATCCATCAGATCCTGGCGATACAGGTTCTCGGCAAAAATTTCAGCATCCTCGTAAACGGTACGGTCCTGAATCACGGAGGTCGGGTGATCTAATAGCTGCCGGTGAGCGCGCAGCCGACGGGTCAGGAAGAACACCTGCGACTGGAACGCCCAGGCACGCATATCGCGGTAGAAATCTGTCAGGTAAGGGTTTTCAGCTTCTGGCTCATAAAACGGCTGCCAGCTCAGGTGGTTGCACAGCAGCTTCACCAGGGTGGATTTCCCCACGCCGATGTTTCCAGCCACCGCCACATATTTCTTTACGGGTGTAACAACAATATCCATCATTGCTTTCTCCTTAGTCAAAAAACATCCTTGTTCCGTGCTCAAATAAAAAATTTAGTACCTTTGCCGTGGCATGTAGCGGATAGTTTTCCACAAAATCCTTGGACTGGGTTTTTCTCCATTCCAGGTATGAGCTCAAGGCGTATATTATGTGATATAAATCCAGCCGCTTGCGCAGGTTTTGAAATGCAAACATACCTGGGTAATGCTTTTTCAATAAACCGAGATACTCCGAAAAGTCGGCTGCGCTGAAAACCTCTTTACCGTCCTCAGCAAAATCATTGGGATACAGGCAAAATTCTTCTACGAGTAAAAGCTCATAATCCACCGGCGCATACATCGAGAACTCAAAATCCAGGATAGCTGCTACTCTCTCCCCCTCGACCAGGATATTCCCTAACCAGAGATCCCGGTGGATCAGGCAAGGTGTCCCTTCACGAAGCCATTCCTTATCGCGCACAAAGCGTTCCAGAATCAAATCAACGATTGCCGGATCTAATTTTACCCGATACGCCTTCAGTTCATCTAAAGTAGATTCAAGATAATCTTCGCAAAATTCCATCCAGTCAGGATCGTTATTTTTCCCGCTCACTCGTCCATATCCTGTTGCTGTCCTTTGGTGAAGGAGTTTTAAACTCGAAGACAAATCGGCGATGATCTGATCTTTTTGTTCAGGTGTTCGTTCTTTCCAAACCCAATGCAATTTTTCCCCGCGCACAAAACCCTGAATTTGGTAGCTGTTTTCCCCACATTGTCCAAAAGCATAAACCTTTGGAACACAAATCCGCCCTTCAAGGGACTGGAGCAGAGAGGTTTCCTGTCTTAATCGGGCAAAAGCCGCTTCGCCTGTTCCAATCCGGAGGATGTAGGCATTGTTCACCAGAAAAACCTGGTTGATTTGACCACCCTTTACAGGATTGATCGATTCGATGCGGATGTTTTCTATCCTGCAAATCTCCTCGACCAGGTTTTCCATAAGGAATTGTATTCTAGCTAATTTTTATGAAATCAAGATACTGGTATCCGGTTATCGAACGGAGACGGTTGAAAACTGGGCTTCGTCCCGCTGTCTGGCACCAGGAACGCCACTGCCCGGCTCATTTCATCATCCATCACTAAATCCAGGTGATAACCAGCTCGGTAATCGTCGACTTTGATCAGGTGCAGGCAATCTTCACAGATCTCCTGGGTGGCATCCACCAGCAGCCACTCCCGCAAGCAGTTGGGAGTATTATAGAAGAAATCCCGGTTGAAAACCGTATCTACATCATCCAGGTACACTGCTAAGGGATAAATGCCGCTTTCTACCAGGTCCTGGAAGAAATGCGTCCCAAAGGAAGGGTCAGGCGCTGGTCCAATTCCTGTTCCAGAAACCTCTACCAGCGCACGGGTTTTATAAATGTCACCATACCTGATAGGCACGCCCAGGTCCGGCGTCGAAGTTCCCCAGCGTCCCGGCCCAACACAGATATACGTTTCCCCGCCTATTTTTGCATTTAGCAAGCCGATCATACGGCTTAACTCCGCCCGCGCCGATTGGGTAGGCAGGGCAAAATAAACCTCCGGTGGAACAAACAAAACATAGCGGATTTGTTCAATATACCCTTCAGGGACCACACTCCGGGTCAGGAAAACCACATCTGCCGGGTTGAGGCTGATCGGAAACTGTGACTTGCTCTCCTTCAGGTGGCTTTGAGGGCGGCATTGTAACAAACATATATTCACTTCTGGCTTGAGTGCCTGGGGATTCTGAACCTCCAGGGTAAATTCAGTATCAACAGGAGAATGATATTCCTTCTCCAGGATCTGTAAGATCTGCCGCATACGATCCGCAAATGGTGTCCTCCGCAGCAGTCCATCAAAAGTCAAAACCAGGCGGTTGTTATCGCTATCCATAATCAAGCTTCTCAGAGGCAGCAAAGACCCATCATCATCCAGCTGCGCCAGGTAGCGCAGCGGTGGGTAATAGCGGGTGATAACATCCGTAACAGAAAGGGTTGTAAAACGATTTTCTTGCAGGTCAATCAGGTCAACATAATGCTGCGAATACCGGTGGATTAATTTCGGATCGGCTTCTGGCACCAGCAGCGGATGACTGAGTGCCACCAGGCGCGGATAATCATTTCCCACCCGGTCCACGGCTCGCGTCCCCATTCCCCAAACCAGGCGCACAAAACCATCTTCCCGGCGGATTTTGGGAGACCAGCGGAACAGATTCCGGCTGAAGGCAACCCCTGCTCCGTGCGGCAAGAAATATCTCCCAAAGCGTTCCCCCTGCACGACCTGGATCAGGATGGCCATGCGCTCATCATAGTCCTCAAGACTTTTTGCGCGGCGGTAGAGCAGCGCATCGGGATTGAAGATGCTGGAATAAATCTTTTGGATCGCCTGGGTTAGTTCGAATAAATTTTCTTCTTTACTTCCCTGGTTCGGACAGAAGTGACTCTCATACTTCCCAGCAAAAGAAGTACCAAAATTATCTTCTAACAGGCTGGAGGAGCGTACAATCAAGGGCAGAGGGCCAATCATATCGAGCAGCTCACCCAACCTCTCCAATGCATCGGGCGGAAACTCGCCAGCCTGGAAATCTTTTCTGATCCTCGGATAATCCGCCCGGATCTGATCTTCGGTTTTATATTTTTGGTCTCCCCAATGGCCCAGGCCGTTTAAGGACATAAAACGGTAAGTAACATCAGCCCCCAAGAAATAAGATTCCGGAATCGTCAGGTGGGTGCGGATCTCTTCGCTGGCTTGTGTTTTCAAGATGCGCGCCGCCAGCAGCATACCGGCCGATTTCCCGCCGATCTTTCCGGTGCCGATCTTCCGGTGGCGGATATCATTCAGATCCGCAATCGTAAACCAATCTTTTGCAATATTTACATATCCTAACTGATCGCTGATCAAGGTGCGGATCAATACAACTTTGATCTCCCGCAGCCTGGCATCTACTTTAAAGCGCTCATGCGCTGGCATCTTCTCTATCGAAAAAGCTTGCTCGAAGAGCATATCCTGCGGAGCCAGCTCTGGGTTGAAAGATACCATCAAATCATTGGATTGAGCCCCACGCTCAGCCAACGCAGCCAGCACAATCTCTTCAAAAAGCTCGTAAGGAAGGTTGTTTGCAAAGTAAAAGTCAGTCAGGTGTTCGCGGATGCGCATCAAGCGCAACTCCCACACATCCGCTGGCTCTTCAGTATAAGGATTATGCAATGCCTCGCGCTCCTGAGAGCGAATCGCCTGCTCGCGCACTTCTGTCTCAAAAGTCGCCGGCGTGATAACGCCTCGTAAAAACAGCTCCCGACGCATCCGCGCTCGTATGGGGGTGTTCAAGATCGGATACTGCGCCAATGCCAGGTAAACCTGGAGCGCTTTATCAGAAGAAGGAGAAGGTAATCCCTGCATAGCCTTAAAAAATACAGGTTGGCCTGTCGTCATACTGACCTACCAACCTGTAAACGCAGCTGCCCAACTTAGCTTCCCAGATGCATGGGCATAATCACGTGTAAAAAGTTATCCTCGCCCACCGGCTTGACCACACCCGGGCTGGTATTTGTATTGGTTTCCAGGGCCACATTGGGGGTCCTGATAACATCCAATACCTCTCGTAAAAACCGCACATTGAAAGCAATCTCCAAGGCATCGCCTTCAATGCTTGCATCGATCTTCGTAACATTCGAGCCAGTTTCCTCCGATTGTCCTGAAATTTCCACAGACCCTGGTGCCAGCTCTCCACCCGGAGTGATTTTAACCCGGGCAATATGGGAACCTTCGCGAGCAAAAATTTCTGCCTGCTTGCAAGCCTTAAGGAATGCGGATGTAGTAAGGACACTGCGGGTTTGGCTAGCCCGCGGGATAATTTGTTCCAGGTCTGGGTATGCGCCTTCGATCAGCTGTGATGCCAGCTCTGCGTCTTTCATTGAAAAAATCACCTGGGCACGATTGGAGGGGATAACCATCGTAATACTCTGATCGCCATCGCTGGAAATCCGTGCCAGCTCGCTCAACGCTCTGGCCGGGATGATGGCATTAAAAGGTTTTGCCACCGAGGCTGACAGCTCTGCTTTGCGCACAGAAAGGCGAAATCCGTCGGCAGCAGACAGGTTCAACTTATTGTCTCTCACAGAAAGATGCACCCCGGTGAGTACTGGTCGAGCTTCGTCCGTTGAAGCGGCAAACACTACTTGCTGGATCATTTCTCTGAAATCTGCCACGTTGAGCTGAATGCCATTGGATAATTCTGGCACCGGCATCGGGGGGAATTCCTGCGCATCAATACATTTAATGTCCGTGTCTGATGCGCCGCAGTGTACATTAAGCGTCTGGGTGCGCACATTCAAAGACATCTCTACCCTATCGTTCGGCCAGGTGCTAACCAGGTCCGTAAAAGTACGCGCCGGGACCGTGGTGGATCCTTCCTCTTCAATCTTTGCTCCGATCCAACAGGTGATTCCTAATTCCAGGTTTGTCGCCGAAAGGCGCAGCCTCCCCTCGTCTGTAGCCACCAACACATTGGCCAGCACAGGCAGGGTGCTGCGCGGCGAAACCGCACGGGATACAATATTCAATCCGTGAGCCAGGTTTTCTTGCAAGACGGAAACTTTCATGGGGCAGCCTCTCCTCTGTCAATCTGCTCAGAGTATACAACGGAAAAGCCAGTTTTGCAAAGCAAATTCCATCATTCACTGCTTATCGCAATTGAAAGCTTTAAGTTGAAAGCTTTACGGTAAAATTACCCAATGCCTCTGATTTCCTCGATTGATATCCATTTGCACACCTATTATTCCGATGGACGTGCCTCCCCTCAAGAGCTGGTTGAGCATGCAGCCGCACTTGGTATGCAGACGATTGCCATCACCGATCATGATAATGCCCGCGGCTCGCGCGAGGCGCTCCCGTTTGCAGAGCAGCTTGGAATAACCCTGATCCCGGCCATTGAGCTGACCTGCCGTTGGGATGCGAGCCAGGCCCCACCCGGCAAATCTGATATTGATGTATTAGGATACTTCCTCGACCTGGAACGGCCAGAATTCCTGGCTTTCGAAGCCCAGATCCTGGATGATTTCCACGAGCGCACCGATATCGGCTGCTGGTACCTGACTGCTGAAGGCTATACCATGACCCGGCAGGATGTTCTGAAAGAAAACCCTCATTACGCCGGCACCCACCCGCTCATCATGGCTGTCATGCGTAAGGGCTATGCTCCCAGTTATGAACGCGCCCTGGAACAGGTGGATACCATCTGGAAGAACGTTCGCCCCAGCTCCTTCACCATCGACCAGGTCATCTCCATGATTCGCCAGGCTGGGGGAGTGCCCGTACTGGCCCACCCCACCATCGTGCCCTGGCCCAGCGGTTGGCTGAACGTCCAGGCCATCCAAGAGCTGGTGGAGATGGGCTTAGAGGGCATGGAAATTTACCACCCGCGGCTGAACCCAGAGGCGCGCCAGTATTTCCTCTCATTGGCAAACCAGTTCGATTTACTGGTCACCGGTGGGTCAGACGATCACGGCTGGCCGGAGGGATTCCCTCGCATGGGCAGCCAGGAGGTAACCTCAGAGATGATTCTGGGGTTGCAAGAAAAGGCTCAATACTTGCACAGCTGCATGTAAAATCTTACCAATTCATCCTGCAGCCTCCGAAAGGGACGAGCATTCTCAGGCTTCCCGGGACATTTATCTGGAGTGTTTATGTCAAAAGCCACTACGTTCATTATTGAGCCAGATCACGACCTTGCTCTTCAGCTGCGCGATCTCTTAAAGAAGCTGGGATATCAAGTACTGGCGATTGCAGGTTCGGAACAAGAAGCCAGGGATAAGCTTAAGCAATTTTCTCCTCAGATCATCTTAACGAATATCCACCTTGCCAGCACGCCAGAAGGGGTCGCATTCGTGAAATGGGTTGCCGATGAGCTCGACATCCCCATGATCTACCTGAGCAAAGATGTAGGCAATACCACCCTGGTGCGCACCCAATCAGCAGGCCCATTTGGCTATCTGTTCTGGCCTTTCGAGAATCTGAACACCTATGCGACGATCGAGCTGGCGCTTTACCATCACCAGATGGAAAAGAGTATTCTGGAAAAGCAGAACTGGTTGAATGCCATCTTACGCAGCGTTGATGAAGGGATTATCGCGGTCAATCAACAGGGGGAGATTGAGTTTATGAACCCCGTTGCAGAAATGCTGATCGGTTGGAACCACGAAGAAGCCATCGGTAAATCGCTGTATGAAATTTTTACCATTCTCGACGCAAACACTGGCGAGGCTGTAGAGCTTTCGAATGTTCTATCTGCCAAGCATAAAACAGGCCCTTTGGTTGGATTTGAGATCGTGCTCAGCAACCGTTTTGGCGATAAAGTGCCCATCGAGGCCAGCGCTGCGGCATTTCTGGATCATGACCAAAGAGTGCGTGGGGTGGTGTTGGCATTTCGCAACGTCTCTGAGATCCGCAAAGCCATGCAGGCCGCGCGCCAGCAAGCCGCCCGGGCCGAGGCGCTGTTGACGAGCATATCCAATCTGAATTCGCAGCTGGATCTGTCTCGGGTGACTGCCCAGGTCATCCAAAACATGGTCTCTGCGCTCAATATCAACTCGGCTACGATCCTTTTATATGATGAAGAACATGACACCTACCAGGTAGCCGGTGGTTTCAGCCAGGTGCAGGCTGCCATTCCCTTGAACCCCTATCAAGTTGAGATCCTAGGTTCTGATTTTGAGCATTACAGCGCCCTCATCCAGCCAGTCACGATTATCCACGAGGTGCAGCTCCAGCTCGAACAGCTGAAAATCTTCAGCGAGATCGTAGGCTTGTCCAATCTAAAAACTGTGATCTTGATCCAGTTACGCCAAGATAAGCAGCTTCTAGGGATGATCATCCTTTCTTCAATAGAAGCTTTACCCAGCTTCACGAAAGATGATTACGCTTTCATCCAAGGGTTGGCTGACCAGGCTACTTCGGCCATCACCAACGCACGCCTGTATGAGATGGTGCACTCCAGTCGCGAACGGCTTCAGCTCCTCTCCCGCCGCTTGGTAGATGTTCAAGAAGACGAGCGGCGCTTCCTTGCCAAAGAGCTGCACGACCAGGTGGGTCAAATGCTCACCGGCTTGCAGTTCACCCTCCAATCGAGTAAGCTGCTGGCAGAGGGCGACCTCAAAGCCCAGCTGGAAGAAGCTCAAACCCTGGTTGGCACCCTGATGGGCCAGATCCGCGAGCTATCTTTGCGGCTGCGGCCTTCAATGCTTGACGATATGGGGCTCCTGCCTGCTCTCTTCTGGCATTTTGACCAATACACCCGCCAAACGGGCATTGAAGTAAAATTCTCGCATTTCGGACTGGATAAACGCTTCTCGCCCCAGGTCGAAATCACGGCTTATCGTTTGGTGCAAGAATCCCTGACAAATGTGGCGCGTTATGCAAAAGTAAACCGGGTCGAAGTGATTATTAACGCCGCCCAAGATGCCTTACGGATCCAGGTAATCGACAATGGTGCTGGCTTTGACCCTGAACAGGTATTTACCAGTGGGAAAACATTTGGCCTGGCTGGTATGCGCGAGCGGGTTCTATTAATTGGAGGAGAACTGGTGGTAAAATCAGCCCGGGGAGAAGGCACCGAAATTCTGGCAATGCTGCCTACGAGTGGGTATTTAGAGAGAAGACACAATGAGCGTAACAGTCCTCTTGGTAGATGACCATCCTATTGTTCGGCAAGGTCTGCGGAACCTTTTAGATTCGATGCCTGATTTCAAAGTCGTCGGCGAGGCTGGAGATGGGTTGCAAGCCCTTGAAATGGTCGAAAAAGTTCAGCCTCAGGTGCTCGTGATCGATGTGGTAATGCCTGGGCTGACCGGGCTTGAAGTAACTCAGCGCGTAAAGCGCCAATGGCCAGCGGTTAAAGTCATCATTCTCTCAATGCAAAATAACGAAGCCTATGTGGTTTCAGCTCTAAAAGGCGGTGCCTCTGGCTACATTCTCAAAGATACCGGCCCAGAAGAGCTGGTCGATGCCATTCGTGCCGTTGTCAAGGGTGAGCGCTACCTGAGCAAGCAGCTTTCAGAGCGCATCATTAACGCTTACGTCAGTAAAGTGGACGAAGCCGAGGTTGACCCTTATGATACCCTGACTAACCGCGAAAAAGAGATCCTGCACCTGGTCGCTGAAGGGTTTACCAACCAAGAGATTGCTGAGCGCTTGTACATCAGCCCGCGCACTGCTGAGCTGCACCGCTCAAATGTGCTGAATAAATTAAGCTTGAAAAATCAAGTTGACCTGGTGCGCTTTGCCATCAAACGCGGTATTCTTCCCTTGGACCAGTAGCAGTTTACTGATATTTTTTTCTGAATTATCCTTATCGTCACAACGGAGATTTTTATGGAAAATTTTCCGCTGAAAACAAAATTTTTTTTGATATCGCTGATGATCAGCGGTCTTATCTTGATGATTTGGAATCTGCAGTTCCTGCAGAGAGAAGATCTGTGGCTGCTTTTGGTCTTAATCGTCCTTGGCTCCCTGGCGGTCATTTTTCGTATTGAAGGCACCACCACCCGCTCTCATTACACTATCAGTTTTATCGTTTACAGTTTTACCCTCTTTAGTTTAGGGATCGGCGAGGCGATCCTTGTGATTGCTATCTCCTACCTGGCAGAATGGCTGTATCGCAAAGGGAAATGGTATATCAGCGCCGTCAATGTCGGCTGTTGTATCATTTGTATACAAGCTGCTGCGTTGGTATTTAACTGGATTGATCCCAGTGGCGAAACTCAAAGCTGGCAAAGCCTCCTCGCTATTGTTCTTTCGATGGTTACGTTCACTTTGCTGAACCACTGGATTATCGGTGTGGTGGTGTGGCTGGCGCGTGGTGAAAATTTCAAACAATCCGGAATTTTCGATTCTTTCCCGATGATCATGGATTTGACCATGCTTTTGATGGGCGCCGGTTTGGTGCTTTTGTGGAATTACAATCCCTTTGCGGTTCCGATCCTTTTGCTGCCGGTCTACCTGATGTACTCCTCGCTGCGCGTGCCCGGTCTTGAACGGCAGACTGAAACTGACACAAAAACCGGCCTATTCAACCACCACTATTTCATGCAGCAGCTCACTTCAGAGATCAACCGCGCCAACCGCTTCGACCGGCCTCTGTCGGTTATCATGGCGGACCTGGATTTGCTCCGCAACATTAATAACACCTATGGGCACCTGGCAGGCGACGAAGTGCTCATCGGTTTAGCCAAGATCTTACAGAGCTCGGTGCGCGAGTATGACGTAGTGGCGCGCTTCGGCGGCGAGGAATTTGCCTTGATGCTGCCCGAAACCTCCCCCGATCAAGCCTACCTGCGCGCTGAAGAGATCCGCAAGCTGGTTGAAAAAGCGGAGTTTACCATTCCCACCAGTGTTACCCCGATCCACATCACCCTGAGCCTGGGAATATCCTGCCGGGAAAGCTTTAATCAGAGCGGTGAAGAGATCATCCATAATGCCGATGTAGCCCTGTACCATGCGAAACTCAAAGGGCGCAACCGGGCATACATTTACTCGAGCAGCAAATTTTCACAGCTCGATCAATCGGAAGAAACACACGAGATATCCCAAGACCAGCCAGTCAACCCTGAAGCGGTGGCATCAGAGACAACCTACGCAGCCGCTTATAGCACTTACCAGGCTGCCAGGCCAGCCCCTGCTGCCGCCAAGGTAACCGCTTCACCGGTCAGCAAAGCAGAAGTTGTGCCCCCAAGCAAGGTAGACACCTCTCACGAAGCACCATCGCAATCCCTAGAAAAACCCCAAAAGCGAAGCACATTACGGATTAATGTGTACATCGGTATTGTTGCATTGGTTACCTTGATCTTATTTTTCCTGGTGTACAAACCGCTTCCATTCGGAAATTGGTTAGGGTTAGCCTTGTTCACCACTTTGGTCGTATTGACCGAATGGCTCTCCATCGATCTGCATGTGCGGGATACCTCAGTGTCCACCAGCGCCGCGCCACTGCTGGCGGGGATCCTCCTCTTCGGGCCGGTCGGTGCTTTGGTGATGAGCGTCGCTTTTGCGCTAACAGCCTACTTCAAGTTTCGCGGTCCATTCAGCCGGGTCATCTTCAATGCCAGCAATCAGTTGTTGGCTGCTTTGATCTACCTGGGTATCCTTGAGCTGGCTGGTCAAACCTTCCTGCTGTGGTCAGATGTTTTCCAGCTCATATTCAGCCTGCTCGCCATTTTCATCGTATTCCTGGTGACGACACTCTTGATCTCTGTCGGCATGAGCTTGAATTCCGGCGATCCGGTCCAAAAGACCTGGACGGAGAATTTTAGCTGGCTGGCGCCTCATTACCTGGGCATGGGTTTCGTCGCCTTCGCCTTGGTCTTTGGCTATAAATATGCGGGCGTCATCGGCATCGTCAGTGTTCTGGCTCCCTTGATGATGCTGCGCCTGAGCCAGCAGCAGTACCTGGAACGCACGCGTGCCATGGTTAAGGAGCTGCGCGCCAATAACCTCGAATTGAAAAAGAGCAGTGATGAAATCGGCCTCATCAACCAGGGCCTCTTGGAAACCCTGGCAGAGGTGATCGATCTGAGAGACCCTTATCTGCTGGGTCACTCCACACAAGTCACGAACTACGCCGTTTTAATCTCCCAGGAAATGGGCCTGAACAGCCGCCAGATCGATACCATTCATAAAGCCTGCCTGCTCCACGACCTCGGGAAGCTGGGCATCCCTGACAGGATCCTTGTCAAGCCTGCCCGCCTGACAAAGGATGAATATGAAGTCATGAAGCGCCACGCCAGTCTCGGGGCAGCCTTATTGGAGAAAAGCCCCTCTCTGCGCCACCTGATTCCAGTGGTCAAGCACCATCACGAGCATTTCGATGGCAGTGGATATCCTGATGGTATGCATGGCACCCAGATCCCCATCGAAGCCCGCATCGTGGCGGTGGCAGATGCGATCGAAGCCATGGCGTCTGACCGGCCCTATCGCAAAGCCATGAACAAGGCAGCTATCATTGCTGAGTTGGAGCGCTACGCTGGCACACAGTTCGACACACGCATAGTTGAAGTTGCTGTGCAAATCTTGACTGCCGATCAGATTACCCTGGCTCCAGTCGTCTCAAAAATCCCGCGTGCCCTGGAGGGTTGGAATGCACCCTGACATGGTTGTTCTGAGAAGAGATTTATTTTCAAGATGGTAACATGATTTTCAAAAACCCGAAACGAAACTCTTGCATCTTTCAAAAACTTGTGCTAAGATAATGCCGCGAGCGCCCGGGTGCCCCCCTCACCCGGGTGCTCGCAATTTAATCACAACCCACAACCCACACGCGAGTATAATAGAAAATCATAGCAAGATAATTGGCTCATTGGGAGTTACCGTGAATTTTCCACCTCGGCAATTCCTAAAGATCCAGATAGTTCTCTTAGGGAGGCTCTCTTGTCAGAAAATACCTTGAAAGTGGTCATTCCTATGGCTGGCCTGGGTACCCGCCTGCGCCCCCATACCTGGAGTAAACCCAAACAGCTTGTCAGCGTGGCAGGCAAAGCTGTTCTAGGACATGTTCTCGATATGCTCGCCACTGTGCCTGATCGCCAAAAAATTGAGCTGGTGAACATCGTCGGATACCTGGGCGAGCAGATTGAAGCTTATATGCACGAGCACTACCCTCAGCTTCCTGTGCACTACGTGGTGCAAGAGAACCCCAAAGGTCAATCGCACGCCCTCTACCTGGCGCGTGAATTCCTCCACGGACCCATGCTGATGATCTTTGCCGATACCCTGGTTGAAACTAATCTTTCCTTCCTGGACAAAGAATCCGCAGGCGCAGTCGCCTGGGTCAAAGAAGTCCCTGACCCCCGTCGCTTCGGCGTGGCCGAAGTCGGTCACGATGGCTGGGTGCGGCGCCTGATCGAAAAGCCTACTGAAATGGACAATAACCTGGCAGTGGTGGGGTTTTATTATTTTGCCCACGCCGAAGATGTGATCGCCGCCATCGAGGAACAAATGCGCCGTGATATTCAGATCAAGGGAGAATACTTTCTGGCCGACGCAGTCAACATCATGCTCGAGCAGGGTCTGAAGATGCGCACACAGCGTGTGGATATTTGGCTAGATGCTGGCACTCCTGAATCTCTGCTGGAAACGAACAATTACCTCTTAAGTCATGGACAGGAGAACAATTACTCTGCCCAACATCAAGAACAACAGTGTGATTATCCCGCCTGTGTTTATCCATCCAACCGCCCAGGTCCACGAATCGGTGATTGGTCCCTACGCTTCCATCGGCGCGGGCTGCGTTGTACGCAACAGTATTATCCGCAACTCGATCCTGGAAGACGAGGCGGAAGTCACCGGTGCGATCCTGGAAAATTCGCTGATTGGTCGCAAAGCCGCCATTCAGCGCCGCCCAGGTGTGATCAATGTCGGCGATTCGACTGAGCTGGTCATGTGACTGAGGTAAGAATGCCTGCTACAGTAGAGTGTCATGCAGGTTACCGGTATGCGCAGCGACCGGTCGCCTTCGCCTGGCAGGGAGAAAGAAAAATGGTCGAGGCAGTCCTCGATCAGTGGCTGACCCCCGAAAAGCGCGGCTTTCGAGTGATCACGCCAGATCAGCAAATTTTTGAATTGTATTATGAGGTTGCAGCCGATGAATGGCAGGTTTTCCAACCTTAGCATGAACAACACCGACCTAAAAAAGGAGACTTTATGAGAGAGACTTACCTGGCTCAGCGGGTGGCTGGCTTAAAACCATCTGGGATTCGAAAATTTTTTGACATCGTCGCCACGATGAAAGATGTCATCTCGCTCGGCATTGGCGAGCCAGACTTCACCACCCCTGAACCGATCATCCAGGCCGGCATCCGCTCGCTGCAATCCGGCGAAACCCACTACACATCCAATGCGGGTTTGCTCGAGCTGCGCCAGGCGATCGCCGGAAGGCTGGAAGACCTGTATCGCATTGCCTATGATCCGGCCAGCGAGCTGATCGTCACCGTTGGGGTTTCCGAAGCCCTATACCTGGCGATGACGGCCATTCTCGATCCAGGCGACGAAGTCATCATCCCCACCCCCTGTTTTGTGGCTTACCAGGCGGAAGTGATCCTGGCAGGCGGCACACCGATCGAGCTGCCCACCTTTGCGGTAGATAATTTTCAAGTGCGCCCCGACGCTCTCCGGGCTGCCATCACGCCGCGCACCAAGGCTCTTTTGATCGGCTACCCCAATAATCCCACCGGAGCCGCTGGGGAGCACTCCGTAATGCTGGAGATCGCCAAGATCGCCGAAGAATATGACCTGGTGGTCATCTCTGATGAGCTGTACGACCGGTTGGTATATGGAACGCAGCATGTCTGCTTCCCAGCCCTTCCAGGTATGCGCAAGCGTACGGTTCTGCTGGGTGGCTTCTCCAAGAACTACGCCATGACCGGCTGGCGCGCCGGGTATGCAGCCGCCCCCGCGGATATCCTGCGCGGCCTGCTGCGCGTCCACCAGTATACGATCATGTCTGCCCCTACCATGTCACAGGCTTGCTGCTTTAGAAGCCATCAATAATGGCGATGACTATGTCAACCAGATGCGTGATGAATATGACCGGCGGCGGAAGCTGATCGTTGGTGGATTAAATGAGCTTGGCTTGCCCACCTTCGAACCGCATGGCGCCTTTTACGCATTTCCAAACATTTCCAATTCGGGGATGACAGACGATGAATTCGCTCAGAAGCTCCTCGAAGAGGAAAAAGTGGCTGTAGTCCCTGGTTCTGCCTTCGGGGCTGGAGGCGCGGGTTTTGTGCGCTGCTCGTATGCCACGGCTTACGAAAAAATTGAAGAAGCGCTGCGCCGCATTGACCACTTTATGCACCGGCACGGCTAACCCATACATAATTTTCGGATGGATTACGAAGCTGTCATCGGGTTAGAAGTTCATGCCGAGCTGGAGACGCAGTCCAAGATGTTCTGCGCCTGCCCGGTGGTCGATTCGACGACTGCCCGTCCAAACGAAGCCGTCTGCCCGGTTTGCGCGGGGTTGCCCGGCGTTCTGCCGGTTGTTAACCAGCGCGCCGTCGAATATGCTCTGCGTGTCGCCCTGGCTTTGGAATGTACGGTTTGCACCACCAGCCTCTTTGCCCGCAAGAATTACTTCTACCCCGACCTTCCCAAGGGCTACCAGATCTCTCAATATGAGCAGCCCCTGGCGCGCCATGGCAGGTTGGTCATCCAGACCTCACAGGGAGAGAAGGTCGTTCGCATTCGTCGGGTGCACATGGAAGAAGACACCGGCAAGCTCACTCATATTACTACGAAGGGTGGCGAATCTTACTCCCTGGTCGACCTGAACCGGGCTGGCGTGCCCCTGCTGGAGATTGTCACCGAGCCCGATCTGCACAGCGCCGAAGAGGTGCGCCTGTATGCCCAGGCGCTGCGCTCCCTTTTACGCTACGTGGGCGTCAACTCCGGCGACATGCAGAAAGGCGTCATGCGCATCGAGCCAAATGTATCCATCCGTCCCGTGGGGAGTGAACCCTTTGGCACGCGTGTTGAGATCAAGAACCTGAACAGCTTCCGCGCCCTGGAGCGTTCGATTGCCTTCGAGATTCAACGCCAGAGCCAGGTGCTGGAAGCGGGAGGGACCGTCCATCAGGTCACCTTAGGCTGGGATGTAGAAAGTGAGACTACCTTTATCCAACGCACAAAGGAAGGCGAGGACGACTACCGTTATTTCCCTGAGCCCGATCTGCCGCCGCTCGTGATTGAGCCTGGCTGGGTAGATCAGGTCAGGGCTTCTCTGCCCGAACTGCCAGCCGCCAGGCAGCACCGCTTTGAAAGGCAGTACGAGTTGAGCAGCTATGCTGCCAGCGTCCTGGTAGCCGAGCAAGCTGTAGCAAGCTACTTCGAAGAAACGATGCTTGCCGCCCCAGACATTTCGCCGAAGCTCGTCGCCAATTGGCTTAGTAGTGAGCTGTTCAGCCTGCTCAACCAATCTGGCATGCAGATCGAGGCTTCCCCAATTTCTCCCCAAGCCCTGGCGGGGCTGCTGCGTGCTGTCGCCAGCGGAGCGATCAACAATATCACCGCCAAGACCGTCCTGGCAGAGATGTTCTCCACCGCTCAATCCGCTGAAGCAATCATCGCCGCCCGAGATTTTCAGCAAATTTCGGATGGCAGCGCCATCGCCAGCCTGGTTAGCCAGGTCCTGGCAGAAAACCCCGAACAAGTCACCAGTTATCTGAACGGCAAGGATTCCATTGGACGCTGGCTTTTTGGACAGGTAATGCGCCTCGCCAAAGGCCAGGCTAATCCCCAAGTGCTCCAGGCTGAGCTTGACAGCCAGCTATCTCAGTTGATGCCTGGCAAGTAATCCTGGCCTAAATGCTGAAAGTCATCCATATATGATCAAAGTCACGCCAGAATCATGGGACATTCGTCACTTGACGATTTGTCTGACATTTGCTATCTTTAGAATAGACTTGGAAAGCCAGGTCTGAAGGGAAATGGGCAAACTGACATGAATTTCCTTATCCACATAGGAGAAGAAACGCGGGCGCCGGACCGGAGTGCCCGCTTATATTTTAAATATCCTGCCTGACTATAAAAAAATTATTACGAAGAAGTTTTTTGAAAAGCTGATCCAACCGACACAAGGAGAAAGAATATGAGTGAACCAATCAATGCCTTCCAAATGGCACAGCAGCAGTTCGACGGCGTCGCCCGCTTGCTCAACCTGGACCCACAGGTATCTGAGATCTTGCGCTGGCCTTCACGCGAATTTAAATTCACCATCCCCGTGCGCATGGACGACGGCTCGATCCGGGTCTTCACCGGCTACCGCGTCCAGCACAACGATGCCCGCGGCCCTGCCAAGGGCGGCATCCGTTTCCACCCATCTGAAACCCTTGACACTGTGCGTGCCCTGGCCACCTGGATGACCTGGAAGACCTCCGTCGCCGATATTCCCCTGGGCGGTGGCAAGGGCGGCGTTCCCGTGGACTCGGCCAGCCTATCTGTATTTGAAAAAGAAAGACTTTGCCGCGGCTGGGTGCAGCAGATGTGGCGCAACATTGGCCCGCGCCAGGATGTTCCTGCTCCCGACGTAGGCACCACACCCCAGATGATGGGCTGGATGATGGATGAATACTCCAAGCTGGTTGGGCAGTACACCCCCGGCGTCATCACCGGCAAGCCTGTCGGCGGTGGTGGCTCGCTGGGTCGTACTGAGGCCACCGGTTATGGTGTCATCTATGCCGTGCGCGAAGCCATGAAGCACATCAAGCTCGACCCGGCTAAATCGGTGGCTGGTATGCAGGGCTTCGGCAATGTCTCGCAGTATGCCGCCATCGGCTTCGGTGAGCTGCTCGGCGGCAAAGTCGCCTGTGTCTCCTGCTGGGATCGTGAAGATCGCACCGCTTACACCTTCTCGCACCAGGGTGGCGTCAACCCGCGCTTCTTACAGTCCATCACCGACCAGTATGGCTCCATCGATAAGAAAAAGGCGCGTGAAGCCGGCTATGAAATTGAAGACGGCGATGCCTGGATTGCCAAGGATGTCGATGTGCTCATCCCCGCTGCCCTTGAGGGTCAGGTGAACGGCGAGTTGGTCAAACGCCTCAGCAGCCGCGTGCGCATTGTTGCTGAGGGTGCCAACGGACCCACCACCCCTGATGCCGATGAAGTCCTCAAGGCCAACGGCATCTTTGTTATCCCCGATTTCCTGTGCAATGCCGGCGGCGTAACGGTTTCTTACTTCGAGAGCGTGCAGAACGACATGAACTATTACTGGACGCGTAACGAAGTTTTGGAGCGCCTGGATACCAAGATGACCCAGGCCTTCCAGAGCGTCCTCGAGCTTTCTGAGAAAGAAAAAGTCTACATGCGCGATGCCGCCTACATGGTCGCCATCGGGCGTGTGGTCAAGGCTATGGAACTGCGCGGTTGGATTTAACCAGATTTTCATCCGACCGGTTGATCTCCTCCTCGATATGGGGCTGCCTATCTGGCAGCCCCTAAATATTTAAATTCGATTAAAATTGCCTGCATGCCCAGCAGGAAAATCCACGCCATCGCCTTGCGCTTGCTCTAACTCTTTGGCATCCCAAGGCTGATCAATACCGTGGTGTGGGCAGTCTAGGTTGCTTATCTATCCGCCAGCCCGTTCCCCTTCCACCGCCCCTGCCGCTCGTCTCCGCGCTTACGGTTAGTGCTTACTTCTGGTGGTGGGTTGGCGGGATGGCAATGGCAGATACATTGCATTGTTTGATGGATTGGAGCTGGCGTTAGCCAGATATTAAATGATCCTCACCACTGAACGCCTTGTGCTGCGAGAATTTATTGAAGAAGATTGGCCAACCGTACTGGCTTATCAGCAAAACCCTCTGTACCTGCGCTACTATGAGTGGACGGAGAGAACCCCAGAAGGCGCGCGTGAATTTGTGCACATGTTCCTCGCTAACCAGCGTGAAATCCCCCGTATTAAATTCCAGCTAGCAACTACGCTCAGAGCAACGGGTCAGCTCATAGGCAATTGCGGTATCCGGATGAAATCCCAGGGTGCCCGTGAAGCTGATATTGGATACGAGCTCGACCCCCGATTTTGGGGACAGGGATTTGCCAGCGAAGCCGCGCGGGCGATCGTGCAGTTCGGTTTTTCAGAGTACCATCTCCATCGTGTCTGGTCCTGGTGTGTTGCCGACAATGTGGGATCCGCACGGGTGCTGGAGAAGCTAGGCATGCGTCAAGAAGGACGGCTGCGTGAAAATGAATATTACAAAGGCCGGTGGTGGGACACTTTGTTATATGCCATCTTGGAGGATGAGTGGGAGGCAAATCAGCACGTATAATTGCTAGAGAGAAGCGCTTCAAGGTAAGGTTGGACTGATAGCCAAGGATAATGCGGATGGATACCTTATGACCGAAACCCTCGTTAAAGACTACTACACCACCCATGTGCGCGGCGAATGGCGGCGCCTGGTCCAGGATGCCTACCACCGCCTGGAATTTGAGACCACCCTCCACTACCTTGAGAAATACCTGCCCGAGAAAGGCTTGATCCTGGATGCCGGCGGCGGTCCGGGACGCTACACCCTGGAGCTGGCGCGCCGGGGCTACCAGATTGTGCTGCTCGACCTGACGCCTGCCAACCTGGAATTTGCCCGCCGCCAGGTCAAGCGCCATAAATTACAGGAGCATGTCGTGGGCGTGCTCGAAGGCTCCATCGTGGATCTATCGCGCTTCGAGAGCAGCTCTTTCGACGCCGTCATCTGCCTGGGCGGTCCGCTCTCGCATATCCTGGACAAGCAGCAAAGAGACCGGGCTGGCTCAGAGCTTTTGCGCCTCGCCCGGAAGGGTGCTCCCGTTTTCGTTTCAGTGATGGGCCGCTTGAGCCTGCTGGTCGTTGAGCTGGACCTCTTTCAGCACGAGATCGAGATGCCGCACTTCACCTCGATCCGCGACACAGGTGACTACCCGGGTGGCAGCGGGTTCACCGCCTGTCATTTCTTCCTGCCCGAAGAGCTACGCCAGGCTTTCGAAAACCAGGGCGCCTCTGTTTTGGAGATGGTCGGCCTGGAGGGTATCGGCTCGCACCATGCCCGCAAGATCAACCAGCTTGCCAGGAATGAGCTGCGCTGGAAGATCTGGCTCGACACCCATTTCCAGACCTGCACCCATCCTGCGGTGGTCGGCCGGGCCGAACATATGCTGATCGTCTGTCGCCAATAAAGGAGCTGGCATACCCGTGGAAACCTCCCCGCTGCTCAACCTCTTCGACCAGTACCAGCGCATCGAAATCACTTATCCTGATATGCGTCGAGAAGCCTTCCCGAACCTGGTGCGCTTCCTGCGCCCTGCTCCGGGCATGTCCTTCGTCCTCTACAGCCGCCTGGATGAAACCAACCTCGACGCAGCCATCGGGGAACAGGTTGCCTATTTCTCTGCCCAAAGCCTGCCTTTTGAATGGAAAGTCTACGGTCACGACACCCCTGTCAGCCTGGGCGAGCGGTTAACCGCGCATGGCTTGATCCCCGATGAGCCAGAAGCTGTGATGGTTCTCAATGTTCAGAAAGCTCCCGCCTCTCTCTTGGAACCGGTCCAGGCTGATGTGCGCCGGCTTACCAACCGGGAGCAGTTAGCCAGCGTCATCCGTATCCTGGAAGGCGTTTGGGGCGGTGATTTTAGCTGGGTCAATGAGCGCCTGGGGTCTCACATGCAGATCCCAGGCTACCTGAGTATCTATGTCGCCTATCACCAGGGTCAGCCCGCTTGCACCGGTTGGACCTATTTTCACGAGAATAATCCTTTCGCCAGCCTGTGGGGTGGCTCCACACTGCCAGATTACCGCCACCACGGGCTGTACACCGCCCTCCTGGCCGCCCGCCTCCAAGAAGCCCGCCGCCGCGGCGTACGTTACCTCACCGTCGATGCCAGCCCGATGAGCCAGCCGATCCTGGCAAAACACGGCTTCCAGGTGCTCACCACTGCCCAGGGTTTTGAATGGAAACAGGAAAAGGTAGTGTCAGAGGCGGGGTGACCCCGCCCATTGACAAAATCGCCCCCGGCATTGACGATTTATCCTATATGAGTTATCATTAACATATGTTACTCAGAAATCCCGTTGGCTTCCTAACCAAGCCGGTCGTTCCGGGCGATTTTTGTGAAGCAATTTCAATATTCTCGCGTTTCCTCCCACACCGCTGGCTTACGATTAATCAGCAACCCAAACCAAGGCTAGGTAAAAAACATGACCATCCAATATGCAATCTTAGGCCTGCTGAGCTGGCAGCCTTTATCAGGTTATGACCTGAAGAAGATTTTCGTCGATTCGGCCATCCTCTATTGGTCAGGCAACAACAACCAGATCTACAAAGCCCTGCTCCAGCTCCATGAAGAGGGCCTGGTGACTCAGGAAATCCTAAACCAGGAGTACTTGCCGGCCAAGAAAACCTACACCATCACCGAAAAAGGCCAGGCAGCCCTCAAAGCGTGGGTGCTCTCCCTACCGGAGCTGCCAGAGGTTCATAACGCCTTCTTGATCCAGCTTTCCTGGGCAGACCTTTTGACAGAGCCGGAGCTGGAAGCAATGCTGAGACGTTATGAAGAAGAAGTGCAAGTTCAGCTCCTCATGCAAAAAGAGAAAGCCAGGCGCATGGAGCCTTCTTCAGCCCGTACGCCCCGCGAAGCTTACCTGTGGGAGATGACCTTGAAGAATATCATTTCTGTATATGAAAACGAGCTGACCTGGGTGCGTCAGGTGCGAGAAGGGTTGCTTCACTTCTCCCCTTAAAACTAACAAAATTGGAACTTGCGTTCTAAGAAAAAATCCTGTACAATAATTACAGGATGATCCTCACTCGCGAAAGCATGCTCATTTTAATCGTTATGTGCCTCATCGGCATGGTGCTGCTGGCAGTCTTCTTCCTGCGCACTCGCCGGATGAGCCTGTCCGCCTACATCGCCTGGGGGTTACTGGCGCTGCTGGTGCCCTTCCTGGGTCCCTTCCTGGTCATCTTATCCCATCCAGGAGAAAGCCTTCGCCGGATGCATAAACCAAAGTCCCGCCGCAGAGGCTCGCCGGTAATGCTGTAGTCATTACGCCTCCCCCATCGGCGAATTCGCTGATGGGGGAGGTGTAAACCTCACCCCACCCCAACTAAAATTAATCCAAAGAAGATCACCCCGCTCCCGATGAACTTCATCGGGTAAGCCTTCTCCTTCAACAACACCACCCCCAACAGCGTCCCCAGGGGGATTGAGACCTGTCGAAAGGCGACTACAAAGCTGATATCCCGGGCGAACGCCATCGCCACCAGCACCAGGATATAACCCGCATAAATCCCCACCCCCATCCATAAAGCACTGCGAGCGCTGGTGTGCACAATCTCAACCAGTTCATCTCGGTCTCTTTTCCTGAAAAAGCACAAAGGGGTAAGGAAAACCACCGCGCTCAGCGCCTGCCAGAAGCTGTAAATCAGCGCCGCTTTGAAGGCTGGCAGCTCTGTCTGGGGCAGCTCTCGCAGTAAACGCAGCGCCTGGTCGTCCACCATCGAATATCCGGCTGTGCCAGCCGCTGCCAGCAGCGCCAGCCCGGTAGCCGGGTTGAGATAATTGTGCAGCCGCACCCTGGCAGGGTCTTCCAACGGCATCAGCACACATCCAAAGAAAACCAGCAGCATCCCGACCACAGCCAGGCTGCTGAGCTGCTCTCCCTTCCCAAACAGTGCCGATGTGGCGGCTACGATCAGGATCGGGAAAGCCCGTGCCAGCGGATAAGCCAGCGACATCTCGCCGTGCTGGTAGGCTTTTGCCAGCGAAGCGTAATAGACCGCCTCGAAGAACCCCGTCGCTGCCAGCCAAAGCCAGACCAGCCTGGGAATGTGCGTGACTGCCCTGCCGTAGATCAAGAACACGGGCAGGAGCAGCAGCATCCCAAACAAATTCGCCAACCAGAAAAAGCCCACGCTGGAGGCGTTGCGCTTGCCTACCAGGTTCCAGCTGACATGGATGCAGGCTGACAGCAGGATCAGCAGGACAGCGGTGCTGGACAAGCCCTAGATCCCGCTCAAATAAGCCTGCAGCAGCTTTTGGACTCTCCCCTGGCTTAGGCGCAGCTTCTCACTCGCCAGCCCATCGCCAGAGAGGTGCGCCAGCATAATCCCGCCCTCCTCAGCGCAGAATGCGTCATGTACAGGCATCAGCTCTTCCAGTACGAACTGCGCATACTTCACCATGCGGAACGGTCCGTAAACGTGGACGAGCTCGCCGGGCAGGGCTTCCACTGCTACCGAATACTGGCTTTTGATGCTGCTGATTAGGTCGCTTAGTTCGAGTGATGGCGAAAACACCAGCGTGTAATACCAGCCGAACAAATCCTTGTGGCAGCCGTGCGCGTCGCTCACCCCCACAATCGGGATGCGTTTACCCTTGGCAGTTTCCTCGTAGTAGCGCACCACCTGCAGCATATTCGAATCGAACTCGTGGCGGAAGTATCCCCCGATCACCTCCAGGGCATCATAGGGCTGGGTTTCCAGCAGTGCCGAGGTGAGCGACTCAGGGATGCGCACCATGCGGTTGGCAAACCAGTAGGGATGGCAGAAGATCCCCAAACCACCTGCTTCCCTGATTTTGTCAAAGCACCACAAGGAAGATGCATACCAATCAGGATTTGCCCCTGCTGGAACCTGCTCCAGCTGCGCCTGCCGGGCAGCTACTTCATTCTGGTAGCGCTCATCTTTCGTGAACAGCTCGTTGATGCTGAAGCTGCCGCCAAAATTGACAATATGGATCGGGTTCTGCGGTGGGTGGACTTCCTCTCCCGGGTAAATCCTCAGATCAACCGGCTGGTCCCGGAAGGCCTCCATCGCCTCCAGTGAAGGAAAGTACTTGCCATGGTCCGTCACCGCCATAAAATCCATCCCAATCTTCCGGCACATCGCCGCCACATAGGGCGGTGACTCGATCCCATCCGAATAATGGGAGTGCATATGCATATCACCTTTATAGGGAAAACGCTGGTGCAAATCTTCCCGCGCTGCGTAGATGGCGAAATCACCCACCGGCTCCACCGTGTCTGGATGCACCTTCTCTACCGCCAGGATATATTTCTGTTCGCCCTCAAAGATCGCCGAGAAAACCAGGCTCTCTCCCTGCACCTGCGCGGGCAGCACGGGGCCTTTCCAGTTCCATTCCGCCGAGTCCAGGCTTTCCATCGGGTAGAACGTCACCTGGTAACGGGCATTGGCATCGAAACCCGCATACCGGTCCAGCGGGGTAATTTTGATTTCCGTCAAATGGTCGCTCAAAACGACCTTTGGGAAAACACTAAAATAGCGGCATGCGTCTTGCGGCGGTCTGGCCATAGGCTTGGGTTTTATCTCCTTGTATGATATGTCACTGCGAGCCGCCGATGGGTTTCCAGCGGCGTGGCAGTCTCCTTGTAAAGCCGTGTTTCTAGAAAATCCTGTGCCCTTCGCAGGGTCGGAGTAAGCTTGTTTTAAAATCCCTTAACCATTTTGATAACCATACTGCAGATCAATAACCTACTCCACCTCTGAAAACTTCTCTCCGCAGTACTGGCAAAAGATCGCATCCGGGGCGTTCGACCGACCGCACATGGCGCAGTTCCGGCTCGGCGGGATTGGCTCAGCGGCTGGTGGAAGAAGCTCTTTCGTTTTGTGGCGCCCCTGGCGAGGTCGTTTGGTTGGGGCGGCCTGTCCTTCGGGGAGCTGCTTGGGGGGTTTCTTTTTAGGCCGCGGCAGGTGGGGATGCGGCATACGTGCTGCCAGGCGTTCGGCAGTTTGTTTGCCGCGCCCCAGGGCAGAGCGGTACAAAGCATTCAGCTCCTTCCGCCCCAGGTGCCTCCCGGTGATGTACCAGGTTAAAACGGACTGTCCCACCACATAGGTGCCCGAATAAGAGATCGCCACCTTGGGTATGATCCCCCAACCGGGGATCAGCCCGACCAGGTAGCGTGCCATCTGCCGCCAGGCAAAGCCTCCCCCAATCACGCTGCCGAATTCGCGGATGTAGTCTTGCCAGTTTGTCGAATAACCGAACAGCAGCCCCAACCGGTAGACCAGGAAAGCCTGGTTCTTGGTCAGCACCACAATATCCGTCAGAGTCAGCGGCAATGCCAGCACTGGCACGATCTCTGCCAGCCCGGTGCTCAAGGCATACGTGGCATTCGCCAGGCAGGCCTCGCTGATCAGCTGGTGGGCAATCGCCACACGAAAGAGCGGAAACATGCGCCCCAGCGCCAGCTGCTGGTTCGGCAGCAGCTTGAGCACAGTTTGGACGAAATCCCTCTCCAGGTAACTGCGATCCATCGCCGAACCGTACAACACCTCCACCCCGGGCCACTGCACCCACTGGCTGATCACCTGCCCCTGACCCAGTGCATCTACCTTGTTGCCGAAAATGATCAGCTTCTTCCCCACATCGATCCATTTCCGCACCAGCTCTAACTCAAGTGTGAACTCA
Source organism: uncultured Chloroflexia bacterium (assembly GCA_963754615.1). Taxonomy (GTDB): domain Bacteria; phylum Chloroflexota; class Anaerolineae; order Anaerolineales; family UBA4823; genus CAVVUF01. The sequence goes on along the minus strand of CAVWGW010000002.1, from coordinate 387,476 downwards.
GTCTGGTTAACATCCGTGATCAGGATGATCAGGTCGGCTTTCTCTGCGCTACCCGCCTGGTCCAGGTCCAGGATTGCCAGGGGAGCTCCGGAGTGCAGCTCCGGTTTGGCCGGGTCGGTGCGCATCTGGTCGCCCAGCGTATGCCTCCCCGAGCCAGGCGCACCGATCAAGGCAATGCGTACCTCCCGCAGCGCCGCCTGGCGGATGGGCTGCAGCTCAAATTCCTTGATGTTAGACCAAACCATGTTTAGATCGCGATAGTTGGGCATATTCGGATTATACCTGCCTATTCCATCTTCCCTACCAATTGCGGCAGCTCCTTCGGACCAAAAGACCCATTCATTTCGCCCTCGATCGTCACCTGCTTCCCAGCAAAGCGGCAGGTCATCGTCTGGGTAGCCGGCGTTTCGATGAAGCGCAGCACCACCTGATAAGCTTCTTCGCCCTTCCAGGACCCGCTGGTTACCACAGGCACAGCTGGGTAACCAAACGTGGGCGCCACACCTTCCAACCAGGCTCCCTCTCGGCAGGTCAGGCGATAATTTCGCCGCCCGGCTTTGATCTTCAAAATGCACGCACTCCCTGAAAAATCGAACTGGATCGACTTAATCTTCTGCGCGTTGGGCTCGAAAGTGAAGGTTTTTCCGCTCACCTGGCTGGCGAGTGCCGGTTGGCTGAGACCGGTGGGCGGCTTGTGCGCCAGGCTGGAACATTTTTTGGTCAGCGCTTTATAAGCGGCTGGATCAGCCTCCAGTTTTGCCTTCCCGAAGGCCGGCAGCAGGTGCTCCCAGACCAGGTTCAACACACTCTGCATATCATCCACGGCTGAAGTGATCGCCAGCACCGCCTCCTGCTCTGGCATGACGATGCAGTACTGCCCGAAAGCCCCGTCGCCGCGGTAAGCCCTGTGCCGGCAGCGCCAGAACTGGTAGCCGTAGCCCTGCTGCCAATCGATGTTTGTTTCACTGTCATTTGAAACCTGCTTCGAGGTGGCCGCTTCCACCCAGGCTTCGGGCAAGATCCGCACTCCCTCCCACAGCCCCTTCTGCAGGTACAGCTGCCCGAAACGGGCAATCGCTTCGGTCGTGATGCTCAACCCCCAGCCGCCGATGGAGATCCCCTTCGGGCAGGTCTCCCAATTCAATTTCTCGATGCCCAGCGGCTCGAACAAACGCGGCCTGAGATAATCCTCCAGCTTCATCCCCGTCACCTTTTGGACGATCGCCGAGAGCATATACGAGGCCCCGCTGTTATACACGAAAGGCGCTCCGGGAGAATGCTCCACCGGCAGCACCAGGAAGCCCCTCACCCAATCCCGGTCGCTCCGCATGACCATGCGGCCTGTGGTATCTTCAGTGTGACCGGTGGACATCGTCAGTAAATGCCGCACGCGCATGTCTTTCAGATTTTCATCCGTTTTTGCTGGCGCCTCGTCCGAGAAAAAGGACAGCACTTTATCATCTACTGAGAGCTTCCCCTCTGCGACTGCCAGCCCCACCGCCGTGGAGGTAAAGCTCTTGGTCAGTGAGTAAAGCATATGAACACGCTCTGCTGAATAAGGCGCCCACCACCCTTCTGCCACCACGGCGCCGTGCCGAAGCAGCATAAAGCTGTGCATCTCGTGGATTTTCCGATCCACTTCCATCACGAATTTCCGAACCCCCGCCGAAGATACCCCCTGCTCTTCTGGTGTACTGCGAAGCAATTGCATCAAAGCCATAAAATCTCCTTTTTTTCTTTGTCATTGCGACCCTGAACGAAGTGCAGGGGAAACAATCTCATCCTTGATCGATTTGTCATTGCGACCTCAACGAAGTGAAAGGGAAGCAATCTCTTCCTCGTTAGGTTATCCTTGAAATACCAGCAGTTTATTCCAATCATACGCGTAGAACGCTGCTAAAAAGAAAGGAATATACACTTGAATGACAGCACCCCTCATCCTCGTCCAATCCCGTTCATCCTGTAAAATAATCCGTGTCATCCGTGAGCAAATCATTAACCAGGCGCACTTTCAAGTATAATCCTTATCCAGCATTGACGAAAGAACTTTGATGACCGACTCTCTCCCTCCCGCATCCCCTTCCGACCTCGAGCTTTATGCCCTGTATGGCGAAGCCCTCTTCCTGGCCCAGTCCATGGAAACCGGCATGCGCATCTTCTACTGGCTGGATAAAAAGCTCCCCGAAGCGCCGCCCGGCAAGCTGCCGCGCATCGATTTTACGGCTGAGCCGCTCAACGACCTGACCATGAACAGCCTGGGCGGCTTCCTGCGCCAGTTCAAACGCGAGCTATTGAACGAGGGCACCGTGGATGTGCAAACGCGCGGCCTGATGCGTAAGCTGGAAAAGACCGCCGAGGTCCGCAACTACCTGGTGCACACCTACTGGTGGGAACGTTCTGCTCAGTTCACCACCTCCGCCAGCAGAGCCGAAATTCAGCGTGAGCTTAAAAACCTGGTGGAGGAATACCGCTGGAGCAACCGTCTCATCCGCCAGCTCGTGCTCCTGTGCGTGGGTCATTTCGGTTTCACCCCCGACCAGTTCGACGCAGAGGCCTTCCAGGGCTACTTATCCATGAGCCAAGAAGATGCTCCCGCCTGATCCCTTCCCCCATGTAGTCCTGCCGCTGAAGGAATTCCTGCTCATCGAAACCTGCCCGCCGGAATGGAAGGATCTAGACCTGTACCTGGTCCGCGACGAGCAGGTGGTCTTCTATGCCGGGCAGTCGTATACCGCCTTCGACCGGGTCTGGCAGCACATCTTTGACGCCTTCAAGGGACGTTCTACGATAGGGAGGTTCATACTGTGCAACTGGCCTGCCTGCTTAGATTTCACCATTGAATTGATGTGCTCCCAATCCAACCGCTTCAACGTCGTGGACAATCAGCTCGACGCCGCCGAGCGCCTCCTCATCGAGCAGCATACTCCCTGCTTCAATCGCCTCCTGAACAGCCAGCCTTCTTCCCTTCCATCCCATTACGATCCATCGCAGGTGCCCATCAAAAGCCCGCACACCCCCAAAGGTCTCATCCGTGAGGCGCGCCTCCACGTCAAAGCCCGCCGGCGCAAAGCCTGGATGACAGAAGAAGGGTTGGTGCGAGACGCTGGCGTCCTTCCAGCCAGCGTCTCAAAAGAATAAACACCACCTTATCCAGGAATTCTTTACTCCACGATCGGCAGGTACAGGTCCAGTTCAAACAATCCTGCCGGGGTCACCATCCCTTCCCCCTGCTCCGGGCTCACGTGCTCTTCCAGCCACTGATGGCTTCCCATGCTGTACTGGCTGTTCTCCCGCCAGTGGGCCAGCTTCTGCCAGGCTTCCGGGATTTCCCTCCCCGGGTCATCTTTCACATTACACCGTGTAACCGCATACAGCCCACCCGCGAAATCCTTGATCTCCGCCTCGCCTTCGGGCTTTTCATCCTTCCCTACCACCATCCAGAACTCATACCCGTAGTTCGGGCTGCCCGGCGAGGGGTTCGGGTTGTTGAAGCCGAAGATGCGGTGGGTCTGCAGGTCGTCCAGGTAGCCTTTCGGCTTCGCCCAGGCGGTCAGCTTCTCCCAGGCTTGGTTCTCGGGTTCCTTTCCGAAACCATGCAGGCTGGCAACATGGATCGGCTCTAACTTTACAATGCGTACTTGAGATTCGCTCATTTCCGTTTTCCTTTCGAAGATGATTTCGGGTGCACCTTCTGTTGTTGTCGACACCCTGAATATATCATCCTATCCCTGACATCTATTGTCAGGGATTAATGATAGAATTGAAATATAAAATTCTTAACGCTGAGAAGCAGAGTACGCGGAGAGGTATTAAGGAATTAACAAAAATTGGACGCAGAAAAAGCCTCGAAAAATCAGTAAATTCGGGATAGATTTTCTTAAAAGCCGTATTTTCCTTCTTTCCGAATTTTCCGTGTTCTCTTTTAGATTTTTCTTCGCGCCTTTGCCTCTCTGCGTCTTTGCGTTAAGGTCGAAAGGAAATCCCATGCGCGCTGACCGCTTGCTCTCCATCATGCTGCTGCTTCAAACACGTGAACGGATGACCGCTCAAGAGCTGGCTCACGAGCTGGAAGTCTCTGAGCGCACCATCTACCGCGATATGATCGCCCTCTCCACCGCCGGGGTGCCCGTGTACGGCTCTTCCGGACCCGAGGGCGGCTTTTCCATGGTCGAGAGCTACCGCACCTCCCTCACCGGGCTGACGGAGGGCGAAGTGCGCGCCCTCTTCATGCTCAGCCTGCCCACCCCCCTGAGCGACCTGGGTCTCACGCAGGAGCTCAAAGCCGCTATGCGCAAGCTCGCCGCCGCCCTGCCCACCTCCAGTCGCCGCGCCGAGGCGCGTGTCCGCCAGCGCATCTTCCTGGACTCAACCTTATGGCACCAGGAGGAGGAAAACATCCCCCATTTGCAAACCCTTTACCAGGCCCTCTGGGGAGACCGCCAGATCAGCCTCAAGTACCGCCCGCACCCCCAGGCGGAGGTTGAGCTGGTGGTGGATCCTTACGGCCTGGTCGCCAAGGCCGGGGTCTGGTACCTGGTCAGCCACCGCAACCTCCAGATCCATGTCCACCGCGCCGGAGGGCTTTCGGAGGTCCATTTGCTGGAAACAAAATTCAATCGCCCGGAGGATTTTGACTTGCAGGCATTTTGGGATGGGTGGCGCCTGGACCGTGAGAACCGGAATGCCAGCTTCGCCGTCACCGTGCGCGTTGCCAAGGATTTCATACCCTGGCTGCCCATGTACTTCGGCAGCCGCATCCGAGAGCGCCTGGCGCAAGCTGGCCCACCCGACGCGCAAGGGCGCCTCAACCTCGAGCTGTTCTTCGAATCTTTAGAAGCCGCCCGCGAGCGCCTGCTGAGCTGTGGCGGAGGCCTCGAAGTGCTGGCTCCTTGGGCGCTGCGAGCGAGCATCCAGGATTATGCAAAACAAATCATCGATCAATATCTGAATTCAGATGCTTAACCCCCGTATCTCTCAGGCTCTTTCAACGTCTTAAGTGATGAGAATGAACGAAGACCAGCTCTTGCAGCGCATCAGGCAGTTCGACCTCGAGGCCCTGGCAGAGGTTTACGATACATACAGTAACCGGTTGTATGCCTACGCTTTGCGTTTGCTGGGCGAGGCCTTCCTGGCTGAAGATTGTGTTGCCGAGACCTTTCAGCGCTTATTAGGAGCGCTTCGCGATGGCAAAGGACCGCAGCAAGATTTGAAACCCTATCTTTACCGCGTCGCTCACAACTGGATCACGGATCTTTACCGCCGCCAGCCCATCCCGCCATTGCCCCTGGAAGAATCCTTGCTCGCCGCGGCCGGCGAGGGCGTCGAAGCTGAAGTTTCGCGCCGGCTAATGCAAGAGAAAACTCGCGCTGCCCTCCTGCGCCTGACAGCAGAACAGCGCCAGGTAGTCATGCTTAAGTTTTATGAAGGCTGGGACAACGAAGACATTGCCGAAGCCCTGCAAAAACCAATCGGCGCGGTCAAATCGCTCCAACATCGCGCCCTGGATGCCCTGCGCCGTATCTTGGCGCAAGAAGAGGAAGACAATTATGAAGCCATTATCACCACAGACTGATCGTATTGTTTCAGAACATCTGGAAAGCTTGCAAGAGATGCCCTCCCGTGATACACAGGCCGCCGAACGCGGCCGAGTTGCATTCCTATCTCAGGCGCAGACTTATGCTCAGGCCGTATCCAAACCGCCGAAACAGCGTCTTGGATATTGGAGTGTATTCTCCAATAACCTGTTCCACCGAAAGGAGCGTTTCTCGATGTTCACAACCCTTGCAACAATCTTTACCGTAATCGCCCTGGCCTTGGGGGGTACAAGCGCCACCGTCTATGCCGCTCAGGGCAGTATGCCCGGTGAGGCACTTTACCAGCTCAAAATTCAAAGTGAAGATTTCCGTCTTACCTTGGAAGACAATGAGTTGGAAAGGATTGCCCTGGCTCTCCAATTTTCCAACCGCCGTATGGAGGAAATTCAAGCCATGCTGGCAGAGAATCAAACTCCCCCTGATTCACTCATGCTGCGCTTGCAAACCCAGCTTGATAAAGCCCTGCGCTTAGCCTCCGGCTTGGATGATGATCAGCTGGCACCTGCCTTACAACAGATTCGCCAGACCTTAGAGCAGCAAGAGCGGATCCTAGCAAAAGTACAGGAAAATGCAGGAGTGCCAGATGAAGCCCTACTCCTACAGATTCGCGACCAGATCCGGCTCCGTTTATCCTGGGTAGAAGAAGGCCAGGCTGATCCCGCACAACTTCGCACACGATTTGGACCGAACAATCCAGCGGTTGTGCCTCCCAGCTTTACCCGCACCCCCGGCGATGGCTTTGGCCCTGGTCCCTTTATCACCGGCACACCCACTCCTGGCAGCGGTTATGGCCCTGGACCGGGCACGGGTCTCGGTCCTCAGGCAACCTGCACCTGCACCCCTCAGTCTGGTCCTGGTCCACAGCCCAATACTGAAGCAGGAAGTGGCGTCGGTCCTGGCCCTCAGCCCACCAATGAGCCCGGAGATGGTTTTGGTCCCGGCCCTCAGCCCACCACGGAACCCGGAGATGGGTTTGGTCCCGGCCCCCAGCCTACGAATGAACCTGGAGACGGAGTCGGCCCCGGCCCACAGCCCACCTCTGTACCGCCGGAAGATCCTGGCAACCAACCTTCAGATCCAGGAAGCAACCCAGGCTCTGGCAACAAACCTTAGCATCCCCTTCGCCCCAAGGAAGTACTCATCCCCCTCGCTCTGGAAACAGGCCGAGGGGGAACTTTTTTTAAGCTTCTCGCACGGCGTAAGTCACGTAAAATGATCCCATATCCTGGCGCCCGCTTTCAGGATCCATTGAACGTTTCATCCGTGGAGATTCTTTCTTAGGAAGATGAACGCCAGCTTTCCTGGACTCAGGCTCAACCACAACAAAGCTGTCATGATCAGCGCTGAGGTCAGGCACCAGGCGCAAGTGGCTCCGATAACAAAGGGCTCCAGGAAAGTCAGGTAGATCGAGAACAGCACACCAAAAGCGCTCATCCCCAATAAAGCCAGGGAGGCATAAGCAGCCGCACGTTGATTGGCAAATCTCCCAACAGTCCAGGCCAACAAGATCAATCCATAACCGACCATGCCCAAAATACCGATGGGTAAGAACCCAAACAGGCACGCGTATTCGCTCTGCTGCACGGTATTGCAATCTCCCACCGGTCCGCAGACCGCCTCAACTAAAGTTATCTCCACGTAGGCCAGGTAGCCTGCCACTCCCAGGCCAATGATGCACAAGATCGGGATAGCCCACACCCATGGCAAACCATAATTCTTTCCAGGCGTATGTAAGAAGAAGATGATTGCCCCTCCAAGTGAGAGGATCATTCCCACCAAGACAACCACCGCCAGCGAATTACCCAGCAGGTCGTGGGCGAAATTAGCCCCCAGGCCGCCGATTTGATTTCCAGGTAAAAGCAAACCTGGCGTTGAAGTCGGCGTGGAGGCGATGGAATTGGACGAAGCAGTGGGGCTGATGGGTGTCAAAATTGGCGTACTGGTGAGCGCTTGGGTTGGCTGAGGCGTTGCCAGCGCCTCAGCCAGGCCAGGGATCGCCGGCCAATCCAGCCCTCCCTGCGCCAGGTACTGCTCGATCAGACCGGGAAATTTCTCTGGAATATCAACAGATCCAACCAGGTAGGTATCCCCCATTACCAGGAACGGCACCCCGCCGCTCTCCAGGTTGAAATATTGTAATACAGCCAGGAACAACGCTTGTCCTCCGGGCTGGGAAATATCCACACCGATTATAGAGAGCTGGTCGCCATATTTTTCAAACAAGGGCGGCAGCACTTCGGTGATGACGTAATGGCAGTGACCACAGCTGGGCGAATAGAACAGCACCGCCCGCACAATCGCTTTATCTGCCAGCGAGGCAGATCCTGATAACGTCGAAAACCAAAAAGGAAATATCAAGATATAGGATAATAAATGGCTCATTGAACAAAAGAGTCCTTTCATATTGCGAATATAATCCCGGCAATGACTGCCCCCCCAAGGATTGAATAGACAGTGCCGTGTAAGAAACCACGAAAGTGAAAACGATAATCCTTATATTCTTCCATCCCCTCGCTGCCCGGGATGACCACGAAACGCGGCGTAAGTGTGCAGTACAAGAGCCAAGATAGACACTCTTACTCCTTGCTCCGCTGAGAATACCAACCAGTTTTGACAATTTCGCGCGCATCGAAATCCGGCACATAGGGCTTGATGTCAAGCAGCGGTGTGCCATCCAACACATCTACTCCTTCAATATCAAGCATATTTTCGTTACAAGCCAGCAACCGAACGATTGACAGACCAATCGGGTTTGGGCGGCAGGGATATCGTGTGGAAAACAAGCCGTGTAACTGATTATCGAGGAACGGTTGTACTAACAAACTGTATCCATTCGATTGGTGAAAAACGTACAGCAAAATGATGTGCGAAAAGCCTTCCAACCCTTGTAAGCCATCGACAAATTCAGGATTTACCTCTACTCTGCCAACCGCCTGAGAGCGTGTTGGCTGAATGGGGGTTTGAGCTTTCTCAGTGAACGGAGAGTGAACAACACCGATGGGTTTCATTGTATATTCCATGTATCCCTCCTAAAGGTTAAAAGGCGCACACCTTGCACTTGCTGGAAGCTTGCTCCCTGGCTAACGGTGAGCAACACAGGAGATTCATCAACCACTCTCGACCCAGAGAGGATACTTACCCCGTGATTGAACAGCAGAGGGGAGAGCGGCGTGCTCGGCCCCAGCATCATCACCAGTGCCTCGGGACGGCACAAAGCCAATAACCCATCCAGCGTATGGTTGATCAGTGCGCTGCTGGTGATCGCCACCACATCCGCCTGGGGGATTAAATTCGGGGCAGCCTCAGCCGGGTAATCACCTTCTATTGGGTGCTGCTCAATCACCCACAACTGCCCGACGGATGGGCGCAGCCTGGGGATGAACGGGAAATGCCCGACCAGCGCCACATTCTTCCCACGACCGTGCTCCATCAAAACTTCCACGGCATTAATTTCCACCGCCTGGCTTTCATCGACATCGAGCAGCGAATTGATCGCCGCCACACCGATGCTGGCCTCCAATAGATTTTCAGAGCGGGCATATTCAGCCAGCTCGCGAGCACTTTTGGTATGCAGGCAGCCCACATCCTTCACCTGGGAGTGCCCATGATGATGATCATCCAACAAGGTGGCGGCCATCCCACAATGGCGGCTGCACACAACGGTCCAGTGTGCGCCCACCAGAACTGAACGCACCGGTGCATCCATGCTCAGGTTGCTCAGTAAATCATCCAGAATGCTCATTGGAAAATCCTCGCATTAATTCGGAACGGCGGGAGGCCTCTTCAGCCAGCACTTCTCGCATCAGGTCGCAAATGTTGATGATCTTGGGGTTAGCTATCTGGTAAATGATATCCTGACCGCTGCGCTGAGCCGTCAGGATACCGCCATTTCGCAGCACACCCAGGTGACGGGAAATAACGCTCTGGGACTGCCCGGTTGCCTGAGCAATTTCCTTCACACACTTCGGAGCCTGGCGTAAAAGATGGACAATTTCCAGCCGGATTGCATTGGACATTGTCCGGCACAGCTCGGCTTGAATTTCGAAGATGGCATCTGGTGACATTTTAAACCTCCAACAGAAAAACTACACGCCAAAAATCCCTGAAAGCAAGAAGACAAAAATCGCGCCAGTGATAATCCCTATCGCTGTGAAGTGGTGGTGTCCATGCTCGCGCGCCGCCGGGACAAGCTCATCCAGCGTGATGAATACCATCACACCGCCTGCAAAGGCCAGGGCGAAGGGAATAAAGGCATCGAAGGTCGTCAAAAATAAAGCCGCGATCAATGCTCCGATTGGCTCTGTCATTCCAGAAAGCAAAGCTGCTCGGAAGGAATCCCAGCGACAAACCCCGCTCTTGCACAAAGGCATGGCTGTGGCGATGCCTTCTGGTATATTATGCAGTAAGATAGCCATGGCGATGAAGAAACCGAAAGAAGGATCATGCATGTATCCCGCTCCCACGGCAATCCCTTCCGGGATATTGTGAACGGTGATGCCGATCGCAATCAAGATGCCCGATTTCAACAGCCTTTGATCCACGATGATATTGTGATTATTTCTTCCAAACCGGTGGTGACCACGCCGTTGGTGGTCCAGGTTTTCGATTCCTATGGCTTCATCCGCATGCGGGATTTCGGCTTCCCCAAAGCGGATGTGTGGGGTCGACACATCGATTAAAAACATGAAGATCGCCCCAGCCCCGAACCCAATGGTGGCGGTGACGAAGCCCGCTAGCTCCCAGGCCTCATTGACCAGCTCCAGGAAGGATAGGGTGATCATCACCCCGGAGGCAATTCCCATGAGAAAGCCGTACTGTCGTGGCCCTGGTTTGCGAATGACGGCGATCAAGCCGCCCAGTCCGGTACCAAGCCCGGCGATCAGACTCAGAGAGGAAGGCAGAAAGGATGTCGTTCATTTTTTCATATAAAGTAAATGACCAACCACGCGTACAATTCCTGTTCCATATATTTTAATTTATCTCCTCACAAATTCCATATTTATTGGGTGACCTGCCTCCATAGTAAGACTTTCCCGCGCTCCAAAAACGGACGCCTAAACGCTCCACAACCTGTGCCTTTCCGCTCTTCTCTAATGCTTCCAACGTGGAAGCCACTTCTCCTGGAGAAAAATGTTTCAGCGTTTCGATTAACGCATCCTCCCGCATGGGGTGGCGGGTAATGATCCCCACAACCGCCTCCACCAACGACTTAGTCCCGCTCAGGTCAAACGACCCACTGGCGGGGTGTATTACCCTGGCAATATCGCCGAGAATGACTCGGGCGCGTAACAGCCCTTCCTCGTCTGATGGCTGAACCCAGGTCTCCGCAGGGGGGCGGGTTGGTTGGAGAATATGGACTTCGTCGGGTTTCTCCTGCTCTTCTGCCCATTGTCGAAACAATGCGGTTAATTCATCGGCTTGGATATAACCCACAATTTCCATGTCTTGCTTGGTGACACCTTCAACCTCATCAATTGCCATATTAATGGATAAAGAGAGAGGCATTGCAATTGGGCAGAGCGGTGAGGAGGGGCGAAATTTATAAGTTACACACCCATCTTCACTCACCGTCAGATCTTCAATCAGGCGCATGCGTACCACGTCTACGCCAGTTTCAGGATCGATCACTTTCGCCAGGCGTTCTAAAATAGCCTGGCGCAATTCTCCAGGATCAGGCATGGAAACCTCCTGTTGAAATTAACCGGTCTGAAACGATCTGCCAGATGGCTGTCAGCGCCTGGCTGGCAGGGGCGTCGGCTCGATAGGCGGTGACCGGCTCGCCGTGTAGCATGGCATCGGTGATGGTCGGGTCAAAGGGGATCTGACCAATCAGCTCAACACCGAGTTCAGCACAAGCAGAGAGGATCTCAGCTGTGCCTTGCGGATAGATATCCGCTTTATTCACGACGACCAGCGTGGGGATACGGAAGTGCATTGTAGTCTGCAAAATGCGTTTAAGATCGTGAATTCCCGCAACCGTAGGCTCAGTGACGATTACAGCCAGGTCGGCCCCAGCAGACGCGGCAATTACCGGGCAGCCGATGCCCGGTGGACCATCCACAATCACAACCTGGCTGTTCGTATCGAGAGCCAGCAGTCGGGCATTTTGCTTGACAAGAGTCACCAACTTGCCAGAGTTTTCCTGAGCCGGATAGAGATCGGCATGTAAGAGAGGCCCATAAAGACTCCTGGAGAGATACCATTGTCCTGCGGTTTGGGGGTCCATATGAATGGCATCCTCCGGACATTGGTATACGCACGCCGCACAACCATCGCAGGCAATGGGGTCAACGCGATAACCGTCTGGCGTGGATTGGACGGCGTCAAAGCGGCAAACCTGTTCGCATATCCCGCAGCCCTGGCAGCGCTCCTGGTCAATGACCGCCACCGACCCGCCAGTAAAATCGTGCGTCTCGATGCGTTCGGAGCGCAGCACCAGCTCCAGATTGGCAGCATCGACATCCGCGTCAGCCAGCACAGCCTGGATGTGGGATCGCCCGTTATGCGCCAGGTGGGCAAAAGCCGCTGCCAGGCTGGTCTTGCCAGTACCACCTTTACCACTAAGAATGACAAGTTGTTTCATGCCGGTCAAATCTCCCTAACAGGTCCATCTAAAAGATAATAAAATACCGTGGCACTCGCTCCAGATAGGCGCGATAGGGTTCTCCATACTGCTTCAAGCAAACCTGCTCCTCTGCCAATATCCCAAAATGCGCCAACAGCCTGGCAGCTGCCCAAATTAACACAGACACCCAGGAACCGATCGCAATACAGCCTCCCAGCACGACCAGCGAAGACATCACGATTTGAGGATGGCGGGAAACGCGATAGAGGCCGCGCGTGACCGGCTCATCCAGCGGGGTATTCTTGAAATCAAAAAGCGCCTTCACCAGGCCAATCAGGCCAAACACAGTCAGAAGCGACCACCAACCAACCGTTAAGCCAACCGATCTTTATTGCAGGGAACAGTTCTATGTGATTTCTCCTGAGCAAATAGATTGCAGGCCTGCATCAGGCATACAATTTCCATCCAAATTTCTTTACAGCCTCGTCAGGATCAAGCAGGCTGGGGGGTATATCCGCGTATAAAATGTTGGCTTCAGCCAGGAGCTCCTTCCCTTGAACCAAGATTTCAGCATGGGCGCGGGTGCGGCTGGCGCGGCGCTTGAGTAACCAGCCAGCTGCCTCAAGCGGCACACCTACCGGCACTGGCTGGCGAAAGCGCACATCCATGCGGGCCGTGACGAAAAAACGATTGGGGTTATCGATCATCATTGTGCGCCCACCCACTTCGTCTAGGATAGCTGCCACGACACCGCCGTGTGTTATGCCTGGGTAGCCGGCGTGAGCCAATTCAAGGATGAATTGAGCAAAAACCTGATCTTTACCGTTATCATAGAAACGCAGGCGCAAACCGGATGGGTTTTCCAGCCCACAAGCAAAACACGAAGCGGAGTTATATTGTTGGTTCATAATTGGCGGACAAGTTGCACAAACATCTGGCGAAAACGGTCGCCATATTCCGGGTGAATGTCCACCAGCGTTTTTCCCTGGGCCACGCCCTCCGCAATAGCACGCTCGAAGGGGATGCGTAGCAGCACTGGCAGGTGTTGATTGGCGCAGAACTCATCTAGGGCCGGGTAGGGACTGTTCTCACGATTGATTATCAATCCTGTGGGGATGCCTAACTCCCTAGCGACTTGCACCGCCAGGCGTAAATCGTGCAGGCCGAAGGGCGTCGGTTCGGTCACCAGCAGCAGGTAATCGCTGCCGCGCACGGCTTCAACGACCGGGCAAGAGGTTCCAGGTGGTGCATCACGGATGGCTATCTGTCCAGGATAGGAGATAGCCCATTTTTTGAGCTGTCGGATGACCGGCACAGCCATTGGCTCGCCCACATCCAGTACACCGCGGGCAAAGGAAATGCCTGCCATAGCGAGTCCACGTTCGAGCACGCCCATCCGTTCGGGAATCTCTGTAATAGCCTTTTCTGGGCATTGCACCGTGCAGCTCCCACAGCCATGACACAGCTGCGGAAAGACCAGCGTCTTTTGGCCCAATACAGCAATGGCGTGGTATTGGCAGACTTCGGCGCACTTCCCGCAGTGAGTGCATTTCGCCTCATCCACATGTGGGATGAGCAGCCCCACCTCCTGCCGTTCGGTTAATGTGGGCTGCAAGAACAGGTGAGCGTTAGGCGCTTCGACATCGCAATCCAGGAAGAGCGGCGGAGGGTACTGCTCCGCCGCCAGGCTGAAAGCCAAACTAACTGCAACAGTGGTTTTTCCGGTTCCACCCTTACCGCTGGCAATGGTGATGATCATGCACCCTGACGATGGGAGCCACCATGGCCATCATCGCAGTCCCCGCGGGTGGGAGCGCTAACTTGCCGGAGTTGCCCGGCTTTGAACTGTTCAAGAGCCTGGGGAGCCGTGCGGCAATCTCCATAAAGATACATGGCGATGCCGGCTGCTTGAAGCGTCTTGAAAGCGTTGGGGCCAAAATCACCGCTGATGGCTACCTCAGCTTGATGGTTGGCAGCATATTGAGCCGCCTGGATGCCCGCACCTGCAGAGGAGCTAACCCCGGGGTTCGTTTGAGCTTCCCACTCGTGGGTGTCGGTATTGACCATAAGCAGATAAGCGGCACGCCCGAAGCGCGGATCAACCTCTGATTCAAGCTCAGGTGAAGTGGTCGTCATGATAATTTTCATGGCATTATTCACGGATCATCTTTGTTCCACACTTGGAGCAAACCTGATCAACGCAGCGTTGACCAGCTACATGCGGCTCTTTGTTCCCGCACTTGGGGCAAACGCAGTTACCGCCTGGGCCGGAGCCGGGTTTGTTACCACCGCCGCGCCCGCCTCCCCCTCCGCTTGCGCCACGTCCTTGACCGCGCCCGCCACCTGCATTGGAACTGCTGTTGCCGTCCTTTTTCCCAAACCGGTTACGAAAGAATTGCCGAAACATAAACTCTCCTTATCTTTTCTGGAGGCAGTTACTGTTTGTAACTGCCTCCAACTTCTATCTGAAACTTACTCCATATCCGGCTTCCACACCTCCCAGACCTTGCCCACCAGGTCCGGTCCGGGCTTGAGCGTCGGCTTGCCTGGCTCCCAGCCTGCCGGCGTGGCCTCTTTCCCACCCGAAGCGCGCACCTATTGGAAGGCCTGGATCTGCCGGATCGACTCGGCAAAGCGCCGCCCCACCGGCGGGGTCAGCACTTCCATCGCCTGGATCACCCCATCCGGATCGATGATAAAGCGTCCGCGCAGCTCGATCCCCTGGTTCTCATCCCATACACCGTAAGCACGACCCACATTCCCCGCCTGGTCGGAGGCCATGTGGAAGGGCACGCCGCCCTTGACCATCTTGCTCAGCTCGTGGTCGTTCCACATCTTGTGCACGAAGTGGCTGTCCACGCTGACCGAGATCACCTCCACGCCCAAGCCTTGCAGCACCGCATATTTGTCGGCGACCGCCGACACTTCCGTCGCTCAGACAAAGGTGAAATCACCCGGGTAGAAGCACAGCAGCACCCATTTGTTAGCAAAATCCGAGAGTTTCACCGGGGTAAAGCCGCCCCGGTAGTAAGAGGGGGCGGTGAAATCGGGGGCTTTCTGTCCAACACGTGCAGTCATAATCGCTTCCTTTCGTTCAGTGATATTGAGAGGTCCTGTTTCTGGAGCGGACGGGGGCTTGTCACCGACGACAGAGCCCGTAACTCGCGCACATCCTGCTGTTTCTGCCATAGAATCTCCTTTTGATTGTCTTGCTTCACCAATTTGTGTCCACCTGCGCCAATGCAGGCAAGTTGCCCTACTTTGAACGGACGAAATACATCCAATACTTACTCAATGCAGCCGCTCTACCTGGTCAACAATATTTCCTTCGACATAGGCCATCACGGCCTCGTCAATCACAGCTATATCGGTTACTACCGGACGGATGCCGCCTACCTTCATACTCTCATAAGCCCCCCTGCCCATGCCGCGGCATAAAAGGGCTTCGCAGTCAGCAATCGTCTCGGCCATCTGCAGATGCTTGTTATGTGAAGCGGCATCCATCCCGTGCTGTTGACCGGGAATCTCAGCCTCGTGCGGCTCGTTGGCAAAATGCGCATGACCGAGCTTGTCACGCAGCTCACGGTCCACAATCTTCCCATCCTCGACAGTGGCAACCAGGTAATAGGGGGCGCGCCCGAAGTGCTGGCTGATGGTCTGGCCATCCTCAGTGATTGCGGCAATCTTAAGAGCAGTTACCTTTTCCATGCATAATTCTCCTTGAGTGTTTTATCTTGGTGTGGGCTGGTGCTTCGCAAGTGCAAATAAGCCCAAAAAAAATAGGATCGATACTCCTGCCGCGCCCAATACCAGGATCCAGGGCTGGAAAGAGGGGGTTGTGGGACTAATTGTCGGCAGAATTACCATCTCATGCTCTACGAAAGTCGCGGCTGGCACGGGGGTGGCCGTGGGGCTGCTGCCGGGCGTGATACCCAGGATGGCGGCAAATCGCCCAGCGCGCTCACTGTAATCATCGGGATGGCAGCCGCGGCAGTCTGTATAGATATCTGCCAGAGGGTTTGCCACCAGGCCGTCATGGGCCAGGTCTTTATCCTGAGCGCTGCAATTTCCGCCGTGGCAGCGCGCGCAGCAGTCTTTTAGAGCGTGAATACCGTGCCACTCCCCGTTCTGGTACACCGGATCCTCTTTTTCATGGCAGGTGATGCAGGATGACTTGGGCGGGTTATCGCCACACTGCGCCTGCGCTGGAGATTGGGCTCTAAAAACCAAACCAAATGCCAAAAACAGAGCCCCCATCGAAATCATGAAGAGAGATGATTTGCGAGACATATTGACCTCCTGAAGCAAGAACAATGGCCGGAAATGTGTCGTGAGGTTGGCGGTGAAGGTCTATTCCGGCATGAAATGACGCTCGGTTGGGCGGTCGCTTTCATCGGCTGGGCAGAGCACGAGCAGTGATCGTGAAGATGTTTCACCAACATTCTGCCAGCGGTGTGGCAGGTGGGCTTCGAACAAAAGACTATCATTCGGTTCAAGCAGGTACGCCTGGTCTTCAATCGTATAGAGAAGCCGGCCCTCCAGGCAAAGGACGAATTCATGGCCGGTATGCACGATGGGCGTATCGCCGCTGTCAGCATTCGGTTTCAGGGTGACAATCAGCGGCTGCCCACCGTGGATGGTCAGCCCGACGCCCAGGTCTTCAAAAGTTCCATATGCAAATGCCGCCCGGGGACGCTGTCCAGCTTTGAGATAAGAAACATTCCGCTTCGGTACATCGACTTCGAAGAAAGCCGTGATGGGTACTCCCAGGGTAGCGGCCAGCTGCTGCAGCGTGCTGACGCTGGGAGAGGTCTTACCGTTTTCGATCAGGCTGAGCGTATTGACATTCAACCCGCTGAACTCCGCCAGCGAGCGGATCGACAGGCCGCGCTCGGTGCGCAGCTTGCGCAGGTGGCGACCCACTTCAACTTCGGCATTAAAATTGCCATTTCCACCGGAATCGGCTTCCGCTGTTCCGCCTCGCCGCCTCTGGCGTTGCCGGGGAATTGCCTGGATCAATGGGCTTTCCTGTTGCGAAGAATTAGACACGATCTATCTCCCAATTTCATAATTGATCAATCAACTATTATTATAGTACAAATTCGATTAAAAGTCAATTATGGCAAACAATATAATAGTACATATCGGTACAATTCTTGTTTTAAACATCCGCTTATGAGTTCTCTATTGGGATTCTGGGTAGCTGGCTATTCAAGAATGCATAGCGGTATGTGATGATTGACACTTTTGCCTTGATTGGGAGGAAAACTTTTTTCAAGAGGGGTTACAATTAAGAACAATATCCAATCTGATAAGCTCACCACACCACTTAGCGCACCCCAGAGATCAAAGGAAAAACCGTGTTCATCTGTGAGCGTTATTTTATACAAGGAACTTACTAAATGTATTTATTAAGCCCCGCAAATTATGACCTTGCCCGCCCGATCCTGAACGCCCTGGACCACCACCTGGCTGTCGCCTGCCTCCTGGAGGGGACCGTCCCGTCTCGAATTTACGTTGATCATCCCGAGCATCCCACCACCGCCCTGGCCGTCGCCAGCCGGCGCTGCTTCCTGGCGGGAAATCCCGAAAACGAAACCTTCAATCAATCCATCCAGCAGCTGTTCGCCGAGACTATTTACCCGCAAGCCCTGGCTGCCGGGGAGAGCATGTTTGTCCTGTATTACCAGCCTGCCGGATGGACCGACAAACTCGAGCTTATCTTAAAAGATAAATATCCCATTTTTGCCCAGCGCCAGTTTTACCTTTTCAAGGAATTGAAAACCGGTTGGCGTTCCTTGCTCCCCGAGGGCTTCGTCTTGCGGCATGCCGACCGGGAAATTCTCGCCGATCCGCTGATCAAGAATCCGGATTTCCTGACTGAAGAGATGTGCTCCGAGCGCGAGTCCGTTGAGGATTTCCTGCAAAAGAGCTTTGGCTTTTGCCTGGTGCACGAACACGAGATCGTTGGCTGGTGCCTCTCAGAATACAACCATGCCGGCGGCTGTGAGATCGGCATTGCCACCAGCCCGGCTTACCAGCGCCGCGGCTTTGCCACGCTGCTGGCTTCGGCGTTCATCGAGTACGCCCATTCGCAGGGAATCACCCACATCGGCTGGCACTGCTATGCCTCGAACGCCCCCTCCGTCGCCACCGCTCTCAAGCTAGGCTTCGAAAAAGTCGCCGATTACCCGATTTGCCTGGGCTGGTTCAACGCAGCCGACGCCCTGGCCGTCCAGGGTGATGTATGCTTTGATCGACAGCAGTACGCCGAGGCGCTCGCCTGGCTCGAAAAGGCTTTCGCCCGGGGTCAGGAACAGGGCTGGGCTCACTGGGTGGCGGCTTGCTCGGCTGCCATGCTTGGAGAATCTGAGAAAGCGTTTAGCTACCTGCGCCAGGCCGTCGAGAAGGGCTTCGCCGATCATGAACGGATAAGGAGCTCCCCTCACCTGGTTTCTTTGCGCAACCATCCAGATTGGCAGAGTTTTTAGGAATTCTCAGCCAATCGCACGCATTCTCCGGAATCCGTGTTGATCCGTGAGCTGATCAGGGTTTATGCAATTCATAAGGACGCGTCCGGCTGCCAGGGCACGAACTCCTGCTCCGAGAGGCCGTGTCTCTCGCTCTTGGTGCGCTGACCGGAAGCGGTCGCCACAACCTGTTCGAAGAGCTGCTGGCTGGCCTCTTCCCACGATAACCCCTCCAGAATCTGCCCGGCATTGAAATCCATATCATCTTCCATGCGCGCTGCCAGGCGGGTGTTGCTGGCAATCTTGAGGCAGGGTGCCAGGGCTGAGCCGTATACCGAGCCGCGCCCCGTGGTGAACAAGATCAGGCTGCAGCCGCCCGCCACCTGCCCGGTCACCGAGAGCGGGTCGTTGCCGGGGGTATCCATGAAAGCCAGACCCTTTGCTTCAACTCGCTCGCCGTATTCGTAGACGCCGTTCAAGGGGCTGCTGCCTGCCTTCGCCACCGCCCCCAGCGATTTCTCGAAGATCGTCGTCAGCCCGCCCTGCTTGTTCCCGGGCGTTGGGTTGTTGTCCAGGCTGAAGCCGCGCTGCTTCGCCAGGTTTTCCCACCAGGCGATCCGTTCCATGAGCTTCTCGGCTGTTGCCACAGAAGTGACCCGCCCGGTCAGCAGGTGTTCCGCCCCGTAAATTTCGGGCGTCTCCGCCAGCACTGCCGAAGCACCCTCCTGCACCAGGCGGTCCGTCACCCTCCCCACCAGCGGGTTTGCCGTGATACCCGACCAACCATCGCTCCCCCCACACTGCAGCGCCACCGCCAGGTCAGCCAGCAGCTGCGGGCTGCGCGGGATGGCGTTCACCTGTGGCAGCAGCTCTTCCACCCGCTTGATCCCCGCCGCCACCGTCTTTTGAAAGCCTCCCTGGTCCTGGATCACGAGGCTTGCAGGCGCCAGCCCCTCCATCTCCACCGCCGAAAAGACCGGCTGGCAGTCGTCCACCTGCATCACCTCACACCCCAGGCCGATATAAACCGCCGCCGCCACATTGGGATGGGCCGCCAGGTTGGCTAAGAGGCGTTTTAAGTATAGCTGTGAAAGTCCTCCCGGCGGCATAGAGCAGCCTGTATGGTGGACGATAGCGATTACACCGTCCACGTTCGGGTAGGCTGCCAGCCGCTCGGGCGTGAAAGCGCGCCCGATCTGGCTGGTGACATGCGCCGAGCAGGTCACCGTTGAGATCAAGGCAATATAGTTTCGCAGCCCAGCCCTTCTACCCGGCCGACCATATCCCATAAAAGTCCGTCCTGAGTCTACGATCTTCTCCGGCTCCACTACTCGGATTGCCCGCTCAACGGTGCTTTCGCCCAATTCCAGGTTATGGCTATGCACCCAGCTCCCCGCCGGGATGAAAGTCGTCGCCCTCCCGATGGCATATCCATAACGCCGGACTTCCTCGCCCGGCAAGATATCTTTGAGGGCTAGTTTGTGCCCGGCTGGCACCCCCTCGCGCATCTTGATCATCCCACCCGGTAAGACCAGCTCACTCCCCACCGGTAATTCGCACCTGGTGACCGCTACTGGATCACTGGGATGCAGATGAAGCAGGCAGCTATCCATACTGGTTTGTTCTGCGTTATTTAACTTTTTTATATTGGCCATATCATCACACAAACCTGGTGAAAGAATGATCTTGATATAAACAAGATCTTTTTGTTACACAAGACTCTGACGGTATTGATCAGCTCACCGATGCCATCGATGGCGATCCTCACCTCATCCCCCTCCTGCAAGGTAAACGTCTCTGGCGGCACAACCCCCGTACCGGTCAAGAGCACCGCTCCATAAGAGAAGCTGGCGCTGCGTCCCAGGTAAGCAACCAGCTCATCCAGCCTGCGCTGGATCATCGAAGTATCCGTCTGTCCTGAGAAAACCTCCTCCCCCTTGCGCCGGATATTCATTCGAATACTTACCTGCGGCCATTCTGTTAAATTCTGCAGGGCAATCGCCGGTCCTAACGCACAGGAGGCGGTATACACCTTGGCTTGCGGCAGGTATAACGGATTTGCCCCCTCGATATCCCGGCTGCTCATATCGTTTCCGATCGTCATTCCCACCACTTCTAGCGCCGGGTTAAGCACCAATGCCAATTCCGGCTCCGGCACAGACCAGGCTGCATCCGCCCGGATGCCAACCGCTTGACGGTGACCGACCACCTTCTCTCCCAGGGATTTGAAGAACAGCTCCGGCCTATCCGCCGCATAGACACGCGCATAAATATCGCCGCCATCCTGCGCCTCCTGCTGGCGCGCCTGACGGGAGCGCGTATAGGTGACCCCTGCTGCCCATACCTCTTGCTGATCCACCGGAGCCAGCAGGTAAGGTAAGAGCGGCCTGGGAACCCGGTCCAGGTCCGCAAAAGAATAAGCCATCGTCTCGCCCGAAAGATAGATTTCCAACTCCTGAATTGCAGCCATAACATGCCCAACGCTGGACTGCAGCCAGGCAGTCATTGAGCCGACCTTTTCCGTAATATCAAAAACCTTCCCGTCCCCCATGTAGCCCAGGCATGCGCCTTTTTCTGGATCGAAATACCGTAATAGATAAGCCATCATCGCAATCCTCCGGTAAAATTATAGCTGATTTCTAAGGTTGTCAAAATTTCACTTAGGTGAATATCCCGACATTTTTTGCAATCCAGCGCTCGATATCCTCAGCATAGTGCAAAATGATCGGATTTTCTTCGCTAGTGGGTGGTTCCATGGCCCGTAGAATATCTTCAAAGTCACTGTCCGTCACATCCCGCCTGGTCGGGTTTTTCCTGTTCTCCTGCCATCTTTGTCGAGCGATTGTTTCAGGAGTATTTACATAAATAGTGATGGTCTCAAAACCAAGGCGGTTGAGGGTCGTTCTGATTCGGCTTCTCTCTTCTCGAGAAAAATTTCGTGAGGCATCCATGACATTCTTGCCTGATTTGAGGAGCAATACAATTTGCTTATCTGTTTCTGCGTAGATCCGGTCCCATTCTTCTCTAACGAGGGCTTCGTCCCTGACACCGAAACCGTACAGGAAATATTTCACCTGATCTACATCCACTTCCTCGTACCCAAATCTTTCACCGATCTCGCGTGCCAACGTCGATTTACCCGCGAACGATAGTCCACAAATGATCAATAACCGGTTCGTATGTTTGCTCATATTGGGATCAGAAAAAAATCGAAAAGCCGCATCGTACACCGCCCTCTGCAAGCACACGTGGGGCGGCTCCAGCGATATTGGACAGCGGTCCCTGGATTGTAGCTCTTGGGCTAAACGCTATCTCCAAAGTTGTTGTGGAAAACAACTTCGTCTAACTCCTTCTTCCTGGTTAACTTTCGTTGCTCCTCAGGATAGCCCAGGACCAGAATCTCAGAAGGCATGGTACCCCTGGGCAAGTTCAGCAGCGTTGCTAGCCGCTTCACGTCAAACTGCGAAACCCAACAGGAACCAATCCCGTGTTCTAGCGCCACCAGTGCCATATGTGTTCCCGCTATCTTGGTTTGATGCTCCTCCTGGTTTAATGCACAGTATAGATCCTGATCCATCTTCTCAATAGCCTCGGTGTATTCTGGAAATCGATGCTTCTGGATGTCACGCCCACCCCGCTCATCACCCACGCCAACCGTGCAGAGCACCATCAAGAGCGGGGCTTTCGCAATCCATTTCTGTTGGTAGGCCGTCTCTGCGATCTGGGCTATCAAGTTACGGTCGGTAATAACGCCAAAAACCCAGGGCTGCTCGTTCCCACCCGAGGGAGATAGGCGCCCAGCCTCCAACATACCCTGTAGGACCTCATCAGGAATAGGCTTGTCTTGAAACTTGCGCACACTGAAACGGTTTCTCAACAACTCTGTAATCATCCATCACTTACCTTAGAATCTGCCACGAGGGATAGCTGGCAATGACCGACGTGTATGCCTCGTCATACCAGAAGCTCTCGTATGAAATGCCGAGGTGTACACGACGATAGCCCGGATGGTGTAAGAAAACTAAAAAAGAATCTGGTACCAATTCCAGTTCTGCCGTCTCGAAGCAAAGATTTGATCCGCATTGTGCAGTATGTTAGTTGTTCAGATGGCGAAAGTTGGACGGTCATAGTTTCTTGCTTAATAAAAACGCCTAACTAATGCATAACACGCCACATTGCGGTATATTTAGCTTTATCCAAGTCTAATAAATATTATACATCCAGGTTGGCATTCTTCCACCAAAAAAAGATTCCCTGACTGGTCCGTGATCGGCTGCGGTTGAAGAATTCCGCCTACCGGACTACGAAGTTGTAAGATATAGTTCTTATCAAATTTCTAAATCCACCTTTTTCTCCTAATCCCCACATCCATGTCTTCCCGAAAGGCTTCCTATGACCTCCTCCTCCCCTTCTGACCTATCCAACCTCCTCGGATCATCCGAGGCGCTGTCAGCCAGCCGCACCTCCGCTCGCGGTCCTGCTGGCAAGCTGCCGCTCACCGACGACCTGCTCCTGAACGCCCCCTCCGGCGACCTCTTCGGCTGGACGCAGAACGCCGGCATGGGCTGGGAACCCTCCGACCTCAACCGCCCCAACTACCTGATCCTCAGCACGCTCGGCGGGCTGCGGGCCGAAGATGGCACTCCGCTGGCGCTCGGCTACCACACCGGGCACTGGGAGCTGGGGCTGCTGGTCAAGGAGGCCGCCCAAACCCTGCGCGAAGCCGGCGCTCTACCCTTCGCCGCGTATTGCAGCGATCCTTGCGATGGCCGCTCGATGGGCACCCCAGCCATGCTCGACAGCCTGGCTTACCGCAACGATGCCGCCATTGTGATCCGCCGCCAGGTCCGCTCGCTGCCCACCCGCCAGGGTGTGCTGGGCATTGCCTCTTGCGACAAGGGTCTTCCTGCAATGATGATGGCGCTTGCTGGCAGTAAGGATCTGCCCTGCGTGATCGTCCCCGGCGGGGTCACCCTGCCGGCTGAAGATGCCGAAGACTGCGGCAAGGTGCAGTCCATCGGCGCCCGTTATGCGCACGGGCTGATCGACCTGGAATACGCCGCCGAAATGGGGGCGCGCGCCTGCGGCTCCAGCGGCGGAGGCTGCCAGTTCCTCGGCACCGCTGCCACCTCGCAGGTCGTCTCAGAAGCCCTGGGCTTGGCGCTGCCCCACAGCGCCCTTTCTCCCTCCGGAGAGCCGGTCTGGTTTGAGCTGGCGCGCCGCTCGGCCCTGGCTTTGCTGCGTCTTCATGAGGCAAACCTGACCCTGGGGCACATCCTCACCGGAGCATCGATCGAGAATGCCATGCTGGTGCACGCCGCCTTCGGCGGCTCGACCAACCTGCTGCTGCACATCCCCGCCATCGCTCATGCCGCCGGTCTGCCGCGCCCCACGGTGGAAGATTGGATTAAAGTCAACCGGGCTGCCCCGCGCCTGGTGGATGTGCTCCCCAACGGTCCGCGCGGCTATGCCACCGTGCATGTCTACATGGCTGGCGGCGTGCCGGAAGTGATGCTGCACCTGAGCCGTTTGGGACTGCTCAACACAGATGTCCTCACCGTCAGCGGTGAGAAGCTCTCCACCCTGCTGGATGCCTGGGAGGCCGGCCCAACTCGCCAGACAGGCCGCCAAGTCTTGCGCGAGCGAGATGGCATCGACCCGGACCAGGTTATCATGAGCCCCGCCGCGGCCAGAAAAATGGGCCTCACCAGCACGCTCGTTTTCCCGGTTGGCAACCTGGCCCCGCAAGGCTCGGTCGTCAAAGCTACCGCCATCGATCCATCTGTTGTCGACGAGGATCAGGTCTATCGCCACCGCGGCCGCGCCCGGGTCTGTACCACCGAAAGCGCCGCTATCCGCCTCATCAAAGGTCTTGGCGACCAGCCGCTCCAGCCCGGCGATGTGCTGGTTTATATCGGCGGCGGACCTCTGGGCTACCGGCATGGAAGAGACCTACCAGCTTACCGCTGCCCTGAAGCACCTTCCCTGGGGCAAGCACATCCCCCTGCTCACCGATGCGCGCTTCTCGGGCGTCTCCACCGGCGCCTGCATCGGTCACATCGGTCCCGAAGCCCTGGCGGGCGGCCCCCTCGGCAGGCTGCGGGATGGCGACTTGATCGAGATCGTGGTTGATCAGGTCAAGCTGGAAGGGAGCGTCAACCTGGTGGGCACCGCCGAGCAGGAGCTTACCCCTCCAGAGGCCCAGGCCCTCCTCCAGCAGCGCCAGCCCCACCCGCATCTCAAACCTCGCTCCGAGCTGCCCGCCGACACCCGCTTATGGGCTGCCCTGCAGGAAGTGGGCGGCGGCACCTGGGGTGGCGCAGTCTACGATGTTGAGAAGATCATCCAGACGTTGGAGTTGGGCAAATAACCTGCCCTGATTTTTCCTTCTTTCCGCCTTTTCCGTGTACTTATTTTTTCATCCGTGAAACCGTGTTCATCCGTGACCTTTACAGGTTAATCTAGGAGTTGCATCCATGAAAATTTCAGTCACGATTGAAGCCATGTTCGGCTTGAGCTGGCCTCTCTGGAAGCAGTTAATCGAAAAGATCGAAAAAATGGGTTTTGCCGGCCTCTACCGCTCCGACCATTTCATGATCGTCAAACCCGGCACCGATTCATTGGAGCTCATCACCTCCTTGACCTACCTCGCCGACGCACAGCCAGCTTTGCACTTTGGCTCGCTGGTCTCGCCGCTCTCCTTCCACCACCCCGCCATGCTGGCCCGCCAGGCCATGTCGCTCAACGAGCTCAGCGCTGGGCGCATGATCCTGGGTTTGGGCGCCGGTTGGCACACCGAAGAGCACACCATGTTCGGCTTCCAATTAGGCGACAAAAAGACCCGCCTCGATCGCCTTGAGGAAGGCCTGCAGGTTATCACCAGCCTGGTCCACAGCCCCGAGCCGGTGAGCTTTGACGGCAAATTCTTTCAATTGCATGATGCGCTCCTAGTGCCCCAATCCCCCGTGCGCATCATGGTCGGCGGCAACGGCCCCACCCGCACCCTGCCGCTCGTCGCCCGCTACGCCGACATCTGGAACTGCCAGGTGGCAGAGCCGCTCGCTTTCAAAGAGATGAGCCGCCGCCTGGACGGGCTGATTGAAGACGCCGGACGCCAGCCCGAAGATGTCAAAGCGCACCATGCTGGTCCCGGTGCTCTGCCAGCGCACCGAGCAGGATATTCAGAGGCATATTTCCATGATCCAAAAATACGCCGCGCCTTTCCAGAGATTCATCCGCCGAAGAGATCAAAGCCTGGCTCTACGGTCTGAAGGGCATCATTGGCTCGCCGCAGCAAATTGTCGATGGGCTGTCCGCCTACACGGAATATGGGGCAGAAGAAATCATGCTCGAGTGGTTCGGTCTCTACGACCTTGAAGGGCTGGATCTCTTGGGCAGCGAAGTGCTGCCTCACTTCCAATAACCCACTAAAATGAAAAACCACTTACATCAAGTAGACCATAAAAACGACCCAAAACTTTTTGATCAGTCAAAGCTCTTGGTTAGTTGACTACTGGTATCTCTTTTGGTAATATCAATATAATCTCGAAGTTGCACCAAGAAGATGATTGGAATGGGCTTCACTTCACCGAGGTGAATTGTTTTCGAATTGGGAAAAGGCGCGGCAGGGCTTGCCCCTCGATGAAATTGAGCCTCTGGACTGATGGAGAAAATTAAGATGGTTCGTGTTCAGGACGTAAAACTTTTGCAAGGATACAAGGTCTGCCTGTATTTTACGGATGGCTCACATCGTGACGTTGATCTTGAGCGTTATCTACATGGACCAATTTTTGAACCAATGAAGAATGATCCGAACCTTTTCCGTTCTATACGGGTTGACCAGGAGCTGGGCACCATTGTATGGGATAATGGCGCAGATATAGATCCTGACGTTCTTTACATGGATTTAACACCTGCCTGGATGGAAACGGTAAATGAGTAACCATGTGCAAAACAACCCGTATTTTCTTAAAATTGTTCCTGCTCATGTCCTCTTCAGTTTCAGTGTTGGCCCAGGTGGTGTCGGGCTTGGTTCGGCAAATGCAAGAACGCAAGCCACCCCTGATCAAACGGGCGGGCCAGATAACTCCGGCTATACTTTTGTGGATTCATATGAAACAATATCCTGGCTTCCACAAGATTAGCGTAAATTCGCGGATACTTTTGGATACACAAACAACCTATCGCAGGGTGCATCCGTCCCATACATCACCCTGAGCTGCTCAGCCCTGTCCAGCACCCCCTTGCGGTAGACCTCCTCCACCTGGCTGGGATAGTGCTTGAAGGCCAGCTCGACGACCCTTTCGGGATGGTAAGGGAAAACGCGCGGCTGCAGGCGGTGGATGTACACAAATTTTTCGATCCTGTCCGTTTCTTCGGCGGTCTGGATGCCTGCATAGGGCTTATCTTCCTGGAAATAAAAACTGGCCTTCGCCTGGCTTCCCAGCTCCTTCGCCACTACGATCCCCGCCTCGCGCGTGATGAAGTGATCGATGTGCTCCTTGATCGCCAGCGGAAAGATCAGCGCCGTGTCTTCTTGTGCCGCCCACCTGCGCACCCAGCCTCTCAGGCGCTCGAAGATCTCCTTATCCTGCTCCGAGAAATCCTCGTACATCCCGTGCGGAAACTCCATCTCGCCGTCTGCCAGCGCCTTTGCCCTCAGGAAACACTCCCGCTCGCCTAAAAGCTCATACCGGTATGGGTGCTCTCCCAACAGCTCATCCAGGCATTCCAGGTCTTCCAGCAGCCGTTTCCCGGTGGCGTACTTCACCCGCTCCAGGCTGGTATCGAAGTTCGCCGCTCCACTGCGCGCCTGGTAATTGCTGCGCGAGAAAATCAGCAGGATATGAAAATTTTTCAAGGACAGCAGGTTCTGAGCTTGTAATTCCAGCACATACCCGCCGATCCCCAGTAGAAAATCGTCGTAATGCGGCGCGAACACCACAATGTTCGCTTCGGGAATAACTTCCTGGATCGGGTTTTTCTCCTTCAATGCAGCCTTCTCATCCAAGATACCGCCTCGATTTTATCCACCCGAACATGCTTCAGCATGTTTTTCGGTTCAGGATGCAATTCATTTGCATCGAACATTCAGGCCACAAAATCCTACACCCGCACGAAACCCAAACCCTCACTCCCCTCGCGCCAGCGCCTGGATCTCTTCCTGTGACTTCGTAGATTTGCACCAGCTTGCCGTCCCGCATCTGCAGGATCCGGTCCACATACTTGCACATCCGCAGGTCGTGCGTCACCATGATCCCCGCCCGCTTGTTTTCATGGATCAGTGCTGCAAAGGTCTGCACCACCTGAAAGGCCCGCTCGGTATCCAGGCTGGCAGTTGGCTCGTCCGCCAGCACCAGGGTCGGGTTGTGGATTAGCGCCCGCGCAATCGCCACGCGCTGCTGCTGACCGCCAGACATCTGCGAGGGCAGGTTGCCCAGGCGGTCGCTAAGCCCCAGCCGGGCTAACAGTTCCTCGGTGCGTACCTTTCCTAACCGGTCGTGCTTATTATTCAGGCGCAGCATGAATTCCACATTCTCGCGCGCATTCATATAGGTAATCAGGTTGTTCGCCTGGAAGGTAAAGCCGATCTTCTCCCGCCGCAGCGCCACGCGCTCCTTCTCGTTCATCTGCGCCAGGTCCACCCCATCGATCAGCACCTGCCCGCTGGTCGGCTGCAGCAAGGCTGCCAGGATCGAAAGCATCGTGGTCTTGCCCGAACCGCTCGGACCCACCAGGGCTGCGAATTCACCCGGCTCAACGGCAAAAGACACATCGTTGACCGCATAGATCGGGCCCAGCTCACTGGGGAAAGTTTTTACGACATTCTTGACTTCAAGGGCTACAATACTCATCTCTGCCTCCTACCCTAACCGCAGCGCCTTGAGCGGTTCGATGCGCACTGCATAGATCACAGAAACCAGGCCCCCCGCCGGTCCGATCAACAACAATGCCGCTATGGCGATCGCTGATGTCACCCCATTGAAGGCAATTGGCACCGTCGGAGGGAAGAACAGCGACAGCAGGTAGGTGAGCAAGCCGCCCACGCCTACACCGAAGATCGTAATCATCATGATCTGGATGACAGCCGCCGCCCCTACCACTCCGTTGGAAGAGCCGATCGCTTTCAACACTCCGATCTGCGGAACCTTCTGCAGGATTTGGATCTGGAAGAAACCTCCGATAACCAGTACGCCGATCAGCAGCGTGAACACGCCCTGGGTATTGATTGTGCCTTGCTGCGCCGAATACCCGGGCACGTTTTGGATCGCCCTGGTGACTGTCGCCACTTCCACATCCGCAACATCGGCCTCGATCTGCTGGGAAACAGCTTCAGTCTGCTCCGGGTCATCGAGCTTGACCGCGACGACATTTACCGTAGAGCTTGGCAGGTTGACTTCCGCTGCCGCTTTGGGGCGCACCTTATCCCAGGTTTGGAAAGACGTGAAGATAGAAGGCACCAGCGAATACGACTGCCCTTCTGTGATCCCGACCACTTGTAAGGTATAAAACTCATCTTCCGTGCCTTGCACCGAGCGGATCGTGATCTCGTCGCCCACCTGGATGCCGCTCCGCAGGACGGTATTGCGGTCCACCACCACTTCGCGCGCCTGGTCTGAGCTGATCGGCCTTCCTTCAACCACTGGAGGATCGCCAGGCTTGCCCAGCTCTACCCCCAGCAAGGAAACCTTGAGCACCTCATTCCCCGGCAGCAAGATCGCCGTGCTCGCCGTCGCAATGCCCCCAGCTGCATCCACCCCTTCCACGCGCTCTACCTTGCGCACCGTGGAACGGTCTAAACGGCTGGTCGGGATAACAAAATCAGATTTCGCCCGGTATACGATCAGGTCCGCATCCAGTCGGGAGAGATACTGCTTGTTGCCGCTGCCCAAACCTTCCCCCAAACCTGCAATGAACAGCACCAGCAGCGTGATCAATGCAATCACCAGGCCCACCAGCAGGAACCGTCCCCGGTTGCGCTGGATTTCCTTATAAGACAGGTAAGTTGCCAGGAGTAAGCTCTTCATCTCATCTTCCTCCTTCAGCTTCATCAGGCACAATCGGCCCTCCGAAGTCTTTATCCCAGCCCATACCCATCACGCCCTCCAGCAGCAGCTCGATCGGAGGATGGTCAGCGATATCCTCATAATAATAGGGCAGCCTGATCCGCCCATCCGGCCCAATGATGAAGAGCCCCGACATCTGCATGGAATCTTGACCCTGCGGAGGCAGCTCCGGTTTCCAGCCTTTGCTCTTGGATAACCGGCTGTTCGAGCGCATCACCCGCCACGACAGCACCGTCTGGCTCAATTTACCGCGCCCCAAGCCATAAACCCGGTACGCCTTGCGTTCCGGGTCTGCCAGGCAGGTCACCCCTGGTATCCGTTCGTCGCAGAAAGCCTTGGTTTCCGCCGGTTTTCCCTGCGTGACCACCGCCAGCGAAAGACCCTTCTCAGCCAGCTCCGGTGTGAGTTGTGCTAGCTGGTATAGCATTTCTTTGCACTGCGGGCAGCCAAAATGCCGGATGAAAGCCAGCACCAGCACCTTGCCTTCCCACAACGATGACAGCAAGAACGGTGTATCCTCCACTGTCCTCAGCTCCACATCTGGAGCCAGATCATTAAATTTAAGCATGCCTATTTTCTTCATGGCGTGATTTTAACATAGAACCTGTTCAATAATTCAATTTGCCTTCCAGCGATTCCTGAAGAACCGTTATATAATCATCTCGGAGGTGAAACCATATGAAAGACAAAATTCGGATTGGCATGGTTGGCGTAGGACAGATCGGCAAGCACCATCTCAACAACTACCAAAAGATCGAGGCGGCCGAGGTGGTGGCCATTGCCGACATTGATGAAGCGGAAGCCAAAAGGGTTTCCGAGCTGTACAAAATCCCCCATATGTACTTCTCTCTCTGGGAGATGCTCAAGCGCGACGATCTCGACGCGGTGGATGTTTGCTTGCACAACAACCTCCACATGCCCGCAACCGTCGCAATCCTGCAGTCTGGCAGGCACGTTTACTGTGAAAAGCCCATGGCTGGCGCCTATGCAGACGCTCTCACCATGTACCAGACCGCCCAGGAAACCGGCAAAAAGCTCTCCATCCAGTTAAGTACCCTTTTCTCAAAGGAGACCAAAGCCGCCAAGGCCATGATCGAGATGGGCCTGCTTGGCAAGCTTTACCACGCCCGCTCCACCGGCTTCCGCCGCCGCGGCCGCCCTTACGTTGATGGCTACGGCACCAACAAATTCGTGCAGAAGCAGATCGCCGCTGGCGGAGCCATGTATGATATGGGCGTTTACCACATCGCCAACATGCTCTACCTGCTGGGCAACCCCGCCGTCCTGCGCGTCTCGGGCAAGACCTACCAGGAGACCGATATCGATGAGGGCCGTTTCAAGCTCAGCGGTTACAATGTCGAAGAGCTTGGCTTGGGCTTCGTGCGCATGGAGAAGAACATCTCCCTGGATATCATCGAATCCTGGGCTATCCACCTGAACGAATTCGAAGGCTGCAGCGTGGTCGGCTCGAAAGGTGGTATTCGCCTGGAACCCTTCGGCTTTTACCAAAATATCGGCGACCTGGAGCTAGACACCACCGTGAACCTGGGCTCATTCGATTGGCGCATCCACCAACTGCGCGAGAATGCCACTGCCTATGACAGCGCCCAGCACCATTGGGTGGCAGCCCTGCAGGGCAAGGTCGATCTGCTGCCCACCGCCGAGCTGGCTCTCAATACCATGCTGATCTCCGAGGGCATTTACCTGTCCGAAAAGCTGGGCCGCGAAGTCACCGCCGAGGAAGTCAGAGAAAACTCCAAGTCGACTTCGGTAGCCGTATAAAGGTTTAGCGCTTCTCCACTTTAACGCTCTGCTTTCTCCGCATCTCTGCGGTGAGATGATGGTTTTTGTAAAAACCTATCAACCTGTATCGAATGCATCAACCAAACTAAATTTAGAAAGGTGAATCATGAACATCTCAATTGCTTCTTATTCTTTCCATGGGCTGCTAGCAGAAGGCAAAATGGATCTTTTCGGCTACCTGGAAAGCTGCAAGTTCCGCTACCACGTCCAGGGTGCCGATATCTGGAGTGGAATGTTTCCCAGCCTGGATGAAAAATTCCTCACAAAAGTCAAAGAAGGTCTCAAAGAACGTGAAATGGTGCTGGCGAACTTGTGTGTAGACGGGCCCGACATCTGCGACAATGACCCTGCCGTGCGGGAGAAGCATTACCAGGACGCACTTACCTGGTTGAAAGCCGCCGAATTCCTGGAGGCGAAGACCATCCGCTTCAACTCCGCCGGTCAGGGCGAGACTTTCACAGCGGAGCAGTTCGACCTGGTCGTCAAGCGCTTCAAAGAATATGCCCAGTTCGCCTACGACCACGGCTTCAAAGCCGGTCCTGAAAATCACTGGGGACCCGAGTCGATCCCAGAGAACATGAAACGCATCTGCGAAGCGGTAGATCATCCGGGCTTCGGCATGCTGCTGCACTTCCGTGGCAATGACAAAGACGCTCTCATGGCTCCTTGGGCCATGCACACCCATATCTCCTGGGATATCGCTGAAAATCACCTGGAAGAGAGTATCAAGATGCTGCTGAAGGAGAATTACAAGGGTTATTACAGCGTGGAACATCACTCCGCCAAGGACGAATATTATATGGTTTCCACTCAGCTTGCCCGCATCCGCAATGGCGTTTACCAGCTGACCAAAGTGGGTTGAAGATCAACCTCTTAGGTATCAGATATTTAGGGTCTTTAGGAATTGCCGTGGGGGACAGATCCACGGTAACTCCCAATGAGCCGATATTTATAGGTTGGGTTACCAAAGTGCCAGTATAATACTGGCACTTTACGATGAGTGATCTTATTCTCGTTTCAGGAGCAACAGGTTATGTGGGCGGCCGCTTGGTTCCTCGGCTGCTTGAAGCAGGTTATCGCGTCCGCTGCCTGGTCCGTGATGTAGAACGTTTGAAAGGGCATCCCTGGCTTAACCTGGTAGAGGTTGTTCAAGGCGATGCACTTGACCGCACCTCGTTGGTTGCCGCGCTGCAGGGTGTTTCCAGCGCCTATTACCTGATTCATGGCTTGCAGGGTGGAAAAGTGCACATGGATCGCGATCTGCAGGCAGCGCGCAATTTCGCCTCCGCGGCTGAAGAAGCAGGGCTAAAGCGCATCATTTACCTGGGCGAGCTGGTCGATCCTACATCTAACCTCTCCCCATATTTACGCGCCCGCCACGAGACCGGCTACATCCTGCGTCAGGGTCGCATCCCCGTAACCGAGTTTCGGGTAGGAATGATCGTCGGCTCTGGCAGTATTCTATTCGAGATGATCCGTTACGTGGCTGAACGCCAGCCAATTTTTATCTGCCCGCGTTGGTATTTTACGCTTGCTCAACCTACCGCAATCCGGGATGTGCTGGCATACCTGGTTGCAGCCCTGAGCACACCGGAGAGTGTCGGAAAACTAATTGAGATTGGCGGCGCGACCCGCTTGAATTATGCAGACATGCTGCTCGTCTATGCCCAGGAGCGAGGTCTAAAGCGCTTGCTCATTCCCATCCCCAACTATACCCCGCGGCTCTCGGCTTACTGGGTGCACATGGTCACACCGCTGCATTGGCGGTCTGTGCTTCCGCTGATCGAGGGCTTGCACAGCGAAAGTGTCCTCCAAGACGACCAGGCCCGGGGCCTCTTCCTCAGATCCAGCCGCTGGATTTCCAGACAGCCCTGCACTTGGCCTTGGGCCGTGTGCAGAGCGATACGGTCGAGACCTCCTGGTCAGATGCACTGGTGACCAGCGCTGGAGATATTCAGCCCTACAAGCTGATCGTGCAAGAAGGGATGATGATTGAGCGCCGGCAGACTCTGGTAGACCTGCCTCCCGAGGTGGTCTTCCGGGCTTATACAGGTCTGGGAGGTGACCGCGGTTGGCTGTACATGAACTGGACCTGGGTCATCCGTGGCTGGGGTGACAAACTGGTCGGAGGGGTGGGGCTGCGTCGGGGCCGCCGCCACCCCGATGAGATTTGGGTGGGCGAAGCGCTGGATTTCTGGCGCGTCGAAGCCGTCGAGCCAGGCCGGTTGCTACGCCTGCGAGCAGAGATGAAAGTGCCCGGAAAAGCCTGGTTGGAGTTTCAATCCATCCCCCAGCAGGATGGTATGACCCTCCTCTCGCAAACAGCTTATTTCGCCCCGCGTGGGACTTTGGGTTTCTTATATTGGTATGTACTCTACCCAATTCACACTTTCATTTTCAGCGGCATGATCCGGAAGGTTGCAGAATGGGCCCACGACCTTGCCCATGCGAAGGTTTAGCAGATACTTTTAGAGGTAAATGTGAATCCTGGTAAATTGATCCTTGTAACCGGCGCGGCGGGTTACATCGGTGGACTATTAATTCCTCACCTCCTTGAACGAGGCTACCGGGTGCGCTGCCTGGTACGCAATGCATCGGATCTGCAGAACCGCCTCTGGTTCTCCCAGGTAGAGACCATGCAATGTGATCTGATCGACTGCGCTGTGCTCTGTAAAGCCATGGAAGATGTCTCAGCAGCTTATTACCTGATTCACAGCATGGCCCGTGCGCAGGATTATCACGAATTGGACCTCGCTGCCGCAGAGCTATTTGCCTCTGCGGCCAGTGCAGCCGGTGTGGAACACATCATCTATCTCGGGGGACTGGCGGATCCCAATGCCGATATTGGTCTTCACATGCGCTCTCGCCTTCAAACTGGCAACAGTCTGCGCCAGGGGTCTGTGCCCGTTACCGAATTCCGGGCAAGCCTGATCATTGGCCCGGGTAGTATTTCGTTTGAGATGATTCGCTACCTGACAGAACAATTCCCCTTGCTGGTCGGTCCCAAGTGGCTGCACAATCGCTCTCAGCCGGTCGCCGCTCAGAATGTGCTGGATTACCTGCTGGCTGCCCTGGAAACTCCCGCTTGCAGAGGTAAAATCTTTGAAATTGGGGGGCCCCGTATCCTGACTTATGCTGAAACCATGCTGGAATATGCCCGTCAGCGCGGCCTTAAACGGCGGTTGCTGACTTTGCCGGTGATCCCCGTCCGGCTAATGGCATTCTGGGTGGACAAACTGACACCCATTCATCAGAGCATCGCTGCTCCCCTGATCGATGGGATGCGCAGTGATAGTGTAGTGCATGATAACGCCGCACACAATATTTTCCCAGGAATCCAACCCATGGATTACCAGGCCGCAGTTTCTTGGACCTTACGCCAGCTGTCGCCCGCCCGGGTTGAACCGACCTGGAGAAGAAGCACAGTTTCGGATATAATAATCAAGCACGCAGGTTTCTTGATCGATTTCCGGCAGGTACGTGTCGAAGCCTCGCCTGAAGCGGTTTATCTGGCTTGCATCCGCCTGGGTGGCAAGCGGGGCTGGTTGTACCTGGATTGGTTGTGGAAGCTGCGCGGCTTGCTTGATCAGCTCATGGGCGGACCCGGCATGCGTGGACGCCAGGACCTGGATGAATTGAGCGAGTGCCAGGTTGTGGATTTTTACTACGTTGACGCGCTGGAACCAGGGCAGATGCTGCGCCTGCGGGCTGAGTTGAAGGCACCCGGGGAAGGCTGGATGGAATGGAAAGTCGAGTCTCAGCCTGGTGGCGGTACAATTCTTTCACAAGTAGCCTATTTTGCCCCCAAAGGTGTGCCTGGCTTCCTTTACTGGTATTTGTTATCTCCTATTCATCGTTTGGTATTTGCAGGCTTGATCAAGAAACTTGCCCGCCGGGCATTTGAGATTAAGCAAACCGAATAAAATAGATCAACTTTAATACCGGGAGGGGACTCTTCCTATGAAAATCAATTTTTCGATGTGGAAAACTGCTCTTTCGACGCTCGTCAAAATGGAAAAGGCAGAAGAATGGGAGCGTTTGGATGTGGTGTCCAAGTGGTTGATTGCCACACGCTCAGCCGTCACGATCGTAACGATTTATTCATGTGCCATTGGCGGTCTCATCGCCTGGCGGGATGGATATTTTTCATTCCTGCCCTGGCTGATCGTCACCATCGGCTTGTTCCTCGCCCATGGCACCAATAACCTGCTCAACGACTATACCGATTTCACCCGTGGCGTCGATAATGATTACTACTTCCGCACGCAGTACGGCGTTCATCCCCTGGTGCAAGGCTTTTGGACGAAACCTCAGCAGCTGCGTTGGTTTACCGTCAGCGGCGTGCTGGCATTCCTCTCTGGGGTCTTCGCCCTGTTCTATACCGGCTTTTCACCGGTCGTCATCGGTCTCTTCGCTTTCGGTGCAGTGGTCTTGCTGTTCTACACCTGGCCTCTCAAATACCTGGGCTTAGGCGAGCTTGCGATCTTCCTGATCTGGGGTCCAATCCTGGTTGCCGGCGTTTACACCGTTCTTGCCAAAGGCTGGACGGATAACACCTGGTTTGTAGCCCTGGCAGGCATTCCATACGGTTTGAGCGTCGTCAGCGTCAACATCGGTAAGCACATCGATAAAACCCCGGATGATCGAAAAAAAGGTGTGGGCACTTTGACGGTAAGGATTGGCGAAAAAGCTTCCCGCTACCTGAATATTGTTGTATTCGTGCTGATCTATGCCGTCATTTTGTATCTGATCTTTGTGCCGCGTTTCTTCACCCCGGTCTTGCTGATCGTATTTCTGGCAGGCAAACGCGCCCTGATCGCTGTTGCAGTGCACACGAAACCGCGCCCCGCAGAACCACCCAAGGAATGGACCTATTGGCCGACTTGGTTTGCGGGTTTCGCTTTCTATCACAACCGCCTTTTTGGTAACCTGTTTGTCCTTGGCGTGTTTGCAGATACCATTCTGCGTTTATTCATGAGCGGCTTTTGGCCAGTGAGATAACTTCATCTTCAAGAGGGTACACAATGGATCCAGTCTTACTTTCGCGATTACAATTTGCCATTACCACCGTCTATCACTTCTTCTTCATCCCGCTGACTCTTGGTTTGGTATGGTTCGTCGCTATTTTTGAGACGATTTATGTCTTCACCGGGAACCAAGCCTACAAGCGCCTGGCCAAGTTTTGGGGGAAGCTCTTCATAGTTAACTATGCCATGGGGATAGTCACGGGCATCGTGATGGAATTCCAGTTTGGAATGAATTGGGCGACCTATTCACGGTTTGTCGGCGACATCTTTGGGGCACCGTTAGCCATCGAAGCGCTGCTCGCTTTTTTCCTGGAGTCCACCTTTTTGGGTATCTGGATCTTCGGTTGGGAGCAGCTCCCCAAGAAACTTCACGCAGCCACGATCTGGGTGGTCGCCCTTGGGTCTACTCTGTCTGCAGTTTGGATTCTGATCGCAAACGGCTTCATGCAGGATCCGGTCGGCTATGTGATCAACAATGGCCGGGCAGAGATGGTCGACTTCGCTGCCTTGGTGTTCAACCCCAGAGCCTGGTTATTCTTCTGGCATACCATCTCTGCCGGTCTTACCACGGGCGCGTTCTTCGTGTTGGGCGTGAGTGCCTACAACCTGATCCGGAAACAGAATGTGGAAGAGTTCCAAAGCTCGTTCCGTCTGGCAGCCATCATTGGCCTCCTCAGCGCTGTCATGGTAGGTGTAGCAGGTGACTTCCAGGGTCGCTATCTACGCGAAGTCCAACCGATGGCCGCCGCCGCCTCTGAGGCGCTGTGGGATACCGCTGATCCGGCACCGTTCTCTTTGGTAGCCATTTTTAACTCAACTGGCAAAAAAGAGATTTGGAGTCTCCAAATCCCATATGCCCTCAGTATGCTGTATTACTGGAAACCGGAAGGTGAAGTCGAAGGCATCAACCAGCTTCAGGAGGAATTTGTAGAAAAATATGGAGAAGGTGACTACCTCCTCCGGTAGCGCTCAATTATTGGATGTTCCGCATCATGGTCGGGGTGGGGTTTCTTCTGGTCGCGTTGGGCGCCTTTGCATTATATGTACCCATGCGGCACTGGCCTGAGAAATGGATGCGTTGGCTCAAGCTCATGATCTGGGCGATTGCGCTGCCTTACATTGCCAATTCTGCCGGCTGGATTCTAACCGAGACCAGCCGCCAACCGTGGATCGTTTACGGCTTGCTGAGGACGCAGGATGGCATGTCCCCCAACATCAAAGTTGGCATGCTCCTGGTGACTTTACTCGGCTTCACCACCATCTATGCAGCCTTGATGGTCGCAGATGTTTACTTGTTAGTAAAATTTTCCAAAGCTGGCATATCGGATGCAGAAGCCGAATCGGTAGAGCCCTCCTTTGTAGAGACATATTAGAAACGGCAGGCAAGTTATGGATCTCAATACACTCTGGTTTATCCTGATCGTAGTTCTTTATACTGGGTTCTTCATTTTGGAAGGTTTCGACTTTGGGGTAGGAATCCTCCTGCCCTTCCTGAGCAAAAAAGATAATGAACGGAGAGCAATCATTAATA
Source organism: uncultured Chloroflexia bacterium (assembly GCA_963754615.1). GTDB lineage: Bacteria > Chloroflexota > Anaerolineae > Anaerolineales > UBA4823 > CAVVUF01. The sequence continues at coordinate 349,420 of CAVWGW010000002.1, read as the reverse complement.
CGATTGGCCCACACTGGGACGGCAATGAAGTCTGGCTGATCACCGCAGGCGGTGCCACCTTTGCAGCTTTTCCTCATTGGTACACGACTCTCTTCAGCGGTTTCTACCTGGCGCTGTTCTTGCTTCTGGTGGCGCTGATCTTCCGCGGGGTTTCCTTTGAGTTTCGCAGTAAGGATGCCAACCCGAAGTGGCGCAGCTTCTGGGATTGGTCAATCTTTACTGGCAGCTTGCTCGCTGCACTGCTCCTGGGCGTGGCTTTTGCTAACCTTGCCAGGGGTGTGCCCATCGATGCGAACATGACCTACACCGGCACGCTTTGGACGCTGCTAAATCCCTACGGCTTGCTCGGTGGACTCTCAGCGATCATCGCTTTTGCTTTGATTGGGGTACTCTTCTTGTGCTTGAAAACCAGCCCGCCTTTGGTGGAGCGTGCCCAAACCGCAGCGCGCAAGCTCTGGCTGCCAGCTGTGATCATCCTTTTCATTTTGCTGGTTGCCACCTTCTTCTATACTGACATCCTGTCCCAAAAAGCTGCCATTACATGGTTCATCCCAATCTCGGCCTTTATCGTGCTTTTGCTGGTAGGCTATTTCATCAGCCGTAAGCAGTTCGGCTGGGCTTTCATTTTGATGGGATTATGCATTGCCCTGGTTATGATCTCCTGCTTCTGGATCATGTTCCCCCGAGTGATGATCTCTACCACGGACCCAGCCAACAGCCTGACGATCTACACTGCCTCATCATCCCCTTACACATTGAAAGTGATGACCATCGTGGCTTTGATTTTCGTCCCCATCGTGCTGGCTTACCAGGGTTGGACTTATTGGATCTTCCGAAAGCGCATCACAACCAACCCTGAAGATCTGACCTATTAACGTTGTGAAGCCAGTATAACCTCACTCCCCCAGGCTGTTCACCCTGGTTTCCAGCAGCCTGGGCGGCAGGATGGCGCACAGCAAACCCAGGCCGCCACCCAGCACAGCCCCTGCCAGGTAAGCAAATCCCCCGGGCACGCCGAACACTGCCGCCAGGAAGATTGGACCCAGGAACAATCCCAGGTTGATCGGGACATAGAAAGCCGTCAGGATCATCCCCAGGCAGCCCATGTTCCCTGCGTTCATCTTACGCGGGTCTTCCCAGGTGAAGTTAGCTCCCGCCGCCCCAAACGCCACCTGGATGCCGGTCATCCCTGCCAGGCAGAATGCCACTGCCAGCCAGCTGTAAATAACCTGGGCAATCTCAATCCGCTGTAAAATAGAAACGACCATCACGAACAGCGTGCTGAATACCAGGGCTGGCAGGTATGCCACCAGGTATTTCGCCCCGAGCAGCTGCCGGGCGCTGACCGGCGCGGCCTTCAGCATCCAATAATTCTTGCCCTCTTGCGAAAAGCCCATCCCGCCCAGGCGCTGAAGCAGCATCCAGCCGATAAAGATCGCCAGCAGCACATTCCCAAAGCTCAGCAGGTTTCGAAAAGAATCCATGAACCAATCCGGCGCATCGCCGCGTCCCGCCGGCGGCTCTCCCCCTGAGCGCAAGAACATGATCCCGTAGATTATCCCAAAGATCAGTGGGGTAACCAGCTGCGAAAGGTGCCGCAGGTCACGCCGCATCACAAGAAAGTCCTTCCAGATCATCCCGCGTACCGGCCTTGTCAGCCAGCGTTCGACCAGGCACGCGGTGCTTGCAGATCGCATGGGGATGGTTGCACTGCGGGGCATGGGCTGCGCCAGTTTCTTCCGCTCACGTTGCTTCTTCCGCGACGCGATATTCTGCATCCCCGCCCATCCCGTGTAATACCAGCGCTCCGCAGTCACCAGCGACACCCAAAAGATGCTCCCAGCCAGCCCCAGCGAAAGCAGGGTCAACCCAATCCCCGTCAGCCAGCTGCCCTCACCCAGCGCCTCCAGCCCGCGTCCCGGCCAGTTGAGCGGCACCCAGGGATTGTTAAGCTGGGTCAGGAGGCCCAGTGCGTTGCTCACTTGGCCCTCCGAAATATCACCGTTATTGCCAGAGCGCATCAAGTTCCCAGATTGCGAGCAAATAATGGAGATTACCGCCCCCATGAAACCCAGCACCTCCACCACCCGCCGCGCCGGGAAAATCCGCACCACAAGGATTACCAGCACGCTTGCCAGCCCCGCTGCAGCCAGGGCCAGGCTGACCATCATCACCAGGACCAGTGGAAAATACAGAAAATTGTAGCCTCTCGAAATGCCCAGTCCAAACAGCACCGGCAGGCCAAACAGGGCAATTAAGCCAAAATTGGGCAGCACCGCCCGCAGCAGCTTGGTGATAAATACTGCCCGGATTGGGACTGGCGCTGCCAGTAGAAAATCCATATCACCGGCTAAATAGAGCGCCTGCAGCAGCACGCCGAAGCTGGTGATCAATATACCGATAAACAAGCCCGCCAGGATCAGTACCGGCACAGCCTCTAATATTCCGGTCAGGTCCCCGGCATACTGCGCCAGGTCAGGCGAAGTCAAATAAGACAGCAGCAGCCAGCTTATCCATAAAAGAAAGCCGCCAAAGGCTGCCAGCAAAAGCATCCCGAACACCCTGCCAATCTTGGCAGACAGCTTGGCATGCCTGAAGCTGTTCCAGGTGATGCGCCAGTGCAGGCGCAGCAGTTTCCACACCGTCGGCCAGACCGCCGTAGAAAATCGAGCGCCTTCAGCCAGGTTCAATTCTGCGGTCATTTGAGGACCTCAGCGATCTCGGCTTCTTCCGCTCCTCCCGTCAGGCTGAGGAAGATATCTTCCAGGCTCGTTTCGCCGGTCTGCCCCAGGTGGCGCAGCTCCTCCATCGTGCCGACAGCAATCAGCCCACCTTGGTTGATGATCCCTATTCGGTCACACATCCGCTCTGCGATCTCCAGGATATGAGTCGAGAGGAACACCGCCGCCCCGCGCTCTGCCATCTGGCGCAGGATATCCTTGATCAAGCGGGCCGACTTTGGGTCGAGGCCCACCGTAGGTTCATCCAGAACGAGCACCTTCGGGTCATGCATCAGCGCAGCCGCCAGGGCCATCTTCTGCTGCATCCCATGGCTGTACGAATCCAGCGTATCGTCAGCGGCCGGTATCAGGTCGAACATACGCAGCAGCTCGTCCGTCCGCCGGTCAACCTGGGTACGCTCCAGGTTATACAGCTCGCCCACAAAGCTCAGCAGCTCGTGCCCCGTGAGCTTGGCATACAGATTGGGTGTATCGGGCACATAGCCGCTGGCCGCCTTCGCCTGAATCGCCTGGGTGACGATATCGTATCCTGCCACCCTGACGCCTCCCGAGGAGGGTTTCAGCAAGCCAACCATGATCTTGATGGTGGTGGTTTTCCCGGCACCGTTTGGACCGAGGAAACCGAATACCTCGCCGCTGTTGACTTCGAAGCTTACATCCTTAACCGCGATTTTTTCGCCATATCGTTTTGTCAGGTGATCCACTTGAATGAAGGGTACAGGCATAAAACCTCCAATATTTAATCCTTTTGAATTGTACCATTTTACAAGATTTCAGATCGCCTCCGTACTTATGGGTGATTAAATTTTGGTTTATTTAGGGTAAAATCCAGATAAGATCGGTCGGGTTATTTTTCCCGCCTCCCAGGTGATAAAAAGTGCATTCCTGGTAGACCCGGTTTCTTGAATGGTAAAAAAGAAAACAACTCATTAGAGGTGATAATCTCATGCGCAAAAAACACGCTCCTATCTATCTCCGTTTTATCTGGCTCCTGTTGATCCTTCTGATCGGCGGAGTTTCCCTGCCAACCAATGGGTCGGCCTCTCAATCCAGCGCCCTCCCCCCATCCGCCAACGCGGCTGTCCTGCCCTACGCCACCTATCTTCCTTTTGCTACCTATTCTACTTCCGATTGGACCCAACACGCCCACGATGCTCAGCACACCGGCTATACCAGCGGGGCTGTCGCAACCCCCTGGCGCTGGAAATGGGCTTGGAATGGACCCAACAGCTCCGGCGGCGTCGCTGCCAACAAGACCGCCCTGCCCAAGAACGTTCAGCCGGTAACCGGCGGCGGGCGCGTCTACGTGGCACGCGGCGCGGATGGTGTCTATGCTCTGAATATAGCAAATGGCGCTGAGCTCTGGTCCAGCAATCCCGGCGGCAGCATTAATTCCACCCCTGCCTACGATACTGGCAGCAGCTCCTTATATGTCACCTCCACCAACGGCTATGTATATCGTTTGAACGCCCTCAGCGGTGCCGTCATCGACAGCTTCAACACCGGCGCCAGTCTCACCACGCCTCCTGCCCTGATCTCCGACCGGCTCTTTGTCTCCTCCGGCAGCACCGTCTACGCCATCGATAAGCTGAGCATGGATCAGATCTGGAAATATGCTGCTGCCAGTCCGGTGCAAACTCCGCCATCCTATTCCGCCTCGCGCAATGTGGTCATCGTCGGCACAGCCAACCTTTACGTGCATGCCATCAAAAACTCCGATGGCACCCGCCTCTGGCAAGTTCGACCCACCGTTCACAGCCCCGGTGATGCCAGCGTTGAATATACCTGGGGCTGGCCTGTCGTCGCCGACCAGGCTGGCCTCGTGCTTATCAAACTCAGGCTTCCCTGGGAATCCCTGTGGACCTTCGGCACCTACCCCACCACCAACCAGGCCATCCGCCAGAATCTGCAAAGCAAGCCTGGCGACCAATCCCTCTTTGCTCTCAGCCTCGATAACGGCAGCGTCCCTTTCATAAGCAACATCGGCAATGGCGGCTGGGGCGACGGCGGTAATCTGCCCATGGGCCCCCAGCCCGTAGTCAAGCGCCTCCCGAATAACAAAGAGGTTGTCTATACCGTTGGCCGCGGTGGAGGCAGCAACGGCAGTTACGACGCCCGCTGGGATTCCCTCTTCGTTGAGATGATGCTGGACTCCGATACCGTCCCGGGTTATACCGCTGGCGAAGTGCGTTTTATTCAATACAACCATGTCGTGCTCACCGATGAGCAGCCCTTTGTCAGCATGGCGGGCGACTACCTCTTGGGAGGCCATTGGATGGCTGGTTATGCCCTCAAGATCACCGATCGCTCCGATGGGCGCGGCGCTTGGGATATCCCCAGCCGCATCGCCAGCATCGACGCCCCCCACATCGTCGAATCGCAGGCTGCCAACGCCATCTGCTCTTTCTCCTCGGGCCACTACTGCAGCAGCTACCTGATGCAGGATCAAGACACGCGCACTTATCCGCCCGGCTTCTATATCTATTTCGGCGCTGGCAAGGTGTATGAAAGCTACTGGTCGGGTTATTCATCCTGGGTGGTAAGCAGTGGGCTGGTTCTCTTCCGCAGCAACTCCGGCGCCATCGTCGCCCTGGAGAACGGTACTCCACAAGCCAATTCCCCTGCCTCCAGCGCCGTAGATCTCCCAGAGGCCAGCCAGGCACCCCTCCTCGGCGAGGTCATCGCCAACCCCTCCGCCCTGGACCGCCCTGCTACGGGTCCCGCGGTCATCCCCTACCCCTCAGCCCGCAGTCATGTCGGCGAGGTAAAGACAGTTCAAGGAGTTGTGCGCTACCTCTTCAATAACGGCAAGTCCTTCTACCTCGGCTTCCAGGACCCTCACCAGGGTGCCTTTGCCTCCCTTATCCCGGTTGCATCCCTGGGCAGCTTTCCCGATCAGCCCGAGAACCTTTTCCACCTGGGCGACGAAGTCAGGATCACTGGCAAGATCGTTTGGTACCAGGGCGATCCGGTGATCTATGTCAGCGACCCGGCGCAGATCGAGCTGGTAAAATAATTCCGAACACAGATAATGATTCAACTTCACTTATGCTGCACTTGACAATAGTATCAATAGTGATATCATATTGTCGTGGCTAAAATCAAAGAAATTATTGCGCTGATGCGCAGGAACCCAAAAGGAATAAGTTTCGGCGATCTCTGCATAGTATGTGATTATTTCTTTGGTGAACACCGTCAAACGGGGAGCAGTCACAGGATTTACAAAACTCCTTGGCAGGGTGATCCGCGTGTCAATATCCAAAATGACAAAGGAACGGCAAAAGCTTATCAGGTAAAGCAAGTGCTCAAAGCCATCGAGCGACTGGAGAAGCAAGAAGATGTTAAAGAATGATCATTACACTTATCGTGTCACCTGGTCTCAAGAAGATGGTGAATATGTTGGGCTGTGCGTAGAATTTCCCAGTCTGAGCTGGCTGGCGCCTGAACCAGAAGCAGCCCTCCAGGGGATTCGTCAAGTGGTCGCCGATGTCGTCGCTGACATGCAGGCAAGTGGTGAGATGATCCCTGAACCACTCGCAAGCAAAAAATTTAGCGGGCGTTTCATGGTACGTGTGCATCCGGAATTGCACCGGCAGTTGGCGCTCGAAGCAGCAGAATCCGGCATCAGTCTGAACCGCCTGGCAAGCGATAAGCTTAGAAAGACTGGCTAGGCTTGTAAGTAGAAGCAGTCACTTACTGCTGATCGCCCTCATATACCGCTCGGCTGATCGCCGCACCGCAGTCTTGGCATCCAGCACCAGCGTATCCCACCAGCCGCCGTAAATACGCTCAAATTCAAAAGGCTCGACAGCTTTCAGGATCCGTTCGATGGCAGGCTTGTTCAAGGGGATCATATTGGGGTAGCTGTACATAAAACTCACGTAGCGTCTGTCCGACGCAACTTGCAGCGTATCTCCCGTCAACAGCGCCCCGTGGCCTTCCGCGCCTTGTGACCAGTGCAGTACCGTCGAACCCTCAAAATGACCACCGCAGCGGATCAGGGTGATTCCTTCCGATAAGGATTGCACCTCGCCTTCCCAAAACACATATGCGGGATCGGGGCGCATGACCCATTGCCGGTTGTCCGCGTGCCAATAAATCGGCGCGTTATCGAAAGCGCGGCTCCATTCCACCAATGCGCCTGCCAGGTGCGGGTGTGAGACGGCGATTGCGGCAATCCCTCCGCGGGCCCAAACGGCTTCAACGGTGGCCTCATCGAGCAAGCTGGTGCAGTCCCACAGCACATTGCCATGGACGGTTTGAACCAGCAGCGCGCGTTGGCCAATCCCAAAGACGGGTACACTACCAATGCCCGTCAGGTTGGCATCGACTTCCTCAATCCGGTTGTGGTGGTCTCTCTGCAGTTCAGAGATGGTCGTCCAGCGCTGACCTTTGTGTCCGATATACTGCCGCTCATCCTCGCAAATGGGGCAGTGCTCCGGCGGCCTTTCGGCTTCGGCATGCTGAACTCCGCAGGTGATGCAGATATAATTAGCCATATCCCCGTCCTTGTTGAATATCCTCACTTTGCCAGGTGCTGGCTTGACGACCCGGAATGGTTTCTCACCAACTGGCTTTATTTGACAGGTTGGTACTGCTGAAACACGACCCCGGTTGGGAGCGCCTTTGATGCGATCAATTTCAAATTTTTACGCTTCCCCTCCGGAAAAAGACGCTTCCCGCTGCCCAATACGAGCGGATAGACGTGCAGGTAGTATTCATCCACCAGGTCATTTTCTACCAGGGTGTGGATCAGCACGCTGCTGCCGTCAATCAGGATGTTTTTGCCGGGTCCTTCTTTCAGCTTACGTACTTCTTCGACGACGTTCCTGCTGATGAGCGTCGAGTTTCGCCAGGCAGCCGCTGATTTCAGCGTGGTGGATACCACGACCTTGCTCATGCCGTTCATCGCATCCCCAAATGGATCGCCGGCAGGCATTGGCTCGAATGCCTCGCCATGGGTCTGCCACGTTCTCCGTCCCAGCAGCAGCGTATCGGCTTGTGCCATCGCCTGGAAGAAGTGTTTTCCGATGTCGTCATGCCAATACGGCATTGTCCAACCGCCATGCACGAAGCCTCCATCGGTGTCTTCGTCTGCGCCACCCGGTGCCTGGATCACCCCATCCAGTGTAATAAACTCGTGAACGATAATTTTTCTCATGTCAACTCCTACATTGATTGAAAGTCATTGCCCACCACCGGTCTTTGGTGGTGAAATCTCCGGTCTTTATCGGCGAAGCAATTTGATTTTTGATCTTTGTCTCATAGAAATAGATTTATTGGAGTACTTAGACCAAATATAGCATATATACTCCAACCCAAATATACACCTGTTACTTCATTAGAGTCAATGCAGGTGCGTGCCGGTAGGTTTTATTCGGGCCTCCCCGCTCCACCTGTTCCTGGTTCCCCACCCTCGTACATTCGCCGGAAGACCTGGTAAGTTTCCATAATAACTATTTTGATCTGAGACCCGTGAGATCCGTGTTTATCCTTGAGCAGAAAATCCGTCATTTCCCCGATGTTCCTTATCGGCACTTTCCGGTTTTTCCAGCTACTTTTTTAAGGGTGAAGGTAATTTTAAAATCACCTTGACCATCCTTACAATTAGTAGTACAATTGTTCTACCCTTATTCATCACCCACCCATTGCTGAGGATGGAATTGTTCCTCATTGCTTCAATATTTTTTACTCAAAAATCACGCTTTCATAACACTTAGAAGAAAACGGTCCATCACAAGAAGCCTTTGATTGGTAGGGATGCCTGTTCATCCCTGTTCGCATATTTTAGGAGGCAAACCATGTCTGACCAACCCGCACCCGCACAGGCCGCCGCCCGTCTCGTCCTGGAGGGCGTGCCGCGCGTCCAATTCTATGAAGGCAGCCCGCGCTGCCCCGAAGATGTCTGCCTTCCCTCAGTCCTGAGAGCCTACCTGGAATTCCTGGGCGACGCCGGACTTGGGCTGCAAGCACTGCCTGGCTCTAAATCCCAACTGTAAAGTATTCTGTTCCTACTCCTTCTTCATGGGCGTCACCGGCGCGGCCGCCTTCCTCTCCTGGAAAAAAGGCTGGCACGGTGATAACGTCGCCATCTTCTACATGTCTGCCGACCCTGCCGCCCCCGAGCAACGCGCCTTTGCAGCCATCGGTTATGCCTTTGAATGGCTCGAGAAAAGCCCGGCTGAGGATAACGCAGCCTTCTTCCGCCAGCGCATCCTCGAAAGCCTCCAGAAAGGCCGCCCGGTTATCGGTTATGGGGTCATCGGTCCTCCCGAGCCCTGCCTGATCACCGGCTTCGACGAAAGCGGCGACGTGCTCCTCGGCTGGAACTTCTTCCAACAGTTCCCCGATTTCAACGCCGGGGTAGAGTTCGAGCCCTCCGGCTACTTCCGCAAGCGCAATTGGTACAAGGACACAGCCTGCCTGCTCTTCGTCGGCGAAAAAGGCGAGAGGCCTCCTCTCGCCGAAAGCTACCGGGGAGCGCTGCACTGGCTCCTCCAGGTGACTCGCACCCCGCAGGTAAGGCCCGAGCCCGATGCTCCTGCCTGGTATCAAGAGCGGGCCAACGGCCTGGCTGCTTATACCGCCTGGGCTGAGCACCTCCTCGACGACAGCGCCTTCCCAGCAGGTGATGAGGCCGTCCTGCGCCAGCACCATTCTGTCCACAACGATGCTGTGGGCAACCTGGCCGAAGTGCGCTGGTATGGCTCGCAGTTCCTGCTCGAAGCGATCAACTTCCTCCCCTACCAGATGGCAGAGGACCTGCTGCACGCGGCTGCCCTCTATGCCGGCGAGCACGACCTGATGTGGAAAGTCTGGGACCTGGCGGGCGGCAACGGCAATCCCCAGGCCCATACCTTCATGCCCGATCCTGCAGTTCGCTGCCAGATGGCAGACCTGGTCCTGCAGGCTCGCCAGAAGGATGCTGAAGCTGCCACTTACATCGAGCAAGCCTTGGCTAAAGATACAGGTAAATGACCTTATATTCCCAGCCTGTCTATCCTGTTCGGTTTATAGAAGGAAAACGGCGCTGTCCCACGGTCCCCCTGGCGGCAGATGGGCGTAAATCGATGGATCGCACCGTTGCTTATAGGATGAAACCCGCATCGCACTAGACTTGTGATAGTTTTCGAGTAAAATCAGCATCTCCAGGAATACGATCGTGAAAGATAAATTTCAAGAAGAAATCCTCATCCGCGGCGCCAAGGAGCACAACCTCAAAAACATCGATGTGCGCCTGCCGCGCTTCAAGCTGGTCGTTTTGACCGGTGTGTCGGGCAGCGGCAAGTCCTCCCTGGCTTTCGACACCCTCTACGCCGAAGGTCAGCGCCGCTATGTGGAATCGCTCTCGGCTTATGCCCGCCAGTTCATCGGGCAGATGGAAAAGCCCAAGGTCGACTTTATCGGCGGTCTCAGCCCGGCCATCGCCATCGAGCAAAAAGCGGTCAGCAAGAACCCCCGCTCCACTGTCGCCACGGTCACCGAGATCTACGACTACCTGCGCGTGCTGTTTGCCCGCATCGGCATGCCGCATTGCCCGCAGTGCGGCCGGGAGGTGCACGCCCAGATCGGCTCAGGAAATCGTGGACCAGGTGGCAGCTCTACCGGTTGGCACGCGCTTCCAGGTGCTCTCGCCGGTGGCGCGCAACCGCAAGGGCACCTTTCAAGACACCTTCACCCAGGCGCGCGCCGACGGCTTCTCGCGCGTGCGAGTCGATGGCGAAGTGCGCAGCCTGGACGAGAAGATCAGCCTGGACAAGAAGAAGAAGCACAATATCGAGCTGGTCGTAGACCGCCTGGTCATCCCTGGCATGGTCGAGCCCGAGCGCGGCGAGTTCGCCACCCGCCTGACCGACTCGGTCGAAACTGCCCTGCGCATGAGCGAGGGCATGGTGCACATCGATACCGGCGCTGGCACCGAGTGGCTGCTCTCCGACCGCAATGCCTGCCCGGACTGCGACCTGAGCTTCCCAGAGCTGAACCCGGCCATGTTCAGCTTCAACTCGCCGATGGGGATGTGCCCGGAATGCAACGGGCTGGGCACAAAATTCGAGTTCGATCCGGCGCGCTTCTTCGACCCTGAGAAAAGCCTGAACGAGGGCGGCTTCCGCCCTTGGGGTGAGCTTTCAAAGAAGCATGGCTCAGGTGGTTACAAGGTTGCCCAGATGGTGCTGGATCAGTTCGGCGGCACGCTGGATACACCCTGGAAAGATCTGCCCGAAGCCAGCAAGAATGCCATGCTGTATGGGGGTGTAAGAATCGTCTGGAAATGGGAGAACAAGCGCTCCAAAGGTCAGAACGATGCTACCTTCGAGGGGGAATTCAATTCAATCAAGCGCCGCTACAAACAGACCCAGTCCGAATGGACGCGCCAGTGGTACATGCGGTTTTATGAGCCGCAGCCCTGCCCAGCCTGCCAGGGTCGCCGCCTGCGGCCTGAAAGCGCCGCCGTAACGGTGGGCGAAAGGCACATGTACGAGGTAACCGGGTTGAGCATCGGCGAGGCGCTGGGCTGGGTGGAAAGCTTGTGGCCTGGCGCTGACGTCCCGAGCAGATGCAGATTGCCGAAGAGGTGCTCAAGGAGATCAACGAGCGCCTGCAGTTCCTGGTCAATGTTGGTCTGCACTACCTGACGCTCGACCGTCCTGCCCCGACCCTCTCCGGCGGTGAAGGGCAGCGCATCCGCCTGGCCAGCCAGATCGGTTGTGGGCTGGTGGGCGTGCTATACGTGCTGGATGAGCCCAGCATCGGTCTGCACTCGCGTGACAACCGCCGCCTGCTCGACACGCTGGAACGCCTGCGCGATATGGGCAATACCGTCATCGTGGTCGAGCACGACGAAGAAACCATGCTCACCGCCGATTGGATCGTCGATCTGGGTCCCGGAGCGGGCGTCAACGGTGGGTGGGTGGTCTCCGCTGGCACGCCCCAGCAAATCATGGCCGATCCCGCCTCGCTCACCGGGCGGTACCTGAACGGTCAGTTGGAAGTCTGCTCACCAACCGGGCAGCGCCGTCCCACCAACGGCAAGTGGCTCAGCCTGGTCGGCGCTCGCCAGAACAACCTGAAAAACCTGACAGCCCGGTTTCCGCTGGGTCTGTTCACTTGCGTCACAGGTGTCTCTGGCAGCGGCAAATCCTCGCTGGTCGCCCAGACGCTGCACCCAGCCCTGGCGCACCTGCTGCACCGCGCCGAGGAGAAAGCCGGCCAGCACGATTATATCGACGGGCTCGAGCATATCGATAAAGTCATTAACATCACTCAAGACCCCATCGGGCGAACACCCCGCTCCAATCCGGCCACCTATGTTCGCGCGATGCCGCACATCCGGGATCTATTTGCCCTCACCGCTGAAGCCAAAGCGCGCGGTTACCAGGCCGGGCGTTTCAGCTTCAATGTCAAGGGCGGGCGCTGCGAGGCCTGCCGTGGGCACGGTCAGAAGCTGGTTGAGATGCACTTCCTGCCAGATGTCTGGGTGACCTGCAACGTCTGTAAAGGCTCTCGTTTCAACCAGGAGACTTTGCAGGTGCGTTATAAGGGCAAGAACATCTCCGAGGTGCTGGGTATGGATGTGGACGAAGCCCTGGCATTCTTCGAGAATGTTCCCCCAGTCCGGCGCATCCTCAGAACCCTGTCGGAGGTTGGCCTGGGTTACATCAAGCTCGGGCAGAGCGCCACCACGCTCTCTGGCGGCGAGGCGCAGCGTGTTAAGTTGGCCAAGGAGCTGGCGCGCGTGTCCACCGGCGATACAGTTTACATCCTGGATGAGCCTACCACCGGCCTGCACTTTGCCGATATCCAAAAACTGCTCGATGTGCTGCACCGCCTGACGGATGCCGGAAACACAGTCGTCGTCATCGAACACAACCTGGATGTGATCAAGACTGCCGACTGGATCATCGACCTGGGACCTGAAGGTGGCGAGGAAGGCGGCTTTATCGTCGCCGAGGGCACGCCAGAAGAAATCACCCTGATGGAAGGGAGTTTCACCGGGCAGTTCCTGAAAAAAGTGCTGGCTCGTCAAGGTGCAACCGTGTAAGATGCCACCTTTCCTTTACTGCCGCATCTAATGTGTTGTTTGGCAAAGAATAAATTTCCTCAGGAGCATAAAATGAGCTATTACTTTTCGAAAGTTGTCAATCTTTCATTCGATGATGCAGTTCAGCGAGTGACCGAGCAGCTAAAACAAGAAGGTTTTGGTGTGCTGACAGAGATCGATGTCAAAGCCACCTTCAAGAAAAAACTAGATGTCGATTTTCGGAATTACCGGATCCTGGGTGCCTGCAATCCCTCCTTTGCTTACCGTGCCTTGCAAGCCGAACGCATGGTTGGGACGATGCTGCCTTGCAATGTCATCGTCCAGGAGGTTAATGAAAGCCAAACGGAGATTGCTGCCATTGACCCGGTGACCTCAATGCAGGCCATCGATAATCCCGAATTAGCTGAGATTGCCGGTCAGGTGCGGTTGAAGTTAAAGTCGGTTGTTGAAAAAATCGCCTGAGCTTGATGGTTGGATTGATTGTAACCGAGCTCTTTCTTAGAATAAGATAAATGCAGGATACTGGTTATGCAAAAAGAAGAAATTCTAAAAAGCGGCAAGCAAGTTATCATCTACAGCACTGTTTGGTGTCCAGATTGTAAACGCACCAAGAAGTTCTTTGGCGAGCAGCGCGTTCCCTATCACAGCATCGATATCGAGCAGGACTCTGAGGCCATGGCTTTTGTTGAAAAGGTCAACCAGGGAAAGCGCATCATACCGACCATCGTTTGTCCGGATGGCACCATCATGGTTGAGCCATCCAATGCCCAGCTGGCTGAAAAACTGGGCTTGAATACAAAAGCCCAACGTGCCTTTTATGATGTCATCGTGATCGGAGCGGGTCCAACTGGGTTGACGGCCGCGCTTTATACGGCGCGCGAGGGGTTAGACACCCTGGTGATTGAAAAAGCTGGCCTGGGCGGGCAAGCTGGCAGCACAGAAAAATTGGACAATTTCCCGGGGTTTGATGAAGGTATTCCCGGGGCTGAATTTGCCGACCGGTTGGCCAGGCAGGCGCGCCGTTTTGGCGTCGAAATCCTTGAAGCGCAAGAAGTAGACGAGATCAAGCTCGATGACACCTATTGGAATGTCAAAACAGGCGATGGCAACTCTTACTCTTGCAAAGTGCTCCTGTTAGCCACCGGGGCGCGCTACCGCAAGTTGGATGTCCCTGGAGAAGATGAGCTCATCGGAACGAATATTCACTTCTGCGCCACCTGTGATGGCGCATTTTATAAAGGTAAAAAGGTTCTGGTTGTTGGCGGCGGTAACAGCGGATTTGAAGAAGGACTGTTCTTGACACGCTTTGCCTCCCAGGTTGATATTGTTGAATTCCTGCCCGAGGTGAAAGCCAGCCAGGTCTTGCAGCAAAAGGTCTCTGAGCAGCTAAACATGCGCGTGACCGCCAACCATGCCGTTAAAGAGTTTAAAGTAAAGGATAATCGCTTGCAGTCGATCCAGGTCGAAGACCGGGATTCAGGTAAGCTGAAAGAATGGCAGTACGACGGTGTATTTGTCTTTATCGGCTTGTCCCCCAATAACGACCTGGTCAAAGAACAGGTGGAATTAGATCGTTATGGCTTCGTGGTTACCGACAAGTCATTGATGACATCTCTGCCAGGGTTGTTTGCCGCGGGTGATGTGCGCGCCGGCTCGACCAAGCAAGCTGCTTCTGCCGCGGGTGAAGGTGCTACAGCCGCTCTAATGATCCGGCAATACCTGAAGGAAACCGGTTAACAGAAAGCCGATCTCCCCGCCGCCTACTGCGCTCGTCAGCATTATTAGATGAAAAACTCGTGCGCTGTCCGGATGGCGGTGCGAATATTTTCCCAGCTCACATCTCCTGGCAGCGTGCAATCGGCTGCCAGGATGTATTTTTCCGGCTTATCCTGCAGCAGTTCCAGCACAGCTTTCCGAATTTCAACCTGGCTGCCAGTAGCAATGGTTCCCTTGCGCTCAATCCCGCCCATATAGGGCCGCTTGAATATCTTGGAAACCTCTTTACCGGTGAGGGTCTGATCGCCGAGCTGCAAGCTGCAATTGACCACCTGACCCGGATAATCCAGGAAAGGTGTCAAGTCATGGTACCCACCGTTATAATCGCACACATGCAGTATATTAAAGATACACTTCCGGTTGATCTCCTCCATCACCATCAAATCAGCAGGCTTGATGCACTCTAGGAATAATGCCGGATCAGAAAAGCGATGGCTCTCACCCCCTTGAGTCGAGGTATAAAAGCCGTCAACTCCCAACTTAATACACTCTTTGATAAAGATCAACAGGCTCTCGGCAATGAGCTCAATGCCTTTCTTCGCCTTCGCCGGGTTTTCTCGGATGTGCTGATTTATTATCTGCTCACTCGTCGTATGACCTGCACACATGAACGGTGAATAGAGCGTCATAATGACCAAAGCTTCTTTTTTAGCGGCTTTCACCAACCCTTCAACCACCTTCAAAGGCTCCTCATAAAAATCCTTCTTGTAGAAAGGCATCTTTGACCAATCGTCTGGGTTTACGATCTCAGGAAGATGAGGAAAGGTATGCTCATACTGAATTTTCACAAAATCCATTTCGGTAAAATGAAAAAATTCGAGGTGCTTCTCAACTGCCGCCTGGCCTCGTTTACAGGATGGGTCAAAGTGGAGAAAAAATCCCGCCGGAATATAAGTCTGGTCCTTACCAGCTTCCAGAAGGCTTAAAACAAGATCCCTTTTATTCATACGTTTGCTCCTATTGGAATAAAAAACACTGACACAAGTAGTAAAATACATCGCTGACCGGCATGGATTCTGTATAACCAGGGTTTGTTTCATCCAAGACCTGCCGTAAGCAAAACATCCATTGTTGATCCACAAATACGCATATTTAGATAACGACTGAGATAATTATACCCATGAAAAAATTCCTTACACTGATTGCCTTCGGATTGTTCATTTCTATTGGATATTCTGATAATCACCTGGCTCAAGCAAAAACACCCGCTGCCGTTGGAGATTATGTAATTTATCTACCGCTGGTCGCGAAACCGATCCCTCCCACCTGGCTTGGACCGGATGGAGGAAATATTGTAAGCATGGCATTGGATCCCACCGATCCAGATACCGTATATGCTGGTACATGGGGTGCTGGTGTGTTCAAGACCACCAATGGCGGAGAGACATGGTATCCGAGCAGTACGGATCTCGGCAATTCTTTCATTTGGTCGCTAGCCGTTAACCCCCTTCAGTCGAACATTGTTTATGCCGGAACCAACCGGGATAAACTTTATAAGTCCATAAATGGTGGGGCATCCTGGTTTTCATCCAGCAACGGTATTCAAGATGGAGCCATCATTTATGACATTTTAATCGACCCGACAAACCCCGATCGGGTATATATCTCCACCCGCGGTATTTCGGTGAAGTTGGATGATGGAACAACCCGCTGGAATGGGGTTGTGTATCGCAGCTTTGATAGTGGAGCCAGCTGGCGGGCAGTGCTCAGCAACATTCCCAGCCTCTATCAGCAGGACTGGGCTTATGGCCTGGCGATCAATCCCACTTCGCCGAAGAATATCTACGCTGCGATGCATCAGTCTGGAATATATCACAGTGATGATTATGGGATCAGCTGGTATTCAGCGAACGATGGAATCCCGGTTGAGGTAGGAGATATTCGAAATACACGCGATATTTTGATCAACTCCAGCCGCAGCCCCTATTATGCTTATACGGGGCTTTGGCACGAGGGAGTTTTTAAGTCAACCGATAGCATTAATTCTTGGGTTCCAGCCAATAACGGCATTGCTGGCGTCAAAATTTATCGTATGACCCTCGATCCCAACCAACCCAACACGATCTACCTGTCAACTCAAAACACTCCGGGAATGGGGATTATGAAGTCCACAAATGGTGGGGACTCCTGGTCTCCATCCGGATTGCCTACCCAAATTATTTGGGATGTCTTGGTAAATCCTCAAAATAGCCAGGTCCTATACACCGGCACCGCTGGTGACGGCGTGTACAAGAGCACAAATGCAAGCTTGAGCTGGTTCCATGCCCAAAGTGGGCTTAGGAATGCCTCTACAACAGGTGCAGTCACCCTCTCAGGATATCCGAAAACCCTTTATGTCAGCACCATGGGAGGGGGCGTAAAAAAAACCACTGACTCTGGGGCTACCTGGAATGAGTATAACCTCAACCTGGGAGATCTTTCGATCCACGACCTGATCCAGCACCCGACCAATCCCAACCTGGTTTTTGCCCTGAGCAATGCAAGCGGCTTGTTTTCAACCGATATCAGCCTTGGAAATGGATGGAATGCTTCAAATGGAGGCCTACCCGTCACCAGCGCGCCGGTTTCAGCGTTTGAGAAGACTCACCCTTTCGCTGGAGCACCTATCCCTGATGAAGATGTGAGCGATGCAGTTTTAAAACCAGAAACGGAAATGGTCTCTAGCGCCTACAACCCGCTCTTATCCATGTCCTTTGCACCATCCGACCCTGATATCGCTTATCTAGGCACTTCAGGGGATGGCGTTTATAAGAGCACCAATGGTGCTGTCGCCTGGGCATCCGCAGGCCTTATCGGGCGGAGTATCTGGAGCCTGGCAGTGGATCCGACCGACCCTGCCAGGGTTTATGCTGCTGTAAACGTACCAGGAGGTGTAAAAGTCAGCCAGGATGGGGGCACTATCTGGCAGGACATGTCGATTGGAACCTTGGAGGTCTATGCCTTAGCCTTTTCTTCTTCAGCTCCTGCCAGCTTGTATGCAGGAACCAGCGGGGGATTATATCAATGGGTCGACGGACCGGGGTGGGTCTATCGAGGCTTGGCAGGTGTAAAGGTAACTGCTCTCGCCACCCGCTCCATCTCACCCAATTTTTTGTATGTTGGCACAGAGCAAGGGGCTTACACGTTCGTCGAGGGTTCCGGCACGTGGATGAATGGTCCGACCGAATTGTCGAACCTTACCATCCAGGCGATTAATTTCGATCTAAATGAGCCTTTAAAAGGCTACTTCAGCACCAATACCCAAGGAATCTTGCTGGCTCAAATCGCTCGATAATAACTAAAATACCCTGCGGTATAATGAATTGAGTTCTAATAGGAATTTATCCGGAAAATGGATGGGCAAATGAGCGAAAGAAAAATTCGTGTGCTTGTTGCTAAACCAGGCTTGGATGGTCATGACCGTGGCGCTAAAGTTGTGGCGCGCGCCCTGCGAGATGCTGGAATGGAAGTGATCTACACCGGGCTGCGCCAAACTCCAGAAATGATCTCTGAAGCAGCTCTTCAAGAAGATGTCGATGTAATCGGGATTTCCGTACTCTCAGGGGCGCACATGGCACTGGTGCCCCGCATTTTAGAGCTGCTCAAAGCGAATGACCAGGAACATGTCAGGGTTTTCATTGGCGGCATCATCCCAGATGAAGATGTGCCCCATTTACTAGAAATGGGCGTTATCGGAGTCTACGGACCAGGTGCTTTGTCCGAAACATACATTGCAGATATCCGCAAGGCTGTTCTAGGGTCATCCACCTGATCAGGAATTGACATGAACCTGGCGGCATCCATCCTGGAAGGTAACCGGTTGGCGCTGGCGCACGCCCTCTCCCTGGTAGAAAATGATACCCCACAGGGGCGTGAAGCACTCAGTGTTCTGTTTCCGCACACCGGGCGGGCGCATATCATCGGCGTTACCGGAGCACCCGGCACGGGAAAATCATCTCTGGTCAACCAACTTGCGCGGCATTTCAGACAGCCACAGGATGGAAATCAGCCCAGCCGTGTAGGAATTATTGCCGTTGATCCTACCAGTCCCTTCACGGGCGGGGCAATCCTGGGAGATCGCATTCGCATGCGCGATCTGACTGGTGATCCAGGAGTGTTTATTCGCTCAATGGCCTCCCGCGGCTCGCTGGGAGGCTTATCTGCCACAACGGCTGCTGCTGCACAGCTTTTCGATGCTGCTGGTTTTGAAATTATCCTGATCGAAACCGTGGGAGTGGGACAGGCTGAAGTCGAAATTGCTCACCTGGCGCATACCACCCTGGTCATCGAAGCCCCGGGGTTAGGAGATGATATCCAGGCAATCAAGGCTGGTATCTTGGAGATTGCCGATATCCTGGTGATTAACAAATCCGACCAGCCCGGTGTAGACAATACCGAAAGGGCCTTGCGGGCTATGCTTGACTTAGCTCCCCCCCGTCCCGGCTGGATTCCACCCATTCAGCGCACCGTAGCGACCCTGGGGACGGGCATCCCAGAGCTGGCTGTGACAATCCATCAACACCGGCAGCATTTGTTGACTACCGGTGAATTGCTGCAGCGCGACCGACTCCGGCTGCAATCAGAGCTGGATTTCTTGCTCAAGGAAGCCCTGGTTGTGAAATGGCGAGAAACCGTTTCTGATTTGCTGTACCAGGATGTACTCAAAGCTGTGAGTGAGAGACAGTTATCGCCCCACCAGGCAGTTCAGAGGTTAATTCTTGGAGATGAAGCATGATATACGGCAAGCGGATCCGCTTTCGCGCCCCAGAGCGCAATGACATCCCTCGTTTTGTGACCTGGCTTAACGATCCGGAAGTGCGCAGAGGCGTTTCACAGTACCTGCCATACTCAATTATTGACGAAGAGAAATGGTTTGACAAAATGCTGAGTCAGCCTCAATATGAACACCCCATGGTCATCGAAATCCGCAAGCCTCAAGAGACTGAGGCATGGATATCCATCGGCACCACCGGATTTTTTGCCATAGATTGGCGCAATCGCTGTTCAGAATTCGGGATCATGATCGGAGAAAAAGCATATTGGAACCAGGGCTACGGCACTGAGGCAGTCAACCTGCTATTGAAACATGGTTTTGAGACACTTAATTTGAACCGCGTCTTCCTCAGGGTTTTTGAAAACAACCCCGGGGCAATCCGCGCCTATGAAAAAGCTGGTTTTACTCATGAAGGCCGCCTGCGCCAGGCCGAATTCCAGCAAGGTAAGTTCCTGGATATTTTAATCATGGGGATCCTGCGCTCAGAATGCATGGGCGATTAAAAGAGATTGAAATCCTATGCCAGAATTACCGGAAGTTGAAACAATTGCGAATGGCCTGCGCCACGGGGGCTTTGGAAATCCATCGATCCTCAACCTGCGCATTGAAAATACACAGGTTTTTTGGAATAGAACCCTGGCGACTCCTTCTGTAGCGGAATTTTACAAAAGAATAACCGGTCAGAAAATCATGGCGCTCAGCCGGCGGGGAAAATACCTGATCATGACCCTGACGGCAGATTTTCTGCTCTTCCATCTGCGCATGAGTGGGGATTTGGTGGTGGAACCCGCTGAGGCGCCCATCCCACCTCACCATCGCCTGCTGCTTATTCTAGAAGGTGGAATTCGCCTGGCGTTCAACGACATGCGTAAATTTGGCCGGGCATGGCTGGTTCCAGACCCTGACCAGGTACTTAAGAACCTGGGGCCCGAACCTTTCGATCCCGGTTTGACATCCTCGGTCTTTCACGAACGCTTAACCCATTTTCAACGGCAAATTAAACCGTTGCTGCTGGATCAATCCTTCTTGGCTGGGATGGGGAATATTTATACCGATGAGGCACTCTTCCGGGCCAAGCTGCACCCACTTTCGTCTTCCCGTGTTCTGTCTCCTCAACAGGCTGAGGTGCTGTTAGCCAGCATCCGTTCTGTTTTACAAGAAGGGATTCAACGGCATGGAGCAAGCATCGATTGGGTTTACCGTGGCGGTGATTTTCAAAACCATTTCAATGTTTACCAGCGTACTGGGCAGCCCTGCCAGGTATGCAGCACACCCATTCAACGGATTGTCGTAGGGCAGCGCGGTACTCACTACTGCCCCAATTGCCAATCCGCACCCTGGAAAGAATGACCCTATGACCACACCCCTTCTTATTGTCCTAAGCATTGTCCTGATTATTGTCGGTTTCATCCTGGCTTTGCTGGTTAACCCTCTTTTGGGATTGGATAATAAACCGCCCAAGGCAGAGCTCAAGCAAGAGGAAGATCCTGAGATCCTCATAGGTAAACCGCCATCCCTGGCTGCTGACCGGTCTTTGCGGGTCGCTCACGACCCCCGAGACAATCGGATCATCATCGAGGTCGAAGGTCAGATTTACAAATCTGTAGAGGAATTAAGCCTGGAACAACGCCAGTTTTTGAGCTCGACCACCACCGAGATCATAACTTGGATGAGCCGTTCTGTGCTGGATCCTGTGCTTCCAGTGCCCACTCCTCAACCGCCATTAAATCCTATTAAGATTGAACCGTTTCCTGTTGAACCCAAGCCCGCCACTGTGGAGCGGAGCCTGGCAAACAATTTCTTACGAACTCTCCAACCCGGTGGGGTCAAGACCCCTCCCCAGCTAAAAAGCCTGGCAGCTCAGGTAGATGAAGTCCTCCAGGAAAAAATTCCTTTTTCAGGGCTCTCCTACCATTCCATTCATCTAGTCGACCTGCCAAATTATGGGATGTCTGTGCAAGTAGACCGGGAACAATATCCCGGAATCGACGCTGTGCCCGATGAAGATATTCGTAAACTGATCCGAGAAGCAGTGGAAGAATGGAAAAGGCGCAGCAGCCTAGGCAGCAGTTAATGCTGAAGCCTCTTCGGGATAGATCCAAGTTGAACAGGACCTATCCTAAAAACCGAAACTTCTCGAGTTTTTAGGATAGGTTCTCAGAGTGTAAATTCTTGAGAAAGCTGTTGGACGAGAGCTTGTCGATCCCGCTCAGGTAAAAATGCCGCCCGAGCTGCCGAAAGCAGCCTTTCCCGCAGAACCGTCAAAGGAAAGCCCAGGTCTTCACAGAACTTGCGGTACTCATCGCTCAAGCGGATCTGGCTGATGCTCGGATCATCTGTATTAAGCGTCACATTTAAACCGTTAGAAAGCATCGCCCGGACGGGATGATCCTCAAGTGAGGCGGCAATACCCGATTGGATATTGCTGGTCATACACACACAGAATGGGATTTCCCTTGCCTGTGAGAGCTCAACAACTGCCGGATCTTCCATAACACGAACCCCATGCCCAATCCGTTCTGCATAAAGCGATCGAATGGCATCAGCCACATTATTGGCGCCCCCCCATTCCCCAGCATGAATGGTGATGTGCAGCCCGGCTTGCCTGGCTTCACGCATCACCCCGGCAAAGGGCAGCGCCGGGAATTGAGCCTCATTTCCCGCCAGGTCCAGGGCTACAATCCCTCGATCTTTTCGATCCACTGCCAGAGCGACAATCTTTTCACCAACCTGGACGCTTTCATGACGGTTCAAGCTCACGATCAAGCGGGTTTGAATTTTGTTCCGCCGGCTGGAAATATCGACATTCTCGATAACCCAATCGATCACTTCTGATAAAGGAAAACCTTGCGCGGCACTCAATGCCATTGGAGTAAAACGCAGCTCCAGGTAGCGCACATTATCCGCTGCCGCGTCAGCTACCACCTCCTGGGCGAAGCGACCGATGATCTCAGGAGATTGGTAGAATGTCCGCAGAGTCTCAAATTTTGACAAGAAATTTTTAAAATTGTACGGTTCGCCAGCATTGACCTGTACCAGGGTGCGCAGCTGGTCGATTTCCTGGACGCGCATCCCGTGCAAGCGTGCGATCTCAACCATCGTCTCAAGGCGTAAGGAACCTTCGAGATGCCTGTGCAGCTCCACTTTCGGCAGCGATTGGTAAAATTCTTGGGAAAGAATAGGAGCAAGGTTTTTTTGGGTAATCATTCCATTCCCCGATAGACGAAGTTATCAACCAGGATGACTTTCAAAAGCGTACCACATTTTATACAAATTAGCAAATCGACTACCTTCGCCGCCGGCGGCGCTTTTGGCTGCAACTCAAGCCAACCTCTGCCTGGGTAGGCTCATCCTGCTCTTCTTCCGATTCGGTTGGAACGAAAACCTCATCCTCAGAAATACTCTCCTCAACCTCAATCTCGCTGTCGGAGCTGACCTCATCTCCTCCATCTTCGCGAACCGTAGAGGTGCGCCGAAGGCCAACCTGCAAGCCAGAAGCCTCCCGCGGGCGGAAGGTGAAGATCCGTACAGCCACACCCTGGCGCATTTCGCGGAGCAAATTTGTGAACAATTCTGAAGCGCGACTTTTATATTGCACCAGTGGATCTCGCTGAGCATATGCTTCCAGGCCGATCGAAACCCGGAGAGCTTCCATCTGGGTCAGATAATCCACCCACAGGTCAGAGATCACTGCCAGTAGGAGCTGGCGATAAATCTCGGTCAAAGCCCTGCGTCCTAAAAGGTCAATCACTTGCTTAATCTGCTCTGAATCCAGGCTTTGCAGGGGTTGGTCCTGCAGGCTTTGGCAGATTTCTTCACCCAGGAGGCGTAATAGACCTGCCTGGGTAGCATCTTCCAGGTCTCCCCAGGTGACATTCGCCACGCGCGGCCATAAGCTCAAGCCATATGCGGCTCGTAGAGTTGACTGTGCAAGCTCAAGATGATCCAGAACCTCCTGGGTGACTTTTTCTGCATCGAGTCCATCCAAAAATTCAGCCACCTTGAAGATGTAGGTCAGCCGGTTCGTGCGCTGCCAAACCCGTCGGTGGGTCTTTTTATCAAAGGTCGATCGTGAACCCTGGGGCATCAACATCAAGAGCCCCACCAGGTGGTCGGACCTCAAGGGACCAGAAATTTTTGACAGGGCGGCGTCGATATCCTTGCCAAGCTGGTCGCCATCCCCCACCAGACGTGCCTTCCGCTTCTCGAACAAATTTACCACCGCCGAGGTTACCTGCTCCTCCAGCAATTCCTGGTCCTGCCCCGTAAGCTGGTTCGGGGCCAGCTCAAGCGATTCTTCTAGCCGGCGTTCCACAGCTCCCAGCAGCCGGGTAATCGTCTGCTCCGTTAGGGCAATCTCTACCTGTTCACTGACTGCTTCCTTCACCTCTTCGGGATCCTTACGCAAGAGGCGCTGCTGCTCGGAAGTAAGGCGCAAAGGCATATGCACCAATCCTGAGAGCTCGTCCATCAGTTCACGTGGGCTGCGCTGAGTAGCTTCGTCTTCATCTTGAAGCCCGCTGAAAAAATTATCCAATACTTCCTGGTTCTCCTTTACCTGAGAATCCAGGCGGTCCCAGGCTCCCTCAAACAAGGTTTTCATGGTATGAAGCAGATGTTCTTGTTCAGCTTGCAGCGCCTGGTCAGCGATCGAAACCAATGCCTGGCGGACATCCTGAGCAGTCTGCAGAGCGGCCTTATTCTCAAGCAGCCTGTCCATGAGCAGCTTCAGCGTAAAGGAGGGAAAGAGAGTTCCTCCCAGATCCAGAGGTGGTTGAATTTGCTCGAGCCAGGCAATCAATTTCCAGGGGCCTTCAGGATCTTTCAAAGCTTCAGGAACACGCCGCGTCACCTCAGCGCGCAGCATCTCACTGACATCTTCGCTCAGGTCATCCTTGGTAAAGATGCGATCGCGCTGCTCGTAAATACGCGAACGCTGCGAGTTAAGCACATCATCATACTCGAGCAGGTGCTTACGTACATCGAAATTTGCACCTTCGACACGGGTCTGAGATTGCTCAACAATCCGGCTCACTAAACCTACTTCTAATGGAAGTGCATCGTCAATGCGCATCCGCTGCATTAAGTTGTCAGCCTGCTGACCGCCGAACAAGCGCATCAGTTCATCTTCCATCGAAAGATAGAAGCGCGATGAACCCGGGTCACCCTGGCGTGCAGACCGGCCGCGCAGCTGGTTGTCAATCCGCCGTGCTTCATGCCGCTCAGAACCAATCACATGCAAACCACCCAACTTCTTGACTGTCTGCATATCTTCCATATGTTTCAAGAAGTACTGGACCTCTGCTTCATAAATCCCAAAATCCTGGTTCTGCAACCCCTGCACAGCTTGCCAGCGCTGTTCCATGGTCATGTCATATGGGTTTTCCACGCCAGCCCGGTGTAAGACGCGATTGACAATCGCCAGGACTTCTTCAGCCAGGTCGCCACCCAATTTTATATCCACGCCGCGGCCTGCCATATTGGTGGCAATGGTCACACTTCCAAACGCGCCTGCCCCGGCAATGATTTGACTCTCTTCTGTGTGCTTGCGCGCATTTAAGACCTGGTGGGGAATCCCCGCCTGCAAGGCTGCTAAAAGCCGGTCCTGATTTCCTGCTGGCAGACCCAAAACTGTTTCCAACTTGGATAACGATTTTGCATCCTGCAGCAATTTACGAGCATCTTCTACGATAAAAGCCGTTTCCAAGTCACGTGTCATTTTTCGGATCGCAGCGATATCCAGCTTATCCAAAGGCTCATTCAAAAAAGTCAGCTCCTGAACCTGTCTCCCATCTTCTTGCTGATTATGGCTCTCGAACCAGGTGTCGCGCAGCATCAGTACCTGAGCTAACCGCCGCAGCGGATCGGCCTTTAAACGAGTTCGACAAACGCTCCGAAAGCTCAACCGAAGTTGTGCCCACCAACACCGGGCGCCCTTGGGCATGGCACATCAAGATCTCGCGCGTTAGCGCTCGGAATTTTGCTTCCTCCGTACGGTAAACCACATCTGGGAAATCCTTGCGCTTCCAAAAAATTGGTGCTTTTAAGGGGTCTTCTTTCTGGGTGTAATAACGATACTTGTACCCTTGGTCATCCTTACCTTCTAACTCAATCAGGAATGCATCTTCCCGGACAGCCTGATATTCCAGGTTGGTAGGGATTGCTGCGACTTCCAGCTTATAGATCTTATGAAATTCTTCCGCTTCCGTGATGGCTGTACCGCTCATGCCAGCCAGCTTATGATACATACGGAAATAATTTTGGATGGTGATAGTGGCGTAAGTGACATTTTCCGCTTGAACGCGCACCCCTTCTTTGGCTTCTACCGCCTGATGTAAGCCATCTGACCAGCGCCGCCCGGGCATTTGGCGTCCAGTAAACTCGTCGATGATGATCACCTTGCCGCCGGTTACCAAGTAATCCTTGTTTCGTTTGAAGAGGAACTGGGCGCGCAGCGCTTGCTCCAGGTAACCAACCAGGCGCGCCTGCTCGGGAGTCACATCTTCAGGGCGGTCAGGATCTCTCAAAGGGATGCCCAATAATTCTTCAACATGGATATCGCCAATCTCAGATAGGGTTACGTTGCGATCTTTTTCATTGATCTCGTAATCTTCCGCACGCAGCTGCCTCACAATCTGCGACATGCGCGCATACCATTCAGTATCATCCGTTGCCGGGCCTGAGATGATTAATGGCGTGCGCGCCTCATCGATCAGCACATTATCAACCTCATCCACAATGGCATAGTAGTGCCCGCGCTGGACGCGATCATCCAGGCGCACGGTCATGTTATCGCGCAGATAATCAAAGCCGAATTCAGAGTTTGTCCCATAAGTAATATCGGCTGCATAAGCCTCTTTTCGCAGCACCATGCGGAGCTGATGCTGGTCTTCATGGGGAGAAGTGCGCTCCAGATCGATCAGGAAAGCTTTTTTACCGTTCTCAGTGCGGGCAGCCATCTGCAAAACCCCCACGGACATCCCAAGGGTAATGTAGATCGGTGCCATCCAACACGCGTCGCGGCGGGCCAGGTAGTCGTTCACCGTGACCAGGTGCGCACCCTTTCCCGCTAGGGCATTGAGATAGAGGGGCAGGGTCGCCACAAGAGTCTTGCCCTCGCCCGTACGCATCTCAGCGATCGTTCCCTGGTGCAGCACAGCCCCACCGATTAATTGAACATCATAATGACGCAAACCTAGCGTACGTTTGCTGGCTTCTCGCACCGCCGCGAAGGCATCCGCAAGCAAACCATCTAATGTCTCGCCCTCTGCCAGGCGAGAACGGAACTCATTGGTTTTACTACGCAGCTGCTCTTCCGTGAGAGACTCGTACTGCGCTTCCAGAGCATTCACCTGCTCGACAGTCTCGGTAAACTTACTCACCGTGCGCTTGTTCGGGTCACCGCTGAAGATGCTGACAAATTTCTTTAACATAACAAATCCCTTTCCGCTGCGGATTATACTATGCTGAGGGCAAATTAACCTTAGCAGGGGATTAGGGGATCCGTTTCATAAGGTCAATATTTTAAGCCAAGCGTAGCCTTTCACTCCACCTATCCGTGCTATAATCCTATTCGTCGCCATCATCAACCGAATCATCTAACAACTGAACAGGGCCCGGTTCATGTCCTTTGTCCACCTGCACGTCCATACCGAATACTCGCTACTCGACGGCTTCTCGAACATTAAGAAGCTGGTAAAGCGCGTCAAGGAAATGGGCATGCCCGCTGTAGCCATTACCGACCATGGCACCATGTTCGGGGTGATTGATTTTTATAATGCTGCCACAGCAGAAGGCATCAAGCCGATTATCGGCGTAGAGGCTTACCTGGCGCCGCGCAGCATGAAGGATAAGGACCCCCAGGCGGATAAGAAATCGACCCATTTGCTGCTGTTAGCAGAAAACGAAACCGGCTACAAAAACCTGCTGCAGATATGCTCTTCAGCGCAGTTGGAAGGCTTCTACTATTACCCACGCATTGACCGTGATTTCCTGGAAAAGCATGCTGAAGGGTTGATCTGCACCTCGGGCTGCCTGTCTTCTGACATTCCGCGCCTGATCAGGCAGGACAACCTGGATGCCGCTCGCCGCCAGCTGGACTGGTATTATGGCATCTTTGGCAAGGATAACTTTTTCCTGGAGCTGCAGCAGCACAACATTAAAGATCAGGAGCGCGTCAACCAGGCGCTGCTTGAAATGGGACCGCACTACCAGGCGCGCTACATAGCCACGAACGATGTTCATTACATCAATCCAGAAGACTCCCGTTTACAAGACATTATGCTGGCGATCCAGACCGGCAGTGTGCTCAGCGACCCAAACCGTATGCGCATGACAGACCCCTCCTATTACCTGCGTACACCAGAAGAAATGAGGAGTATTTTTACCGAAGTACCCGAAGCGCTGAGTAATACACTGTTGGTTGCCGAACGCTGTTCGCTCGACCTGGGCTTCAAAGGTTACCACCTTCCAGAGTTTGATGTTCCCGCTGGGCATACCCCCGAAACTTACCTGCGCCAGCTCTGCGAAGCGGGCTTGAAGACGCGCTACGGAGCACGCGCAAATGCACCCGATGTCCGCCAGCGCTTGGATTATGAGCTGAGTGTGATCCACACAATGGGTTTCGATACTTACTTCTTGATCGTGGCAGATTTGTGCTGGTTCGCACGAAAGTGCGACATCTGGTATAACGCCCGCGGCTCAGCCAATGGGTCAGTCGTTGCCTATACCCTGGATATCACGAATGTTGAACCGCTGGAATATGGCTTGATCTTTGAGCGCTTTTTGAACCCAGGCCGTATCTCGATGCCCGATATCGACCTGGATTTCCGAGATGATCGCCGGGCGGATATGATGGAATATACCGCCCAAAAATATGGCAGCGACAAAGTCGCCCAAATTATCACCTTCGGAACCCTGGGAGCCAGGGCAGCTATTCGCGATGTTGGACGGGTGATGGATATTCCGCTCAGCGAAGTTGACCGCGTCGCTAAACTGGTGCCAAACATCCCCGGCAAGCCAGTCACTGTCCAACAAGCTTTGGAAGAGATTCCAGACTTAAAAGCCTTATACGAGTCGGCTGATTACTTGAAAGAATTAGTAAACACTGCCAGCCAAATGGAGGGCGTGGTGCGCAATGCAGGCACGCATGCTGCTGGGGTGATTATCACCGACAAGCCTGCCATTGAATACATGCCGCTGCACCGCCCGACTGGCAGTTCTGCTGAGGACTCGCCGGTAAAGACGGTATCCCAGTTTGAAATGTCCATCATCGAATCACAGGGCTTTCTTAAAGTCGATTTCTTAGGGCTGGCAACACTTTCGATCATGGCGCGTGCATGCGACCTGATCAAGGAGCGCCACGGGGTTTCGCTTGACTTGTCCAATATTCCCACCGACGATCCTGAAACCTATGAGCTGATGGGACGCGGCGAAACGGCAGGTGTGTTCCAGGTGGAAGGCTCGGGCATGCGCCGCTGGCTGATGCAGATGAAACCCAAGCAACTGGAAAATATGATCGCTATGGTGGCGCTTTTCAGACCAGGCCCCATGGATTTTATCCCTGGATACATCCGGCGCATGCACGGTGAAGAACCGGTTGCTTACCGGCATCCGGCTCTGGAACCGATCTTCAAAGAGACCTATGGTTACCCGGTGTACCAGGAGCAGCTCATGTTTGCGGTGATGCAGTTGGCTGGTTATACCCCTCCCGAGGCGGATGATCTGCGTAAAGCAGTAGCAAAGAAGATCAAAGATAAACTGTTAAAACACCGCGAAAAGTTTGTCAAGGGGGCTGCCAAAAATGATATTCCCGAAGAAACCGGGAATGCAATCTTTGATGACTGGGAAGAATTTGCCCGCTATGGATTCAACAAAGCACATGCCGCCAATTATGGCGTAGTGGCTGTTCAAACTGCTTACTTGAAGCTTCATTACCCGGTTGAGTATATGACCGCCTTGCTTTCAGTCAACATGAACGATACCGATAAGGTGGCCTTGTATTCAGCCGACTGCCGGCGTATGGGCATCAAGATCGATCCACCCGATGTGAACACCAGCAAATGGGATTTCAGCATCGAAGATCACCAAAACGGCAAAGCATCCATCCGGTTCGGACTGGGAGCAGTGAAAAACGTTGGCTCAGGCCCGGTCGAGGCGATTCTGCAAGCCAGGGAAAAAGGAACTTTCAAAGATATCAACGATTTTGCTCGGCGCGTCGACCTACGCCAGGTTGGCAAGCGCGCCCTGGAGAGCCTGATCAAGGTCGGCGCACTGGATAGCTTTGGACAGCGCCCGGCACTGTTAGCTGCCATGGACCGCATCGCGTCCATAAGCGCCTCGCACTTCAAAGCGGCTGATGCAGGTCAGATGAGCCTCTTTGGCTCCCACACAGGCATCAGCGAAGAAATTGTCTTGCCAAAGACTGCGGGCGATATCAGCCGGCGCGAGATCCTGAACTGGGAGCGCGAGCTGATCGGTCTCTATATCTCAGACCATCCCCTCAGCCCAGTCATGGATATCTTAACCCAGGCAGTGACCCACTTTTCAGGACAACTTTCGGAAGCAAACCCAGAAGAGCATGTGCGCGTGGCAGGTTTAATCACGCGTGTCCGACCGCACCAGACCAAAAC
Source organism: uncultured Chloroflexia bacterium (assembly GCA_963754615.1). Lineage (GTDB taxonomy): Bacteria > Chloroflexota > Anaerolineae > Anaerolineales > UBA4823 > CAVVUF01. The sequence goes on along the minus strand of CAVWGW010000002.1, from coordinate 319,480 downwards.
AGGTAAGGCGATGGGCTTCGTGACTCTCGAAGATATACAGGGTAATATCGAGCTGGTAATCTTCCCGCGCACCTGGGATAAAGTTTATGAAATGGTAGAACCTGACCGGGTCGTTCTGGTGGATGGTCGGGTGGATGCTGCTAGCGGAGAGCCGAAAATACTCGTAGACACGATCACCACAGAGCTGACGGCATATTCAGCTGTGCCACATCCTTCAAACGCGCAGCCCGTGTTTGACGATTTCAACTTCCCGCCAGAGCCAGATGATGAGGCACAACAACCTGCAGTCCCCCCCCAGGTATCCCCCAAAACTGCTGAGCCTGCTGAAAACCGGTCAAACAGCAGGGAAGATGATCTTCCACCGCAGCCGGAGGCCTTTGCTCCCGATTGGGATTTTGAATTAGTTCCTGGCGGTTTCATCATGGAAGCCCAGGCCATAGGACCTGCTTCACCAACCAATACCCCTTTGGTTGATCGTCCCACCTCTACCAGTATAGCCGATGATCGGGAACCATCCCCCGAATTGCCCGCTGGAGATGAAATTACTGAGCGCGAGCCAGGCAATCTTCCTATAGAAACGGAAGTTCCCCCTCTCATCAAGCCTCCAAGTGAGCCCCGTCCAACCTCTCCTGGATCACTAACCAGCCTGCCTGTAGAACACGAAGTTGACACGGCAAAGCCGATCTTTCCTTACATTCTTACGCCAGTCTCCCCTCTATCGACTGAAGATGTACAAATGATCACGGTGCTGCTTCGCCAGTCAGGGGACAAAGTGCGCGACAATCTACGCTTGCGACAGGTCTACGGCACCCTCATCACCTATCCGGGTCATGATCGTTTTGCTTTGTTAATCTATGAAGGAGGGCGCGGCTACCAGATCGAATTCCCCAACTTTACCGTTGGATTGAACCCTGAGCTAATCACGCGCCTGAATAAGCTGGTTGGTTCAGGAAATGTCCGGGTCGAACCGCTGACCTTCCAATAAAAACAGCGCTGGCTACCTGAACTGAACCCTTTTTGGTAGACAAAAAAAGAAAGCGGTCTCAGCACCTAAAGGACTAACCGGACAGACACCTTCTTTCGTAGGGTGTCTGTCTCGTTTTCAATTGTATCCTTTCATGGTTGTAAAAGTGGATATATTCGTCAACGACTTGTTTAGCCTCCTCATAAGTTGGCGTTTTGAACTGACGCAGGGCTTCTTCTTTCAGATGGCCGAAGAAGTTTTCCATTGGAGCGTTATCCCAACAATTCGCCCGTCTTGACATGGATGGGGTGATGTTGTATTGTTGGGTCAGGACATGATACGCATGGGAAGTGTATTGATGCCCTTGGTCACTGTGGAGGATCAGTCCATCAGTGACCATTTCTTTTTGCTTGGCCAGCCGTAAGGTATGCGTGACCAGAGCGACCGAGTTCGAAGGGCTCACCAGGTGGGCGACAATAAAGCCATCATACAGGTCTTTGATCGTTGAAAGATAGGCCCAGCCCTGCTGCGTGGCCACATAGGTGATATCCGTCACCCACTTCTGATTAGGGCGAGTGGCTTGAAAGTCTCGGTTGAGCACGTTCTCGTAGCGGTGGTAGATCGCCAGTTGGCTCATTTTGCGATAGATCTTGCGCCGCCGAGCCACAGAGTGAATGCCCAGCCGGTTCATGAGCCTCAAAACAGCCTTGTGGTTGATGATGACCGCCCGTTTCTGCCGCAACCAGATCTCGATCCGGCGATAGCCGTAGGTTCTTTTGGAAGCTTCATAGGCTTCCAGGACCAGTTTCATGCGATCTGCATCCCGTTCAGGCTGATCCATGTGCTTGCGCCAAGCATAGTAGGCAGCTCGCGATATCCCAAAGAAGGCACACATCCCTTTCACAGGGTATGCCTTTCGGTAGTGTTCGATGACCCGATATTGCGCCTCGCGAGCATAGCTGTGCGCAACTCGGTATGAAATTTTTTTAGCAGCGCATTCTCCATCCGCAAGCGAGCTAGAGTGACTTCTTCGACCTCATCTTTGCGTGGTCGCCCGATCGGCTTGTGAAAGGCCAGCTCGCCTTCCCTTTGATAGGCTCGGTACCAGGCTGCGATCCGGGCAGCTTTGCGAATGCCCAGTTGTTCGGCGACTTGCGCAAAACTAAGCCCGCCTTCTTCATGAAGCTGCATGGCTTGTTTTTTCACTTCCAGCGGATAATGGTTCATTCCCTTACTTCCTGACATAGTAAAAGCACCTCCTGCTTCTATTTTCGCATGAGGTGCTTTCTTTTTGTGTCTTCTTTTAGGGGTTCAGTTCAACCCAGCGCTGTTTTATGTTTAATCAAACCGCAGATCACTCACTGGTCATGATGAAGAGCGGCATCATTTCGAAGTTTTCATACACCGGTCTGAGGCGGTCAATGTTATAGTGCTTCTTAACATCGACCAGCTTCTTCGTGCTGGTGACGACCTCAATAGGTAAATTATCGTACCGCCCATTCTTCAACACCACAATCCGACCATGAATGCCCTGCAAGATTAGGTCAAGCGCCAGGTTGCCATAAGCCATGGGAACAATCGAATCGATCGCATCCGGATCACCGCCGCGCACCATGTAGCCTAACTTCTGGTTGATGGTATTGACAGTCAAACCATTATTATATTTCGGAGATAACTCTTTGATCTTTTCCGAAACCACATCCCCGATCCCGCCCAGTTTCATATGTCCGTAGGCATCTGCCTCTGTCTTATCGAACACCATTTCTCCACCGCCGAACATCGCTCCTTCAGAAACCAACACAACCGAATACTTGCTTGGATGGCGGTTGCGGTCGTACATCAAGAGCTCAGTTAGCCGGTCGATGTCAAATTTATACTCCGGGATCACACAGCGGTTGGCTGCGCCAGCCATGGTGGGTAACATGGCCGTAAAGCCCGCATAACGCCCGAAAACTTCCAAAACCAGGATGCGCTCATGCGAGCCAGCGATGGTACGCAGGCTGTTGGTCATCTGAATGGTGCGCGTCACACAGGTGCTGAAGCCAATGCAGTAATCGGTGCCAGGTACATCATTGTCCATCGTCTTCGGAATAGCGATAACCCGAAGGCCTTCTCGGTACAGGCGCACGCCATAACTGAGCGTATCATCACCACCGATGGGGATCAGATAATCAATTCCCAGGAAATCCAGGTTTTTGATTACCTCCGGGGTCAGATCATTTGTCTCGGCATTATAGGTATCGCGTAAATGCTCAGGCACACTGGCTTTCTTAACATGACTGGGTCGCGTACGCGAAGTATGAATAAAGGTACCGCCCGTACGCGCCGCCCGGTTGACGGCTTCTTCCGTAAGGACCTGGTAATGACCGCTGTTATCGGCTTTAGGGTCGCGCATCATTTCCATGATACCAGCCCAGCCGCGCCGCAAGCCAATCACCTGGTATCCTTCCCGCAGTGCTCGGATCGTTACTGCCCGGATGGCAGGGTTCAATCCCGGAACATCCCCACCGCCGGTCAAGATGCCGATGATTCCTTTTGTCTTTTTAACATTTGCCATAGATACACCTCTTGATCTTTGAAGATTAACGGCTTTTTCTAAAAAAGCCAGGATAGCTGTTTTGCCAAACCTGAATTATACCTTAAGTGTCTTTTCGAAAAGCCTGGAAGAATTGACGAAGCAGGGTTGAAGTGGTAAAATCTGCGCGCTATTGCCCCCATCGTCTAGAGGCCTAGGACGCGGCCCTCTCAAGGCCAAAACTGGGGTTCGAATCCCCATGGGGGCACCTAAAAAAACCCATCTCGAACTGTGCAGCAAACTCGCATAACTTCCTTGCGAATTGTTGCAAGAGTGTTCGAGATGAGTGCTTTTAAAGTGAATCTAGTCCACTGTTAGCGTTTTACTCAAATTCCTCGGAAAATCGGGGTCGAAGCCGCGCAGTACGCTCATGTGGTAGGAGAGCAGCTGCAGTGGCAGCACAGCCAGCAGGGGCATGATTGCGGGTGTGGAATCAGGGATGACGATTACATCGCTGGCGTTGTCATGTAGGCGCTGGTCATCCTGACCGATGACGATGGCGCGCGCGCCGCGGCAGGTAACCTCGTTCAATCCGCTGACGATGAGCGGCACATCTTGTGGCCCGGCCGCGAACAGGACCGGAAAACCTTTGCTGACCGCCGAGAGCGGACCATGCTTGAATTCGGTTGAGAGCATGCCTTCGCAATGGGCATAGGTAATTTCCTTGAGTTTCAGCGCACCTTCTAGGGCTATGGGGTAGGTCCCGCCATAGCCAAGGCAATAAAGATCGTTCCAGGAATTGATTTCGGCAGCAATGACCTCCACCTGCGCGGCGACCATTTCCAAGGTTTTGTCCATCAGAGCCGGGATTTGTTCCAGTTCTTTCGTGTCGTGTCCAGCCAGGCGGTAGGCAAGGTAAAGAAAAGTGACGACCTGGTTGGTGAAGGTCTTTGTCGCCGGGACGCTAATTTCGTATCCACAGCAAAGCGGCAAGGAGCAAATGGTAGCCCTGGTCAGCGTGGAGCCGATTACGTTGGCTAAGCCATAAGTGGCCATCCCTTTGGCTTCGGCAACTTCGAGGGCGTTGAGCACATCCTTGGTCTCGCCGCTCTGACTGACGAATAGGCCGACATCCTGCGGATTGACCGTCGGCGCATATTGCGGCATAAACTGTGGCGCCAGCACCGGGATAACAGGTCGCCCAGCGATCTGTGCGAAATAAATGGCACCAGTCAGGCAGGCGTGGTAACTTGTTCCACAGCCGATAAAGTACAAATTGCGAGCATTTTTCATCTTTTCAACGACGGCAGCCACATCTGACGATCCATCCAACATATGCAGAACTTCGCGCGCCACCTGCGGCTGCTCGTGGATCTCCTTGAGCATGTAGTGAGCATAGCCGCCTTTTTGCACCGCTTCCATCGTCTCGGTGACAGTTTCGGGATGGCGAGTGATGGGCAAACCATCCTTGACGGAGTGCAGCTCGACTTTTTTGGGCGAGAGAGTGATGATCTCACCATCCTGCAGGCGCATGATCTTGCGCGTCAGCGGCAGGATGGAGGGCAGGTCTGATGAAACGCAGGTAAAATCCTCGCCGATACCCACCACCAGGCCGGACCCTTTTTTGAAGGCGTAGAGTTTGTCGTCGTTGATGCGGCCAATCACAAAGGAGTAATCACCCTGCAGGTCGCCATAAGCGTGCCGGATGGCTTCGATAAAGTCAAAACCCCGGTTGATGTAGCGTTCCACGGCGTGGACGCAGGATTCACCGTCGTTCATCGAGCGCACGGTCATGCCCTCAGCCGTGAACTGCTGGCGGAGTTCGACATTGTTGACCACGTTGCCGTTATGCGCACCGACTAAATCGCCGTCTGAATCAAGATGCGGCTGGGAATTGACCTGCGACGGCTCGCCGAAGGTGGCCCAGCGCAGCTGGGTGATACCGCGCGAACCGGTCATTTCGGCAAAGTTGTATTTTGCAGCCACATCCTGCACGCGACCTGCATCTTTGCGCAGATCGATCTTACTACCGCTGATCGTCGCCGCGCCGACCGAAGTCATAGCCGCGATAGGTGAGCCGCAGAGCTGCTTCGGTCAGGATTGGTCCCAGAGCCTGCTCTTTATTGGTGACAATTCCAAAGATACCGCACATGTGCATCCTTTCAGTCATTTGGAATGAAGTATGGTTTGCATGTAAAGTTTATCATAGGGAATACTCCAAGAACAGGCTCCGGTCCCGAAAGCGATGGTACGGGCTCGCGGCCATCAGGCAAAAAGCTCTGAACCATATATGGGTAGCTTGACAAGGTCTAATTTTGATGCATAATCCTCTCTAAATGGAGTTTCTACGCGCCCATCCGCTTGGTTGGGTAGCCCAATATGATTAAAGGAGTATGTAATGTTCCCCTCATTTGTTCTCACCAAGCTATATGTAAAAGGCAGCCTTAAAAACAACGAAAAAGGCTTTCAATTTGACCTGAAGAATGTGGTCGATTCAGGTACGCTGGTAGAGGTGGGGCCTGTTACCGTTGATGGCAAGCCTTATGAAATGGCATCCATCACCGTAGCCACCAGCAGCCAGGAGCGCACCGCCGATCAGATCACGCGTACCAGCCCATTACCCATCCATCTCGGTATGCTGTTTAGCCTGCGCGTGATCGGTGAGCAGCTTGTCCAGGGGGAGCATGCCGTCAATGTTTCTGTTCTCACCCGTGAGATCGGCCGGATCAAGTTCGATTTTCAAGATACCGTCGCGTAACGCCCTCACAATCAAAAAATGGCATAACACAGCCCTCTAATGCCCAATAAACCCACCCTTTTGCAGCGCCACTGGCAAGATCAAGAATTTGGCATGTTCTGCCATTTCGGGATTAACACGTTCTATGGCAAAGAATGGAGCGATGGATCCCTCAATCCGGCTTCTTTCAACCCTGCCCAGCTCGACGCCCGGCAGTGGGTGCAGGTTGCCCAGGCTGCCGGGATGCGCTACCTGATCTTCACTGCAAAACACCACGATGGCTTTTGCCTTTGGCCAACCGAAACCACAAGCTATTCAGTGAAAGCTTCTCCCTACCAGGCTGGACGAGGCGATATTGTCAGCGAGGTTGCGCAAGCCTGCCATGCAGCAGGCTTGCACTTCGGTCTTTACCTCTCCCCCTGGGACCGTCACGAACCAAGCTATTCTGATCCCAAAGCATATGATGATTTTTATATCCACCAATTGACTGAACTGTGCACACGCTACGGCCCTCTTTTCGAGCTCTGGTTTGATGGGGCAGGCTCTGAAGGGCGCACCTACGATTGGGGGAGGATCATTGAAGTGGCAGAGCATTATCAGCCCCAGGCAGCTATCTTCAATATGGGACGACCTACCATCCGATGGGTGGGCAACGAAGATGGGTTGGCGCAAGACCCGAATTTCTATGTCGTTGACGGGCAATACCTGCCGCCCGAATGCGATGTGCCCATTCGCCAGAATTGGTTTTGGCAAGCTGACGATTTGCAAACGCTCAAGAGTGCCGAGCACCTGCTAGGGATCTATTATCGGTCAGTAGGTTATGGAGCGAACCTGCTCCTCAATGTTCCTCCAGATAATACCGGTTTATTCGACGCGCGTGATTGTGACCGTTTAATGGAATTTGTACAGGCTGTTCGCCAGCGGTTTGCTGCTCCTATTCCCGGGATCATCCAGCAAGAAGGGACTTCTGTAACAATTAGGTTTGACACCAGGGTCTCTTTCGACCACCTGGTATTGCGAGAAAATCTCGATGATGGACAATGGGTGAACGGATACCGCATCAATGCCGGAGAAAAGCTAATAACCCAGGGTCATACCATCGGGCACAAGAAAATAGAAGCCTTCCCAGCGATACAAACGGATCATATCCAAATGACGCTCAACACCCCTGCTGCCAGGCTCTCCGGCGTCACTGCCTACAAGACAGGTTTCGAGAGCCTGCCTGAGATTGGGTATCCTGAGATTGACGACAAGCGTAGGGAACGGATCAGCTAAAGTGGATAATATTTCAGCCAGCCGAGTGATGATTATAGCGTGAGCGGATTAAAGTTTGCACCTCGTCAATTGAACGGTTGAAGGGTCCCAAATCTTCCATCTTCAGGCTCGTAACGGCTGCCGCCCATATACACGCTTCGGCAGGCGACTTGTCCAGGCGGGATGCTACATAACTTCCCAGGCAAGTATCCCCTCGACCGCTGCGTCCATTTACTCGTTGTGGATAGAAACCGACCGCATGGAATTGGCCTTCTGCGAAAACCAGCAGGCCATCCTTGTGTGTTAATACAATTTCTTTGGCACCCATTTGGGCAAACCTGCGGGCGGCTTTGTAAATATCGCTTTCCCCGGTCAGGAATTCAGCCTCTACCGCGTCACTCTTTAGAATATCCAGATAGGGTAAAGTAATCTCCATTTCATCCCAGGGTTCGTAAACCAATTCCTGGTCCCGCAAGACGCGCACAAAACCTTGCATATCCGCCGCAAGGAGCATATCTCTTTTCCCTAAGACCTGGATGACGTCTAAACCAACTTCCCCTCTCAGACTCGTACCGATTACCGCTGCCTTGGCACGTAAACCTTCTACCTCACTCGCAGGAATGGCTCCTGCCGTTGCGGCAACAGTCAAGTGTCTAATATCAGGATCGGTAGTAGGATACTCCAGCTTCATCAAAGTAGATTGGGGGACAAAAGTAGGGAAGCAGTCTACTCCACTGACAGAAAATTTATCTACCACTCGAATGTCTTCTCTAGAGAGACGGGTGACTACCGCTACTTTACAACCCAGGCGCGCCGCTGCATGCGCAGCATAATTAACCGCACCCCCATCCACAGATTGAACACCCTTAGGAGAGATAATGGTATCTTTGGTGTAATTTCCAATACAGATAACGTCGTAAGTTTCAGTTTTTTTCATCAAAATACCTTTCAAGATGGAATTCAAGGGATAAGCTTGGAAATTAACCAATATAACCCTGCTGCAATCAGGGCTGTAGAAGGGATCGTCAGAAGCCAGGCTGTGGCAATCTCCTGCGCCACACCCCAGCGTACTTTGTTCACACGCTCGGCTGCGCCGACGCCCATAATCGTCGAGCTAACCACCTGGGTTGTACTCACCGGGCCTCCCAAGAATGAAGCGCCTAGGATGACAGTTGCGGAAGCCAGTTGAGACGAAAATCCATCCAATGGTCGGATCTTGTAAAACTTACCTCCCAACGTGCGGATCAACTTCCACCCCCCCATGGCTGTCCCCAGGGCGATCATACTGGCACAAATGAAGATGACCCAATCGGGCACAACCAGCGTTTTCGAATACCCGCTGATCACCAGCGCGAGTGAAATGAGCCCCATGGTCTTCTGCGCGTCATTCGTACCGTGGCTTAGGGCCAGGGCGAGTGCGGTGAAGATTTGACCGCGTTTGAACACCCAATTGACCCTCGGCGAGGAGTTCCAACATATAAGGATGATGATTCTTAACAAGATAAAACCAAAAATGAATCCAATGAACGGTGAAGTGAACAAGGTGACTAAAATTTTTTTGAATTCGTTGAGGTTAATTGCCTGCCACCCGACGCTGATCCACACTGCGCCGATCATCCCACCCACCAGGGCATGCGAGGAGCTGCTTGGAAAGCCCAGGTACCAGGTCAAGAGATTCCAGAGAATTGCGCTGGCGAGAGCTGCCACCAGCACCTCCAGACTGATCGTGTTAGCATCAACGATGCCCCCGATCGTTTCCGCCACCGCCACGCCGAAAATAAAAGGCCCGATAAACTCAGCCAGAGCAGTCATCCCCAAAGCAATACGCGGCGGCAATGCTCTAGAAGAGATCATGGTAGCAACCACATTGCTCGAATCGTGCACTCCATTCAGGAAATCGAATATGAGCGCCAAGGTGATCACGACCGCAAGAAGAAAATTCGTAATTGACATCGCCCCTCTCTCAAGCGATCTTAACCACGATGTTAGCAATCACGTTGGCAGCTTCATCACCTCTGTCAGCTGCATTGCTCAAGTGGCGATAAACCTCGCGCTGCTTGAGCATCTTGACAATATGCTTGGTATCTTCAGCACCGCTGAAAAGATCTGCTAAAGCCTCGCGGTAGACGTCTTCAATACGATTCTCGAGTGCTTTGGCTCGTTGGGCATGCTCATTAGCGACCCCAGGATGCGATTCCAATCGATCTACCGCTTGCAGTAGCTCGAAAGCCGCGTCTCTAAGCAGGGAGGCGATCCGCTGCATGAAGGGGGTCGGGCGTACTTTTAAGATTTCCATCTCGTTGAGCGTGCTGTAAGCATAATCTAATACATCATCGATGGTGCGTGACAGCGCAAAGATATCTTCTCGGTCGAAAGGGGTGATAAAGGTTTTGTTCAGCTCAAAAATTAAAATGCGCCTGACCTCATCCGCTTCTTTCTCTTTTCGGATAAGCTCTGCTGCCGCCGTAGCATTTTGGCTATCCATATAGGCTTTCAGCGCATCCAGTCCAGCTAAAGTCAATGCAGCTTGGTCATGAATCAACTTCATAAAAGTATTTTGCCGCTTCTTGAAAAAACTCCTCATAATAATCTCCTGGACGCGTTTCTAAAGAGCTCTAACACAATGATGGATTACCAGGTATTCTAAGCCGTCCTTCACTTGCTCAAACGTATTGGATGGCTGCAGCTCGCAAGTCCGGAACGCTTCTTGGGGTAAATAAGCAGCCACTCGATCAAAATCAACCTCCCCCAACCCTGGCGCATAATGATCTTTCACTCCTTTTACATCATGAAGATGCACACCAATAATGCGGGAGGCATAACGTTTTACCCACTCCTCGTGCGGATAAAATCCCAACCTGTCTAGAGTCTGAGCATGACCCACATCGTAGATAAAACCAAGTTGGTCAGGTCCCCCCAGTTCAAGAAGGACTTCCATCTCATCGAGCGTGGGTATATCCAGCCAATGATAGCGGTTTTCGAGGCCCAAGCGGATGTCGAAGAGAGCCGCGTAATCCAGCAGTTCACGCAGACTCTTCTTCACCGCATCCAGGCGTGCCTCTACCAGGCTCGCCCTATCCTTGATCATCTCTTCTTTCAAGGATAAATATTCGTCCGTCTTGTCTTTTCCAGCTTCAAATAATGCGCGCAATTTCTTCTCAAGGGAGAGATCAGCATGAACATTCCCGGCATGCACCACCACAATTGGCGTTCCCAGGTCATGTGCTAAATCAATGCTGCGCTGAATTGCTAAGACTCCCTGTCTCCGGCATTCTTCGTCTTGTGAAGAAATCAACCAATCGCGCTGTTTTAATATCTCTACAGAAATATCCGCCGGGCATGGCTCATGAATACTGCTAAATTGGTACTGCTTTAAATTGATGCCATCCAACATTGCCGAGGTAATTTGATGATTTAACTCAATCTTCTCAAACCCCAACCCCCGAGCGGCTATAAAAAATTCGTTTAGCGAGGCGAAATTATGCTTTGCCCACATGGTCGAAAGGGACACATCATATATTGGAGAGGGCATCATCAATTTCACCTGGTTGAAACCTGATACGCCGGATCTACGAATGGCAAATTCAATAAATCAGAAAAATGCTTTATAAAATAGTCTGCCTCAGCGGTTTCATCATAATTGAAAGCGATTGTTTTCATGCCAACTGCCCTGGCGCCGTTCAATTCGGATGCTTTATGCCCGATGAACATGGCTTGTTCAGTCTTTAATCCTAATTGCTGTAAGGCAGCCAGATACATTTTGGCATTTGGTTTGCGTACGCCTAATTCTTTGGATGAGATAACCGCATCCCACACTTCTCCGAATCCACCTCTTTCAAACCAGGCTAACTTGATATAGAGCGGCGAGGCTGTATCGGTCACAACACCCAACAGGTAACCCTTTTCCTTCAAAGCCCAAAGCGTTTCTTTAACACCTTCAAAGAAACGAATATCGTTGTCCTCTTCTTCCAATATGCGTTTACCCCGCTCAATATCCAGCGATTTTGTTACCCCATACAAACGAAGCACCGCTTCCCGATACTGGTCCAATTCCATCTGGCCTTGGTAGGCCAACTGCATCAGAGGCTGCCTCTCTTCACTATGATTTTCCTCTAAGCGAAGAGATAATTCGTTGAGGAAAGCCTTCAATTTCCGGTTGCGGTATGGTCGAAAATAAAGAACATCCCCCGCATCAAATAAAAACGCGCGCCTCTGTCGAAGATCATCTTTAGCCGCCAGGGGATCACCAGTAGTCCGGTTCAGCTCTGCCCGCAAGAGATCCACCAGCTCCGTCATATTGGAAATCACCGCATCCGGTTTTGCACCTTCGTCCACTTCACCATGCTTGAAATCATGCCTGATCTGGATCGCCAACCGGTATCCAGCCTTGCGAGACCCTACGATGTCTCGTGAGATGCGATCTCCCACATAAGCACACTCACTCGTCGGTACATTTGCCAGGCGGGCTGCAAAGTGGAATATAGCTGGGTCGGGTTTCCGCCGACCATATTCACTGGACAGAACAACCGGGTCAAAATAGGGTCGGATTCCATATGCGTTCAAATTCAGAGGGACCTGCCCTCGGCTGCTTACATTACTGATCAAACCAATTTTCAAACCCATTTTCCTGATTTCTTCCAGAACGGCTGGGATCTCCGGACGCATTGTACGCCGGTAATAATGGGTTTCGATATATAACATCAAATCTTCAGCAGCAGCTTCGGAAACCTGGGCTTTCTCAGGATAATCAGCCAAAATATACTCGCGCCAGATTTTCTGTGGAGCCAATTCTTCCATACTCACCAATCTCCAACGGTGATAACGTTCCAAGCCATTCGAAATCACCGCTAAGAGTTGTTCGTTGCTGAGATGTAATTCTATACCCGTAGATAAAATTTTCTGCTGGATACCAGGTGTAGCCTCCAGGCGTAGCGCTGGTGTATGCCAGAAAGTTTCGATGGTTCCCCCCATATCGAAGAATACAGCCTGGATACTCATAAGATTGCTCCCATTTTTAAGAAAAACAAAACCATCCGGCGTGTCGAAACGCCTTTTTAGTTTGGAATATACTCGGATGATTCTTTGGACACGGAACAGGTGTGTCCGTGTCCAAAAGAATCCGCTAAAACGTGATCCGCTTACTGACCGAGCAGATTGACAGCCCAGAAGTCACGAATTTGGCTGCTGTTTTGCCAGGCGAAGAGATCATCGCTGGGCCAAAGTTTCAGCTCTTCAACGGGTGGCATACCTTCGGCAACAGAAATCCCTTCAACGGCAGGGTAAGTGCCGATTTTATTCCAGGGATCGAAGCCTTCCTCGGAAAGAGCGAACTTAAGGAACAATTTCGCCGCATTGGGGTGTGGAGCATTATTGGCAATTGCCAGGTAGTTGGCTTTCAAAATACCTTCCACTGGCTCAAGACCTTTGCAAGGCGCCATGGCTAATTCCCCATCCAGGGTGGTTTCATAGCTATCATACCCGGTCCAACCATACCCAGGCTCTACTGCTGGATCCATGCCCAACGTTGCATAGGCTGCATCGACCTCATCACCCCCAGGCTGAATACCAGGTTGGTTCTGGGCCAGTTTCTTCAGGAACAGATACCCCGCATTCTCGATATCCGAAGTATAAGCCTCATCCGTGGTCCACTCTTTTCCGTAGAGTTCCTGATAAGCTGCAGCCATTTGGTCTGCGTGTTCTACGATCAAAGCGATCTTGGCTGTGGTGCTCATATCCGCTAATGGATCTTCCATGAAGAATTTTCCCTTTAGCGCTGGTTCAGTAAGCTGCCACCAATTGGTGAGTGGGCACCCATCTGGATTAATTTCGTTGTTGTATCCAATGGTATCCACTGAACGGCGAGAAAGTGCATACGGTCGCTCTGCTGTCACTTCTTTTTCAACAACGCCCGGGGGCATATACCACCAGAGCCACTGTTTGGGCATAAATTCGCCATATAATAAATGTCCGTCACTGTTGAACCAGACATCCCCAACAACATTCTCGGCCTGCTGTTCTGCACTCATTTTGACTGCGATATCATCCGTATCGCCGCCCTCAAGAGCAATCTCGGGGTACATCTCATTCCATTTATCGATTAATTTCTCGAATTTAGAAGAGTTAGCGTAAACAACCACTTTCCCTTCCTTCTTGGCTGCCTCTTCAATCGCTGCCCAGTCTTCGGTGGCAGGCTGGTAAGGTCCAACGCCATTCTCCTTCGCCCATGCCTCCGCGGCAGTGAGTTGGGGCTCAGCGGGGGGTTGGGTTGCTTCAGGTTCTTTGACCACTTCTGTGGCCACTTCCGTGGTCGGCGTGCCCCCACAGCCGGCAAGCAGGCTGATTAACACAACTAGTATCATTAACTTCGCAAGCAATTTCATTTCTGTCTCCTTAAATGGTTAAAAATAGGTCGAATTGAATTTTGGGCTTTACTCTGGGATCTTTTTATCTTCTCAGCACCTCCTTCTTCACACACATCGTTGAAATCAGCAGGTTCGGATCCTGGAAAAGTGGTTTGCACCGATGAGTTTCATGATGTAATTAAATTTCCACTTTCTTTATGATACAGATTCAAAGTTTGCGGGTCAAATGTCAGCCATATCTTCTGATCCATCTTGATCTTGCTTATCCCCATGACTTTGATCGTGAGTTCGACTTCCCCCAGGTGAGCAATGATCGTGGAATCAGCTCCCGAGGGCAAGACAGAATAGGCGCTAAATTCCACGGCTCCTGGAACAGGAATGGTCGAGATGGCAATATCTTCTGGTCGCAAGCCAACAACCACTTTGCCAGTGGTAGTATAAGTATCCATGTTGATCTTGAAATTTCCCAAATCAACCGAATTTTTTTCATTCACAACCCCATCTAATAGATTCACTTTTGGGCTGCCGATGAAATCCGCTACGAACAGGTTCGCCGGAAAATGATAGATCATATCGGGTGTATCAAACTGCTGCAGAATTCCTTCCTTCATCACCGCGATATAGGATGACATCGTCAGTGCCTCCACCTGGTCATGGGTCACGTAAATGGTGGTTGCACCGGAAACTTGATGTAGCCGTTTGAGTTCAGCGCGCATATCCATGCGCAGGCGGGCATCCAGGTTGGAGAGCGGTTCATCCATCAGGAAGACCTTGGGGCGATAGGCGAGCATGCGTGCCAGGGCAATGCGCTGCTGCTGCCCACCACTCATCTCACGTGGGTAGCGGTCTTCGTAGCCTTCCATCTGCACTTCAGCCAGGGTTTCCTTGACGCGCTGCTGCATTTCGGCTTTGCTCATTTTCTGTATTTCGAGCGCAAAGGTGATATTTTTATCTACTTTCATGTGGGGCCACAAGGCATAATTTTGGAAGACCAAACCCAGCTCTCTCTTACCTGAGGGCAGAGAGATACCCTTTTGATAGGAGAAAACTAATTTGTCACCAATAAAGATCTCGCCGCCATCCGGATCTTCTAAACCAGCCACGCATCGTAACAGGGTGGTTTTACCACACCCAGAAGGCCCCAATAGGGTCAAGAATGATCCATGTTCAATGATCAAGCTGACATCATTTACGGCAAGTACATTTCCGAAGCGTTTGGTGAGATGATTGATCGTAATCGCTGTAGTCACGGTTTCCTCTCTTTACATGCCAAGACCTTTTTTTAGACTGCCACCCCGGAATTTCCCGATCATAAAGTTTCCCAACGCGACAAGTGCGATCAGGATCAAAATCACTGCGTTTGCCATCTGGCCATCTCCATTTTCGATGTAGAACATGGTCTGGCTGGCCAGCACCTGGGTCTGCGGCGTGACCAATAAAATGATCAATGACAATTCGCGCATTGTCGTAATGAAGGTAAGCAAGAAGCCTGAGACAAACCCGCCGCTGGTCAGTGGAAAGATAATGCGCCTGAAACGCTGCCAGACATTAGCACCACCAACCTGGGCGGCCTCCTCCAATTCCCGGCCGACCTGCAACATGGATGAAACCCCCGAACGAGAGGAATAGGGAATATGCTTAGCCACCGAGACAATCACTAACAAAGCAAAAGTTCCGTATAATGCCGGGATCGGCCCTATCGGCTTAATGAACATCGCAATGTAAACTGCCCCAAAAGCAATTCCCGGGATTACATACGGAATATAGGCCAATTGCTCCACGATCTTTGACAGCAAAGTGCCCCTCCCTTTGACGATGGCATAGCCAAGGATAATACCCAGAAAGGCAGTGAAGAAAGCTGTCCATATCGAAAGCCGGATGGAGTTCCAGGCAGTTTTATAAATCCTCGGATTAAGCAGAACCCCTGGTTCTCCATGGTTATAGATCGTACCCCGAGGTCCAATCCAATGTTGCAAGCTCAGGTTACTCAGGCTGTAGTTCCCATCCCGTAACATCACTGTGGATAAAAGCAGCAGGCCCAACGGAAGGACAATAACCAGGATCTGAAAAATGATCACGAAGGTCCTGATGACATATTTCATATTCCCAAGCTTGCTCAATTGGGCAACGAAACCGCGCCCACCAATGGTTTCATAACTCTTACGTGTTCCAACCAATTTCTGGTTAATCGAAATGGTGATCACAGAAAACATGATCAACACGATCGCCAACACAAAAGCATCCGCAGTGTCTCCTACCCCCATGCTACCGCGGATCATGGTGGCAACCACATAGTACCTGACCGGCGTCCCCAAAATATTCGGTCCGCCAAAGGTGCCCATCACCTTGGAAAAGGTCATGATGAAACCTGAGAGGATCGCAGGCAGGACGAGTGGGAAGGTAATCCTGCGTAAAATGCGCCAGCGGCTGGCACCCATCAATTCACCCGCTTCTTCCAGGTTGGAATCGATTGACATCAGCGCCGCCGAAACGAACAGAAAGAAGAAAGTGTAATAATGTAACGCACTGCAGATGATGATCGGCACCGGGCCATACGATAGCCAGTTCGGCGGGCTTTGTCCCACCAGATACTCATACACCCCAGGTGTTCCGCCAGACAACCTGTTCTTGAAAAAGACTATCCAGGCTTGAGCCAAAGTCCAGGATGGCATAATATATGGGATCAATGCCAGTTGATTGACGAGATTCCTACCTGGCATATCGGTACGAATTACTAACCATGCTAGCGAACCGCCAATCACAAGCGCAAGCAGCGTAGCTCCAATCGCTACAACAAAAGAATGCTGCAGCGGAGCGTACAAGTAAATTTTACTTAACGTGCCCGTCAACATTCTGGCATAGTGAAAGATGGTCAACTCACCTACCTCGGCATCTGGGACACGCGTCAGGTCATGAGACTGCCAGGTCACAGTAGTTTGTACCATGCGGAATAAAGGCACGATGATCATAAAGTACATCAAGACCAGCATGATCAACGATAAGATCACTCTGGGGTTCGTCAGCCAGCGGAAAAACCTCCTAAAGCGAGCCAGAATATGAAGAGAATTGTTTTGTTGAGCTACTGCAGGGTTCGTCATGGAGTTCTCCGGTCTACGAAGATTTTTCTAGGTGATCGATCCATTGGTTTTCTTTAGGCGCTCACGCAATTGATCCAACTTATCAAGGTTCGCCATGACCTGTTCCCGATCTTCGTTGGCAATTGCCAGGAGCAAAGTGTTAATGATGGTCATTGGAACTACAAGGGAATGGAATTCTGCCATCGGTCCGCGCCGGGCAGCCAGAACAACATCTGCTTTTTCCCCAATGATCGAGCCAAGCGTATCGGTAAGCATAATCACCGGGCATTTCACTTCTTTGGCATAATCTAAAACAAGCTGTAGAGCCGCTGAAACATCAAAAAAGCAGATTACAAACAAAAGATCCTTTTCGGTCAGCATCAGAAGAGGTTCCAGGATTTCCCGACCAGCGGTAGTCAATGGGATCACCTGCCGTCCAAAGCGCCTCAGGCGAATTTCCAGCAATTCCACCAGTGAAACTGAAGGCCCCACACCGAATACAAAAACACGATTTCGAGAGCACAAGAGTTCTACCGCCTGGCGCAAAGCTTTCCGATCCACCGTCTCAAGCGCCTGGGTTAAGTAGTCAATTTCAGAAGCCACCAACCGTTCAAAAATATCTCCCGCAGCACGGAGATCATCCAGGCGACCGCGCAGCCTGGCTGAATGTGTGACACGGTGGCGGAAAGTCTCTTGGAGCACGGTCCGCATTGCCGGATAGCTGCTAAATCCCAGGGTGCGCGCAAAACGCACCATGGTAGCTTCGCTCAAACTTAATCGAAGAGCGATCTCGCCTGCCGAGAGAAAAGCCGCCTCATCTTGATTCTGGCGTAAAAAATCGGCAATCGCCCTTTCACTTTTCGTGAGCTGGCTGTAATGCTCGCTGATTAACCGGTTGAAGTCATCCAAACTTCGTGTTGCCTCGCTCATAATTCACCCTAAGAACCTATCTAAAAATTCCTGAGAAGCTCCGATTTTTGGGTCGATATAAAATTTATTAATTCGGTTTCAAAATTTTATATTATGAAACTTGTTATTCATTTGTAAATAATACAGCAATCTTTCCTTCTGTGCAAGCTATCTTTCAATAACGCTTTCGCCATTTAGGATGGTTATTATCTCCGGGACAGCCCATATCGCTGCACCAGTAGTATCGACAAGAATATCGCAAACTTCCATCTGGGGTCGATAACATTTCTGGGCCATCAAAAACTGATCCTTAAAAAATCGATTGCGAAAGTAAGTGGGCTCATATTTCTTGCGATAATCAATATCGCGTTTCCATTTTCGTTTTAATCGAATCGGATCATCGGTCAGGTAAACGACTTTGATGCCAATGAGACCTGCCACCTCTTTGAGGAGAAAAGGAAAATTGCCCTCCACGAATATGATATCTGCAGGTTCTATTTCTACTGGGACACCGTCTGCTTTAAGATTTCCATCCAAATCATGGCTGGAGGTAGCAAACACAAAATCATAACGAGGAATGCTGATCTTATTTCCCTGACAGATTTGTTCGAGGCTGTATTTGAAAAGCTCCAAGTGGATGGCTTCTTTTCCGAGCGTGTGAATACCCTTTGCCTCCCGATAATCTCGGTCAGTAAGGAAATTATCCATTTCAATCGAGGCAACTTTTTCATCTACCTGCTCTAGGGCGCTTCGCAGGCGGCTGACAATCTCAGTCTTGCCTGCAGCCGTTGGACCAGCAATTGCCAGGAGCAAAGGAGTTCCTTTGATAGATACCAATTTCAACACCATGTCCATAAAGGCTTCATCCACAGCAGCATTCGCTTCTTTGAAAGCCTTGTAACCAATTTCCTGGAAGCATGCGAAACTTCTTTGCTTCGGCTCAAAGCGCATCCATGGATTCCCACCAAAGTGCGCCAAAATAGGATCAGTGAAATACATTGTTCGATGGAGAAAATAAAAACCTCTAATATCAAAATAAAAATGTTTGAGGATCCATTCTTCTGAATAATTACCCGTGACCAAGCCCACGAAAAGCACTCTCGTCAGCCAGATGATCTTTTCATCCAGCACAATTCTGTCACCCACGCGCGGCTTGAGCTGTAAGTTGGAATAGAAATCATCTCTATTGACCAACACTTCAATTTCCTCTTTTAAGGAGCTCGACCGTGTTCCAGCCCCCATTTTCCGGAACCACATTATCCAGGGCATACTGAAACTCATATAGTTCTAATTCCTCAATTCCCACGTTGACAGCTTTCAACTTCTCAAACAAGATTATTGTGAAACGATCCGGGCTGTTTAAAGCAATCAAATCAGGCATATCACATGCTCCTATGCACCAAGCTTGGCAATGCGGCCTGCATTTGCCAAAGCAATTGGCATGACATCCTTGGCAGGGATGATGCCGAGGCTGCCTCGCCTGCAAACGCCCTCGCCAAATTCGGCAATCCCGTCAGCTCGGACATATCTCGAATACAATAATGTCGGAACCGGGTGCCAGCTGTGTGATTTGAGCACGGCGGGTGAAGAATGGTCACCACTGACGATCACCACATCGGGCTTCAGTGCCATCAAGCGCGGCAGCAAGGCATCCACTTCTTCAATCACAAGCACCTTACGCTCAAAATCACCCTCTTCGCCGGCGGTGTCCGTTTTCTTGACGTGCAAATAGAAAAAATCAAAATCTGGCCAATTTTTTTCCAATGTGGTAAATTCGTCCGCCAGCGTTTCACCCGCTACTGGTAATACCTGCATGCCGGCTAATCTCGCTACACCGCGGTACATGCCATGCAGTGCAATTGCAGCCGCGCGCAAGCCAAACAATTCAGGATAGGTTGGCAATTTAGGATACCTGGCGAAACCGCGCAGAAGGATCATGTTGGCAGGATGTCGGTCCGCTAACAACTGCTGCGCTTGCCGGATAAATTGGTTGGCAAGCAGAGCAGATTTTTCGGAATCGGGATGCAGCGCAGCAACTGGCAGGGCAGGAACGCCAATTTTTTGCGGGTCCGTTTCCGTCAAAGCGTCGCCCAAACCAGGCGCGCACATCACAAAGGCAAAACGATGCTCTTTAACAACCCTGATAAAAAATTCCACGCCCGCAATGCGAATGGTTTGCAGCAACCTTGCCAATTCGTGACTTTCTTCAGTCGGCAAGCGGCCTGCGCGTCGATCGATGATCAAGCCCTCCTGATCGATAGAACAAAAATTTCCACGCGCCGCCACATCATCCGGCCCCAGGTCAAAATCAACTCCCAGTGCTTCCAATACGCCGCGTCCAATTTCGTACTGGAGCGGATCATAGCCAAAAATAGCAAGGTGGCCCGGCCCGCTGCCCGGTGTAATCCCTGGACCCACCGGTATGGTAAGCCCCAGAGCCGAATGCTCAGCCAAGGCATCTAGGTGAGGCGTGCAAGCAGTTTCCAATTCGGTCTTTCCTCCCGGTTCGAGAGGCAATCCCCCTAACCCATCTAAAATAACCATGGCTATTTTTGTTTTTGCAGGGATAATCAGTCTTTTTAGAAATTCGACTTCCATAATTTTCTTCCCTCAAGCCGCAAAGCACTTTCTGCCAATACCAAACACGAACGCATCGTAAGCAAGCCTGGTCTTACCGTAATTGCCATTCCGGTCCAGAGCAATTCCTCGACCGACTCCGGAAGCAATCTGTCCAGCACCGATCTCTTCCAGCTGGTTTTCCAGTCGATCCAACATCGCAGGCGCGCTGCCTGGCTCAGTACTCCGACCATCAAAGATAAGATGAAGGTAAACTGTTTCTAAGCCTTGAGCATTTGCCATGCGAAGCAGCGCGAGCGGATATTCAACCGAACCATGAGAGCTCTTTTCTGAAAGCAAGCCGATCAAATGCAGGCTTGCCTTGCGTTGTTTGACCTCACGGATGGTTTGGCAAAAGATCTCATTACTGGCAAAAGTACCATTCTGCATGGCCAAATCAAGCCGGACATCGTCTTGGAGCACGATATGCCCCGCGCCAATATTCATGTGCCCGGCCTCGGAATTACCTGCTTTACCCACCTGCAGGCCAACAAATTCCCCCGCCGCTTGCAGTTGGGTAAAAGGAAACCGCTGGAGCAGACTATCCCAAACGGGTGTATGAGCAAGGTAGATGGGATTGGTGACATCGCCTTTACCAATCCCCCAACCATCCAGGATGAGGAGCAGGACGCGCCGCTGCCCACTCCAGTCATAATTGGGGGCAAGACTCCTCCTAATCATCGCGGCTGGTTGTTTGACCCCAAGCGCTCCCAAAACAGTCGGGGCAATATCTGCTAATACCCCCGGATATAAATCCACATGCTGTTTTCCAAAAGCATCGATCAGTACGAATGGGACCGGGTTGGCAGTATGAGAAACGTGCATGCTGCCATCAGGGTTGACCATCTCTTCGAGATTCCCATGATCTGCAGTCACGAAAATCACATAACCGGCCTCGAGCGCAAAGTCAACCACCTGCCCCAAATGTTCATCGACAATCTCAGCACAGCGAATTTTGGCTTCGCAATTCTGTGTATGACCGATCACATCCCCATTCGCAAAATTCGTCACGATCAGATCAAATTGGGAATGGATGCCGCGGATAACTTGCTCGGTAACCTGCGCCAGGCTCAACTCGGGCACTTGATCGAAGGGTATCCCACAGGGGGAGGGCACCCGCACATCCTCCTCTCCCCAAAAAGGTTGGTTATTCCCTCCATTGAAGAAAAAAGTAACATGAGCAAATTTTTCGGATTCCGCCACCCTCAGCTGGCGTAGGTTTGCCTGGCTGACAACTTCGCCCAATGTGTCCTTCAATTTAGATGGAGCAAAAGCGACTGGCAGCTCTTTGAACTTTTCGTGGTACAGGGTCAGGATGACAAAAGGCAGGTTCTGAAACTTCTGGACATTGAAACGATCAAAATCTTTGTCGACAAATGCTTCTGTAAGCTGGATCTCGCGCTCACCGCGCCGGCAGCAAAAGATCACCGCGTCTCCATCCCGGATACGCCCGATAGGGTTACCCCGATTATCCACCAGAACAACCGGTTCAAATGAATAATCCATATGCCCTTCGCGATACAAATTTCTGACCACTTCAGCCAGGTTGGATCCGCCATGAGATAAAAACATCCTGGTCACAAGGCCCTCTCTTCGGGGAACCTGACTATCGGGCATAATGGAAAAATATCTAAAAGTTGGCAAAATTCGTGGATGATCAGGTCCGGTTTATTATCTTCAGGAATTTGTAAATCATCGGAATCCGATGCATCGAGCAAGATGATCACCATCCCAAAACCAGCCTGGCGGGTGCCGGTAATGTCACGTTTTAGATTATCGCCCACATACACACAATGTGCTGGCTCAACGCCAGCAAGGCGCGCCTGCCTCCAGATAAATGGCTGGATCTGGCTTGCGCCGCCCAAAAACCGAAGAAAGAACGACTGACTTGAAATACTTATCAAAGCCGTCTGCTGCCAACCAATCAGGAATTTCACGTGAAGTGATGACATTGCTGATGATTCCCAGGCAATAACCGCGCCGGTTGAGCTCATGCACCACGCGCTCACCATCTGGTTGAACGATTCTTCGTCCCATCGACTGCCGGAACTGATAGGTCAATTCCACAGCCAGCGGAGCAATCATATCGGCAGGGAATTCTGGCGCCAACCAGCGAGTCCACAGTTCATCTTCTGGAGCTTCTCTTTAAATTTTCGAAAGCCCATTTCCGGTAAGCCTTATAGCGGATATCGAGTTTTTCACAGAATTTCACTGGATCCTCATCACATCCGAGGAGCTCAACGATCTTCTGCCGCGCCCGAGCCTGGTGTCCTGCATCCTTCACCAAAATCCGCAGCGTATTACCCAGGTCCAAGAAAATGGATTCGATTTCCAAGGGCATAAGCCTCATCTCATGAGAATTATCGTGCCGGGAAAATATTCAGCAGCTCTTTTGTTTCGTTGATGATGTAATCAGGTTTCAATTCAGATGATTGCGGTTCTTTGGCCAGTGTCGCGGGTTCTAGAAGGATGATCATCATCCCAAACCCAGCCCGCTGAGTGCCTTCTACATCACGGACCGGATTATCGCCAACATAGGCGCACTTGACCGGCTCAACCCCAATCCGGCGGGCTGCCTCCCAATAAATTTCCGGACCAGGCTTCCGGTAACCCACTTTGGATGAAAGCACTACGGTTTGGAAGTATTTCGTCAGGTTGTCTGCTTCCAGCCAATCAGGAATTTCAGTCTCCGTGATGGTATTCGCGATAATCCCCAGGCGGTAACCCCGCCTATGCAGTTCAATCACAGTTTTCTTGACATCCGGGCGAGGAACACGACGCCCATCGTGATCACGCCACAAACGCGTAAGCTTGCCAGCTAATGGAGCAATCTTTTCTGCCGGGAAATCTGGCAGCAGCCACCGGGTCCACAATTCTCTTTCAGAGGCTTCAATCCAGGATTCTTTAGACTGCTTGCGGTAAGTCTTCCACCTTTCCTCTAACTTCTCGAAGAAGATCTCGTCTGCTTCAGTTGCCCCCACCAACGCGATCAATTCTCGCCTGGCTTGCGCCTGAAAAACCGCATCGGGTACAACCACTCGTAAAGTATTACCAACATCCAAGAAAATCGCTTCGATACCCTTATTCATGGCAGAGACCTCAAAAGGGAGAAATATCGCTGCTTGCAAAAAATGAATTTATGAAAATTTACTTTCATTTGTAAATCATACAACAATCTCAATTTAAATGCAAGTATTCTTTCAAAACAGTATTGACTTTTAATCTGTAAATGAGTAAACTAACCTTAACATTTTCATCGACGAAACCTGGAAAGTGCATAGAAGGGAACCCAGCATGCCACGTTTTAAAAGCAAATTAAACCAGACCGTCGTTCAATTCCCCACCGATTACTGGAATGACTCGTGTTCCGTGGAAGAGCTCACCTATGCAGTCGATCAAGGTGCGGTCGGGGCAACTACCAATCCGGTTATCGTAACCAATGTATTAAAAAAAGAAATGCATTTGTGGAAAGACCGGATCAACCAGATCATCTTATCCAACCCAACCTGGTCCGAGGAAGAAATCACCTGGAAGCTGATCGAGGAAATGGCTGCACACGGAGCCAGTTTCTTGAGGCCGGCGTTTGACCAGTATCATGGCAAGAAAGGTCGCCTCTCGATCCAAACCAACCCGGCTTTCTATCGCAACCCAGATGCTATCGCCAGGCAAGCCGTGCACTTTAACACGCTGGCGTTCAACATGCAGGTCAAAATACCGGTGACCGAGGCAGGCATCGACGCCATCGAAGAAGCTACTTTTCAAGGAGTATCGGTCAATGCGACGGTATGCTTCACCGTCCCCCAGGCAATTGGCGTTGCTGAAGCAATCGAGCGTGGTCTTGAGCGACGCACTGCCAGCGGGATGCCGATTACCGAGATGTCTCCCGTCTGTACGATCATGATCGGCCGCACGGACGACTGGATGAAAGTATTGGCAAAACGAGAGGCAATCGACATCGACCCAGCTTTCCTGGATTGGGCGGGGATCGCCTGCCTGAAAAAAGCCTATGCCATCTACAAACAGCGCGGCTATCGCACCCGCCTGCTTGGCGCAGCCTACCGCCACCTGGGACATTGGTCAGAATTGATCGGTGGCGATATTGTCCTGACCATCCCCTATGAATGGCAGCTGAAGATCAACGCCTGCGATATTGAGGTTAAAGAGCGGATGAGTAATCCGGTTGATCCTCAAATCATTACTGCGCTTTACAATAAAATCCCAGAATTCCGCCGAGCATACGATGAAAACGGCTTAACAAAGCAAGAATTCACCACCTTTGGGGCAACGGTACGCACCTTGCGCTCCTTCATCGGGGCTGCTCATGAGTTAATGGGTATGATCCGCGACTTCATGCTCCCAAACCCTGATAATTAACTTTTCGTTTTTCGCGTTTTCCAGGAGTGATCTATGGCAACCATACGCTTAACCACGGCTCAGGCGATCATCCGTTTTCTTAAAAACCAATATGTTCAATGGGATGACCAGGAGAATAACTTCTTTGCAGGCATGCTGGGGATTTTTGGGCATGGAAACGTAGCTGGGATTGGCCAGGCCCTGCAGGAGAACCTTGATTTCCCCTATATCCTGGTACGCAATGAACAGTCAGCCGTACACCTGGCCTGCGGATTCGCGAAAATGAAAAACCGGAAGCAGACCTTCGTATGCACATCGTCGATTGGACCCGGGGCGACCAATATGATCACGGGGGCAGCGTTGGCTACGATCAATCGCCTGCCTGTTCTGCTGCTGCCAGGAGATATCTTCGCCCGCCGCAATCTAGCCCCTGTATTGCAGCAGCTAGAATCGCCCTCTACCCAAGATACCGGCGTCAACGATGCCTTCAAGCCTGTCAGCCGCTACTGGGATCGAATCTATCGCCCCGAACAAATTATCACTTCTTTACCGGAAGTGATGCGCGTGCTGACTTCACCAGCCAATACTGGAGCAGTAACGCTTGCCTTACCTCAGGACGTCCAGGCAGAGGCTTATGAGTTTCCTGCCGAACTCTTCAGGCGCAGGACCTGGTATATCCCCCGCCCGAGCGCGGATCGCTTTCTCTTTGCCCAGGCTGTGCAAGCCATCCGAGGCAGCCAGCGTCCTCTAATCATAGCAGGTGGAGGGGTTCTTTACAGTGAGGCCAGCGATGCGCTGTCTCGTTTTGTCTCTCAGACTGGCATCCCGGTGGGAGAGATCCCAGGCCGGGAAAGGCTCGCTACCCTATCATCACCCACAGAATATGGGAGCCATTGGGGCTACAGGTACGCTTGCCGCGAACCGGCTGGCGTTTGACGCCGACCTGGTGATCGGGATCGGCACCCGCTACTCTGATTTCACAACTGCTTCCCAAACTGCCTTTCAGAACCCGGATGTCCATTTTGTGAACATCAACGTTGCCGAGTTTGACGCCTTCAAACAATCAGCCATTCCTTTGACTGCAGATGCTCGGCTGACCCTGGATGAATTAACCGCTGCCTTGAAAGATTACCGGGTAAGTCAAGATTATCAGAACCAAACCGCAGAGCTTAAGACCGCCTGGGAAGCTGAGGTTGATCGTCTCTTCCACCTAAACAACGCACCCCTGCCTGCCCAGAGCGAAGTCATCGGTGCGATCTGGGAGTCGGCAGGTGAAAGGGATGTCCTCGTGTCTGCTGCAGGCAGTCACCCAGGAGATTTGCACAAATTATGGCAAACGCATACCCCGAACTCTTACCACATGGAATATGGCTATTCTTGCATGGGCTACGAAATCCCAGGCGCCATGGGGGTCAAAATCGCGGATCCTAGCCGCGAAGTATATGTCTTCGTAGGTGATGGCACCTACTTGATGATGCCTTCGGAGATCCTCACTTCCATTCAAGAGGGGGTCAAGCTGATCCTGGTTGTGGTGGATAACCACGGTTTTGCCAGCATCGGCGGTTTGAGCCAGTCTCTGGGCAGCGCCGGCTTCGGCACCCATTTCCGGCTGCGAAATCCCAACACCGGTCAGCTGGATGGCGATTACCTGCCTGTCGATTTTGCCGCCAACGCCCGCAGCCTGGGAGCCCAAGCAGTCACCGTGACCAACCTGACTGACTTCAAACAGGCTCTCCAGGAGGCTCGAAAAGCAGACCGGACCAGCGTGGTGGTCGTAAAGACGGATCGCGAAGTGCGCGTGCCAGGTTACGACTCGTGGTGGGATGTGGCTGTAGCAGAAACGAGCAGCATGGATAGCGTAAAAGCAGCCCGTAATCAATACGAAGAAGCCCAGAAGAAAGAAAAATATCACTTATAAAGGAAAACCCATGACTATTCGAGTTGGATTGATTGGAGCAGGCCGGATGGGCAAGGTATTCGCGCATACGCTCGCCTTTACCGTATCGGAAGTTGAGCTGGCAGCCGTGGCAGATATCGACCAACACACCAGCCAGGAAGTAGCTGCCCGCTTTGGAGCAAAACACCATTACACCGATTATCACGAGCTTCTCAAGCGCGAAGATATAGATGCGGTCGTCATCGTCACCCCCACATCGACACATGCCGAAATTATCAAAGCCGCGGCTGCTGCCGGGAAACATATCTTCAGCGAAAAACCGCTGGCACAAACGCTGGCACTGTGCGATGAGGCGATCGCGGCAGTCGCTGCGGCTGGCGTCAAGCTGCAGCTTGGCTTCATGCGACGTTTTGATCCGGCATATGTGTTGGCGAAGAAACAGATCGATGAAGGGCTCATTGGCACCCCGGTGATGTTCCGCTCTACCAGTCGGGACCCCAGGCGTACCAGCCTGGATTTTGCCCGTCGGGAGAACAGCGGCGGACTGATCCTGGACATGGGAGTGCATGATTTTGACCTGGCGCGCTGGTTGATGGGCAGCGAAGTCTGGCGCGTACAAACCGAAGGTGACTGCCTGGTTTATCCAGAATTAAAAGAGGTCGGCGACATTGACAACGCCATGATCAATCTTAAATTTATCAATAACGCCCTGGGCAATATCGATGTCAGCCGCAATGCAGTCTATGGTTATGATATTCGCACAGAGGTACTTGGCTCCGAAGGTGGCCTATTGATTGGAAAGCTCCAACAGACTTCCACATTGACGATGACTCGCCAGGGCGTTACCCATGACACTGTGCCTTATTTTATGGAGCGTTTTGGGGAGGCCTATGCTGCTGAAATTCGTGACTTTGTAGCTTGTATTTTAGAAAACCGCTCACCCAGCGTGACCGGCGTGGATGCCCGACAGGCCACCGCCATCGGGATTGCGGCAACGCTCTCGTTGGACG
This sequence comes from uncultured Chloroflexia bacterium, assembly GCA_963754615.1. Classification (GTDB taxonomy): domain Bacteria; phylum Chloroflexota; class Anaerolineae; order Anaerolineales; family UBA4823; genus CAVVUF01. Next base: position 291,786 of record CAVWGW010000002.1, on the reverse strand, counting down.
AAGGGCGACCTGTTTCGATGGGCGAAGTTTGTTGAAAATGTAGGGGCGGGGTTACCCCGCCCCTAGAAGATATTTCCAAGGAGAATCATCATGATAAGAATAGCAAATGCACCTTGCTCGTGGGGTGTACTCGAGTTCGACCTGGAAGGAGAGGCTGCCGGTTGTGAGCAGGTGCTCGACGAAATGGTTGAAACCGGTTACCAGGGCACCGAGCTGGGTGATTGGGGCTTTATGCCCACCGATCCAAATAAACTCGCACAAAAGATCCACAGCCGCGGGCTGACCCTACTGGGCGCGTTTGTGCCCGTGGCGCTAAAAGATCCTGGAGCCCATTCTGCCGGTGAAGCAGCTGCAGTGAGAACCGCTCGACTCCTCGCTGCGGTGGAAGGGAATATCCCGTTCATCGTTCTGGCCGATGATAACGGCAAAATCCCTGAACGCACCCAGAATGCCGGCCGGATTAAACCCGAACAAGGCTTGAGTCATGCAGAATGGCAAGTATTTGCCGGGGGTGCTGAGCGCATCGCCGGTACAGTCAAGAAAGAGACCGGCCTGCAAACGGTCATTCACCACCACTGCGCCGGATATGTGGAAACGCCGCAGGAGATCGACACACTTTTACGTTTGACGGATCCCAGCCTGGTAGGCTTGTGCCTCGATACCGGTCATTACCGGTTTGGCGGAGGCGATCCGTTGGTTTTCTTACAGGAAAATGCCAGCCGGGTTTGGCACATGCACTTCAAAGACTGCCAACCTGAACTGGTGACCAGCTCGCGCCGGGAAGGCTGGGATTACTTCACTTCTGTTCGCAACGGCATCTTCTGTGAGCTGGGTAAAGGCGAAATTGAATTCCAGGCTGTGAAGGCCGAGTTAGAAAAACAAGGTTATAACGGCTGGATTGTTGTCGAACAAGATGTGCTACCTGGTATGGGCAGCCCCAAAGACTCTGCCCGACGCAACCGTGAGTATTTAAAAAATATCGGTCTATAACTCACCCTTCCAAAATCATCATGCTGTTGGCTCAACAGCACCACAATATACAGGAGTTTGAATATGAGTAATAACCTACGTTTCGGTGTAATTGGCGCCGGTCGCATCGGGAAAATCCATGCTGAAAATTTAGCCACTCGCATCCCTGGCGTTGAGGTGGTGTCCATCGCCGATATTAATTTGACCGCCGCCCAGGAATTGGCTGCAAAGCTGCACATCCCGGCTGCCATCTCAGATTATCATGCCATCCTGTCTGACCCATCGATCGATGCTGTTGCAATCTGCTCATCCACCGATACCCACGCCAAGATCGTCGTTGAAGCCGCCTCTGCAGGCAAGCACATTTTCTGTGAGAAACCGATCGACCATGACCTTGCCAAAATTGACACCGCTTTGGAGGCCGTCCAAAAAGCCCAGATGAAGCTCCAGATCGGCTTTAACCGGCGCTTCGATGCTAACTTTCGCAAAGTACGCCAGATGGTTGCCGAGGGGAAAGTGGGCAAGCCGCATATCTTACGCATCACCAGCCGTGACCCTGCTCCCCCACCCGTTTCTTATGTAAAAGTGTCGGGAGGCATGTTCCTAGATATGACCATTCACGATTTTGACATGGCACGCTATTTGATCGGCAGTGAAGTCGTTGAGGTGTATACCGCTGCAGGCGTCATGGTCGATCCTGCTATTGGACAAGCCGGTGATGTGGATACTGCTGTAATTACCTTGCGCTTCGAGAATGGCACAATCGGTACGATCGACAACAGCCGCCAGGCTGTTTATGGCTATGACCAGCGCGTGGAAGTCTTTGGTTCTGGCGGTATGGTTTCGGCAGATAACAACCTGCAAGATCGCCATGTCTACAGCACAGCCGATGGGACTCACTCTGCAAAACCACTCTACTTCTTCCTGGAAAGATACATGGACTCTTTCATCACGGAGATGAAGGAGTTTGCTCAGAGTGTACTGGAGGATAAGACCCCTCCGGTTACCGGGATCGATGGACGCATCCCAGTCGTTATCGGCATGGCGGCTAAGAAATCCTTCTTAGAACATCGACCGGTCCTGCTGAGCGAGGTTGGGTAAGCTTTATTCCATCTTTATCTCATACAGGAACCCTGTCTGAAGGTGTTTCCTTCTCTAAAATGACAACCCCAGCACTGCCATCCACCGTGATAGCCTGACCGCTGTGAATACGTTTGGTGGCTACACCGGTCCCTAACACCGCCGGGATACCATATTCGCGCGCCACGATAGAACCATGACTGAGCGGTCCACCCACATCGGTGACCACCGCCGAGGCCATAGCAAATAACGGAGTCCAGGCGGGTGTGGTGATCGATGCCACCAAAACCTCACCCGGCTGCATCTGGCTAAATTCTTCTGGGCTGTGCAGTACGCGCGCAATTCCACTAACTCTGCCTGGACTGGTGGCTACACCCTTGATGAACATACCTTTACCACCCCGTCCGCGTTTTGATTTAAGCGACATCAAGTCGAAACCGAAAATTTTCATCTGAGGCAGCGCTACCGGAGGTACCGCACGCAGGGCAGCTCTTTGTTCAGCTTTACGCTGGGGGATGAGGTTGTCGAGCGATTCCACATGTAGACCGGCATCCAAGCGAGTCGCAATCGACCTAACCTCTTCAGCAGTCAACCAGAATATATCCTCAGGTGTGTGAATAACGCTATCGTGTGTAAAACGTCTGCCCAATTCATGCAGCATCTGGCGAATGAGCGGATAAGCTAATCCAAGCTCAGCCAGCCCATCCTCGCGCAAAGGAGCATACTTTTGGGCAGATGCCAGGGTTTTGGTGAACCATTTCAAGCGCAAGCCTTTCAATCGCAGCCTCATGGCCAAGGTGGCTTGCTCGCGCCGTTCTGCAGACTCTCGCTGGCGGGTGAACGGATTGACTCCTTGCCCGCGAAGATACAGCTTGAGCGTATCAACTACCGGCGTGGGCGTGTCAGCAGGGATGGGTTGGGCAAAGTCCAGCGTGTACAAGGTGTATCCGTATTTCCTCAGGTGTTCATGATATAAAGAGCGCCATTCCTGCCAGATGATTGACGGAACATCGCTGGGAGAATCATCGTTCTCACACATGACAACCAGATCCGAAGTCGGTATGCACCTCAGGTATTCAGCCAGGGCAGGATTTTGCCTGGCCCAGTCCGCCAGGCTATACAGCGACTGATCGGCGCGGATTGGTAAGCTTTGATAGCCAAGTAGATATGTGAAGGCAGCAGGATCGCCACGCCGTTTGATGACCAGGTTATATACCCGCGTGAACAATGCCTCGGTCATCCAGGCTGCCGGGATGACGCCTGAGAAGAGCGCCCCAAAGGCATCGATGGCAGACTCCATCAATTTATTTACGGCTTCCACAAGCTCGACATTCTTGTATGTTATCCAGGGTTTGGCCTGCCAATCAGTGACCGTGTCGCAATAACATGGGCGCCCAGTTTCAGTCCAGCGTTCCACGGCTCCACTGAACATTTTCTTGGCTATCTTGATCGAGTCGAATAAAAGGCGCATCACACTTCGTCCCGATATTGAGCCATTGAAGTACGCATAACTGTTGACCACGATAATGATTTCTTCCGGCATGATGCCTCCCATGCCCCAGCCCTCACCCATTAAACGGTGCAAGGAACTGTTAATTGTCGAGAGTCCCAGGGTAGCGAACAGAGGGGATAAAGGATCAGCCATGAGTTCGACAATGTTATTGCGCATCGCGGCATATTGGCCTTTATGCAGCTTCCACTCAGTCGGAACAGGCAGCTCAACTTCTGGCAGCGCAGTAATCGGACGAGCCTGGACAATATACAGCTTCTCCTCTGCCAGCACCCACTCGATATCCATGGGCATACCGTATAACATTTCGATCTGTACACCCAGGCGCACCAATTCCGTAACTTGCACACCAGAAAGCACAGCAGCACGGCGCAGCTTCTCAGGAACAACGTGCTCTTCTGTCCCAGAGCTAACCCGGACTGTCATCATTTGCTTGTCAGCTATCTGCTGCGAAAGCATTTGAAAAGAGGTCTTATCTATCGTAAGAGTATCTGGGGTTACCAGCCCACCTACAATGGCCTCGCCCAATCCCCAGGCAGCTGTCACCACCGCCTGGTCGCGCTGGCCTGTGACCGGGTTTGCGGTAAACAAGACCCCAGAAGCATCGGCGCAAATTAATCGTTGCACAATGACTGCAATGCAGCAGTTACTATCTAAACCTTTTACCTGGCTGTATGCCTTTACACGTTGATTGAGCTTCGACTGAAATACCGTTTGAATAGCTTGGCGAACAACGTTCTCTGCGCTCACGTTCAGGACTGTATCGAACTCACCAGCAAATGACGCCTGTGTTGAATCTTCACTCAACGCGGATGAACGCACTGCAAATACAATATCGGGATCAGAAGAGCGCATCTGTTCCAGGTATGCCCTTACTTGCTCCCAGACACCGGGCTTTAAGCCTTCAGCTGCAAATGCCGAAGGCAGGATAACAAAACCCTCTGGTACAGGGTACCCGGCTTGATAAAGTCTGGCCAACGATCTACCTTTGCCTCCCGCCTCCGTATGCAATTCCGGTGAAATTTCATCGAAAAATAAAATCGAGCTACTCATTTTGACTCCTTTCCTGTGGTTCACAGCGTTCCAACTGGGCAGCAGATACCAACGTCAAATTCAAATCCCAAATCTTATTCAGGATACCGCGCAGTGCAGCCTGATCAGTTACTTGAATGGCGAATACGGTGACATTCTCATCAAACCTGAGCATCTGTCCCTGAAACCAGTTCATCCACCGTTCACCAATCCAGCCTTCCACTTGTATTTCGTAAACAACTTGTCGACCAGGCTTTAAAGGTTGAAATTTAGGCTTCATAATCACTCCTGTGCCACCTTTATGCTCAATATAGCAAAGATCATGCATGAGACACATCATCCAAATGCATGAGGCAGTGAGTGATTTTAAAACGCGACTGTGTGGCGAGGTAAAATGATCGCTACTCGATTAATGGGCGCATTACGGCAATATCAACGACCAGGCCAAACAGAGGTTAATTATGAATGGAATTTATTCTTTTGGAAGCAAACCTAACACTCTTGATTTGAGAATAGCCTGGGTGCGATTATGAACATCCAACTTGCCGTAGATGTTATTGAGATGCGTTCTAACCGTGTTGTTGGAAATGAACAGCTTCTGAGCAATCTGAGGGCTGGATAACCCCTCAGCCAACCATTGCAATACAGCAACCTCGCGCTCACTTAATGGCTCTACCAATCTCAGAGCCTGGTCAGATTCGGGCAGCGCTGCTGGAACACTCCCATAGCCTGTGTCATTACTAAATGAAGATAACAGCAATGCGAGATAGCCGCGGTTCACGTTGCGTAACTGGTGGTGCGCGAGTTGAAGCAACTCTGCCATTGGCTGTCCCCGATCCACAAAAACCCGCACATAACCTTCTTCAAAGCCCAAATCAAGGGCATGAGTCAAGGCGAGCATGGCTTCGTCATTTTTTCGAAGTGCATGAAAAGCCAGCGCGCGCAGCACTTGAATTTCAATAACCCGTCCATTTCTCCCTGCTTTTTGAGCGGGTATTAACATTAAATCCAACAAGGCCAATACTTCGGGAACATTCCCGCAAGCCAGGGACACCCAGGCTAAAGTCAAATCCTCAAATTCTCTCAAGTATTCTGTCGGTCCAACCTGTTGGTATTCTTGCGCCCATGCTTGTGCATCTTTTAAATTGTTTTGCCCCAGCCAGATGCGCGCCTGATAAGCAGAGGTTAGGGTTGCTATGCGGGCGATATCCATTTTTTGGGTGGCTCGAATCGCCTTCTCCACAGCGATATTGGCTTCACCTTGTTGGCATTTTGCCTGGTGAATCAACGCCAGGGTAGCATGTCCACAGCTAAAAACATCATCAATCGATCCGCGTCTCAAAAGGTCTAACCCTTCTTGGATGACACTCAAAGCTTTGCCTAGCTCGTTCCGCTCATAATAAATTTTCGCCCGGACAAGGTGCGCAAAACCCGCAGGTGAAATGAGCACACCATCTACCATCCCCATGCTCAGTGCCCGGTCACAGGTCTGTAAAGCCTGGGTAAGCTGTCCTTGGACAATCTGAATTTCAGCCAGGTGGCAGGCAAATATCACAGCTACAAAAGGTGTTTTCGAACGGGAGAAAGATTCTACAATCTCTGTAAAAATCTGGTTTGCTTCATGAACATCCCCAACACGAAAGCTGGCTGATCCCAGGATTGATAAGGCACGCGAACGGGTGATCAGATCGTTTTCAGGTAATCCCTGTAGAATACGGCGCGCAAAATCCATTGGTTCTTGCACATAACCTTGTATGTTGAGGACTGAAACGCGATCAAATTTGACCAGGTTTGAGATGCGCTCATTCTCGGGACACTCAGGATGCTCCTGCAGCCAGCTTTCCAACGATTTCAGAATCCGCTCAGCGTATACCATTTTCCCGGTGGCGACTTGCGCACGCGCATAGAATAAGCGTATCCATGGTCGAGAGTTGAATATCTTTTCAGGTAAGGCTTGCATCCAGCCTAAGAAAACTGCCGTATCTACTTGAGACCAGGTTTCCACTTTCAAAATCGCACGTTCGACGAGATCTGCAGCCAGTTTGTGATCGTGGGCAGCCAATGCATGAGACACAGCCTGATTGATCATCCCTTCCTGTTCATACCATTGGGCTGCCCGGCGATGATATTCGGGTATATATACTAATTGTGCTTCTTTCAATCGCGCCTGCAATAATTCAGCAAACAAGCGGTGATAGCGATACCATTCCCGGTGATCATCCAAAGGCATAATAAATAGATTTGCCCGTTCGAGGGTCTCTAAAATATTTTCCCCTTCCCACTTTTCCCCTTCACCGATAACTGCCTTGCAAAGAGATAAGCACATCTGATCAAGGATAGATGTCTTTAAGAGAAATGTCTGAATAAATTCTGGTTGGCGCGAGAGCACTTCATCCATCAAATAATCCAATATGAAATGATGCTTTCCTGAAAAGTTCAAGATAAACCTGGAAATGGCGTCGGCATCCAGATGCTGCATCGATAATGCAGCCATCTTCAGACCAGCTACCCAACCCTCGGTCCGGCTTTCGAGCGTAGACAGGTCAGCATCGGTCAATTTCAATCCCATCGAGCCGGCAAACGTGATCGTTTCGTCAAAGTTAAAGCACAAATCATTTTGGCGGATCTCAATTAATTCTCCACGACTTCTTAAAAGTGCTAATGACAAGGGAGGATCAGACCGGGAAGAGATTACCAGGTGCATCTGAGGAGGCTGGTGTTCAATGACGAATCCGAGAGCCTCATGAATAGCACTATTTGAGATGGTTTGATAATCATCCAAGACGAATGAAAAAGAGTTCCCCACTTGAGCAACTTCATTGATAAACTCCTGAAGCCAGGTATCTGTGTCCACCCGTGGGCTTGTTTTTATCTTACCCAGCAATTCTTGACCAAATTGATCATGAATTTTTTGGAGGGCAGTGATTAAATATGCAAAGAAGAGGGGAAGATAATTATCACCCTCATCCAATGATAACCAGGCTATTGGTTGTCCGCAGCCTTGCATCCACGTACTCAGCAGGGTTGTCTTTCCATATCCAGCGGGAGCAGAAATGAGCGTGAGTTTACAATTCAACCCGGAATCGAGACGCTCGAACAACCGTTTTCTCCTGACAAGTTCCGCGCGTGCCGGGGGAATGTAGAGCTTTGTCGCCAATAAGATATCTGACATGCCTAACCTGGTAAACCGAAGAGAATATTTGAATGCGATAACAGAATCCGCGTATGAATTATTATACAGGCAGTCTTGGGTATTCCCCATTTTTTTGCAGCAATTGGGTTCGGAAATACCTGATCGTTCATCCGCCCCTCTAATTTCGATCTATGCCACTCAACTGAGCACACAAAAGATCGGTTTCAAGTAAAATTTATAAAACACAGCAATTAAAAAACAACCGGAGAATAGATGATGACTTCACAGCCACTTGACTTTGACGGCCCTCGTATGGTTCGCCGCGAGGAGCTGGCAGCTTCTGATCGCCTTTCACAGATCTGCTTCGGGGGTTTGGATGTGAATTCCCCCGAAGAAGAACCCCCCGCTTCGTTTCACCCACCACGCCGAGGGGACTTTACGTAATCACACACCAAGGTGTTCCCGTCTCACAGATCTACATCTTCCACTTCCGGGTAAAGTTATACGATGGGCTACTACGGGTGGGAAGCATCGGCGGCGTATGCACCCATCCAGATTATCGGGGTCAAGGCCTGGCAGGGCAGCTGCTAGAACACTGCACTGCAACGCTGGCAAAAGAAGGCGCTCGCCTGATGCTGATCTCGGGTGGGCGGGGGCTGTATACACGTGTGGGATGCGTGCCAACCGGTAAATATTTAGCTTTCACAATCCAACCAGGAAACATGCTGCAATCATCCTCCGATCTTACAATCCGGTTAGCCACCAGCTCCGATGCTGCCGGGTGCAGCCGGCTCTATCACACGGAACCAGTTCATTTTATTCGCCCGCCAGCCAAATTTGCAGACCGTCTCACCCACTCCTATGGGTATGTCCATTCTGAGGCATGGATCATCGAACGGGCAAACCAGCCTGTGGCTTACCTGCTGCTGGGCATCCCGTGGGAATACCTGGATCAACAGTCCGGCGCAGGGATTCGGCACGTGCGTGAGTACGCAGGCAGCCGCACAGCCCTGGTCGGTGCATTGGGACAAATCATGTCCCAATGGAAGCTCCAGGAAATCCACTGGCCGGTAGCCTGGCAGGATTCGGACACCATCACACTCCTCCAAGAAAATGGGTTTAAAGGTGCCCTAGAGCCTTTGTCAGACCACACCATGCGCATCATCAATTTTCCAGGGCTGATGGCTGACCTAAAACCGTATCTTCAAGCCCGGCTGGAAAGGTCGCAGGCTCGTGACTTGCGGTTTGAGCAAACTGGCCCACTTTTAGGAGCCTACCAGGGTGACCGGTTGGCGATAGTCCATGGCCAAGAGCGCCTGGAGCTCTCCGGCGCGGCGATGACCAACCTGGTAATGGGTGACCCTGATGAGGTATACGCTGCAGCTTACGCTGTTCCGGACAAATTAGCGGATATCGTCAAAGCGCTCTTTCCTTTGCCTGCATTCTTCCCGGGACTCAACTACCAATAGGCGAAAACAGCGTAAATGAATGAGATAAACGTTCAGAAAGTTATCCTGCAGGATTCCTTCTGGTTGCCGCGCCTGGAAACCAATGCGAAACGCGCCATCTTTCACCAATGGAAACAGTTAGAGGCCAGCGGATGCATCGATAACTTTCGCATCGCGGCAGGGGAGAAGGAAGGTTTTCGAGAAGGTTGGTTCTTTGCCGACTCCGATGCACATAAATGGCTGGATGCAGCGGCTCGCATCTATGCGCAGTCTCCAAGCCCCGACTTAGCCGGGTTGATGGATGGCTATATTGCCCTCTTGAGCCGCGCCCAAGATCCGGACGGATATTTGTTTACTTATAACCAGATCCATTTCCCTGGCATGCGTTGGGTCAACCTGCAAATTGAGCATGAGCTTTACTGCCACGGGCACCTGATCGAAGCAGGTGTCTCCCATCATTCTGCCACCGGAAAGATTGAAATGCTCGCAATCGCCCGCCGCACCGCCGACTTGCTCGTGAAGGATTTCCTGGGCGCTGGACCTGAACGTACACCCGGGCATGAGGAAATCGAGATCGCCTTGCTCCGCCTCTATCATCTCACTGAGCATGAACCGTTCCTGGACTTAGCCAGGCACTTCTTAGAACAGCGCGGTCGGACGAAATCCTTCGCCCTCTCCATCTTGCGCCAGAATGCCAGCGTGGCAAAGCGCAGCAAAGCCGTTCAGCAGCAGCGCCAGGCTTACTTATCTGCACGCCCAGGGTACGTTTCCCCTCAGCTTCCCGCGGAAAATTTCGCCAAACATCCTCCCACGGCCACCCTGCGCTGGTTTGCCAGCGCTCTTTCCGGCAACTATTTCCAGCAGCATGCTCCCATTCGGGAGCAGCTTATCCCGGTGGGTCATTCAGTGCGCTTCGGTTACCTGGAAACGGCCATCGCCATGTTCCACCGCCTCCAACCGGATGATTCTCTCTTGCCAGCTCTGGACCAGGCCTGGAAGCACATGGTAACCCGCCGCATGTATATCACTGGAGGCATCGGTTCTTTACCGGCCTTGGAGGGTTTCGGCCGAGACTATGAGCTTGACCCCGAAGTTGCCTATAACGAAACCTGTGCTGCCCTGGCGAGTATGTTTTGGAGCTGGGAGATGGCCTTGATCACCGGCGAAGCACAGTACAGCGATCTTTTCGAGTGGCAGTTATATAATGCTGCAGCCGTCGGGATGGGTTTGACTGGCGAAAATTACCTCTACAATAACCCGCTTACCTGCCGAGGTGGCATCGAGCGCAAAGCCTGGTATGCCGTCCCCTGCTGCCCATCCAACCTATCGCGCACCTGGGCTGATTTGGGCAAATATATCTTCTCGGCGGATCAGGGCGCAATCTGGATCCACCAGTACGTCGGCGCCCTGGCCTCGTTCAATCTGGGAGGCAAAGTTAAGATCACCATCGCATCCAAACTGCCCTGGGATGGGAAGGTACAAATTAAAATCGATCCGGCTGCCAGGGCAGAATTCACCCTGCACATACGCCTGCCATCCTGGAGCACAAAACCTCCCGTCATCACCGTTTGGAAAGGACCAGGATCTCTCCCGATCTCGGTAGGAGATCAGACGATCCCTGGTGAGACCACTGCTCAGGGCTATGATCCGCGCCTGAGCCGCTTCCTCCCGATCCACCGGGTCTGGACAGAGGGGGATTGGGTCGAGATTAATTTCGATATACCGATCATCCTCCGACATGCCCACCCAAAGGTCAAGGGGCATCAACATAAAGTTGCCGTGACGCGCGGTCCGCTGGTCTACTGCCTCGAAAGCCTGGATAATCCCGGCCTCGATATCTTCTCTGTTCGGCTGGAACCGTCCAGCCTCCAGGTTGAGCGGGATGAGAACCTTTTCGGGGGGATCACTGTTCTGCGCGGGCGTACCAATGAAGGCGCAGCGCTCACTTTTATTCCTTACCATCTGTGGGCTAACCGCGGTAAGTCACAGATGACCGTGTGGGTCAACGTATCGTAATTATCGGAAAGCCTGGTGCATCTCAGGCAGCCGGTTGTAAAGCTCTCGCCTGTCAATATCTGCTGGTAACGGTCCCAAAGTTTTCAGCTTCAGCTCTACCACCTCGCGCGCAAACAGTAAACAGCGTTCCAGGGAATTTCCATCCAGATAAGCGGTTAAAAAGCCCGCCCAGAAAGAATCCCCTGCTCCAGTGGCATCCACAACCTGGACCTCCCTGGCTGGCAGGTGACCCAAAATTTTCCCCTGGTGGGAGAGCAAAGAGCCTTGTTTCCCCAGGGTGAACACCACCGTCTCCGGACCCAGCGCGTGGAATCGTTGGATATAACTTTCCGGGGTCTCCCCACTGCCAAATAAACGACCAGCATCATCCAGCGAGGCCTTGGTTAAAGTGACATAAGCATATATTTCTTCCAGGGTTTGCAGCGCCTCAATTGGATCAGGCCAAACTTTGGGGCTGTAATTGGGATCCAGGGAAGTCTGTTTTCCAAGCTGGCGTGCCACCTGGAAGCTTCTCAGCACAGTCTGGCGGCTGGGCTGGCGCGAGAGAGGCCAGGTGGTTGTGTGCAGCAGGCGGGCGCGCTTAATGGCTTCTGCGGACACATCCTCAGGGGTAAGCTGGTAATCGCCGCTGCGATAAGGCTCGAAATCTGGCGTTCCGCTAGTTTGGGTGACGAAGACCAGGCTGGTTTGCACCGCTGGATCGAGCAGCAGGTAATCGGTGATTACACCATTGCGCTGCATCTCGGCTTTTAGAAATTGTCCAAATGCACCTGCGCCTGCCTTGGCAGCCAGGGCTGCCCGCAGCCCCAGGCGCGAGACATTAACCGCCAGGTTAGCCGGAGACCCTCCTTGCAGCCGGCGGAAGGCTTTCGCTTCTACCAGGCTTTCCGCCTTTTCTGTGGAGATGAAATCGATCAGGATTTCACCGATCGCCAATAAGTCAATTTCTGTCGCTATCATCACGCATCCTTTATAACCCGGTAAACTCTTCCCTCGGCAGGTGCCAGGTTCACTGCCTGAAAAAAAACGCCATTAAAAACCAAACTTTCTTCCGCAGCAGGGATGTCCCCGACCGTCGAAAACGCTCCCAGCAGCTTCACATGCATATCCCAGAAGGGTACACCAAACCTGCCGCTGGGCCTGTTTAGGCTGGTATTCGCCAGGAAGATTAATTCAGGGCGATCAGCCTGCGTCCAGGCCAGCAGTGGGTTAACGCCGCAGGCATCGGGGGGAATTAGCCAGCGGATAGGTCTGCCGTGCAGGTTTTCCCATATCTGATCAACATAAAGCCTCAAGCGGGTGATCTGAGCGAACAAGGCTGCGTTACATCCCCACATATAGGGCCCGCGAGTAGCCTTGGAACCTTTCTTTTGCTGGAAGACGTACAGCTTAGAGTAATGTTCATTGGGGGCGGGCTGATCGTGGCGGTCGCGCACCTCAAATCCCAGACCCATATAGCTGGGCATATCGGTCAGGAAAAATGCCAGGAATAAACGCAGCGCGTTGCCATCTAAATAAAATGCGTCGAAGCGCGGGTCATCTTTATCAGCGGTCATTACCGTAAAGCCTGGCGTACAGCGCCGGGTAGACTTCAGGTCATCATACTGCCGCAGCCGCTGCAAGAATTCTTGCGAACCGACTGGACAGGATTGCAGATCACCCAAAGTCGCCTCTGCTGCAGAAGCCTCCAGGTGGTCCATCTCCTCCCCATATCCCATCACGTCGCGCGCCGCAAGGAACAATTCAGCAAAATATCCAAAATAGGGTGCGGAGCGCTGGATAGTGGTTTTTACCGTACCTAAAAGATCATAAAACTCGTCGATCACTGGTGGTGCGCCATCTGGTCGCATCTGCACATGAGACATATCGCCGCGCATGAAGTCGAACCCATACTGACGCTGCACCTGCGCATAATGTTCGCACACATACTGCCAGACTTCTGGGCGCGGAGATGAGAAATCGATCTTCCATTGGGCATTCTCATCCAGGCTCTCATAAAGCTTGTAGCGTGCCAGCGGGTTGAAGACGCGGGACATCGGTTGGGGCTGGGTGATGCGGAAATCACGCCAGGCGAGCCCGTCAGCGTCTACAATCAGCGCCTCTGGCGAAGGATCCACCTCCAGGCCGCGATAGGGGGGCGCCATGGTAGCCGGCACCGTTTCATACCCCTGGCGATGCAGGCGGTGGATGAGCAGCTTTCGCCGCCGCAGCCGTCCAACCGCATCCTCGGGCAGCCCAAAAAGCAAGCGCAGTCGCTGATCTTCAGGGCACTCTGGGCTGAACAACTCTTCCACAGACAAAGGCACGCTTTCTCCGCGCACTGCGGGACCACGCTGCCTCAAGAACGCATAAATCTCTCCCTGCACCGTCTGGTGCAGATTGGAAGAATGGTCAACAAGCATGAAATCGCGGCGCTGCAGCCACTCAAAATATTCGGGATAGGCCAGCGCCATCTCGGAAAAACGGTCCGTGTGCGGGATGACATCCATCCCCACGCTCCTGCCCATTCCATGCAGTAAATTAATCACCGCTCGCAGCTGCCTGCCGGGTGTATCCAGCCACGGACAGATCTTAGTCAGCGCCGGGCTGTAGAATTCAGGGTTGAGCTGCCAGGAAACCATCCCGTACAGGCTGCCCACCACACCCGGCTCCCAAATGGGCAGGAGATGGATGGTATCTTGCGCGGCGGGAAGCGTCAGGCTGTAGGGAATTAAACCCCAGAACCCACCCACCGTGCGCAGGTTGACTCCCACCAGATTGGCTTTCTTCAGCCAACCTCCATCCGGTTCACCCGCCACCGGCGAGCGGATCACCGCGGGCAATTCTTCCAGTTGAACCTGTAGATCAGTCTTTTCCGGCGACAGGGCCAGGTCAATCCTTTCGCCCCAGCGCTGGCGGAGGATGGACAGGACCTCAGGGACCGAGAGCTGCAAGATGAGTTTGGGAGGGAAATGAGGAATAAAAGAAAGATGACCTGAGGTATATTGCCGGATGAAAGCCAGGCGCTTCTCAGGGCTATTCCATACTTCTAGAACATCAAAACTGGCTGGATTGGTCATGCTGGATAAAATTCTACCAGACAAAGCAGGAAATACGGCTTCAATGCTATACTAATACTCGATACTCAACCCCTCTGAACACTCGCATCCAAGAAAGGATAACCACATGGACTTATCCCCGCAGCCTTCCCGCAGGATCACCCCCACCATCTGGCTGGCGGTGATCCTGCTCAGCTTTGCTGGGCAATTGGCCTGGGGCGTGGAAAACCAATACTTCAACACCTTCATGTACGATAACATCATCCCCGATCCGCGGCCGATCTCCTGGATGGTGGCTGCCAGCGCCATCACCGCCACGCTCACCAGCATTCTCATGGGAGCCCTATCAGACCAGACCCGCTCGCGCTGGGGCAAGCGCAAGCCCTTCATTCTCTTTGGTTACCTGGCATGGGGTATCTTCACGGCAGCCTTTCCTTCTGCAGCCTTCTTACATCCGGTAACCCTGGCAATCGGAGTTGCCATCTTGTTTGACTGCCTGATGACCTTCTTCGGCTCTACAGCCAACGATGCTGGCCTCAACGCTTATATCACCGATGTCTCCGACCGCCACAACCGTGGGCGTATGATGGGGGTGGTTGAGATCTTGACCTGGGTGGCTATTTTGATCGTTTACGGGGCCTCGGGGATCATCATCGATGCCTGGGGTTATTACACTTTCTTCTATGTAATCGGTGGATTCGTTTTCATCTTAGGCCTGGTCGGCGGTTGGTTGGTGCGCGAACAACCTGATCATACACCCCAGCCTCGCTCGTACTGGGGACAAATCAGCGACACTTTTCGTCTCAAGAACCTGAGCGAGAACCGCAACCTTTTTTTGCTTCTTTTCACTCTGACCGTTTACGGCATTGCCGAGCAGATCTTCTTTCCCTACTTGATCATTTACTTAAATCATTACCTCCAGCTCCCCACCCTGCATGCTTCTCTGACCATATTCGTCTGTATTCTGCTGGGTGGGATTGCGCTAGCCTATCCTTTTGGTCTGCTGGCTGACCGCATCGGAAGAAAACGCCTGGCTGTTGGAGCCATCCTGCTCAAGATGGTCGGACTGATCTTATTCTCCTTAATGAGGAATGTCATTCCTTTAATGCTCACAGGTGTTATCTGGCTGGCGGGGATGTCTGCCTGGGCGATCAGTACGGGCGCCTGGACCAAAGATCTTTACCCAGAAGATAAACGCGGCCAGTATGCTGGATACTATATCCTGTTCACGGTGGCTTTCACCATGGTGCCTGGCCCGCTCATCGGTGGTTGGCTGTCAAGCACCTTCGGTATTCCGACCGTTCTAAATGGACAGCCAGGCTATATCCCCACATCGCTCATCTTTCAGGTCGCCGGTTTGGCCACACTCCTGGCTTTGATCCCATTGAGTTTTGTTCACGAACATAAAACAACCGAAATGAGGAAGGATTAATTGCATGATGATTGATCACAATGCGAACACCCTTGATTGGAAGCCTGTTCCAGGGCAAATTATGTCCCGTTGGGCCAAAGATGTCACTCCCGAAAACGCCTGGCAGGAATATCCCCGCCCCCAGATGCGGCGCCCAGAGTGGGTCAACCTGAACGGGCTGTGGGCTTATGGAATCTCACCGAAGAACCAATCCCAACCTCCACAATTTTCAGGAGAAATATTAGTTCCCTTTCCAATCGAATCGGCCCTCTCTGGGGTCAAACGCATCTTGCAGCCCGATGAGCTGCTCTGGTACCAGCGCACTTTTTATATTCCAGAAAACTGGCAGGGTATGCGCATCTTGCTTCATTTTGGAGCCGTAGATTGGGAGACAAAGGTCTGGGTCAACGGCAGGCCACTGGCAGATCATCGTGGGGGTTATTTGCCCTTCTGCTTTGACATCTCAGATTTGATCCACGCTGGAGAGAATGAGCTGGTCCTCTCCGTTTGGGATCCAACCGATACATTCTGGCAGCAGCGCGGCAAGCAAGTGCAAATGCCAAAATCCATCTGGTACACCCAATGCTCGGGCATCTGGCAGACAGTCTGGTTGGAGCCGGTGCCTCAAGCGTATATCGACAAGCTGAAAATTACGCCAGATGTGGATTCGGGTTCTATTCGGATCGGAATCAGCCTGGTGGGAAACGATAGCCATTCAGCAGGCTGGCACGTTCGAGTTTACGATGGCGGTACTCAGATTGCGGAAGGCGAGGCAGCCTCAACTACAGAGGAAATTACCCTGCCCATCCAGGATCCAAAGTTATGGAGCCCAGACTCACCTCACCTGTATGACCTGGTGGTAGAGACTGAGACAGATGAAGTAGAGAGTTATTTTGGGATGCGCAAGTACAGCCTGGGGCAGGATGCGCAAGGCCGACCGTGCTTCTGCTTGAATAACCAGCCCTTGTTCTTGTTCGGTCCTCTCGACCAGGGATATTGGCCGGATGGGTTATATGCCCCGCCTTCTGAAAGGGCCATGCGCTTTGACCTGGAAATGATCAAAAAGCTGGGCTTTAACATGCTGCGCAAGCATGTGAAAGTCGAACCGGCGCGCTATTACTACGACTGTGACCGGTTGGGGCTGATCGTCTGGCAGGATATGATCAACAGCGGCAAGGCTGTCGGCGATGTAACCTCATTTCTGGCGATCTTATTCGGCTCAAAACGCAGGGACCGAAACTACCGTTATTCTGGACGCGCTGCCGCGGAATCACGCCAGGATTTCAAGCGCGAGCTGCAAGAGCTGATTGATCACCTGCATAACTTCACCTGCATCGGCGCTTGGGTACCCTTCAACGAAGGCTGGGGGCAGTTCGATGCCAATGCAACTGCAGAGTGGTTGAAATTGGCTGATCCAACGCGTTTGATCGATCATGCCAGCGGTTGGTTTGACCAGGGAGGAGGAGATTTCCTCAGCCTGCACGTTTATTTTAAAAACCTGCCTAAAACTAAACCGGAGGCAAACAGGGCCGTGGTCCTCTCAGAGTTCGGCGGTTATAGCCTGAAAGTACCCGGGCACCAGTGGAACCCCGAAGCGGAATTTGGCTATCGTAAATACCAGTCTTCTGAAGATCTGACAACCGCATATCTCGAGCTTTTGGAGCAGCAGCTCAAACCCTGGATCGAGGCTGGCTTATCTGCGGCCATTTACACCCAAACAACGGATGTAGAGAGCGAAGTCAACGGGTATTTGACCTACGATCGGGAAGTAAAAAAAATGGATTTCGAGAAACTGCAGCAGGCACATCAGCAGCTTCTCAGTCTTTTACGACCCCCGGCGCGCTGAAATCTGCAGAATAATATTCAGCCTCTGATCACAGCGTACAGTGGCTAGCGCCGAGGGTGAGGCGAGGGCTGGGGCTGCTCAGGAGGTCCCCAGAGGCAGCAAGATATGAAAACAGCTCCCCGGGTAAGCTTCTTCATCATGTTGAGCGCTTTCCACCCAGATTCTGCCTCCATGCGCCAGGATAATGCCTCGGGCAATCGCCAGGCCCAGGCCCGGGCCTCCCCCCTTAAAAGAGCTTTTCCCAGAAGAGTGCAGCGAGACAATGCCGGTGCTGTAAAACTTCTCAAAAATAACTTCTTGCTGTTCTGGGTCAATCCCAATACCGGTATCCTGGACCCTGATCTCAACACAATCGCCGACCTTCTCATCCAGCACACGCTCACCCGAGATCATGATCGTGCCGCCATCTGGGGTATATTTAATCGCATTGATCACCACGTTCTGAAACACCTTGAGTAACATCAGCGCGTCTCCTTTAACAAAGGGGAGGCGATCCAGGTCAACCAACTGGATCACTTGCTTCCGCTCCTCCAGATAAGCGCTGTAATCAGCGTGGACGCGTTTGAGGATGGAAGAAAGCGCCACGGCTTCGGGTTTTAAATTGAGCACCTGGTTATCGATGCGTGCCACATCCAGCATGCTGTTAATGATCTCTTGCAGCCGTTCTGTGCCTTTGAGGATACCGTCAAGTGCCTGGGTCAAGAGAGGTGTGGCTTTGACGGTTTCGTTCGATTGCAGCATTCCCTGGTAGCCCTTCATGATCGTCAACGGTGTACGCAGCTCATGGGCAGCCACGTTGATAAAATCGGTCTTGTTCTTATCCATCCGTTCCAGGGTCGCCAGAGCTTTTTTCAGTTCCTCCGTGCGCTGTTGAACCATCAGCTCAAGCTGCTGGTTGAACCGGGTAATTTCCTCATACAACGCCGCATTTTCCAGGGCCACGGCAGCCTGCAAGGCGAAGGTGGTTGCCATCAGGACATCTTCCTGGCTAAAGGCACCCCGTGCGCGCCGGGTCAAGGAAACCATTCCCACCACCTGGTCTTTCGAAAACAAAGGCACGCCCAACCAGGAAAGGTTCAGAGGAAGCCAGGGGACCTGCGTCCATCCTGGCGCCTGCGTCACATCATCAATGACCACGGGGCGGCACGCTTCGGCAATCTGGTAATAAACATCCCCCTCTCTCAGCGGGATGACCAATCTTTGCGTACGCTCATCCTTTGGGAAACCGCGCTGCGCGGCAATCCGCAAAACATGCCCCTCTCGTAACAAAAACGAGCCGCGCTCATAAGCCACGACTTCCGCCATCTGCTCTAGGATAGCGGCGGGCATTTCTGCCGGTTTCAGGCCAGCTGCAAGCTTGCGTTCCGCCTGGATGAGCTTCCCCTCGATTTGAAGCCTCTCGCGTTCTGCCGTGTACAGGCGGGTATTCTCGATGGAAGCGGCGGCCTGGTTTGTTAGGGTAGAAACCAGATCGACATCTTGCAGCCTCAAAGCCTCCCTGACCAGGTTGGCTTACCAGGTTTAAAATGCCAATGATGTGTCCTTTGCATTGGAGCGGGAATATGACTTTTGAAAAATCTGGTTCACCCTCAACCGGTTTTTGTGTAACCAGGCCTGACCCAAAAACTTGTTCGACCCCAGCCTCTTTCAAAGCACGGCCCACCGCTTCCAGATCTTCATCGAGATGGCCATCCTTCATCAACAAAACCGCCCTTCTCAACCCAGTATCGTTGAGCAGGATGGAAACCTGGCTGGAAGGGTAAATTTTTTTGAGCCAGAAGGTGAGTTTTTGACACGCTTCGATATCGTCCGTAGCACCTGAAATTTCCTGGGATGCCTCGATCAAATATTCAAGCTTTTTTGGGTTTAGGTCAAGCCTGTCATCAGGGAGCATACCGAATCCTGTCACGATTGCGGATCCTTCATTTGGGTAACGACCAGTGCGCTTAACACCAGCAAACCAATGGACAGCAAGAGCGCAGGGGTAAATTCTCCATCCTGGGTTTGCAAAGCTTCCATGATATAAACAAAAACGACAGAGGCCTGCCCAAAGAGTTGGATCAAACCATTTGAGGTGCCTTCTGGGGTAGGAATGGTTACTTCAGCCGCATACTGCATCCCAATCGGGCTGGTGCTGACAAGGAAGAAACCTAGCCCGAACGCGGAAACAAGCAGAAGCCAATAGGATGTGGCAAAAGTGATCCCAACCAGCCCCGGAATAGATAAAAGAATGCCGAGGAGCAAATAACGTTGGCGTTTGCGCTGTTTATCGGAAAAGGGCGGGATGATCACGGCACCGAGGATGCCCCCGATCAATAAAAGGGCACCGAGAGTGCCCGCCTGTGTGGGTGTAAAACCACACGAGCGGACAATATTCTCCACCCAAGTGGTAATGCCATTGAAAATCCCCAAACCGATGAACGCCACCAGGAGATAGTACAAGAAATAACGGACGGTCAGCGCGTGCTTGAGACCATCCAACATTAAGGAACGTACTTCCATCCCGGGCGGGCAAGGCGGGGTGAGGGGTTTTTCACGAGCCAGGATGAGGAATAATAGTGCAGAAAAAGCCGCGAGCCCTCCATAAAGCAGTTGAATCGCAGGGATCGACATGGTTTCCATCAGCACCGGGGTCAAAACCATGCCCAAGGCCGTGCCAACCAGGTTAGCCAGCGTTACCAGGCCAACTGCAGTAGCGCGCTCTGAGATCGCAAACCAGTTGGCAGGCACTTTCGTCCAGGCGTTGAGCAAAAACGGCTGGGCAATCGCAATGCCGATCGTGCTCCATAAAACGAGGGTGTAATTGGTGCCCACCAAGCCCCTCAATACGCCAAAGACACCCATCAGCACTGCCCCGATGCTGACTGCAATACGGAACCCATACGTATCGATCGCCCAGGAGGCCGGTAAAGAGAATGGGATGAAAGCGATCATGAACGACATCGCCAGGAGGCCAATCTGCAAGTCAGTCACGCCATAAAATGCTGCGGCAGGACCCGTGATCGGCGCATACCCGATCCACAGCATCTGGATCGTTAGGTTGATGAACATAAAAACCGCCAGGACCACCCATCGATAACGATAAAGCCGGTATTGGTTGTTCATCTTACCTCCTTACCTGGTCGAAATGGTAAATCTTGGGTTTACCTGGCAGTTATTAAAAGGCTAGGTTCTTCCTGCCGATTAGATGAATTTCAAAATTGTATCACGCAAATGGAACTTGCCTTCTTTTCATTATTCTAAAACCACCGGCTTCTATTCCACAGTTGTCGCCAGATCCACATTCACGGGCTGCTTTTGAAGTCGATACATCTCAGCCTTTGACAGCACCTGGGCAACATATTTTTCTGGGACATCCACCAGGGTGTGCCGGTCTTGAATATGAATCTTGCCGATCATACTTCCGGGGATATTGGCATGGGTGGCGATCGTACTCACCACCTCGCTCGGGCGAACACCATGCCGGCGGCCTTTGCTGAGTGACAGGCGCACCATTCCGGCTTCATGGGAGACAGTCAACTGCCCATCGGTGCTTCTCTCAAATCCTCGCCTACCCTCACGTTCAGCACGATGGGATCTCTCACTTCGGCGGCGGATTTCCTGAACCTCGCTGACCGGTGCAATTGGGCGCTGTTTTTCTTCTGCTCGGGCGATTTTTAAAGCCGCCGCGGCAATCTCAATAGGGTCGTATCCAGCCTCAACCAAACTCGAGACCAGCTCTAGCTCTCGGCGATAACGGGAGCGCTTCAGCCAGATTTCCATCTGTCCGACGAGTTTTGTTTCCCGTTGTAGCTGGATTTCCTCTTCCGTTGGCAGTGTAAAGCGGGTAACCTTCTGTTTTGTAAAGGTTTCGACTTTCCGCAGCCGCCACTGTTCTGGAGGAGAGATCAGGGTAATTGCAATCCCTGTCTTCCCGGCTCTACCCGTGCGTCCAATTCGATGAATATACAGCTCTTCATCCATGGGCAATCCCATATTAAACACATGCGAGATATCCTCGATGTCTAACCCTCGCGCAGCCACGTCCGTTGCCACAAGCACCTTAATCTGGTTCTGGCGGAAGCGATCCAGCACCCGCTCGCGCGCCTCCTGCGGCAGGTCCCCATTCAAAACTTCGGCTGGGAAGCCACGTCCGTTCAGCGCGTTAGCCAGCTCGCCCGATTCAACGCGGGTGCGCACGAAGACGAGCCCGCTGGTTACTGGTTCAACCTCAAAAAGGCGCGTGAGGGCAGCCAGCTTATCGGTTTCATTCACCAGGTAATAGCGCTGCTCGATGGCCTCCACCGCCAGGTGTTCGGTTCGAATCGTCACCGAGTGCGGATTACGCATATATCGATCCGCCAGGTGACGGATTGGGGCTGGCACCGTGGCCGAAAACATCGCTGTCTGGCGTTGCGCTGGGACTTCGACCAGCAGCGCCTCGATGTCTTCGATGAAACCCATGCTGAGCATTTCATCTGCCTCGTCCAAGATCAGGACCTTGATCGCGCTTAGATCCAACACTTTCTGCCGGATCAAGTCCTGTAAGCGTCCAGGGGTTCCAACAACAATATCCACCCCTTTCTTCAAGTGGCTAATCTGGCGGTTGTAGGCTTGGCCTCCATAAACGGCCAGTACCCGCACCCCTGAATAAAGACCATACTCAGAAAAAGCCTTGGCAACCTGCTGTGCCAGCTCCCGCGTCGGAACAACGACCAGGGCCTGTACCATACTGCCCTTGGGTTCAAGCAACTGCAAGATGGGCAGTGCAAAAGCAGCGGTCTTCCCAGTACCTGTTTGCGCCTGCCCGATGATATCCTGCCCGGTCAACATCAAAGGAATCACCGCTTCTTGGATGGAAGTTGGCTCACTGTATCCAAGCTCGGTCACAGCCTGCACCAGCTGCGGGTGCAGGTTAAATACATTAAAATCGGTTGTCATCAAAATACTCCTATTAAAATTCCAGGGTGTTTTGACGACTCCGCTAGATAGCTAAATCTTTTCCCATGCCTGTCTTTCCCAGGCTCCTCCTCGCGGAGGCGCCTGCTCCAGGCAACAAAAAAGCCCGACCTGGGCAGAGATTTCCTGCCCTACCCCGGGCAATCATTTGGAATAATCAAAACAATTTCCCAAGCTCTCGATCCGCCTGCGGATCGAAGGCGAAGTATATCATACTTTTGAAAAATCACAGCCCAATTACGAAAACTTCCCCGGGCAATCTCAAAAAACCTTATTGAATTGTGCCCAGATCATCCAACAACATCTTCTTTTCTTCAGGATCAGATATCTGCTCTGCCACCTGGAACGCTTGTTGGAGGTAATCTGCCATTTTTTCGCGGTTTCCTGCCACCATTTCTACGTGTGCCAACGCTTCATAAGCATATCCGAGGTAAAAAGGCTGAACAGCCTCACCCTGGCTGGCTTTCAAGCAGAGCTGACCATAGAGCCTGGCATTTTCGGCCTGTCCTGCCAACGCATACGCCCGTGAAGCCTGCCAGTAACCGATTGACAGGTTCGTCGGAGTGCAATCGGAACGCTGTGTCCAATGCCAAAGCGAGGCCAGGCTGAGCAGAATCATTTTTTGGTTGTCTTCAGCTGTCCTCTTCGGTTTTTGTATAAAATCCCAAGTCCGATTAAAACATTCAGCGGAGAAATACCGGTGGGCAGAGCCAAGATCGAAATCGGGTTTAAGAGACATAAGGACTCCTTAATTAGCAGCTTCAAACCCTTCACGTAAAGAAAGTAAAAAAACAGGTAAAATATATACAGATAATTATAATCGTTTATATCGTTTTACTCAATTCAATCCATAGCGCTCTGGGCTTTTCTCAAACCCCAAAAAGCGTTTTACGATTTTGCGGTTCGGGTTTAGAATTAGGGTTCATTGGGAGTTACCGTGGATCTGTCCACCACGGCAATTCCTAAAGACCCAGAATTAGGTGTTATTTCCTTCCGAAGCAGTAAGACCTCGGACAATAAGGTGAACATGGCTGAAATTGAGTTCTCATACATCGGTGATTCCCCAGAAGATGTCCAGCGCTTTCCCCAGCTCATTGAAGATTTCCAGCAGAGCTATCGAGCAACTGTACACTTGAAAGCATTAACCTGGGAGCAGGCCTGGACGGAGCTGCTCGATGTAGCCTTGCGCGGTAAAGGTCCCGATGTTTCACAAATTGGCGATACCTGGGTGAGCAGCTTTGTGGGTATGAACGCGCTGCGACCCTTTTCCCCGCAAGAAATGGCTGCCATGGGTGGCAAAGCCGCTTTTGCACCAGCCACCCATTATTCGATGTCACTGCCAGATGATCCCAAAGTATGGTCAGTGCCGTGGACTTCGTATATTTACTTGATCTGTTATCGCAAGGATATTTTACAAAAAACTGGTATCGATGAAAAAACCGCTTTTGGATCTCCCGAGGCGCTCAATCAGACCATCTTGCGGCTGAAAGACGCAGGGGTTGAGGTTCCCTGGTTGATGCCCTCCGGACCTGCACCTTATAATGATCTTCTGCACATGGCAGCCAGCTGGGTTTGGGGAATGGGGGGTGATTTTATCAGCCCAGATGGTAAGAAAGCCATTTTCAACCAACCTGACGCCTTCAAAGCCCTGCGAGCTTTTCTGGAGCTTTATCGTTACCTGCCCCCCAATGCCAACCTGTCCATCGACGAATGTGTGCAAAGGTTTGCTAATGGAGAGGCGGCCCTGACCATCGCTGATGTACGTTCCGCCAGTGCAATCCATGAATTTGGTGCCGCTCCCCAAGTCACGGAAAGCCTGGGCACTGCAAATTTCTCCAGTGTCCCCTGGGTAGGTGGGAGCAATTTGATCGTTTGGCGGCACACCATGATCTCTGCAGAAAAGGAGCGCGCCGCTCTGGCCTGGATCAACTACCTGACCAGTGACGCAGGGCAATTGAAGTTTGCGCGGCTCGTCGGCACGATCCCAGCGCGTGCCAGCGCATTATCGGTAACGCTGCCCGCCGGTCACCCGCTAAAATCCACCCTGGAACAGGCTGGCAAGACCGGGCGAGGTTATCCAAAGATCGGGTTATGGCAGCGTATCGAGCTGCAATTATCCCTGGAAATTGGCGAGATTATCAAAGCCATCTGGGCTGATCCAGATGTTAACATCGAAGCACAACTGCGCCAACATCTGGATTACCTGGCGCGCCGGTTCGACCTGGCGCTGACATATTAGCCGGATAGGTGCTGAGTGGTATTGCCGAAGTTAAAGTATAACCGACCGACGATTGGGGTGCTGGCAGGCTGGCAGGCATTTGCGGGGACACTCGACAGCTTTCTGGCGCCTGTGTTCGAAGGAATTCAAACCGCGGCACGCGATCTTGCCTGTAATCTGATGCTGGCTTGTGGTATTGGCGCGCCGCGGGAAACAACCTTAGGCAGGCCAGCCTGGCCAATCTTATTCCCAGATATTGATTTTGTACCGGTTGGTCCGTGGAATACCGACGGTCTGATCGTTTTACCTCCCTCGCCTCTGAGGCAGGCAATCCTTATTTCAGCGACTTGCTGGCGAATAATTTTCCGGTGGTTTTTGCCGGGAACCGCGAGTCTGGCCCTGCTGTCATCGTTGACAACGAAACCGGGATCACACAGGCTTTAGCTCACCTGGTCGAACATGGGCACCAGCGCATCGCCTTTCTCTCAGGACACGAAAGCAAATTTCAAGATGACAGCGGCAGGCGCTTGAGCGCTTACCTGGAGGGGGTAAAAAAGTTTGGCCTGGCTGATGAATCCTCTCTCATCGTACGCGGCTACCATACCGAATTGGGCGGCCGCCAGGCAATGCAGCAGCTGTTGAATTCAAGAGTCGCTTTCACAGCTGTGCTTGCCAGCAACGATAAGTCAGCCATTGGTGCGGTGCAGACCCTTCAGGATGCTGGCTTGCAGGTTCCCAAAGATATTGCAGTGATCGGATTCGATGATCGTATAGAAGCCTGCGCGAATATCCCCATGCTAACCACCGTCCACCACCCCATGTTCGAAATGGGGTACCGCTCTGTTGAGCTGCTTTTTGAATCCATCCAAAAATCCATTCCGAACAACCGGTTGATTTGTATCCCCACCCATCTCGTCATACGGGAGTCGTGCGGCTGTATGACCGGTTTGCCCGCCAAGCCCAGTCCTATCCGGCAGAGATCTTCGCTTTCCGATCAAAGACTATCCCAGATCCTTGCTGAAGCGATGGTAGAGAAGAACCAGGCATTATCATTCGATGAAGTGCATGATATTTGCCGCCGCATGGTGGAGGCTTTTAGAACATGCCTGGCGAAAAACGACCCGTTAACATTTCAAAAAACGATACAGCAAATTCTCGGGCAGCTTGCCTCACAGGGAAAGGATGTATTTGTCTGGCAGGAGGCGATTTCAATCCTGAGAGATCACCTTACCGAATTGTCCGATATTACTGCCACCTCATTCACCCTCCTCCAGGCTGATGACATACTGCACCAGGCACGCATCGCCATCAGTGAAGTGTCGCGCGGGCAATATGCTCAGCTTCTGGTAAACCGCAGCAGCACCGAAGATCGCCTGGGACAGATGACAACCCGCTTCTTAACCGCAAAAGATGAGGCAGAGGTTTTTCAAATCTTATCGAGCAGCCTGTCAGCCATTGGCATCCAACACGCGGCAGTTGCCTATTATGAAGCAGAAGGGGAAGATCCGGTCGCTTGGGGCAGCTTGCGCATGCCGGCCTCCAGGGATAAACAACCTCAACGCTTCACCTGCAGGCGTTTTCCTCCCCCGGGTTGTACTCAGAGAATGCGCTCTTCAACCTGGTGCTCCTGCCATTACATATTCAAGAAGGATTATCAGGGTTCGTCGCCCTGGATGCCAGCAATCTTCAACCCAGTGCCTACGTGGTCCGCCAGCTGGCAGCTGCTCTGCGGGGGGTACAGCTGTATCGTGAAGCGGTAGAAGCCCGCCGTCTGGCAGAAGAAGCAAACCGTCTCAAAAGCCGTTTTTTATCCATTGTCAGCCATGAGCTGCGCACCCCCCTCAACTTGATCTCAGGATTGAGCGATATCTTGCTGCATGAAAGCGACTGCATTGGAACTGAGGATTTGAGGGTCAACCAAAAAGACCTGGAACGAATTTACATCGGCGCGCAGCACCTGGACAGTCTGATCCGAGATGTGTTGGACCTGGCGCGCAGCGACGTAGGTCAGCTGAACCTATCTTATGAAGAGATCGATATGAAGAAGGTCATCGAAGAGGTGGCCTTAATCGGGCAGCAGCTCGCCCAGGACAAGGAATTGAGCTGGCAGTGTGAAGTTTCCTCCGATCTTCCATCAATATGGGGTGATGGCGCACGCCTCCGGCAGGTGATGCTCAACCTGATCAGCAACGCAGTCAAGTTTACCCGGAAAGGCAAAATTTCCCTGTCCGCCCACTTAGAAGACGACCATATCATCATCACCGTGCGCGATACGGGCCTGGGCATCCCCACCGACGAACAGGAAGCGATCTTCGATGAATTCCGCCAGTCAGACCGCACGGCGCGGCGCGGTTATGGCGGCTTGGGATTAGGGCTGGCGATCTGCAAACGCCTGGTTGAGCTGCACGGCGGCAAGATATATGTCAAATCCGCTGGGCAGGAGGGCTCCGGGTCAACGTTTTACTTTACAATCCCTGTAGCAAGAGACCGAGAACAGCATTTCATCCCACCGCAAGACAGCCGCGCATTCACCCAGGCACTTCTATTATTCAACGATCCAGCGAACGGTCAGGCGATTGAGACTTACCTGAACCAACAAAGGATCCCCTCACAGGCAATTCCCGGCAGCCAAACCACCAACTGGTTATCCTACGCCGTCATTACGCCCCCCGACATGATCATCTTGGACCAGGGGCTGGCTGTTGAGCGCGGTTGGGAAATTGTGAAGCTGCTCAAAGAAACCCCTGCCACTCAGAATATCCCAGTTGTTTTCTTCAACCTGAGTGATAATGGCCAGGGCAGCTCGATGTTGGAGCTAAATTACTTAACCAAACCTGTAGCCAGCAGCCAGATGGCTGAAATGCTGGCTGCGCAAGGTTTACTGAACGAGGCAGTCTCCAATGAGAAGGATAAAGCCATCTTGGTGGTTGATGATGATTTCGAAACCCTGCAGTTGCACAGCCGGCTGGTGGCTGCCCATTTACCCTCCTACCGGATCTTACAAGCCCAAGATGGTCGTGAAGCGCTGCAGATCATCCAGCAGGAAAAACCAAACCTGGTGCTGCTAGATCTTATGATGCCCGAGATCGATGGGATGACGGTATTAGAGGCCATGCGCGAGGATGAGAAGACGCGCAGCATCCCTGTTGTCATCCTGACTGGCCAGTCGCTTACA
The DNA here is from genome assembly GCA_963754615.1 of uncultured Chloroflexia bacterium. GTDB lineage: Bacteria > Chloroflexota > Anaerolineae > Anaerolineales > UBA4823 > CAVVUF01. The sequence continues at coordinate 263,972 of CAVWGW010000002.1, read as the reverse complement.
GATGAGGATATGCACCGGCTCAACCGGGGCATGGCAACTGTTTTGGGAAAAGGGTTGTTTACCAATCAGGAGACGCTGGAACACATTACGGCGGTCTTGAACCGCAAGCGGTTGGCTGGAACTGAGACGCAGAGGATCATACAGAAAGCTATGGCTTATATCCATGCCCATTTTTCAGAGCCGCTCTCGCGCCGTGCGATTGCTGGGCATGTGGGCTTGAGCGAGCGGCACCTGACGCGCTGCTTTCACCAGGAGATCGGCATCACCCCCATTGCTTACCTGAACCGCTATCGAGTCAGGCAAGCCAGGCTGCTTTTAGACAAACGCGAGAAATGCATCTCTGAGGTGGCCTCTGAAGTTGGCTTTTCCACAAGTGGTTACTTTGCTCGCGTTTTTCAACAAGAGGTGGGAATGACGCCACACGCTTACTTGAAGGGCAACTGCCCGTGATAACTTTTGTCCTATAATTGCATAAGTTCGTCCCAAAAATGGTAGCTTGTTTTCAACAAAACGGGTAAATTAATAGAGCTTATCCGAAGATTTTCCATTTCCGGTTCATCCAATTTTCAGATCAAGCATTCAAATATTCCTGGGTCGGTCGTATTTTCCGGAGGGCAGGATGGGGCAGGCAGAGATTTCCACCATCTTGGTGATCGGGAATAATGCCCATTTTTGCTATCTGATGCGGCGTTATATCCGTAAAAGCATGTTTCAACCCTTATTCTCAACGGTGGGAGAAGAAGCCCTGGCTGTGGCCCAACGCGAAAAGCCAGCCGCGATTGTGCTGGAAGTCGATCACCTGGGAACCTCAAGCCGGCAAATCTTGCACCTCCTCAAAGGAGTTCCTGATACACGGGACATTCCTGTGGTATTATGTTCCTGGCAGGAGGATGCCCAGTCCGGCCTTCAAGAGGGTGCCAGTGCCTGTCTGCGCATGCCGATCTTGTATGAAGATTTCAAAGCTGCGCTGGCGGACACTTTGACGAAGGAGAAGGATGAAAAAGGTTCTTAATTACACACTTTATCTTATCTTATGGATCTTTGATATCGGCTTAGCCCTCTTGCTTTTCTTTCGCCTCAGAACCCTGATCCTGGATCTATTAATTGTGCTGGGCGATCCTACAAATTGGGCGTACACACAGCGCATCAATGCCATCGACCGGTTTCTGGTTGTGATCCTGGGCATAGGCTGGTTGGTTTTTATGATTGTGGTTGAAGAGTATTTCCGAACCGGCGTGCCAGGAGGTACAATCCTGAAACGTTTTGCCAAAGTTACGGCGCCTCTCCTATTAATCTTATTTGCCATCGACTTGCTCCTGGTTTTCGTGCAAGGCATTGGCAAAGCGGGCTGGCTGCAGTGGCTCGCCCTGCTGGTTGAGCTTGGCGCTGGAATAGTACTGCTTTTGTTCTATAAAGACCGGTTTACACCGAAACCCACTTAGGAGCCCCCCCCAAGCATGCGGCATCGCCACGTTTATTACAATTTAGAGCAAGGATTTATTCACCACTGGCTGGTAGCTGGTCCCCAGGCCATCCCAGTTGAGATCGAGCAATTTCATGGGGAAAATTACCGGCAGCAAATTTACCAACACTTTCATGAGCCAAAATCTGGGATCACAAAGACGCCGGTGGAGAGAGGCCCCCTGACGGCTGGTCTTTTCCAGGTAGACGATTACCAAGGATCATGGAATTACTACCCTTGTCGAGAAGATCATTTCGTTGAAGGATCAGGAGTTTACCCCACTGCTCACTTCTTACGTTCCTGGGCTTTTACCCAGCTCACCAGCAAAGCCGCCCAAGAGGTGCTGCTGGTCTTGACGACGCATGGGCCTGCGGATGTTTGGATAAACGGCGAGAACGTTAATCACCAGGAGCTTTATTACGATCAACACCCTGGCAGCCTGCCCTTCAAGGTTTCCCTAAAAAAAGGGCAGAACAGCATCTTAGTTCGTTTCGAGTCGGTCGCCATCCAGGTGTGCCCGCATGCCATCGCCATGCAGGTATGCCTGCTCACAGGCGAGAACTCTACCCATCCCTTCGAAGCTTTCCCGGCTGGCGAGGGACTCCAGGTCGGCATCCCGACCCTGATCCAGTCGATTTCCCGGCGGAATGAATTCGAGCGGGCGGCCGCGGCAACCTATATCACCCAGGATGTCTTCGAAAGCTACGATCAAATCCGGCTGAAGTGGCCAGACGATCTGGAAAAATCATCACCTGCTGTTATTCGTCTCGTGAGACCGGCTGGAGGGATCTATGCCGAAGCCACGGTCGATGGAACGGCTGGCGATCAAGTATTTCTAGGTCATCCACTTGAAATTCCAGAAGGACCTTACCGCATCTTGATGATGCCGCTCACCTGGGAATATTACGAACGCGAACTGCGCATCACCCGCGAGATGAACCTTTGGAGCCTGGGAAGAAGCGGATATTCCGCAGTGCCAGACGGCACTTATGCCGAACGGCGCAAGGAAGCCTTGCTCTCCGCGGCGCAGCGAGAAGGCTTGTTTGCCCAAATCGCGAAAATGGCGCTGAACGTATGGACCGAGGTGCAACCACAAGTAATCTTACAGACTGCCCAAAGCGCGGCACCTCTGGAGATCTTGGGAATCCTGGGAATGCTGTACCGGTTTGGCAGCCATGCCGGCTTCCCGAAAGCGCTTATCGAGCGGTTGGAGGCGTTCCTCCTGGGTTATCCTTACGAACAGGTAGAGAATCATCCTTCGAAAATGGGCAGCCGCGAGCGTGACCAAATCATTTCGTACGCGAACCAAATCCTGGCCGGACAGCGTTATCCCGAGCAGATCTTCTCGAGCAGCGGGAAAACCGGGCAGTGGCACCGCGAAAACGGCGAGAAGCTGGCCCTGGAATGGCTTCACGATAAGGCCGCGCATGGTTTTTCGGATTGGGACGCGCCGGCTTCCTTCGCCGAGATTTGCGCAGCCCTCGCTCACCTGGCAGACCTGGCTGAAGCCGAGTCCGTCCTGGAAATGGCCGTGGTGCTGATGGATAAGCTTCTTGCCACGCTCGCCTTTAATTCCTTCCAGGGAGTGTTTGGCTCAACCCACGGTCAAGCGGCTGCCTCGGAGGTGAAGGGCGGCCTCTTAGAGCCTACTTCTGGCATTGCCCGGCTGATGTGGGGGAGCGGCATCTTCAACCAGCATACCGCTGGGCTGGTCAGCCTGGCCTGTTCGGAAAATTACGAGCTTCCTACGATCATCTCAAACATTGCCCTCTCAAAACCCGAGGAGTTCTGGAGCCAGGAGCGGCATGCTGTCAGTGCTGACCGGGAGGTCAACAAGGTTACTTATAAAACTCCCGACAGCATGCTTTGCTCGGCGCAAGATTATTACCCCGGCCAAAAGGGTCACCAGGAGCATATCTGGCAGGCCACTTTGGGAAAGAATGCCACTGTTTTCGTCACCCACCCGGCCTGCTCGAGTGAAGAGGCTGCCCGGAGGCCGAACTTCTGGGCTGGCAACGCGGTTCTGCCCCGCGCAGCGCAGTGGAAAGATGTCCTGATCGCCGTGCATCAATTCCCAGAAGCGGATTGGATGGGTTTCACACACGCCTATTTCCCCACTTACGCCTTTAACGAATATGTCTTGCGGCAGGGTTGGGCCTTTGCCCGCAAGGAGAACGGCTACCTGGCCCTGACGGCGGCGCGCGGGCTCAGCCTGGTGCGCGGCGGACAGGCCGCGTACCGGGAGCTGCGCTCCTACGGGCAAAACAACATCTGGTTATGTCACCTGGGGCGGGCAGCCCTGGACGGCGATTTTGCTGCTTTCCAGGAAAAAATCCTCGCCCTTGCAATCAACTTTGAGGATGATCAAGTTCACTGCGCAACCCTGCGAGGAGAAACGCTCGCCTTTGGCTGGCGAGGCCCCCTGCTGCGCGATGGAAAGGAGGTGCCTCTCTCGGGATTTCCACACTATAACAACCCCTACAGCGTGACAGAAATGCCTTGCAATGTTATGGAGATCCGCTTCAACGATGATTTGATGAGGCTGGATTTCACAGGCTTGTCCTAAAAGTTCAAAAGCTTGTCCTAAAAGTGATTGCGTAAAAGGCAAGCTTCTGCTAAAGTATAGCAGTATTATCAGGTCGGTTCCTGACGGAAACCGTCAGGTTAAAAATTTATTTCCCTTTAGGAGGAGGAATAAAAATGACAGAACGTAAATTTCAGCGTCGTGAATTTCTAAAGGTCTCCGGATTGGGCTTGTTGGGAGCGGTGGCAGCAGCCTGCGCTCCGGCAGCCACGGAAGCCCCACCCCCAGCCGCCACCCAGACCCCGGTGGTTATCGTTGAGGAAAAGACAGTGGTCGAGGAAGTCATCATCACGGCTACCCCGCCTCCCCCGCCCTCATCCTTCAGCGAGTCTCCCATGCTCAAGGATATGGGTTTGCCCCCTGTGGACGAGCGCCTGCCCGAAGCCCCGGTTGTGGTAGGTGGGCGAGACGAAGTCGGCGTGTATGGCGGCGAAGTACGCATGATCCACTATGACCCGGTGTGGATGGTCAGCAACTACGACTGGATGTCTGAGCGCATGCTGCACTACTCGGACATCGACCTGCGCACCCTCGTGCCGAATGTCTTCGAGAGCTGGGAAGTATCCCCGGATGGTAAAGAATTTTCCATCAAGATGCGCAAGGGCATGAAGTGGTCCGATGGCGAGCCGATTACCAGCGAAGATGTGCGCTTCGTTATTGAAGATGTATGGTTCAACACAGACCTCAATGGCGCCCCCATGTGGCAGCTCCGCTTTGATGGGGGAGCGAACACCACTCCGGCCAAGTTTGAGCTCATCGATGACTTCAGCTTTAAATTGACCTACGCGGCTCCCTTTGGCGCCTTGCCGGCTCACCTGACCCGCTGGGAGGTCTGCAACTGGCCCGGCATCCTGGGTCCCTCGCACTACTATAAGCAGTACCACAACAAGTACACCGACCAGGCCAAGCTGGATGAAATGGCGGTGGCTGCCGGGGTCGAAACCTGGGTGCAGCTGTACAACCAGCGCTGCGGCCCCAGCCAGTGGGGCTTGGGCTACTGGCAGGTTCCAGCCTGGATGAGTGAAACTTTTTATCCGACCTTGTCGCCCTGGATTTTCAAGGAAGATAAAGGGAACGGTCTGTTCTTGTTTGAGCGCAACCCCTACTACTGGAAGGTGGACCTGGTAGGCCAGCAGCTGCCCTATTTTGACAGCATGCGCTTTGATTACATCACCACGACTGAGAACGCCAAGCTCAGGCTGGCGCAGAACGAGGTGGATGCCATGGGCCAGCATGATGTCACCATGGCGGATTATCCCTTCTACAAGGAGAACGAAGTTGCGGGCAATTTCAAGGTGATGGATTATATCTCCTGCATGGCCGACCGCGAAGTTTTCTTCCCGCAGCATGTCATCTTCTTAGAAGACGGCACCACGCGGATACGGCGCTGGAAGAGATTGTTAACCACCCGAACTGGGTGAAGGCGCTCTCGGTAGCCATCGACCGCGACGAGATCAACCAGAGCCTGCTGTTCGGCACCGCCCGCATGGGCCAACATGCCCCCATGCCCTCCTCCAAGTACTACAAGGAGAGCTACGGCACGGCCTGGGCGCAGTACGACGTGGACCTGGCCAACCAGCTGCTCGACGAGATGGGCCTGGATAAGAAGGACGCCAACGGCATGCGCATGCGTCCCGATGGCCAGCCGCTCACCTACATCCTCGAACAGGCCGGGCTGCGCGTCGGTCCCCTGACCGCCAAAGCCTCTGAAATGACTGCTGCTTACTGGCGCGAGGTCGGCATCGATGCTACTACCAAAGAGGTCGATTCCAACCTGTTGAGCACACGAATGAACAATGGCCAGGTACACTGCACGGTCTGGCACGCCGACCGCTGCACCGATCTGCTCCTGCCGCTCGAAATGAACTGGTTCATCCCGATCGCGGGAGGCCAGGGCGGCGCATCGAGTAAATGGGCAGCTTGGTGGGCTGCTGCGGACAAGACCGCTGAAGGCTTGATTGAGCCGCCGGAGCAGATCAAGAAGTACTACGATCTGTTCGCCCAGATGACCTCCGCCGTGGACGAGAACGAGCGCGTCAAATATGGACAGGAGATCTTCGACGGCCTGGCGGAAAACCCGCTGGCTATCGGTATCATGCTGGAGTGCCCATTGCCGGCGATTTTCAATAAGAACATGCTCAACCTGCCCCGCCCGAAGGCCGTCCTCGGTTGGGACACCTACGGTAATTCCACGTATCACCCCGAAGCCTTCTTCTACGCCGGCGGCGAGCGCGCCTAACGATGTACTCATCGTTCGACGTTTAGAAGACATTCTCCTACCGGATGCGGAACGATGTATCGATGTACTCATCGACTGTCATCGTCCACGATGTACCCATCGTCCACATCCGGTAGTACTTCATAAGATTGAGCTGTCATTGCGAACGAGTGTACTTTGCGAGTGAAGCAATCCCTTCTTTTTGTGTAGTTGTGGATTGCGAGCAGCTTTTTTTGGCAGGTATCCTATTTACACAACCCAAAGTCGTTAAATTTACTTGTATGGAGGTGAGTCTTTTATGTTCAATTACATTCTCGCCCGCCTTCTGCGGATGATCCCCCAGATTTTCCTGATCTCGATCATAGCCTTCATCATCATCCAACTGCCGCCAGGAGATATTCTGACCGCCCAAATCACGCGCCTGCAAGCTTCTGGTGTGCAAGTGGATCAAGCCCAGATAAAATTGTTGACCAATTTATACGGCCTGGATAGGCCCATGTATGTGCAGTACTTGAAATGGATCGGCAATATCGTAACCAAGTTGGATTTTGGTTACTCTTACCTGTGGAACCAGAGGGTCAATGAGGTCCTGATGGGCCGCATGGGAACAACCTTTTTTATCGCCTTCCTGGCTTTTGTGGTGTGCTGGAGCCTGGCGATCCCGATCGGTATCCTGGTGGCGGTCAAGCAGTACTCCATTGCCGATTATTTCTTCACCTTCGTCGGCTTTGTGGGCCTGGCCACGCCCGGGTTCCTGCTGGCGCTGGTATTGATGTATATCAGCTATGCCAAGCTGGGCATAAAAGTGGGTGGGCTGTTCTCACCAGAGATGGAAGTCCAGGCCTGGAGTTGGAATAAATTTCTCGACTTTCTGGGGCACATCTGGCTGCCGGTGCTCATCCTGGCGCTGGGCGGCACCGCCTACCTGATCCGCACCATGCGCGCCACCATGCTGGATGAGCTGCGCAAGCAGTATGTCACCGTAGCGCGCTCCAAGGGGCTTTCCGAGTGGAATGTGATCCTCAAGTACCCGGTGCGCATCGCCATCAACCCCATCATCAGCACCTTTGGCTGGCTGCTGGTCTGGTTCTTCTCGGGAGGCACGGTGGTCGAGATTGTGCTCAATCTCAACACCGCCGGCCCGGTTTTGTGGCGCTCGCTGATCAACCAGGACATGTACACGGCCGGCGCCTACATCCTGATCATTGGCGTGCTGACGGCCATCGGCAGCCTGGTGTCGGACCTGCTTTTGGCAGTCGTTGACCCGCGCATCCGCTTTGGCGCGATGGAGGCCTCATGAGCGAAGTACAGTCAGATACTCTGAATCGCAAGCTGAGGAATCTTCCCAAAAAAGGCCAATCCGGGGGCAAGGCCGTTGAGAAGGATGAATCCTTTTATCGGGCCGGGCAGTGGCAGCTGGTGTGGTGGAAGTTCCGCCGCCACAAGCTGGCCCAGATTGCCATGGTCACTTTGGGTATCTTATATTTTATTGCCCTCTTTGCCGAGTTTGTCTCCCCCTACGACCCGCAAACGCGCTACAAGGATTACAGCGCCATGGCGCCTTCCAATGTGCATATCCGTGATGCCAACGGCAGCTTCCACCTGCCCTTTGTCTACGCGCTCGACCCGCGCCCGCGACCCGGTGACGTTGCGACCAATTTACACAGAGGATACCTCTCAGCGTTTCCCGATTGGATTGTTTGTGGAAGGCGAGGAATATAAGCTGTGGCGATTGATCCCGGGGAATATCCATCTCTTTGGCGTGAGAACGCCGCCGGACGTCTTCGTGCCGCTGTTCCTGCTCGGCAGCGATACACTGGGGCACGACCTGCTCTCACGCATCTTCTTCGGCGGGCGCATCTCGCTGACGGTCGGCTTGTTCGGCGTTATGCTGGCTTTCATTATCGGGCTGGTGGTCGGTGGGGTTTCGGGCTTCTTCGGTGGTGTGGTGGATGAAGTTTCCATGCGCATCATCGATGTGCTCATCGCCATTCCCCTGATCCCCTTATGGATGTCGCTGGCAGCCGCTTTGCCGCAGGATTGGCCGCAGCTGCAAACCTATTTTTACGTGACCATCATCCTTTCCATCTTCGGTTGGACCACCCTGGCGCGCACCGTGCGCGGAAAGCTGCTCAGCCTGCGCGAGGAAGATTATGTGATGGCAGCTAAGCTGGATGCCGAATCGGAGGCCACGATCATCTCCCGCTATATGCTGCCCGGCTTTACCAGCTATATTATCGTCTCGCTGACCCTGGCCATCCCGGCCATGATCCTGGGAGAGACGGCCCTCAGCTTCCTGGGGGTTGGGCTGCGCCCGCCGACGATCTCATGGGGCGTGCTGCTCCAGGATACCCAGAACCTGCAAGCGGTTGCACAAACCCCCTGGCTGCTCTGGCCGTGTGCCTTTGTCATCCTGGCGGTGATGATGTACAACTTCCTGGGCGACGGCATGCGTGACGCCGCTGATCCTTATGTCACGTAGGAGAGGTTAAATGCCTGCAGAAGATACACTCGTTGAATTCAAGGATCTGCACACCTCCTTCTATCTGTCCGAAGGCGTTGTGCGGGCGGTAGATGGGGTTGACCTGGAGATCAAGCGCGGTAAGACCATTGGTATTGTGGGCGAGAGCGGATGCGGCAAGAGCATCACATCCCTCTCCCTCATGCGCCTGGTGCCTCCACCAGGAAAAATTGATTCGGGCGAGATTCTCTACTATCGCACGGTCAAAAGCAACGGCGGCGGATCGATGACCGACGTGGTGGACATTGCCAAGCTCGAACCCAACAGCCAGGAGATCCGCCACATCCGCGGCGCCCAGATCTCGATGGTCTTTCAGGAACCAATGACCGCCATGAGCCCGGTGCGCACCATCGGAGCTCAGATCACCGAAGCGATTATCCTGCACCAGAAGGTTGACAAGAAAGAAGCCCGAGAGCGGGCGATCGACATGATGGGCAAGGCCAGGCTGCCTAACCCGCAGCGGGTGATCGATGACTATCCCTTCCAACTGAGTGGTGGGATGCGCCAGCGCGCCGTGATCGCCATGGCGCTCAGCTGCCACCCCAGCCTGCTGATTGCCGATGAGCCGACCACTGCCCTGGACGTGACCACCGAGGCGCAGATCCTGGACCTGATGCGCAGCCTGCAGGAGGAGTTTGGCATGGCGATCATGTACATCACCCACAACCTGGGTGTGATCGCCGAGATGGCCGAGAAAGTGGCGGTGATGTACATGGGCAAAGTGGTGGAAGAGACCGATGTCAAGTCTATCTTTTTCGACCCGCTGCACCCCTATACCCGCGGCCTGCTGGGTTCCATCCCCCAGCTCGATGAGGCGATCTCCGCGGTACAGAGCGCAAGCGGTTGTATACGATCAAAGGCATGGTGCCGGATCCCTATATCCCGCTTGAAAGGCTGCCCCTTCCACCCGCGCTGCCCAGAATTTATCGCCGATGTGTGCGATCAGGTGGAACCGGCCGCCATCCAGGCCAAACCGGGACACCTGGTGCGCTGCCACCTGTATTCGTCCTCCGAGCCTGCCCGGTCCACCGGGATCCTTTGATAAGGAAGCCAATTATGGCCGATCAAGTACTGCGTGAAGAACCCCTGCTTGAAGTGATTGACCTCAAGAAATATTTCCCCATTATGCGCGGCTTTTTCAAGAAAGTTGTCGGGCATGTAAAAGCCGTGGATGGGCTGAACCTGTTTGTGAAGGAAGGAGAGACACTGGGATTGGTCGGCGAGAGCGGCTGTGGCAAGACCACCGCCGGCCGTTCCATCCTGCGCGCCATTCCTCCCACCAGCGGGCAGGTGCTGTTCCGCGACCCAGCCAAGGGCAGGGTCGATGTGGCCCAGCTTGAGCATCAAGACTTGTTCCAGGTGAGGCGCAACATGCGCATGATCTTCCAGGATCCGTATGCCTCGCTTAATCCGCGCATGACGCTGCTGGAAATCGTCGGCGCCCCGCTGCGCGCCATGAACCTGGCCAAGGGCAAAGAGCTGGAAGACCGCGTGGCTGAAATGCTGAAGCGCGTGGGACTGCGCCCGGAATACATGCGCCGCTACCCGCATGCCTTCAGCGGTGGGCAGCGCCAGCGCATCGGCCTGGCGCGCGCCCTGGCACCCAACCCCAAGTTTGTCGTCTGCGACGAGCCTGTCTCTGCGCTGGATGTGTCGGTGCAGGCCCAAATCTTGAACCTGCTGCAAGACCTGCAGGCTGACATGGGCCTGACCTACCTGTTCGTCGCCCATGACCTGAGCGTGGTGGCGCACATCAGCGACCGGGTGGCGGTGATGTACGTGGGCAAGATGGTTGAGTTGGCGCCCACGCACGACCTTTTCGATAATCCCAAGCACCCCTACACCGAAGCCCTGATGTCGGCCATCCCTCGCCCTGACCCGCGCCCGCGCGAGAAGCGCATCTTGCTCACCGGCGAAGTGGCCAACCCGGCCAACCCGCCCTCGGGCTGCTACTTCCACCCGCGCTGCACGTATGCCAAAGATATCTGCAAGACGGATGAGCCACCTTTTGAGGAAGTTACCTCAGGGCATTATGTCAAGTGCCACCTGGCTAGAGAGCTTTCGCTGGTGGGGGTATCTCTATAATTAGACACAACGGATCGGGAGGACAAGTACACCATTAGGGTTTTGCGGCCCTCGCAGCTGCAAAACCCTAATTTTTGGACGATTAACAAAAAAACGCATATCAAAGGCATACGCAACTTGTCAAGATGTGTCGCTCTGAGCTGCCGTAGGCAGCGAAGAGTCCCTATTTAGAATACTGCGGGGATTCTTCAGTCGCCGGCGGTCAAAAAACGACCGCTTCGCTCCTTCAGAATGACAGGCATTACGAGTCAAGTGAAAACCTTAAGTTGATACACATTGAATGAGGAGATAAACATGAGTGAACCAAGAAAAGATTGGGAGAACCCCCTGGTTGTGGGGCGCAACAAGGAACCTGGGCACGCCACGCTGGTTCCCTATACAGATCACCATACGGCTCTGAAAGGGGAGCGAGAATCATCGCCTTTCTTTAAACTTTTAAACGGCGAGTGGAGCTTCTTCCTGGCGCAGAAGCCAGAAACCGCCCCGGAGGATTTTCACCAGGAGAATTTCGACGCCAGCGCCTGGCGCAAGATCGCCGTACCGGGCAACTGGCAGGTGCAGGATACCTGGGATATTCCCATCTACTGCAACGTGCAGTATCCCTTCGAGCCCAACCCGCCCTTCGTGCCCGAAGCAAATCCTACGGGCTGCTACCGCACCACCTTCACGATTCCAGAGGACTGGAAAGACCGGCAGATTTTCCTGAACTTTGACGGTGTCAACTCGGCCTTCCATTTATGGATCAACGGTCAGCCGGTTGGCTTCAGCAAAGACAGCCGCCTGCCAGCCGAATTCAACATTACCTCCTTTATCCATTCCGGAGAGAACCTGCTGGCAGCGCGCGTCTACCGCTGGTCGGATGGCGTGTACCTGGAAGACCAGGATTTCTGGCGCTTGAGCGGCATCTTCCGCGATGTGTACCTGATGGCCACCCCCTCCGTGCATATCCGCGATTTCTGGGCGAACCCGGAGCTGGACCGCCAGTACCAGGATGCCACGCTGCGCGTGCGCTTGAAAGTACGCAACTACCAGAATTTGCCCGCTTCGGGCTATCAGGTTAAGGTTAACCTCTACGATGCTGAGCAGCAGCCGGTGCCTGGGGGCAGCGCATCGGCCGTTCTTCACCTGACAGGCGAAGAAGAAGTGACTGCCACATTGGCCTTCAAGGTGAAAGCTCCCCAGAAATGGTCGGATGAATTCCCCTACCTCTACACGCTGCTGCTCACCTTGCAAGATGCACAGGGGGAGATCATCGAGGTCGAAAGCTGCCATGTAGGCTTCCGCAAAGTGGAGATCCGCGACGGGCGCTTCCTCATCAACGGGGCGCCGGTCTACTTCAAAGGCGTCAACCGCCACGAACATGATCCGGAGCTCGGCCAGGCGGTGACGGTCGCCTCGATGATTGAAGATATCTTGCTGATGAAGCGCTTCAACGTCAACTCGGTGCGCACCTGCCACTACCCCGACGATCCGCGCTGGTATGACCTGTGCGACCAGTATGGGCTGTACCTGATCGATGAAGCCAATATCGAGACACACGGCGTGTGGGACAAGCTGACCAAGGATCCTGAATGGTTGACCGCCTTTGTGGACCGCGGCGCTCGCATGGTTGAGCGCGACAAGAACCATCCCTCCGTCGTTATCTGGTCCCTGGGCAACGAGTCGGGGCACGGACCCAACCACGCCGCCATGGCGGATTGGATGCATGTGCATGATCCCTCCCGCCCGGTGCACTACGAATCGGCGGGCTTCGAGCGTTACGTGGATATGGTCAGCGTCATGTACCCCAAGGTCAGCCGCCTGGTAGAGCTGGCGCAGATCCCTGGCGAGCGCCGGCCTCAGCTCATGTGCGAGTATGCTCACGCTATGGGCAACAGCCCCGGCAACATGAAGGAATACTGGGAAGTGATCGAAGCCTACCCCAGGTTGATCGGCGGTTTCATTTGGGACTGGGTAGACCAGGGGCTGCGCCGCTACACGGAAACCGGCGAAGCCTGGTTTGCCTATGGCGGTGACTTCGGCGACAAGCCCAATGACAACAGCTTCTGTATCAACGGCGTGATCTTCCCGGACCGCACCATTCACCCGGCCATGTGGGAAGTGAAGAAAGTGTACCAGCCGGTGCAGATCAAGCCGGTCGATCTGCTGGATGGCAAGGTAGAAATTCTTAATAAATATTTCTTCGCTGGTCTGGACAGGCTGCAGGCCTCCTGGAAGCTGGAGTCGGACGGTCAGGTGCTGCAGAGCGGTGTGCTGCCCAGGCTGGCTGCCGCGGCTGGGAAGAGTGAAACGGTTATGGTTCCCTTCCAGAAACCAAACCTGGAACCCGGCGCTGAATACTTCCTGACGGTCAGCCTGGCTCTGTCAGAGGATCAGCTGTGGGCTTCCAAAGGTCACGAAGTGGCCTGGGAGCAGTTCAAAGTGCCCTTCCCTGTTCCCGCCGCAGCTGCTACCTCACATGCCACGCTGCCGGCTTTAAAAATGACCCCGTCTGCGCAATCGGTCCAGGTGGAAGGCGAAAGCTTCAAGCTTACGTTCGACAAGCAGACCGGCAGGCTGGCTTCGCTGAGCCTGGCTGGCAGCGAGCTCATCGAGGCAGCCCCGCAGCTGAATTTCTGGCGCGCTCCCACGGAGAATGACCTGAACCAGTGGGGAGATGAACGCGCCGCACAGCAGTGGCGCGAGGTGGGTTACGACCAATTAGAAGAAAAGACGGTGAGTGTTGAAACGAAACTCATCACACCTCAAGCTGTTCAGGTAAAGGTGCGTTCCGTCATCCAGGTTAAAGCAGGTGCGGAGCTGCCCAAACCCAAGGTGGATACAGAGCAAGCCAATGGGCTTTCCATGGGCTTGAATTTCATGTTTGATGCAGCCCAGCTCAAGACTCTTTGCTCACGCCTGGGAGTGGATTATGAAGGCTTGCATGGCGTTGAGAAAACCGAAAAGATCCGCAGCCTGCTGCAAAAAATATTCCGTGAAGACCGGGTGTTTGAGTTGTTAACTGCTGCACGCGCCCTGCTGGTCGAAGCTGGACAACCTGTTCCCGACGAGATTGAGCGAGTGGTCAGCGCGGGCAAGGACGGGATGAAAGCCAAGCCCAAACCACCCGCCCGCTTCGACTGTGAGGTGGGGTACACCGTTTATGGAAGCGGCGATATCCAGGTTGAGGCGCATGTCGTTCCCGCAGCAGGCCTGCCTTTCCTGCCCAGGCTGGGCTTCCAGTTGACCCTGCCGGAAGGTTACGAGCAGTTCACCTGGTACGGGCGCGGCCCGCATGAAAATTACAGCGACCGCAACGTCGGCGCTCCGGTCGGCGTTTACAGCGGCAGCGTCGATGCGCAGTATGTTCCCTATATCGTGCCCGAGGAGAACGGCAACAAGACCGAGGTGCGCTGGGTCGCTCTCACCAATCCACAGGGCATTGGCTTGCTGGCAGTGGGCGATCCCCTCCTGGAGGTCAGCGCTCACCATTTCACCCCCTCAAACCTGACAACTGCCAAGCACACCTACGAGCTGAAGCGCCGTCCTGAGATCTTCCTCAACCTCGATTATGCTCAGTCAGGTCTCGGCAGCGCCTCCTGCGGTCCCGGCCGCCTGGAGAAATACCAGCTCAAGGCGGTTGAAACCCGTTTCAGCCTGCGGCTGCGACCCTTCTCAGCGAAAACGGAATCGCCGGAAAAGTTGAGCAAGCAAGTAATCCAATAATTCCATTTCGAGGGTGCGCTGCAAGCGATGTACTCATCGCACACACCCTCGAAATAATTTCATTTTTTTCTCAAAACCAAAGGATGTTCTATGCCAAAGCTGGATTTTACTGAAGCAGATTGGGAGCGTATCGAGGGCGATACGCAAGCCTGGTGGGAACATGAGCTGAACCGTCCCCTGGTTTACCTGGCAGTGACCGACTCACTCCCTGTTCCCAAGCCCCGTGGTTATCTGACCAACTATCCCCTGGAAATGCCCGCCGAACAAGTGGTAGACCAATATGAACCTTTCCTGAACGCCACCCATTTTTACGCCGATGCCTTCCCCTGGTGGTGGATCAACTTTGGACCTGGCATCGCCGCCGGATTTTTAGGTTCGAAAGTAGGCAGCGTTAGTGACCCGTCCGAGACGGTCTGGTTCTCCCCTGCCAGCCCGGTTGAAATCCAGGATCTGCACTTCACTTACGACGCGCAGAATATCTGGTGGCAGCGCGTGCAGGAAATTACCGCCGCAGCCACCGAGCGTTTTGGAGGTATGCTGCAGGTTTCACACACCGACCTGGGTGGCAATCTGGATATCCTGGCTTCATTCCGGGATACAAAGGGGCTGCTGTTCGATGTCCTGGAGCAGCCCGCAGAAGTCGACCGGCTGGTCATGGAGATTAACCGTTTGTGGCTGCGCTATTATGATGAACAAGAAGCCATCATCCGTACCAAGTGCCGCGGCACCTCCAGCTGGGCTCCCATCTGGACCACTGGCAAGACTTACATGCTGCAATCCGATTTCTGTTACATGATCTCGCCTGCCATGTTCGAGCGCTTTGTCTTGCCTGACCTGACAGCTTGCTGCGACCACCTGACACACGGCTTTTACCACCTAGATGGCAAAGGCGAGATTCCGCATCTGGATATGCTCCTATCGCTCAAGCGCCTGCGCGGCATCCAATGGATCCCCGGCGATGGTCAGCCCACCCCTGACCAATGGTTACCCCTCCTCAAGCGCATCCGGGAGGGTGGCAAGCTCTGCCAGGTCTTCGTCAGCCCCGAAGGCGCCCTGAGGATTGTCAAGAACCTGGGCGGGAAAGGCTTTTTGCTGGTGATCAATGATTTTGGCAGTGAATTCCAGAAACCTGAAGTTGCCCAGGCCTTTTTGAAGAAGCTGAAAGAGGAAGATATATCTCTTTAGGGAATAGGGAGTGGGCAGTAGGGAGTAGGGATGACGGAAAAAGAGCTAATACAATCTTACCGTGACTTGAGGGTCTGGCAGGAAGCCATGAATTTAGCGGAAGAATATTATCGCTTAACAAAACTTTTCCCAACTTCAGAGATGTATGGAATGACATCTCAGATCCGTCGAGCAGCGGTGTCAGTGCCAGCAAACATCGCCGAAGGGTATGGCAGAGAATATCGCCAGGAATACATCCAATTTCTACGGATTGCGCAAGGTTCATTAAAGGAATTAGAAACCCACTTGATCTTATCCGGAAGAGTAGAATTGACGATTGATTCTCAAATCGACCCAATCTTAAAACAGTGCGATATGACAGGAAGAATGCTTCGAGCTTTAATCCGCTCTTTACAAAAATAATTCATCCTACTGCCTATTCCCTACTCCCTACTGCCTGACTTATAAGGATCACATGAACCCAATCCCTCCCTACCCATCCAGCACTTACATCACCAGCGCCGTCTTCGACAAATTCCGCTGCCATCGCGGTGATGGGGATATGTGGCCTATCACCTGGGCCGATGACGATTTCCTTTACGGCGCGGCCGGCGACAACTCCGGCAGCCCAATGAACTTCTGGCGCATCCATGAAGGTCCCAAGGAATCTTTCCTGGGCACTGGCTGGGGGGTGTATCTCGAGCTGTTGGATAATTTGCCGATTGACCCCAAGATCTACTGCCAAAA
The DNA here is from genome assembly GCA_963754615.1 of uncultured Chloroflexia bacterium. GTDB lineage: Bacteria > Chloroflexota > Anaerolineae > Anaerolineales > UBA4823 > CAVVUF01. The sequence goes on along the minus strand of CAVWGW010000002.1, from coordinate 247,486 downwards.
AGCGGACCTGCACCCTAAGTTCGGGGTAAAACCAGCCAGCCTGCTCTGTATGAACGGGGTGCTGTACTTTGCCGTAGAGCTGCACAATTATGGGGATAACCCGGCTTTTAATCGCCAGCACAACCTGAATGCCTGGATCATCACCTCCGTCGATTATGGTAAAACCTGGAACCGGGAGGCTACCCCTCAGAATTTCTTTACCGGAAGGCTGGCCTCGCCGCACTTCGTGCAGTTTGGGAGGGATTACCAGGGGGCGCGTGACGATACTATTTACGCTTACTTCCCCGTGGGAGAGGATGGGGGAAGTTATTGGGAAAACGGTGATGGTCTCCTCCTGGGGACGCGTGCCCAAATACAGGCTTCTCGAGCGAGAAGCCTGGGAATTCTTCACCGGGTTCAACGAGAGCCAGGAACCGCTTTGGAGTCAGCATGATTGGCTGGCAAAGCCCGTCTTTCACTACCCACGCATGACAGGCGAGAACCATGTCTCGTATAACCCTGGTATCCGCCGCTACCTGATGGGCAACTATGGTTTTCTCGATGCGCAGGGACTGCCGCAGCCTTATCATACTCCGGGAAAGTGGCCTTACAGCGCTATGCGCAGCCAGCTCACCTTGTTCGAAGCGCCAGAACCCTGGGGACCCTGGGCATGTTTCCACCAGGACGATCATTGGGGAACTTACGGTGATTACCAGCCAAGCTTTCCCACCAAATGGATGAGCCCAGATGGAAAGACAATGCTGATGGTTTCTTCAGGATCGTTCGACGATTACAATTTGACATTACAAAAAGTCACCCTGACACTTGCAGATTGATTAAGGAGAAATGGTTATGCCAGAAAAAAGTTGGACAGAACTTCTCGCAGAGAACAGCCCCGAGTTTGCCGCGCTTCTTCAAGAAGACAGCCAGTTCATGGCTGCGGATTCAGCGCTGCCCGCCTGGATCAAGTATCTAATGGCCATGCAAATGGATGCGATCTTTAACAAGCCAGCCGGTGTCCGCTATTACGGGCAGAGAGCCCGCGCATTGGGGGCCAACAAAGCTCAGGTCATTGAAGCCATCCAGATGGTTCGCATGTTCGCTGGACGCCCGGCAATGGTTAATGCTGCCGAAGCTTTGCGCGACGAATCGTGATTGAGAGGCTGCCATGTACTTCGGTGCCGCTTACTACCCTGAACACTGGCCTGAGGAGCGCTGGGAGGTTGATGCGCGCCTGATGCAGGCAGCCGGTATCAACGGTGTGCGCATGGGTGAATTTGCCTGGAGCAAATTTGAGCCGCAAGAGGGTGAATATCATTTCGAATGGTTGGACCAGGCTATTGCTTTGCTGAGCAAGCATGGGATCCAAACGATGATGTGCACCTGTTCACGCACGCCCCCACCCTGGGTTTTCCACAAGTATCCTGAAATCCGGAATACGCGGGCGGATGGACACCCGGCAAACTATGGCTATCGCTATACGGTGTGCCTGAATAACCCCACGTTTATAGAGCTCTCGCAGCGCATCGACCGGGCCGTCATCAAACATTTTGCTGGAAATCCCAACATCATAGCCTGGCACATCGACAACGAGATTGGCTCTGGCAACACCTGCTACTGCGAAACCTGCCACCGTAAATTCATTACCCACCTGCGCGAGAAATATAACTGCATTGAAAACCTGAACGCCTGCTGGGGGATGCACTTCTGGTCTTCTGCCTTTTCAGACTTTGCGGAGGTGCCGCTGCCCACAGGCGTACCCTTCGCCTCCCCAAGCCTGGCCTTGGAGTATGCGCGTTTTCAGTCCAAAGTCAATGGGCAGTTCGCCATGTGGCGGTACAGTTTAATGAAGAAGCTCCATCCTGCAGCATGGGTGACCACGAATTTCCAGACTACCAACGCCGTGCACACCGATCTTATCGAGCTAGGCCAGGCGACCGACGTCTATGGGACTAACTTCTACCCGCTCTATGCTCCTGAGTTTGCCCTGGATTACTGCCGGGGGGACCGCGGAGAATTAATCATCCTTGAACAAGAATCGGGGCAGCCGCACTGGAGCGCAGCCGTCAAACCCGGCTGGCTGCGGTTGTGGACATACCGGTCCATTGCCCACGGAGCCTGCGGGATCAACTACTTTCAGTGGCGCACCTGCCGCTGGGGGCAAGAAGAATATTGGCACGGCGTTTTACCACACAGCGGCAGGCCCGGACGCCGTTACCGAGAAATCCAGCAGACCGGCGAAGAGCTGAAACATCTTGGAAGCCTGATCGACGAAACCCGCCCTGAAGCTCAGGCAGCTATCCTGATGAGCTATGAGTTGCGCTGGGCGCTGCAAGCTGTTTCCAGCAGCGAGGTGCTCCCGCCGGTCTTCAGCCTGGATGCGATGAACGTACATGAAGAGGCCAAGGCTTACCACACTGCGCTCATGGACCTGAACATCACCACTGATGGGCTAGACCCGCGCCTGGATTTATCCAGGTATCGCCTAGTGATCGCCCCGCGCCTGTATTGTGTAGATACCAAAGTAGCTGAGAACCTGCTGAAATTTGTGGAATCTGGCGGAGTTTTATGCCTGACGCCGCGCAGCGGTGTCGTGGATGCGTATAATGTCATCGTCAATCAACCTGCTCCCGGGTTGTTGAGCCAGGCGGCTGGCGTGGAAATCGATGAATATGGTGCGCTTGAGGCGCCAGTTCGCATCCGAGCTGTCCAGGCTGGGCTGGATGGCGTGACCGAGAGCGTCACATGGGCTGATGAGATCATTCCAACCAGTGCCCAGGTATTGGCAACCTTTGATCAGGGATGGTTGAAAGGGATGCCAGCCATCACGATCCATGCGTATGGCCAGGGAAAAGTTTTAACCGTGGGTACGCTGCTGCGGGGCGCTTCGCTGCAGGCTCTGCTGGACTGGCTATGCCAGGAGGCGGGGCTCGAAGCTGTGCTGCCGACCCCTCCCGGCGTGCGCGCCTATGAGCGGCGCAGCGCAACCCACCGCTTGGTTTTTCTGCTCAACTTCAGTGAGCAAGCTCAGGTCGTGCTATTGGATGAGCCCTGGGAAGATGGTTTTACAGGAAAGCAGGTAGAGCAAGTTGTATTAGAGCTGGCAGGAGTGTCAATTATCCGCCACAATCGATAACTGGATGAGGAGACTTTATATGACAATCTTAAGGGATTGGGAAAATCCGCAGGTGATCGAACGGAACCGGCAAGCCGCCCATGTACCCCTGGGCGCATATCCAGATGCCAACACAGCGCTGAGCTGCGACCGGGGAGCCTCCCCTTACGTCAAATTGCTCAATGGAAAATGGAGGTTTTTACTGGTCGCCAAGCCAGAGTTGGTGCCGGAGCGTTTTTTCCAGGAAGGATACGATACTTCAGGTTGGGTCGACATGGCCGTGCCGGGCAACTGGCAGCTCCAGGATTTTGACGATGGCGGTGTGTACACCGGGTACATCAATGATATCCCCATCTACACGAATGTTCACTATCCTTTCCCAGCCAACCCGCCTTTCGTGCCAGAAGAAAATCCCACCGGCTGCTACCGCACCTCTTTTACCGTTGAGCCTGCCTGGGAAAACCGGGATATATTCATATCCTTCGAATCCGTTGACTCGGCTTTCTATGTGTGGGTGAACGGCCAAGAAGTGGGGTACAGCCAGGACAGCCGGCTGCCAGCCGAGTTCGACATCACATCCTATGTGCGCAGCGGAGAAAACACCTTAGCCGTACAGGTGATGCGCTACAGCGATGGCTCTTACCTGGAAGACCAGGATTTCTGGCTGTTGAGCGGCATCCAACGGGATGTGATCCTGTACAGCAAGCCCAAAGTCTGCCTGAAAGATTTTACGGTGCGCACACTCTTCGACGAAAGCCACGAAAATGCGGAGCTGTGGGTCGAAGCACAGGTCACCCGCGCAATGGAGCGGGAATCTCTCCCAGATATGGCAGCTTACATTGTAGAAGCGATGTTGTACGATGCAGAAGAGAATCCGGTTTTCGAGAGCCCGATCCAGGGTGAGGTACAAACCCAGACCTCCTTCGCCTACCCGCCATCTCGGAAGACTGCCAGCGCTTTCATGATCCAACCAGTCCCTCAGCCACAAAAGTGGAGCGCGGAAGCACCCTATCTCTACCGGCTGGTGCTCACCCTCAAAGATCCATCCGGCGCAGCGGTAGATTTTGAAAGCTGCCGGGTGGGATTTCGCAAGGTGGAGATAAAAAATGGTGTGGTGCTGCTCAACGGGAGGCGGTTGGTGGTGCGCGGCGTCGACCGGCACGAACACCATCCTGTGTGCGGCCGGGCCCTCACAGTTGAGGATATGCGCAAAGATATCTTATTAATGAAACAGCTAAATTTCAACACGGTGCGCACCAGTCATTACCCCAACGACTCGCGCTGGTATGACCTGTGCGATGAATATGGTATCTGCATCATCGATGAGGCTGATATCGAGACCCACGGCGTGGGCGGGGAGCTGAGCAACCACCCACTCTGGGCACACGCTTATATGGAACGCGCCACGCGTATGGTGCTGCGTGATAAGAACCATCCCTGCGTGCTCTTCTGGTCTTTGGGGAATGAGTCGGGCTGCGGTCCACACCATGCTGCCATGTCTGCCTGGATCCACATGCACGACCCCACCCGGCTGGTGCAGTATGAAAGCGGCCGTCCTGGTCCAGAAGTAAGTGATATCTTCTGCCCGATGTATCCAGATTTGAACTGGATCCGGCATGTGCTTGCCGATCCAACTGAAAAGCGTCCCATCATCATGTGCGAATACGCTTACGCCAAGGGCAACAGCACGGGGAATTTCTTCAAGTTCTGGGACCTGGTCGATACCGAACCGCGCTTCCAGGGCGGCTGCATCTGGGATTGGCACGATAAAGCGATATTAGCTACTGCTCCAAATGGACAATCCTACTATGCTTACGGTGGAGATTTTGGCGGGGACTTCGATTATCACCAGGATAATGAAGACCCACAGATGTGCTGCAACGGCATTGTCGGTCCCGACCTGGTTCCGCATCCGGGCGCTTATGAGGTCAAAAAGGTACAGGCGCCGGTCAGTGCCCGCCTCCTCAGCAAAACAGATGCCCTGGCTGGGCGCTTCATGGTCTGGAACAAGTATCATAGTTTAGATTTGAGTCATCTGGACATCCACTGGGAGCTGCTCGAAGATGGGCGAATGATCCAATCTGGCAGCCTGCCAGCGCCAATGCTTGAGCCAGGTCAAAAAGGTGAGCTTATGATCCCCTTCACCCACCCTGACCCGTTGACCGCCGGCACTGAATACTACCTGACCATCCATTTCACTTTGAGCCGAAATCTACCCTGGGCCTCCAAGGGACACGAGGTAACCTGGGAGCAGTTCCGCATCCCATTTGCCATTCCAGACAGGCCAGTGGCAGCTGTACCCTCCATGCCTGACTTAATCATCCAAGAAATCCCTTCCACGTTGACGATCCAAGGCCAAGGATTTCGGGTTGCGTTTGATAAGGCGGAGGGGAAGCTGCTTTCGTTCCAATCCAATGGCGAGGAGCTGATCAAGGCTGGTCCCACGGAGAATTACTACCGCGCCCCGACGGACATTGACCTGCTGATGGGCAACCCACCTGCCAGCATCCATAAATGGCGCGAGGCAGGCATCGACCACTTAGAGAGAAAAATGCTCTCTTTCGAAACGGTCCAGATCAGTCCAAAAGTGATCCAGGTACGCATCCACGCACGTATCTGTGCCTTAGATAGAGCCGATGGCATCGGCAATGAGCACATTGACAGCGAGATAGAATACCGCGTGTTCGGCAACGGCGAAATCGTTATCGAGAACAAAGTCCTGGTCGGCGAGCAGCTGCCTTTCCTGCCGCGCATCGGTCTGGAGATGACCCTGCCGCGCCTTTATGACCACTTCACCTGGTATGGGCGCGGACCTCACGAGAATTATGTTGATCGCAAGCACGGGGCCGCGTTAGGTTTGTACCAGAGCACGGTGGCAGACCAATACACACCTTATGTCTTCCCTAGCGAATGCGGTGGGAAAGAGGATGTGCGCTGGCTGGCTTTGACCAATACGGAAGGCGCCGGTTTGTTGGTAACTGCCTTGGACAATCTGCACGTGGATGCCTTGCATTTCTCAATCCGAGATTTGGAGCAAGCCCGCCATACCTACGATCTAACTGCGCGTGATGAAGTTATCCTGCACCTGGATGGCTGGCATATGGGCGTAGGTGGTGATGATGGCTGGATGTGCCAGGTGCATAAGGAATTCCTGATCTTCCCTGGAAAATACCATTTTGGTCTGAGATTGAGGGCCGTCTCTGCACAAGATGACCTGGCTTCTTTAACCCGCACTCGAATTGAGGGAACTTTCTAGCCTGTCCGGCGGACGGGGTGGGGTCATCCCACCCCGTCTTAACCCATGTGGGCAAAAAAAGCTAAAAAATCGCACATTCCAATTCACTAAACTGCTAAATGAAACCACCCAATATCATCCTTATTTTAATCGACGACATGGGCTGGCGGGACCTGAGCTGCTACGGCAGCCCATTCTATGAAACCCCTAACATTGACCAATTGGCAGCTGAGGGGATGTCGTTCAGCCAGGCTTATGCAGCTTGCCCGGTATGCTCGCCCACCCGCGCCAGCTTGCTAACTGGCAAATATCCTGCCAGGCTTGGCGTCACCGATTGGATCGACTGGGGTTTTGGCATCCACCCGGCTCGGGGCAAGCTCATCGATGCGCCTTATGTCGACCATCTGCCATTGCATGAAAAGACCATCGCCCGCGCGCTGCAGCGAAGGCGGGTACCAGACCTGGCATATCGGTAAATGGCACCTGGGTGGTGAGGCTTATTATCCAGAGAAGCATGGTTTTGATATCAACATCGGTGGGTGTAAATGGGGCAGCCCGCATAACGGGTATTTCAGCCCCTGGGGCATCCCCAGGCTTATAGACGAGTCTCCAGGGAAGTACCTGGGCGATCACCTGACCGATGAAGCCATCCGGTTGATCGAAGATCGAGACGAACGGCCATTTTTCCTCAACCTGTGGTATTACGATGTGCACACTCCCATCCAGGCGAAACCGGAAAAGGTTTTGAAATTCGAACAGAAAGTCCGCGACCTGCATCTCGATGAGATGGAAGCCTTCTCAGTTGGCGATTTCTTTCCCGTAGAGCATAAAAAAGATCAGCGCATTCTGCGCCGTTTGATCCAGTCAGATCCCAATTATGCGGGGATGATCGAAAGCCTGGATGAGAACATCGGCCGTATATTATCCACACTTGAACGCCAGGGCCTTGCCAAAGACACCCTGGTGATCTTTACTTCTGATAACGGCGGGCTGTCCACCGCAGAAGGCTCGCCGACCACCAATCTCCCGCTTTCAGAGGGCAAAGGCTGGATGTACGAGGGGGGTACGCGCGAGCCCCTGATCGTCAAGTGGCCTGGGGGGACGCTGCCCGGTTCATTGTGTCATACCCCAGTTACCAGCCCAGATTTTTACCCCACCTTGTTGGAGATTGCTAACCTGCCTCTGTTCCCAGAGCAGCACTGCGACGGTGCCAGCTTCGTGCCTTTACTCCGCCAGAGTGGGAATCCCGCACAAAAACCAATCTTCTGGCATTACCCGCATTATGGCAACCAGGGTGGCACACCCAGTTCTTCCGTGCGCATGGGGAATTATAAGCTGATTGAATTCTTCGAAGACAACCACCTCGAGTTATACAACTTGCATGAGGATCTGGGAGAGAAGAATAACCTGGCAAGAGATGAACCGCAGCGCGCCCGTGAGATGCGCCAGGTGCTGGAGGAGTGGAGAGACAAAGTCAAGGCCAAAATTCCTCAACCGAATTCGGGTTGACAGGCTTTCCTGGCTGTGGTATTATCCCGCCCAATTAAATAGATGGTTCTTATCAAGAGAGGTGGAGGGACCGGCCCTAAGAAACCTCGACAACCAATTGGCTGATAACCATACGAATTTGATCTTCAGCTAATACGGTGCCAAGTCCGGCAGACCCGCGGAGGGTTCTGGAAGATGAGTGCGTGTTGCTCTCGATGCTTATCCTCTCCAACCATACTCCCGTTGGAGAGGTTTTTTATCCCAACCTCTCCTTTCTGATAAGCTAACCCTCAATTTTTATACGGCTCGTAACGAGTCTGGTTGGTAAATCGATCGACGAGGAGAGCATTCCATGCAACCTAGCAACTCAACCCAGGCTGTCCATGCAGGTGAGGCCAGGCGCAAGCCCTTTGGAGCCATCACCACACCCATCGTGCAAGCTTCGACATATACTTTCCGCGATACGGCTGAGATCATGGATTTCATGCAAGTGAAGGCAGAAGGCAGCCAGCCGGTACGCGATGAATATGGGCGCTACAGCAATCCCACTCAAAGTGCAGCCGAGGCCAAGTTAGCAGCCTTGGAAGGCGGAGAAGAGGCACTGCTCTTTGGCAGTGGGATGGCAGCCATCACAACCGCCCTGCTTACACTGCTCTCTGCCGGTGATCACATGGTCATGACCTCAGGCAGCTACCACCGCTCGCTTGATTTTGCCCGCAGTCTGCTGCCGCGCTGGGGCATTGAAACTTCCTTTGCACCGATCGACCAACCCGAGGCGCTGGCTGCAGCTGTGCGCCCGAATACCCGTCTGATCTTCGCTGAGAACTCCCACCAACCCCTATTTGCGTATCATTGATCTTGAATGCCTGGTACAGACTGCCCATGCACACAACTTGATCACCTTGCTCGACAGCACCTTCGCCACCCCCATCAACCTGCGCCCCTTGGATTATGGCGTTGATCTGGTCATCCAAAGTGCTACCAAGTACCTGGGCGGTCACAATGATTTATTGGCTGGGGCTGTGATTGGCTCCAAGCAGATGCTGGCAGATATTAAAGGCATCCGCGGCGTATTGGGCGGGATTAGCAACCCGCAGGAAGCCTACCTGCTGCTGCGCGGTTTAAAGACGCTGGAGCTGCGCGTGCTGCGCCAGAACGAGAATGGTTTGGGCGTGGCACGGTTTCTGGAAGGCCAACCCAAAATCGCCCGAGTCTACTACCCCGGCCTGCCCAGCCACCCGGATTTCGAAGTGGCAAAACGCCAGCTGAGCGGTTTTGGAGGGGTGGTCAGCTTCGAGATCGAAGGTGATTTCGAAAAAACCGGCCGGTTCATTGACCTGCTGCACCTGCCTTATATCGGTCCCACGTTGGGCGGCGTGGAGAGCGTGATCCAGCAGCCCGCTGCACTCTACTCTCTGAATCCCTTGGAGCGCCAGGCTGACGGCATCAAAGACAACCTGGTCCGTTATGCGCTTGGGATTGAGAATGTTGAAGATATATTCTCGGACCTCGAGCAGGCGCTTAAGAAGCTGTAAATCCTAGGAGAAGCATATGGCAGATGGCAAGCATTTGGCAAATAGCAAGCATTTGATCGTTCATAAATTTGGAGGCACATCGGTCGGCGATACACAGCGTATTGCCAATGTAGCCAATATCATTCTCTCACAGCATGAGAAAACCAAGGTGGCTCAATCCGCAACAAGTCCAGGACGGGCACCCCTGCAAGGATCAGCGGTGGTGGTTTCAGCCATGACGGGTGTTACTGATCAGTTGATCACCGGTGGAAGGGCGGCAGCAGAAGGAAAAGACAGCGTATACCGCGAAATCAAATCGCACCTCCTGCAGCGCCACCTGGAAGTCGTCGAAACGCTGCTCAACCACAGTCCAGAACGCCTGGAAGTGGGCGGATTGATCGAAGACCGGCTGCACGACCTGGAACGCCTCTACCGCAGCATTGCCGTCCTGGGCGAATTTACCGTGCGCGGCTGTGACGCTGTCTCCTCGCTCGGTGAGCAGCTTTCAGCGAATATTCTGGCAGCGGTTTTACAGCGAGCGCGGCGAGCGCGCCCAGGCGGTTTCCGCCACCGAGCTCATCGTCACGGATGAAACCTTCGGCGCCGCCCAGCCGCTCAAAGCGCCAACAGACCAGCGCATTAATCAGCGTCTTCGCCCTCTGATCGAGCGCGGTGTGATTCCAGTAGTTACTGGTTACATTGCGGCTACCGAACAGGGCGTGACCACGACTCTCGGTCGTGGCGGGAGCGACTACACGGCTGCTATCCTCGGCGCCGGGCTGGGTGCCGAAGAAGTTTGGATCTGGAGCGATGTAGACGGAATTTTGACCGCCGACCCCAACCTTGTCCCCGAAGCGCGCACATTGAGAGAGCTTTCTTATGCTGAAGCGGCCACTCTAGCTTATTACGGTGCGGATGTTTTACATCCCAAGACCATCCGCCCGGTGATCGAGGCGGAGATTCCGCTGCACATTTTGAACAGCTTCAACCCCACCCATCCCGGCACCTTGATCGTCAAGACACCGGGTCCAAAACGGGAATTATGGCCGGCCATCATCTCGACCACCGGGCTGTCTCTGATCGCTGTTGGAACGCACGATGACCGCTGGACACAACATGAAGCAGCGCGTGCCCTGCAGCTTCTCAGCGAGGCAGGGGTGGAGGTACCGCTATTTTCCCAATCTTTCTCAGAGCACAGCCTGAATCTGGTGGTGCGCGAGCAAAACCATGCCCACTGTTTGAATGTTCTGCGGCGTGAGTTTGGAGGCGAGCATACCTGGGCTAAGCCAAACGCCACGGAAACCACCCTCCTGGGCAGCCCCATACCAACGGTATTTATAACCTGGGTGTGAAAGAGAAGGTCGCCACCGTCTCCGTGGTTGGTTTTCCAGGCTGGCATTCGAGTGGAATTGTCTCGCTTGCTTTTACTGCCCTGGGCAAGTGCGGAACACGTGTCATCGCCGTAGCCCAGGCGGGCACCGAATACAGCGTTTCTTTCTGCATCCCCGAAGACCAGGTCGAAAGCACTGTACGCATCCTGCATGGGGAATTGGGTCCGGAGGCAGCCCATGTCTAGCGTAACCGTTCTACCGAACAAAATCCCGGTCGGCATCTTAGGCGCTACCGGAGCCGTCGGGCAGCGCTTCGTCCAACTGCTCGAGGATCACCCCTGGTTCGAGGTAAGCGCCCTGGCTGCCTCAGATCAGTCGACAGGAAAAGTCTATGAAGAGGCCTGCCACTGGCTGCTGACAACGACGATCCCAGAGAAAGTACAGAAAATGATTGTCCTTCCAGTTGAAGCAGAGCAAAAGTCGATGCGCGACTGCCGCCTGGTATTTTCTGCGTTACCATCCAATCTAGCCGGTCCGATCGAAGAGCGGTTTGCACAGGCGGGTTATGCTGTATGCTCAAATGCAGCCTCGCACCGCATGGACGCGGATGTACCGCTGCTCATCCCGGAGGTGAACCCAGACCACACCGAATTGATCGAGATCCAAAAGCATCAGCGCGGTTGGAATGGTTTCATCGTCACCAATCCGAACTGCTCCAGCACACAGCTTGCGCTAGTCCTTCGTCCCCTTTTAGACCGCTTCGGCCTGCGCAAGCTGGCTGTGGTGACCTTGCAAGCGGTTTCCGGAGCAGGCTATCCGGGGCTCTCGTCTCTCGATATCCTGGGGAACGTCATTCCCCTGATCGATGGAGAGGAAGCCAAGCTGGAGAGCGAGCCGAGCAAGCTGCTTGGGAAGCTAGTAAACCAGGGCATCATCGAGGCAGACTTCATCACCAGCGCCCAATGCAACCGCGTGGCGGTGCGCGACGGGCACACCGAGTGCGTGTCAGTTGAATTTGAGAGCAGAGCTTCAGTCGAACAGGTGGTCGAGGCCTTAGAGAGCTTCCAGGCAGATCCTGGGGTTATAAGCCTGCCCAGCAGCCCAACCTGGCCTATCCGAGTTCACCGGGAAGCAGACCGCCCTCAACCAGCGCTTGATATTTCGGGTGCGGGCGGGATGGTCACCCACGTAGGCCGGGTGCGACCGGACCGACTCTTGGATGTGCGTTTTGTCGTGGTCGGGCACAACACCGTACGCGGCGCAGCCGGCGGCTCGATCCATAATGCAGAGCTGCTGGTTTCCCAGGGTTGGATTCGATAAAATAAATTAACGTGAATACGGGATAAGGGGCGCCAACTGAGTAAACTTATGTTTGTCCGAACAAAAAGTGACACTCAGGAGGAGCCCCAATGGATAGTTTAGTTGAAATGTTCTGTCATGTCGATGATTTTTGCCAAGCATTCCTGCCAATCTGGCAAGCTCAGTTATTAGCAAGTGGAGCGATCCAGCGCCAACGCCCACGATCACTATGTATGAGTGAGATCATGACCATCCTGATCGCTTTTCATCAATCCCACTATCGGGACTTCAAAGCTTACTACTGCCAGCATGTTTTACCGTATTGGCGGAGCGATTTTCCTGGACTGGTAAGTTACCAACGTTTCATCGATTACACTCCATCGGCTTTGGTTCCCTTGGCCGTGTACTTGCGCACCTGCTGTTTGGGCTCCTGTACAGGGATTTCCTTCATGGACTCGACCCCCTTGGTGGTGTGTCACAATGCCCGCATTCATAACCATAAGGTGTTTGCAGGGCTGGCAGCTCGCGGCCACAGTTCTACCGGTTGGTTCTTTGGCTTCAAGCTCCATCTGGTCTTCAATGATCGGGGCGAGTTGCTCGATGTGATGCTCTCCCCAGGAAATGTCGATGACCGTAAACCAGTCCCGTTTCTCGTCAAACGACTCTTCGGCAAGATCTTCGCCGACAAAGGCTATCTATCCCAGCCCTTGTTCGAATATCTCTACCGCACCTTCTCCATCCAATTGATCACCAGGCTCAAATCGAACATGAAGAACCGCTTGATGCTCTTGGAAGATCGCCTGATGCTGCGGAAACGAGCCATTGCAGAGTCGATCATCGATCAGCTCAAAAATATCTCTCAGGTGGAGCATTCCCGACATCGCAGTGTATTCAACTTTCTTGTTAATGTTCTGTGTGGCTTGATCGCTTATTGCCACAAACCTTCAAAACCGTCCCTGAGTTTGGAGCCCTTGGCTCTTCTCCCAGCCTAACCCGTATTCACGTTAAATTACAGAGGTTTTTATGACAGCAGCGATGACAGACGGTGGGTACACCGGTAACTCAGCGATGGCGATGAGTACATCGAGTACAGCGTATCAGATCAAGCATACTGGCTCCCTTTACAACCTTTGGGGTAATTTTATTGTGTACCGCAATTTGATCCCGGCAGATAGGCGGCTGCCCTCATTCCAAGATCTTAAGGGAATCCTTTTCAATACAGAAATTCCTTTACCGCGCAAGGTGGAGCCAGCCTACGGAAGCGTTGTGGCAGAGATCCTCACCCAGGCGCGGCGGTTGGAGCTGCCCAACGGCCAGCTCAAGCGCCTGGTTTTCCTGGGCGACACGCGCCTGCTGGATGGTACAGCTTTTCAGAATCTTTGCCTGGCGGGAGGCTGGCCGGGCTGGGCTTTCATCGGCAAGGACGACCTGAAAGCACCGAAAGCGATTCAGGTTGAAGAACTCATTTTACATTGCCAACCGCTGGTCAGGGCTGTGTGACTTCCAGGCATATCTCGAAAATCGGGGAGTTGGCTTGGACGAAGAGACGGTGCTGGTTATCGATATGGATAAAACCAGTGTCGGAGCCCGCGGCAGGAACGACAAGCCGATCGACGAAGCCCGTCTGGAGGGCGTTAGGCGTACAGTAGCAGATTTGTTGGGAGCAGATTTCGATGAAAGCGCCTTCCGGAACGTCTATCATACGCTCAACCAGCCGATCTACCATCCCTTCACGGCCGACAACCAGGATTACCTGGCGTATATCTGCCTGATGCTGGGCACACCTTTATTCGATTTTGAACAGATCGTGCAAGAGGTTCAAGCAGGCAGGCTGACATCATTCTTTGAGTTCATCCAGCGCGTCGAGGACCACCGGGTGGAGCTGGGCCTGGGCAGCCTGGGGGTCATCCACGACCAGGTGTGGGCTAACGTCCAGGCAAACGACCCAACGCCCTTCAAAGCCTTCCGGTATAACGAATACCTGTGCACGACGGATCGGTTTGGAGGATCAGCAAATGAGCCAATCACAAAGCTGCTTACAGAGCGCATTGTGATTACTGCTGAGGTGCAGGAGTTTGCCGCGGAGCTCCGCAGGCGCGGCGCCCTGGTCTTTGGTCTGTCCGATAAGCCAGATGAGGCCAGCTTCCCGACCACAGAACAGGAAAGGCAGGGGATGAAACCGCTGCACCAGTTGGAAACTCTGGTGGTGGGTGAGATATTGTAAGCAGTTCGATAAATGAGAGCATCATCAGGGTCTTTAAGACTGTATAAAAAAATCTGATCTTCGGACATGAGATAGGACAACAGAAGAAAAAGGAGCCTCAAAACCGATAAACTTGGTTAGCGACAACCACACATCGGAAGGAGGCTCCCATGAGCAAGTTTATCAACATTCAACCATTTAAGCAGGGTCTATTTGACGATAAAGGGACCGCACGCAGGGCAGCCGAAATTGGGCAAGGGATTTTGGCAGCGCGTTCATTGCGGCTTACAGATATTGCCGTAGCGATGAGAGGCAATAGTACAGCCAGCTATAAACGGATCCAGCGTTTCATCAAGGATGAAGATCCACGCCAAGCGCTGTGGAGACTATTTCAAGAGCAGGCGGAGTTTGTGATTGGTGATCCAACCGAGATCGAGCGTCCGCAAGCCTGGAAAACAGAGTACGTGGGAACGCTCAAGGATGGGAAGACGAAAGGGTTCTGGGCTTTGCTGCTGGCGACCCCCTATCGGGGACGGGCGATACCCTGCGGGTTGATTACCTATTCATCCAAAACAATTGCCATGAACCAAGATTCGCGCAATCAAAACCATTTTCGAGCCTTTGAAGGGCTCAAAGATCTGCTTGGGGAGCGTCCTTTGGTGCTGGATCGGGAGTTTAGTTACCTGGAGCTGTTGCTATGTTTGAACGCAGAACAAGTCAATTTCGTGATTCGCCTGAACCTGGGGAGCCATCCACCCAAGTTCTGGGATGCAGAAGGTCAGGAAGTTAGCCTGACCATCCTGCCCGGTGAAGTCGTTATCTATAACCGAGTGTGGTATAAAGGCCAAGTTTGCGTGAACTTGATCGGAACCTGGAATAAAGGGTTCTCGGAACCTTTGTGGGTGATGACAAACCTGACAGCCGAAGAAGGATTGCGGATTTACTTGCTGCGCATGAAGATCGAACAAAGTCTACGCGACTTGAAAAGCCTGCTGGGAATGACCAAGCTGATGAATAAACAGCAAGCTTACATGGAAAAAATGTTGGCTCTGCTCTTGATGGTCTTTGCGATTGGCTTGCTGGTCGGAGAACGCATCCGGGATTTCCTGTATGGTGAGCAGATCGCTGAAAACGAGACCGTGCTTGAGAAAGATCGCATCCCTGGATCTCCCCATCTGAAAAAAGGCAAAAAATGGAAACGCTACTCAGGTTTGTTCGTCTTGCTTAAACAGAAATGGTCTATATCTTCCCAGGATCGACGGATGATCTTGGAGACCACTTTGGCAGCCTTTCTGGCTTTAGTTCATTTTCCTGTCCCAACTCATGTCTGAACTTCAGAAAAATCACTTGACAAGTTTTTTCTCTTTCGGTAAAATAGGTGAAATTATATCCAAATTGTTTTGTTTTGTAAAAACAAGCACAAACGGGCGGCGATGAACCTGTGACCTGAGATGGTCGCGAAAACCTTCCTTCGGATGGAGAAGGTCATAGGGGAGCCAGTAGCGAAACTGGCCCATAGGACCGGTTTTTAATTTTTCTATATTGATTACAAATTTCATATATGGAGGTGAGGTCACTTATAAAAATCACATTTTTATGCGTGCTTCTGGTTTATTAGATTAACGTGAATACGGGTTAGGCTGGGAGAAGAGCCAAGGGCTCCAGACTCAGGGACGGTTTTGAAGGTTTGTGGCAATAAGCGATCAAGCCACACAGAACATTAACAAGAAAGTTGAATACACTGCGATGTCGGGAATGCTCCACCTGAGAGATATTTTTGAGCTGATCGATGATCGACTCTGCAATGGCTCGTTTCCGCAGCATCAGGCGATCTTCCAAGAGCATCAAGCGGTTCTTCATGTTCGATTTGAGCCTGGTGATCAATTGGATGGAGAAGGTGCGGTAGAGATATTCGAACAAGGGCTGGGATAGATAGCCTTTGTCGGCGAAGATCTTGCCGAAGAGTCGTTTGACGAGAAACGGGACTGGTTTACGGTCATCGACATTTCCTGGGGAGAGCATCACATCGAGCAACTCGCCCCGATCATTGAAGACCAGATGGAGCTTGAAGCCAAAGAACCAACCGGTAGAACTGTGGCCGCGAGCTGCCAGCCCTGCAAACACCTTATGGTTATGAATGCGGGCATTGTGACACACCACCAAGGGGGTCGAGTCCATGAAGGAAATCCCTGTACAGGAGCCCAAACAGCAGGTGCGCAAGTACACGGCCAAGGGAACCAAAGCCGATGGAGTGTAATCGATGAAACGTTGGTAACTTACCAGTCCAGGAAAATCGCTCCGCCAATACGGTAAAACATGCTGGCAGTAGTAAGCTTTGAAGTCCCGATAGTGGGATTGATGAAAAGCGATCAGGATGGTCATGATCTCACTCATACATAGTGATCGTGGGCGTTGGCGCTGGATCGCTCCACTTGCTAACAACTGAGCTTGCCAGATTGGCAGGAATGCTTGGCAAAAATCATCGACATGACAGAACATTTCAACTAAACTATCCATTGGGGCTCCTCCTGAGTGTCACTTTTTGTTCGGACAAACATAAGTTTACTCAGTTGGCGCCCCTTATCCCGTATTCACGTTAGATTAGCTATAACGGTTTGTAATCGATCTCCAACCAAGAATTTGTTGATTTGCTCAAAATGAAGGAGAAAATTTAATGATTTCCAGACGAAGTTTTCTAAAACTTACTGGTGCCGGGTTAGCAGCGTTCTTTGCTTCGACCAAAGGTAAATACCTAATGCGCGCCCTGGCAGCTATACCAGGTGGCTCCCTTGACCCTAACAGCGTACCCAAGTTCCAAACGCAACTATTGATCCCGCCAGTAATGCCACAGGCCGGTACCATCAAACAACGCGGCGGCAAGAACGTCGACTATTACGAAATCTCGATGAAGCAAATTACCCAACAGATTTTGCCAGCTGGGTTTCCGGCAACAACTGTGTGGGGATATGGTGCGGTCAAAGCGGATAGCAAGCGCGGCTTACTGCTGCACAATGCTCCCTCACTGACCATTGAGGCCAAATGGAACAAGCCGGTGCAAGTGAAGTGGATCAATGATCTCAAGAACCCTGACGGCACCTACCAGCCTCACTTGCTGCCTGTCGATCCTACCCTGCACTGGGCTAACCCGCCCGGCGGGATGGATAGTCGCGATACCCGCCCAACCTTTGACGATACACCCGGCGCTTATACCGGACCTGTCCCAATGGTCACCCACGTGCATGGCGCGGTGGGTGTTGGGGACGAGAGCGACGGCTACGCCGAAGCCTGGTACCTGCCTGCTGCTGGGAACATCCCTCCAGGCTATGCCACCGAAGGTACCTGGTATGATTTCTTCGCCAACAAGGCCGCTGCAGGTTATGGCGCTGCTTGGGGACCTGGATTTGCTTCCTTTCAATATCCAAATGCGAACCGAGCCTCCACCATCTGGTATCACGACCATACCCTCGGCATGACCCGTCTCAATGTTTATGCTGGCCCGGCTGGATTTTACATCATCCGTGGCGGCCCTGATGATGTCGTGTTGGACTCACGCACCGGTACACCCGCCGTGTTACCTGGTCCAGCCCCTCAGGCGAATGATAAATTCCCACCAAACAAAACCTATTACGAGATCCCTATCGCCATCCAGGACCGAGCCTTCAATAATGACGGGTCGCTATTTTACCCTGATACACGCGCCTTCTTTGACGAATTTTTGGGACCATACCTGCCCTTCACCGATCTTTCCCCCATCTGGAATCCTGAGTTTTTTGGAAACATGATCATGGTCAACGGCAACACTTGGCCTTTCCAGGCTGTCGAGCAGCGCCGCTACCGCTTCCGCTTCTTGAACGGCTGCCAGTCACGCTTCCTGATCCTGGACTTCAGCAAAATCCCTGGTGTGGAAGTCTGGCAGATCGGCAACGAGGGCGGCTTCCTGGCCGCGCCGGTAAACGTCACGGCAGCCGGCAACCAGCTGTTGATGGGCTTGGCGGAGCGCGCTGATGTCATCGTTGACTTCACCAACGTCCCGGCGGGCAATTACGTGCTTGGAAATCTCGGCCCCGATGAGCCCTTCGGCGGTGGCGTACCAGGCACTGATTTCACAACTGCTGATCCTTTCTCCACCGGTCTGGTGATGGAATTCCGCGTCGGTCCGGCATTGAGCGTCGACACGACGACACCACCGCAGTTCCTGGTCTTACCGCCTCTCCCGGTTTTGCCGGCACCTATTACCACGCGCCCTTTGGCGCTGCTTGAGGAAATGTCGATGTACCACGATGGTCCGGCGGCAGCGATGCTGGGGACTGTAGATGCAGCCGGCATGCCCATGCACGCCATGTGGGATCACGCGGTGACTGAAAATCCGAACATAGGCGACACGGAAGTTTGGGAATTCTATAATTTCACCGCTGATGCTCACCCCATGCACGTCCATGAGGTGGTCTTCGAAGTTGTAAATCGTGAAGGGCTTTTACTGGATCCAGTAACTGGCGAACCCGTGCAGCCGGTACAGCTAGCTGGAAATGCACGCCCACCAGAAGCCTGGGAAACCGGCTTCAAGGATACTGTGATCGCCTATCCTGGCGAGGTCACCCGTATCAGGGCGCAGTTCAACACGCCCGGTCAATTTGTCTGGCACTGTCACATCGTCGAGCACGAGGATAATGAAATGATGCGCCCATTCCGCATCGGTCCGGAGCAGCCGGGTCAGCCACCAGACGGCATGTAATCAGCTTTACTAAGCATAGACAATGCCCCGCCGGATAATCATTCAGGCGGGGTTCTTTGTCTTTTTATCAACAAAAGGGTAGAAAACTCGACAGTATAATAGTCGATGGGAATGGAATTCAAAGTGTCAGATTGGGCGCAGTATCACTAGCTTGCTCGTCCCGTTATTTGCTCGAAGCCTAGATAAAGACACGCGACGCGGTTTTGAAGAAATGAACCGGGCACTAAAAGTAAAAGCGGAGTGAGCCACAAAGGTGCACAGGATTATAACTTGGACCGCTGTGTCGCTTTATACCATTGGAGGAGAATATGGATAATTCGTTCTTTACCTCAGATGTATTTCGGTTTGTCTCGGTTTTGCTGGGCATCATTATCTCTTCGTGGGTGATCATCTCGCACCTCAAAGAGCGCACACGCGGAAAATCTTTTGAAGTCATTACCATGGTCACTTTCGGGATTGGTGGTTTTGCCAGTATCACCTCTTTTATAATGCACTTCTTCTTTTCAGATATGGTAGCCAGCTCGATCGGATGGCCGCTGGGAAGTCCGTTTCAGAAGGAAGTTGCCGGGGCAAACCTGGCGGTGGGATTGCTCGGCTTTTTGGGTTTCTGGCGGCGCGACTTCTGGCTTCCCTACGTGATATCAAAAACCGCTTTCCTTTGGATCGCTGGGATAACCCATGTGGCTGACCTTGTCCAAAACCAGAACCTGGCAGTGGGCAACGCGGGGCTGACGCTTTACATGGATTTCATCTGGCCGCTGGTTTATTTCCTTTTGCTTTGGCTTACAGGCCGATACGGTAAGCCAGCTCCAGCGGGGTTTGTGTACAAAGCGCCTCAATTATAATATCATCGCCTGTACTGGTCGCTGTGAAAGGAATAGACCATTTATAGGTTTATACTACACCCATGCAGTATCACAGTTCTTCGGTGAGTCCATGCCAGGAGAAATCAATGGTAATTAATCCACAATTATCGACGCAAAATTCAAGAGAAGGTTTGCCGTGAAAACCCTTTGGGCAGCCGGAGAAAGCTGCGTACTACGCGGGATTGTCAATCACCAGGTATGGCTCGCAGAGTCAGTGATTGTGGTGAAAGACGAGCCAAAAGAAACCGTCCTTTTGCTGCTCCCTGGCGCACAATGTGCTTTTCCTGAAGGATATTGGCGCTGGAGGCAAAATAAAGATTTCTCGCACGGCACGCGCTGGCAAGAAGCCAAAAGCGACCAAATCAAGCTGAGGGAATTTGCCTGGCACACGAATTGGATCCTGATCTTTCTTGAGCCAGAGAAATATTATTCCTGCTTCCTGTTTTGGGATCACGCCGCAGATGAATTTCGCTGCTACTATATCAACTTTCAGCTCCCGTATCAGCGCAGTCAGTGCGGTTTTGATACCTTAGATTTAGACCTCGATATTGTGATTGATCCCCAATACCATTGGGAATGGAAAGATGAAGAAGACTATCAGGATGGGATAAGAGAGGGCGGCATTCTGGAGGATTGGGTGAAGGGAATTAAGCAATCTCAGGAAGAGGTTTTTAACAGAATCAACCAGCAAAGATACCCACTGGATGGCTCGTGGTTAAGCTGGCGACCAGATCCGGCTTGGGTTCCACCGAAATTACCAGAAAGATGGAAAGTATTTTAGAACCCCATAGTAGCCTTGGCCGCCCAATCGAAGAGCGGGGAGGCGAAAATGCTAAGCGCTACCACCAAGATGGCTGAGCCAAAGGCGGTCAGGCGCACCCAGGCTGCCGGGCTTACCTGGGGCTCACCCTCTTGCATGTACATGATGACAACGACCCGCAGGTAGTAGTAGGCGGAGACAAGGGAGGTCAGTACGCCGATGATCGCCAGTCCAATGTAGCCACCTTCGATGACCGTGCGGAAGAGGAAGAACTTACCCAGGAAGCCCAACGTGGGCGGCACCCCGGTAAAAGAGAGCATAAAGACGGTCATGGCAGCCGCCAGGGCTGGATGCTTGCGACCCAAGCCCGCAAAATCCTTCAGCTCCAGACCTTGCCCTTCTTCTCTCTCCAGTAAGATAACAACTGCCCAGGCCCCAAAGCTGGTAAAGGCATAGGCAAGGAGGTAGAAGAGGGCGGAAGCAATCGCGTCGTCTGACACCCCTGGCTGTCCATAGGTGACCAGAGCCATCAGGATGTACCCGGCATGGGCAATGCTGGAATAAGCCAGCATACGCTTGATATTGCTCTGGGCGATAGCCAGGAAATTTCCCAAGATCATGGTAAGGGCGGATAAGACCCAGATGACAGGCGTGATATCGATCGAAATGGCAGGGAAGGCCAGCACAAAGATGCGCAGCAAGGCGGCAAATCCGGCGGCTTTGGCCGCTACCGACATGAACGCAGAGACTGGCGAGGGAGCGCCATGGTACACATCGGGCGTCCACATGTGGAAGGGAACGGCAGAAACTTTGAAGCCCAGCCCCACCAGGATCAGGGCTCCGCCAGCCAGCAGCAAAACCAGGTTGGCAGTCTGCGCCTGCACGGCCTGCACAATGCCCGCCAGGGCGGTGGTTTCGTGCCGCGCCAAAGATCAAGGCGGTGCCATAAACCACAAACCCGCCGGCATAAGCACCCAGGAGGAAATATTTCAGGGCCGCCTCCTCCGAATCCAGGCGGGGACGCGGCAAAACCCGCCAGTACATACAGCGGGATTGAAAGCCACTCCAAAGCCAGGAAGACGATGATCAAATCGGCAGCCCAAGCCATCATCATCATACCGCCAATAGAAAAGAGCAGCAGAATGTAAAATTCGCCGCGCTCAATCTGCATCCTGTTTGAGATAATCGTGGGCGATAGCAATAGCAACCAGGCCGCTGGCCAGGAAAAGCAGGCTGAGGAAAAGACCAAAACCATCCACCAAAACCATGCCGCTAAAGGCGAGTTGCCGATGAGTACATCGGTGCACCTGTCAGGCTCAATGCTGACGATGCGAACGATTACGAGCCCCATTGAAATCAAGAGGCCAAGCGCTGCCAGGAGAAGCCGTCACGCCTTTACGGTTGTCGGGAATAGCCAGGTCAACCAAAAGGAGCACGCAAGCCCAAGCCATCAGCACCACCACGGGCAAGATCACAAGGGTATCGGCGATCAAATCACTTAAGCTCATAAAGGATCTCCAAAGATTTAGACGATGGCGATGTACTCATCGACTTACATCGTGCCATGGGTACATCGTATCTCGCCCAAAGATGCTAAGGGATAGCCGCTGCTTGCAAAACGGCAACTAATTTGTCGACCGCCGGGGCCATCAGGTTGAAGAAGGGAGCCGGGTAAAGACCGATCCAAAAGATGAAGACCAGAATCGGTATGAGGATGATGATCTCTCTGGCGTTGATATCCTTCAAGGACCGGTTCTCATCTTTATCCACAGGTCCCAGGAAAAGCTTTTGGAACATGAAAAGCATGTAAACCGCCGCCAAAATGACACCTACGGCAGCCAGACCAGCAAACCAGGGAGAGCCAAGTGCCTCAGAGCCGAAAGCACCCAAGAGGATGGTAAATTCACCGACAAAGCCGTTCAAGCCGGGCAGACCCATCGAGGAGAGGGTCACGATCAAGGTCAGAGCGCCATAGACGGGCATGACCTTCCACAGGCCGCCAAAGGCATCCATTTCACGCGTATGCCGGCGCTCGTAGATCATGCCGACGATCAAGAAGAGGGCGCCGGTGCTCAGGCCGTGGTTGACCATCTGCAAGATACCGCCGGAAATACCCTGGGCGTTCAAAGCAAAGAGTCCCAACATGACAAAGCCCAGGTGGCTGACGGAGGAATAAGCAACCAGCTTTTTCACGTCTTTCTGGGCATAGGATACAGCGGCGCCATAGAGAATGCCCACGACAGCCAATCCGGCCATCCAGGGGGCAAGCTGCACAGCAGCCTGGGGGAAGATGGGCAGGTTGAAGCGCAAGAAGCCGTAGGTGCCCATCTTCAGCAAGACACCCGCCAGGATGACGGAGCCAGCCGTGGGCGCTTCGACATGCGCATCAGGGAGCCAGGAATGCAGGGGCCACATGGGGACTTTGATGGCGAAGGCTGCAGCAAAGGCGAGGAAGAGCCAGAATTGAATTTCAGAAGGGATTCCACCTTTCGCAATCAGCTCAGGCACAGAGAAGGTGCCCTGGTAGATGCCCAACCACAAGATGGCCAACAGCATGAGGACAGACCCGGCCATGGTATAGAGGAAGAACTTGATGGCGGCATACATGCGGCGCGGTCCACCCCAGATGCCGATGAGGAAGTACATGGGGACGAGGGTAAATTCCCAGAAGATGTAGAACAAGAAGAGATCCTGGGCGACAAACACGCCCAGCATGCCGACCTCGAGCAGGAGGAAGAAGATCATGAAATCTTTGACGCGCTCTTCGACAGCCGTCCAGGTGGAAAGGATGGAAATGGGGGTGAGGAAGGTAGTCAAGAGCAGCAATAAGATGCTCAAGCCATCCACACCCAGGTGGTAGGAGATATTCCACCCGGCAACCTGGATCCAGGGCAGGTTTACCTGGAGCTGGAGTTCGGGGTTGGAGGCGTCGAACTGGGCGAGGGCAGCGATGGAAAGGCCGAAGGTGATCAGCGAGGTGATAAGCGCTACCCAACGAATGAGATTTTTTTGTTCCTGCTTTAAAAACAGGATAACCAGCACGCCTACCAGGGGGAAGAAGGTTACAAGGGTCAGGGTAGTTGTCGATGAGTACATCGAGTACAACTGCTGAGAATAGTCGATGAAAGAGAACATTTCATTCATAGTTCTTCCTCTACTCAAATTTATGATGCAAGTACACGTACGATCAGATAACCCAAGATTAAAACCAAACCAACAAACATAGCCAGGGCATAGTTACGCACAAAGCCAGTTTGGATGCGGCGTAGGGAAGCAGCAAATGCCTGGGAAAGGCGCGCCAATCCATTGGCAATCCCATCGATGAAGCCGAGATCAACCTGCACAGCCAGGACCTGGGTGACAACCTTGAAACTGCGAGCAATAACCACATCGTGGAACCAGTCATGCCAGAAGCGCCAATCAATCACTTCAGCCAGGAAACGGGAGATCTTGACATAGGGATCTAGGATGATGAGTTTGTAGAGCTCATCGATCTTGTATTTATTCTCTAACAAAGTGAAGAGAGGCCCCAGCACGCTGCGCAGGGGATCATCGGGGCGCTTGGCAAAGGGCAGCTTTTGCAGCTCCTGGTAGCGCAAACTGTAGAACATCCAGGAGAAGAAGATGGCCGCCAGAGCCAACCCGGTGGAAATAAGAGCAACAACAATATTGAACTCACCTTCATGCACTGTTGTAATCGTATGCTCAAGCCACTTCGTAAACGTATGTATGGTGGGCAAGTTAAGCACGCCGCTGAAAAATGCCAAAACGGCAAGTACAGATAAGGGGCATCGTCATGACGGGTGGATTTTCTTGGGCGTGAGCGGCGGGCTGAGTACGCGGTTTACCGAAGAAGACCATCAGCACCTGGCGCCCCATATAGAAGGCCGTGAAAAAAGCAGCCGCTGTCAGCAGCCAATAGATGATTGAATTAGCCGCGGAGAATTCAGCCAGGATCTCGTCCTTCGACCAGAACCCTGCCAGGGGGAAGATACCTGCTAAAGCCAGCGCACCGACCAGGTAAACAACGAAGGTGGTCTTCATGCGAGCGCGCAAGACCGCCCATATTACGCATGTCCTGGGGGTCAAAATGGTGCTCTGTCATGTACACACCCTCATTCTTGAATTTCTTCTTCAAGCCCACATCGTGCTCCACATGGTGTACGCCCTGCTCTACTCCCTGGATCACCGAACCGGCGGACAGGAACAAGAGGGCTTTGAAGAAGGCGTGGGTTACCAGGTGGAACATGCCGGCGGCATAAGCGCCCATGCCTACGGCTGCAACCATAAAACCTAACTGGCTGATGGTGGAGTAGGCTAATACTTTCTTGATATCGAACTGTGCTACAGCAATGGTAGCGGCAAAGAAGGCAGTCAGGCCTCCGACCCAGGTAACGACGGCTTGCGCATCGGGCACCAGCGAATACAAAACGTTTGAACGCGCCACCAGGTATACGCCCGCCGTGACCATGGTAGCAGCATGGATGAGAGCGGAGACGGGAGTGGGACCGGCCATGGCATCTGGCAGCCAGACATACAGGGGGATTTGCGCCGATTTGCCGGTGACGCCCACCAACATAAAGAGAGTGATGGCCAGGATGAGGGTGGGCTGAGCAGCGGCTATTTCGGGGGCTTTGGTAAACACGGATTCAAACTGCAGGGAGCCGAAAGCCCAGAACATGAGGAACATGGCGATGAGGAAGCCAAAATCGCCGACCCGGTTGGCGATGAAGGCTTTCTTGGCGGCCAGGGCATTACCAATCCCATCGCCGGTGCGTACACCGGAGCCTTTATCGTACCAGAAGCCGATCAGGAGGTAGGAGCACAGCCCGACACCCTCCCAGCCAACGAAGAGCACCAGGTAGCTGTCTCCAGAGACGAGGACCATCATGGCGGCGATAAAGAGGTTCATGAAAACAAAGAAACGGCGGAAGCGGCCCGGATCACCATTGTGACGGACGTCGGCATGCATATATCCAACCGCATAGATGTGGATCAGCGTTCCCACCCCAGATACGACCAACATCATGGTCACCGAGAGGGTATCCACCCGGAACGCCCAGTCAATCTGCAGCGAGCCGATGTGAATCCACTCCAACAAGGGGACCGTGACGCCCTCTGGGTGACCGAGAAGGGAGACGGCCATGAGAACAGAGATGACGAAAGATAATCCGGAGGCCAGGCAGGCTACCACTCCCAACCGCTTTCTCACCCAGCTTGCCCCCGACAATGATATTGATCAGCAGCCCGATGACCGGAAAGAAGACCACCCATGGAACCAGGTTGAAGAACTGGACTGAAGAGGCTGTTGCAACGGGTACATCGAAACTTAGGAACACAGACGATGAGTACATCATAAGGTTTACCCTTTCAAGGAGTTCATCTGGTCAATATCGATGCTGTGCTTGGAGCGGAAAATGGCAACGATCAGTGCTAAACCAACTGCAACTTCAGCCGCGGCCACTGTCATAACAAAGAAGACAAAAATCTGCCCATTCTGCTCGCCGAAGGCACGTGCGAAGGCCACAAAGGCGAGGTTAGCAGAATTGAGCATCAGTTCTACCGACATAAAGATGACGATAGGATTGCGCCGGATGAGGACTCCCAGGGCGCCAATGGTAAACAAGATTGCGGACAGTCCGATGTAATAAGCAACAGGCAGCATGCTTTCTCCTTTAGGAGGGCGGGCTCGATGTACCCATCGACCCCTGCCCCTTACTTCTTCTCACCCCGGGTCAATACAATGGCGCCTACCAGGGCAGTTAATAACAGGATCGAAGTGGCTTCGAACGGCAGCAGATAGTTGGTGAACAATTCCTGGCCGATGGCCAGAGGCGTGCCAAAAGTGGCAGGTACATCGGACAGCGGGGCGGGAAGCTTTCCGGTTTGAGAAAAGACGATAATGGCAGTCTCAATCATTAAAACCACCCCCAGGAACAAGGCGACCGGCTGGTACCACCAAAGCGAAGGCGTGCGCCCGGTTTGTTCTGCACCCAGGAGCATGATGACAAACAGGAAGAGGACCATGATCGCACCGGCATACACGGTGACCTGCGAGATGGCTATGAAGGGGGCATCGAGCATCACGTAAAACATCGCCACCGCTACGAAATTCAAAATGAGGAACAAAGCCGCATAGATTGCATTACGCGAAAACAGCATGGCCAAAGCTGAGAAAACAGCCACCCCAGCCAGGATGATAAATAAAATCAGGTTTGCGCTCATGGTAATTCTCTCAATGTACTCTAGTTCTTGGGCGGGGAAACCCTGCCCCTACTAATCAGTTGGATCTTGCATGACAGGGATCGAACGGGTAAAAACTCCCGGGTCAACCTTCCGAGGAGTGGTCATGAGGGCCTCTTTCACGGACTCCAAGAGCATTTCTTTCGTGTAGATGGCCTCCGAACGATCCATGAAAGACAGCTCGTAATTATCGCCTAAAACAATGGCTTCCGTCGGGCAGGCATCTTCACAGTACCCACAGAAAATGCAGCGCAGCATATTGATCTCATAGGTGCTGGCATAGCGCTCTCCGGGCGAGAAGCGGACTTCATCGGTATTTTCAGCTGATTCGACGAAAATTGCATCTGACGGGCAAGCTGCTGCACACAACGAGCAGCCGATACACTTCTCCAGCCCATTCTCGTAACGTTTCAAAGTATGGCGACCTTTGAAGCGCGTGTGCACAGGGCGTTTGACTTCTGGGTAGGAAATCGTCACCGGTTTTTCAAACATGGAGCGGAAAGTGGTCCACAGGCCACGTCCAAATTCTTTTAGCATGCTCTATCCTCCAAGATTTGTGCGCAAGCTAACAGCATGCGCTACACTCCTCCAAACATTTCAGATAAGTGCATCTGCAACGAGCACCAATACTGCCGTTAGAAAAACACTCAGCAAACCCACTGGCAGCATGACCTTCCAGCCAAAGGCCATGAGCCGGTCGTAGCGGATGCGCGGGATAGTGGCGCGGATCCAGATCATCCAGAAGAGCAGGATGACGATCTTTGCCAACAGGTAAATGGGGCCTAACCAGGGCAGGCGATCCACAAAGGGTCCCAGGTAACCACCAAAGAAGAGCGTAGCAGCAATGGCACTGACGGCGATCATTTTGATGTATTCAGCCATGAAGAACAAGGCGAATTTCATCCCAGAATACTCCGTGTGGTAACCGGCAGTCAGCTCTTGTTCGGCTTCAGGCATATCGAAGGGGGCGCGGTTGACTTCGGCGATGCTGGCAATCAAGAAAATGATCGGCGCCAGGGGTTGGAGCAGCAGCCATTTGACGAGGCCCAAATCCGCTTGCATTTGGATGATATCCGAGATGCGCATAGAGCCGGTGATGATGATTGGGGAGATAAAAGCCAGGCCCAGGCCCAATTCATAGCTGATCATCTGTGCCGTGGCGCGCAGGCCACCCAGCATGGCATATTTATTATTCGAAGACCAGCCAGCCAGGGTGATGCCGTATACAGCGATGGAAGCGATAGCGGTAATATAGAGGACGCCCACGCTGATGTCGGCAATGCCCAGCTGAACCGGACGACCAAAGATGCTCACCGTGCCACCCCAAGGGATGACAGCAGTAATGACTAATGCTGGAAAAACTGTGATAATCGGGGCAAGGACAAAGATGAACTTATGCGCACTGGCGGGAATCAGCTCTTCTTTGAAGATTAATTTAATCGCATCGGCAATCGGCTGGAGGATACCCCAGGGGCCGGCGCGATTAGGGCCGACACGCACCTGGATGCGAGCCAGGACTTTGCGTTCGTACAATGTTAAATACGCAAACCCACCGGTCATCACCAGGAGTAGGATGATGGATTTGATGATGGTTTCAATCACGCTGGCTGTAGCAGATGTTCCATTTGTCATAGCGCCTCTTAAGAAGAGTACCTCTTACGATGATTACATTGTCAGGCCGAGTACTTCTTTACTGATTTCAACAATTTGAGGCCTGGTAATAGGAATACCCAGGCTGCGGGGGATCAAGACAAAACCCTGCAGCAGGGATTCATCCTGGCGCACTTCGACGATGCGTACATCGGCGATGATTACATCGGCAGCTTGCGATGAAGACCATCGCTGCTCAAAACCACTCAGCCCGATCTTGGCTCGCGAGCTTCCTGCCAGTTCTAATTTCTCAGCATCCTTAGGGTTCACAACTACATAAGGTTTAGGGATCCGCTGGCTGAGGAGAGCAGAAGGCAAAAGCGTCTGGCCGCGATCATTTAAGATCGTGATGGGAACAGCGACCAGTTTGACGATGGGTACATCGTTGACGATGGGTACATCGTTGACGATGGGTACATCGTTCGAAGCCAGGGTTTTAACAAATTCAGGAGGTTCGGGCCAGGCCAGGGTCGATGAGTACATCGAGACCAACTCACCTCTTTCAACCGCCGAGGAAAGCTGAACACCCAAACCCTGCGTATTCTCATACGTGGTCCCACCGTAGTACATATCGCTGCGCCCCACTAACGGCCACTGTTCAGTAACCTCGGCCAGCTTTCGATACGGATTCGTGCCCAGCTCGGCATAGACTGGGATTTTGGCTGCCAGGCGCAGCATCACCTGGGCAGGGGCGTCAGCCTCCAGGTCTATCCCCAGGCGCTTGCCCAGCAGGGCAGTAATTTCAAAATCCGGCTTGCTCTGCAGGCGAGGCAGCACTGCCGGGTAATAACGCTGCACCCGGCGCTCACCGGAAGTAAAGGTGCCTTCCCGCTCGGTGTAAGCTTGTGCGGGCAGAACAACATCCGCCAGGCGGGCAGAAGCGGTAAGGAACAGGTCTTGTACCACCAGGAATGCGCCCGCTTGGAGAGCCTGGTACAGGCTGTCTGCCAGGACCGGCTCATCGTTGGCGGGGTCGCAGGCAGCGAGGTAGATCACTTTCGCATCTGCAAACGCGGCGGACAGGTCAGGCGCGGGTCGAAAGCCCAAATCCCAGGCGCCCTGATCGTTGGCCCGCGGCCAAACCGCCAGCAAACCGTTATTGGGGCGACCGGTATGGTTGGTCGTGATCAGCAGGTTGGCGCAGGCCTGCGCCAGCGCCCGCGAGCCTTCTAAGCCCAGGCCTTCGCTGCCGTAGATCACGATGGCATTCTCAGCTTGTGCAAAGGCTTCGGCAGCCGCTTTTAGCTCAGCGCTCAAAGTCACCGAAGATGGGTACATCTTACCGGGGATTTCAGGGCGCTTGGCCGAAAGCGCATTCATCATTGTCAGGACGGTAGACGCCTCTTGACCATAGGTGTAGCGCAGGACATGGCGAGCATAACGGTCGGTCTTGGTGGAGCGCGGGTTGGCAACGATCAAGGTAGC
Organism: uncultured Chloroflexia bacterium; assembly: GCA_963754615.1. Taxonomy (GTDB): domain Bacteria; phylum Chloroflexota; class Anaerolineae; order Anaerolineales; family UBA4823; genus CAVVUF01. Next base: position 217,646 of record CAVWGW010000002.1, on the reverse strand, counting down.
ACCACGCTGGGCAGCCTGCTTGACCCGCAGCCACCAGATGGGAGCTTCTTCTTCCAGGTCGCTGGCCACCACCAGGATGGCGGTTGACGGAGAGGACTCCGTTTTCGGCCCCATATCGGCGAAATTGGTGCCTTTGCCAAGGCCAACCTGACCTACCAGATCGCCACCAGCCATATGAGTATATAGAGCAGCCTTCCCACCCACAGCGGTCGTCAGCGTGCTCAAGTTGAATAAATCCTCGTTTGAAAGGCGCCCGGAGGCAAGGGTCAACAGCCCGGAGGGAGGGTGCCGATGGGTACATCGGAAGACTCCGCCCCTGCATTAAGTTTCGCGGCTGCCAGGTCCAGGGCTTCATCCCAGGTGGCGGGCACCAGCTCGCCATTCTTTCGCACGAGCGGCTGGGTGAGACGCTCGCTGCTCTCAGTGTAGTGGTAAGCAAACCGGCCCTTATCGCAGATCCAGATCTCGTTCACGGCCTCGTTCTGGCGCGGCATGACTCGCTTGATAACCACCTGACCACTAGAGCGAGCCTCGCGGCGCACATTGTAGACAATATTGCACCCCACCGGACATTGGGCGCAGAGTGAGGCTGTGGGCCGGAGCTCCCAGGGGCGCGCCCCAAAGCGGAAATCAGCTGTGGTGAGGGCACCTACGGGGCAAATATCGGTGGTGTTGCCAGAGAAGTAAGAGTCGAAACCAGGCTCGGAAAAGGTGACGATCTCCAGCGCGCGACCACGGTGGTAGAAGCCGATTACCGGCTCACCCACCACCTCATCCTGAAAGCGGACACAGCGCGCGCACTGGATGCAGCGCTCCCGGTCCAAGAAGATCAACTCGCCCAGGGGGACATGCTTGGCCAGGTGCATCTTTTCAGCGTACAAAAAGCGGGATTGACCAGATCCGAAGTCCATGGTCAGGTTCTGCAGCGGGCACTCGCCGCCCTTGTCGCATATGGGGCAATCCAGAGGATGGGAGGTGAGAATAAATTCGACGATCTCCTTGCGAGCGGCTTCCACTTTATCAGACAAGCCAACCACCACCATGCCTTCAGAAATCGGAGTGGTACAGGCGGTCTCCAACTTGGGTCCAAACTGGATCTTCGGCGATCCATCGGGATTCTTGACTACTTCACCTGTAGCGCGGTCTACCACTGGGCGTCCTACATCCACCAGGCACATGCGGCACATGCCCACAGGCTCCATCTTGGGGTGGTAGCAAAATACAGGGATATCGATGCCAACCTGCTTGGCTGCGTTGACGATCAGGGTGCCAGGGGGGGCCTGGACAGTTTTTTCATCGATTGTCAGTGTGATCAATTTGCTCATATGCCCTCACCCTGCGGGAGGATTCCATCCGCCCCTGCATCTGGGCTGGGTGACCCCGCCCCTGTAATAAAGTCTTCGGGAAAGCGCTCGATACCGGAGAGCACTGCTTCAATAGAAAACTCGCCCAAGGCGCATAAGCATTTACCTTTGATCTGGCTGGCAACACTCTTTAGGAGGGCAACATCATCACCCACTCCTGCGTCTTTCCCTTCGGACAGAGGGGTCCGATCAGTAGAGTGGTTTCCATCCAGGATGCGCTCGGCCAGGTGGGCCATCCAGTAAGTGCCTTCACGGCAAGGGGTACACTTGCCGCAAGACTCGTGCTTGAAGAAGTGCAAGGTCTTGGAAAGAAGCCAGCGAATATCGACCGAATCATCCACGATGATGACGGAGGCTGAGCCAAGCTGGGCTCCCACGCTGGGGACGCTCTCGTAGTCCATAGGGGTATCCAGCGCTTGTTCCGTGGCAACAATGAGGGAGGAGGAAGCACCGGCCGGCATGATCGCTTTAACTTTACGTCCCTCCGCCAGGCCACCGCCGTGGGTGAAGATGAGCTCTCGGAAGGTGGTGCCCAGGGGCAGCTCGTAGTTGCCGGGCTTTTTCACACAACCGGAGAGGCTGAAGACTTTAACACCCGGGCTTTTCTCGGTACCCAGGGTGCGGTACCAGTCCGCGCCGCGCAGGACGATCAGCGGGACGTTGGTAAGCGTTTCAACATTGTTCACAACGGTGGGTTTGCCGAAGAGGCCAAAGGAGGGCGGGAAGGGTGGGCGTAGGCGAGGCTGCCCCAGCTTACCCTCGATCGATTCGAGCATGGCGGTTTCTTCACCGCAGATGTAAGCTCCCGCGCCCAGGTGGGTATAAATATGCAAGGCGTAATCCGTGCCAAACAACTTCTCGCCCAGCAAGCCGGAAGCTTCTAGCTCGGCGATCTTCTGGTCTAAGACTTTGGCAACCTGCCAGAATTCGCCGCGCAGGTAAACATAGGCTGCTTTCGCCTGGACGGCGTAGGCAGCGATGGCGACGCCTTCGAGGAATTGGAAGGGATTGTTTTCCATGATCTCGCGATCTTTGAAGGTGCCGGGCTCAGACTCGTCGGCGTTGGCGACGACGTAATGAGGCCAGTTTTTATTATCGGTGAAGGCCCACTTCATCCCAGTGGGAAAGCCTGCGCCGCCGCGCCCTCTCAGCCCAGAAGCCTTGACGAGGTCAATCACCTCGGCAGGCTGCTTTAAAGTGACAACCCTATGGAAAGCTTCAAAGCCTTGATTCTGCCGGTAGATCTTCAATTGGCTGATATCAGGGATTTGCCTGTGGCGTAGGAGAAAATATTCCGAGACAGGGCTGTTGGCGAAGGGTACTTCGGGTTCAACGGGTACATCAGAACCGGTAGGTACACCGGACGCATCGCCGGACTCCGTTACAGCGGGTACAACGGGTACATCTCCCATGTTCAGGCCTCCTCTCCAGCGGACGACTCGCGATCAACACCATCGCTGCGATCAACACTGTCGCTGCGTTCACTACCGTCGCCGCGATCAATCACATCGTTATTTCCTTCACCCTTACCCGAATCCCTGCGCCAGGTTTCAACCAGAGCCAGGGCGCTTTCAACCGTTTGATGCTCATGGTATTCCAGGTCATCGCCCGTTGTGGATGGGTACATCCGTTGCACCTGGAACATAGGCGCTTTGTCGCAACCTGCCAGGCACATCACGGCCTCAACAGTTACCAGGCCGTCGGAAGTCGTTGACGAAGTACCCATCGGGCCTACTTTAATACCCAAGTTCTCACATAATTTCTCAAAGAACTGGTCCGCGCCGCGCAGCGCACAGGGCAGGTCCGTACACACCTGAATACGGTACTTTCCAGCGGGTTCATCGTAATAGAGTGAGTAAAATCCGACAATGCCGGCCACTTCCGTGGGCGTGATATCCAGGATGGCCGCAATCTCTTGCATGGCTTGCTTGGTCACATAACCATTCTGTCGCTGAGCCAGGTATAGCAGCGGCATGACAGCAGATCTTTTTTGGTCGGCAGGATATTTGGCAAGGATGGACTGAACCTCGGAAGGGTATTTTTCTGATAGTGGGCCGCTGGGTACAGCTGAGACGGATTCGGGAGGTTGGTTCATCGATCTGAGTCTCCTAAGACGATATCGATGCTGCCGATGATCGCTACAAGGTCTGCCACCAAGTGCCCCTTGGAGAGCAGCGGCAGAGCCTGCAGGTGGACAAAGCTTGGAGTGCGGAAGTGAACGCGGTAAGGCTTGGGACCACCATTGCTTTCCAGGTAGCAGCCCAGCTCACCGCGCGGCGATTCAACTGGCATGTAAACGGCGCCCTCTGGCAGGGTAAAGCCCTCTGTCCACAGCTTGAAATGGTGGATGACGGCTTCCATGCTGGAACTCAGCTCAGAGCGAGGCGGAGGGACATATTTACGGTTCTCGCTGCGCACGGGTCCGTAAGGAAGCTGATCTAGAGCTTGCTGGGCAATGCGCACAGACTGACGCATCTCTTCCATACGCACCTGGTAGCGGGCATAGACGTCGCCGCCTGTTTCCACAGGCACATCGAAGGTATATTGCTCATAGCCTGAATAGGGAGCAGCTTTGCGCAGGTCAAAAGGCAGGCCCGAGCCGCGCAAGGCAGGACCGGTGAGACCCCATTTCACAGCGTCTTCGGCTGAAATAACGCCAATCTTCTTCGTACGATCCATGAAGATGGGGTTCTTGGTAAGCAGGGCCTCGTACTGATCGATGCGGGCGGGGAAGATTTTCAAGAACTGCCGGACAGCATCTTCAAACTCAACGGGAGTATCGCGCCAGAGGCCGCCTGGGCGGATATAGGTGGTCATCATACGCTGACCAGAGCACATTTCAAAAATATCCAGGATCATCTCACGCTCTCGAAAGCAGTACAAGAAAAGCGACATAGCGGCCAGGTCCAGCGCATGGGTGCCCAGCCAGACAAGGTGAGAAGCGATACGCTGCAGCTCGGCGAGGATAACGCGCACGCTTTGGGCACACGGGGGGACATCGAGCTCAGCCAGTTTTTCAATCGCCAAGCAGTAGACCAGGTTGTTGCCGATGTTATTCATATAATCCATGCGATCGGTCATAACCTCAGCCTTGAGGTAGGTCTTGGCCTCCATGTTCTTCTCAATGCCTGTGTGCAGGAAGCCGATATCGGGGATGCAGTTGATCACCGTTTCGCCATCAAGCTCGAGGAGGAGGCGCAGGACGCCATGGGTGCTGGGGTGCTGAGGACCCATATTGAGGAGGATGGTTTCGCCTGACAGGGCACGCTCTGAGACAAGATGACTGAGCTCTGCAAGAGATACTTCGTTTGGAGAAAGTTCAGTTTGTTCAGGAGATATGGACGACGGGTACGTCGTAGATGAGTTCGTCGTAGATGAGTTCGTCATAGCATCAGGCTTCCTCGTAGCTGCCGCGGTGCTTGCGAATATGAATATCTTCATAATTGAAAGTAAATTGCGGCTCCTCGTAACCGAGAGGATAATCCTTACGCAAAGGATGACCTTCCCAATCGACGGGCATTAATATCCGGCGCAGGTCAGAATGCCCTTCAAAGCGAATACCGAACATGTCAAAGACTTCACGCTCATGCCAGTTGGCTACGGGCCAAACCGTCTCGACCGTAGGCACAGATGGTGCCGATGGGTACATCGGCGAGCTGCGATCACTGGCGTTGCCAATGGGGCCGATGGGTACATCGGGTATCCTTCGGTTATGCTCAGGACAGGCATCGACCGGCACCCGTAAACACAGGCGCTGATTGTGCTCGTGGGAAAAAAGCTGGTAGATGATGTGAAAACGGGGTTCCAGCTTCGGCCAATAATCAGAGGCGGTCAGGCTACTGAGGAAATTGAATTTGTATTCATCTCTAAGGGTCATAGCGACCTGGTGGAGCTGCTCGGCAGGGAGGATCAAAATGGTTTCGCCACGAAAAGAACGCACTTCTAAACCAAAACGGTTAACCATTTCCTGGCAAAGCTCATCGACGAAGGGTACTTCGTTGACGAAGGATACTTCGTTCAGCCGAGGTCGATCAGTAGATCGAGGTTCTTGATTAACTTCTTCTGACTTTGACGATTCGGACATCGTGTTCTCCTAAATACCAGCCAATCTCTTCGACGATGTGGGCGATGTTGACGATGTTGACGATGGGTACATCGTTACTTACCTGCAATTGGGCGTTCTCGTCGAACTTTCTCATGCAAGGTCATGATGCCATGAATCAAAGCCTCGGGACGCGGCGGACAGCCAGCCACGTAGACATCCACCGGGACGACTTCATCGACACCTTGGACGATAGCGTAATTGTTGAATACCCCTCCACAAGATGCGCAGTCGCCCATGGCAATCACCCACTTGGGATCAGGCATTTGATCGTACAGGCGGCGCAGGACAGGCGCCATCTTGCGAGAGACACGTCCGGCGACAATCATCAGGTCCGACTGGCGCGGGCTGGCGCGCATGAGCTCCATTCCGAAGCGGCTTAAATCGTAATTGGAGGCCTGGGCAGACATCATCTCAATCGCGCAGCAAGCCAGGCCAAACAACATGGGCCACATCGCATTGGTTCGGGACCAATTAATCGCCTCCTCCAACTTAATGGTCACAACCCCCATGTTGCCAAGTTTTTGCTCTATTCCCATTCCATGGCTCCCTTCTTCCAGGCGTACACATACCCAACCATTAAAATGATAATAAAGATCGTCATTTCGATAAAAGCAAATATTCCCAGGCTCTGTGCCATAAAGGTACGCAAAACCACAGCCCAAGGTAAGAAGAACACAATTTCAATATCAAACAAGATGAAGAGAACCGCAACCATGTAAAAGCGCACAGAGATGCGCCGCGTGCCTGGGCCAATGGGCTTCATGCCCGACTCATATGGCTGGGACTTGCGCTCAGTTGGCCGGCGCGGGCCAAACAAATGTCCGAGGGCAACCACAAGGATGGCCATGCCGATGGCCAGGATGAATAAGATGGCTAAAGGGATAAACTCATTAATCATAGATATCCATCTCCGTCAGAATGTGACCCAAAGCGCTAAAAGTTTATCACAAGGATTTCTACGTGTCAAATTTCACAAATCAGATATGACTTATCAATTACGGCGGTCAAACCCCCAGGCATACGGGTTAACCTAAATAATCTCTGAGGAACCGGCTGCGCGTCGGATGGCGCAGTTTCCGCAGCGCTTTTGCTTCGATCTGCCTGATTCGCTCCCGGGTGACATTGAAATACTGCCCCACTTCTTCCAGGGTATGATCCTTACCATCCAAAAGCCCAAACCGCATCTCTAAGACTTCCCGCTCACGGTCAGAAAGCACAGCCAGCGCGTTCTTGACCTGTTCGCGCAGCATCTCGCGCGCCGCTGCGTCCATCGGCTCGAGCGCATCAACATCTTCGATGAAATCTCCCAACTGGCTGCTGTCCTCAGAGCCTACCGGGCTATCCAGCGACATGGGTTCTTCAGAGGCGCGGCAAGACGCGGCTCACCTTCGTAGCAGCGCGGGCCAGGCGCCTGCGCACATCTGGCGGAATGGGGAGACCCTCTGTGCGGGCGCGCAAGATCGCCTGGCCATCCTGCGGATCCAGAAATCCTGCTTCCAAGGCCAGTTCCTCGCTGGTTGGCTCGCGTCCTAACTGTTGGGTCAACGTCCGCTGCACGCGCACCAGGCGGTTAATCGATTCAAAAATATGCACTGGAATACGGATTGTACGCGCCTGGTCGGCGATCGAGCGGCTGATCGACTGGCGAATCCACCAAGTCGCATAGGTGCTGAATTTATAGCCGCGCGAAGGGTCGAACTTCGAAACCGCCCGCAGCAAGCCGATATTGCCCTCTTGGATCAGATCAAGAAAAGAACTGCCGCGGCCAATATACCGCTTTGCCACACTGACAACCAGGCGCAGGTTCGAGCGAATGATCGCCTGGCGTGCCTCCGTAGAACGAAAGCGCACATCTTCCAATTCGCTGCGCAGCACATTTTCATCCGGCAGGTAGCGAGAAAATATCTTTGGAGGGGGCAGGTCACCGGAGCTCGGAGGTGAGTACACCTGGATATATTCGGAAACCTGGTCGGCTACGCTGGCTGGCATCAGATACAGGCAGATAAAGACGGTATACGCTTGGCGAGCCACACCATCCCAAAGATGGTCCTTACCCCAGCGCCCGTTGTCCAGGTAAGAGCGCAGATAAGAAGGCGACGTAATATTCCAGGCTTGCTGCAGCATCTGTGCTTCTGCCAGGACCAGCGTCAGATCTGGGCAAGGGTACCCCAGACGGCGGGTATCCTCCAATAAGCGCTTCCAGGCAATGAGCAGCTCATCATATAAGGCCTGGTAAATCCCCTTGCGCACCGGCGACGCCCTTGCGCGCCAGCGGGTGGGCTTTGCTCAAAGCCTCGATGCGGCGGGCAGCTTCGATACGCGTGGCAAGCCAGAATTCCTTATCGACCCCCAAAAGCTCGATCTCGCCGATCTCCTTGAGATACAGGCGCACCGGGTCTTCCCCAAGCTCCATGATCAGCGCAGGATCCTTTAGCAGGTCAAGAGGCTCTTCTTTTTCGATTTCCGCTAGTTCGCCGTCTTCTATCAAAAGGTCTGGGGGAATGAGCACATCTTCGGGTTCATCATCGGCCAAAAACTCATCCTCCGCCAACAGATCATCTACATCTTCCACAGAATCCGAATCAAAACCCGAGAGCAAAGCAGAGTCATCAGGCTTATGAGCAGCCGATTCAGGTATGGGCATAGACGCTGGAGGTTGGGAGGGCTTCTTGGTGGGTTTTCGAGACATGGAAGGGGTACCTTTTGGAATACCTTAGGAATACTTGATGAAATACCTAATTCCGGCCTGTATAGTGACCCAGGGCGCTGTCAAGATGTTTGAGCATGATGCTGTAATGCGAAACACCGTTCATATATTCTTTGATTTGTGTATCCCCCTGCTGTTGGGCTTCATCCATGATGAACCTCAAGTAATCCAGGCTCTCTCGAACATATAAGATACGCAGATTAAGGATGGCACGCAAAACATCTTCAAAGACCCGGTCTTCAACCGGATCGAGCATGGAGGTGCGCTGCAATAAATCATCCGCCTTATCCATCAAGGGCAGTGATAAACTGTTTAACACAAAATGTAGCGGTTCAGATACGTTTTGGTCTAAAGATTCCTGGACAAACTGGAAGAGAGTCTGGTGTTCAGCACGCTGGAAATCATTGGTCGAAAGGCGCGGTAGGCTGTACTCTTGCATGGCGCGGTCCAGCCGGTAGACCAGGTCGGGACGGCGCATGAGCACTCCCAGGCAGTGAAACTCAAGCAGGGCTGCCGAAGAAGGCTGGTTAGCTTCGGTAACATTGGCAGGCGCCTGGCGTGAGCGTCGATAAGTCCTTTCCGTGCTGGGGCGGCTGCGTGGGCGCGGCGCCCCCATCAAAGCGCGCTCGTCCACCCGCAGCAGGCGGGCCAGCTTCTGCCGGTAGGTCTCGCGCTCCACCGAATCCGGCACATCCTCGATCAGCGGCAGCACCTGGTTGGCGATCTCACTCCGTACCTTGGGGTCTTCCAGATCCCGCCCTTGTGCCAGGGTTTCCATCACGTGCACCACCACCGGCTTGGCATTTTCGACGATCTTTTCCCATTCATCGGAAGAGCGGTTGACCACATCATCTGGATCCATGCCTTCGGGCAAGGTAGTGACGCGGATATCCGCCTGCAGCCTCCCTCGTGGCGCAGCAGGCCGCGGGCGTCAAACGTGGCTTCATCTTCGCGATCCATCGCCTGGCGGGCAACCTGCAAACCGCGCAGGGTGGCTTTGGCCCCGGCCGCATCCGGGTCGAGCGCCAGCACAATCCGGCGCGTGAAGCGCTTGATCAGGTTTAGCTGGTGCTCCGTCAGGGCAGTGCCCATGGGCGAGACGGCGTTCGTAAAGCCCCCCTGGTGCAGGGCAATTACGTCCAGGTAGCCTTCCACGATCACCACCTGGTCGCGGGTGCGGATCTCCTTGCGCGCCCGGTCCAAACCGTAGAGCAAATGCCCCTTATCAAAGACCGGGGTCTGGGGCGAATTCAGGAACTTGGGCACATCCTCCGGGTTGAGGATGCGCGCCCCAAAACCGGTCATGCGGCCGCGCTCATCCCGGATGGGGAATATGATGCGGTGGCGGAAGCGATCGTAGACGCCGCGCTGACCGGGCTGCGTCTCCTCGCCCGGGCGCTCGGTGACCAGGCCGGCTTCGACCAAATCCTTTTCAGGATAGCCTTTCTCCTTGAAGTAGGTCAGGGCGGCTTCCCAGGCGTTCGGCGCGTAGCCCAAACCGAAGGCCTCGATCGTCTCATCCCGCAGGCCGCGCTTGTGAAGATATTCGAGGGCAGCGTTGCCGGGCGGCGTGTTCAGAAGATGGTGCCGGTAGAAGGTAACCGCATCTTCGAGCAGCGCACGCAGGTGGTCGTTCTCTTCGGCGGCAGCCTGGTCGGCCGGGGTGGGGGGCTTGAGCTGCACGCCGGCGCGCTCCGCCAGGTAGTGCAGAGCCTCGGTGAAGTCCCAGCCCTCTTTCTTCATCACGAAGCGGAAGATATCTCCGCCCTCGTTGCACTGCCCAAAACAGCGCCAGGTGCCCGATTCGGGGAAGACGACGAAAGCCGGGGTGCGCGTGTTGGCGTGGAACGGGCAAAAGCCGGTGTAGCTCTTCCCTGAGCGGCGGAGCTGCACCGTCTCAGAGACGAGGTCTACGATATCAATCCGGGACTTGATCTCATCGATGGAGGACATGGGTGTACAAATTATACACGCGGAAGGCAGGGGATAAGGGCAAAAGGGATAGGGGTTTAAGGGGATTTTTGAGTAAAAAATATTTGAATTCAAAGAGGAACAATTCGAATCCTAATCGGCGCTAATCGGCGCTAATCGGCGCTAATCGGCGCGAAGAAGGGAAAGGGGTTAGGGGGTAATAGAAGTGGCTCCATCAAAGAGGGATGAGGTTGTTAATGTGCGAGGAAGATATTATAGCTCAAATGTTCTATTTTAACAAGGCATTCATTCTGAAGTTCAGACATGAGTTGGGACAGGAAAATGAACTAAAGCCAGAAAGGCTGCCAAAGTGGTCTCCAAGATCATCCGTCGATCCTGGGAAGATATAGACCATTTCTGTTTAAGCAAGACGAACAAACCTGAGTAGCGTTTCCATTTTTTGCCTTTTTTCAGATGGGGAGATCCAGGGATGCGATCTTTCTCAAGCACGGTCTCGTTTTCAGCGATCTGCTCACCATACAGGAAATCCCGGATGCGTTCTCCGACCAGCAAGCCAATCGCAAAGACCATCAAGAGCAGAGCCAACATTTTTTCCATGTAAGCTTGCTGTTTATTCATCAGCTTGGTCATTCCCAGCAGGCTTTTCAAGTCGCGTAGACTTTGTTCGATCTTCATGCGCAGCAAGTAAATCCGCAATCCTTCTTCGGCTGTCAGGTTTGTCATCACCCACAAAGGTTCCGAGAACCCTTTATTCCAGGTTCCGATCAAGTTCACGCAAACTTGGCCTTTATACCACACTCGGTTATAGATAACGACTTCACCGGGCAGGATGGTCAGGCTAACTTCCTGACCTTCTGCATCCCAGAACTTGGGTGGATGGCTCCCCAGGTTCAGGCGAATCACGAAATTGACTTGTTCTGCGTTCAAACATAGCAACAGCTCCAGGTAACTAAACTCCCGATCCAGCACCAAAGGACGCTCCCCAAGCAGATCTTTGAGCCCTTCAAAGGCTCGAAAATGGTTTTGATTGCGCGAATCTTGGTTCATGGCAATTGTTTTGGATGAATAGGTAATCAACCCGCAGGGTATCGCCCGTCCCCGATAGGGGGTCGCCAGCAGCAAAGCCCAGAACCCTTTCGTCTTCCCATCCTTGAGCGTTCCCACGTACTCTGTTTTCCAGGCTTGCGGACGCTCGATCTCGGTTGGATCACCAATCACAAACTCCGCCTGCTCTTGAAATAGTCTCCACAGCGCTTGGCGTGGATCTTCATCCTTGATGAAACGCTGGATCCGTTTATAGCTGGCTGTACTATTGCCTCTCATCGCTACGGCAATATCTGTAAGCCGCAATGAACGCGCTGCCAAAATCCCTTGCCCAATTTCGGCTGCCCTGCGTGCGGTCCCTTTATCGTCAAATAGACCCTGCTTAAATGGTTGAATGTTGATAAACTTGCTCATGGGAGCCTCCTTCCGATGTGTGGTTGTCGCTAACCAAGTTTATCGGTTTTGAGGCTCCTTTTTCTTCTGTTGTCCTATCTCATGTCCGAAGATCAGATTCATTAGCTCTTCGGATGGAGGCGGATGGCAAAGGTTTTTAAAGACGGACATGGAAAAGGCTAAAAAAAAAGGGGAAGAGCAGATGGAATGATAAAGTTTTGTGGGATTGCTTTACGGACTGTATACCCGCGATATCTTAATCACGTCGTTACAATCCTTGACAAAACTCCAAACAATGATAGAATTAATTCGATGATCATCGAATTAAAAAGAGGTGGCTTATCTACCCAGACGATAACGAACAAATCCTGACCTTCTTCAAAGCCCTGGCGGACTCGACCCGCTTGAAGATCGTGGGGCTGCTGGCGCAGCAAGAATATTCGGTTGAGCAGCTGGCAGGCATTCTGGGCTTAGGCGCTTCGACCGTCTCGCACCACCTGGCGCGCCTGGCACAAGCAGGCCTGGTCAGCGCCCGGGCGGAGAGCTACTACAATTACTACCGGCTGGAGCGAGGCGCGTTGGAAGGAGCGGCCCAGCGCCTGCTTTCGGAAGAAGTTTTGCGGGCGGCGGTAGCGGCGGATATCCAGAGAGCGAACCCCGGCAACGAGGACGCCTACGCTCAAAAGGTGCTGCGAAACTACTTCCTGCCGGATGGGCGTTTGAAAACCATCCCTGCCCAGCGCAAGAAGCTGCTTGTGATCTTGAGCTTCATCGCCAAAGATTTCGAGGAGGGCGTGCGCTACAGCGAAAGAACGGTGAACCAGATGCTCAGCCGCTACCATGCCGATACGGCCAGCCTGCGGAGAGAGATGATCGGCTTTCGATTGCTGGAACGAGAGAAAGGTGAATACTGGAGGACGGAAGAGCCGCCTTCCAGCGATCAAGAAACAAAGGTGACAAAATAAGCTGACCGCAGATTGTGGGCTGCACAAAAAGGTTATGGCAAGCAAGGGGCAAGCTGACAGCCTGCCCTACAACAAAGGAAGGTGCAACATGGACGAACAAAACGAAACCATACAAAATGATCTAATGAACTTTTTTAGAGCCCTGTCGAACGTGGACCGGCTGAAGATCGCCGGGGCGGTGGGTCTGGAAGCGCTCAGCCTGGAACAGGTGACCGAGAAGTTTGGCATGCGCTCTGCAGATGCCTATAACCACCTGTCGAACCTGGTGCACCACGGCCTGGTCAAGACAGATGGAAAGCTCTACGCGCTCGACAAAGCGGCGCTTGAAGCGCTCTCGCGACGGGTGCTGGCGAACAGCCATCCGAAACCGGCGCTGGAGGAATTTGAAGGCGAGGCTTTTGACAAGAAAGTCTTGAGCGACTTTTTAACCCCAGACGGGCGCTTGAAGGCGCTGCCGACGCAGAATAAAAAACTGATGGTCATCCTGCGCTATGCCCTGAACAACTTTAAGCCAGGCGAGAAGTATACAGAGAAGCAGGTCAACGAAATCCTGCGCAGCTTTTTTGACGACACGGCGTCCCTGCGCCGCTACCTGGTGGATAACAAGTTGCTGGAGAGGGACAAAGGCATTTACTGGATGGTATAGGGAAAAACCATCTGTTATTTACAAGGATTGGGAATATATTTGAACTCAAAAGGTGCCTGGTAATACGAAAAGAAGCTGCGGTCTTTCAATAGGTCAAAATTCCCGCCGAAATAACGGTCGAAAACCACCCGAAAAGCGTTGACCGGGGTAATGGTTGGGTACAGCAGGCTCTCTCCCATCTCCAGGTAAGAAATAGGCATTCAGGATCGCCATGCGGTCATCCGCAGAGGCCAGGTCATGACCATGATCGGCCTGCAAGATAATGATGGGCGGCACTATTGAATCTGCCAGGATGCGATCCAAGACCTCGATCAGCCGCTGATTCAGGTAAGTCACTTCATCGCGGTAGCCGCGCGTATAAGCGGCATTATCTACCGGCTCAGGGTAATGCACCAAACTGCCATCCGAGCTAAAAACCAGCGGGCCGTGCGGGGCCAGCACATGCGCAAAGACGAACTTCGGTCCCTGGATCGAGGCGGGGATTTCAGCCAATTGGTCCAGGGTGTAGCTTACCTGCTCGTAACGCCTCCTTTCTGGGGCGTTGAGGCCTGCCTCAAAAAAACGCGGCAATTTCGCGGCAGCAGCCATCAAAGCCGACCCACCGGAGGTCTTCACCAGCAGAACTTCAAACCCGCTCAACCCGCCCAGGCTGCCGGGAGAGAGATAAACATCGGCATCTTCAAACTGGCTGAATAAAAAGCCCGTCTCGAAGGCCACAAAGGTATAGCCCATGTTTTGAAAAACACGGCGCACGGCGTTATGCCGCAGCAACTCAACCAGCGGCAGGCGGTACTGGCTGTCGGCTGGCGGCAGCGCACCCAACAAATCCTCCAGGTAAGCCATGTTCAGCGAGGAGGACAGGGACAGCTCGGTCTGTGCATAATTGCTCTGGCTGCAGTCGACCAGGTAAAAACCTCTCTCCTGAAGCCGGCTTAAGAATTCCGCATTGTTGTAGCCGAAGATGGACTGGAGCACATCGCCGCGCGCATAGGCATCCAGGATAATGTAATACACGTCTGGGGGCGTTTGCTCGGGCGGGACATGCAAGGAAGCAAGCTCTGCGGGCAGGTTGTTCGGGTTGCTGGCGGCAGCGTTTGACCGGAAGGCATAAGCGCCAAGCTGGATCAGCGGAAAGGTCAGCAGCACCAGGCTGATCCCATTTAAAACCAGCGTGGTATATCCCAGGTCTTTGACTCTCCGCAGGATTACCCAGCTGCCTGCCACAGCCAGCAGGATCCACAGCGGCAGCAAGAGCCGGTGCATCCCCAGGCGCGTGTGTGCTTCGAGAAAATTATAAACGTGACCATACGCAAAAAAGAGAGCCAGCCACCAGCTCGTCAGCAGGGCTGAACGCCGGCTGTCGCGGAGGATTAAAAGAAGCAAACCCCAGAGAAGAACAGCCGCACAAAACACAAGAATTAAAGGTCTCAGCGCAGCTGAGGCCTTGACTTGAGAGATATTATTTGCCAATAGCGCCAAGACTGGGTAAACCGCCGCCACGAGCGGGTGCAGCGGCCACCGGCGAAACCAATTACTCATCTTCCGATTTTTCGTCTTCTGGCGTCTTGGAACGGCTAAAGAAACCTTTAATCTTCGACCAGGAAGCCTTGAGAACGAAAGCCGCTCCCAGCAGCCCAGCAATCAAAAGCTGGATCAGCACGCTGCCTGAGCCCGGATCGAGATACGCCTCCCCGCTCAACAAGGGAAGAGACGCTAAAATATGCAAGATAGAACTATTCATACAACCTGACCTTTGCAGAGGGACAAACCCCGGCTTTAATTATTTAAAAAGCTACTTGCAACCATGAGCTACTCAAAATGGAGGCGATTTCAGATTTCAAAAATCAGATTGCTTCGCAAAAATCGCTTGCAATGACCTACCAAACCAGGAGCAGCACGGGCTGAATTATACCAATGATCAAAGCCCATCCAAGAGGCTTTCGAGTGGGTTTATCCACGAGGTTTTCTGCGCTTTGATCCAGGTGGTCACCGGCTCTCGCCAGCCGATGCCCGTATCCCGAGCTGAGAGAGCCACCTGTGCGAAGGGATAGCCCTGGCAGCCAGCATAGATATCATCGGGCACCAATACATGATAAGCTGCCTCAAGATCGAGCGGCTGTCCATCCAAAAAGACATATCCATCCTTCTCCAGCAAACCACCCACGAGGGGCTGGTGGTCTGCGATGATCTCCACCAGCCTTGAGCCGCTCAATTCAACATCGATGAGCACATCCTCGGAAGCCAGCATCCCGATCACGCTGGCCGGCGTGATCTCTCCGGCAGGTAAGTTTTGGATATAGCGCGGCTCTGCCAGAGTCACCTGCGCTCCCGGGACGGCAGCCAGCCAGGCCTTCCCCAAGAGGTGCGCCATGGCAGTGGAGGTTCGGGATATTTTTTGGCGGGCGTACCCGATCTGGTGCCACAAATCTGGGTCAGAACGAGAGCGCCAGCCTGCAATCCGATCTGATAGTGATCGATCGACCAACCCAGGCTGGTTCTCATGAAAATCCGCTTCCAGGCGGACGACCTTGCTTTCAGAGAGATCGAAGACCAGGTCCACTCGCGTATAGCCACGCATGAACGCGCCGGACTGCACCAGGAGCACGCCATCGACGGTTTCATCCGTGACCTCATGACAGTGCCCGCCGAGGATCAGCGGGATATCGAGCTGGTGCGCCAGCGAGGCCAGCGAGCGCATCTCGCTCGTACAGAGATGGCTCAGCACCAGGACAAGGTCTGCACCAGCCTGGCGCACCTGGGGCACGACTTCTTTGAGGGCGGTATCGTAATGAAGAAAATCGAGACCGGCGACATGGGCGGGCTTGGTATCGAAGGGCGTCTCGCGGGTGGTCAGGCCAACCAGGCCGACCTTAATCCCATTGACTTCTTTGATCAGGTAGGGCTGAACAAAGTCAGGAACCGCGCCGTCAGCCTTCTGGCGGATATTGGCCGATAACAAAGGAAAGACCGCCTGGGTGAAGCGGAGGCGCAGGTTATCCAATCCGTAGTCAAAATCATGGTTGCCGATGGCAGCGGCCTGGTATCCCATGGCATTCATGATATCGATGGCCGCCTCACCTTTAAACCAGGTGGAGAGAGCAGGGCCGGTATAGAGATCGCCCCCGCTGAGGATCAAGTGATGGGCGGGATCTTCCAGGATCTTTTCCTGCTGCACCCATTGAACCATCAAGCTGTCTGCCCCGCCGTAATCAGGCCCCTGCTCCAACCAACCGTGTTCATCATTTGTGGAGAGAATTTTGATGTAGCGCTGGCTGCCGCTTTCTTGTATTTGCAAATCGTCAACCTGAGATCCGCAGGCAGCCAAAACCGAAACTGCCCCCAGCAGAGAGGCAGCGCGGAGAAAGTCACGGCGGGAGAGAGAGGCTTTCATCTCGGCTGGCGCGGCCGCATGCTGATGATCTCATCCCCAGCCAGGAAGCGCTGAAGGGGCTGCGCTTCCAAAGCCAGTATACGGCTGTTGGCGAAGAAGGCAAAATCGAAGCTGGTCTTTTCGCCAGCCGCCTTGCCCGGCACCGGCAGCAGGCGCACTGTCAGCGGCTTATCCAGGCGCTGCGCCAGCACAGCCAGGTCCAACAGCACCGCCGCCAGTGCCTCAGGTGAGGTGTCTCCCGGTATGGGGATGGTATCCAGGCCCGTCCCGCACACTGCTGAATAGAGCAGCAGATCCTTGACGGTCAGGCAGCCTTCCTCAGCGCGCAGCGCCAGGACAGAGTCTTCCAGATCGGGCATGAACAGCCCGCAGAAACCCACCCGCTGGAAGCGCGCCTGATCCAGAGTCTCCGCCAGGATGGCGGCCGCCGCCAGCGAACCCTGCAGCCCAACAGCCGGAACCCCAATGCGTTCCATGGCTTCGCCGATGGAATGCGCCTGGTCGGGGAAGGGCGCCAGGGAAAAATCGAGGCCGCCAAAGCGAAAGCCCGCCTGCGCAGCCAATTCTTCACCGACCCGGCTGAGCTTTTGGGCATGCATCTCGATCGAATCCACCAGCCAGGAACACGCCGCCTTCAAAGTAATTGCTTCCGAAAAAGCCTGCACTGCCAGGTCAGCCGCCTCGGTTGCCAGGGCAAAAGCCGGCTCATCCCCGGCGTGGTAGGCAGCGGGCAGGAAGGGCGTGCCGGGGGGCACGTTCGCCAGCGCGGCAAAGCGCAGGTTGGTGAAACCATCGGGCGAAAGCGGAGCCGTGCGGTGAATCACCTGCGCACAGGCACGCACCGCCTCCAGGCTGACGCCACCCGGGACGGTCAGTATGCCTCCGAAGAATACATTTTGCGTGGCGGCCAGCGCCTCGGGGATCAGGGCATAATCGGAGACATTCTCCGGTAATGCCGGGCCGAGAGAGATGTAAGAAAACCCCAGCGGGCCGGCAGTTCTCTCAATTGCTTGCGCCATTTCGACCAAAGGATTATGTTTTTTAGATTCACGGGAGAACCCAGCCTCGCCGCGCAGCACAAGCGGGAAAGGCGGCAGCGCCAGGCGCACGGTCTGCACTTCATATCCGGCTAGCTCGTAAGCTGCACGTGCCCGGACAATGAACGCCCCGGCCTGATGTAAAATTTCGGTTTTCAAAGGCCAGGATGGATTGACAAAAACAGTTATCGAACGGATTTTCACAGATTTCTTTGCCTCACCACTTCAAACATTAAGATCGCTGCGGCAATCGCAGCATTGAGCGATTCGACCCCCGGCGCCATCGGGATATGGATGCGCCTCTCTGCCATGCGCTGAGCTTCAGCACCCGCGCCTTCTGCCTCGCCGCCGACGATCAGCGCAGCTGGAGAACGGAAATCCGCCTGCGTATAAGGCAGGCTGCCTTCAGCATCCGACAGGTAAATTTTAACTCCCGGCCGAGCCTCACCCAACTTGAGCAGAGCTTCGATTTCAGTCCAGTCAAGCACAAGCAGCGGCAGGCAAAAGTGGGCGCCCATGGCAGAGCGCAGAACCTTCGGCGAGAAGGGATCCACACAGCCGGGCGCCAGGAAGACTGCCTGCACCCCCGCCGCAGCCGCCGTGCGCAGGATGGTACCCAGGTTGCCCGGGTCACGGACCGCGTCTAAAACCAAGACGAAATCCAGCGCGGCTGGGAGCGGCAAGGTCCGCTGCGCCATCACGGCCAAGATACCCTGCGGGGTTTGGGTGTCGCTGGCGGATCTCATCACCGCCGGGCTGACTTCTTCCACGATGGAAGGCGAAAGGCTTCGAATGATCTCCAGCCCGCGCTGGCTCAGGTCAGGCGTGTATAGAACCAAAGACGGCTGCCAGCCAGCTCGCAAGGCCTCTTCCACCAGGCGCACTCCTTCGACGACGAAGACGCCCTCGCTCTGGCGCACGTTTGGCTGCTCCTGTAATTTGCGCACCCATTGGATGCGAGGGTTATGCGTGGAGGTGATCAAGAGAATCCACCAATCATCACGAATTTTCACCAATTCGAAGAAAGATTTCAAGCGTAGGCTGGTCGTATAAAGTGATGCGCACTAGGTTCAGATACGATTCGGGATTTTGCGCAAAATAAGCTACAACGGCCGAAAGGATGACCCCCGCTGCCCGCTCCTTGGGAAAGCCGAAGATGCCAGTGGAGATAGCCGGCAGCGCTACAGAAGAGAGCTTCAATCGCTCTGCCAAGCGCAAAGAGCCCGTGACTGCTTCTTCCAGCTTACGGTCTTCGTCCCCCTCCCCCCACACTGGCCCGACGGCGTGGATCACATACCGGCAGGGGAGCTTGCCAGCGCGTGTGTAAGCAGGCTCGGCATGCGTCACCAGCCCGTGCTCGTTAACCCAGGCATCGCTCTCGGCCTGGATCAACTCGCCGCCGCGCCTCATGATGGCGCCTGCCAGACTGCCTCCGTGCTGCAGGTAGCGGTTGGCAGCATTGATGATTGCATCGACATGCTCAGTCGTCAGGTCGCCCTGCGCAAGCTGCAAGCGCTGACCGGATGAAAAGATGGTTTCACGCAGAACCTGGCTCATCGATACCTCCAAGAGGATTGTAGCACGGGTGGAATGTGTAAGACAAGATGCGAAATCAGCAGTCGAAAAATGGATAAAGTTGGTTTTGGGATAACAAAACTTCTCAATCTTTGTAGAGTTGTAAAATATAAGACAGCAGGCCTCGATAGGTGTCTGCTGTCTCAGTTTGTTGGGAGTGTGAGGTTTGTTTAGCCGGCTTGTGCTTTTTGGACAATAGCGGCAAAAACCTGAGGCTCGCGCACAGCCAGGTCAGCCATCATCTTGCGGTTAACAAGGATATGGGCAGACTTCATAGCATGAATCAGGCGGCTGTAAGTGGTGCCGTTGATGCGTGCAGCGGCGTTGATGCGTGCAATCCACAAGCGGCGCAGCTCGCGCTTGCGAGTGCGGCGGTCGCGGTAAGAATACCACAGGCTTTTGAGCATGGCTTCATTGGCGCGCTTGAACAAGCGGTGACGCGTGCCAAATTGGCCTTTGGTCATTTTTAGAACTTTTTTATGATGCTGGCGTCGGTATGGACCAGTTTTTACACGAGGCATTTTATACTCTCCTGCGAACCCCTGGGCGCCGGTAGCTCTTTTCTTCTACCCGTTATTACACCCAGCAGACGCAATGAACAAAGGTTGATAAACGTTATACAGGAATCCTAGTCTGCTTTTTTCAGGTAGGGCGCCAGGCGGTGCACGCGCTTGATGAAGCCGCGGCCTTTCACCACCATCATCTCATCCAGCAAGCGCTTATTGCGCTTGGAGGTGCGCCGGCGAAAGTGGCTTTTCCCACCCTTCGTGCGGACAAGCATTCCCGTCCCAGTTACGCTAAATCGCTTGGATGTCGCTTTATGGGTCTTGAGTTTGTACTTTCCTACAGTTTTCTTACGTGGCACGACAAAACTCCTCTCACACAAAATTCCGCGGTATAGTGGAGCACCCAACTGCTCCTGTTCTACCGCGGTTCCATCACGGTATTGATTCAATAAGCCTTTGAACAGCTGCCGCTTTACTTCTTCTTTGCGGTCTTGGAGGGCGCCAAAATCATCAAGACACTGCGTCCTTCCATGGCGGGCGGCACCTCAACGGAACCGACTTCAGACAGCTCTTCGGCAACTTCTTTCAAATCTTCCAGCGCTAAGTCAACGTAATCAATTTCTCGGCCTCGAAAACGAACGCGCACCCTGACCTTAATGCCATCTTCTAACCAACGGCGTGCATCCCGTACTTTGAACGACCGGTGATGGTCGTTTGTCTTGGGTCGAAGCTGGATTTCTTTGACTTCGATCTTGGTTTGCGCTCGACGGGCATCCCGCTCTTTTTTCGTTTTCTCGTATAAGAATTTGCCAAAATCCATGATCCGGCAGACCGGAGGTTCTGTATTCGGGGCAACTTCTACCAGGTCGAGGTCGGCTTCACGCGCCATCCGCAAAGCATCTTGGATGGACACTACACCGACATTATCATTGTTGGCTCCGATCAGGCGAACTTCTCTGTTTCGAATTTCCTCATTTATACGGTAACTTTGGGCGCTGATATGTATTCTCCTCTCGTATTAAATCAAACCATTTGGGCACACAGCCCTTAACAGCGGGGCTGATGATACCATAATCCTATACGAATCGTCAACATCTGGTGAAAAATTGCTGTGGTTCTACCCAAAACCGAAAATCCTCATCCATTTTCAGTTAGAATCTATAGCGCTTTCGACCGCTCCGCAATCTTCTGTTTCACCATTGCCACGAACTCGCTCACCGGCAAGCCATCCAGCGCGCGAGCCATCCCGCTTACGCAGCGAGATTTGCTCCTCTGCCATCTCACGATCGCCTACCACCGCCATGTACGGCACCTTGAAGAGCTGCGCCTGCCTGATCTTGGCATTCATCCGGTCAGCGCCCAGGTCAGCTTCGGCGCGCAGGCCGGCTGCTTTCATCTGGTTGGCGAGGCGCACAGCATACTCGTTGTGCACGTCGGTGATGGGGATGATGCGCACCTGCTCGGGGGCAAGCCAGACCGGGAAGGCGCCCGCAAAGTGCTCAATCAAGAAGCCGATCATGCGCTCGTGCGTGGAGAGTGGGGCGCGGTGGATGCACAGAGGCGTTTCCTCCTGTCCTTCCTTGTTAATGAAGGTCAAGTCGAACCGTCCAGGTTGAGCAAAATCCACCTGGTTGGTCGCCAGGGTGAACTCTTTGCCGATGGCAGACCAGATCTGCACATCGATCTTCGGGCCATAGAAAGCAGCTTCGTCAGCACGCTCCACATAGGGCACCCCGCCATTATCCATGGCACGCCGCACCATCTCTTCGGTCTTGAGCCACAAGCGTTCGTTATCAACGTATTTCTTGCCCAGGCCTTGCTTATGGTGTGTGCTCAGACGCATGACATATTTCTCAATCCCGAAGATTTCAAAGTACTTGTGGTACAGATCGATCACCGCCATGAACTCCTGCTCAAAGAGCTCCTCAGGGACGTAAATATGGGCATCGTTCATCTGCATCGAGCGCACACGCAGCAAGCCAAACAATTCGCCCGACTTTTCATAGCGGTAGCACGTGCCATACTCAGCCAGGCGCAGCGGCATATCGCGGTAAGAATGCGGCTTGGAGGCGAAGATCTTGTGATGCATAGGGCAATTCATCGGCTTGACATAATACTTCACGCCTTCCAGCTCCATGGGTGGATACATAGAATCTTCATAATAAGGCAAATGCCCCGAGCGCAAGAACAAATCTGCCTTGGTGAGGTGCGGCGTGCGCACGCGCACATAGCCAGCTTTTAGCTCCATCTCTTTCGCCAGCGCTTCCAGCTCCTCGATCATGACCCCGCCGCGCGGCAGCCAAAGCGGCAGACCTGGACCGACCTCATCATCAAAAATGAAGATTTCCAGCTCCTTGCCCAGCTTGCGGTGGTCGCGTTTCTTGGCTTCTTCGATCTGCCAGAGATATTCTTCCAGCTCCGGAGCCGTCTTCCAGGCGGTGCCATAGATGCGCTGCAGCATCTTGTTCTTCTCGTCCCCGCGCCAGTAAGCGCCCGAGACCTGCATCAGCTTGATTGCCGAGGGATTGATCTGGCGGGTGTTCTCCACGTGCGGTCCCCGGCACAGATCTACAAAGGTATCGGACTTATAGATCGAAATCTCCGGCTTCTCATCCAAAGGGTTGCCGTATTCATCAAAGCCGCCCTGCTCCAGGCCCTCGATCAATTCGAGCTTATAGGGCTGCTCCTTGAAGATCTGGCGCGCTTCTTCTCCGGAAACCACCTGGCGCTGAAAGTCGTGCCTCCCAGCAATGATCTGGCGCATGCGCTTCTCGATCATCTGCAGATCTTCCGGGGTCAGGTTGCGCGGCAGGTCAAAGTCATAATAGAAGCCGTTCTCGATGGGCGGGCCAATGGTATATTTGGCCTCCGGGAACATCTCCACCACGGCCTGTGCCATCACGTGCGCCGCTGAGTGGCGCAGCTTGTATAGGTCGCTTTCCTCATATTTTTCCTGCTGTTTTTCAGCCATTCTTTCCTCCAACTTTCGTGGTGTTTATTTTATCAAACTCTTTCCTGAATATCGCGCCTGGCTCTCTCCAAAAAGAGATCCAAGGACGTTGGGCCTGGATTCTCCCCGCTGCGCAAGCGTAGAGCCACGCTGTTCTGCTCAACCTCTTGATCTCCGATCACCAGCATGTAAGGAATTTTCTGCATCTGGGCGTCGCGGATCTTGGCATTCATACGCTCGCTGCGCTCATCTACATTCACCCGCAGACCAGCTTGCTTGAGTCTTTTAGCGGCTTCAAAAGCATAATCGACGTGACGATCTGCAATCGGGATGATGACTGCCTGGACAGGCGCCAGCCAGATAGGGAAGGCGCCGGCATAATGTTCGATAAGCACACCGAAGAAACGCTCCATGCTGCCGAGCAAGGCCCGGTGAACCATATAAGGGCGCTGCATCTGCCCTTCGGCATTGATATAAGTCAGGTCAAAGCTCTCAGGCATATTGAAATCGAACTGGATCGTAGAAAGCTGCCATTCCCGGCCCAGGGCGTCGAGCAGTTTTAGATCGATCTTCGGACCGTAGAAGGCACCCCCGCCAGGATCGACTTCATACGCTAAATCTGCCCGCTTTAGCGAGGCTTCCAATGCACTTTCAGCGCTGCGCCAATCAGCCGGATCACCGGCTGCCTTATCCGGCTTGGTGCTCAGATAAGCCTTGAATTCTTTAAAGCCAAAGGCACGCAGCATGTTCAGACAAAAGTCCAGAACAAAATCGATTTCAGCAGGCATTTGGTCGGGACGGCAGAAATGATGAGCGTCATCCTGCGTAAAACCTCTCACCCGCAATAAACCCTGTAATACACCGCTGCGCTCATAACGGTAAACTGTACCCTTTTCAGCGTAACGGATCGGCAGCTCGCGATATGAACGGGTATGCGCCTTATAGATCTGCAAGTGGAAGGGGCAGTTCACAGGTTTAAGATAATACTGCTGCTCATCGATCTCCAGAGGCGCGTACATATTCTCTCTGAAGAAGCTGAGATGCCCGCTCGTTTCCCATAACTGTGCTTTGGCAATGTGCGGAGTATAGACAAAATCATACCCGGACCGTTCGTGCTGATCATTCCAATAGTCTTCCACCAGCTTACGGACCATGGCTCCCTTGGGATGCCAGAGGATTAATCCTGATCCAACGATTTCACTCGTGCTGAAAAGATCCAGCTCTCGCCCCAGCTTGCGATGGTCACGCCGCTCAGCCTCTGCCAATTTCCACAGGTAATCTTTCAGCTCGCCTTCCGTCTTCCAGACCGTCCCATAAATGCGCTGCAGCATCTTGTTCTTCTCGTCCCCGCGCCAGTAAGCATCTACCACCTGCATGAGCTTGATTGCCGAGGGATTGATCTGGCGGGTGTTCTCCACGTGCGGTCCCCGGCACAGATCTACAAAGGTATCGGACTTATAGATCGAAATCTCCGGCTTCTCATCCAAAGGGTTGCCGTATTCATCAAAGCCGCCCTGCTCCAGGCCCTCGATCAATTCGAGCTTATAGGGCTGCTCCTTGAAGATCTGGCGCGCTTCTTCTCCGGAAACCACCTGGCGCTGAAAGTCGTGCCTCCCAGCAATGATCTGGCGCATGCGCTTCTCGATCATCTGCAGATCTTCCGGGGTCAGGTTGCGCGGCAGGTCAAAGTCATAATAGAAGCCGTTCTCGATGGGCGGGCCAATGGTATATTTGGCCTCCGGGAACATCTCCACCACGGCCTGTGCCATCACGTGCGCCGCTGAGTGGCGCAGCTTGTATAGGTCGCTTTCCTCGTATTTTTCCTGCTGTTTTTCGGCCATTCTCACCTCACTTCACAAAACCGCTTATTCCTCGCCGCTCTTACAAAAGGGAGCCGGCTTAATAACAAAAAACCCTCACCCACTGGGGCGAGAGTTTGTTCACGCGGTTCCACCCAGATTTGGATTGATTCAAAACGAATCGCTCCGCTCTTTGGACTTATAACGGGGTCAACCGTTTACCATACTCGGGGATCCCCTTTCTGGTTCACGCTCACGGGTGGTTTTCACCGGCTGGTCGCCCCGAGGAGACTCTCAATCTTCGATCTCCTCTCCCTGTTAGCGCCGGAGCCTGCTACTCGTCCCGGTCAAAGCGTTTGGATTTATGTGAAAGCAATTATACCTGGAATGGTCGAAATTAGCAAACGATTTTAAGGAAAATACCGGTAAATATCTTTCCGGTGCAAAACTCTTACAAATATCACTGTTTCGCCCTCGACGATCAACCCGATCCGATAATCTCCAATCCTGATCCGGTAATAGGTATCCGCCCCTACGATCTTCTTCAAATTTACAATTTCAGGAAATTTTTGCGTTTTTTCAACATGCTCGATCGCCTGGCTGACCTGTTTCTTTATGGAGACATCATTGATCTTTCGCAGATCTCTGGCGAAGCTGGTCTTGAACTCGACTTTCAAGATCCACCACCCAGAATTTGGTCGATCTCCTCTCGACTGGCTGCCTCACTGGTTTCGCCTTCCCGGATGGCATTTGTCAGAAGGAGATCTTCCACGATCTCTGCCACCAGGCGATAAAAAGCCTCTTTGCTTCCATCGCGGAAATCGACTCCGGTACTGCTCACAACCGCCTTAGCAGCTTCCTCTCCCACCGTGCTGTAATCCTTCTGCGCTTCCCTTAATTGATGGGTGCCTGGCGAATATTCTCCCCTCCCAGGCTGCTGATTGTGTACGACCTGTTCGATGCAGACAATAATTTCGCTATTGATACTGCGATGGTTGGCAGCCGCGCGCTGCTTTAGGCGCTTGTAAAGATCATCAGGGATATTTTTTACAGTAATTGAGGCCATCATTCACTCCAAAATGCAACCATTTTGGAATATTTTATCCCTAAAATGTGTAAGTGTCCAGCAAATTAGTAAGCCGACCTTGTCTCGGAGAACAGCCGGGCTTTTTGCTCCCGTGCATTAATTACCACTAGATAATGCGTAATCCTTGACATCTTCTTCTCCCAAGGATATATTCCAACCAATTTCCCATCACACAGGATAAACCCCATGATCGTCAACGTCAACCACCTGTCTAAATCCTTTGAATATTATAAAAAAGAATTAGGTCTGAGAAGCTCCCTGAAGAACCTCTTCCACCGCGAAAAGCTAACCAAAGAAGCCGTCGACGAGATATCTTTTGCCATCGAGGAAGGCGAGATAGTCGGATTTCTCGGCCCGAACGGCGCCGGAAAAACGACTACCCTGAAGATGCTCTCAGGCATCCTTTTCCCCACCACTGGCGCTGCTTCTGTGCTCGGGTTTACCCCTTGGGAACGCAAGAAGGCTTTCAAGATGCAGTTTGCCATCGTCATGGGTCAAAAGAGCCAGTTATGGTGGGACCTGCCCGCCAACGAATCGCTTTACCTGAATAAAACCATCTATGAGATCGATGATGAGTCCTACAACAAAACCCTGGCAGAGATGACCGAGCTGCTCGATGTGAAGCACCTGCTTAATGTGCAGGTCCGGCGCTTGTCGCTGGGCGAGCGGATGAAATTGGAGCTGATCGCTGCCCTGATCCACAAGCCGCGCCTGGTCTTCCTCGACGAGCCTACCATCGGGCTCGACATCCTCTCGCAGGTTAAGATCCGCGAGTTTTTCAAATATTACAACCAGGAGAAAAAAGCCACCATCCTGCTTACCAGCCATTATATGGAAGACATCGTCGACCTGTGCAAGCGTGCTATCATTATAAATGAAGGGCATATTGTCTTTGATGGCGACCTGCTCCGGGTCAACGATGTCTTCGGACAATCCAAGGTGATCAAGCTAAAGCTGACTGAGCCAGTCAGCCCGGAAGTGTTAGGCGAGTTTGGTACAGTGAAGGAATGCGCAGACTTCAACGCTACGCTTGAGGTACCGCGTCTGGAGCTGAAGGCAGTCTCATCAGCCATCCTCAACCGGCTGCCGGTGATCGACTTCAACATCGAAGATATCCCCATCGAGGAGGGCATCGCCCTGCTCTACCAGCGTAAGGAGGCCTTTAATGGCAGCCGGTAATGCCTCGCTGCACAGCCCAGCCTTGCCCAAGCGCCTCCCCTGGCTGGAGAAGTATGCGAAGGCTTTTGAGCTTGGCTTCCAGGCCGAGCTGGAGTACCGCCTCAATTTTCTGCTCTCGCTCCTCAGCGCTGCATATCCTGTCTTCATTCAATATTTTCTATGGACGGCGATTTACCTCAATACACCCGGCAACACCGTTTTCGGCTACACCTACCAGCAGATGATGGCCTATACCTTCCTGGCCGGATTGGTAGGCCGCATCGTGCGGACCGGCTTCGAATACGAGATCATGGAAGATGTCAAGTCAGGCAAGTTTAGCAAGTTCCTCGTTCAACCCCTGGGATATTTTCCCTACCGCATTGCCAGCTACTTTGGCGGCAAAGTTCCCAACCTGGCGATCCTCCTCGCCATCCTGGCGGTCGTCCTGATCGGCCTGAACGCCATCTGGGGAATAAAGGTCGGGCTGCCGCGCCTGCTGCTCTTCCTGGTCGCCATCTTATTGGCTGTGGCGCTCAACTTTCTCATCTTTTACGCCATCAGCGCCATCTCCTTTTGGTTGGTAGAGATCGGTTTCCTCTTCGAGGGCATCCGCATCGTTTTCATCCTGTTCAGCGGAGGTATTTTTCCCCTCGAAGTGTTCGGCCCCACATTTATGCGCCTGATGACCTTCCTGCCTTTTATGTACACCATTAGCTTCCCCATTAAGGTGCTCAACGGCACGCTCACCATTAACCAGGTTTGGCAGGGCATATGCGTGCAGCTGTTCTGGATTGGGATTATGTACCTGGCTGCCAGTGTGCTGTGGCGCGTAGGCAGCAAGCGTTTTGTCTCGGTGGGGGGATAATATGGACAGCCTGTGGCGCGAGCTTAAAAAACATTTCACCATCTATGTGCTCTTTGTCAAGAACAGCATCATGGCTCAGATGGAGTACCGCTTTAATTTCATTGGCAACTTTGCCATGGAGAGCGGCTACTTGCTGGTCAAGCTGTCGTATATCGTGGTGGTCTACCGCTCCGGCGTGAAGATCCATGGACTGACTGCCGACGAGATTCTGCTCTTCATCGGCACTTTCATTTTTATGACCGCCTTTTATGCCGGTCTGTTCATGATCAACAACTTCCGCTTGTTGAATAAAATCAAAGACGGCGATCTCGACCTGCTCCTGACCAAGCCGGTCTCGCTCCAGTTCATGGCCACCTTGCGCCAGACCGATGTGACCATCTTCCTCGTGGACGCGATCGCCGGAGGCATCGTGATGATCATCGCCTGGCAGCGGTTGGCCATCCCGGTAACGCTCACCACGCTGGGCGGATTTGCCCTATTGATCGGAATCAGCATCGTTGTCAGCTACTGCCT
Organism: uncultured Chloroflexia bacterium; assembly: GCA_963754615.1. Lineage (GTDB taxonomy): Bacteria > Chloroflexota > Anaerolineae > Anaerolineales > UBA4823 > CAVVUF01. Next base: position 189,609 of record CAVWGW010000002.1, on the reverse strand, counting down.
GTTCCTCTTACCCCAGATCCTTTCCTTCTGGCTGCTGAACACTTCCGCCATCGCCGGGATCACCGATGCCTTTTGGGATTTCAACAGCATGCCGATGGGCATCTACACCACCACCATTCAACAGGTCGGGATATTCCTCTTGCCGATTTTTGTCATCACCAACTTCCCGCCGCTCTTCCTGGTAGGCAAGATGCCGCCCGCGTATTTTGCCTGGGTGTTGGTTTTACCCTTCCTGCTGTTGACGATCGTACGCCTCCTGTGGAAGAAGGGCTTGCGCTCCTACGCCAGTGCGAGCAGCTAACCAGGAGGTTTTCTTACCAATGCTCCCAACGCACCACTTCATCGAAAGGTTTACGACCCCCAGGCTTGGGCTTACCCTCGGTGATCTCAGCGGCATATCCAAAAGCAATCGCTATCTCGAGGAACTTGCCCGCAGGAACACCCAAGAGATCCCTGGCTTTTTCGCTCTCACCCAGCCATACCAGGCAAGACCCCACGCCCAATTCCCAGGCAGCTAACTGCAGATAGGCAGCTGCCTGTCCAATATCAAAAGGCCACTCATCCGAGGAAACCAGGGCAATCCCGAAAGCAGCGCCAGCCAGCGGTCCGGCATAGGTGCCGCACTCGGACAATTTTCTCAACCGCTCACGATCACGCAGGACCAGGAAAGTCCAGGGCTGCCGGTTCATACTGCTCTGGGCACGGCGCCCTGCATCCAGGATCTGCCGGATGTGCTCTTCGGGTACTGCCTGGTTTGTATAGCTGCGCACGGCGCGCTTGGTACGGATTGCTTCAAAGATATTCATAGAACCTCCACTTAGATATTATGTTTTTACCAAAACCCAATCGCGCTGCCGGCGGCTGGAGATGAAGCAAGTGACAGCTCCACCCAGGAAAAACCAGCCTCCTACCATCAGGAAGATGAGCAGGTACAAGACCACAAACCCGTATAACTCCAGAATGGTCTGCATCCATACCTGGCGCTGAGAGAAGATGACCTGCCCTCGAATACCTTCGCCGCGCTGCGCGCTCCAAAAAAGCATGACTCTGCGGAACTCGATCAACCCATCTGCAAGCAAATACAGATACAAGCCGCCTAACATAAATAAGAATATTTCAGGCCGGTTCAGCTGGCGCACTAATCCGATCCAGCCAGCGAAAATCATCAGGCTCAAGAAGCCCAACTTGAGCAGGAAAATTGGATTAAGCAGCCGCTGCTGAGGAGGTTTGCTGTGCACGGCAGGTGGCTCATAGATCCCTTCATACATAAAATGGTCTTTCGCCCCAGCATGATATAAAAATGAGGCCTTGTAGGTTAAAAAGGCATCTGCGACAAAGAGAGTGCCCCCCAAAAGGATCGTGAACCATACCTGGTTCAAGAATATTTCTTCGGCCAATTGGATTCTCCTGATGCTCTCAACTCCTATGATTGTAGTAAATAGCGAGAGATAAGTCAAATAAATTCAATTCGCGCTGGACAAATCCACCAACCTCAAGTAAAATAGCCTGCCGTGATAAAGTAAGTAACGATCCAGAAATTGGGTGAACCCAATTGTAGATCGGTTTGAAATGGATTTTTGGAGGAAATACCTTGGCTAATACTCGTTCTGCAATCAAACGCATGCGACAAAACCCGAAGCGACGCTTACGCAATCGCTATTTCACCGGTGCTGCCCGCACCGCCATAAAGAAAGCCCGTACGACGATGGAAGACGGGACCGCTCAAGATGCCCGCACCGCCACCCTGGAAGCGATCCGCACCCTGGATAAGGCAGCCGAAAAAGGTGTGATTCACAAAAACAACGCCGCCCGACGCAAGAGCCGCCTGATGCGCCAGCTGGCAAAAATCGAAAAAACAGCTTAACCAGCGTTTGTTGCCGCGCGACCACAACCTTTCTATGTGAGCGGCAAAACCTGTTTTCCCCTGTAAATCAGCGGGAGCCCTGTGCTCCCGCTTTTTGCGCTTAACAATCTGCTTTCAGATGGCAGGCGCTTGTTGGAGATGAGGTCTTCGGGCTATATATTTATTAGAAATTTGGGTGTAAAATTCATTTGGAGCCACCCAACTATCAAACTCATACTAAGTCTTTGGAGGGCCACCTATGAAACTAAGTGCACCTAAGAATATTACATTCTACATCGCAGTATTGCTGGCTGTAATTGCTCTGATTGGTTTCTTCGTCGCATCACTAAGCGCATTTGCACCCTGGCTTATGCTGATTGCCTTTGTCGTGCTAGCCGCGGGCAATCTGCTCGAAGGTTTATAACCCCAATTTTTAGCATACAGCGAGAGAACCAACTCGGCTGCTGAACGTGGCTCCGCAGCAGCCAAATGTAAAAAACGTTCGGGGTTTGTTATGGTAATGCCACAACAAACCCCGAACGTTCATTTATCAAATCCTATCGATTACGCGTACTTAATGTAATCCTCGCCATTATAGACCATGGCAGCCCACTGGTCAGGTCCAATTCTCGCCCAGGTATCTTTTCCATCGGTCCAGGTTTCGAAAATTGTCACCTCATTGCCTGCCACAAGACCACCAACGCCTTCTGATTTGGTGGTGTGGTCTTTGCGGATGTGCAGACTGCGGACCTGAACGACACCTTTCTTAGGCGCTGCAGCAGCTTCGGCAGCAGCTTTTTGTTCAGCGGCTTTCGCGGCGGCGACTCGCGCAGCAACAGCATCAACCTCAGCAGCGCTCTTCGCAGCAGCGGCTTTTGCTGCGGCGGCCTTGTCTGCAGCAGCCTTATCCGCAGCGGCTTTCGCGGCGGCCACCTCGGCGGCAGCCTTATCAGCAGCAGCTTTCTCGGCAGCCGCTTTCTCGGCAGCAGCCTTGTCTGCAGCCGCTTTCTCAGTTTTAGCCTTATAGGCAGCCGCCTCATCCGCGAATTCTTTCTGGGCAGCAGCGGCTTTCTCCGCCTCAGCCTTCGCGGCAGCAGCGGCTTTTTCATCACGATCAGTCACTGCATCAACCAGCTTATCAAATACACTTTTCTTTTTTTCGGTCATTTTATTCTCCTTATTTGATCTAACAGGATGAACAGGGTTTGACTGGAAGATCAATTTGCATGATCCACCATCATACGAACGGCTTTTCTTTATCAAGGTTTAGCCAAAACGATTATAACATCATACACATACGGAGGGCGCAGTCCAGTGGATATTTTGTGGATGTTATTAATGAAGCACGACAGCTTCGATGAGCAGATTGAACAGGCATGTTATAATCCATCCGCGATTTCACCTTCCGCTCGAATGGAAAATGATATGTTTGAAGCAGAACGACACGCAGTCCAAGATCAGATAAAAGTTTTTTGCAGCCAGAATAACCTGCCCGATCCCAGCGGCTTAACCTGGGCCCCCATCCCCTTTGCGGGTAAGTGGGGCATCTCGACCACTTTCTTTCAGCTGGCCGCCCTAGAAGCGCGCCTCAGCAAAGAAAGTGGTGGAGCTAGCCCGGCAATGCCAGTACCACAGCGTGCCCAGGCGATTGCCGAGGCAGCTGCCCGTTTCTTAGGCACGCCGGCAGGCTTTGCACAGGTGGAGGCTGTCAAAGGCTACCTGAACCTGTATTTTGCGCCGGGTGAATACGCCCGGCGGGTGGTGGATGTGGTGATCGAACAGGCAGAGCGCTTTGGCAGCGGGGAACGCCGCGGCGAGCGGGTGATGATTGAGTTTTCGCAACCGAACACGCATAAAGCCTTCCACGTCGGGCATCTGCGCAGCGCCATCCTGGGCGATGCCCTGTGCCGCATCTATGACTTTGCCGGTTACGATGTGGTGCGTGCCAATTACCCGGGCGATATGGGCTTGCACGTGATCAAGTGGCTGTGGAATTATACGCAAGCACCACCTGGAAGAACGTCCAGACAAAGATATCACCCAATGGATGGGAAGCGTTTACGCGGACGCCTCCCGCCGCCTGGAAGAAAACCCTGAGCTGGAAAGCGAAGTGCGCGCTCGTTTATGCGCGCTGGGACCAGCGTGATCCGGAAATCGTCCGCTTATGGCAGGAGACGCGCCAGTGGTCGCTGGATGGCTTCAATGAGATGTACAACATCCTGGGTATCCGCTTCGACCGCTATTACTTCAACAGTGAAGAGGAACAGCCGGGTAAGCAGGTCGTGGAGGAGCTGATCCGAGGCGGCATCGCCATGGATGAACGCCCAACCGGCCCCGTGATCGTCAAGCTGGACGAGCTGCTGGGATTGAAGCAGGAGAAGTACCGCGTGCTGGTGGTGCTGCGCTCCGATAACACCGCCCTGTACGCCACCGAAGACCTGGCCCTGGCGATCCGCAAGTTCAGCGATTACCCCGACCTGGTCAAATCAATCTACGTGGTGGACGTGCGCCAATCGCTGCACTTTACCCAGGTCTTCAAAACGCTCGAGATCGCCGGCTACCCGTGGGCCGAGCGCTGCATGCACATCCCTTACGAGGTGGTCAGCCTGCCGGGCAACGTGGTCATGGCCTCCCGTGAAGGCACCATCGTGCTGCTGGAAGACCTGATCCGCGAAGCCATCACGCCGCGCCCTGGAAGTGGTGAGAGAGAAAAACCCGACTTTAGAGGAAGAGCAGATGCAGTCCGTGGCGCGCGCGGTAGGTATGGGGGCACTCAAGTTCCCCATGCTGTCGCGCGACAACGCCAAGATCGTCACCTTTGACTGGCAATCGGCCCTGGATTTCAACGGTCAGGCTGCGCCTTATATCCAATATGCCCACGTGCGCGCCAACAGCATCCTGCGCAAGCTGGAAGAGCCGCTGCCAGGGTCAGTCACGCCGGCCTACGAGCTGGCCCCGTCTGAAATTCAATTGATCGACCTGATCTCACGCCTGCCGGGTGAAGTGCAGCGCGCCGCAGCCGAGTACAAGCCGCTGCACATGGCCAACATCGCCTACGAAACCGCCAAGGCTTTCACCGATTTCTACAACCAGTGCCCGGTGCTCAAAGCTGAGCCTGAGAAGCGCCATACCCGCCTGCGGTTGGTGGCAGCCGCGCGCCAGGCCCTGGCCAATACTTTAATACTTCTGGGAATCGAAGCCCCAGAGGTGATGTAAGAACAACGGTTAGGGGATAAGGGATAAAGATTTATCTGCATCTCGGACCTCTTCCTTAGAACTAAAACCATCTTTTAGGAGATCAAAACAATGCCAATCCGTACCCTGATCATGGGCGCCGCTGGACGCGACTTTCACAACTTCAACGTCTATTTCCGGGACAACCCAGATTATGAAGTGGTGGCTTTCACCGCCACGCAGATCCCGGATATCGAAGGGCGCACCTATCCCAAGGAGCTGGCCGGAAAGCTCTACCCGGCTGGCATTCCCATCTTCGCTGAATCGACCTGGTGAAGCTCATTCACGAGAAGCAGGTCGAGCAGGTGATCTTTGCCTACAGCGATGTGCCGCATGAATATGTCATGCACAAAGCTTCCACCGTGCTGGCCGCCGGGGCAGATTTCCGCCTGATGGGCACCCGCCTCACCCAGGTCAAATCGACCAAACCGGTCGTCTCGGTATGTGCGGTGCGCACCGGCTCCGGCAAGAGCCAGACCACCCGCCGTGTTTCACTGATCCTGCGCGACATGGGCTACAAAGTCGCCGCCATCCGCCACCCCATGCCCTACGGCGACCTGGTGAAGCAGGCTGTGCAGCGCTATGCAGCTTATGCTGACCTGGACAGGTATGAATGCACGATCGAGGAGCGCGAGGAATACGAACCCCACCTGGATAACGGCGTGATCGTTTACGCCGGAGTGGATTACGAGCGCATCCTGCGCCAGGCTGAAAAGGAAGTCGATATCATCCTGTGGGATGGCGGCAACAACGATTTCTCCTTCTATGTCTCCGACCTGAAGATCGTGGTGGCAGACCCGCACCGCCCCGGGCACGAAGTGAGCTACCACCCCGGCGAAACGAATGTCCGCGACGCGGATGTGTTCGTGATCAACAAGGTGGATACTGCCAGCGCCGAAAATGTAATCAAGGTGCGCAACAATTTGAATGCAGTCAATCCAAACGCCGTGGTAATCGAGGCAGCTTCCCCACTCTTCGTCGACCAGCCAGAAGCCATCCGCGGCAAGCGCGTGCTGGTGATCGAGGACGGGCCTACGCTGACGCACGGCGAGATGGCCTACGGTGCGGGTTGGGTAGCTGCCCGGCGCTTCGGCGCGGCCGAGATCGTCGACCCGCGCCCTTATGCTGTGCGCTCGATCAAAGCCACCTACGAGAAGTATCCCAAGACCGGCCCGATCCTGCCCGCCATGGGCTACGGCGAGGCGCAGACCCGCGACCTGGAAGAGACCATCCGCAAGGCTGACGTGGATATGGTGATCATCGCCACTCCCATTGACCTGAAACGCATCATCAAGATCGATAAGCCTGCCCAGCGCGTGCGCTACGAGCTGCAGGAGATCGGCAAGCCGACCCTGGAAGATGTGTTGAAGGCAAAATTCAAGCGATAAAGATTAAGGGATAGGGGAGCAAGGGATAAGGGTTTCTCTTGTTCCCTTATCGGAGCTTCCCTATGCCTCAATTGACTTGGGCTTCTAAATCCGTCACTTTCCCCAATCCCGCTTCTCTCATCACCGACAGCATCGTTTATCCCAAAGGGCAGGGGTACCCGGATGCAGCTCCATCTGAACGCCTCATTCTAGGGGATAACCTGGCAGTGATGGCGTCCTTGCTGCCTGAATACGAGGCGCGCATCGACCTGATCTATGCCGACCCGCCTTTCTTCACCAACCGGCATTACCAGGCACGCGTGGGACGCGGTGAAGATTCGCGCAAACCGCAGGAATGGCAGATGGCAGAAGGCTACCCAGATCACTGGGAAGACCTGGAAGCTTACCTGGATATGCTGTATCCCCGGCTGGTATTGATGCACCGGCTGCTTTCCTCCAACGGGACCCTCTACCTGCACCTCGATTGGCACGCGGACGCGTATGCCCGGCTGCTGCTCGACGAAATCTTTGGGGCAGACCGCCTGCTCAATGAGATCATCTGGACTTACCATGGTCCCTCGCCCATCCGCACCGCCTTCAACCGCAAGCACGATACCATCCTGGTCTATACCAAGAGCGAAAACTACACTTTTAATGTTGATGCCGTACGGCAGCCTTACGATCCCGTAACGGTTAGGACTTTTGCATCCTCTCCTAAAGCCGGCTTCGGAAAAGTCCCCAACCTGGCACGCGGCAAAGTGCCCGAAGACTGGTGGTATTTCCCGGTGGTGGCGCGCCTGCACAATGAGCGCACCGGATATCCCACTCAGAAACCCGAGGCCTTGCTGGAACGCATGATCCTGGCCTCTACGAACCCCGGCGAACTGGTGGCAGATTTCTTCTGTGGATCGGGAACCGCTGCGGTAGTAGCTGCCCGGACCGGGCGGCGCTTCATCGCTGTGGATGGCGCCTGGCGCGCGGTCCATACGACCTATACCCGGCTGGTGGAAGCCGGAGCCTCGCCTTTCACCTTTCAAATTGAAGCCCAAAGTGCTCGGATACCGGAATCCACAGGGAAATCTTTTCCGATTCAACGTGAAGGCGAGGTCAGCCTAGACCAGGGTTTGCTTGTTGATCTAGATTATTGGGAAATCGATCCTACCTGGGATGGGCAAGTCTTCCGCAGCGCTGCCCAGGCCACACGGCCGCGCAAAAATGGCCACATCCGTTCGCAGCTTGCGTTCCAACCAGAACAAATCCAATCCACCGCGTTGGCGCGCCTGGTCAAGATCGACGGCAGCCGCACGCTGCATCCTGTCGCACGATGAATTACGAGCTGATTGCCACTTTGGGTCCCAGCAGCAGCACCGAAGCGCTCTGGCAGGCGATGCTTTCTGCTGGGACAACAGCCCTGCGTTTGAACACCTCACACCTCTCGCTGGAGCAGCTCGAGGGCTGGTTGGAAAATCTCGAGCGCTTCACTTCAAGGCTGGATGCGCCGCCCGCCCTGGTGCTGGATCTGCAAGGGAGCAAATGGCGCCTGGGGCAGCTCAGCGCGCGCCAGCTGGTTAAGGGGGAAACCGTCGAGCTGGTCTATGGTACGGAGGCAACATTGGACAGCGCCTTGCCGGTGCCGCATGCCGATTTTTTCCAGGCTGCCGAAGGGTCAAACGGAGAGATCGTTATGAACGATGCCCGGGTGCGCCTGGCGATAGAAAAAACCACCTCAGAGCGGATCAGAGCCAGGGTAACCCTGGGAGGCCCCATCGCCTCGCACAAGGGCATCACGTTTGGCGCTTCGGAATTCCGCAAAGAAGCGCTGAACGAGAAGGATCAGGCAATCCTGCGCCAGACGCGCGGCAGGGCCTCGATCCGGTATGCCATCTCGTACGTCAAAGATGCGGTCGAAATGTCCCGATACCGGGCTCTTTGTGGGAAGGATGCCTACCTGGCAGCCAAGCTGGAGCGCCAGCCCGCCCTGGAGCAAGCCATGCAAATTGCGGAAACCGCGGATGAGCTGTGGCTGTGCCGCGGTGACCTGGGAGCCGAACTGGGGCAGGTGGGGATGGCTGAAGCCGTCTACCGTTTCTCAACCCACCTGAATACAATCGCCCTGCCTGTATACCTGGCCGGGCAGGTGCTGGAGCATATGGTGGAGCACCCCACACCCACCCGTTCGGAAATCTGCTACCTGTACGAGGCGCTGCAGAAAGGGTATGCGGGGGTGGTCCTTTCAGATGAAACCGCTGTGGGACGCTATCCGGTCGAGAGCTGCCAGGCCGCTGCTCAGTTCCGGCCGCCCCTCCGCTCATAATCTGCTTCCAAGAGGCTCATCTCATCCAATTATCAGCTGCCGCGGGACTTTCCTGCCTGGGGACGAGCTGAATGGCCTCGTTCTGGCAGGCGGTTACTTTTTCTTTTTCCCTTTCGCTTCCGCTTTTTCCAAGTTCTCCTTCACCCGAAATTTTGTAATCTGGCTGATCAGGTCGTAAGGGATCGGTTTGTCCAGTGGAAATTGGACTGAGCCTTTTGCACTCTCGTACTCAGACAGCTCAAGCTTGAATTTCTCGATCCCTGAAGGTGCAGGATAAAACCCAATGTGTTTATTAAAACCAGCAAAATGTACTAAATTACCTTTCAATGTAAAGGTCGGTATCTGGTAATTTATGGTCTCTTCTGCGTCCGGCGCAGCTTCTCGAATTGTCAACCGGATTTTCTCCAAAATCTCTTGAACATCACTTGGAAAGCCTGAGATATATTCATCAATATCTTTGGGCTGGGGTTTTGGGGTTTCCATGGGTTCTCCTTTCGAAATCAACCAATCATCGTAATAACAGTAAGCACATCTACATTATAGAGAAGATAAAGAAGAGAGTCAAACATTACGCTTCAATTGGATTATAATCTTTCCCGCGAGGTTAACCTGAATGCGACCGATTTATCCCTTCACTGCTATCGTTGGACAGGAGCGCATGAAGCGCGCCCTGATACTCAATGCTGTCGATCAGCGCATCGGCGGCGTCTTAATCCGCGGCGAGCGCGGCACAGCCAAGTCAACTGCGGCACGCGCCATGGCAGCTCTTCTGCCGGATATTGAAGTATTTGCTGATTCGCCCTTTAACGACGACCCCAATATTCCGATGAGCTGGTCGGATTGGGCCAAAGAGCGCAAAGCGCAGGGCGTGGAAATGAAAGTTATTCAACGGCGCATCGCCTTCATCGACTTGCCCGTCAGTGCCACGGAAGACCGCGTGGTGGGTACGTTGGATATTGAAAAAGCCATCCAAAAAGGCGAGCGCCATTTTGAGCCCGGCGTCCTGGCAGCCGCCAACCGCGGTTTGTTATATATCGATGAAGTGAACCTCCTGGACGATCACGTGGTCGACCTGCTGCTCGAACTCAGCTGCTATGGGCGTCAACGTCGTCGAGCGCGAGGGGATCTCTTTCGTGCATCCGGCGCGCTTTATCCTGGTCGGCACCATGAACCCGGAAGAAGGTGACCTGCGCCCGCAGCTGCTGGACCGCTTCGCCCTTTCCGTTGAGATTTCTGGCATCCAGGAGGCGCGTGAGCGGGTCTTGATCATGGAGCGCCACCTGTACTTTGAATCGGACCCCGAAGGTTTTTACGAAGAGTGGCTGCCTCAGGAAAAGGCGCTTTCGCAGCGCATCGAGCAGGCGCGCGCCCTGGTGGATCAAATCACTTACACCTCCCGCAATCTCTTGGCGATCGCCGCGCTCACCTCTTCGCTGAATGTCGAGGGGCACCGCGCTGACCTGGTGATCTTGAAGGCCTCGCGCGCTCACGCCGCCTTTGAGAGACGCACCGCGATTACAGACCGGGATATTGCCCTGGCAGCCGAGCTAGCCCTGCCGCACCGCGTCCGCCAGGGGCCTTTTCAGCAGGCGGGCGTGACCCCTGACCAGCTCCAGGAGCGCATCGAGCAGCTTCAGGGCGCAGCCCAGGCAGCTGGGGAGCCAGAGGCTGTTCCCGAAGACGAAAAGCACTCCCCTGAAAAAAAAAAGGCGTAAGCCAGGAAGTCCAGGAAGATTCTTCCCACCCACCCCAGAGTGAGCCCGCTCCGCAGAGCGTTTTTGAGGTTGGCAACGCATACTGGTGGGATGGCGGGCAAAAGGTCAAAGCCGGGGAGAGCTTTGTGCCGCGCCGGTTAGATACCGCGCTGGATAAGCTGACCCGCAAGCATTCCGGAAGGCGCTCCCGCACGATCACCGATCGCAAGCGCGGCCGGTATATCCAGGCGCGCCCGGCACCCGGGAAAACCGATGACCTGGCTTTCGACGCCACCCTGCGTGCCGCCGCACCCTTTCAAATGGAGCGGACCGAAATGCGCAAACGCGTGGCGTTTGCCATCCGCTCCAGCGACTTTCAGAAAAAAGTGCGGGTTAAAGAAGACCGCCAACCTGGTGCTCTTTGTAGTGGATGCCTCCTGGTCGATGGCTGTAGCAGAGCGCATGTCAGCCACCAAAGGGGCGATCCTCTCCCTGCTGACCGACGCTTACCAGCGCCGCGACCGGGTGGGATTGATTGTGTTCCAGAAGGACCGGGCCACCCTGGTGCTGCCGCCCACGAGCTCCGTTCAGCTGGCGCAGCGCGCCCTGGCAGATATTCCGGTAGGCGGGAAAACTCCCCTCTCGGCGGGACTGTTCATGACACAGCAGATCTTGCTGCGCGAGAAGATCCTGCACCCTGATGTGATGCCCCTGGTCATTTTGCTGACAGATGGCGCCGGTAACGTACCGATGAGCACCCTGCCTCCCCAAGAAGAGGCGCACCAGATCTGCGAACAGATTGCAAACGATAAATTTCGCTGTGTGGTGATCAATATGGAGCACGCCGCCTTCGACCAGGGGTTAGCGCAAGCCCTGGCAGACCACCTGAAAGCCCCCTGCTACACGTTGAGCGAGCTAAAGGCCGAAGCCCTGTATAAAACCGTCCGCGAGGAAATGGACAGCGGGAGAAAGGCGTAAAGGGTGTGATTCTCTGGGCCAGGCGTGTTTTCTCTCGCCAGGGGATAAGGGATAAGGGGGAAGGGAAAAGAAAGTTGTTCTGCATGCTCCTAGCTGGCTGGCTGCTGGCTTCATGCAGCCTGCCAGGCCGTTCTGTCACAGTGGAAACGACGTCCGTTTTACCCGAAACGCCCATCTCGTCAGAGGTGCCAGCCTCGCCAACCGAGCCATCGCCAAAGCCTGCTTCGCCTACTCCCCTGACAAGCAGCACATCCCAGCCGGTTATTTCCCCAACCCCCACACTCCAGGCAACCCCAGATAACCGCTACCAGCTGAAAGTTTTTTTCGATTATGCTCAACAGCACCTGGATGTAGAAGAACACATCGCTTACCACCACGCCGTGCTAGAACCAATCTCCCAACTGGTTTTCCTGGTGGAACCCAATCGCTACCCGGGCAGCTTTCAATTAGGCCAGCTAAGCTGGGGGAATGGGGACCCGGTCGAAAGCTACGCCCTAAAGAACAACCGGCTGGAGGTTACCCTTCCACAGCCCATCGATTACGGTGAGGAAATAGCGTTAACCATCACTTATTCGCTGGACCTGCCAGAAATTCCACCGCCCGCGGATGACAGCCGGCCTCAGCCTTATGGCTATACCAGCCGGCAAACCAACCTGGTAGATTGGTACCCGGTCTTACCACCGTATAAGGCAGGTGAAGGTTGGCTGGCGCACGACCCCGGGTACTTCGGCGAGCACCAGGTTTACCAGAGCGCCGATTACCAGGTGGAGATTGAGCTTGCCAGACCGCTTCCCGCAGATCTGCCGCTCGTCATCGCTGCCAGCGTCCCCGCAGAGATCGACGGAAACCTGTACCGGTATGAGGTCCAGAAGGCGCGCAACTTCGCCTGGTCTGCCAGCAACGTCTACACGGTCTCCTCGACCCAGGTAGGCGATATCACAGTCTTGAGCTATACGTTTCCTTTCAGCGGAGACGGCGGAGAAGCCGCACTGCAATATGCGGCTGAAGCCGTCAAGCTGTACAGCCAACTGTACGGGCATTACCCCGGGCGCAGCCTGAGCATTGTCGAAGCGGACTTCCTGGACGGTATGGAATATGAGGGCCTGTTCTTCTTGAGCCGCGGCTTCTACAACCTGTATGACGGCACACCCGACGGCTACCTGACCGCCATCGCCGTCCACGAGACCGCCCACCAGTGGTGGTATGGATCGGTGGGCAACGACCAGGCGCTCGAACCCTGGCTGGACGAGGCCCTGTGCACTTACAGTGAAAAACTCTTCTACGAGAACACTTACCCAGAATTATTGGATTGGTGGTGGGCATTCAGGGTAAGGTATTACCAGCCTGAGGGGTATATAAACGGCTCGATCTACGATTACAACGGCTTTATGATCTACCGGAACGCGGTGTACCTGCGCGGGGCAGAGTTCCTGGAAAGCCTGCGCCAGGCGGTGGGTGACGAGGCTTTCTTCGCCTTCTTAAAAGACTACGCAGCCCAAAACATGCATGGGCTGGCTGCAGCCAACAGCTTCTTCACTATTCTAGAGCAGCACTCACCGGTAGATATCCAGCCGCTGCTGCAAGAGTATTTTAAATAACAAAAAGTCACTTCGCAACTGCCACAGAAAGTGGTAAAATGTGGTTCGCTCGTAAAGAGCCCGCGTAGCTCAGTGGATTAGAGCATTTGCTTGCGGAGCAAAGGGTCGCGTGTTCGAGTCGCGCCGCGGGCGCTAGAGAGGGTCAGGGTTTGACCCTCTTTTCGTTTAAGAGGCTCATTAAGAGCAAAGGGTCACGGTCGTTCTGCGAACGGGTCGAGTCGCCTCGCGGGCGCTAGAGAGAGCCAATACCTGGCTCTCTTTTCACTTAAATGGCATGTCGAGAGCAAAGGGTCACGGTCGTTCTGCGAACGGGTCGAGTCGCCTCGCGGGCGCTAGAGAGGGTCATCTTTGGCCCTCTTTTCGTTTAATCGAGAGCAAAGGGTCACGGTCGTTCTACGAACGGGTCGAGTCGCGCCGCGGGCGCTAGAGAGGGTCAGGGTTTGGCCCTCTTTTCGTTTATAAAGCCCATTGAGCGCAAAGGGTCACGGTCGTTCTACGAACGGGTCGAATCGCCTCGCGGGCGCTAGAGAGGGTCAGGGTTTGGCCCTCTTTTCGTTTATAAAGCCCATTGAGCGCAAAGGGTCACGGTCGTTCTACGAACGGGTCGAGTCGCCTCGCGGGCGCTAGAGAGGGTCAATGTTTGGCCCTCTTTTCGTTTAAGAGGCCCATTGAAAGCAAAGGGTCACGGTCGTTCTACGAACGGGTCGAGTCGCCTCGCGGGCGCTAGAAAGGGTCATCTTTTGCCCTCTTTTCGTTTAATCGAGAGCAAAGGGTCACGGTCGTTCTGCGAACGGGTTGAGTTGCGCCGCATCTTCAACCCCCTGGTAGATATCGAGGTGTATCTGGTAGAATAAAGGAGATAATTAAAATCTGAATGAGCAGATTTGTTTTCGCCAGGTTGGTCAACCATAGCTCGTTGGAAACAAATTTTTTAGAGGTACAGTATGGGTAAAATCGATGTCGAGCGTTACTTCCGGGAAGGTTTTCTCACTCAAAACTCTGTATTATCGACAGATGAAATAAAGACCTTGCGGCTCGAGGCAGATCGACTGCTCAAATTGTGTACGGATGAATCCGAGCGTTACGCCAAGCGGATAGAATGGGAAGTGGACCACCTGCAAGAAGGCGAACGCGCTGGCATGGAGAAAATCATCCGGAAGCTCGAACCGATCTCAGATTTAAGCCCAGTCTTCGCAGAATTGGCTTACCATCCTGGGATCATCGGCCCGATCAGCGAGGTTTTCGGAGAGCCGGTTGAGCTCTTCGAAGACAAGCTCAATCTGAAACTGCCCGGCGGTTCTCCTTATCCCTGGCACCAGGATTGGGTGTGCTGCTGGCGCGCCCATACCGATGACCTGGTGACCTGTTTTATCTACCTGGATGACGCTGACGCAACCAATGGCTGCCTTCAGGTAATCCCGGGCAGTCACCTGGGTAAACCCATCCTGCCTTTCAAACCAGGCAGCCGTTTTGAAATCGATCCAGCTTCCTTCGATGCAACAAAAGCAGTTCCTGCACCCCTTAAAGCCGGTGAGATGATCTTCTTCGATTCTTACCTGCTGCACTATTCCGACTTGAACCGCAGCCACCTCCCTCGGCGCGCCATTATCTACACTTATAATCCTGCCCGGATGGGGAAGATCAACGAAATGCGTTTTCAGCCAATCGGGCTTTAGGATTCTATTCCCCGTTTTTTTTTGATTCTGAGCTGGGCAAGGCTGAGAAATGAATGGACATCTTATGGGGAACTGCTTATATTCGCGGAGCAAAGGGTCACGGTCGTTCTGCGAACGGGTCGAGTCGCCTCACGGGCGCCTTAATATGGCGGCAAAAGACAGATTGATCCCCGCATATGCCGGTGGGGGTCGTTTGTTAAAGGGAAATCATTAACCCGGCAAGAAGGCTAGCCTTTGTTGCAGATCAATCATATTCCACAGATTTTTACGGTACAATATATTCAACTATCAAGTATGTCCGATCAAGAACTAATTCTTCTGCAGACCAAGCTGCACCGGCCGCGCCTACGGCACAATCTAGTCGTACGCACGAGGCTGTTGGAGGTGCTCAACCACGCTATCGACCACCAGCTTACCCTGGTCTTAGCCTCGGCTGGCTTCGGTAAAACCACTCTGGTAAGCTCCTGGATTGAGGGTATTAATACTGATCAGTCAACAGAGGAAGTTTCCTTACCTGCCACATGGCTTTCGCTGGATGAAGACGACAGCGATCTCAACCTCTTTTTACGCTATTTCATTGCAGCAGTGCGTGAAGTTTTTGCGGGGGCTTGCGGAGAGACCCTGGAGTTGCTTCAAGCACAGCAGCGCCCCCCGCTGGAGGTGCTCTACGCCACGCTTAGCAACGAAATTGAGCAGCTTTCCAAACCCTTTATCCTCGTCATCGATGATTACCACACCATCCACAACGAGGAGGTACATGGACTGCTCAATGCGTGGGCACGCCACTGGCCAGGACCGCTGCACCTGGTGCTGCTCACACGCTTCAGCCCGCCCATCCCCCTCGCCAATCTTCGGGCAAAGGGGATGGTTAACGAGATTCGCACCCAGGACTTGCGCTTTACACCCGATGAGGCAGCTGCCTATCTGAGCCAGGCGCAATTGGCCTATCTGAACCCGAGTGCGCTGCCCATCCTGGAGAAGCGCTTCGAAGGCTGGCCAGCCGGTCTGCATCTGGCTGTCCTTTCCTTGCGCAACGCAGGTAACCAGGAAGCCGTATTGTCAGCTCTATCTGGCAATAATACAACCATTACCAGATACCTGGTGGATGAGGTGCTGAGCCACCAGGTACCGACGATCCAAACATTTTTATTGAAGACTTCCATCTTGGACCGTTTCTGTGCTTCCTCGTGTGAAGCCGTGGTAGGAGAGATCGACCCCGCCTGGGATGCTGGTGCTTGCCTGGAGTGGATTGAGCGCTCTGAGCTGTTCCTGATCCCCCTGGACGATCACAAAGAATGGTACCGCTACCACCATTTATTCCAGGAATTGCTGCAGCAGCGGTTGTCCGCCGAGATGGCGACTGAGGAGGTGAACAAGCTGCATTTGCGGGTATCCGCCTGGTTCGAGAAACGCGGGCTGATCGATGAAGCCCTGCAGCACTCCCTGGCAGCCGGGGACCTGGACCTGGCAGCCCATCAGATGACAAACGGCATGTGCGATGTGATCAACCGTGAAGACTGGCCGACCCTGGAACGCTGGCTGCGCCTGCTCCCGGAAGAGATGATCCAGCGAGACCCTTGGCTGTTAATGATCAGGGTCTGGTTACTGGAGTTAACCTGGCGCCTTGAGCAACAAGCCCAGGTAATCCAGCTCGTTGAAGAACTGGTGAATTCAGATATAGGCGCATCGATGCCGGTGGATGACCTGAAAACCCTGCGCGGCCAAATCCTGATGATAAGATCCCAACAGATGTATTTTTATAATCAGACCACACAAGCGATCGACATGAGCCGGGAGGCACTGGCGCTCTTACCTGCAAAGTGGACGTTCGTGCGCGGCGCCGCGATGTTATGGCTAAGCCTGGCCATGCAGGCGAATGGCCAGGTACTAGAGGCTGAACGGCTGCTGCTCGATGAATACGAGTTTAGCATCGATAAGACCGAGATCTATCCTTTGATCGTCCTGCAATCATTGGGTTATATATATCTTTGGACAGGCCAGCTTGAGAAGGCCATAAAGATTGGGCAAGTGCTGATCCAGGGGGCAACCCGCAGCAGTATAACGATCATGAAGAATTGGGGTGACTATTATCTCGGCTTCGCACATTATCAACGCAATGAACTGGAAATTGCGGAGCAATACTTCACCCAGATTATCAAAAATCACTATATAGCCCACGGCTCCGCTTACCGCGATGGAGTTGCAGGTCTGGCGCTGATCCATCAGATAAAAGGAGAGAGCGTTCATGCCTGGCAGCTGCTGGAGGCGATCAGCAGATCTGACATTGAGGAGACAGGAGCTGAAGACAGCCGCACAGGCTCTCTGCGCGCCAAGCTGATGCTCCTGCAAGGCGATCTGGAAGGTGCGCGCCGATGGGTTGAAACTTTCAACAGTCCACCACCAGACCAACCCATTATCTGGCTGGAGGAACCGCAGGTGACCCGGGCGCGCATCCTGTTAGCCAGTGGCGCAGAGAGCGACCTGCAGATGGCGCAGCAAATTTTAGATGTCCTGGAGGAGATAACCGACCGGACACATAACACTCGCTTCAAGATTGAGGTCCTAGCACTGCGCGCCCTGGCACTGGAAGCCCTGGGCGAGACAGCTGAAGCGAATACGATTCTGAAGCAAGCATTGGAACTGGCTTACCCGGGGGGCTTCATCCGGGCCTTCGTCGACCTGGGGTCACCCATGCAGAAGATGCTGGTCCGGCTTGAGGAACAAGGTCTTTCCGTGGAAAAGGTCCAGCGCATCCTGGCGGCATTTCAAGCGGACGATAAAAACCAGTTTAGCAGCGGAAGCCCAGCGCCGCCGAGTTGATCTCCATCGCTCAGAATTCCGACTTTAGCTGAGCCTCTCACCCCCAGGGAGCTCGATGTTTTAACCCTGCTGCAAAAGTCGCTAAGCAACAAAGAAATTGCACAAAAACTTCATATTTCCTACGAGACTGCCAAACGTCATATCGCTAACATCTACGGTAAGCTGGGCGTGAACCGGCGCTGGGATGCTGTGGCGCGTGCCATAGAACTGCACATCCTTCCCCCAGACTGATCTCCTCTACACCTCATAACCTAGCTAGTTCTACACCTTAAATAACACTCCCAGGGTGTATTTATGCGCGGGATGTTAAGCTATCATCCTATGATGAGCACAACATCAAGGAAGCAATTACCTTACGATACCCCCGCCACCTATCAAATTGTGGTACAAGGACAGATCGACCAAAGCTTGGCTGATTACCTGGAAGGCATGATCTGTCAGGTGATGGCGGAGGCAGACGCCCAGGTTACGACCTTGGAGGGCGAACTGCACGATCAGGCTGACCTGCTCGGTGTGCTCAACACACTCTATGAGCAACATTTGACCGTGATTTTGGTGAAACGTTTGGAAATTAAGTGATATCGTGTAAAGGATGATTAGATGATCGAAATCTTATATCTCGCTGCTCTAGCAGGTATTCTGGCTCTTGAGCTGGCAGCAGGCTTACTGGTCAAGCAACCAGCTCACATGCCGGTTGCCGTTCGAAGACGAAATATAAGCAAGTAGGTCTTCACGCCAACCGCGAAAAGACCGGTGAAGCGTATGCCGTTGGCGGGCAGAAGCTCCTGGTAAGTTTTTTTAGATAGCGGAGGAAAGGTAACAATCATGTCCGTGAGATATAGATAAAAAGCGCACAAGGATCATCACAAGAAGTTAAGGAGGAAGCAGCCTCAAAAAGACAAATCAGAGAAAATCCGAAATCATCCAGGCGGCTGGGCCTCGGAAACGAAACCCGAAATCACACCAGACCGGTGATGCGTAAAAAAAACTGATCAAGGAGAAACTGAAATGAACGAGACAAAGAACGCAACAAAGAGCTCCACAGGTCGTGTCGTGGCTGATAAAGCCCGCATCGACCGATTGAAGGAACAGCTCAGGAGCACCCCTGCAGAGGTGGATTTTGAGCGGGTCAGGATCATGCATGAGGTGTACGAGGATACCGCCGGCTACCAGCAGATCATCCGCAGAGCCAAATTCATGGCAACCCTGCTTGAGAGGAAAAAGATATACATCGACGACAACCTCTTCGTGGGCAGCATGGCAAGCACTGTCAATGGCATCTATACCTATCCAGAATGGCAAGTGGATTGGATGATCGAGGAGAATACCATTGAAAAGTGCAAGGACCCGGAAGACCGCAAGGCGAACGAGTGGGCGCTCAAATACTGGGACAAGCGCGCCCTGAAGCCGCGCACGCTTGAGATCTTCGAAAGGAAGTACGGTTTTGATCCGCGACCCTCCTATGATTCCGGAAATGTCATTAGCTTCTTTGACTGGCCCGGCGGCGGCGGCAACCTGAACTACCCCAGGGTATACAACAATGGGCTTGCCAGCATGATCAAAGAGGTCGAGGAGCGAGAGGCGGCCCTCGAGATGCGCCTGCCGAATGCCGACAAGTTCGCCTTCTATGAAGCCAGCCGCATTGTCATGCGGGCCATCATCCGACTGGCCCACCGCTATGCCGAACTGGCCAGGGAGATGGCGGCGAAAGAGAAAGATCCCGTCCGCAAACAGGAACTGCTCGACATTGCCGAGGTGTGCGAATGGGTGCCCGAGCATCCGGCCCGCAACCTAAGAGAAGCCATCCAGAGCCACTACTTATGCCACATCATCGCGGAGATCGAACAGGTGGGCTGCGGCTATTCTGAGGCTTACCTGGGCCAGAACCTCGATCCGTTCTATCAGGCCGACAAGGCTGCTGGTCTGGTTGGATATGACGAGGCAGTCTTCATGTTCGAGAACCTCGTCATCAAGCTGAACGAGATCGGCTATTACTATGGCGAGAAGGTTGCCTTGCAGAACTCTGCCGACCTGGGCCAGAGCATCACGCTCGGCGGCTACACCGAAGATGGGGATGATGCCACCGCAGAAATGGATTATGTGATCCTGGACGCTTGCAACTACCTTCACCTGCCTCAACCCCCGCTGACGTGCTGCTACACGGAGAGAATGAGCGGTAAATTCCTGGAAAAGGTGCTGGATGTGATCGGCACCGGGATCGGGATGCCTCAGTTCGTGAATGGCGATGTGATGGTGAAGCGCGCCTTGAACCTCTTTGCTGACTCCAAGATGGGCTGTTCACTCGAAAAAGCCCGGCGCACCTGCATCGGCGCCTGCGTAGGTTCATACATTCCCTACGAGACCGGTCACCCGGTGGAAGGGCAGCCCAACCTGGGCAAGATCATCGAGCTCACAATGAACGATGGCTTCGATCCCCGCACCAAGAAGCAGGTCGGACCCAAGACCGGGGACCCCGAGACCTTTAAGGACTTCGAAGAGCTCTACGCGGCCTTCGATAAGCAGTTAAACTTCAATGAGGAGGTTCTCCGCCGGGGTGCCTGGATCGCCAGCATGCTGTGCGCTGACTTCCTCCCGACAACCTGGCGCTCGCTGTTGACCGGGGGCTGCATCGAAACCGGCACCGAGGTCTGGAATGGCGGAGCTAATTACTACACCACCGCCCAAATCGTGGTCGGTTCTGTTGACGCCGCCAACTCGCTGATGGCGGTGAAGAAGTTGGTCTTTGATGACAAGAAGATCACCATGGCCGAGCTGAAGAAGGCCCTGGCCGCCAACTGGGTGGGATACGAGCATGCCCGCAAGCTGTGCTATGAAGCGCCCAAACACGGCAACGACATCCCTGAAGTGAACAAGCTGGTTCGCAGGGTGACGAATAGCATCTATGACGCTTTCCAAAAGGTAGACGGCGGCGGCAACTACATCGGCCAGGACATCAGATCCGCGCCGGATGCCTATACCAAGAGCATCCACAACCTGATGGGGCTGGTGACGGGCGCGCTGCCGAGCGGTAAATATGCCGGGCAAGCACTCACCGATGGCAGTATGTCGGCCATGCCGGGCACCGACGTCAACGGACCCACCGCCTTGGTGATGTCTGCGGCGAAAGGTCAGGATGCCATCAAGTACACCGCCACGCACATGAACATGAAATTCCCGCCCGACCAACTGAAGACACGCAAGGGACGGGATAACATCCTGAGTCTTGTCAAGACCCTTTTTGACAATGGCGGCTATCACGTTCAGTTCAACGTCTTGGACACCGAGGTGCTCAGGGACGCGCAGAAGCACCCTGAAAACTACCGCGACCTTGTGGTGCGGGTGGCCGGCTTCAGCGCCTTCTTCACCAAGCTGGCCCCAGGTGTGCAGGATGAGGTGATTGCTCGTACCCTGCAAAGTTTCGAATAGTTCTGAGTTCAACGAAACCGTTCTGGCGTGGCACCCCGTCACGCCAGAACGGAAGCCTATGGATGGGCACTCCAATCCGGAAGGATGGAAGGCGATAAATCCAGAAACAAAGTGTAAGAACGAAGGAGGTACAAGGTTATGAATACGAACAAACGACGCATTGCTATCATGGTGGGAGCAGGGTATGTTCCCGGTATAAATGCCGTCACTACAGGCGCAGCCATCGCGGCGGGAAAACTAGGTTGGGAGCTGGTCGGCATCCGCGATGGTTTTGAAGGTTTGTTACACCCCGAAAAATACCCGGATGGAGGATTGACAACACTCGACCCAGAGCTTATTGAAAATCTTGATCCGTCCGCCGGGGGGGTCCTGGGCCAATCAGCCAGGGTTGATCCCTTCCATGTCCGCCAGGTCAACGAGCTGGAGATGGTGGAGGAAGTGGATATGTCTGATGAGCTCTTAAAAAGGCTCAAAACAGAAAATATCGACGGGTTGATTTCAGTCGTTGGTGGACAGGGACTAACCATCCTTTACAAGCTCCATCGCAAAGGCCTCCATACGGTGTGCATCCCACGCTCGATTGATAACGATATCGCCTCTACTTCGGTTTCGTTTGGATTCAACAGCGCCCTCACGTTAACCATCGAAATGCTCGACCGTGCCCGCCAGTCAGCCCGGGCGGCCCGCAAAATTGCCGTGGTGGAGGTTCAGGGAGAGCAGGCGGGATGGATTGCACTGCAGGCCGGCATCGCGGTTTGTGCGGATGTCATTATGATCCCTGAGATCCCTGTTGATTTGAAAAATGCAGCTGGGAGATTAAAGGACAAAATGTCAGCCGGAAGACCTTACGGGCTGGTGGTCGTAGCCCAGGGAGCGAAATTTATCAATCAGGCTAAAAAAGAGGAAGTTGTATCCTCCCTGAAAGCCACCCTTTCACCGCTGGCAACCAGCGACTCCAATAGTGAACACGTTATTCTGACTTCTGGTCAGGCGGCCCAGACTGTGGCAACCGAGCTGCAGCTGCTGATCGCCGAAGAAACCTATCCGCTCGTGATTGGTCCCTGGGTCAGGGGTGGAACACCTTCTGCCGTCGACCGTCAACTGGGGATGGCATACGGAGCCGGGGCTGTGCAGGGGCTGAAAGCCGGGAAAAACGGAGTCATGGTGGCTTTTGTTCCTCCGGAAATAAAATTCGTGCCTTTGGCAGAAGCAATCAACAAGGTCAGAACAGTATCTGCTGACAACGAATTCCTGAAGATTGCCAAGTCTCTCGGCATTTATTGCGGGAATTAGGGAGAACAAAATCATGACAAATCAAACGATCAACCTATTGGATGTAACCGGCACGGTACTGAATATCCAGCGCTATTGTACCCATGACGGTCCAGGCATCCGCACCACCGTTTTCCTGAAAGGCTGCTCGCTGCGCTGCAAATGGTGCGGCAATCCTGAAAGCATCGCCCCCAAGCCTGAAATTTCCTACGATCCCAAAAAGTGCACCGGCAAGAAATGTAGTGTGTGCCTGAAGCCTCCCTTCCCCGAAGGCGCCTTTTATTTTGTGGAAGGCAACGACGAAAAAGTGAATGTCAACTGGCACCTGGCCATGGACTGCGACCAGGAAATGGTCTCGCTCTGCCCAACAGGCGCGCTCGAAATGTTCGGCAAAACCATGACGGTCGGCGAAGTGCTCGACGAGGTGGAGAAAGACAGCAGCTTCTATCGCAGCACGGGTGGTGGTATGACCATCAGCGGTGGTGAGGTGATGCTGCAGCCCGACTTCGCCGCAGGTTTGCTGCAGGAAGCCCACAATCGGGGTATCAATACGGCCATCGAAACCGCCTCCAATGCCCCCTGGTCTTTCCTGGAGAAGGTATTGCCCCATGTGGATACGATGCTGCATGATAACAAACTGATGAATTCAGAGCGGCACAAAAAGTGGACCGGCGTTGGCAACGAGCGCATCCTGGCGAACTTTAAAAAAGCCTACGAAACGTTTCCCAATATCGACTTTATCACGCGAACCCCCTTGATTCCCGGTGTGAATGCCGATGAGGAGCACGTCAGAGCCGTACTGGCGTTCATTAAGCCTTATAAGAACGTGATCGATTACGAGCTGCTGCCGTATCACCGCTTTGGACTGGGCAAGTACATGCTGCTGGGCGAGGTGTATGAGCTGGATGACTACAAGACGCCCTCCGCTGAGCTGGTCGCGCACCTGCAGGCCATCATCGACGAGGCCTTCGGCCGTGATAAAAAAGAAGGCTGACATTGGAAGGAGTTTGCTGATGAGCGATGAGATTAAATCGTTAGAGAAGAACCCTGCTCTTGCTGAAACGCCAAAAGAGTTGAACTACCGCGCAGTGATCAATACCGAAAAATGTAAAGTGAGTGGTGAATGCATCAAGGTTTGCGAGGTAAATGCCATCTACGAGGGCCCCAAGCGGATGCCGACGTTTATTAGTTGTGCCACCACAGAATTGCTGCCAGGCAAGTCAGAGGTGGACCCCGGTAAATGTACCGGGTGTGGAGAATGCGTTCCCGTCTGTCCTTCACACGCCATTGAAATGGTGCCTGCTGCTTGAGTAATGCTTCAAGAGTGAGATTGTGAAAGGCAACAATGCAAATGTGTGCAGATTTACGTGAAAGATCCCGGATCGCGTGAGATGCCCACGCGATCCGGCTAATCGACTTCGTTTCGGGAAGAGAAAGGAAAATTGAATACTAAGTCAATGTATCCGAAGAACATGAGAGGAGACACATTATGATTAAAATGCTGGGTCATGCAGGTTTGCATAGACGCGTTGCCATCAATGTGGGGGCTGGCTTTGTCCCGGGGACAAATGCCGTGGTTATGGGTGCGGCCATTACGGGCGGAAAATTAGGATGGGAGATGGTCGGCATCCTGAACGGGTTTGAAGGGCTGTTGCACCCGGAACGTTATTCCAATGGTGGATTGGTTACCCTCAGCCCCGAGCTTATCGAGAATTCTTGACCCCGCCACCGGAGGTATCCTTGGCCAGGCGCCCAGTGTTGATCCGTTTCATGCCCGCACCGTGAATAGTGAAGAAGTCGACCTGTCTGATGAGTTGTTGACAAGACTCAAGGCAGAGAATATTGACGCCCTCATCTCAGTTGTGGGTGACCAGGGGTTGAGTATCCTCTACAAGCTCCATCGCAAAGGGCTCCATTCGGTGTGCATTCCCCGGTCAATTGAGAACGACATTGCCGCCACCGCGATATCCTTTGGATTCAACAGCGCCCTCAGCAACACCATCGAAATGCTGAACAAGGCCTATCAGGCAGCCCGGTCGGCCCGAAAGATCGCCGTGGTGGAGGTCCTGGGAGAGCAGGCCGGATGGATTGCGTTGCAGGCTGGTATTGCCGCTCGGGCCGATGCGGTGCTGATGCCTGAGATCCCCTGCGATCTGAAAAATGTGGCATCGAGATTAAAAGATAAAATATCAGTCCAAAGGCCTTATGGGCTGGTGGTGGTAGCCGAAGGGGCGAAATTCGTTGATTACTCGCAATCGCCGCTGGCAGCGGGTGAGGCCGGTGACCAAGTCATTCAGAGATCGGGCCAGGTCGCCGAAATTGTGGCGACCACTTTGCAACCGCTGATCTCCACAGAAATCTATCCGCTCGTAATTGGTCCCTGGGCCAGGGGTGGTAACCCCACTGCACTAGACCAACAATTGGGGATGGCATACGGGGCCGGGGCAGTGCAGGTGCTGAAAGGCGGCCAACATGGGGTGATGGTGGCTTTTGTGCCGCCTGATATCAAGTTCGTGCCCCTGACAGAAGCGATCAACAAAGTCAGAACTGTGCCCGTAGATAGCGAGTTCTTGAGAATCGCCCAGTCGCTCGGCATCTACCTTGGGAACCGTTTATAAGAATGGAGCTAAACATGAACAACACGGACATATCTGAAGATATCTACGAACAATTGGCAGATGCCCTGGACGTGTTGCCCGCTGGTTTTACCAGAACACCCTCCAAGCTGGAAATAAAGCTAATAAAACTGGTGTTTACACCCCAGGAGGCCCTTGTAGCCAGCACGTTGAGCCGCAAGCTTGAGACTGCAGCCGAGATCGCAGAACGCGTGGGGCTTCCTGAAGATGAGGTTACCGTGTTACTCGAGGGTATGATACCCCGGCGCATGGTTAAGGCTGACACACTTGCTCTTGAAACCGGTGTTAAAGGGCTTGGTAAAGTCGAGGCAAAGCCCGGCCAAAAGGCTCAGGAAGAGAGCGTGAAGAAATACAGACTCTTTCCTTTCCTGGTTGGTTGGTACGAATCCTACCTGCAGGAGGTCAAGCCGACCTCCAGTGAATTTGCCCAGATCTTCGAGCAGTACGTGATCGAGGGCGGGGGCGAGAAAATCTTTGCTCCACGGCCCGGCCCGCAGGGCGTCATCCCTTACCGTGGCTCGCTCAAGCCTGAGTGGCTCAAGCGGGAACCCCACAATGATATTGATGCCCACTTCCAGCGACATGACCGTTTCCTCGTGCTCGATTGCGTGTGCAAGAAGGAGAAAGTCGCAGCTCACGGCCATAGTTGCGAGATGCCAATCAAGCGCTGTGGTTTCGTCGGCATGCCGCCCGTGGTTCCGCTCTCGGAAAACGTGATCAGCCGAGAGGATGCCATCAAGCTCTGGAAAGAACTCGATGACATGGGGACGATGGTTATTGAGGGATTCTATGGATTCACCATGGGGGCAGAGGCCCCTCAGTTCGTTGGGGGATGCCACTGCTGCGGCTGTTGCTGCACGATATTGCAGGGAGGGCGTATGGGCAATCTGACAGAAACAGTCCAAAAATCGAACTACCGCGTTGTAAAAGATTATGATAAATGTGAATCCTGTGAGGAGTGTGTAAGGCGTTGCCAGTTTTTTGCACATACCTTTGATGCGGCTACCGATGACATGCCTGTGTATCATCCTGAGAAATGCGTAGGATGTGGCGCCTGCGGCATGGGATGCCCGTCAGGTGCGCTTCACCTCGAGCCCGTATCGGAAGAGAAGTGGTTCCAGGTTCCGTCCAGTTTCGTTGAATGGGAAGAGGCCCGCCTGCGGAATCTAGCAGCGGAGACTTAACGCGTGGCTAAATAATCATTGTTGTGAGGTGACTTCGCTTCGCGAAGCAACAGAAGAGGAGTAAACACAATGTCAATGTATCCGAAGAATATGTTTTTCACATCGGAATCGGTGACCGAAGGGCATCCGGACAAGTTCTGCGACCAGGTATCGGACGCAGTACTGGATGAATGCCTGAGGCAAGATCCATTGGCACGCGTCGCCTGTGAGTGCTACGTGACGATGGGTTTGCTGAACGTTGGGGGCGAGATCACGGCGAATGCGATGTTTGATGTGGCCAAGGTTGTGCGGGATGTCGGCAACGAGATCGGCTACACCTCGCCGAAGTACGGTTTTGATGTCAACACCGCCGCCATCGTCCGGACCATTCACGCGCAGTCGCCCGACATCAGCCAGGGCGTGACCAAGGAAGATGGGCAGATCGGAGCCGGAGACCAGGGGATCATGTTCGGCTACGCGTGCACACAGACAGAAGAGCTGATGCCGCTGCCCATCATGCTGGCGCATAAGTTAGCCATGAAGCTTGCCGAGGTGCGCAAGCAGAAGGTGCTGCCGTACCTGGGCCCGGATGGGAAGACACAGGTGACGGTGGAATATCGCGACGGGGTGCCCCTGCGCGTCGATTACGTGGTGATCGCTGCCTCGCACACCGACGAGGTGGTGACGCCCGACGGCAAATTCACGACCGATGCGGCCAAGCAGGAGATCATTGCTAGGGTGGTGCGCCCGGTGGTCGGGGATTTGCTGGATGAGAAGACGACGATCACTGTGAACGGGACAGGCAAGTTCCTGGTCAGCGGCCCGCAAGGCGATACGGGACTGACCGGGCGCAAGATCATCGTGGACACCTACGGCGGCTGGGCCGTGCACGGGGGCGGGGCGTTCAGCGGCAAGGACCCCACGAAAGTAGACCGCTCAGCCGGGTACATGGCGAGGTACGTGGCGAAGAACCTGGTAGCGGCCGGACTGGCGGAGGAGTGTTTGGTGCAGCTCGGTTATTGCATCGGCCTGGTGGATCCGGTGTCCGTGATGGTGAACAGCTACGAGACCGGGAAGCTCTCCGACGAAGCCCTGGCGAAGCTCGTACGGCAGGTGTTCCCGCTGTCGCCGCAGGGGATCATCGACCACCTGAAGCTGCGGCAGCCAGGATACCTAAAGACCGCGGCGTATGGGCACTTTGGGCGCCCGGAGTTCACCTGGGAGCGCGTGGATGCGATGGATGAGCTGCTGGCCAAAGCAAAGTAACGCTGCGGGAAGACAACCGCAGTTAAGAAAAACAAACAAAACAGAGAAGAAAGAACCATCCAAACCAAAAGCTGTAGGGGCGCAGTGCCTGCGCCCGCCGCGCAAAACGATCTCGATCAAATAAGGAGTTAATATGCAAAAACCGATGAAGGATCTTCCAGCGCACAAGAGCCCTTTCAGTGACAAAGTGAAGGGAGTTGAGATGTTCACCGAGGATTGGGGTGACATGGCCTGTGGCCGCTACCTTTACCCCAAGGGGGTGGATTTCACGCCGTATTTCGTTGGAATGCCGGACGATTTGTGCCCGATTCCTCACTATGGGTACTGCCTAAAAGGCGCTTTTCATGTCCGCTACAAGGACGGAACGGAGGAAGTCGTGAGAGCTGGGGACCTGTTCTACTTGCCCCCACCGCATACTTTTTGGATAGATGAAGATACCGAGATGATCATGTTCAGCCCGCTTAATTTGATGAGTGAGGGCGTGAAACTCGCACAGAGCAATCTGGGCTCCAAGAAGTGAAAGCCTGGCCCGCACGAGCCGGTACCAAACAGGACGTCTAGCCACGGATTGCCAGGATTACACTGTTTCATTTTTGGACTGGGCAAGTACTTGCTGCTGGGCGAGGTGTATGAGCTGGACGATTACAAAATGCCGTCCGATGAAGTGGTGAAGCGATTACAGGCCATTATTGATGAAGCCTTTGGAAGAAGTGGATCATGGTTTACCCGTTACCGGCTCTCCCCTTTCCTGGTTGGCTGGAACGAATCCTATCTGCAGGAGAGCAAGCCGTCGAGCAAGGAATTTGCCGAGATTTACGAGCAATATGTGAACGAGGGCGGGGTTGAGAAGATCTTTTCACCGCGACCCGGCTCGCAGGGCGCTAGAGAGGGTCAGGGTTTGGCCCTCTTTTCGTTTAAGAAACCCATTGAGAGCAAAGGGTCACGGTCGTTCTGCGAACGGGTCGAGGCGCCTCGCTCATCTCCTCTTGCCCCTGTTCACCTCCGGTGGTATTATCGTTTTTGAATCTGCACGCTAAGGAGCAACGATGGAACCTAATTTTCTCGAAATGGCCGAATTCGCTGATAATCCAGAACCACGCTGCCCGGTAATCCTTGTTTTGGATACTTCGGGCTCGATGAGCGGGGCGCCGATCCTGGAGCTGAACGAGGGCTTGCGCGCCTTCGGAACCGCCCTGCAAGCTGACCGGCTGGCTTCGCTGCGCGTGGAAGTGGCCGTGGTTGTCTTTGGCGGCAAGGTGCGCACGATCGATGTGCGCGGAAGCGCCCCGAGCCAGGCCAAAGAGGTGGTCGTCTACAACCCGCAGGGGCTGGCGGTGCGCAAACCAACCCGAGAAGTGCCCTTCGATGCCCACCAGGCCTTCGTTACGGTGGACCAGTTCGAGCCGCCGGTGCTGGAAGCCAACGGCGGTACACCGATGGGCGAGGCCGTGCAGCGCTCGCTGGCCCTGCTGCGTGAGCGCAAAGAGATCTACAAACAGAATGGGCTGGATTATTTCCGCCCGTGGATGTTTGTAATCACGGACGGCAAACCCACCGATAAAGGCTGGGAGGCGGCGGCTGAACAGGTCAAGCAAGATGAGCTGCGCAGGGGCGTGATCTTTTATGGAGTCGGTGTCGAAAAAGCGGATATGCGCGTATTAAGCCGCTTTACGGATGAGCGCCCACCGCTCAAGCTGAAGGGCCTGGCATTTGGCGACCTGTTCATGTGGCTGTCCAAGAGCCTGTCTGCCATCGCTCACTCCCGTCCCGGCGAGCAGACCCCTCTGCCGCCCGTTATCTGGGGCTCCGTGGATACTTCCACCTAGCAGAGACAGCCATGGAAGCTGATTGGCAGGTCATCGGCGCAGCCGTCCAGGGTCTATCCCATCAGAAGCAGGGCCTGCCCTGCCAGGATGCGCTGGAATATCGCTGCCTGCCGGGCGGCGTCCTGCTGGTGGCGCTGGCAGATGGCGCCGGCTCAGCCACGCGCTCCGAGTTGGGAGCACGCGCTGCCGTTCAGGCGGCAGTGGGATTCGCTCGCCTCTAGCCTGGAGAGCGGCCAGCCCGCCGAATGCTGCGACTGGGTGGAAATGTTTTGGGAAACCTTCGAAAGCGCCCGTACGGCCTTGATCCAACTGGCGGAAGAACGTGATGAACCACTTGCGCGACTTTGCCACTACGCTGACCTGTCTGGCTGCCACGCCTGAACAACTGATCGTCGGGCAGTTGGGCGATGGCGCCGTGGTGGCGCGCGGCGCAGATGGCATCCTGGACACGGTGACCACCTTGCAGCGTGGCGAGTATGCCAACGAAACTTACTTCCTGACCCAGGAGCAGGCTCTGGAGCAGGTCGATCATCCAGGTGATCAACCTGCCGATGCAAGCTCTGGCGGTGATGAGCGACGGCTTGACTCGCCTGGCTTTGAAGCGACCCACCAACGAACCCCACCTGCCGTTTTTCGAACCGCTGTTTGCTTTTGTCGAAGCGTCGGCATCCCCCAATGATGGCGCCCAGGCCAGCGAAGCGCTGACAACCTTCCTGGCTTCGCCGCGCGTCTGCGAACGCACCGATGATGATAAAGCCCTGGTGCTGGCGCTGCGGCCCACGATTGCACAGGCGGAGGAACAAGAACCATTAGACAGTTAAGTATGATGAAGATTTACGACCAGGAAGGCAACCCAATATCTATCGGTACTGTCGTCGGCCGCGGGGGCGAGGCGGTCGTGTACCGGGTCATTGGCCGCCCAGCCTGGCTGGCCAAGATCTACGAGCCTGCCCCGCGCCCGAACTACGCGGCCAAGCTGGCCTGGATGTTGGAGCACCCTCCAGCTAATCCCACGCTTGCCCTGAACCATCCTTCGCTGGCCTGGCCCGCGGGGCTATTGTACGAGCAGGGAAACCGCCTGGCCGGCTACCTGATGCCTTATATCCAGGAGGCAGTCCCCGTCCTGGTCGTTTTCAACCCCCGCCGGCGGGTAGAGACCCTGGCACAGTTCGACCGCCGTTACTTGCACCGCGCCGCCCGCAACCTGGCAACAGCCGCTGGGGCGCTGCACACCAGCGGCTACGTGGTTGGCGACCTGAATGAAAGCAACGTCCTGGTCACCCCCTCAGCGCTGGTCACCCTGATCGACACGGACTCTTTTCAGGTGCAGGAAGCGCACCGCGGTCAGGTAGTTACCTATGCCTGTCCGGTGGCCAAGCCAGAATACACCCCGCCCGAACTGCAGGGCAAGACGCTTTCCAGCACAGTGCGCTCCCCTGAGCAAGATGCCTTCAGCCTGGGGGTGCTGATCTTCCAACTGCTGATGGAGGGCAACCACCCCTTCCGGGCTCAGTGGCTGGGAAAGGGCGATCCACCGCCCATTGAAGAGCGCATCGCATTGGGTGGCTTCCCTTACACTTCAACACCAGGTGTGCCCGTGCAACCCCCCAAATATGCCCCGGACCTCGACCTGCTCCATCCGGAGATTTCCGAGCTGGTAAGGCGCTGCTTTATCGATGGACACCGTGACCCGCGCCTGCGCCCTGAAGCTTCAGCCTGGGCATGGGCAATTGCCGAAGCCGAAAAGAGCCTGATACAGTGCCCCAACCGGCACTTTTACTCAGAACACTTGCGGGGCTGCCCCATATGCCACGCGCCGCGTGCTCCGGCTGGCAGTCTCAGCCTGGCCCACCTCCCCGGCGCACCAGCCGGCTGAACCAACAACCTGCGGCAGTCACTGCTCGCAGGAGCCAAACCGTCTGCCGCACCTCCGGCGGGCAAACCAGCCAGCCAGCAGGCCTCCACGGCTGCCAGCCAAACACACACCAGCAAGAGAACATCTCCCCGCTCCGCTGCTCCCAATTCTGGCACCCCCAGTTCTGGCACCCCCAGTTCTGGCACCCCCAATTCTGGCACCCCGCAATTCTGGCACTCCTTATTCGGGTACCCCGTATTCGGGTACCCCGTATTCGGGTACCCCGTATTCGGGTACCCCGTATTCGGGTACCCCGTATTCGGGGTCCACATCCCCCGGCGCACGGACTGCCAAGGCACCCAAAACGAAGCGCAAGCCAGGTGGCGCGGCCTCCTCAGGACGCCCTGCCAGGCAAGCTTCTTCTGGCCATCCACCGTCTGGCTCGGCTAAACCGGCTGCCGGCCCCTTCTCCGCAGGTAAAGTAGCCAGCGGATTCAAGCAGGCTCAACAGGTTGGGAAAGCGTTCAAATTTTGGAGGGCTCAACAGACCCAGGCGCAGCAGACCGGGCCCGTACCCGGTTTGCTGGGATCCCGCCAGGCACAGCAGGTAAAAGCAGCCTGGAATACATGGCAATTCTGGCAGGCACAGCAGGCGCAGGCTCAGCAGCCAGCGCAGGCGCCACCACAGGCGGCTCAACCTGCTCAGCCGCCCCCCGCTCGCCCGGCAGCGCAGGCCCAACCGGCGCCAGGCAGCCCTGGAGCGGCCCAAAGCACAAATTCTGCAACCCCGCCGGCTGGAGCAGGCAGCGCACGGCAGACCCAGCCGCCCGGCGCTCAAACGCCACAGCCCAAGCCAGCTCAAAATACGCAGAGCCAAGCGGGTCAAGGCCAGCAGAATCAACCACCTCCGTCACGAACTGCAGCCCAGCCTGCACAACCTCAACCACCAGCAGCTGGAGCCAGACAGACCGCCCCACCGCACGCCCAACCGTCTAGATCTGCTCCGCCTTATGCAAGCCCTCAACCTGTCAGACCGGCTTACGCGCGGCCAGCGACCGCTCCAGCACAGGCGGCAAACAGCCTTTTGAACTGGGCTGGGCCGCGGGTATATAAGAGCCTGGCAATCGGCGGGGGGTTGGGTGCCCTGGCGGGTGCGCTGCCGGGCGCGGTGGTGGGCGTGGCCGGCTGGAGCACGGGAAGTATGGCTTCCTGGGTCTTGCTGTGGTCCCTTGGGGGTGCCACTGCCGGACTGCTGCGCGGCTGGAAGCCTGGCTATCGCATGAGCCTGCGGATCGACAA
Source organism: uncultured Chloroflexia bacterium (assembly GCA_963754615.1). GTDB lineage: Bacteria > Chloroflexota > Anaerolineae > Anaerolineales > UBA4823 > CAVVUF01. Next base: position 157,342 of record CAVWGW010000002.1, on the reverse strand, counting down.
GGCGGTCGGCTGGCAGCGTGTCTGGCCAGCTATTGGGGTGTTGGCCGGGGCCGCGTTGGGCGGATTCATCGGCCTGGCGCTGGGCTGGTGGGCAATCCTTCCGATCTTTCTGGGCCTCGCACTGGGAGCCTGGCTGGGACGCAATGCTGGCCGCAAGCTGTGGCAAGCCGGCGCCCGGCTCGGTTGGGAGCGTATCTGGGCTGGGGTGGGCGCCCTTAGTGCCGCGCTGCTCGGCTGGCGGCTTGCTGCCTGGCTCGGTGCAGGCAGCCTTTCCACCCAGTTGGCCGGCTCGTTTTCTGCGTGGATCACCAGCCAATCCGCCAGCCTGGTGCTGGTGTCGCTGGTAGTCGGCGCGCTGGGCGGCGCACTGGGCGGCGCTGTCGCCGGTACCCTGTCTGACCTGTTTGCCCGCCTGCTCAACCTATTGGATTAGCCCCACCAGCTGTATAAACAGATCTCACTTGCGAGGATCTCGCAACTTAATCTGACCTTATATCCTGGAAAATCCTACCCATCCCTGTTTAATCAAAGGAGGAAAATGACCATGCTCAGACATTTTATTGATACGCAAGATTTCACAAAAACCGAGCTGCTGGATATGATCGAGCTGACCCGCCTCATCAAAGCCGCTGACAAACAAGGCTGCACGCCAAAATTGCTCCAGGATGCCTCGCTGGCCATGATCTTTGAGGAACCCTCCACCCGCACGCGCGTCTCCTTCGAGGTTGCCATGACCGAGCTAGGTGGGCATGCGCTCTACCTCAAGCCCGGCGAGATCCATCTGGGCGTGCGCGAGTCGATGTATGATACCGCCAAGGTGCTCTCGCGCATGTGTGACGGCATCTTCGCGCGCACCTTGAAACATGCCACGATCACTGAGCTGGCCTCCCATGCTGAGGTGCCAGTGATTAACGGTCTCACCGACTACAACCACCCCACCCAGGTGGTCTGCGATGTGCTCACCATGCTCGAGCACAAGCCAGCAGGGAAGACACTTGAGGAGCTGAATGTGACCTTCATCGGTGACGCCACCAATGTGCTCTCCTCACTCCTGCTGATCTGCACCCGGCTGGGAATGCACTTTACGCAGGCAGCCCCCAAGAAATACCAGGCTCCAGCCGAGTGGCAGACCTGGGCGCAAGATAACTGTGCCAGCTCGGGCGGAACCCTCGCCGTGACAGATGATCCAATCGATGCCGTCAGGAATGCTGATTTCATTTATACCGACCTGTGGTGGTGGGTGGGGCAGGAAGACCAGATCCCCGAGCGCCGTACGGCTTTCATGCCCACTTACCAGGTCAACCTGGATCTATTCAACAAAGCACCGGCTCACTGCAAATTTATGCACTGCCTGCCCGCTTCGCGAGGTGTGGAAGCAACTGATGAAGTGATGGATCACCCGCGCTCGATCATCTTCGATCAATCCGAGAACCGCTTGCATACTGAGAAAGGCTTGCTGGTCTATTTCCTCTACCCCCGCGTGAAACATCCTTCGGAAACATTGAAAGCTTACCACAAGGGGCAGGTGGAGGCTTTCTTGATTGACACCCAACGAATTAATCCCAATAAATAAATGGCTCATGGGGAGTTACCGTGGAATTGTCCGTATTTTGGGGTGTATGCGTGCGTACGCACGCACACACCCCAAAATACGGGTGTCCACCACGGCAATTCCTAAAGACCCAAATAAATCCGACTGAGTTTCAAAAGAAGATAAAAATGTCTAAGACTTCTCTCTTCGACCCCCCGCCAGGACGGCTTTTGGATGCCGGGAGAATTTGAGCCGCACGCTGCCACCTGGATGCTCTGGCCACAGCGCTCCGACAACTGGCGGTTGGGCGGAAAGCCAGCTCAAAAAGCCTTCACTGCGGTTGCCAGCGCCATCGCCCAGTTTGAGCGGGTAACTATGGGCGTCAACCACAGCCAGTTTACCAATGCCCGCCAGATGCTGCCGCCGGAGGTGCGCTTGGTGGAGCTTTCGAACAACGACTCCTGGATGCGCGACTGCGGTCCAACCTTCGTGGTCAACCGCTGTAGCGAGGTTCGCCTGGTAGATTGGATCTTCAATGCCTGGGGAGGATTGACGAATGGCCTGTACTTTCCCTGGGATCTGGATGATGGGGTGGCTCAAAAGGTGGCTGAATTAGAAAGGGTCGACCGCTATCGCGCCCCCTTGGTGCTGGAGGGCGGCTCGATCCATGTGGATGGGCAGGGCACCTGCCTGACCACCGCCGAGTGCTTGCTCAGCCCGGGGCGTAACCCCGGCCTGACTCAAACTCAGATCGAAACGCATCTGCAGGATTATCTAAACATCGAAAAGGTCATCTGGATCCCGCGCGGCGTTTATCATGACGAGACCTCCGGGCATGTAGATAACCTGGTTTGCTTCCTGAAGCCCGGAGTGATCGCCCTCACCTGGACCAATGACCGTTCGGACCCTCAATATGAGCGATCAGCCGAAGCCTATGAATGCCTGATGTCGGCTGCCGATGCGCGCGGTCGCCGTTTTAAAGTACACAAGATCCACCAGCCGGATCCGATCCTGATCCAACCGGAGGAAGCCGAGGGAGTGGATGCTGTCGATGGGACCTTACCCAGGCAAGCGGGTGACCGTACGGCAGCCTCTTATATAAATTTCTACTTTTGCAATGGCGGGGTGGTTGTGCCGGTTTTCGATGACCCGCATGACGCCCTGGCCCTGCAAACCTTGCAAGCGCTGCTGCCAGATCGAAAAGTCGTAGGCGTACCCGCCCTTGAGATCTTGCTGGGAGGTGGCAACATCCACTGCATCACCCAACAGCAGCCGCAAAGCACCTGATCAAATCATCAGCCAGTAAACTGTGTTGAAAATCCCTACGGTGGATCCTTAGAGAGAGAGCGTTTCAGTCAGGCTGTCATGTTCTGGTAATACGTCTGTAAAGGCAGCCGTTCAGCATATGCCATCTGCGGCAGCGAGCGGCGCAAGACCGCGTGAATACGAGCCAGGAGCTCTTTCAAACGGAAAGGCTTAAGGATGTAATCATACCCACCCACGTCAAAGCCCTTCAGCACATCTTGCTCAGCTTCCATCGCCGTCAGGAAGATGACCGGAATGCTTGAAAGCATCCTGAACTGGCGGCAAAACTCAAACCCATCAAGCAAGGGCATGACCACGTCTAAAAGGATTAAGTCCACCGGTCGGCTTCGCCACACATCTAAGGCTTGCATGCCGTTCTCAGCAAAAAAGACATTGAATCCCTCTTTTTGCAAGATGAGCTTCATTAAGAACCGGATATCCGGATCATCATCGACTAAAAGAATGTTAACGGATTCGCTCATAGATCACACCGGAAACATGGTACGATTCAGCCAAATCAAAGCAAGGAGATGCTGGACTCTCCACATTATTAATAACGAAGACTCTCAAAAAAAGAGTCGCTAAAAAAGGTTCATTGGGAGCTACCGTGGAATTGTCCGTATTTTGGGGTGTGTGCGTACGCACACACCCCAAAATACGGGTGTCCTCCACGGCAATTCCTAAAGACCCTCAAAAAAATTGACTCCGGAAATGAACCTTATCGTTTTCAGAAAAAAATTTATTCCATGTTCAAGAAAATCTTAAAAAATCTTCCCTTCCACCCATTGCTATTTTCTGCATATCCTATCCTGGCTCTATTAGCCCTCAATATGGATCAGATCGGAAGCACAGCAGCCATCCGATCACTCATCGCAACCTGCACTCTGGCCGTCGTTATGGGGTTTCTGCTCAACCTCATGATCAAAAATTGGCACCGTTCAGCACTCATCGTATCTCTTTTTTTCATTCTGTTTTTCGCTTATGGACATCTATATCATTATTTGGAATCACACACCGTTTTGGGATTCAACCTCGGCCGGCATCGCATGTTGATCATGATCTGGCTATTCTTGGGGATTCTAGGCGTTTGGGCGGTGATCAAGAAGATCAAACACCCTCAAAAAATTACCGAAGGATTGAATTTCATCAGCATCGTTTTAGTCTCAATGCCTATTTTCATGCTATTGAGTTACTCGATACGCCTCAATACCTCTCAGATAAAACAATCCAGTGTGGTGACACGGGAAGGTGAGATATCACTTCAAAGCAGCCCGCAAATGCCCGATATTTACTATATCGTCTTAGATGCATACGCCCGGCAGGATGTGCTCAAAGAAAATTATGGTTATGACAATTCGGCTTTTATTAGCGAGCTTGAGAGAATGGGATTCTATGTAGCCCGTTGCGGCCAGAGCAATTATGGCTTAACTTACCTATCGATTGCTTCTACATTGAACATGGATTATTTAGACCAGATCAGTGAAGGCTATTTTGGGGGCAAAATGGATATGATTTGGGTGCCGGACCTAATAAAACAAAACGCGACACGTCGAAGCCTGAAGCAGCTCGGGTATACAGATGTCTCTTTTGAGAATGGTTTTGATAACCTGCTTTGGGATGACGCAGATGTCATTTATCGTAAATATCAAAGCGATACAAGCCAAAAGCAATCTTTCTTGAATGCCAATGGATTCGAGATCATGCTGCTGAACCAATCCGCCTTCCTTTTTGTTACCGATACTTTCTCAATTCTTTTCGATCGCTTCCTGCCGATCAAAAATTATCCAGCCAATGTACACCGCGACAAATCTTGTACATGTTTGAAAAGCTTACCTCCGTACCTACAGACCTTCGAAGCCCGAAGCTCGTTTATGTACATTTTGCCGCACCGCACTTCCCCATTGTGTTTGGTCCAGATGGCGAATTCGTGACTTTACCAGAAAATCCAGACGCGGCAACTTATGCTGCAGGCTATGGCGGAGAGGTTACCTATTTGAATAAAAAGATTCTGGAGATTGTCCGAGAGATTATTGCCGTATCCGCAATCCCTCCTGTGATCATTATTCAGAGTGATCATGGAGATTTTAACACTTCAGCAAGTGATCGAATGAAAATATTGAATGCATATTACCTGCCCGGCATCGATAAAAGTAAGTTTTATCCCAGCATCAGTCCGGTAAACTCGTTTCGTTTGGTTTTTAACCAATACTTCAAAGGGAATTATGCTTTGTTGCCAGATAAAAGCTTCTTTTCATCTTATGAAGAGCCGCTCAAATTCACAGATGTTCCCAATCCCTGCGCCAATGACAATTGAAAGATAGGCGCAGTTTTTCCAGACCTTAATCAATCTCAATAAACGGACAACCCATGTTAAAACCGCAGATCCTCCTGACCAACGACGACGGCATCCAATCACCCGGCTTATGGGCTGCCGCCGAAGCCCTTTCCGAGCTGGGTTTTGTGCACGTCGTTGCGCCGCGCGACCAGTTCTCCGGCGCAGGGCGTAGCCTGCCATCCACTTCAGATGGAATCCTCACGGAGCAGAAAGTAGTGATCCATGGCAACGAGTGGACCGTTTACAGCGTAGGAGGCACGCCCGCCCAGGCGGTCTTGCATGGCATCCTGGAAATATTGCCTTCGCGGCCAGATCTGGTTGTTTCAGGGATCAATTATGGCGAAAACATGGGCATTGCAATCACCGTCTCGGGGACGATCGGCGCGGCACTCGAAGCCGCTGCGCAGGGCATTCCAGCCCTGGCAGTCTCACTGGAAACGGACATTGCCAACCACTTGAGCTACTCACCGGAGATCGACTTTCTCCCCGCAGCATATTTCACCCAAGTATTCGCTCGCAAGATGCTGGAGAAACGCATGCCGGTGGATGTCGATGTGTTAAAAATTGACATCCCCCAGGATGCCGCCCGCGCCACCCCCTGGCAGGTGACTTGCCTGACCCGCCAGACCTACTTCACCGCCCTGCCGCCAGCGCGGACCATTGGAGATCCACGCGGACCGCTCGGTTACAAGATTGAGTATAATCCCGATCAAGACCCTCCCGTTACCGATGCATACATCGTCCGCAAAAGCCGGATGGTTTCGGTGACTCCCCTCAGCCTGGATATGACCTCTCGGGTAGATTTGAGGGATTTCGCGCGATTATTGGCTGCTGATTAAGATCACAACGCTCGAGAGTATACTTCTTTATTGTCAAGCATCTGGCGCTGCCTGGCTAAGCAGCTCCAGCATCTGAGCGTGGATCGCCGGTGGAGCAGCCAGGATCGAGCATGGTGGTGCAATGTAGTCAGGGCTGCCATCCACCTTGGTCACCCTGGCACCGGCCTCCTCAGCAATCAGTCCCCCGGCAGCAATATCATAGGATTTGATGCGGATCTCCCAGAACCCATCCAGCCTCCCGGCCGCCACGTAGCACAAATCCAGGGCAGCCGAACCCAGGCGGCGTACACCCTGGGAGCGCAATGAGAAACGGGTAAAATGGTCCAGGTTTTTCTGCGGATGGGTGCGGATATCATATGGGAAGCCGGTAACCAGCAGACTCTGGTCGAGATCCTGCGCTGCAGCAACCCGGATAGGCTGCCCATTCAGCCAGGCTCCGGATCCTTTTTCTCCCGTATACAGCTCATCCCGGCTGGGATCGTACACAGCCCCTAACCTGACCTGACCATCTTCTGCATAGGCAATCGAGACGGTATAGAACGGGATGCCGTGTGCATAATTAACCGTGCCATCCAGGGGGTCCACATACCACACATGGCTTGCGTCACCTTCCACCACCCCCACTTCCTCTGAGATAATGCGATGGGTAGGATACTGTTTCTGGATCACCCCTAATATAAAGTTTTCTGAGCGATGGTCCATCTCAGTGACCAGGTCGATCACCCCTTTTTTATCGATCTGAAAGGGTTGGTTGACTCCAGCGCGTAGGATTTCCCCAGCCTGGCGGGCCAGGGATTCAAGAAAAGCCAATTCTGGTTTCACTTTTCCTTCTTATATTGTTCGAGGAGTTTGAAGAGCTGATCTAGCTCCGTTTGGATTTCGCTGCGATGGGCACGCTCCTCAGCCAGCAAAGCTTCGAAGGAGGGGCGCTGGTCAAGTGGCAGTGTTTGCAGCAGGCGCTCCGTACGGTTAATTTGGGAGTTCTTATGCTGCAGCTTGCTTTCCAGACGTCCGCGATAACCCTGGTAGAAGTCAACATCCGTCAAGGGTGCTGGGACTGTGGCAGGGCCTTGCGTTAAAACCTCAGCAACCGTCAGCAGGAACTCCTCAGTATCAACAGGCTTTTCCATAAACCGCACCGCACCCAGGCTGAGTGCAAAGGCTTTATCTTCCGGCGTTACATAGGTGGCTGAAAGGAAAATGAGAGGGATCTGGTGGGTATGCGGATCGGTGCGCAGCTTCTGTGCCAGGGTATAACCATCCATCTTCGGCATGAGGATATCCGTGACTACCAGGGCGGGTCGTTCCCTGCCAATCTGCTCCAAAGCCTCTTGCCCGTTATTAGCGGTGACGACCGGGTAACCCTTGAACCGCAGGGTTACAGCCAACAGGTCGCGCACATTCGGGATGTCTTCGACAACCAGGATAGGACCAAAGGGTATATTCATATTTCAATTGTAGCCAGTTTCATCTAAATGAACAAGGCAAAATTCTGATCTTCGGACATGAGATAGGACAACAGAAGAAAAAGGAGCCTCAAAACCGATAAACTTGGTTAGCGACAACCACACATCGGAAGGAGGCTCCCATGAGCAAGTTTATCAACATTCAACCATTTAAGCAGGGTCTATTTGACGATAAAGGGACCGCACGCAGGGCAGCCGAAATTGGGCAAGGGATTTTGGCAGCGCGTTCATTGCGGCTTACAGATATTGCCGTAGCGATGAGAGGCAATAGTACAGCCAGCTATAAACGGATCCAGCGTTTCATCAAGGATGAAGATCCACGCCAAGCGCTGTGGAGACTATTTCAAGAGCAGGCGGAGTTTGTGATTGGTGATCCAACCGAGATCGAGCGTCCGCAAGCCTGGAAAACAGAGTACGTGGGAACGCTCAAGGATGGGAAGACGAAAGGGTTCTGGGCTTTGCTGCTGGCGACCCCCTATCGGGGACGGGCGATACCCTGCGGGTTGATTACCTATTCATCCAAAACAATTGCCATGAACCAAGATTCGCGCAATCAAAACCATTTTCGAGCCTTTGAAGGGCTCAAAGATCTGCTTGGGGAGCGTCCTTTGGTGCTGGATCGGGAGTTTAGTTACCTGGAGCTGTTGCTATGTTTGAACGCAGAACAAGTCAATTTCGTGATTCGCCTGAACCTGGGGAGCCATCCACCCAAGTTCTGGGATGCAGAAGGTCAGGAAGTTAGCCTGACCATCCTGCCCGGTGAAGTCGTTATCTATAACCGAGTGTGGTATAAAGGCCAAGTTTGCGTGAACTTGATCGGAACCTGGAATAAAGGGTTCTCGGAACCTTTGTGGGTGATGACAAACCTGACAGCCGAAGAAGGATTGCGGATTTACTTGCTGCGCATGAAGATCGAACAAAGTCTACGCGACTTGAAAAGCCTGCTGGGAATGACCAAGCTGATGAATAAACAGCAAGCTTACATGGAAAAAATGTTGGCTCTGCTCTTGATGGTCTTTGCGATTGGCTTGCTGGTCGGAGAACGCATCCGGGATTTCCTGTATGGTGAGCAGATCGCTGAAAACGAGACCGTGCTTGAGAAAGATCGCATCCCTGGATCTCCCCATCTGAAAAAAGGCAAAAAATGGAAACGCTACTCAGGTTTGTTCGTCTTGCTTAAACAGAAATGGTCTATATCTTCCCAGGATCGACGGATGATCTTGGAGACCACTTTGGCAGCCTTTCTGGCTTTAGTTCATTTTCCTGTCCCAACTCATGTCTGAACTTCAGAAAATTAATCTCCAAAAGATGGAAAAGACTCAAGCGCTGTCTCTTCTTCTAGCTGCTCAAAATAAGCCACCATAAATTGATGGCGCCGTTCGGCAAGCGCTTTAGCAGCCGGAGTCGATAAACGCTCCTTCAGCTTGACCAGCTTGAAAACATATTCATGATAAGCGCTGTGAGGCTCCCCTGGTTCTACTTTACCGGTTTGCAGAAATTCCTCTGAAGGCCTGGCATAAGCGGGCTGCCCGTGGGTTACTGCATAAGCAATCGCCCGCGCTACGCCCACCGCCCCGATGGCATCCAGCTTATCGGCATCATACAAGATGCGCGCCTCGAGTGTCTGCGGCTGCTCTCGGTCATCCCGGAAGCGGTGCGCCCGGATGCAGTGTTCCACAGCAGCAATTTTTGTCTCAGCCCAACCTTCTTTTTCCAATTGGCGGTGGGCAAATGCAGCCGAATCCAGGTGGTGGGCCGAGCGTTTGCCAGAAGAGGCTGTCTGGGTGTTCGTTTCGGGAGGCTGCGCGTCGTGCAAGAGCGCCGCGGCGCGCACGATTTCCAGGTCGGCACCCTCCGCCGATGCCAGCTGCTCTGCCAGCCGCAGCACCCGCAAGACATGGTCAAAACCATGCACTGGATCTTCAACCGGATACCAGAGGCGCGCCTCAGAGAGGGTAGGCATCACAAGCTCTAAAAGATCCGCACCAGCAGCCAGACGATCCCGATCAAGAAAATGATGCTGCAGCCGATCGAAAAAATCTTCCCTGCCATTTTCAGTACAAAGCGCAGCACTACCCAGGCTACAACCAAGACCAGGATGGTAATGATAATTGGCGTAAATTGACTCAGATCCATAATTAAATGCAAACTCTCCCTTTCTTGATAACAGTATCCACCAGGTTCGGCCCAAAGCGATAACCCAGGTGGCGGTAATCGGCAACTGACAAAATGATCAGGTCCGCTTGTTTTCCCACTTCAAGTGAGCCTACCCGGTTCGCTCGCCCGATGGCAGCTGCGGCATTGAGCGTGGCTGCCGCGATCGCCTGGGCGGGTGTCAGCCTGAGGTACCGGCAAGCCAGGGCGATGGCAAACTGCATATCCCCGCACCAGGCAGTGCCTGGGTTAAGGTCGGTGGCCAAGGCCAGCAATCCGCCTGCCTCCAAAATAGCCCGGGCAGGGGTATAGTGTGCTTCGGCCAAACCAAAAGGTGTGCAGGGTAAAGCCACTGCCACCGTATCGCTGTGCGCCAGGCTTTCAAGCTCATCCTGGCTGGTCTTCACCAGATGGTCGGCAGAGACCGCCCCCAATTGCACTGCCAGCCGCACCCCTCCCAGGTTGTCAAACTCGTCCGCGTGGATCTTGAGCGGGAACCCCAGGCTCTTGGCAGCCTGCAAGATACGCCCGGATTGCTCCAGGCTGAAAGCGCCCGTCTCACAGAATACATCCACAAAGGGCAGCGGCTTCCCGGGACCGTTTTTCTGACACCACCGCTGAAGCGCCGGCAGCATCTCCTCGCACAGGTGGTTGGTATAACCTTCCGGGTTACCCTTGTACTCTGGGGCGATCGCATGCGCCCCCAGGAAGGTAAGCGCCAGCTCCAAGGGTCCCTCCCGGTCCAGTGCCGCCAGGGCTTGGAGCAGCCGCAGCTCTGTATCAGTCTCCAACCCATAGCCAGTCTTGACTTCGGCGGTTGTCGTACCGTGTTCGAGCATCGTCCACAGGCGCGGCCGGGTTTCTTCAAGCAGGTCTTCCAGGGAGGCCTGGCGGGTAGCCTTGACCGTCGAGAGGATCCCCCTCCCGCGGCTAAAATTTCCAGGTAAGTTTTCCCTTCCAGGCGCATCTCGAATTCAGCGGCGCGGTCGCCTGCCCAGATCGCATGGGTGTGGGGATCGACAAACCCTGGCATCACCACGCGTCCACGCGCATCCAGGGTTTCTTCAGCCGGATAAGCATGGCGTAATTCCTGGCTCAACCCGACCGCGGCAATGACGCCATCCCGGATGAGTAACGCACCGTCAGGAATGATTGCCAGGCGTCCCAGGTCACCTCCGCGCTGCGGCGCACCCTCTAATGTAAGAAGCTGAGAAGCCGAATGGATTAACATCGTGTGGCGTGATTATGCCATGTTTAGGATAAACTGACAATTAGAATAGGATGAATGACACCTGACAAAGTCAAGTTATTTTGTCAGAATATACCCAATCGATTGGTTCGAATTACTGGTGGAGGTTCCCGATGAAACGACCTGTTTGGCAAGCTTTGATTAAACCATCAACGGCAGCCTTTACCCGAGAAGGCCGGCAGACTCCCGGCTATACTTTTTGGGATTGGGTGCATGGGTATGTCTACGGACGCTGGACGTACCTGTACATCAGCATCGGCACTGGGGAACACTGGCTGGCAAAAACCTTCAAGCCGCTGGTCAATCGCTTTTCCAGGCTTCTGCCTCATCATATAACCAAACCGGGAGAACACCTCGCTACCTTTGCTGATACTTACCATGGTAAAGTGCTCCCCCTCGAAGCTGCCACCCGCCTGGTCAGCGTAGGCGAAGAGATCCGCCTGACAAACCTGGAAAAAGTTGTCCCCTACGCCAAAGCCCGCGATATCGTCTTGAAGAATCCAGAGCATATCCTGGCCCTGGAATGTCCCTGCCGGTCGGCGCGCCCCAATCCATGCCTGCCGCTGGACGTATGCCTGATCGTTGGCGATCCATTTGCCAGCTTCGTCGAGGAGCATCACCCGCGTCGCTCGCGGCGGATCACCCCAGCAGAAGCCGTCGATATCCTGCGTGCCGAAGACGAGCGCGGTCACGTCCACCATGCCTTTTTCAAAGATGCCATGCTGGGGCGCTTCTATGCCATCTGCAACTGCTGTGAATGCTGCTGTGGAGCGCTGCATGCTCACCAGCATGGCACACCCATGCTGGCCTCCTCAGGATATACCTGCCAGGTCGACGAATCCTTGTGTATCAGCTGTGAAGAATGCCTGTCCTCATGCCAGTTTGGCGCGCTGTCGCAAGGCTCGTTTGCCTGCCAGGTCGATCAAGTTGCCTGCATGGGCTGCGGCGTATGTGTTTCCAAATGTTCGCAAGGGGCGCTGAGCCTGGTTTTAGCACCCTCCAGGGGCATCCCTTTGGAAATAACCGATCTGATGAATGCGGTCAGGTAAAAATCTCTTCCCAATAAAAAACCTCCTAGTATAAAATCCAGGAGGTTTTTAACCCTGAGTGGGCGGAATAGGACTCGAACCTACGACCTTCGCGATGTCAACGCGATGCTCTAACCAACTGAGCTATCCGCCCACGTGCACCGCATTATACCTAGAGCAGGGGAAAATGGCAAGGTGCCGTGTTAAAAAATGCCGGAACAATCCTCTCATCCTCAATATGGGATGGTTTAATCTGGCGTTTTCGCATGAGGTGCGTCCTTCTAGCATTTTGCTAGATCATTGCCAGCTTTCACTTGGATTGTTCCGGCTATTCAATTGTTCACTTGCATATTAGCAATTTCCGCCGCGCGATTCACGTGTCATTCGTCTTAAGACTCCCCTGACATTTGTCACATGACAAATGAGAGCCAATATACCGAAATTGATGGTTAGCAGGCTCGCTACCCTGTTATAAACTCTGGCACTCTGAGCAGTAATAAATTGCGCCGCCCAGGTAGGGCTCTTTACGAATGACCGTACCACAGGCCGGGCAAGCGGTATCGACGGTGTTCTTGCTGAGGATCGTCTTGTAACCGCCCGGATGACCAAATAGATCACGCTCGGTATCTCGCCCACCTTTCATTGTCATCACTGCCAGTACCTGTTTAACGGCCTCGAACACCACATCAAGCTCCTTGCTATGCAAATCTCCCATCTTGCGCTTTGGATGGATATGCGCCGTCCAGAGGATATCTTGCATTACGCCATTGCCCAGCCCGGGGATGCGCTGTTCTGTTGCCAGAAAGGCTTTGGCCGACAGCTTGGGGGTACCTTCGTTTAAGAGTGTGTCGAAGTAAGCCCGGTTAAAGGCATCTGTCAGTGGAGAGGATTTTTGCTTGGCAAGCGGGTAATCTAGCAGCCCGGCTTCTTCGCCTTCCGAAAGGCAAAGCATGGCACCCCACATCTGAACTGTACAGCTTACAGCGCTGCCATCCTCAAATTCCAGGTAGAGCTGGTGTTTCGTGGGAGGGGTTTCACCTGCGGCATGGAATTTGATCGGCGTGCTGATCACCAGGGTTTTGTCACCGGCCAGGATTTCGATATGGTTTCCAAAAGCCGAGGCTCCCTGGATGCCCATTCCCGGTAACACGAACTGGTAATTTCCCGGATCGCCCGAATACCAGGCGAACTTGTGCGGTGAAGCGTTCGCCACGGCGCGTGCAATGCGCTTGCCTTTCAAGGAATCCGTAATTTGGTGTGCTATGACAACAGCTTCTGGCAGCTCGATCATCAGTGAATTCTCCTATTTTTTATCCTAACCATGCCTCTCTTATTGATTGATGCATATCAATCGAATTTTCAGATCACAACATATCATAGCATAACTTGCCTGGTTGGCTGTGAAACAGCATCTTGCCATCCGCCCTAATCCGGGCTCCGTGCATCCGTTCACCACACAGCATGGAGCCCTGCACCCGTGCAGCTTACAAAGATACCTGGTTCATTATCGGCAACAAGGTTTTGTGCCAGTGACAGCCCAACGTCTCAGGCACACCTTCGCCAGCCAGATGCCGACGGCTGGAACTGCTGTCGCGATCGACTTGACCCTGATAGATAAGAACCTATGCGATGGCCATGCGCCAATTTTCGTGTTACCATGAGTTAGGAGGCTCGCCCGTCCCGACAGCAGGTTACCTATACCGTTTAACAGCGTTGATGGTCGGTGAACCATGAGCTCGATGAAGAGAATGTAAAGGGAGGTGCCCAATGGCAAGGAAGTTTTATAAAGTAGGGGCGGTCATTCTCGGTTGGTTCGTTGCGAATTTGCTAGGCGTTGCAGCCAGTAATGTGTTAAGTCTCATCCTCTCGTTTCTGATATCCATTCATGGAATGCTGGTGTCAACCCTGATCATCGGCCTCCCGATCGGTTTTGCTCAATGGATTGCGCTGCGCCGGGTTGCCCCGATCTCAATTCTTTGGGTCCTCACGATTCCCGTGGGTCTGCTCTTCGGGTTGAAAGTCAGCCCAATACTTGCCGGAATTTGGGGATTTCATGATGATGAGTCTGTGCTTTCATTGACGGCCGCCGCCGCTACCATCGGCTTACTCGTTGGATTAGCTCAGTGGTTATTCTTGCGGGGTCAATTCGCCAAGTCATGGGTTTGGCCGTTGAGCAGTGCGGTCGAACTCGGGCTAGGACTCGGCCTGGTTTTAGCTACAGAGCTGATTGATCGATCCGGGATAATTTCCTTCTTTCTTGTTGCCCTTGTGTATGCCATTGCAACTGGATTCGTCATTGCATGGTTGCCAGCCTGGCGCAGAAAGACTGAGGATAATCTGGTAAACGACAAATCCCGAATTTGAGATTCGGGATTTGTCGAATAAAAATCCCAGGGAATGCAGGAATGATTATCTTCTCATCTGGCTGGCACGGCCGACCAGGTCAATGAACTCGATTACTTTCGCATCCTCGGGAATCGAGCCGCGCAACGGTGCTGCCATGCGGTAGATCTGTGAAAGCGATGTGGCTGCTGCCCAAGGGCTGCCGCGTAACACCTCTGCATACTGGGCTGCCAGGGTGGTTAGCTGGAAATAAGGAGAAGCATCGTTGAAGCTCCGGGATAAGTCCCAGGTATTGAAGTTCCCATTGATCTCCTTGACCTCGTAAGTCTCAGGATCCTTCCAGCGCAGCTGCACGGTGGCAATCCGCCCCTCAGCCTGTGGGTGAAGCATGACTGCATAGGCGGCGGTGACGCTGTGTCCGGCACCGATCTCACCCGCATCCACACTGTCATTGCGGAAATCCTGGTCGGCTACTGCCCGGTTCTCGTACCCCACCAGGCGGTAATAAGCCACCACATCCGGGTTGAAATCCACCTGCACCTTGGCATCCAGGGCAATGACTTCCAGCGTAGAGGTCAGCTCTTCGGTAAAAATGCGCTCAGCCTCATCAGCTGTATCCACGTAGAAATAGTTTCCATTGCCTTTATCGGCCAGCTGCTCCATGAGCACATCGTTGAAGTTGCCCATCCCAAATCCGATCGTGGTCAGGTAAACACCCTCAGAGACGTACCCATGCACAGTTTCCAGGATCGCATCTGCATCGGTTTTACCCACATTGGCAACTCCATCAGAACACAGGATCACTCGATTAATCCCGTTGGATTGATACGACTGCATCGCCATCTCATACCCTCTGCGCAGCCCGGCAGCAGCATTGGTCGTGCCTCCCGGAAGGAGGTCATACAGAGCATTGAGAATGACATCTCTTTGGTCTCCACGAGTGGGGTTGAGCACAACCCGCGCCTCCGTCCCATATGCCACGATCGAGATCGTATCCTCTGCCGTCAGGCGGTTCACCAAGACATTCAGAGCATACTTGACCATTTCCAGGCGGTTCCCCTCGTACATTGAGCCAGAGGTATCGACCACAAAGGTCAGCGAGGCTGGCTTGCGCTCCCAGCTTGACACCTGGTAACCCTGCACGCCGAAGCGCAGTAAATAAGGATGCATGCCTTCTTCCTCAAAGGGAGAGGGTGCCCCGTCCGCATAGATCCCGAAGGCAACCTCGGCTGGGGTGGGGTATCCCTGGTTAAAATAGTTGACATATTCTTCCACACGCACCGAATCAACCGGCGGCAAGTTGCCATCCATCACATAACTGCGCATCACTGTATAGGATGCCGTATCCACATCCAGGGCGAAGGTGGACAGGTGGTCCCGGTAAGTATCCTGGTAAGGATTGGTGCCGTAATTCTGGAAGAAGGTATCTGCCGGGGCAGGCATTATTTCTTGCTCGGGCGGCAAGGACTGGATGGGCTCTACTACCAGCGGTGCCTGGGTGGGCAGGGGTTTGAACTCCTCAGCAGCAGGTTCCGCTGCAGCGGGCTGGGCTTGCTTTTCTATCTCTACGACCTTTTCAACCTGTACCTCTTTGACAGCCGGAGCCTCCTGGACAACCGTGGATGTGCTTCGGGCAGCACAAGCTGAGAGCAGCAGAGCAAGCAGGGTGATCATGATTGAAAAACGATTAGCATACAATTTGGCGTTCATTGGGGTAATCCTCCTATCAATTCCTTTTTATTCTTAGAATATCATCCAGGTCAATCCACAGCTTGATAACGGCCTGACAAGGCGCTGACAATCTCCTAACAGGCCTAACGCGCTGCCCGGAGCTTGCGAATGACCACCCGCAGTCCCAAACCCATCAAAATGAAAGGTCCCACCAAAACCATCACCCAGATCAGGATATCCACCAGGAAGCTGAAGATGGTCACGAAAACCCTCCAGGCGCGTTCCAAGGTGCGCACCGGGTTCCATCCCGCCGCAGCGATGACCGGTCGACCTGACGATTTGGGATGAAAGGTAACCGTGATTTCGGAATATACACTCCAGTCGCTGCCATAACGGCTGCTCACCCACTGCCCGGAGACATGCTCACTTTGCAGTGTACCCAAATCCTGGATCGCCTGGTGCAAGGCTTCGTAATTAGGCGCTGGGACTGCCAGCACCAGCTGGATATGCTTCTGCCCGGCCTGTGTCCAGGACTGCGTGCTGACCAGGTACCCGTCGTAGTCATACGCCCTTTC
This sequence comes from uncultured Chloroflexia bacterium, assembly GCA_963754615.1. Classification (GTDB taxonomy): domain Bacteria; phylum Chloroflexota; class Anaerolineae; order Anaerolineales; family UBA4823; genus CAVVUF01. Next base: position 140,846 of record CAVWGW010000002.1, on the reverse strand, counting down.
CTCAGCACGCTCTGCAGCAGCATCAGGGTTCCAAACATCCATTTCCATGAAAGCATCATATACAAACTGCTCAGAACGGACGGTTTGGGCCTTCGGGTTTGCTTTTGAGGGATACGCGGCAATGAGCTGAGGGTTTGAGGCTCCAGAGCAAGCCGCCAGGCTCAAGAGCAGCATTCCGAAAAAAACTGCATACAGGTATTTGGCGAAACATTTTTCTTTCATAAGAATCCTCCTTGATCGTGAAACCTTCGAATAGATCGATTTCACTTAAAGCATAAACCGGTCGAGCCTCACCGGCTTGACAGGAGGATGACAAGATGATGATATTCGTGTTAGGGGATTATAGAGACTGTCCCAAATGCGCGGCAGTCAGGTAGAGCAGGTGCTTCTGAAAAGGCTGCAGGTTGGTGTACTTGAGCGCCCCAAGGCAGGTCAGCAAGAAAGCCAGGTGAAACTCACGCGGTTGGGATGGGTTGAACAGGCAGCGTGAGGCAATTTCTTGCAGCGTATACAGCAATGAATATGGAGCAAGCGGTATCGTTTTGCCCGCCGGAAGCGTTGAGCGTAATGCACTGAGGTAATCCGCCGGGTTGGAGACCTGAGGGGCGATCACCTGTGCGATGATTTCAGCCCCCAGGTGAGCAAAGTCAAACAAGGTATGCCCGTCGCGCGTCATTGCAAAATCGATCAGCCAGACAAACCCACCCAATCCCACCAACACATTTTCCAGGTTCAGGTCTCCGTGGATGGTGGATTGTGTACTGCTCACGCTCTCTTTCAGGAAGCCCGGTAGGGATGCCAGTGGATCTGGTAATCCAAGCAGATCGAAGCCGGAGACGGCCTCGCTCAACAGGCTGAAACGGGTGGCCACCAGGCGTCCAGTGGCCCCATTGGGATCCGCCAGGCTGAGCCAGCGCACACGCAGGCCTGGCAGCCCAGGAGCGGGCGTTCCCAGGAGAGCCTGGCTCTTTCCATCGAGGCGTTTTTCAAGATGTGGAAAATGCCGTAAGGTGACCAGGTCGCCCACCTGGAAGGCAGCTTCGTCAGGCAGCGTGCGCCCATCCAGGGTCTTGCCGCTGCCCTGAGCAGGTTCCAACACAAAATGAGTCGGCAGCACCCGGTCATATTCCATCGCCCACCTGAATGTATATGGCTTACGCTGCATCCACCAATTGGGCCCAAAAGTATCGAAAAGCTTTGTGAGCAAGGCTGGGTCAGGGTTTTGCAGCCAGGCCTGGCGCAAGCTGAGGGGAGTCTGCCCTGAAGTGCCGATAAAAGTATACTGCAAGCCAGCTTTATTGCTGCCGCGCGCCGTCACGGGGGCGCGTTGGATGCGCGCCGTCATGGGTGGCAGTGTATCTTTGACAAAGCGTTCGTAGTTTTCATATTCCCGCCGGATCGCCTCGCGTTCCCCCACTTTGACAATGGTGTACGCATCTGCCCGGCCATCAGCGCGAATGGGCTGAGCCAGAAAGGTGCGCGCCCCTGAATAGCCCGACAAGAATTCACTTTCCAGCACCAGACGCCCATAGCGGTTGAAAAGGCTGCGCAGCAGGCTGGTTTCTGGCTGTGAAAGGGTAAGCTCTGGACGAGCTTCGATTGCCAGGGATGGGTTCGGGTTTTCGATCAGGACTTTGGCTTGCGGTGTCACTACCAGGCCCGACAGGGCGAACAGGCTCAACCCGCACCCCACGATCAATCCGAAGAATCCACCTGTCATTGCCTGCTGGCGGTTCATGCCGAAGAAAGAACCCACATCAATATTCAAGGAACGCGAGTAGATTTCCACTTCTCGCATGGGAGCGGTTTGATCTTCCTCTGGTATCCAGCGCAGCCACAAGATTAAGGCCAGGCGTTGCTGGCCGGGGCCGCGCGGTGTCAGCACCCACTGCCAGTTGACTTCCTGGTCCTCTGGGATGAAACGCTCTTGCTCCTCCTGCGGAGAAATATCAAATCCCACCGCATCCAGCCTGGCCACGCCCGAAAGCGCATACCCGCTCCGACGTATGATCTCGACGGGCTGGGTATCTGTTTGGTGCTCAGCATAGTCTGTTTGGACAACGTAACCCTCCGCCGAAGGCACCAACGATAGGCGCAGCACATCCGAATCTCCCAGGTGCATCGCAGACGGCCACTCCAGCTCCACGAGGCGCTCTTCAACAGCCTCCGTTGCAGCCTGAACGGCCTGGGTCGGCTGCTCTTCTGGAGCTCTCGTAGATTGCTCCACGGCCGGCTGAGGCGTGGCAGTTTTTTCTTCTGCCGGCGCCCCAACTTCTTCCTCAACAACGATTGTCTCCATAACTGTTTGGGTTGAGGCGGCCGAACAAGCTGCCATCAAGAACAAGAAGAATAAAGAAATAAAGACCAGATAGGCGCGGCGCATCTTAAACAACCTTATGGCGGAGAGAGTAACGTAGGCACAACCGTAGACTGCTCGTTGAGCACTGCTACTGGCCAATAAGCATAGGCCAGCGCGGCCAGTGAGCACAAAACAACGATCACTCCTAAGACGAACAAAGCCAGGCGAAGGTTCCGAGTCATCTAAAATCGTCCAATAGTATAATACAACCACTTTACCTATCCGGTCAACTACCATGTCCACCTGGGATACTTATCCTTCCGATTATCGCTTCCAAGAAGTACAAGCCATTCTGGCTGCCGTTCAGACTGGTGAATGTGTTTCGATTGTTGGGTTGAGCGGCTCTGGGAAAAGCAATCTCCTGGGCTTTATTGCCAACCGCTTGAACAAGAACCAGCCCAACCTCAGCAGGCTTCCGGCATTTTACCTGGTGGACTGCAACCGCCTGGTCGAATTTACCCCTCAGGCACTGTTTCGCCTCGTATCCAGCACACTGTCAAGAAAAGAACCGGCAGTCGCAGGCGATGCGCTGGCTGGGCTTGAGGCGGTCTTGGATCAAAAAATTGCTGAAGAAAAGCAGGTGAGCCTGCTTTTCGACCGTTTCGACACTTTCATGCATGCCCTGGTCGAAGATAAAGTCCGCCTGGCGGTCGCTGCCAACCTGCGCGCCTTGCGCGATGCTCACAAATACGACCTGACCTGTGTTTTAGGGACTCGCCGCCCGCTCGACCCAAACACCGAGCTGGCAGAGCTTTTCTTCGCCCACACCTTGTGGTTGGGCCCCCTGGCAGAGAACGATGCGCGCTGGAATATCTCCAGTTATGCGCAGCGGAAAGGATCGATCTGGGGTGAAGAGGTTGTCCAAGCCATCTTGAAGACCTCCTGGGGCTATCCCTCGATCTTAAGAGCAGTCTGCGAAGCCTGCGCCGACGGTAACAGCTTGGAGATTCATCATCTTTTGGAACACCCAGCCGTTCGCAAGCGGGTGGATGAATTTTGGGCGGACCAGCCCAGCAGTGATGATCTGCGCCTCTCGAGACTTACCAATCATCCCATCTTGAGCGCTGCCCGAGTCCACATTTGCCGTCGACACCACTCAGCTCACCGCCAAAGAAAACTTATTGTGGGAATATTTTCTGGCACATCCGGAACAAGTTTGCGAAAAGGATGACCTGATCCGGTCTGTGTGGCCCGAAGATCGGATCTTCGAGCGCGGCATCCGCGATGACAGCCTGGCACAGCTCATCCGGCGCCTGCGTGAAAAAGTTGAGCCAAACCCTGCCACCCCGCTGCATATCCATACCATCCCCGGGCGAGGTTACCGGTTTACCCCGTGATTTCCCGCCAGAAGGAGAGAATATCCTTGAATTTTGAATATCCACACCGCCGCTATAACCCTCTCACCCGCGAATGGGTGCTTGTATCTCCTCATCGCGCCAAGCGCCCCTGGCAGGGACAAGTCGAGAAGATGCCTGCTGCAAATATTCCCAGCTATGACCCCTCCTGTTACCTGTGCCCAGGTAATCAACGCGTGAGTGGTGCTCAGAATCCGGCTTACACCTCGACCTATGTGTTCGATAATGATTTTCAGGCACTGCTCCATCCTGAACAAACGAGCGATGCAGCCGAGCCAGCCCAAACCTTCCCAGAACTCTGCCTTATTCAAGGCCGAGCCCGATTGGGGAATCTGCCGCGTGGGCTGCTTCTCGCCCCGCCATGACCTATCGCTGCCCGAACTGTCACAGCCTGCCGTCGAAGAAGTGGTGCGCATGTGGAGCCAGGAGACCCAAACCCTGGGCAGCCTCGACTTCATCAACTATGTGCAGATCTTTCGAGAATAAAGGCGCCATCATGGGCTGCTCGAACCCGCACCCTCACAACCAGATCTGGTCTACGAACCGCATCCCGGTAGAGCCTGGTAAAGAGCTGCGTGCCCAATCCGACTACCTGGATGAACACGCCTCCTGCCTGCTGTGCGACTACCTGGCGCAGGAACGCAAGAGCGGTGAACGCATTGTGACCGCCAACGAGCATTTCACCGCCCTGGTGCCCTTTTGGGCAGTTTGGCCCTTCGAGATCCTGGTGATCGCTCACCGCCATCTCGGCAGCCTCCCCAACTTGACCGAAAATGAAGTTTCCGGGCTGGCGGACCTGCTCCGGCGCGTCACAGGCGCGCTACGATAACCTGTTCGAGGTCTCGTTCCCCTATTCAATGGGCTTCCACCAGGCCCCTACGGATGGCAAATCTTACCCGGGCTGGCATTTGCACGCCCACTATTACCCTCCCCTGCTGCGGTCTGCCACTGTCAAAAAATTCATGGTTGGTTTCGAGATGCTGGGTATGCCGCAGCGCGACCTGACTCCTGAAACAGCTGCTGAACGCCTGCGCGGGCTGAGCGAGTTTCATTACAAGGCTCGTGCGTAATCTTATCCCACACATATCCCACACTTATCCCACAAGGTCTTATGCCAAGAACCGTCGAAGTCCTGATCACAATCCCGTTTGAAGAACCTTTATTGACACAGTTAATCAACGTTTCCCCCCAGTTGAACATTACTGTCCTCAAGGCGCGCAAGCCGGAAGAGATCCCCCCAGAAATCCTGACTCGAACTGAAGTTTTGTATACCAACCGCATCCTTCCCCTTCCCGAACATGCCCCTAACCTGCGTTGGATCCAATTTCATTGGGCAGGTGTCGACCATGCCCTGGATGCCCCGATTTTACAAGTACCCGATGTGGTTGGGACGCACCTGAGCGGTGCTTCTGCTTCGCAAATGGCCGAATTTGCCCTGACGTTGATGCTTGCCCTGGGACATCATTTGCCCGACCTGAATTCTCTTCAGAAACAAGCCGAATGGCCTCCTGAGCGCTGGGAACGTTTCACCCCTCTAGAGCTGCGTGACAGCACCGTGGGCATCATCGGGTATGGCAGCGTTGGGCGCCAGATTGCCCGCTTGCTGTATAGCTTTGGGGCTAAGGTCCTGGCTGCCAAGCGCGATGCCATGCATCCTGAAGATAATGGGTATATCCCTGAAGGACTGGGTGATCCGAACGGTGATTATGCCCATCGCATCTACCCGACCCAGGCACTCCAGTCGATGCTGAAGGAATGCGACTTCGTCGTGGTGACTACGCCCCTCACACCAGATACCCGCAACCTGCTTGGTCCTCTAGAGCTGGCCGTGCTCAAACCGACAGCATACCTGATTGATATTGGCCGCGGTGGGGTAATCGACCAGGCTGCGCTTATCACCGCCCTGCGTGAGCACAAGCTCGCCGGAGCCGCTCTCGACGTCTTTCCTGAAGAACCGCTGCCCGCTGACAGCCCGCTGTGGAAGCTGCCCAATGTGATCTTGTCGCCGCATATTGCGGGATATTCATCCGCCTATGATGCGCGTGCCGTAGCATTGTTTGCTGAAAACCTTACCCGCTACCTGGCAGGGCTGCCGCTGTACAATCAAATCGATATCGCAAAGGGATATTAACAGAATGCCAAACAAACCTGGCAAACAGTTCGAGGTAGTCTTGTTCGACCTCGGCAATACCCTCCTGTACTTTGACGGCGTTTGGGATCAGGTGATTCCAGCGATGGATACCGCTCTCCTGCGTTCTTTACAAACCAGCGGATATCGATTGGATGAACAGGATTTCATTCACCAGGTTGAGAGGCGCTTTGCCGAATTCGATGCGCAGAAATCCGGCGAATTCCTGGAATTCAGCACAGCCTTTATCCTGCGCAGCTTATTGGGTGAAATGGGTTACCCGGAAATACCCGATGCCATCCTTCGCAAAGCCATCCAGGATATGTACGCTGTCAGCCAGGCTCATTGGCAGCGCGAGGCAGATACAATCACTACGCTGCAAGAACTGCATGCCCAGGGTTACCGGTTGGGAATAATCTCGAACGCAGGGGATGACCAGGATGTGCAAACTTTGATCGACAAAGCTGGTATACGCACTTATTTCGACATCATCTTGACTTCCGCCGCCCAGGGCATCCGTAAGCCCAACCCGCGCATTTTCTACCAGGCGCTCCAGCACTGGGACATGCCTCCTGAGCGGGCGATCATGGTCGGAGATACGCTCGGAGCTGACATCTTTGGTGCGAAAAATGCGGGCATTTACAGCGTTTGGATTACCCGCCGCGCCTCCTCTAACCAGCCTCACCAGGAATTAATGATCCCTGATGCAACCATCGATTCGCTCAGCATGCTGCCTGGGTTATTGAACGCACACAGGTAGACCTGATTCCGTTCCCTTTACCCGGTAACCGTGCGGATGAACGCCACCTCACCTGGATCGAAGGGAGTACCATCCTTACAAAAGATATCATGGAACCACACATCCGGCTCGGGTGCTCCCTGTGGAGATCCCCAAGGGAAAATTGTGTTTGTTCTTCCGCTGACCAGCCCCCAATTGAAACAACCTACCCCTCTGCGCTTAAAGATCGGCAGGTGAGTTTCAAACTGGCTGTGGCGCGTGCGTGCCATATATTCGGTGCAAATCACCGGTCTTCCGGCCGTTTGTAAGGTTTCTATCTGCTTTTCCAGGCTGGCAGCATCATCATAGTTATGAAAAGTAATCACGTCCGAGATACTTAACTGGAATTGGTTCAATTCCGGCAGGTCGGCCCACAACCCCACTGTCAAGGGCTGATCTGGCCTGACAGACTGCGCCCAGCTTCCGACTGCCTGCAAAAACGGCAGCGACCTTGTCCCCAATCCGTTATTCCCAGGCTCGTTATACAAATCCCACATCAAGATGCGCTCATCTTGCCCGAAGGTGCTCAATAAATCTTCGACATAGTCTTGCAATATGCCCCAGGTGGAAGAGTTGCCCAGCTTACTCGTCCCCGGCGACTGCACCCAACCCGAATTGTGCACACCCGGTATGGGATCAGGCTGCATGCCCAGCTTGGGGTTCTGATTCCAACAGTCGTCAAACAACACAAAAATTGGGCGGATACCGTAGGATTTCACAACATTCAAGAATGAGCGCATGCGCGTCTTCAATCCGGCCGCGTCAACCTCGTAAACCAGGTCATGCAAATAGACCCGCACACTATTGAAACCCAGTTTTGCTGCCCAACTCAGCTCGAGATCGATTGTATCGACATCAAAAGTCTGCCACTGCCACATCTCGAGCTGGTTGATCGCCGTGCTTGGAATAAAATTGCAGCCCACCAGCCAAGGCTGCTCCTGATACCATGCTTTTGCTTTTTCTAAAGGCCACAGACCAGGTGGCATAATGGCGCCCTCCTCAGGTTTTAGCAATTTGGGGAACCGGTTATTGTGAGCAGATTGCTTCTTTGCACACACCCCAAAACCGGATTCCCCAAAAAAATTTCTGAACGATCATAAGCCTATCAGCTTCGACGATAATCGTCAAGGTAGTTGGATCTGATCAGGCCTTTTTTCCAGGGTAACCTTTACATCTTGAAACTCGCCATCGCGCCAGATTTTCAACGTCACTTCTTGCCCTGGTGTGCCGTTGAGCGACACGTAGATCAGAAGATCATCAAAAGATTCTACGGGCTGCCCATCGATCGCCGTAACGACATCCCCCCCTACATCCACGGTTCGGCCTTCATAGTCAGCCGTTTTATTTGCGCCCAACAGGCCTGCCTTTGCTGCTGGTCCCTGGTCAATCACTTGCCACAAATAAGCGCCTTTCTCTACCGGAATATCCATCGCTTTGATTAATGCCAGGTCCAGGCCACTTCCACGCACTCCCAGCCAGGGCCAATCATACCCGCCATTTTGGATTAAAGAAGGTACAACGCGTTGGATGATGCTGACCGGGATGGCAAAACCCACCCCACTGTTTGCGCTATTCCCATCCGAGGTTTCGATCTGATCGTTTATACCGATCACCTCCCCGCGCAGGTTCAGCAAAGGACCTCCTGAATTCCCCGGGTTGATAGAAGCATCCGTCTGGATCGCCTGGGGGATCGAGAAGGTCGTTTGGGCAGGGATCGTCCTACCCAAGCCGCTGATGATGCCGCGCGTCAGGGTGCCTTCAAAACCAAAGGGATTGCCGATGGCAACCACACTCTGCCCGACCGCCAGGTCATCCATATTTCCCAGAGGTAAGGGTGCGATTCCTGCTGGAATATCTGCTACCTGAACGACTGCCAGGTCACTGTGCGGATCCTCACCCACAACTTCCGCCGGACGGATCGTACCATCCGAAAAGGTGACATCAATCTGCTCTGCGCCATTCACAACATGCGCGTTGGTCACGACATGCCCATCAGGATCATAAACAAAGCCTGAGCCTTGTGAGGCAGGTAAGATCTCGTTATCTTGGCTAAGATAGATCGTAAGATTGACCACCGAGGGGTTAACCTGTGCATACAGTGCCTTCAAGGCTTCTTCTTCATTGGTGACGACCACTGGCAGGGGTGCCTGGATCTGCTCCATGACAGGGGTAGGCGCAATAGCTGTCACCACAACCTGGACCGTCGGCGCTTGAAAAGGGGTCCGGCAAGCCAGGGATATGGCGAAAACAAACAGGCTGAAAAGAACGATCGGCCACATACGCTTAAGATTCGAACGGTTCATTTGATATACCTCCACGAGAACCTGGATAAGAATGCTATTCTTTAGAAATTACCGGAGGAGATCTGCATCCTCAAGGATTTTCGAATTACCATAGTTCCCAAGTATAGCTGTTTAAGTTTAGTAGAATCTGAAATCTGGATAAGAAATATTAGATTTATCCATGTAAAACAAGCCGAAGATAGGACTATGGAATTGGTCGAGAATCATTATAATTACAGGGACGAGACATGATGGGTCAAATCTCTTTCGAAACGAAAGAATGACAAAACGCCCAACCATGCAGGAGGTCCCCTATGTCTGGAATGGATGTCAACCAATCTCCCTCGCAACCCACCGCAGCTGGTCTGGATGCTCGTTTCGATTGGTCAGGCACCTATTTTTCCAGCGTTCCACTCTGGCTGCACTTGCTGAGCGTGCTCTTCAGCTTTGCCAGCTCTGTGCTGACCTATGCGGCCATGGCCCACAACAAGTTCCTTTCGATGTATGTCCAGGTTGCCGGAGATCGCGGTCACCAGGTGGCCACCGGGGGGCCTTATCGCTACGTGCGCCACCCCATGTATCTCAGCCTGGTATTGAGCTGGCCTGCCCTGGCCTTACTCCTGGGATCCTATTATGCGCTGATACCGGGTTTGTTGGCCTCTCTGATCATCATCATCCGCACCGGCCTGGAAGATCGTACCTTGCAGTCTGAGCTGCCGGGTTATACTGATTATGCCAGCCAGGTGCACTATCGCCTGCTGCCAGGAGTGTGGTAAATGGATAAAACTCGTCTCGAACATGATCTCCTCGGTGAGCGCCAGGTGCCCGCTGACCGGTACTACGGCATCCAAACGATGCGCGCCGTGGAAAATTTTGCCATCAGCGGTATTCCAATCTCAGCGTACCCAAATTTACTCTTCGCGCTAGCCTGGATCAAGAAAGCTGCTGCCCTCACGAACGCCGAATTGGGGCTGCTCCCGGAGAATCTCGCAGAGGCGATCTCAAAAGCTTGCGACGAAATTCTGAGCGGGAAGCTGCGCAGCGAATTTGTTGTCGATGTCATCCAGGGCGGCGCGGGCACCTCAACCAATATGAACGCCAATGAGGTGATCGCCAACCTGGCCCTTGAGCTGTTGGAATATGAAAAAGGGCGCTACGACATCCTTCACCCGCTCAACCACGTCAACATGTCGCAGTCCACTAATGATGTCTATCCCACCGCCTTGCGCATCACGCTGAGCATCGAGCTGGATTTCTTGGTAAGCAAAATGGAACAGTTGAAGAAAGCGCTGCACGTCAAAGGGGCCGAATTTGCAGACGTGATCAAAATGGGGCGCACCCAGCTCCAGGATGCTGTGCCCATGACCCTCGGGCAAGAGTTCGAAGCCTATGCTGTGATGGTCGGAGAGGATATCCAGCGCATCTGCGAAGCACAGGCGCTGATCCGCGAGATCAACATGGGCGCCACGGCCATCGGCACGGGGTTGAACGCCCATCCCGATTATGCCCGCCTGGTTACCGCCCGCTTACGTGCCTTGACCGGCATCCAGGTGGTCGAGTCGCAGAACCTGGTCGAAGCCACGCAGGACACCGGCGCGTATGTGCAGCTTTCGGGAGTGCTCAAACGCGTGGCCGTGAAGCTTTCTAAAATCTGCAATGATCTGCGCCTGCTCTCCTCCGGGCCGCGCGCCGGTCTGGGGGAGATCAACTTGCCGCCCATGGCGCCGGGTTCCTCGATCATGCCCGGCAAGGTCAACCCGGTGATCCCCGAGGTGGTCAACCAGGTCGCTTTCGAGGTCATCGGCAACGACGTCACCGTCACGCTTGCAGCCCAGGCCGGTCAGCTCGAGCTGAACGTGATGGAGCCGGTCATCGCCTTCAACCTGTTCCGCTCGATCGACATGTTAGGCGCAGCCTGCCAGGTGCTGGCTGAACGCTGCATCCTCGGCATCACCGCCAACCGCGAGCACTGCCGGCGTATGGTGGAGCGCAGCATCGGACTGGTCACCGCCCTCAACCCGGTGCTGGGCTATGAGAAGTCCACCGAGATCGCCCGCCAGGCCCTGGAAACCGGGGAGTCAGTGTATGAGATTGTCCTGGCAAAAGGCTACCTGACGAAAGCAGAATTGGATGACCTGCTCAAGCCAGAGAATATGACCAGGCCGCGGTACATTGACTATAACCAGAAGTAAGGTTCAGTTAGCCAGCGCTTGCAACCTAAATTCATCCAGGAGCGATTCCACCGTCTCCCAAAGATCCTTTGCCCGGCCGCGCTTTTTAGCTTCAGCGACATCTTCTTCCGGTACTCCAACTGTCAATGCATCCAGGGGGTTTTCGTAAAGGTCTGCGAACCAGACGGATTGTGCCAGGTAGCCCTGCCGGGTGACGAGGCCAAACAATTCTAACGCCCTGATAAGCTCCCCCAAATCTGCCAAAAGCAGCGCAATTTCAGCCAGAGTGAGGTATACAAAGAAGCTGTACAGCTGGATCTCGCCATACAACTGCAAAGCCTGAATAGCATGTTTCCAGGCACCAGGCTTATCTCCCGTGGTAAATTCAGTCCGGCTGAGGCCGGTGAGGGCGGTGAGCATCCATCCCTTTGCTTCTAACGATTTGAAAAAGTTGTAGCTGAACAGGTAAGCTTCTCGCGCTTCAGCATGTTTCCCTTGGGCCAGGAACACATCACCTAAATAACGGCTACGGAGCGCATACTGATAGTCGCTCAGCTCCTGCACCAGTACCATTCCTCTACGGATCTGTTCTTCCGCTTCAGCGTAATTTCCTAGGTGGCATAAAACCTCACCAACCTCCGCATAGGCAATGCCCATCATCCGGCGATCCCCAATATCCTGATAGCTTTCAAGCTCTCGCCATTTTAAGGCTAGGTTTTCTTCGAATCTGCCCTGGACCGACAACAGGTAGCCAAGAGTCATGAATACCATGACCTGAGTTGAAGAATCATCCACCAGTTGAAAGTTCTTTATACTTTCTTTGAGAAGCGGCTCAGCTCTTTCCATCCGGTAATTATGGTACAGCTCAGCAATACCGAGGGCGTACAGATGGCAGCCAAGTTCAAAAGGTTTCCCGCTGTGCCGCACATCCATCAGGTGTCGCTCAATCTGGGAGTAAAGCTCTTTGGAAACCGCCCCTCCCATCAGGAATCGCCAGTAATATACCCAAAAACTGGGTGCTTTTCCATTGTATTTCAGAGAAAGTTGGAAAGCTTGTTCATAATAACTGAGAGTCGAGCGCGGGGTCATGTTGTAAAGCAGCCAGCAGCGCCTGCGCGGTCAGCTCAAAAATCCGCTCTTGCATTACCTGCTGCTGATCCAATACCGGATTGCTCAATACTTCCTGGCTCCTTTGCAGGAGCTGCTTAGCTTCTTCGAAAAGCTCCATATTGATGCATAGTATAGCTCGCCAGGTAAACAGCCGGGCAGCTAACTGAGACTGGTTTACGCGCTCATCCTGAAGCTCAACTCTCTGGATGACTTCAATTGCCTTCTGGCACGCATCCAACCCCTCGGTAAAACGCGCGCTGCGCATGAAAAACATGCACAATCCATCCACAGCTTGCAAGAGACACACACATTGCCTTTGATCAACCGCCCAATCCCAGGCAGCGTGAACGTTTTCCAGTTCAGTCGCGATCTCGCGTAGCGCCTGACCTTGTTTTTCGCTACCCAGTTGTTCATTCCATTCAGACATACGCGTGCTGTAGAAAACGCAGTGGCGGCGAGGCGTTTCCTGTCTATCCCGCGCAGATTGGTTGAGTTTTTCGGTACAATATTGGCGCAGCAAATCGTGCAAGTCAAATCGTCCTTGTGAGGTACGCCGCACAAGAGATTTATCCACCAAACCAGATAGCTCTCGCAAGGATATTCCCGCGATTTGTTCGGCGGCTTGCCTTGAGAAGCTCCCGCGAAAGACTGCCAGGCGCGGCAACAGGACCTGCTCACGGCTGCTCAATAAATTCCAGGAATGATCGAAAACTGCTCTCAGGCTGTGCTGCCGCTCAGACATATCCCCCAGAGATGTCTCGAGGATGTCTACCCCGCGGCTGATCTCATCGGCAATTTCCCGGCAGGAGAGCATATTGATCCAGGTGGCCGCTAGCTCTAAACCCAGAGGCATCCCTTCCATGAGCTGCGTTATCTGGCTGATTGACAATAAATCATCCTCAGTAGCCTGAAACGTCACCCGCGCCCGCTGGGCAGCCTGCAGGAATAACGCCACCGCGCTGTAGCTCTGGATTGCTTCTCCTTGAGTCGCATCCTTTTTCTCAGGGCCTTTCTGAGGATAATCCAGCCCGCTCACTTCAAAAACCCATTCTCCTTGCAGGAGAAGCCTGTGGCGGGAGGTGACCAGCATTTTAATTCCCGCAGCATGGGAATGGATCTGTGCTAGAATATTCGCCCATTGAACCAACCCTTCAAACGAATCCAGGATCATCAGCAAACGTTTTTCGCGCAGGAAATCGAGCAGCTGCTCTACAGGCTCGGGCCCATCTGCACGGAAGGTCAATCCCACAGCTCGAGCAATCGCTGGCGGGATGGCTTGTTCGGTCTCGACCGCACTCAAGGAGATGAAAAAGACGCCCTGAGGGAATTGGTCTGCCAGTCTCAGCCCAATCTCAATTGCCAGGCGCGTCTTCCCTATTCCCCCGGGTCCCAGCACGGTCAACAGCCAGCAAACCGGGTCATACAGCAGCTTTGTGACATGATTTCGCTCATGCTGTCTGCCAATGAATGGCGTTGATGGGTTTGGCAGGCTGCTGACAGGTCGATTTACTTTGTCCGAAACAGTCACTTCCAACCAGTCAGCAACCGAGCCCGCTTCAAAGACACTCTGCACCCGGTCTTCCATGCCTTCGGGAAGTGTTTCGTTCTCTCGCTTGTATTTTCTAGTAGTAATCTCTTCATACAGAGCCGTGGTCGCTGATTCGGGCACTATCCTCAGGTCTGTTTGAAGGACTCGCTGGCATTCCTGGTATTGGCGCAAGGCCATATGGCGCTGCCCGTTTGATACGAATATTTTCATTAAAAGGCGGTGAGCCTCTTCGTTGAGTGTATCCAGGGCTAACCAGCGCTGGGCGAACTCGATTGCCTCAGGGTATGCGCCTGCTTGAAAAAGCAGGCTCGCCAGCTTTTGTAATGCCACAGCATAATCACCCCGTAGCGTCTCTTGTTGAAAGAACTGCCAATCATCGAAATTGGCGCTGTCGCGCAGGCTGAATCCTGCCAGGAAATCACCGCGGTATAACAGCGCAGCCTTATGCAAACTCGCCATGCATTCCTGGCAAACTGTCGAAGTCGGATGATCATGCCTCCTGAAGGTTACCAGGTGGGCTTGAAATTCAGTAATATCCAAGAAGACATCCGCGCTCGGGTTGAAACCGATCTCCTCCCGGCTTGCGTCCAACCAGTCTTCTCCTAAGAGATTGTGGATCTCCCATAGAGTTCGCCGCAGGTAAGAATAAGCCTTTTCCTGTCCATATTCAGGCCACAGGAAAGCCGAAAGCGCCTCTCGCCTCTGCTTCTCCGGATGCATGGCAAGGTAAACCAGCAGCGCCAGGGCTTTATGCCGGCTAGAGTGTATGGGCTGACCATCCAGCTCGATGCGCAGCGGTCCCAACGCGAAAATGGCGAGATGACTCATAAAAAGATTATAGCATCGGAAGACACGCATGGAAACGCCTTTGGAAACGGAGAAAAGACGCGGGGGATGTATGCTTAGGGATATCAAGAAAAATAAGTGTTGATCTGTGTAATCCGTAAGCACAATATTCAATAAAGGAGATCAAAATGAGTATCAAACTTGTTGTACTTTACCCATATCCAAAAGACCAAGCAGCCTTCGAGCAAGCCTACACGACCGAACACATTCCCATGGTCGCCAGGAAATTAACTCGCTGCACAAAAGCCGTCTACACCCGCGTATTGATGTCGCCTCAGGGGGCTTCACCCTTCTGCCGCATCGCCGAGCTGCATTACCCCTCACTGGAGGTATTACAGGCCGATTTTTCGACTCCCGAAGCGCAGGAGCTGGGAGCCCACGCCGCCTCGATTTCCACAGGTGGCGTTGCCGTCTCCATCGTCTGTGACGAGGAAACTGTATTGTTCAAGAGTTGAAGAGGAGGTTTCCCATGAAATCCATTCGCAATCTGGCTGCTGGTTTACTGCTCTTGACCGGTGTGCTCCATCTGGTCTCCGTTGCGCTCGTAAAATTCGAGACAACTTCAATCATCACCATCCTCTTTGGTGTGGCATATCTGGTAATCGGATTCTTCCTTTTCAGGGAGGGCAAGACTGTGCTCTGGTTTGGGGCGATCGTGCCGCTGGTGGGGCTTGTGCTGGCTGGTATTGGAATGTTGATGAAGCCTACCCTGGTGGGAGCCTTCTTTATGGTAATTGATATCATCGCCGCTGTCTGCTGCTTCTCCCTCATTTTCCGCAAGCAGCAAAAAGGTTTCTCAGCATGAATACAATTACATCAACCGATTCTGCTCAGGGAGCTTATGTTTCAGTTAATGGGCTCCACATGTATTATGAAAGCCATGGATCTGGGACTCCGATCATTTTGCTGCACGGTGGATTGGAGACCTGCCAGATGTGGTCGCCGGTCACATCCGCATTCTCCAAGAATTTCCAGGTCATCACCCCAGACAGCCGCGGGCATGGTCGGACGGATAATCCATCAGGTCAGTGCAGTTACCCGCTGATGGCTGAGGACATTGCGCAGCTCATCCAGGCGCTTCAGATGGATAAGCCTTTGGTGGCAGGTTACAGCGATGGTGGTCAGACTGCTTTGTACATGGCAA
Source organism: uncultured Chloroflexia bacterium (assembly GCA_963754615.1). Lineage (GTDB taxonomy): Bacteria > Chloroflexota > Anaerolineae > Anaerolineales > UBA4823 > CAVVUF01. Next base: position 125,124 of record CAVWGW010000002.1, on the reverse strand, counting down.
TCACTTATCCCGGCCTGGCGCGCGGATATATGATCGGCGCTACAGAGCTGTCCATGACCGATGAATGGCGTCAAATCCTGCAAAATCAATTAGGCTTTGAAGGCCCCGGGAGTGTAGATTTCGAACGAATTGCGCAGGCGAACCCCGGATTTATAGCATCCTTGCAGGAAAAGCACGATATTTTCCATTCACCAGGCTATTGGAAGACTTTACTAAGACAAGCCTCCCAATGTTGGTGGGCGCCGCCCAAACTCACTCCGGTTGACTTTGCGAAGATCGTCGATCCATCCCTCTTATGGTGCGGTGACCGGGATACACTCTGTCCCCCGGAACAGTCCCTGGAAATGTACCGGATGATAAAAGGGGCGGAGCTGGCTGTAATTCCAAATGCAGATCACTTTACAATGTTTCATCAAATCGAACTTGCCATTGAGATTCTGCAAAATTTTATACAGCGGGTAATCGCCGTCGAATAGATACTCAATGAGTTGTAGCATCCAGAGCAACGATTATCCAACATTCATAGGGGCGAGGTAAACCTGCCCGTACACCAATTTCAAGGGAGCGAACCATGAATAACTTCAATGACAAAGTTGCCGTCATTACTGGCGCGGCGAGCGGTATTGGGCGTGCCATTGCTTTTCGCTGCGCCAGTGAAAGAATGAAAATTATCCTGGCTGATATTGAGCAGCCGGCTCTGGATCAGGCAGAACAAGCATTGAGAGCCACAGGCGCGACAGTCTTGGCTGTACGGACGGATGTGTCCAAGGTAAGTGAAGTGGAAACTCTGGCACAAAAGACAATCGATACATTTGGAGTTGTGCATTTGCTGTTCAACAACGCAGGGGTGGGTACGGGAAGCACGGTCTGGGATAGCTCGCTGACTGATTGGCAGTGGGTGATGGGGGTTAACCTTTGGGGGGTCATATATGGAGTCTGGATTTTTGTCCCAATCATGCTCGCGCAGGATACAGAATGCCATATCGTGAACACGGCTTCAATTGCAGGCTTGTTGCCCAATCATCCTTCCGCTCCTTACCAGGTTACCAAACACGCAGTCGTCGCTCTCACAGAGAATCTCTACTACTCGCTGGCGGAGAGGCACGCCAAGGTGAATGTGTCAGTCCTCTGCCCTGGATGGGTGAATACGCGGATCATGGATTCTGACCGAAATCGTCCGCCCGAATTACAGAATGAGCCAATAAACGAAACGACAAGTCCAGAGCGTGATGCGATCATGCAAGAAATGCGTCATGCCGCTCAGGCTGGGATGTCTCCACAGCAAGTTTCAGACTGCGTGTTCAAAGCCGTTCAAGCGGAGCAATTTTACATTCTGACGCACTCTGAGTTCAATCCAGAGATTCAGAAACGAATGGAAGATATTCTCCATCAGCGAAATCCTGTTTAGCAGGATTTCACTGAACGATCAAAACAAACCATCTTTTTATATGAATGGAAATAGGAGGTCGAAATGAAGTTCGGATATTGTATGCCCGCTGCGTCATCGTACTATTTACCGCCCCCATATTTTTACAAGAACAATAATGGGATCAATATCATATTCCGGACCACGCCCGAGGTCCTTCATGATTTGTTACCGCCTCGGCTAAATCCGAATCCCGACAACCTCGCTTTCTTCTACGCAGGCGATTTCAATGTCGAGGCGCCTGTCAAAGTAAAGTATAAAGAAGCTGGCATCGGCATTCCAGTTCTGTTTGAGGAAAAAGCCGGCAATTATTTTGTCTACCTATATCTGGACCTGGCGGCAGCTATCGTGCCTGGTCGAGAGATTTGGGGCTGGCCCAAAAAGGATGCTGCAATTTCGTACAGTTCCGAGATGGGGGTATACCAGGCAAGTGTGAAGAGGGAAGGGATTGAAATCATCCATGCCACCGTAAATGCTTCAAAAAAGGTGAAGCCTATCCCAAATCAGGACAATGTTCCCTCTCTCAATCTAAAAATCATACCATCCGTAAGGAAAGATCGGCCTCCAGATGTTCTTCAATTGACATCCGCAGGAGGTTCTTCAACAAGGAAAGAATTGTTTATGGGTGAGGCAACCTTATCTTTAGCCTCATCTCCAAGCGATAAGTTGGGGAACATACCAATACTTGAAATCGTCCACGGCGAACAATATGTTGATGATATGAGCCTGGATTGCGGAGATGTGCTAATTGACTACATGGCTGAAAATCAACAGTAGCTGATCAAACGCTATTTCATCCCGAACATTGCTTCTTTGAGATCCAGGTAGTACAGATAATCATCCGGGTCGACGTTCGGCGGGCAGCGGTGGTCGCAGAAAGGGATATAGCCGCCGCGCTCCACCAGCGGTACCAGCGTCTCCAGGTAAGCCTTGATGGCGGCCTGGCCCTTGCCCAGTGCGAGCTTATCCACCCCGCCCATGATGCGCAGCTCCTCGCCGTAGCTCTTAAGCAGCTCCCCCAGGGTGGGCGCAGCCGTTCACCTCGAAGGGGAACAGGCAGTTGATCCCGCCCTCTATCATCATCGGCAGGATGGGGCGCACATCCCCGTCGCAGTCGGTATACCACAGGTCGATACCAGCGGCGCACAGCTTCTGGCCGATGCGCTGGTAGCGCGGCATGACCACGGCTTTGAAGAACCTGGGCGAGACAATCGGACCAGATTTGTAGCAGATATCTTCCCAGCCGGAGGCAAAATCGAAATCAAAGTGCGGCAGCACCTGGTCGAGGAAATCCTCCACCAATAAGCAAGCTGTCTCGACCATATCTTCCACCATCTCGGGGTAGTCATACAGCGCGTATGCCAGGCCTTCAAAGGTCAGCATATCGCGCACTTTGCCGATCATCGAGCCGCAGTACACCCCCAAGGGAAAATCACGATCCGAAGAATAGACTAGCTTGAGTGTTTCGACATCCACCTTACGGGCAGGATCGTCGCGGCGGAAGCGCTCTTCCTTGACCGCCGCCCAATCCTTGGGGGTCACCACCGTGGCCTTTAAGAAGTGGGGGATGGTATCGTGCCCATCCTTCGGCACTTCGGCGTACAACCCATCCTCATTCAAAATGACCCGGGTGGTCTCGCGCTCCTCGATCACCTCATTGGAAAAACTGGGGGAGATCCAGGTGTTGCCGCTGAGCGTGCCAATTAGATCGAAATTGAAAAAGGCATTCGCTTCCCATTCGTTGGTGATTTCGTTCTCCACAAACATCGGCCAAAGCTGGTAGTTTTCATCCCAGTAGCCGAACTCCATATTGAAACAGCGGTCCACAGGTTGGTAGTGCATCTGGCGGACAAAGCGCTGGCGGTCGGTCATGGTTCCGGGCCATTTTAGGCGGCATGGGGTCATCATCTTCTGGCTTTCTCTTCCTGGCGCATTATAACATTCAAGAAAAATCGATTCATTCTGCAGAAAATCAAGTTGGTGTCACTGATTATTTAGAAAAATTAAATAATAATGATTTTACACAATACACATATTGACAATATTAAATAATGTTGTATAATATTTTTAATTACCGATGATGCTCATTAATTTTATTAAATATCGTTTTGATAATTTATACTGAATGGTTCGCCAATGGATCTTAACGGTACCTGCTAATCGAACCATATGACAGGAGTAAAAAATGACAGTCTGGTCTATTGAAGCTGAAAATCTGGTAAAGCAGTTTCCCCGCCGTCCCACGCATGATGACAGCCCGGAGGGTAAACCCGCCAAGAAATCCTTCCTGCCTTTCCGCAAGAAATCGAAGATCAGCAAGGAAGAGAAACTCTTCACCGCCGTGAATGGCGTCAGCCTGCAGATCGAGCAGGGCGAGATCTTTGGTCTGCTGGGTCCCAACGGCGCTGGGAAAACCACCACCATCCGCATGCTGTGCACGCTGCTCGAGCCCACCAGCGGCACCGCCCGGGTCAACGGTTACGATATCCTCAAGCAGCCCAATCAGGTGCGCCAGAGCCTGGGCATCGTTATGGCTGGCGAGCGCAGTATTTACTGGAAGCTTTCTGGGCGCGAGAACCTGGAATATTTTGCCGCCCTGTACCATGTTCCCCCTCAAATCGCCAAAAAGCGCATCACAGAGCTCCTGGAGAAGATGGAGCTGACCGGGCGCGCCGATGAGCTGGTGGAAAAATATTCTTCCGGCATGAAACAGCGGGTGGCAATCAGCAAAGCGCTGCTGGCGCAGCCGCCCATTCTGCTGTTGGACGAGCCCACGTTGGGATTGGACCCCCAGGCAGCCCGCAAGCTGCGCGAAATCATCAAAGAATTGAAGCAGGAAGGGCATACTGTCCTCCTCACGACCCATTACATGGAAGAGGCCGACCAGCTTTCCGACCGCATCGGGATCATCGACCAGGGCAAGATCATTGCCCTGGATACACCCTCCCGCCTGAAGGAAACCATCAACCAAAAGGATATCATCCACCTGGAAGTCGCCGGTTGGAAGCCGGAACATGCCGCCGCTCTGCAGAACCTGCCGGATGTGGATAACCTGGTGGCGCATCCGGATGGCTCTGAGGCCGTTTGGGAGGTCAGCCTGCAAGCTGCCAGCAGCCGGGCGGTGTTGCCAGGCATCGTTGAGACGCTTAACCACAACGGCACGCGCCTGGTGAACATGAATATTCTCAAGCCCAGCCTGGAGGATGTCTTCATCAGCCTGACCGGCAAGGCATTGAGGGATTAGGTTAAACGCATATGTCAACAACACCTGCTTCGCCTCTTACAGTTTCCGGTCCTTCCCTCTCGCGCTTAAGCTTCCGATCAGCATGGCGCGCCCTGTGGGCGATTGCCCACCGGGAGTGGCTGATCTTCAGGCGCTACCCAAGCTGGATCTTTGCCTTATTGATCTGGCCAGCCATCTTCCCAGCCATGTATATCCTGAGCGCGCGTGCCTTGGCCGGCCCGGACGGCGGCGGCTTGATAATCTTCATGCAAAATGCCGGCACCACAAACTTCCTGGGCTACATCATTGTTGGCACGACGGTCTGGATGTGGCAGAACATCGTCCTGTGGGATGTGGGTTTTGCCCTGCGCCAGGAGCAGTGGCGCGGCACGCTGGAATCCAACTGGGTCAGCCCAACCAACCGCTTCTCCTTTCTGGTTGGCAACAGCCTGACGCAATTGGTTTCAGTGATGCTCTTCATCCTCGTCTCTTACCTTGAGTTCACCATCTTCTTTGGGGTGCGTTTTGCTGGCAGCCCTGCTCTCGCCCTGCTGGTAATGCTGTTCGCCATTCCGTCAATCTACGGGCTGGGGTTCGCCTTTGCCAGCCTGGTCATTGCTGCCAAGGAGGCGCAAAACTTTGTTTTCCTGGTGCGCGGCATTGTCATGGTCTTCTGCGGGATCACCTTCCCCCTGGCGGTGCTGCCCGCCTGGATGCAAGGGGTTGCTGTCTGGCTGCCCCAAACCCACATCATCGCCGCCATGCGCATGGCCCTCTTGACCGACGCCGGCCTGGCAGGGCTGCGCACCGAGCTGGTTATTCTGACGCTCTTTGGTCTCTTCTGGCTGGCGGTCGGGTACACGCTCTTTGTATGGATGGACCGGCGGGCACGCCGCACAGGCGTGATTGGGCAGTATTAAGGAGAATTTCCAAATGAGCACGAGTCTTTCACACCCATCGTTAATATCGCATTTTCGGGCGCTGATGGCGATCGCCCGCAAAGATTGGATCACTTATTGGCGGTACCCTCTGAGCGCAGTTTCCTCCGTGCTGCAGCCCATCGTCTGGCTGACGCCGGTGTATTTCATGGGCCTGGCTTTCAGCGTCAATGGCAAGGCCTTGGGGTTCGCCGCTTACAGCGGCACCAGCGATTACATGTCTTTCATCCTGCTCGGAACGGCCCTGAGCAACTTCATCGGCGCGGTTTTCTGGGGCATGGGTTATTCTTTAAAAAACGACATGGATGCCGGCGTGCTCGAATCGAACTGGTTAGCTCCCCTGCCCAGGCCGCTTCTGTTGGTTGGGCGCACCCTCACCAATTTGCTGATCACCACCATCACCTCCCTGTTGATGTTGTTCATTGCCGGGTTAATCTTTGGCTTTTACCCTACCGGCAGCGCCTTGGCTGCCATGCTCACTGCCCTGCCGATGCTCATCGGGCTGTACGGCTTTGGCTTTGCCTTCGCCGCCCTGGTGCTGCTGATGCGCGAGGCAAACACCATGGTCGATATCAGCAGCTACCTGGTCCAGCTCTTCTCTGGGGCGAACTTCCCCGTGACTGTACTGCCGCGGTGGTTACTGCCGGTGGCGTTGGCCCTGCCCCTCACGTATGGGTTCGATGCGGTACGCGGTTGGCTGCTTGAGACAAAAACCTTGCTGCCCATCCCGGTTGAAATCGCCATGCTGGTAGGCTTCATGTTTCTGATGATCTGGCTCGGGCTGCGCGTCTTCCGGGCTTTGGAGCGGCGGGTCAGGCGGCTCGGCACTCTGGGTCAACATTAGCCATTATCCTCCAAGAAACGCAGACCGGCAGTGGTGTGTAATACGCTAAGCTGCCGGTCTGCGTTCTTGCTCCTCCCCTACCCAATTTCATCCTCCTGTGCTAAAATCGCCCCCATGTTGAGCCTGATCTCAAGCCAAGTTTCGCTTGCATACTACCATCATCATGCCTGGACCTTCTCACCCTTCCGGGCGAATTTGGATTAAGGATTTGGCATCAAGTCCCCACGCACCCAACTGTCTCACCAAACGCTCCCCGGAAAGGGGAGCGTTTTATTTGATTTGATTTTTTTTGGAGGTTCAAATGTCACTGAACACACCAGGCCGCAATGCATCCCCCGAAATACGCCTGGCCTTGCCCAGCAAAGGTCCCCTGGGCGAGCCAGCCCTGGAGCTGCTCGATCATGCCGGGCTGCACGTCCACAAGCCCAACCCTCGCCAGTACAAGGCGACCATACCTGCCATGCCCGGACTGACCGTGCTCTTTCAACGCCCAGGTGATATCGTGGTCAGCGTACGAGATGGCAGCGTCGACTTTGGCATCACCGGTTGGGATGTGTTTGCGGAACGTTCTGGCGCAAATGGTCAAACGCTCGTCATCCACCCTGCCCTCGGGTTTGGTCACTGCTCGCTGAATGTCATCGTCCCCGAGTCCTGGGATCAAGTGAATACGATGGCAGACCTGAAAGGCTACCATCAGGCACTCGGGCGCCCCCTGCGCATTGCCACCAAGTTCCCTCGTCTCACCCGCCAGTTCTTCAACCAGCACAGTCTCGAGCAGATCGAATTAATCGATGCCGAGGGAACCTTGGAGATTGCCCCAACCATCGGGTATGCCGACCTGATCACCGACCTGGTTTCCACCGGCACCACGCTGCGCGACAACCGCCTGAAACGGCTCGAAGATGGGCAGCTCCTGGCCTCGCAGGCCTGCCTGATCGGCAACCACCAAAGCCTACAGCAAAGCTCAGCCCGCGGCGCAGCCGCCCTCGGCATGGCCCGCCAGTTATTGGAATTCATCGTCGCCCACCTGCGTGCCGCAGAATGCGTGTCGGTTTTTGCCAATATGCGCGGCAATTCACCCGAAAGCATCGCCCGGCGCATGTTCACCCAGGAGCTGATCGGTGGGCTGCAAGGCCCCACACTCTCTCCGGTTATCACCCGCCAGGGCGAGAAATGGTATGCCGCCCATCTGGTGGTGCGCAAAGACCAGCTCGTCCAGGCGATTGCCGAGCTGCGCCAGGTCGGCGGCAGCGGTGTAGTCGTCAGTCCGGTCACTTATATCTTCGAGGAAGAACCCATCGAATATCAAAATATGCTCAAGCAGCTGGAGGCATGAATGATTAAGATTTACGATATCGAAACCGCACAGAACACCATCCTGCAGCGTCGACCGCTGAACACCATGACCTATCCACCCACCGTAGTTGCTGGGACAGAGCGTATCTTCGGAGCTGGTGTAACCCCTTCGCAGGCTGTGGCCCAAATCCTGGCTTCTGTACAGGTAGAAGGGGATGCGGCTCTGCGGCATTGGTCGAAGCTGTTAGATCACAAAGAAATAACGTCATTCCAAATCCCATTGCCAGAGCTGGAGGGGGCTTATCACTCCTTGAGTGACGAGCTGCGCCTCGCCATGCAGACCGCTGCACAGCGCATCCGCCTCTTCCATGAGCTGCAGCCGCTCCCCAATTGGGAAACGACTTCCTTAGGCGGACGGTTGGGACAGCGCGCCACCCCGATCGAACGGGCTGGTGTCTATGTCCCCGGCGGCACCGCTCCACTGCCTTCTTCCTTGCTCATGTCCGTCATCCCCGCTCAGGTGGCTGGCGTGAAACAGATCGTGGTTTGCACACCGCCCAACCCACATCCTGCGATCTTAGGCGCGGCTTATTTATGTGGGATCGATCAGGTCTTTCAGGTCGGCGGTGCGCAAGCTGTAGCGGCGTTAGCCTTCGGCACCGAGAGCGTTCCAAAGGTCGATAAGATCGTTGGAGCGGGCAACCTGTTCGTCACCCTGGCCAAGCAGCAGGTGTACGGGATGGTGGGTCTGGACGGGTTGGCCGGGCCGACCGAGACGGTGGTCATCGCCGATAGGTGTGCCAATCCAGCCTGGGTCGCTGCGGACCTGCTGGCGCAGGCAGAGCATGATATCCTGGCCTGTGCCATCCTGTTTACCCCCGACCGCAAGTTGGCTGAGGCTGTGCAGGTGGAGGCAGCGCGACAGATGGAAAGCCTGAGCCGGGCTGAGATTATCGCTCAATCCTTAGGTAATCAAAGCGGCATCGTACTGACCCCCGACCTCCTGACAGCCGCCCGCCTGGGCAGCGAATTTGCCCCAGAACATCTCTGCCTGGCGGTCGAGGACCCTCAAGCCCTGGCCCAGCTCATCACAAACGCCGGCGGGCTGTTCATCGGCGAGCATTCCTTCGAGGTATTGGGCGACTACATCGCAGGCCCCAGCCACGTGATGCCCACCGGCGGGACAGCGCGCTTTGCTTCACCGCTCAATGTGCTGGATTTTGTCAAGATCACCAGCCTGGTAGCCCTTGATTCCACCACAAGCCGTACGCTCAGCCGCCTGGCTGCTACCATCGCACGTACCGAGACGCTCACCGCTCATGCCAGTGCTGCCGATTTTCGCAGTGGAGAGATCCATGTTTGAGCCTGCTCGCCTGGTTCGCAAGCACATCCTGGAGATGCCCGCTTACGAGCCGATCCTACCATTTGAGGTGCTCTCTCAACAGCTTAAGCAGCCTGCAGATCAAATCATCAAGCTGGATGCCAATGAGAACCCATACGGTCCGCTGTCCTGTGTGCACGAAGCGATGGCGCGCCTGCCCTATGCTCATATCTATCCGGACCCGAGCAGCCGGGCGCTGCGCTCCGCCCTGTCCATCTTCCACGGCATCCCTGAAGAAAACTTGCTCGCAGGTGCAGGCGCGGATGAGCTGATCGACCTGATACTGCGCCTGCTGATAGAACCCGGCGAAGCCATCCTCAACTGCCCACCGACCTTTGGAATGTATGCTTTTGACGGAGACCTGGCAGGTGCCCGGGTCATCTCCATTCCACGCCTGCCAGATTTTTCTTTGGATATTCAGGTAATCGAAGAGGCTGTCCAGGTGCACCGTCCCAAGCTGCTCTTCCTGGCTTCGCCCAACAACCCAGATGGCAGCCTGGTAGATCGCTCGGTCCTGGAACGACTGCTGGAACTTCCCTTGATCCTGGTGCTCGATGAAGCCTATGTGGAATTTGCTCCGCCTGGGGCCAGCTTGCTGAAAGAAGTGCCCCAGCGGTCCAACCTGGTGGTGCTGCGCACGTTCAGTAAATGGGCAGGGTTGGCCGGCTTGCGGGTTGGATATGGCGCCTTCCCCTCTGCGCTCATGCCGCACCTGTGGAAGATCAAGCAGCCTTATAATGTTTCGGTAGCCGCCTCCTGCGCTGCCATGGTCTCCCTGCAGCATGCCGGCGAGCTGAGGCATATGGGTGAGCTGATCCTGGCGGAACGGAAGCGCCTGTTCGAGAAGCTGCAAGAGATCCCCTGGCTCAAGCCCTACCCTTCACAAGCAAATTTCATACTTTGCCGGGTGGAGGGCTTGCAGGCCGCCGGGCTCAAACAAAGACTGGCTCAAGAGGGAATCCTGGTACGCTATTTTAACAAACCCGGCTTACAAAACTGCATCCGCATCAGCGTGGGCAAGCCCGAACATACCGATGCGCTGATCGAAGCATTACGGAAAGGAAGCTATGAGAACCTCTGAAATTCATCGTAAAACGGAAGAAACCGATATCACCATCAAGCTCAACCTGGATGGACATGGTGTCTGCCAGGTCAACACTGGGATTGGCTTCTTGAACCACATGCTCCACCACATTGCTGTGCACGGGTTGTTTGACCTGCAGATTGAAGCAAAAGGCGATCTGGAGGTCGATTACCACCACACAGTTGAGGATGTGGCTCTGGCACTTGGACAGGCTTTCGACCAGGGGCTGGGCGACCGGTCTGGGATCGTGCGCATGGGCTCCGCCTATGTGCCGATGGATGAAGCGCTGGCTTTTGTGAGCCTGGATTTATCTGGCAGGCCCTATGCAGTGGTTCAGATCGATTGGCGCACGCCGGCAGTGGGTGGAATACCCACCAGCCTGATCACGCACTTCTTCGAGTCCCTGGCGGTCACCCTGCGAGCCAACCTCCACACCCGGCTTTTGTACGGCCGCGACGATCATCACCAGGCCGAGGCGCTTTTCAAAGCCCTGGCGAGAGCTTTGGATGAGGCCACGCGTATCGATCCACGGCGGCAGGGAAAGGTGCCCAGCACCAAGGGTAAGCTGGTATGATCGCCCTGGTCGATTACGGCATCGGCAACCTGCGCTCGGTGGAGAAAGCGCTGCAAGCTGCAGGAGCGCAGGTCTGCCTGACATCAGACCCAAAACGCATCCTCTCCGCAGAAAAGGTTGTCCTACCTGGGGTAGGATCGTTCGGCGATGGGATGGCTGGCTTAAGGGAGCGGAAACTGGTCGAAGTGATCCAATCCCTACCCGCCAAAGCCATCCCCCTGCTGGGCATCTGCCTCGGCATGCAGCTCCTCTTCGAAGTGGGAGAAGAGATGGGAAATCATATCGGTCTGGGACTGATCCCTGGCTGTGTGCGGCGCTTCTCCGAATCAGGCTTGAAGATCCCCCAGACCGGCTGGAACCAGCTCTCTTTTGCATCAGGAATCCCACTCCTGGATGGATTAGAAAACGGCTGCTATGCTTATTTTAATCACAGCTTCTACTGCGATCCCTCCGCAGCCTCAGATGTCCTGGCTCGGACAGATTATGGTTTCGAATACACCAGTGTGGTTGGCAGGGAGCGCCTGTATGGCGTACAGTTCCACCCCGAAAAAAGCCAGTCTGTGGGACTGCAGCTCCTGCACAACTTCGTGGAGAGATGCTGATGGCAGCATTCACCATTTACCCGGCGATTGATCTGCGCAAAGGCCAGGTGGTGCGCCTTAGGCAGGGCGACCCTGACCGCCAAACGACCTATTCGACCGATCCGGCACAAGTGGCTGTCTGCTGGCTGGAAGCCGGCGCAACCTGGCTGCATGTGGTCAACCTGGACGGCGCTTTTGGTGAGGCAGACCAAGAAAATCAAGCTGCCCTCAAAGCCATCCTGGAACAGGCACATCTACGGAATGCGCAGGTACAGTTCGGCGGTGGATTGCGCACCCTGGAAGGGATCGAGAGCGCCTTGCTTATGGGAGTTCACCGTCTCATCCTGGGGACAGCTGCTCTCGAAACACCTGAGCTGCTTACTCAGGTAATGCAGCATTATAAAGCAGAACAGATCGCCATAGCCATAGATGCCTACCAGGGAAAAGTCAGGAGGCGCGGCTGGACCCAGGAGAGCGGTAAGGAGATATTGCCATTCGGTAGAGAGCTTCTCGGTTTGGGTTTTCGAACCGTGATCTACACCGATATCAAACGGGATGGCATGGGCTCGGGCGTCGATATCCCTTCTGCTCAAGCCCTGGCAGCGCTCGGATTGGAAGTCGTTGCTTCCGGTGGCGTTCACGCATTAGAGGATATCCAGCGAATCAGGCAAGCCCAGCTGAGCGGCGTAATTATTGGGCGGGCACTCTACGAGGGCAATTTCCGCCTGGAGGAGGCTTTAACATGCTAGCAAAACGCATCATCCCCTGCCTGGATGTAAAAGACGGCCGCGTGGTCAAGGGCGTCCACTTCGTCAATTTGCGTGATGCCGGCGACCCGGTCGAGCAGGGCCTGCTCTACGACCGCATGGGCGCGGATGAATTGGTATTCCTGGATATCACCGCCAGCCCCGAAGGCCGTAAGACGACCGCCGAGATGGTGCGGCGTGTGGCGGATGAGGTCTTCTTGCCGCTCACAGTGGGCGGCGGGATCAGCAGCGTGGAGGATATCCGCCTGATCCTGTTAGCAGGCGCTGATAAGATCAGCCTGAACACCGCCGCTGTGCAGAACCCCGCTCTATTGAGCGCTGGGGCAGAGCGCTTCGGCAGCCAGTGCATCGTGCTGGCCATCGATGCCCTGCGCATTCAAGCGGGAAAATGGGAGGTTTATACCCATGGCGGGCGGCGTCCCACCGGCATCGACGCGCTGGAATGGGCTGTCAAAGGGGTCAGCTTAGGCGCCGGCGAGATTCTGCTGACCAGCATGGATGCCGATGGGGCTCAGCAAGGATATGACCTGGCATTAACGCGCGCAGTTGCCGAAGCCGTAAATGTGCCTGTCATCGCCAGTGGAGGGGCTGGTAAGCTGGAACATTTTGCCGAGGTCATCACGCAAGGGAAAGCCGATGCCGTATTGGCAGCCTCCCTTTTCCACGACAAGGTCCTTACCGTCGGGCAGGTCAAGCGCTACTTGCTGGAACGCGGCATCCCAGTCAGGCCGATAGGGATTCGGGAGCATTCGCATGATTGAGCTAAAATTCGACGAGCAGGGTCTGATCCCTGCCGTGGTGCAAGACATACACACCCAAGAGGTGCTGATGGTCGCCTGGATGAACCCAGAGGCCCTCGAAAAGACTCAAACGACAGGCCAGGCGCATTTCTGGAGCCGGAGCCGCAAGACATTGTGGCGTAAAGGGGAGACTTCTGGAAATATCCTCTCCGTCTATGAAATCCGGCTCGATTGTGATGCAGACACACTCTTACTGTTGGTGACGCCAGCAGGCCCCGCCTGCCATACCGGAGAACGCAGCTGTTTCTACCGGGTTCTGGAGAGGTAGGGGTGGATGCCTGTCTGCGCCTACAAAAATTCGCAAGGAGATAAACATGCTCAAATGGTTATTTGATACGATCGAAGATCGTAAAGTAAACCCGAAGCCTGGTTCCTACACAAACCAGCTCTTCGAGGCAGGGGAAGATGAGATCCTGAAGAAAGTTGGCGAAGAAGCCATGGAGGTGATCCTGGCGGCCAAACAAAGCGGGGCTGCCAGGGAACAAGTCAACCAGCGGTTAATAGAGGAGGTTTCAGACCTGGTTTACCATACGCTGGTATTGCTTTCCAGCCGTGGACTAAAGCTGGAAGATATCGAAGAAGAGCTCAAACGGCGTCATACCCCGAAAATGAGTTAAAGAATGGAAAATTGAATAACCAGTAAGTGGAAAGGAAGTATAACGTATGGATGGATTGCTAAACTTAGAGGTTGTGCCAGCACGACCGTGTGATATTGATTTTACCTGGTACGAGGAAATTCGTGACTGCCTTCTGCGTCGAACGGTGAAACCCAAAAGTCGGGTGCTGGATGTAGGCTGTGGGCGCGGCGATGTTCTCCTGATGTTGGCAAACCAGATTAGCGAAGGAATTGGGATTGACATTTGCCAAGGAGATCTGAAGCAGGCCGAGAGCGAACGGCAGTTGGGTAAGATCGCGAACATCACATTCCAGCCTGCTGATGCGACAAGCCTCCCTTTCCCGAACGATAGCTTTGACGTTGTTCTCCTGTTGGGGGATATGCTGGCATATCCAAGCTCTTACGGTAAACATGAAAAGGTAATATCTGAGCTCAGGAGGGTTCTCAAAGAGGGAGGGGTCGCAGTTCACGAATTGATGAACTGGGATTGGGAATACCGGCAGCCCTATCCTCCGTCGGACATCTCGTTTACTCGAACCGATACGAATAATTACACCTTGCATCGAATCAGGCGGAATGTGTCGGGGTTGGAAACGGTTCAAGATTATAAGGTTCTGCCTGGCACACCGCTTTACCAGTGGATCCTGGAACAGGAATGGCCCGTCAGTGCACAGGGGTGGAATACACATCTCGAGGTGAGAGAAAATTCCCCAATTTCCAAAGAGTGGTTCAAGTTCCACAATGTGAGCCGATACAAGCATTATTGCCCGCGTGATCTTGCTCGACTTTACAAGCGAGCAGGATTTCATCATCCAGAAGTCTTCAGCTATGGACAGACTTACGACATCGCAGCTAAAGCAGGATTACTGGAACAGGTTGCTTTGTTTCAGTCGAAATTGGCCGCTGCCGAAGCAGAAATAGCATTCACATTGCGCATGGGGAGCGGCCCATGGCTCTTTCTGGTTGCAGAGAAATAACACGGTAAAAGTGATAAAATTCTGCCTATCTTAACAGCACTTATCGATGATCAGGAAATGAATCATGCAAAAAAATGTTTTCGATGAATTAAAGTGGCGGGGCTTGATCTATGAATATGTAGACGGCATCCAGGCATTGTTGGATCAGAAGCCCATAACAATCTACAACGGCTTCGATGCCACCGCCGACAGCCTGCATGTGGGGCACCTGGTGCCGCTGCTGGCGCTGGCGCGCTTGCAGCGCTTTGGGCACCATCCCATCGCCCTGGCTGGCGGCGGTACAAGCATGATCGGCGACCCTAGCGGAAAAGCGACGGAGCGCCAGCTGCTCAGCCAGGAACAGATCGAGGCCAACGTGGCAGACATCAAGCTCCAGCTTGCCCACTTCCTGGACTTCGAGGTCAAGGCCAACCCTGCCCGATTGATCAACAATGCGGACTGGCTGCTGAAATTGAACCTGGTCGAATTTTTACGCGACACTGGCAAGCATTTCACGGTCAACTACATGATGGCGAAAGATTCTGTCAAAACGCGCCTGGAGCGGGACGAGGGCATCTCATTCACCGAGTTCAGCTATATGCTGCTGCAATCCTATGATTTCCTGCACCTGTTCGAAGCCGAGGGCTGCGAGCTGCAGACCGGCGGCAGCGATCAATGGGGGAATATCACTGCTGGTGTGGAGCTGATCCGCCGTGTGCGCGGCCAGGCTGCGTATGCCATGGTTTACCCGCTCATCACCAAGTCGGACGGCACAAAATTTGGCAAGACAGAAACCGGTACCGTCTGGCTTTCACCCAAACGCACTTCCCCTTACCGCTTCTACCAGTTTTGGCTGAATACGGATGATCGGGATGTCATCAAATACCTGAAGCTCTTCACCTTCCTGGATCAACAGACCATCCAGGAGCTGCAGCACGCTGTGGAAACGCAGCCCGAAGGGCGCCTGGCTCAACGCCGGCTGGCTCAGGAAATGACCCGCACCGTGCACGGTGAGAGTGAATTAGCCGGGGCTGTCCAGGCCTCCCAGGTTCTCTTTGGGGGGGAGTTAAATGGGCTGCCCCCTGAAGCCATCCAGGATATCTTCGCTGATGTTCCCTCCAGCAATTTGCCAAAGTCAACCCTGGAAGCAGGACTGCCTGTCGTCGATCTTCTGATCCACAGCGGTTTGGCAGGCTCCAAAGGAGAAGCCCGGCGTTCCATTGCGGAAGGTGGGATCTATGTGAACAACCAACGCGTTGAGGATGCGGCGCAAACGCTAACCGTGGCAGAGAGCCTCTCAGGACAATTTCTGGTGCTGCGTAAAGGCCGGAAGAATTACCACCTGGTTAAAATAGCCGCATAAAATATGATAAGATGAGTCAACGCCAGGTTGGAAAACTTTGATGAAAAAGATCGCTTTTGAACAGGCCCGGCAATTTGCCCTGGAACGGCTGGAGCACGATCTCTCTCCCCGCTTCTGTTACCACTCCCTTGTACATACTCGTGATGATGTCGTCCCCGCAACCGAGCGCCTGGCAATCCGGTCGAAAATTTCAAGAACTGACCTGACCCTTGTATTAACCGCGGCCTACTTTCACGATCTTGGGTTTACCCGGCTGGCGGATGTGGACCCGCGTGGCAACCAGCACGAGCTGATCAGCGCCCAGTTTGCGCGCGAGGTCCTGCCCTCGTTTGGCTATCATGAAAAACATGTCGAGGCCATCTGCAGCATGATCATGGCAACGCGTTTGCCCCAAAGTCCCGTAAATTTATTCGAAGAAATTTTAGCAGATGCCGACCTGGATTCGCTGGGCCGGGAGGATTTTCGGGAGCGCAGCCAGGCTTTGAGAGACGAAAATGCTGCCTTTGGAAATGGGACCACCGACCTGGAATGGTTCCAGGGCCAGTTTAATTTTCTTACATCTCACCGCTACTTTACGGCTGAAGCACGCCTTTTACGCAATGCACAGAAGCAAAAGAATGTTGAGTGGATTGTCCAGCGCCTCAAGGATATGGGCGTAGAAGTCAAGTACATGTTCCTGGTATAGCCAGTCTTTGCCAGATAACCTTTCAGGTTCTTTCTATTTACGCGCTTCAACCAAAAAGCGGTGGCTGTTGACAACGAATTTACCGGTCTCCTGGATCATATTGTGAATCAAAGCCAGCTTATCGTAATACTTCTCAACCGTGAATCCTTCCACCTGCCAGGAAATAATCTTCAGGAAAAAGACGACCGCTCCAATATCATAGAAAGCTATTTCGGGAAAATCCTCACGCTGGTCAATAATTTCAAAACCGCTTTGTACGAGCTCGTTTACCGCGTAATCCAAGGTCCAGTAGGAATAGATGAATTCAACCTTTTCCTGGAGAATTTCGTTAAAGCGGATATCATTGCGCCCGCCTACTTGCTGGGTGATGAAACGGCAGCCAGGCTTCAAAATCCGGTGTACTTCAGAAGCTGAAATATCCGCATGGCGGTTGATGACCAGCTCCAGGCTGCTATCTTCGAAGGGTAAAGGCTCCTCCTCACGCAAGCCAAATACATTAACCCCTAAAGGCTCCAGAAATTTACGGGCCACCTCGAAATTCGGTGGGTAGCTCTCAGTGGCATAAGTAAGGGGAGGAAAAGGTCGCAACGTGGCGAGGAACTCGCCGCCGCCAGTCCCTATATCCAGCAAAGAGTACACACTTCTCGATTGGTCGAATACCATCTTGCGGTAATCCCAAGTGAGTGGGCTTTCGACCATGCGCCCATCGAGATAGGACCAATCCCAGCCAGAGAAATCATGCTCCCAGGCTTCCCTGAGGAGACGCTCGAATAAAGGTTTGTTTTTTATCTTCATATTTTTACGAAAAATCTATAAACAGAAATGTAAATCTACCGGGTACCTTTTCGGTCCGCAATCCAGGTTTCCACCATCTCTTCCAGCACATCCAGCGGCACAGCCCCGCTGCCCAAGATCAAGTCATGGAATTCACGCAGGTCGAAGCGGTTGCATAAAACCCCTTCCGCCCTGCTGCGCAGTTCACGGATCTTCAGCTCGCCCATTTTATAAGCCAGCGCTTGCCCGGGCCAGGCGATATAGCGGTCAATCTCATTCGTGATATTGAGCAAGGTCGAGGAAGTATTTTCCGCCATGAAGTCGATCGCCTGCTGGCGTGTCCAACCTAAGGCGTGCATACCCGTATCAACCACCAAACGGCAGGCACGCCACATCTCATAGCTCAGCCGGCCAAAATCGCTGTAAGGATCGGTATAGAATCCCATCTCCAGACCTAAGCGCTCGGCATACAGAGCCCAACCTTCGACGAAAGCCGTAAAGCCCTCGAAGCGCCGCAGGTTCGGCAGGTCATTTAATTCACTCTGGAGAGCAATCTGCAAGTGATGACCAGGCACTGCCTCATGGAGAGAAAGCGCCTCTATCTCATAGAGCGGCCGGCTTTTCAAATCATACGTATTGACATAATAAACACCTGCGCGGGTCCCATCTCCAGAGCCAGGGAAATAATAGGCGGTTGTGTTGCCAGGGGCAGAATAATCCGGAATGGGGCGGATGCCGTAAGACAGGCGCGGCAGGGTTTTGAACAGCCGAGGCAGTTCACCGTCTATTCTTTTGAGGATCAGAGCAGTCTCTTTGAGCAACTGCGCTGGCGTATCAACATAGAAGCGCGGATCGGTGCGCAAGAACGCGATAAACTCGCCAAAACCACCTTGAAAGCCAGTCTTGCGGATCAATGCTTCCATCTCAGCCCGGATGCGCTGCACTTCAGACTGGCCGGTAGCATGGATTTCTTCAGGAGTCAGGTCGAGCGAGGTGAAATATCGAATGCGATGTTGGTAATAGGCTTGCCCGTCTGGCAGCTCAGCCGCCGCAATCCCATCCCTGGCAGCCGGCAGGTATTCTTTTTGAAGAAAATCCAATAGCGACTGATAGCCCAGAATTACCGATTTTTTGATGGCTGCTTGAGCTTCTTCCTTCAAACGCTTTTCCACTACCTCAGGGTAGCCTTTAGGAAATTCCTGAAAAGGCAGGTAAAGGCTGTTTTTCTGCGGGTCATCGAGGATCTGCGCGCGTAAAATTTCATCCACGCCTTCCAGGGTCACGCGCGCCGGCACCTGTCCCTGCCGCAAGCCCTCCCGCATCAGGTTGATAAACTCAGCCGCGTACTGCCGGAAACCGCTCAAACGCGCAACATAATTTTCATAATCTTGAATTGTATTGAATGGGGTATAGTTGGGCAGATCAGGAAACTCAATATGAAAACCGCCTGACTTCGAGAGCGGCATGCGGTAAGGCCGGAACTTGAGCTCGTTAATCTCATTTTCGAGCAGGCGCAGAAAGATATCATAGTTAAGGCGATCTGCCTCCTCCAGCCCAGCACGGTTAATGCCGCACAGCCGCTTCTGAAAGCGGATCTTGGCTGCCAGCCGACCTTCAAAGTCCGCTTCGGTCATACCCGGCAGGCGGTCGTTGAAACGCTGGTCGCCAGTATACGTCGCATAGAGAGGGTCCGCCTGCATGCGAAATTCCCAATCTTCATCGAGAAGCTGTTTTAATTGCGCAGGAGCCGTAGATTGATTTTCCATACATTTACCTCATTCGAAAGTTAGTCATAGGCATCAGGCAAAAGCTGATGCATCATGGTCTTCACAAGCTGTCCTGCATGGCTCAAGATCACCTGGGCCTCAGGCGCATAATCCTTCCATATTTGCCGGCAGTTGCCGCAAGGAGGCAAAACTGGATAATCAGGATCTCCGCCATACACAGCGACCACGCACAGGAATTCTCTTTCGCCCGCACTGTACGCCATACCCAATGCAATCGTCTCTGCGCAAGCCCCGAAACCTGAAGAGTCGATATTCACCCCCGCATAAATCTTCCCCGAACCGCACCTAACCGCTGCGCCCACCGTGTTATTCCACTCGGAAAAATTTTGCCGGATCACCTGGCGCGCTGCCAGGAGCAGCTCGTGGTCTTCTGGTTTGATTTCAAGGTAGGAGGTCATCCCCCTATTTTATAACAGAAAGTCCCCAGAGTAAGGTGCAATGCACTTCCTAACCTCAAAATAAACTTAATTTTTAGCTAAAAGTGCATTGCACCGGATGGTAAGGTATTAAAATTTACTGATTGATAAGACAAGAGTACCTGAACCGCATCTTCCCCAAAACGCTGAGCAAACGCAGCCAGCGCCTCTTGCAAGATTGCTTCTCCCCTTTCATCCAACTCAGCGGCGAGGGCGGATTTGACAGCGGCATAGAGATGACCAGCATGGTACTCCCAGGGCAGCACGGCTCCATTCTGCTGGTTGGCTGTCTTTTTTCGATCTAAGTAATCCACATTTTCGGGGGTCAAATTGGCGTCGTAAAAGGCGAATTCGCAAGGGCAACCGTCATTTGACAAGGTGCTGAGCACGTCGAGCCGCAGGGCGGGGTTGAAGCCGCGCGCCAGTGCCTGGTCGATCTCCAGGCAGTAAAGCCGCCCATACTGGAGCAGGCCACTCTCCACCCAGGCCTGATTCCAGGGACAGCGGTCAACGAATGAACGCGCATGCGGGACCATCTCTTCGCTGCGCTGTATGGACTCGCCCGGCTCAGTCCGCCACTCCCCATAGGCCATGTAATTCAGCATGGTCAACGGCTCGCCATCCCTTTGGGCACGCAGAGCCATGCGGCGGCCGCGCTGTTCGCCATACCGCCGCACAGCCTCACGCATGATCTTTTCGCCGCTCTCTGCCCCAAGGCGGGTAATCACCGACCGAGACAGCAAGGCAAACAATATGGCATGATGAGAAGCAGTCAATTTCATTTTTTACCCTCTCAACGCTTCCCATGCCATCCGGTGCATGGGGGAGACCGGCACGCCCTCCAGCAGAGGATCCTGCGTCTCTTGCATCCAGGCATACAACATGCTGAGCAATTCTCGCTTGTGGGAGGCATAATTGGGCGCTTCTGCCAGGTTTTCAAATTCGAGTGGGTCGTTGATCAAGTCGAACAGCTCCACCGGAGGGTGGTAAGCGTAGCTCGGGTTGGCCGGATTGACCGTGATGCACTTCGGCTGCCAGGCCTGCGAGGGATCCATAAAGAACGGCGCAGCGGTGAAGTTGACAATCAGCTTGAAATCACAGGTGCGGATGCAGCGGCGCGGATCATAGTAGTCATGGTAGGTCATCTCGCCAAATACTGCCCGGTTCTTCTCGTAAGATTCGCCACGCAGCAGCGGGGCAAACGAGCGCCCCTGCACATTAGCTGGAATCGTGATACCTGCGAAATCCAATACCGTGGGCAGGTAATCGATATTGCTGATCAGTTGATCATAAACTGTGCCGTTCATCCATGGAGCGCCTTTTTGCCACAAGATGAGCGGTATCTGTAAGCCCGGGTCGTAGAGCGAGCATTTGGCGCGCGGGAAGGGGATACCATGATCGGAAGTAAAGATCAAGAGCGTATCTTCCGCCAGCCCATTTTCTTCCAAACCCAGCCTGATGCGCCCCACCGCCTCATCCAGCTTGCGCACCAGCCCCTGGAATCCGGCAAACTCCTCCCGAGAAGAAGCCTCTTCCACAATGTAAGGAGGCACGTGGATACCCTTCTCGCGCCAGTCGGGAGCAGCTTCAAACCCAACCTCGCTCCGGTGGGTCTCCTCGAAGGGAATCTCCAGGAAGAAAGGTTTTTCAGCCTGCTTGTGCCGCCGGAAGAATGCAGCAGCGTGTTTTGCTCTTTCGATACCATCTCCACCTGCCAGGTTCTCATCGAAGCGCTGCTTCTCTTTACCCTTGCGCACCTCGTGACCATAATCGATCAGGGCGGTATGGTAACCAGCCTGGCGCAGGATCTCAGAAAGATGTCGCTCACCGGGGTTGAAATCCCAGGCGAAATCGGCGTGCGTCAGCCCCATCACCCCATTCGAATGGGGATAGCGCCCGGTGAAGATCGAGGCCCGGCTCGGGCTGCACTGCGGAGCGGTGCAGAAGCTGTTTGCAAAGCGCACGCCCTCGGCAGCCAAACGGTCGATATTCTCTGAATGCACCGCTGCAATGCCATAGCAGCCCAAATGCTGGCCCAAATCATGCGGCACCAATATGACGATATTCGGTTTACTCATCTTCGCTCCTCCTGCAGAAGGTACAGACGCTTGATCACCTGCATCTCACCTACATGATACAAATCGTGCATCACGATCCCCCACAGCAGGTCGATATACCGGCTGGCTGGGGTCGCTTGCTCATCCAGGCGGGCTGGGTCAAATGCTTTCACCGCTTCCACCAGGAGCAGGTGCTCTTTTTTCAGCAGCGCGACATCCTCCTTCCAGGTCTGATCGTTTACGACCTCCGGCAGTTCTGCCCAATAGCCTCCTTTGCGCGGGAAACCGCCCCGTTCCTGTATGCCTGCGAAGGAACGCCGGACATTGTAACGCGAATAAGCGCAGTGTAAAACCAGCTGCCAGATGGAATGATCGTGCCCTTCAGCCCGCCAAGCCCCTTGCTGTGCATTTACACCGCGCAGGGTGCCAAAAAGAGAAGCGCCGCCGTACCAGGGACGGTAGCCTATCGGAGGGTTAAACTGGTTTAAAAAATCGTTCAACCGCTGGTCCATATACACTTCCAGAATCTCATAAAAGAATCCACGGAATCCTGATCGTTCACAAATTTCATTCCCAGTATAGCAGCAATCGAGAGCGCTGTCATGCTGTTATGAAAGATTTAAGACACCATCCACTAAATATATAATTTGGAGTACAATTGTCGTATATATTTTTATTAGGTGACTGTTCATGCACACAAGGAGGAATTTATGGTGCTAAGTAAAACTGAAACCCAGATCGATGCCCAAAAACTTTTACCGATCCTTGCCAGGTTATTTGGTAATCCAGTCGTAGAACTGGTAGATTGGAAAGCCGAGCCTTTAGGCGGTGGGTTGGAACAAACCCACCAACTGCTTCGCCTTGCCGGTAAGGCGGTTTTATCAAGCGAAGGGCGTCCCCAGAGAGAAAATGGCACTGACCGAATCCTGCACTCATGGTCGCTTGTGCTGAAGATCGTTCACCCACTAACCACATCAGAGAACGATGTTCAGGGTGTCCGTTATTGGAAGCGCGAAGCCCTGGCCTATCAATCAGGGCTGCTGGAAGGATTAACCTGCGGCTTGACCGCCCCGCGCTGCTACGAGGCAAGCCAGGAAGGGGAGGAATACTGGCTGTGGCTGGAAGAGGTGCATGATGATCTTGGGAAACCCTGGTCCCTTATGCAACATTATGAAGTAGCCCGCTGCCTGGGATGTTCGAACGGCGCTTACCTGACTGGGAAGCCACTGCCTGAGGAGCCCTGGTTATCCAGCCATTGGCTGCAGAAGTATGTCGAGGATGCTGCGTCCAATGTTCAAATCTTGCCGGAGCTTCGCAAGCTGCCACTTTTTCAGCGCTCCTTCCCACACTTGAGCAACGAATTTCTCTGGGAAGCCTGGAAAATGCGCGGGGCTTTCTTGAATGCACTGGAACGCCTTCCACAGACCTTTTGTCACCAGGACGCCTTTTCTGGCAATCTTTTTTGGCGCGGCAAACCCGGCGAGAAAGGATTTTTGACTTCAGTAGATTGGGCTTACACCGGGAGAGCAGCGGCGGGTGTAGAACTGGCCCCACTGATCGTGATGTCATCATTCGAGTTGGATGCCCATCAACTCTTCGAAACCTGCCTGGAAGGTTATCTGGCTGGCCTGGCGGAAAGCGGTTGGAAAGGCGACCCGTTGCAGGTGCGTTTTGCCACCCTGTCAGCATGTTTCTACCGATATCTTTTTGGTGCTGGTATCGGAGAAATGTGGACTGCTTTGAAGGACGAAAGCAATCACGCAGCTGTAGCCGCAGCCTTTGGCGTACCTGAGATTGGAATCCTGTGTGACGGCTTCGCCTTGCAGAACCTAACTTTTCAGGAGTACTATACTGAGGCTCGCCAGCTTCTCGCACAGTTCAATTAAGCTCGATGAATACCGCTTAGACTTGATCACTGCTCGGCGCTAACGCAGTAGCTACCTGGCTGGCTGGATTCCGGCGCAGGTAAGCAAACATTAGCGAAATGGAAAAAAGAACGCTGCCTGCACTCAGGTACATAAGACCGTTGAATTTCAGGGTGTCAAGCAGAGCGCTGCCCAGCAAAGCCATAACAGCCCAGCCAAATGCCATACCCATGATGAGGATGGCTGAGGTGGCGGTGCGCCAAAGAGGCTGGACAATCTCTTGGCTGAGAATACCGCGCACGCCAGCCAGCAGGCTGGCGATCAGGTTAAAAGCAGCAAACCCAAACGCGGCTGCCAATGGATGCGGTACCAAACCCAAAAGGATCAAGATGACAGCACTCCCCAATCCAGCCAGGATAAAGGCTGCTCCCGAACCCAGTCTTGTCACTAACGGAGGCATGAGCAACGAACCGGCGATGGGAAGCAAACCCGCCAAGCCAAAGAGGATTCCGATCTGAGCAATGGACATACCCAAATTCTGATCCAAATAGACATTAAAAAAGCTCGCAAAGCTCCTTCGCTGGCAGTCTGGAAAAAGATAATCACGCCAAAAAACAAGAAGATCATGATGGGTGCCTTTGAAGAGGGAAGGTTTTTTGATATGTTATCCAGCAGTTCATCTGGCTTCATCCGGCTGAAGAAAAAGGTCGCAAAAGCAAAGAATAAAGGAGCCAACCATAAGGTGAGGCGGTAAGGTGCAGGATCATCTGCCGTGGCACCGGTCAGGGCAGCAATCTGAGCTGGAAGGAACCCGGCTACCAGGCTGCCCACCACAGCCGTCAGGGATAAAATGGCGCTGTTTACTGCCAGGGCATGGCTGCGTTCCACGGGCTGTGTGACACCAACCAGATAAGGTAAGCCGTTCACCGTAGCCAGCGCAACACCCGTCCAGATTAGAACCGTGGTGGCAAATAACCAGGGCACGCGCCCTGATTCGGGCAGCAATTCTACCAACAAGAAGAGAACGTAACCCAGGCAAATGAGTGAGCCGCCGCTTACCTGGGCGTTGCGCAGCCCTATCTTACGCCCTAACAGCGAGGCAGGTAAAGCCAACAATGCCCAGCAGAGCTGACCCACTCCATTGATCTGACCGATCAACGATAAACTGTAACCCAGACGAAGTAAAAATAAGTTATACAAAACAGTGAAAATGCCAAAGTAGGCAAAACCGATCGCTGCATAAGCCAGGATGTAATAGCGCACGCTGGGCGAAAAACCTCGAATAATTCTGAAATAGCCTGCCATGTAATTCATCCTGGTTGGGCAAAGCTTACGAATGCCGCGGCCCCAAACGATCGGCTAAGGCCAGAAGCCATAATGACAACAGATGATAAATTGTACTAATTAGGAGTAATATTGTCAATATTATTCGATTTCCCCCCCGGAACAACAACCCATAAATCCCACTAAGGTTTAAATAATTCGCCAATAATCGGCCACCCATAAGCCACCTCGGCGGCTTTTGTATCCTCACTGAGCTCAATTTCTTGCTTGCCGATCAGCTGCCCGCCCAGCCTCTCATAGAACGAACGTGCCGGGTTCTTTTCCAATACCCACAGCATCAGCGATGCGCAGCCCTGGTCTTGAAGCTGCTCTGCCATCTTCATCATCAAACCTCGCCCAATCCCTTGCCGCTGGAAAGGCTGGCGCACGTGCATCGCCACCAGCTCGCTGTCATAGGGCGGGATCTTTGTCAAACCAGGGCGGCCCAGCGCATACCCTTCAATCTCACCCATCTCCGTTTGCGCTACGAAGATATGATCGCGTGGCCTGTTCATCATCCAGTCATACCAATCCTGTGCCTGCTCCGCGTAGGTAAATCGATCCAGGTATGCTTGCGAAAAGATATCTGCATAGGCAGTCCGGTAGCTGTCCACCTGCACCCGGGCAATCCCAGCGCTGTCGTTAATGGTTGCTCTACGAATATAAATCATGACACAATTTCAGGGATACGAATTATAAAATTTTCGGTCAACTGGATTTCAGTTGACCGAAAATTTATCTTCACAATCTATGGCGCTGGTGTAGGAGTGCCTGTCGGCGGGATCGCAATGGTAGGAAAGACGGTGCCAACTGTAGCCGTCGGCACAGGCGTGGCGACGTTCACAGGAATTTTAATGATCTGGCCAACCTGAATGTCATTTGCGTTCTCGATGGTTAGGTTCTGTGCAAGAATTAGCACCACCGTGCTGTTGAAACGCAACGCCAGACCTTCAAGTGAATCCCCGGAAATAATACGATAATCGATGATGGTGCCCCTGGGTAAATCCACTGGCACAGGTGTTGCCGTAGGCAGCACGGTGTCGGGAGCCGGGATCAAAACCTGATCGCCCACACGGATAACCAGTGTCAGAGGATCGATCTGGGGATTCAACGCCAGGAGCGTAGCCAGGTCTGTATTGAACTTTGCAGCAATCGATCCCAGGTTATCATTCTCCTGAACCACATAAATCGATGGTCCTGAGGGAGTCTCCGTGGCTGTGGGAGTGGGCGTATCGGTGGGAGGCGCTGCGGTCGGTGTATCGGTGGGTGTATTGGTAGCCGTTGACGTTTGGGTAGGCGTTGAGGTTGCCGTTGGGGTAGACGTATCCGTCGCCATCATCGAAGCTAATGGATTCGTCGGGTTAAGCAGGGCAAAAATGACAATCGCAGCTCCCACAATCAGCAGTACGGCTGCAATGATCAGGATAATCGGTGCCTTCTGCGACATTTTCTGGCGCTTATGGTAGGCATCGATCACATCACGTGCGGATTCTTTATCGCTCATTTTATCCTCAGTTCGTATTTAGCGCAGAACAATGCACTTTTACTAATTCTAACCGATTTTAATGGTGTTGCACAAGCACCAGAATTGTTACAATCCTGTGACAATACCCGGGTTAAAACAAGTAGGGGATAAACATTTTTGTACGCTTCCGGTATGCCTCGTAATCTGAGCCAAAATAACGGATGCATTCTACCTCATCTGCCTGCGCCGTGGCTGTCAAGAACATCGTCGAAATAAGGACCAGAACACCGCCAGTCAAACTGATATCTTTGAAAAACGTCCCCCAGGCCAGGAACAGCAGCGAGCTGTACAGTGGATGGCGGATATAGCCGTATAAGCCGGTTGTCACCAGGCGTGTCGTCTTTTCGAAACCAAGCAGCGAAGGGTCAGCGCGACTGCTGTCGGGCTGACCAACCTCTTTTAACAAATTCACCCCTTGAATCAATAAGAAAATTGATCCCAGCAGTAAAAGCCATGAGATCAATTGGTGCCAGGAAAATGGGTCAACAAACCAAACATCCAGGTTCAACATCACCAAAGCCAAGATCGCTTCCCAGGCAAAGAAACGATAAAAACCATGGGAACCCGGTTTTTTCAAAGAAGCACGCGAAATGTAAATGAGAGGCAGCGATGCAGCAACAAAAAAGAGGATTTTCAAAACAGGCACAAACCACAACGGATCGATCATTGACCACCTCCCAAATCACCCATCAGAGCACAACCGCTCCGCTGGTAATGGCTTTTCTTAACCTGGCCCCTTTTTGGGCAGAATTTACTACACAATCCATTTTACTCCTGAATAATCCCAAAAACTTTGTTCCAATAGATACAGCTTCCAAATTATCTGTGATAGATTTTCTGATATACTCCGCCCCGACATAAACTACAAAGTAATCCGTGCTAAAATCGTATCTCTGGCAGGTAAGGATCTAGCCTGTGGCTTATTAACTTATGCTGATGTTGGCCGGATTGGATCCCAAGTTTTGACATGAATAGACCAAAAACCGGTTTCCTCAATTTAGCGTGAGGGTTATAATTTCAGGAAGACAGAATATTGGTTATCATCGAACAATGCTCTAAATTCATAGATGCTCGGGAGGTAATTGCATGATATCAACGTACATAAAAGAGCAGCAAAATTGCGTTCTGCATATTTTTGAACAGATCGGCAAACTGGGCAGATTAATCGCCTGAAAAGAGGGGAAGGAATGTCTGAAAATCATCGCCGCGTGGTTGTTACAGGCCTGGGTGTCATCTCGCCAGTTGGGTTAGATATCCCCAACATGTGGAGAAACATCACCGAGGGACGTTCTGGGATTGGGCCGATCACTTTATTTGATGCCAGCAGCTCCGAAGTACGCATCGCTGGTGAAGTGCACGGATTTGACCCATGTGCTTACATGCCGGTGAAAGAAGCCCGCCGGATTGACCGTTATTCTCAGTTCGCCCTGGCAGCCCTATCTGAAGCTCTTCAACAAAGCAAGCTTGTGGTCCAAGAACATGATCCATACGAGATCGGTTCGATTATCGGCTCCAGTGCTGGTGGAGTCGCAACTTTTATCAACGGATTTATTACCCTGCAGGAGAAAGGCCCCCGCCGGCTAAACCCCTTTCATTTGCCTGCAATAAGTGTCGATGCCGCTGCTGTGCAGGTTGCTCTGCGCACAGGAGCGCGTGGACCCAACCGAGGGATAGCCTCAGCTTGCGCCACCGGTGCAGATGCCATAGGCGAAGCTTATGAAACGATCCGGCGCGGGCATGCCAAAGCTGTGTTCACAGGCGGCTTCGATGCCTCCATTCATCCCTTAGCGATGGCTTCTTTCGACTGCACGGGAGCAGTCTCCCACCGCAATGACGATCCAACTGCAGCCAGCCGCCCCTTTGATGCCGATCGAGATGGTTTTGTCGCTTCTGAAGGCGGAGCCCTCCTTGTGCTGGAGGATCTCGAATTTGCACTGCAGCGCGGCGCGCAGCCGCTGGTCGAAATGGCTGCTTACGCTGCCACCTCCGATGCTATCCATTTGACTGCCCCAGATCCCGAGGGTGCCGGTGCAGCTTACTGCATGCGCCTGGCGCTGCAGCGCGCCGGTATTTCCCCCCAAGAAGTCTCTTACGTCAACGCCCACGGTACGGGTACCCTATTGGGTGATCCTGCAGAGACGCGCGCCATTAAACTCGCCCTGGGAGAGCATGCCTCTCGTGTACCAGTCAGCTCGACAAAATCCATGACGGGGCACCTGATCGGTGGGGCAGGTTCGCTTGAAGCCGCCATCTGCATCCAGGCGCTTCTAACAGGGATCATTCCGCCGACGATTAACCTAGAAAGGCCCGATCCCGAATGTGATCTGGATTATGTACCCAATGTCGCCAGGCGAGCTAACTTGCAGGTAGTTTTGTCAAATTCCTTTGGCTTCGGCGGTCATAATGCCACCCTGGTTTTTAAAGCTTATCGTCATGCGAGGTAAGTATGCACGTCGGTTATTCACTGGCAAAAAGTATTGTGGGGGTTTATAAAAATTTATTTTTACGAGATGTGGAGTTATTTGGGAGCGATAATATTCTTCCAGCTCCCAAGATCATCATCTGCAACCATGCTTATGCCACCGATCCCTTTGTTCTGCCGTTCATTTTCAAAGAAAGACTGCATTATATGATTCAGGGGTCCATTTTCCAGGTTCCGGCGATCGGTTACTTATTATCATTAGCCGATCAGCTTCCCGTTGTGGCTGGACGAGGGCGAGAATTGATCCGGCAGGCCAGTCAGCGTTTGGCACAGGGAGATTCGATCGTTATCTTTCCAGAGGGGGTGTTAAACCACGGAAAAGAGCTCCTGCCCGCCAGAGGGGGAGCTGCGCTGTTAGCTGCCTATTCAGGCTACCCTGTTCAGCCGGTGGGGTTTTATACACCCCCTGAATATGTGCGCGAGGATTCGTATCCGGTTTGAAAAACGACCGGGCGTAAGTATGTGGCAGTTTGGCGGACCTACTTTTATAAATGTAGGTGAGGGGATGCATATCCGTAAAGGTGAAAAATCGAGCATCGACCCACACATGCTCATCGACCAGATGATGCTGCGCATCCAGACCCTGGTGGGAGATCTAGAAGCCAGGTGGAATACCTTCAGCAAGAACTAAACCTGGTCATCTAAATTTTAATAACCGTTTCCTTATGCCAAATCCGATAAAACAATTATTCCTCCTCGATCCGCAGATCATCTTTCTCAACCACGGGTCTTTCGGAGCCTGTCCTCAGCCGGTCTTCGAAGCCTACCAGGCCTGGCAGCGTAAGCTGGAGCTCCAGCCGGTGCGGTTCTTCAGCAGAGATTATGCTGATTATGACAGGCAAGCTCGCCAGGTTTTGGGCGGCGAGCTCAATGTCGAGCCAGACAATATCGTCTACATCCCCAATGCCACTTACGGTGTCAATGTGATCGCCCACAGCCTGAGCGATCACCCCAACTCTCCACTGCAAACCGGGGCTGAGTTCTTAACCACCGATCACGAGTACGGGGCCTGCAACCATGCCTGGGAATATGCATGCCGGAAAATTGGTGTAAAGTACGTTTACCAGCCCATCCCTCTGCCGGTAAGCTCCCCAGAAGGGATTATCGAACAGTTTTGGCAGGGTGTCACCCCACGCACGCGCCTGATCTATCTCAGCCACATCACCTCCCCCACTGCCCTGCGTTTTCCAGTTGAAGCTATCTGCCAGCGTGCTCGCCAGGCTGGTATTTTGACCGTCATCGATGGCGCCCACGCACCGGGGCAAATCCCGCTCGATTTGAAAGCAATTGGAGCCGATTTCTACACCGGCAACTGCCACAAATGGATGATGGCACCTAAGGGTTCTGCTTTCTTGTATGCCAGGTCCGAAGTACAGCATCTGATCGAGCCTTTGATCGTGGGCTGGGGCTGGAACCTGGACCCATCCCAGATCAAAGGCTCCGCTTTCCATAGTTACATCAATTGGACCGGCACGAAGGATCCTGCCGCCTCGCTCACCGTTCCCGCCGCCCTCCAATTTTCAGCCGAGCACGACTGGGAGACCGTCCGCCAGCACTGCCATCTGCTTTTGCAGCAGGCGATCCAGCGCCTGTGTGACCTCACCAGCTTACCGTCCCTCTACCCGCTTGACTCGGCTTTTTATCGCCAGATGGGCATCGCCCCCCTCCCCGCAGACGCTGACCTGGACCTCTTCCGCACCCACCTATACGCCGACTTCCATATCGAGATCCCTGTCATCGAGTGGAACGGGAATAAATACTTGCGAATCTCGGTGCAGGGCTATAACACTGCCGATGATTTGGAGGCGCTAGTGGAAGCGGTAAAAGTCCTACTTAGCGGATACTCGCGGCTTCGTAATCTTTAGGCGAAGGGCAGCTATTGTTACGAACATAGCTTATCCACTGGTGGGCATTCTGGAGCCAAAAATCTGCTTGTCGGCAGCCTTGATGCTGCGTGCCAGCTCGATCATGCCGCACAGCTCCTGCTTGTTGATATCT
The DNA here is from genome assembly GCA_963754615.1 of uncultured Chloroflexia bacterium. Taxonomy (GTDB): domain Bacteria; phylum Chloroflexota; class Anaerolineae; order Anaerolineales; family UBA4823; genus CAVVUF01. Next base: position 94,363 of record CAVWGW010000002.1, on the reverse strand, counting down.
TGGGTGGCGATAGAGTGACGCAGCTGCAAAGGCTATCCCTTTCCAATCGCTTCTCACCCCCGGCGCGCATACACCACCGCTTGCTTCGCATCCATGGCTTCTCCCTCCCTCCATGCTGATGCAAAAATCCCCTCCCCCAATGCAGTTCGCACCTTCAGAATAGTGCTTTCCCTCAACTCGCCCTCCCGCGGCGCCCTCAGGCGGAGGAATCTCTGGTGCGCAGCCTCCGTAAATCCCAGCAAGCAGGCAGCCCGTTCCCACTTTCCACTTGCCGCTTCCAGGTGCGCCAGCGCTTCAAAAATAAAGCGGCAGTTCCAAATCGGATAGAGGTTTTGCCAATTCTGCAGTGCCTCCAGGAGCTGTGCCCGTGCCTGCAGCAGATTGCCCATCTCAATCGCCGCCCTCCCAAGATCCAGTCGAATATTTGTCTCCGTGGATTTGTCTTGGTTTTCGCGGCAGATTTCCAATCCTTCTGAATATCACGTTATGGCGCCCTTGATATCCCCTTCAGCCCAAGCCAGGTATCCTAAAGCATGCAGGGTTCCGGCAGAATAACCCTTTTTACCCATTTTATGCAAAAAGTCCAGTTGCTCCTCAAACCTTTTCCTCGCTTGCTTGGAATCCCCCTGCGACAGGGCCAGCCACCCCAGGTAATCGAGTCCCTGGAAAATCCCAAACAGATTCCCTGTGCGCCGGTTGATCGCTAAGTTCTGCTCAAATCTTTCCACAGCCTGCACATCCTTTCCCTCCATCCAGTCCAGTAAGCCAAGAAAGGCTCGGGGATGTGGAAAGCTAACATTGTGAATCGCATCGGCAATTTCAAGGCAGCGCTCATAAAAAATCCGTGCCTGTACATCATCCCCTGATCGGAAAGCCTGGTCGCCCAAATAATACAGTGCGCCCAGCATGCCATCTCGATCGCCAATCCGCTCGCAGCAGGTCAATGCTTCTTCAAAAAAGACTTTGGCGCTTTCATATTCCTCGTTGAGATTAGAAATAAATCCCAACATCTGATAACATTGCCCCATACCCAGCAGGTGCCCTTCAACCTGGAAAATCGACAGGCTCTCTTCCAGGATTTGCCTTGCCCGCGGCAGGTCAGATTCATGTACCAGGAGAGATGAGATAAATAGCACGTAGGCGTAACCCAACCTGCCTTCGGCGCCCAGGCTCATGAACAAGTCCCGGCTCTCATCCAGAAATTTGTAGAATTTGGGCACATCGGCTAACTGGTATTCCAGATGCCCTGCCACCATCAGCGCCCAGGCGCGCACCTTCGCCTGCTCTGGTGAAAGAAGCCCTTCGCTGGCAGAGGCAGCCAGCCTCCGTGCCTCCGCCTCAGCCGGCAGCAGCCTTTCCAGCCACTGCGCCCCCTCGTACTGCCGGCCGCGGCAGTGCCAGAACCAGTGCAGCGCCGCGGCAATCCGCAAGCCGGCCTCCAGGCTTAAACCGGGCTGTTCCTCACCCGTCAGCGACCATTCCAACGCCAGGCGCAGGTTGTCGAGCTCGAGTTCCAGCAAATCCAGCAATTGCGGCTGCTCCGGTCCGCGCAACCTACCTCCCACCTCTTCGACCAGTGCGAGATAGTATTGCAAATGCTGCTGGCGATCTTGCTCGATCTCACCCGTCTCCATCAATTTCTCGTATGCATATTGCCGGATGGTCTCCAGCATGCGGTAGCGCGTCTCCACACCAGGCTGCACCTCAACCGCCACCAGGGATTTGTTCACCAATTGGCTCTGCAGTTCCAGCACCTCGCTGGGGTCAATGCCTTCTCCACTACAAGCTGCCTCGGCGGCTGCCAGCCTCCAGCTTCCCGCAAAGACGGACAGGCGTTGAAGCAAGATTTTCTCGGGGGGAAAGAGCAGCGCGTAGCTCCAATCGATGGAGGCGCGCAGCGTCTGGTAGCGCGGCAGGGCTGCGCGGCTGCCTCCGGTGAGCATGCGAAAGCGATCATCCAGGTGCCGGGCGATCTCATCTACCTGCAGCAAGGGCATGCGCCCCGCGGCCAGCTCAATCGGCAGGGGGATGCCATCCAGGCGCGCACAAACCTGGGCAACAGCCGGTGCATTAGTGGAGGTGAGCCTGAAGCCGGGTGAAGCCCTCTCCGCCCGCTCGCAGAACAACTGCACCGCTTCAGATTGGACTAATCTTTCGAGCCTCAGAGATTGATCCGGCTGGTCTTTCCCATCGCTGTGATCCGTACTCGCCAGGTCTGGCAGGGACAAAGATGGCACCCGAAAGACCACTTCCCCGGCAATACCCAGCTTTTCCCGACTGGTGATGAGCAGCTGCAGGTCTGGGCAGCTCCCCAGGAGCGCCTCCGCCAGCCGGGCGCAGGCTTCGATCAGGTGCTCGCAGTTGTCGAGGATCAACAGTAATTGTTTGTTTTCAAGGTAGTCTTGCAGAAGTGCCAAAGTTTGTGACTCGGTCTGCTCGCTCAGGCCCAGGGCGCGCGCCGCGATCATCGGCACGCGCTCCGGGTCGGCCAGCGGGGCCAACCCCACCAGCCAGGCGCCGTCAGGGTAATTCCCCAGCACCTCTTCCGCCACCCGCAGCGCCAGGCGGCTCTTGCCCACCCCGCCCGCACCGCTGAGGGTAACCAGCCTTATGGAGGGGCGACTTTTCGTATCACTCCTGCCCAGGATGGCCTTAATTTCTTCGACCTCTTTCTCCCTGCCGATAAAGCTGGTCACCTGGGCTGGCAGGTTGTGAAAGCGAGGTTTTGGTTCTAGATCCGGGGCAATTGCCCCATCCCGGATGCGTTCGTAGAGCCGCTGGGTTTCAGCGCTCGGCGCGACGCCCAGCTCTTCCCGCAGCCGGCGATGGCAGGCTTCGTATTGGGCCAGCGCTTCACTGCGCTGCCCGCCCTTTGCCAGGGCCAGCATCCACTGCTGGTAAGCTTCTTCGCGCCAGGGATCCAGCTCCACCTGGCGGCGGGCATATTGCTGGGCTTTTTCGGTTTCCCCGCTGTCCAAATAAAAATCCGCCAGGTGGTGCAGGTTCGCCAGCACCTGCTGGTGGAGCTGCTCACCCTTGAGCAGTGCCCATTCTTCGAAAGGAATGCTTTCGACCGCCAGCCCCTCCAGCAGTTCCCCCTGGTAGAGGCTGACCGCCTTTTCATAGCCCTCAAGGTTGATTAAACCCCGAGTGTCTGCGAAACCATCGGGGTGGGAAGGAACGGATAACCGTTGAAACTCAGCCACATCCAGCCAATAATCGCTGTGTGGGTTGAGCTGGAGCGCATCGTGGGAGACGAGCAGGAAGGGAATTGATGCTTGGCGGTCGCCGAGTATCCGGCGCAGGTCAGACAGGGTATTGCGCAGGTAGTACAAAGCTTTTTGTTGAGGCCAATCCGGCCATAACAGCGTAGACAGCGCATCGCGGCTGTGCGGGCGTTCCGCCTCCACCGCCAGGAAAGCCAGCAGCGCCCTGACCTTGTTTGACTCGAAACTTGTTAGCGAAACCCCATCCAGGGTAGCCCGGAACGTCCCTAGCAATGAAAGCCTTAAGTATCCCATTCTCCTTCCCTCGCCTCATTTCTAAAACACCACCTAAGAAGATTATACAAAATATTTGGACACTCTTCAATCCAGATTGGACATGGCTCAGACTGCGTTTTCCCTGCGCGCGGCTGCTACAGTTAAGTTGACAGAGGTTCATCTGCCAATATACCAACCCATAATTTATGAAAGGAGCAAGTTATGTTTACCATACGTAGAGTAGTGAATGGGCTCATCCTGGTGATCTTAATGCTCAGCCTGGCCGTTGCCATACCTTCAGAAAAGGCGTCTGCCGATCCAGGGTCAAAACTAACCGGTCATGGAGCAATGATTTTCCGGGATCAAATTTTGATGGCAGTTGGCTTTGACGATGTCGATGGATACTTCATCATGTTTGGAGCGGATCCCTTTCAGGCCTGTTATGATCCGGAATATGAATATTTCCCCTTTGATGTCAAGGTGGTAACAACGCCGAATCTGACTTATGCTGGCAATGCCAATATTTCTGCCAAAGATGTACCCACCTACCTTTATACTGGGGACCCCATCGGTCCATTGTGGAATTGTGAGGATTTCTTCGCCGAAAAGACATTGGTGGCACAAGGGACATCCGAATTCCATTATACCGATGGTTTATGGCTCTGGTATTGGGAGGATCCGAGTATCTGGCCAAATATGTCCTATGGCTTTACCGCGCATGGAACGTTTACCTTCAATACTGGAGAAGTGAAAGATTACAATGCGGAATGGCGCGGGGTATGGAACGCCCAAGATGATGTCATGAAATATCAGGGTCACTTAAACTTTAAGTAGAGAAGAATAAATTGATATTGAAGGCCGGTCGTAAGAGGGGGCAAATCACGACCGGTGGTGGTTTGAACCGGGGTTGCCATGACAGATGACAAGCCTCAGTATTTTTCATACCTGTTGCGCATCTGGTCGCCAGGAGACGAAGGGGAAGTCTCCTGGCGCGCCTCCTGGACGATCCCCGTACCGGCGAGCGCCTGGGTTTCCCCTGCCTGGAGGCCTTGTTCGAGTATTTGCAGGAACACATCAATCAAGACACAGGGACTGAAAAAGAGTCATCCGAGTAAATTCAAAACCGGTTTTTATTCTAGATTTTAATCCTGTGCTGTCCCTGGATATCCCCCGCATACATACGTCACCGCCTGCTTCAATCCCATCACTTCCCCCTCCTTCCAGGCTGCCGCAAAAGCCTCTTCCCCCAGCGCGAGGCGCACTTGCTTCACAGCGTCACGGCGCATCGCAACCTCTTTGGGTAAGCGCAGTTTTTGATAGCGCTCATGATAAGCTTGCGTGACGCCCAATAAACGGGCGGCTTGCGCCATCTGCTGCTGTGACATCGCTACGAAGGCCAGCGCTTCTAGCGCATACGGGAAATCCCAGGGTAACATGCTGTAAGCAAAGCACGATCTGAGCGCCTTCACCAGGTGCTCCCGCGCCTCCTCGTTCTTCCGCTGGGCAAAGGCTACCCTGCCCAGGCCTAAATGGGCATTCCCTTCGTGGATCTGATCTCCAGCTTCCTGGGCGAGGGAGAGCGCCTCCCCAAATCTCGCCGCGGCAGTTTCTAGATCCCCCTTGACCCAGGCTGTGTTCCCCAGATTCCAAAGGGCAAAACGCACATCATCCAGTTGGTTATATTTGCGGTAAAGGGCCAGGCTTTCTGCATACCTCGCCTCTGCTTCCGAAAAATTTTCTCTCATCAAAGCCAGCCAGCCCAGGTTAGTCAATCCACTCGAGATTTCCGCTATATTTCCCCGCTGGTATCCCAGCGATAATTGTTCCTGAAAGCGCTCCTCAGCCCGGGCAGTATTTCCTCGCCGCAGCTCCAACCTGCCCAGGATAAAGAGAGGCATAAAAATAATATTATCATTATGGATTGCTGAGAAAACCCTCAGACTCTGCTCGCAAAAATCCCGCGCCCGCTCGTCCTCCCCCTGTTCAAAAGCCAGGAAGCCTATACTCAAGAGGGCTGCCCCGATCCCATCCTGGTCTCCGATCGCTTGCTTGATCCGCAGATCCGCTTCATAGTATTTCTCGGCTGCTTCAAACTCCAGGTTGTTCCAGGCAATTTGTCCCAAATATAAGAAACAATCGCTCTCCCAGAATAGATCCTTTTGCTCTCGGAAAAATGCCAGGCTTTCTTTTATCAGGCGGTTTGCTTCACCAAAATTGCCTTTGTCCGCTTCTAGAATCCCAAAACGGATCATGTTTAGAGCCAGGCCGTATCTCCCGGCCTCTCCCAGCTTCAGGTAGAGGTCTCGGCTCTGCTCAGCAAACGGGATCGACTTGGCACGTTCTCCACCGCAATGGGCTAGCCATGCAGCGACAAAGAATGCTTCGGCGCGCAGCCGGGTCATCTCTGGCGTAAGTGTTCCCTCGCCGCTTTCTTGTGCTTCGGCAGCCAGCAGCCGTTCCAGCCACTGGATTCCCTCCATATGCCGGCTGCGGGGATGCCAGAAATACAACAGCGCCGCGGCGATCCGCAGGCCAGCCTCCAGGCTCCAGCCCGGCTGATCTCTGCTCTCCAGCGACCATTCCAATGCCAGGCGCAGGTTGTCCAGCTCAGTTTCCAAGAAATCCAGCAGCTGCCCCTGCTCTGGCCCGCGCAGCCCGTTTTTTGCCTTTTCAGCCAGCTCGAGATAGTATCCTAAGTGCCGCTGGCGCATCTGCCCGGCCTCACCCCTCTCCACCAGCTTCTCGTGCGCATACTGGCGGATGGTCTCCAGCATGCGGTAGCGCGTTCCCGGACCAGCCTGCGCTTCGACAGAAATCAGGGACTTGTCCAACAATTGAGCCTGCAAATCCAACACCTCACCGCTGGGGAGGCCTTCTCCGCTGCAGGCTGCCTCGGCTGCTTCCAGACTCCAGCTACCCGCAAAGACGGACAGGCGCTGCAGCAGTATTCGCTCGGGGGGAGAGAGCAGCGCATAGCTCCAGTCGATGGAGGCACGCAAGGTCTGGTAGCGCGGCAGGGCCGCCCGGCTGCCCCCAGTGAGTAAGCGGAAGCGGTCCTCCAGGTGTTTGGCGATCTCCTCCACCTGCAGCAGCTTGACACGCGCGGCAGCCAGCTCGATGGCCAGCGGGATGCCGTCCAGGCGCTTGCAGATCAGCGCCACCGCAGGCAGGTTGGCCGGGGTCAGGAGGAAGCCAGGCGAGATGGTCTCTGCTCGATCACCGAACAGCTGGATGGCTTCGAAATTCTTCAGCTCTTCTACAGGCGGCAGTTGGTCCAGATTAGGAATGGCCAGGGGCGGCACGCGCAAGGGTGTTTCCCCTTCAATCCCCAACGCTTCCCGGCTGCTGACCAGAATAGACAATTTCGGGCAGGCATGCAGCAGCGCATCTGCCAGGAGAGCGCAGGCCTCGATCAGGTGCTCGCAGTTGTCAAAGATGAGCAGCAGGCGTTTGGGCTCCAGGAAATTTTGCAGCAGTGTCAAGGTCTGCGCGCTGGTTTGCTCGCGCAAACCCAGGGCACGCGCCGCGATCATCGGCACCAGGTTTGGGTCCGATACCGGCGCCAGCTCCACCAGCCAGGCGCCATCGGGGTAATCCGGCAGCATTTCTGCAGCAGCCCGCAGCGCCAGGCGCGTCTTGCCCGTTCCCCCCGGGCCGGTGAGCGTGACCAGGCGTGTGGGGGGGCGGCTCTGAGAGTCGCCCGTGCTGTCAGCCAGCAACCTCCGGATCTGGTCGATCTCTTTCTCCCTGCCAATGAAGCTGGTCACCTGGACTGGCAGGTTGTGCAGCCTGGCTTTCTGCGCTCCCGGCGCGTCCACCTCCCCAGCGCGGATACTCTCATATAGCCGGACGGTCTCAACCGAAGGCTCGACGCCCAGCTCGGATTTCAAGCTGCGCTTGCAGGATTCAAACTGCGCCAGGGCTGCCGGGCGCTGCCCGCTGAGGGCCAGCAGGCGCATCAGGCTGCGGTGGGCATCTTCCTGCCAGGGCTCCAATTCGAGGCGTTTGCGGGCGCAGACGATGGCTTTCTCATAATCCTTGTTCTGCTCGTGCGATATCGCCAACCGGGAGAAGAGGGATGAAGCCTGCTGCTGCACACGCTCACGAACAATGGCTGACCAATCATCGAACGCAGGGCAGTCTTTGAGGGTGAAACCTTCCAGAAAGCTGCCGCGGTAGAGGGAGATAACGGACTGAAGCTGATCTGGAGTGAGATGGCTGTTTTGTGCAACCCGCTCCAGGTCGAGGGTATCGAGGAAGTAGTCGGATGCTTGGTTGAACTGGATGGTCTCACGCGTGATGAGCAGGAAAGGAGGCTCAGTCTTTTCATCGCAGATGACTTTACGCAGGTTGGAGAGGGCGTTGCGCAGGCTGGTGCGGGCAGAGGGCATCCGGCCAGCCGGGCCAGAAGAGGGCAGCAAGCTGCTCGCGGCGGTGGGGGTTACCATACTCAACAGCCAGGTATGCCAGCAAGGCACGCACCTTGTCAGTCTCAAAGCCAGTGACTGGCTGCCCTCCCAGCTTCACTTGGAAGGAACCGAGAAATGATAATTCTAAGCGGGTCATCGTGTTCGCTCCCGAATAGACGACCAACGAGGACAATGCGGGAGCATTGTCTCTACTCATATTTTCATTTTAGCACAAAGACTGGAGAATCGACTCGGTCGTTATTCAGAATTCCGCCTCCCCCAGTTCCCCTGCTCTCCAATCAATTATCTCTACCGAAACCCTTTCCCCCAGCAACCTTGGGAACAGTGCCTGTAATCGCTGGGGGTTGCCGGTGGTAAGAACTTCCAGGTTTCCCCTCTCTTCAGCCGGATGACCCAAGCTATAAATTTCCAGCAAACGCCCAACCTGGCGCGCCACTGCCGGAGCCGGGTCAATGACACGCACGCCCGACCCAACAATCGCTTCGATCAGCGGGATCACGAAGGGATAATGCGTGCAGCCCAGCACCACCGTATCGATGCCTTTCTCCAGCATGGGCAGCAAGGCCTCTTCCAGGATAAGGCGGGTCTTGGGTGTCTCCAGTTCCCCCTCTTCGATCTGTGCCACCAACCCCGGACAAGTGTGCTGCAAGAGGGTGACCCCATTGGCGAAACGCTCCACCACCGAGGCGTACAGCTCACCCTGGAAAGTCGCCGGAGTGGCCAGCACCCCCACCACCCCGCTCTGCGAGCCTTCGGCGGCAGGTTTGACTGCCGGTTCCATCCCCACGAAGGGGATCCCAGAGAATACCTGGCGGAGATGATGCAGGGCTGCAGCAGAGGCCGTATTACAGGCAACCACGATCAGCTTTGCCCCCCTGGAAAGAAGGTAGCGCGTGATCGCCTCAGAGAAATCGCATACTTCCTCGAGCGACCGCAAGCCATAGGGCACATGCGCCTGGTCTGCCAGGAAGATCACTGGTTCTGTGGGAAGCTGCTGCCGAATGGCTCGGAGCACCGATAATCCCCCCACACCAGAGTCAAAGATGCCAATAGATGAATCCCTTCCCGGCACTTCAGGGCGTGAGGGGATAGGGGGAAGGGGGTTAGGGGACTTTCGCACAAGGATTCTCTCTCAAGGGGCTGTGTTATGATTCCTGATTGCCCGAAGCCTGGATAAAAGCCCGGAACAGGTTTTGCATGGAGGGAACATCCAGCATACATTCTGGATGCCACTGCACCGCCAGACCAAAGGGATAACCGGGCAGCTCCAGCGCTTCGATCAACCCATCCGGTGAATAGGCAGTTGCCTGGAAAGCCGTCGCCAGCCTCTCTACACCCTGGTGATGGAAGCTGGTGACCTCCACCTGGGTCGAACCTAAGATGCCAGCCAACCGGTTGTCTTCTACGGCTACGGAATGAGCCAGGTATTTACGCGGGTAGCCGTGATAATCATGCTGAATCGAGCCGGGTCGCTGGTCAGCAATATCGATATAAAGCGTCCCCCCCATCGCTACATTAATCAGCTGGATGCCCCGGCAAATACCCAGGAAGGGCAAACCTCGCTGGGTTGCTTCGTGATACAGGAAAAGCTCCACCTGGTCTCGATCTATATCCACCTCGCCCAGCTTGGGATGCTGGTTATCAGCGCCGTAGCGGGCAGGCTCTACATCTCCGCCACCGGTAAAGATAATCCCATTTAGTCTGGTCAAAATCTCAACCAGTGACGGCTCCGATACCCCCAAAGGGATCAGCACCGGCGCGCCGCCGGCTTGAATGACCGCCTGGATATAGACTTCGTTAATGGAGAGGGTGGAATTGTCCGGGTTACGTGAGGCCGTCAAGCCGATCAAGGGTAAGGTCATGATTTCTCCTGAGGAAAAGTTTCAATTTCTGCTGCCCTAATTTTAACCCATGATTTCATGAAAAAGTACGATCGGTTCCTTTGGGAAGGACTCTGATAGTTCCGTATGATTTCCCAGCGCATTTACCCCTGAGGAACCCACATTCGATTTCTGGCGTACAATAAGGATACGCTACCAATTTTGATATAACCAAGGATATCCTCACAATGAAAAAGAAGACCCTCTACATGATTGGCAATGCCCACATCGATCCGGTTTGGCTGTGGCAGTGGCAGGAAGGCTTTCACGAAGTTAAAGCCACCTTCCGGTCGGCACTCGATCGAATGAAGGAGTACCCAGAGTTTATCTTCAGCGCCAGCTCAGCCGCTTTTTACGAATGGATTGAGCAAAGCGACCCACCGATGTTTGCTGAGATCCAGCAGCGCGTGGCGGAAGGGCACTGGGGGCTGGCAGGGGGTTGGTGGATTGAGCCGGATTGCAATATCCCAGCCGGTGAATCCTTTGTTCGCCAGGCGTTATTTGGGCAGCGCTACTTCAAAGAGAAGTTTGGCAGTCCGGCACAGGTAGGGTATAACGTAGACAGCTTTGGACACAACGGCATGCTGCCGCAGATTTTGAGGAAGAGTGCATTGCCATATTACGTCTTTATGCGTCCCATGCCGCATGAGAAGGAGCTGCCTGGGCGCTTGTTCTGGTGGGAGGCCGACGATGGCTCGCGGGTGCTGGCCTTGCAGCTCGCATTTTCGTACGCCACCTGGATGGATGATCTGGAGGAGCACCTCCTGCAGTGCGCCGCGGAAATCCAAGCGCCATTGGCAGAGATGACCTGCTTTTATGGGGTTGGCGATCATGGCGGAGGCCCCACCAAAGCCAACCTGGAGTATATCCGGCGATGCGAACATGAAAATGCTGATCTACACCTGGAACATGCCAGGCTGGAGCAATTCTTCTCGGCAGTGCAAGCCCGCCAGCCAGACCTTCCAGTCGTGCATGATGACCTGCAGCACCATGCCAGCGGCTGCTACGCGGCGCACTCCGGAATCAAGCGCTGGAACCGCCAGGCAGAAAACCGCCTGCTGGCAGCAGAGAAGCTCTCCACCCTGGCTGAGATCGCGACAGGCCAACCCTACCCGGCAAGTCTCAGGCAAGCCTGGAAGAACGTCTTATTCAGCCAGTTCCACGACAGCCTGGCAGGCACCAGCCTGGAGGCAGCTTATGAAGATGCGCGCAACTTGTTTGGCGAAGCAATGGCTGCCGCAGACCGGGCGCTGAACCTCGCCGCCCAATCCCTGGCATGGAACATTTTTATTCCGCAAGAGGAGGAAATGCGGCCGGTGGTGGTCTTCAACCCACATGGCTGGGAAGTTAACCTGCCGGTAGAGCTTGAATATGGCAATATCCTAGATCAGTCGCAGCTTGTGGACGAAACCGGACAACCCGTTCCATTCCAGGCTGTGCGCTCAACTTCCACCACAGGTTGGCGGAAGCGGTTGTGTTTCACTGCCAACCTGCCTGCCCTGGGTTACAGGGTTTTCCGGCTAATTCCTTCAGAAACCCCGAAAAAATTTCCACCTGTACAGGCTCAAAACACAACCCTGGAAAATGATTTTTACCGTTTAGAAATCAACCCAAAAACGGGCTGCATCGCCAACTTAATGGATAAACGTACTGGGGACAAGGTTTTTTCAGGCGAAGCCGCCTGCGCAGTGGTGATCGATGATCCCAGCGACACCTGGAGCCATGCTGTGCTCCAATTTAACAAGGTCATTGGCACTTTCTCTGCCACCAGCACTAGGATTGCCGAAGCCGGCCCTGTTAAAGCCAGCATTCGAGCGATCAGCGAATATGGATCGTCCAGGCTGGTCCAGGAATTTACCTTGTATGCCAGGTTGGACAGGATCGATGTGAATGTGGAAGTAGACTGGCGCGAAAAACACAAGCTGCTCAAGCTGCGCTTCCCAGTCAACGTGGACTCTGCCAGGGTGGTGAACGAGATTCCCTTTGGGCACATCCAGCGCAAAGCAAACGGTGACGAGGAGCCTATGCAAAGCTGGGTGGATGTCACGGGCGTTTCTCGCCAGGGCAGCCAACCCTACGGGGTCAGCCTGCTAAACGACGGGAAATACAGCTTTGATGCTCAAGGAGCCGATATCGGCCTGACGGTGCTGCGCAGCCCGATCTACGCTCACCATGCTCCGGCTGAACCCCAACCCAACGAGTTCTATGCTTACATTGACCAGGGCATCCAGCGCTTTACTTATGCACTCCTGCCGCATGCAGGGAGCTGGCAGCAAGCGGGCACCGTGCAGCGCGCCGCAGAGATCAACCAACTGCCCATTGCCCTGGCGGCTACCTTCCACCCACTGGGGACATTCCCACAGGCAGATTCTTTCCTGCAAGTGGGTGCGAAGAACGTGATGGTCAGTGCGTTAAAGAAAGCGGAGGATGGCAACGGCTGGATCCTGCGCCTCTACGAAACCGCTGGGCGTGAAACGCAGACGACTCTCCAGCTGCACTTATTCAAGCGCAAGATCGAGGCGGCCTTTACCCCATGCGAGATTAAAACTTTTCTCATCCCTGCCGACCCGGAGCAACCCGTGCGGGAAGTCAACCTCTTGGAATGGGAGCAAGATTAAGCGAGGTGGGTGATCAAGATCCTGATTCCAATCCCGATCAGGATCAAGCCGCCCAAAATTTCCATGCGTTTGCCAAACTTCTCCCCCAACATCCCACCTGCGAGCAGCCCCACGACGGATAGGGCTAAAGTGACGATCCCGATCACCGCACAGGCCTGGAGGATATTCACATCGATCATCGCCAGCCCCAACCCGACTGCCAGGGCATCGATGCTGGTGGCTACACTGACCATCACCAGCATCCCACCGCGGGACAGATCGCCCGTCTTGTGCTCTTCAGCGTGACTAAGCCCAGAGCGGATCATGCGCACTCCAACAAACAGCAGCAGCCCGAAGGCAACCCAGTGGTCGAAATCCTCAATCCAATGAGCAATGCTGGAACCCGCCAGCCAGCCCAGGAAGGTCATGCCAGCCTGAAAAAGCCCAAAATGAAAGGACAAGCGAAAAAAAGGCCGGAAAGCCCTGCCCTGGGTGGATGTGCCAGCAGCTAATGAGACAGCAAAGGCATCCATCGCCAGGCCTACCGCAATCAAAAAGGTGGTCATTAAGTCCATATCGACTCGCAAGGTCCATAAACCAAGGGTAATAAAAAACCTGCAAACGAGCAGGCTTTTTTCCTGGACAGGGGCCTATGATAATGCAAGACCTCTGGCTAAGCAAGAGGCGGCAACACCATTAATTTTAACGTAAACCACACATCTCATACGATGCCAATACGCACGTGTACACCGAAATACCAGGGACGCATTTCATCCCCAAGCAGCCGGTGTGCTTGAGCCCGCAGCACATCCAGACCAAGCTCTTTTTCGGAGATGCCAGCCTTGAAGAGGCTTTGGACCTGTCCGGAGGAGAGAACACCTCCGATCAGGAATTGTGCATTGCCCATGACGACATGGTGGAGGTAAAACTCGCGTGTATAGCGAAAAAGACCGCTGGCTTGCATGGCGGGCAGGTGCTCCTGTTTGGGCCAACGCGGCACTTGAGCGGTGATACCCAGCTCATTTTCCAGAGCGTCTGCACGAGCCTGGAAAGCTCGCTGGGCAGCCTCGATCTCCCACTCAGGCATCACCAGGGAAGTGTGATCATAGATTGCAAATACCCCACCGGGGCGCAGGAGGCGGGCAACCTCCAGAAGCGTAAGCTGGGGATCCATCCAGTGCAAAGACTGTGAGCAGGTGACGATATCTGCGCAGCCACTGGATAAGGCAACCAGATGACCGTATCCATACACATAAGCTATGTTTGTGGCACCGGTACACGCACGCGCCACCGCTAACATCTCCTCACTTGGGTCAATACCGATAATCTGGCAAGCCCGCTCAGCCCAAAAGCGCGTGGACAACCCGGTTCCACAGCCCAGGTCAACTACCAGGGCGGGCATCGGCATGTGGATCATGTGGGTCAGGATTTCGCCCAACTCAGCAGGAGGGTTGGGGCGATACTGGTTGTACACACCGGCAAAACCGGCAAAACGCTCAACCGTCGGAGGGAGTGATGAAGAGGTTTTCGTCATTCTGATTTTCCCCGTAGAAATTCCAATAAGTGCTCATTTACTTTCTCTGCCTCATCATGCTGCACCCAATGGGTAGCTTCTTCAAAGGGGATCAACTTTCCCTGGTCGCATAATTCGATACTTAGCTGCGCCATCTCATAACTGAGGGCAATATCCTGTTTCCCCCACAGCATGAGTACCGGCATATGCAAGCGTCGATCAACCGGCAGCACAGGTGGGTAACGGACCAAAGCACGATACCAATGGATCATACTGGTCAACGCCTCAGGCTGGGACCAGACTTGTTTATATTCACCCAGCTCCTCATCTGTAAAAGTACTGGATTTTCCACTACCGGCCAGCAAACGGGCCGCGCCAGCACTGTCATTAGCTCTAAGCAGCCAATCGGCAAGACCTGGGACCTGAAAGAAAGCGATATACCAACTTTTGAGCATCTGCCTGGGATTCTTTCGCAAGAAACTCATCATCACCGCTGGATGCGGGACATTCATAATAACCAGCTTCTCAATCCTGTGCGGGTATGCCATAGCTACATTCCAGGCAACAGCCGCTCCCCAATCATGCCCTACCAGGTAGCAGGTTTGCTTGCCCAGGTTATCGAGCAAGCCGATAATGTCCCTGGATAATTCATCTAAGCGGTAAGCTTTGACTCCCTTAGGCTTATCACTCAGGTTATAGCCGCGTTGATCAGGGGCTAAGATGCGAAAGCCTGCCTGTGCCAGAGGCATGATCTGATGCCGCCAACCATACCAGAACTCTGGAAATCCATGCAGCAAGACAACCAGGGGGCCATTGCCTGGTCCTGCCTGGATGCCATGTAAACGGATCCCGTTCGTGTCTAGAAACGTATCTTCCAAATCAACCTCCTCCAAATTGCTGTGAGTTTATATCAAGATTTGTCAGGAGTCAAACCATGCCACTTGCTTAAAGCTCGATTTTAGAGATACTTAAGCAAGGCTATATCGATGCAAAAGATGACCCTCCACGCTCGCATTTTGGAGTTCCCTTACGCAGCTTCTTTATCCAGCGGGCGGCTGGTCGCGCTACAAGAAGTAACCCATGCCGGACAGCGCGACCTGCTCATGGATTACCAGGAGCTGAACCTGTCGGCTCCCATCGAGCTGCTTGAACAGGATGGGAAACCCTTTGAAAGGGTGCGGGGGGAATATATTCCCCGCCGCCTGCGCTGTGCAAAACTGCGCTGGATCAAGTGTGTGGGGCTCTACAACCACCTGGAAACCGTTCCCATGGACCACGGAGCGCGCAGCCTGCGCGGGGTAATCTACTGGCGCCCGCCGGGTGAAGATGCCTATTTTCGCTTTTTTCATGGCTCCGATGAGCCAGCCACCTTGATACTTTCTGCACAGCAATTTATTCAAGAAGAACGTCCTGGACCGGTTGAGCCGGTCGAAACCCTGCGCAGCTGGTCGGTGCCACCAACCCTGCCGCCGCGGCTCATCCCAATTCCCGGGCAGGTGCACGCTCGCTATGGGGGTGATCCGATCACGATTCACCTGGGCTCCCGTCGATATCACCAGCGCCTTTTTGTAGGTGGCATCGATTCCCAAGGCTACGAGAGACCCGCCGTGGGAGCCGTGTTAAACCTGGGGGAGGATGCCAGTTTATGGGTGAGAGAGGACCAAGTCGATCCACCAGACCGCTGGTCCAGCAAGGGTGAAGGACAGCGCGGCATGGAATTGGGCGAGATCATCCGGGAAGCCAAATGGGTTATCGAACGGCTGCGCCAGGGTGAGCGGGTTTTAGTCCACTGCTCGGCGGGTTTGAACCGCTCGGTAACGGTTTGCTGCGCTGTGTTAATCCTGTTAGAAGGACTTCAGCTGAGGCCGCGTTGAAGCGGGTCATCGAACACCACCCATGGGCGCGTCCGGACAGCCATCACTGGCTCATGCTGCGCTGGTTGGCAAAGCTAAAACAAGAGGAGAACTGCCGGTGTGGTTGAAGCCAGAACTACCAGGGATACTCATCCCCAGTATACGTGTAGAACTTGCCGGTATCTTGCAAGGTGAGGCGGTCGACCACACTCAAGATCTTTTTGACGGATTCCTGCGGAGAGAGGGAGGCCATCGGCCCGCCCATATCGGTGCGCACCCAACCCGGATGCAGGGCGATGACGGTGATCTCTTTCAAGTTGGGATCCAAGGCCAAGGAGTGCGTGTACATGTTCAGGGCTGCCTTGCTGCCATAGTAACCGTAACCGCGGAAGTGGCGCATACGGCCAATCGAGCCCGATTCGGAGGAGATATTGATCAATTTTGGGGAGTCGCCTATTTTCAATAAATCATAGAAACGCTGCGCCACCAGCACCGGGCCGATGGCATTGACGCGCAGAGTCTCCGCCAGCTTCTGGGCGGTCACGCCGGTGATGGACTCGTCACCCAGGTTGATGGCAGCGTTGTTGAAGAGCAGATCGAGGGCCTCCACCTGCGCACCGACCTGCTGCCGCGCCTCGTCCAGGCTGTGCTCGTCGGTGACATCCAGCGCGAGCAGGGTCAGGTTAGGCGCAGCGATTGCTGCCAATTTTTTTAGATCACCGGCTTGCTGAGGGTCACGGCAGCCAGCAAATACATGCCCACCGCGCGCCAGGCACTGCCGGACCAGCTCTAGACCAACCCCTCGATTTGCCCCTGTAATGAGTACACGCTGCATGGAAACCTCCTGAGGATAAAGATTATTAAAGCTCACGGATGAACACAGATGCCACGGATTTTATCATTTTAATTGATTTGGTTTTTAATAACGAAGGGAAACAACTTGCTATCTTAAAGCAAACCGGCAAGGATATTTCACCTTGCCGATCTTGATTAATTATACATCCGGTTTTGACCTGTTACACTAAATTCATACAGTAAAACGATACGAAAAGAGGCAGCCAGGCCTGTTATTGAAGATTAGGCAGATAGGACGAGAACAGGGGTACCAGGAGCGTGAGCGAGCAGCAGATTGTCAGAACAACCACGATAATCGCAGGGATGAGGAACGTGGCGACGGATTTCCATATGCCAATGTTCTCGACCGCATCAATGGCAATGACTTGCAGCACCAACGCATAGATCCCCAGCGCCAGGGCAAAAGGTGCAACGCAGCAGGATACCAACGAGCCATAATTTGATGGAAACCAGGCTGTAAAAGGCAGCGTAACAAGATTGATGGCGGTTGAGAGCAAAGCGAACGGTGCGCTGACGGCAGCCAGGCAAAAAACCATCTGCCCCCACTGCCCCATGCCTCCGAAAAGCCTGGCAATGCCGTGGTAGATGGCGGCCATCAGCGCCATGCCGGCAACAGCAAATAAGGGAGCTAAAACAATTTCCAATCCAAGAATGACGATGAAAATACTGGAATTCATAATAAAATCAGAAGAATACCTGGGCAGGGTCCGGATTAAGGGGAGGCTGGCGAGGCCGATGACCACAGCCGTGATCAATGTCACCACGGCAATCCAAATTAAACCTCGCGAATAAGTCGCATTCGGTCCTTGCAGAATGGATCGGAAAGTCTCTTTCCGGGGATGCCTGAGAACAGCCCACCAGATTTCATACCATTTCCTGGGCGTTGAAGGTTGAACGGATAATACTTCCATTTAGCACTCCTTTAATTGATCTGGTCAAGTTTACGGAAAAACATTAAAACCACGAAGACACCAAGGACACCAAGGACACCAAGAAGAACCTCGAAAAATCAATCTGGCAGCATTTTACCATCCTACCACTCCTATAAATCCCTGTTGCTAGATTGTACTATTATTCCTCCCACAGCGAAACACGGATGCGGGAGGAATAAGTCAAAGGAAAAAGAGTCAAGTTAAGATAAATTCTTCTTGACACAGAACAAAAGTTCTAGTATTATCAATTTAGAATGTTTAGATTGGAGGCAGGTATGGTACAGAAACAACCTCATTTCTCGTCTCCGCCCGATCCAATGCTCTTTAAGCACCAAGTTTGGGAGATTGTGCGCCGGATCCCGCGTGGAAAAGTGACCACTTACGGTAGGATCGCGTCGATGATCCCACCCCCGGGAGGGATGAACCCCAAAGATTACCTGGCTTTCGGAGCACGCTGGGTAGGAGGGGCTATGGCAGCCTGCCCTGAAGATGTGCCCTGGCAGCGGGTGATTAACGCTCAAGGGAAGATCAGCCTACGAGCTGAAGGATCCTCCAGGCAGCGCGACCTCCTGGAAGAAGAGGGCATTGAGTTCGAAGAAAATGGGCGTATCAACCTGTCTCGCTATGCATGGGATGGAGAGATGGACCCATCCGACCAAGGAGGCTCAAATGTTTGAAAAGTTTCAAGCAAAACAACCGGTCAAACCGCATGTCAGCGCAAGAGTCAGGGCATATGGCAGGGCGCGCATCGATATTGCCAGGCGGGCACTAACGCCGCAAGATTGGGATGAGCTTTGGAAACCACCCCAGAATCCCTTTCCTTTTACCTGGGGCAATTATTGGAAGCAGTGCATCGAATACCGGGTGGATGATTTTTCTGCTGAAGCAGGTTTTTTTATCGATGTGCTCGGATTCCCGGTGATCGCTTTCGACGCCAACTATGCGATGTTTACCAGCCCAACCGGAGAATTCACCTTCGCAGTCGTCCAAACCCCTGAAGGTGGAACCAGCACGCCTCCAGATGCCATCCGCGTCCAGTTCATGGTTGAGGATATCTTCAAGACAACCGAAGAGCTGGCGAGGCGCGGGATTGCGTTCACCCAAACCCCCGAACCGCTCTCAGAAGGCTCGATGATGCATACTGCCACCTTCCTATCCCCACACGGCATCTGCATCGATGTATGGGGAGAAGTGCGAATTGCAACAGCGGAAGTGGTGGAAATGGATGAATCAGAAGAGGTTGAAACTCCATCTGAAGTAGAAGTTTTAAATGAAAACCCAAAGCAGCCAACCTCAATCCAATCAATCGATCCGGATGACGATTTTGACGATTTATTTGAAGAAGTCCATGATGAACCTGCCGGGAAACCAAGGCCAGCAAACCAGGGCAAGCCGCAGCTCGAAATTTCCGAAGATGAAGATGACTCTCATGACGAGGTCCAATACATCGACGAGCCAGGGACAAATTATCCAGCCTACACACCCATCCCGGTGAGAAGGTAGAGGCACCCATGCTGAAGCGCTGTGAGTGGGCTGGGACAGAACTCGCTATATGTAGCCTATCACGATCAAGAATGGGGCGTGCCGGTGCACGATGACCGGGTGCTGTTTGAATTCCTGGTGCTGGAAGGAATGCAGGCCGGTCTAAGCTGGAACACAATCTTGAGGAAGCGGGAGAACTTCCGCCAGGCCTTCGATGGCTTCGATCCGAGCAAGGTCGCAGCCTACGATGAAGCGAAAGTAACTGAATTGCTAGGCAATGCGGGGATTATCCGCAACCAGCTGAAGGTCAGGGCAACGCTGAGCAATGCCCAGGCTTTCTTAAAGGTCCAGGAGGAGTTCGGCGGCTTCGACAAGTATATCTGGCAGTTCGTTGGGGGAAAACCGATCATCAATGCCTGGAAATCGATGAGTGAAATTCCAGCACAGACGAATGAGGCAGTACAGATGAGCAAGGACCTGATGCGGCGCGGGTTCCGCTTTGTGGGGCCCACAATTTGCTATGCCCACATGCAGGCGACGGGCATGGTCAATGACCACGTGGTGGACTGCTTTCGCTACCAGGAAATTTTAAACCTATCCTAAAAAAATAAGGGATTTCGAACAATAAGAGCACGGCGCTGCGCGCCGTGCTCTTATTGTTCAACTTTTCCATTTTTAGAAAAAGCACTTTAAATCGTTGAGAGCCGGGTACGCCGCTCCCGGCTCTCTCTAAGGAGGAGAAGAAGAGAAATCGCCCTTCGAATATTAATATACCAGAACATATAATCTAGTACTTGACGGTTACCCTACGCTTACCCTACGATTGCCTGACAACTAAGCAAGTTTCGATACCCGCGATCTACAGGATCGGCGCTTGGCCCTCACCCTGGCCCTCTCCCAATGGGTGAGGGGAAATATTACAAACGATCCAACAACATTGGCGGGTGTATAATACCGCATTCAAATTCCTCGAATGGGATTTTTTTTATGAAGACCAAAGACTGGCTGGCATTCATCACGCTCGGATTAATTTGGGGGTCTTCATTCCTCTGGATCAAAATCGCAGTATCCGAGGTGAGCCCGATTATGCTGGTGGCGATCCGGCTGCTGTTTGGCATCCTGGGATCGGCCGTGGTGGTCTTGATCGCCAAACCAGCTTTTCCAAAAGAGCGCAAACTCTGGCTGATCCTGACCTTGATCGGTTTCACAAATAATGCGCTGCCTTATGTACTGATCTCATGGGGCGAGCAATATATCGATTCGGCGGTGGCTGCCATCTTAAACAGCACAACGCCACTCTTCACGATGATCATCGCCCATTTCTTCCTGCATGACGATCGGCTGTCCTGGTCACGCCTGGTGGGGCTGCTGATTGGGTTGGCAGGGATCGTGGTGCTGGTCAGCAGAGATCTGGAGCCGGGCTTCTTGGGGTCGGAGGCCGGGTTGGTGATCCTGGGACAGTTAGCCGTTTTGCTGGCATCGCTTTCCTACGCGGGAACCTCGGTCTATGCCCGGCGCACGACAAAGGGATTGTCACCCATCATCCAGGGATTGGTGCCACTGCTAGGCGCCGATGCCGTGATGTGGGTGCTGGTGGGCATCACCGAATCACCAGTCCGGCTGCCGGTCCTGCCCATCACCTGGGTGGCGATGATCTGGTTGGGGATCATGGGGGTGTGCGTAGCCTTCCTGCTTTATTAT
Organism: uncultured Chloroflexia bacterium; assembly: GCA_963754615.1. GTDB lineage: Bacteria > Chloroflexota > Anaerolineae > Anaerolineales > UBA4823 > CAVVUF01. Next base: position 73,638 of record CAVWGW010000002.1, on the reverse strand, counting down.
TACCTGCTGCATTCCGTGGGGCCGACACGCACAGTGCTGGTAACCTATGTCTTTCCGCTGGTGGGGGTAGCCCTGGGAGCCCTCTTCTTGAAAGAATTGATCGACGCGCGCCTGTTGGCTGGCGGGGGCATGGTGGTGGGCAGTATTATTTTGGTGAACCGGGGGAAATAAGACCAACGGAACAACCCTGCATCCTAGAGATTAAGAAACCCCACCAACTCACCTCCTGAAGCGTTTCAACACCCAGGGACGCAGCGCCAATGGCTTCTCGAAGTCAAAGCGGTGCTTCCAAACAAGAAGAAAACTCTGACCGAGAAGCACGCCCAACAACAATGGATCAGGATGAAAGAGGATTAAAGTAAAGCCCTGTGCCTAACAAAGAGAGCACCACTGCCCAACCAGCGGCAGTGAACAGGGCGTAGCCCAAGATGATCAGCGTCAAACAGACGACAGGCACCTCATAGATCGTCAAACCGATCCAGACGCCTAAGGAAACCGCCAGCGCCTTACCGCCCCGGCCGCGCAAGAAAGGAGAAAAGGCATGTCCGAAAGAGGGTGCCAGGGCAATCAAGCCCATCCAGAAACCATCCAGGTGAAGGTTTTGATATGCCAGGCCGACCGGCAGGGCACCCTTGGAGACATCCAGAATATAGGCCAGGAGACCCACTGCCCAGCCGCCGGCGCGCAGCACATTGGTGGCACCCGGGTTGCCATCTCCAAACTTGCGGATATCCTGATGGGTAAACAGGCGTCCCAGCCACACCGAGAAAGGCAGTGAGCCGCAGAAAAAAGCAAAACAGAACCATAAGAATTCAGTCATATAATGACCAAACCAAACTGGTCCTTACCTGGGTCAGCTGTCGCGAAAGCCGTACTCCTGGATCATGCGCTCGATCAGGTTGATATCTTGCTCCGGGAGATTCAGGATCTGAAAACCAGTTCCAAAGAAATGCGGGTCAATATCTGGCTTACACCACACGCTTGTGGCTTCAAAATCCAGGCTGGCCTTTTCGGAGATTTCCTCCGGCAGGTCGATGCGCAGGCGAAAATCCTTACCGACTTCAATCGGCTCTTCGCTAATAATCATGGCACCTTCAGGCGTCAGATCAACCATATAGCCAATCACTTCCCCGGTCTGCCGGTTATAAACGCGCGAATAATACATCAAATATCTGCGCTTGAATTTTCTTCTCTCTGCACCCATAGACGCCGTCCTGTAGATGAACCGAAAGGAACCATTGAATGAGCTCTAGCTTAAGAATACCGGAAAAAAGGTCAGAAAGCAAGCGATTCGCAACAAAATGGTTGTAAGTTTGACGATCAAAACGAAATGTAATAAACTGTTAGGGTAAAGATCCAGCAAAAGCCATCTAAACACACAGAGGAGCAATTATGCCTGAAGCCGTCATTATCGATGCCGTTAGAACCCCAATTGGTGCGCTGGGAGGGGTGCTGGCGCCGGTGCGCCCAGATGACCTGGCAGCCCTGGTGATCCGGGCGATCATGGAACGAACGGGGATCGACCCGGCACTGGTTGAGGAGGTTTACCTGGGCTGCGCCAACCAGGCGGGCGAAGATAACCGCAATGTGGCCCGCATGGCAAGCCTTTTGGCAGGGCTGCCCGTGGAGGTGGGTGGGGTGACTTTCAACCGGCTGTGCGCCTCAGGCTTGAATGCCATCAACCAGGCGGCACGGGCGATCCGGGCAGGCGAGGGAGAAGTATACCTGGCGGGCGGGGTTGAGAACATGTCGAGGGCGCCGTATTCCGTCCCGAAGGCCGAAAAGCCTTTCGCCTTCGGCAACCTGACGGCCTGGGATACCGCCCTGGGCTGGCGCTACCCAAACCCGAAGATGCAAGAGCTGTACGGAACCGAATCGATGGGGGAGACAGCAGAAAATATTGCCGAAATGATGGCCGAAAAGGGCAGGCCGATCAGCCGGGAGGCTCAAGATGCCTTCAGCCTGCGGAGCCACCAACGGGCAATTGCAGCCATTGACTCGGGGAAGTTTGCTGAGGAAATCGTGGCTGTGCCGATCCCACAGAGGAAAGGTGAGCCGGTGCTGGTGACTACCGACGAGCGCCCCCGGCGGGATACCAGCCTGGAGGCGCTGGCGAAGCTCACGCCTGCCTTTCGGAAGAATGGCACCGTCACCGCCGGCAATTCTTCCGGCTTAAATGATGGGGCGGCGGCAGTGCTGTTGATGAGTGACAGGAAGGCGAAAGAATTGGGCTTGAAACCGCTGGCGCGCCTGGTGGCTTCGGGAGCGGCGGGTGTTCCGCCGCGCACGATGGGCCTGGGGCCAATACCGGCAACGCACAAAGCGCTGCAGCGCGCCGGTTTGAACATCGGAGACATCCGCCTGGTAGAACTTAACGAGGCCTTTGCTGTGCAGGCGCTGGCGGTGATCGATGAGCTGGGCTTAGACCCCGCGATCGTGAACGTCAACGGGGGAGCCATCGCCCTGGGCCACCCGTTGGGCTGCTCGGGGGCGCGCATCCTGACCACCCTGCTGCATGAAATGCGACGGAGGGCGGAGGGCGAGAAAAAACCTTACTACGGCTTAGCGACCCTGTGCGTGGGCGTCGGCCAGGGTGAGGCAACGCTTATCGAATTCATATAGATCACCAGCCAGGAAGCCACCATTACCCACAGCACTCCCAGGGCAGCCGGCCAAAATTCCGGGAACTGCTGGATAGGTGTCATCCCGCGCAGCCCAGACTGGGCAATTTGAATGAAAGATGGGAGTAAGGGCAGCGAGAACCCAGGAAGCCCCATTAACAACCCAAAGGGTACAAATAAAGAACACAGACCCAGCACCAGCAGGATCCAGGGATTTCCGATGGCTTTCTCGTGAAGCGCCTTTCGGCTGAACAGGATAAAGCCAATTACGAATACTGCCAGACCAATCCAGGCCAGGATATTCAGCACCAACTCCTCCCCGTTAAGATAAGCTCTTAAATCATCGGTCGTATAGATCATTGAGCCGACTATATTGCCAATGATCAGCAAGAGCAAGCCGGATAAAACCAGGCGGTACATCCACAAGCCCGCCGGTTGAATGCGATAACCAATTTCACGGATGGCACGCGCCAACAGAGGACCGATCACCAGGGTAGAGACGGCGACCCATTGCGGCAGAAAGCTGCGCAGCACCTGGATCCAATTAGCGCCAGGGGCATCAAAATTGAGGGTACCGCCGTAGTAGATGCCCTCAAACGCATAAGCCAGCCCGATCAGAACGTTCGTTCCTAAAGCCAGCAGCAGGCCAGCTTTCAGGTCATTGAGGCGCAAAATCAAAACGGCGCTCACCGCCACCAGGAGCCAGCTTGCGAGGGTAATCACACCTTCCAGATCGTCGCGCACAAACTCCTGGTGCAGGAACCAGGTCATACCCATCACCGGCAGGGCGGCTAAGATGCCTTTCATCGCATCCTGGCAGGTGAGGCGATAGAGCAACCAGGCAATCAACAAGAGGATGAATGCCAACAGGAAAGGCTGAACAAATATATAGAAAACGTATGAAAAGTCCCAAATATTCGATAAAAGGCCAAGAGGAGCCAGGGCGGCGATCAACCAAAACACGTACCACCCAGCCGACCAACGCGGCCAGTGCTTCCGCCAGGCAAAGATCAAAATACCCAACGCAGCCAAGAGAAAGGCTACAGCTAAAACCGGAGAAAGGATGCGCAAAAGAGGGGATTCAGAAGACGTAAAACCCAGGCCCGAGAGCAGGGTGTTCAATCCTGAGAAGGCAATCGCCAGGCAGGGAAGCGCAGCCAGCAAGGATTCCTTCCATGAGACGGGAGGCGAAGAGAAACCCAAAGAGGCCGATAAGCCGCCAGCATTGGAATCTAAATTGACAACATCAGACATATGAGCTTCCTTTCGGAATAAAACCCAGGCATGCTCGGACAATAAGCTGCCCGGCAAATCGAAAAGCTCTTTCAGGAGAAAAGCCAGCAGGCGGCGGAGCCCTATTTGCTGAGCCTGGCACGAGGCCTCCTGGAAGACCTGGGCCATTTCACAGGAAAATTCATGCCGAAAATTTGCCGGGTAAAGACCTAGCAAGAGGGTATACAGGCGTTGGATCAGGGGGAGGGGGTTAACTCTCATGAGAATACCTCAGGCGGGGTGGGGATTTTGCCGTTTGCGCCTGACCAGGCTTGCCAGGGCTGGAAAAAACATAATCAACAAGATGATCGCATAAAAAATAAATATTCGCAATGCATCTGCATAACCATTTCCCGGAGTCTTCATCCAGACCTCCTGGCGCGCATGCCAATAAGCAGAAGGAGCAATGATCGTGACCAGGCAAGCAGGGAGCATGCCATAAAACAAAGATAGCGCACGTAAGCTGAGCGTGCGCACGCGCAGGTAGAACCAGGCGCCGATGCATAAAGAAAGATCAGCCAACAAGAGTGAAATGACCACCAGGGTTTGGTTCCGAATCTCGTCGAAGAGCGCCCAGGAGAGCCAGGGCATGGTGCTGTAAAACAGGAAGGTGTACAGGGTCCAGTCAGCCCAGATATTCTGAAAGAACTGCCGCAGAGGCCGCCAGGAGCGTGCCAGCAGGAGCACACTGAGCACCGTTATCAAAAAAGGAAGCCAGATCCATTTACCCCATAAATAGCCGGTAGGGGGAAAGGGAAAGCCTGCAATGGAAGAGATGGGCGGTTGAAAGCCTTCGAGGTACCAGGTAAAGACAAGCAGAAAACCTGTGTAGGAATAGGACCAGCGTGGGGAACCTTTATACCAGGCAACTCCGGCAACGACCAAGATAACAAAATAAAGAATGGGAAAGAGAACCAGCCCGGCCCACAAATAATTGTTACCGACTTCAGTCAAAATGGTTGCCAGGCTCAATAAGAGGATCGGGAAAAGGCCGAGCAGAACCGTCATCGCTGAAGTTGGAGGCTCAACGACCAGACCATTCCGCTGTGCTTGCAAAGGGCTTGGATTTGTGTTCATTTCTTTTCTTCCTACCTTTCTCCAGCCAACCAGATGTTCTACCACAGCCTGAGCGAGGATCGCTACCAGCTCTTTAGCCAGGAACAAAACGAATATTCTTTTCTCCTGTTTCCGAGCATCTTCCAAGGATGCTGAGAATACAACCCGCATTTCAGCGGCAAATTCATCGCGGAAATGGGCGGGATATAACTGCAGCAGGCAGGCGTAGAGGCGCTGGAAAATGATCGGTTTCAAGAGAAGTCGGTCTCCTTCTGGTCAAGGCTGGCCGCCAGCCACCCGGCTACGCCCAAGGTGATCAAGCCAACCAGGTAAGCCAGGTACCGGAAGCGTTCTGGGTGCAAGAAACCAAAGGGCACCTGCGGAGGAACTTTCACCAGGCCAAACCAGGCAGGATACATGGCGAATACGGGCAGCAAGGTGGGGACCAGCACCAATAAAATGGAAACCAAGAGCGTGGGAATGCCCAGGACACGCCGGGAGGCTGTTACCACCCAGAGTGAACCGATGATGTAGAGTGCCATCCCAAAGTACGCCAGGCCGGCAAAGAAGACCGGCGATAATCGGTTCAGGAAATACAGGAAATCAGACCAGGACTGCCAGCCTGATCCAGGTATTGCCCGATACCAGAGAGAGAATTTACCATTCTCATAAAACCACATGGCAGCCAAATTTCCGATCAGGCTCAAGAACAGGCCGGAAAAAGCCAGGCGGAACCCGATGCGCCCTGCTTTACCAGCACCCTTGCTCAGCTTCCAAAGCTCAGAAGCCAGCAATGGTCCGAGAAGCAATGCGAAGCTACCTACCAGGGTGGGGGCAAAATAGTAAGTGAGATCAGAAAAATCTGCCTGATGGGCGATGACCGCGGCGGGTGCATCTGAGGAGTAAACCCGCAGGTAGTTGGCGGCATAGGTATAGGGAAAGGCAACCAGGAAAGTGGACAGGAGTGCCAGGCCAACTGCCGCGTCCACCCGCCGCAGCCTCATGATCAGCATAGAAACGAGAGCAATGACCGACCAGGTGACCAATATCACGATCCCTTTACGTATCTCAGGTACAAACTCCAGGTGAGGCAGCCAGAAAAGGTTCATCAGCGGAAGCGCTGCCAGGATGCCCTTGAGCGGATCTTTAAGCATCAAACGATAGAGCAGCAGGGCCAGGGCCGTGAACAGAACAACACGCAAGTAGAATTGGTTCAGAGCATTACCTAGCGGTTGACTCCAGTATTGCAGGAGAAGTCCCGGCGGCACCAGGAGCACCAACCAACCCCAGGCGATCCAGCCTCCGGACCAGCGCGGCCAGCCTGCCTTCCAGGCCCAGACGACACCAACAACCAACAAGCCAAAGGAGAGCAGAGTAGAAACAAAATTGAAGGCGTTCTGCGAAGTTGGGGGCAGGAGCCTGTATACAAGAGCTGACAGTAGATAAACCACAGGGAAGATGAGAGCCGGTGTGCTTGCCAGGGCAGCTTCTTTCCAGGAGACCGGTTCTGGGTCCGACAAATGTAAAGAAGATTGATGAATTTCTGTTGTTTTTTCCATGTCGATTCACTCTTCCTCACCGAGGACACGCAGCTGGGCTGCCTGGTAGAGTTTGCCCAGGCGCGCCGTCTCGGCCTCCAGAATGCGCCGGCCGCGCTGGGTCAGCAAGTAAGCCTTGCGGTCGCGTTTGTTGCCGTTTTCAGAGGGCTCATCGACGCGCAGAATCCAGCCCTGGTCCAGCAGGCGCTTGATAGCGCCGTAGAGCGTACCGGTGCTCAAAGATACACGACCTTCGCTTAAATTTTTTACGTCTTTCATAATGGCATAGCCGTGCTTTGCGCCAGGAGCCAGGCTGAGCAAAATATAAAAAGTGGATTCAGTAAGAGGCAGATTTTCTTGAAGGTCCATCGATTCTCCTCTGAGACAATTTATCGCAAAACGACACCTTGATCATTTTACATAAGATATCTATGTATCGCCTAACGACAAGTCGCTTAACGACATATCTTATATGGACATAATAGCAAAAAATTAAGGAAAAGTCAAGCAGGAAAACAGTTTGAAGCGACCAGCAGTTGCCAGATGGAAACCAAAAACAAAAAGCGGCTGAGTGAACTGAACCCCTAAAAGAAGACACAAAAAGAAAGCACCTCATGCGAAAATAGAAGCAGGAGGTGCTTTTACTATGTCAGGAAGTAAGGGAATGAACCATTATCCGCTGGAAGTGAAAAAACAAGCCATGCAGCTTCATGAAGAAGGCGGGCTTAGTTTTGCGCAAGTCGCCGAACAACTGGGCATTCGCAAAGCTGCCCGGATCGCAGCCTGGTACCGAGCCTATCAAAGGGAAGGCGAGCTGGCCTTTCACAAGCCGATCGGGCGACCACGCAAAGATGAGGTCGAAGAAGTCACTCTAGCTCGCTTGCGGATGGAGAATGCGCTGCTAAAAAAATTTCATACCGAGTTGCGCACAGCTATGCTCGCGAGGCGCAATATCGGGTCATCGAACACTACCGAAAGGCATACCCTGTGAAAGGGATGTGTGCCTTCTTTGGGATATCGCGAGCTGCCTACTATGCTTGGCGCAAGCACATGGATCAGCCTGAACGGGATGCAGATCGCATGAAACTGGTCCTGGAAGCCTATGAAGCTTCCAAAAGAACCTACGGCTATCGCCGGATCGAGATCTGGTTGCGGCAGAAACGGGCGGTCATCATCAACCACAAGGCTGTTTTGAGGCTCATGAACCGGCTGGGCATTCACTCTGTGGCTCGGCGGCGCAAGATCTATCGCAAAATGAGCCAACTGGCGATCTACCACCGCTACGAGAACGTGCTCAACCGAGACTTTCAAGCCACTCGCCCTAATCAGAAGTGGGTGACGGATATCACCTATGTGGCCACGCAGCAGGGCTGGGCCTATCTTTCAACGATCAAAGACCTGTATGATGGCTTTATTGTCGCCCACCTGGTGAGCCCTTCGAACTCGGTCGCTCTGGTCACGCATACCTTACGGCTGGCCAAGCAAAAAGAAATGGTCACTGATGGACTGATCCTCCACAGTGACCAAGGGCATCAATACACTTCCCATGCGTATCATGTCCTGACCCAACAATACAACATCACCCCATCCATGTCAAGACGGGCGAATTGTTGGGATAACGCTCCAATGGAAAACTTCTTCGGCCATCTGAAAGAAGAAGCCCTGCGTCAGTTCAAAACGCCAACTTATGAGGAGGCTAAACAAGTCGTTGACGAATATATCCACTTTTACAACCATGAAAGGATACAATTGAAAACGAGACAGACACCCTACGAAAGAAGGTGTCTGTCCGGTTAGTCCTTTAGGTGCTGAGACCGCTTTCTTTTTTTGTCTACCAAAAAGGGTTCAGTTCAGAGGATCGATATGCTCAGCCGCTTTTATTGATATGCGATTTCTATTTCATCAGGTCAAAAGCCTGGTTGTGCTTGAGATAATCGATGGGACCCTCTTCAAAGCGGGCAACCGTGGACAGGTGGGGGTGCTCAAAGAAGGATTCAGTGCCCTTGGGGAAGGGAATGGGCTGCAAATCGGTCCACCAGCTGACGTAATGGATCATGGCGATCATCGGGCGAGGCGTATCGGAGGGATTAGGCATGCCGGCATGCCACAGGCGGATATCACGAATGACGACACTCCCGGCTTTGGCTGTATATTGGAATGGAGGCGCCACCTTTCGCTGTTCGGTCAGCCTGGCCTCGGGCACCTTGATATCGCCTTCCTGGATGTAGAGGGTGGTATCGGTGTGCGTGCCAGGCCAGATCTCAGTGCTGCCGTTGAGCGGAGAGACATCCACCGGCAAAACATTGACCACCAGGGCGTAAGGAGGGTGAGCCACTGCCAGGTTTGGCCAGAGCTGGCCCATATCCGCATGGGCAGGCTGCCTGCCGCTGGATTTTGGAAGGGCGGTGTTTCCGCTGTAGAAAGCATTTTTCAACCCGGGTCCAAGGACAGCACGCGTGATATCGACGACAATATCGTTGAGCAGTACATCTCTGAAAAGATATGGCGGGAAGGGCGGCGGGTCTTGCTGGATGTTGCCGCGGTTGAAGTTGAATGGCACATCGTCGCGCTTTAAGATCTGGGCAACATCTTCCAACATCTTGTCGCGCAGGGTCGCCATATGCTGGCGGTCGATTAGCTCATTGAGGATCACGAAACCTTCTTCGTGCAGAAAGCGGACCGCCTCCTGGAGATGCTCAGAATTTATCTTACCGGTTTGGATCTCTTGGGGTGTAACTTGGATTGCAGACATATCCACTCACCTTTCTTTTTGCATACCGATAAATTTTTGAATGCAATGATACCATCATCCAAGAACAGCTTCACAGGCAGACTGGTAGATCTCATCAACCGCCTGCCGCTTATCAGGCGCCAATTCATAACGATGGGCGGCAATCCGCCTGCGCACTTCATGACGCAGCTTCTGGGAGAGGCGCGGCTGATCCTGGCTCATCCAGGGGCCGATGGCGCCGCGCTGAAAACGCTCGGGATACCAGGCCTGGACCCGGTAATGGTCGAGGGTGCTGTCCAGGTGCATGAAGCCTCCGTTGATGCCCTGGCGGATCTCTTCCAGCCAATCATCCACGGTTTCTTCTCCCAGCCAGTTCCCTTGCAAGCCGCGCTGGACCCAGTCACGGATTTCGCAGTCAACCAGGAGCTGCTCTGGACTGAAGATCTCATCCAGGCTGAGCGTGCCTGCGCAGCTAAAATGGCGTGCCCCCAGGAAGGCGCCTGCCGTCATGATGGAGGCTTTTTCTGCAGCCGATTGGCAGTCGGGTACCTTGGCCATCACATGAATATTATCGGGACCCAGGCCCCAATTCCAGCCATAGAAACGATTGAAATCTGCGCCAAGCATCTGAAAAAGCATATTTTCCGGCGAGCCGAAAACCATGGAGCCTTCACGCAGGTCGGAAGGGAAAATGTTGACAGAACAAGTCACGGGCTTGCCGGTCAGGATTTTCACCGCAATCATGCCGCCGATCACCTCGGCCGCGGCCAGCGCAAGGGCACCAAAGGGATGCAGAGGCGCCGAGGTTCCGGTGGAGGGCATGCTGCTAACGGAGATATGCTCCAGGCGATCCAGGCATGCCAGGACCACATCGAGCGACTCACCGCCCAGGCGCAGCGGGGTGGGGATATAGACCGGCAGGTGGTGGATAGGCTGCCCCATGACCTCAGCCATATCGAGCAGGAAACGGGCGGTCCTGGCAGAGGTGGGGTCCACGGGCGTAGCGCCCTGGCAAGCATAAGTGGCAGCGATGCGATATTGCGCCAAGGGCTGCAGGTCGGGATGCACATCAACCGGGATGCCCGGTGGCGCGCCATGCACCCCCTCGTCAGCCAGACTGTCGACCAGCTTGGTCATCTCAATCAAACGCTCGGTCGTATAGGGTACGACCCGATCTTGCGAAAGGTCGTGGACGAAGAGCGAATAAGAGCTTACGCTGAGGCTCAGGCGGCCGCGGTCGGGGGGTGAATCGTCCCCCTTGCGAGAAGAAACCAGCGCTGCGCATCTCATCGACATACGCATCCACCACTTCAGAGGGGATCAAAAGCCGGTCGCCAGTGACATTGAGGCCGGCTTTTTGGAGGGCCGCTTGATGAGCGGGGTGGCGGACTTCCAGGCCAATCTCGCTCAAGATTTGCTTCGCCAGATCGTGAATCCGGGCAGATTGTTCGGGGGAGATCAGGGGTGGGCGGGTGAAGCGAAGAGGGGGAGTTTGACTAAAGGGATCCAACGCTTACTCCTAAGAAAAGATATAAAGCTCACGGACGAACACGGATTACACAGATTTCTATCTTTATGACAAGCGGTAAATCAATTCCTATGTCAAGCGTATAAACCAAACGCATGCGTAGCGGCATACATGGCTTCCATGTTGGCAAGCGGGACACAGGGAGCCAGGTCGTTGGCTTCTTTCATGAGAAATTTTCCGCCGCGCATGATCCCACTGGAGAGGATCTCGCGCGTCTTTTCGTAGATGGCTTGCGGAGTTTCGTTCAAAAGGCTGCCTACCGGGACGCCACCCTGGATTTCAACCTCTTCGCCAACCTCATCTCGCAAGGTGGTGAAATTGATCGGGAACCCCGTATCGAAGCTCTTGACATTCAGCTCTTTGACCAGGGTGGGGAAGTGACGCTGGACATTCCCGCACAGGTGCATGGAATGAGGACCTTCGCCATACAGAGCATTGAAGATGCGCCGGTGATAGGGCAGGACTTTCTCGCGGTAGGTGAGGGTGGAAATAAATTGGATCGCATCATCGGCCATCCCACCCCAAACCGGCTTGGGATCGAAGCCCAGGTAAGCCCGCCAGGCAAGGATGCGGTTGATGATCGCCTCTGTAACGAAGCCCATCAACTGATGATAATAATCTTCGTCATTCAGCATATCTTCGAAAAGCTGGGAGCCGCGGATGCCGTTGGCGACCGTCAGGGGTCCATCCGTCCCTAAGCAGACAGGCGGAGTTATTTTCACCGGGCGTTCGTAAAATTCTTCCTGTGCGGCTCTTTCAAGGGCATACTCATAATATTCGCGGATCTGTCCCATAAAACCGTCGAAGGGTCCGGGCAGCTCCTTCTCGAAGATCAAATATTTCGCATCCCCTTTGTAGCGCGGGAGGGTGGTCGCAATCTGCCCCTCGGATAAATGATCTCGCAGCCCAGCCAGGCTTCTTCATAAACGTTGCCGAACTCCAGGTGGATATTCCAGGCTTCGGCAGGAATACCCATCTCATCATCCTGGGGGATGGTGTGCGCCACGTAGTACTTGTGCTTGAGGCAAGTATCATACATGATCTCTGGATGGTTGAGATAATCCTGCCAGAGGAGGCCCTCCCGGTTTAGAGAGGGATCCAGGATCCAGATGCGCGGCACCGAGGTGAGCAGCATGGGGACGCGCACTGGCTGCCCGCGCTGGTACGCGTCCCACACCTGCCTTACTTCCTCATTATGCCGGGTAAAATCCATGCACGAAATCAAGCAAACGTTGGCAGATAACCCGCCTGGGCGATGAGCATCTCATCCAGAATCTTTTCAGCCACATCGGGACTGGGCACATTCGGATCGATGATCAAGGCTTCGAGGGCAGCCTGGCGGTCACCCTTGACCGCTGCGTCGACGACCAAATCCATGATATAGGTCTGCAGATCCAGAGCGCCGGCAATCGCTGTGGGCAGCTCACCCATTTGCAGACCGTAAATCCGGTCCGCGCCGACAATGGCGGGGATCTCGACGATAGCGCCGGGCTTCAGGTTGCTGACATAGCCATCGTTGGGGAGATTGAGGGAGAGCACATAGCGATTGCCGTTATCGAGCAGCGAGAGCAGGATATCGATGGTCTGCCAGCGCAAACCGCCCTCGATCAACAAACCCTTGAAGGTTTTCTCTTCTTTCGGCGTGATCGGGCCTTTGCCCTTGGAGAGCATTTCCACTTCACTTTCGCGCTCTTTCTCAGCCTGGTCGCCGCGGAAGATCCAATCCGTCTGCTCAGGGCGCAGGTATTTCCAGCCCCAGCCCAGGTATTCACCGACATGCGTATCAGCAGGACCCGGGAAGTAACCAAAGCGCCTCAGGCACTCCGCGAAAGCGGCTCCCACTTCGGGTCCAGCTTCGCCATCCGCTTGCGGACCTCAGGATATAAATCTTCACCGGTCCCGGTACGGCGCACATCCATCACCCAATGGCAGTGGTTGATGCCAGACACCTTGATATCGATATCATTCTGCTTGAGACCGAGCACGTGCGCCAGGTTGTTCTGGGTGATATAAGCACCCAGGCAGATGCCCACGTTCTTCACCTTGGTATAGCGGCTAACCGCCAGGCACAGGCGGCTCTCGGGGTTCGAGAGGTTGAGCAGCCAGGCATCCGGGCAGAGGCGCTCCATATCGCGGGCGATCTCCATCAGGAGGGGGATCTGGCGCAGGGTATGGAACATTCCGCCGGGACCGCCATTTTCGCCGTACAGATGGCGGCAGCCGTGCTTCTCGGGGATGGAGATATCCAGCTGCCAGAGCTCATAGTGCTTGCGCTCCACCGAGGTCACGACAATATCCGCGCCGGGCAAGACTTCACAGCGATCGGTGGTAGAAGAAATCTTCAGGTCAGCCTGCCAGATTTCATTCAAGCGCTGGGCCAGGCGCGTCATGCGCTCAAGCTTATCGGCGGCAATGTCAACCAGGACCACCTGGCTGCCGTGCAGCTCAGGGGTATCCATCAGATCTTTGAGCATCATGAGGCCAAAGGAGTGGCTGCCGGCGCCGACGAGAACAATTTTTGGTTTTTTCATACAGAGTTCCTTTCGAAATAGATTATTTACTGTAACATTATTGTTTCAGACAAGCTGGAAAAAAGCTAATCCACTAATCTTCACCAATCCTTCACTTTGTTCAGGACAAGTTCTACACGAATTTTTAATAAACCCAGGGCTGACAATCTCAAATGATCGAAAATGTGGAAAGAGCTAAACGCCTTTCAAGCCAGTCAGGGTGATGCCTTCGATAAAGTAGCGCTGAGCAACGAAGAACAGGACGATCAGGGGGAAACAGGTAGCCAGCGTGGCTGCCATCATCAAATTCCATTGGGTCGAATGTTGGGTGCGGAAGGCATACAAGCCCATCACCAGGGGATACTGCTTGCTGTTACTCAAGTAAATCAGAGGACCAAAGAAATCATTCCAGGTATACATAATGTTGAAGACGGCGATGACCAGCAAGGCAGGCGTGATCAAGGGAACAACGATTTTCCATAAAATAATAAAGTCATTTGCGCCGTCCACCAGGGCTGCGTCGGTCAGATCCCAGGGGATGGTCATCATGAATTGGCGCAGCAAAAAGATATTGAAAGCAGATCCAAAAAAAGCCGGGACAATGAGGGGGGCATAGGAACCCACCCAACCTAACCACTTGAACAAGACATAGGTCGGGATGAGGGTGACGATGCCAGGCATCATCATCGTGGCTAAGGTGAGGAGAAAAAGAAAATTCCTGCCCGGGAAGCGCAAACGAGCCAACCCATAGGCAACCACCGTAGAGGAAACCACTGTGCCGATGGTGGTGGTGATCACGTAAAAAAGGGTATTCTTTAAAAGCGGCAGGAAATTAAAAGCAGGGGTTAGCAGCGCATCTGGATAATTGCTCCACATGATCGGCTCTGGGATCCAAATCAGAGGATCGGTGAAAACCTGGCTCTCTTGTTTTAAAGAGGTGATCAGCAGCCATATGAAAGGAACAAAAAACAAGACGGCAACGGCAATAAGCACCAGGTGGGAAAATGAGCCTTGGAAAAAACGGCGCACAGCTTTGCGACGGCGAATACGCACCATCTCAGGAGAGGAACGAAGCACAGCTTGTTCTGAATTCATTGAAATCTCCTTACTGCCGGCCTGCAGTTTCGTAGTAAACCCATGTATTGGATGAACGGATGGTCACCACCGTAACTAACACCAGGACCAGGAACATGGCCAGGGCCATAGCCGAGGCGTAGCCCATATTGAAATAGCGGAAGGCATTGCGGTAGAGCAGGAGCATATACATGAGCATCGAATTCAAGGGCCCCGCCGTATTGGCGCTGCCTGTGGCGACAAAGGCTGTGCCAAAAACCTGGAAAGAGGCGATGATCCCCAGGATCAGGTTAAAAAGAATGGTAGGGGAGATGAGCGGCAAGGTGACATGCCGAAAACGCTGCATCGCGTCGGCGCCGTCGATCATGGCGGCATCCATTAAGGATTGAGGGATCTCTTTAAGAGCAGCCAGAAAAATTAACATAGATGCCCCGGTGCCCAACCAAAGCGACATCAGGATCAGGGAAGGTTTTGCCCAAACTGCGCTTTGAAACCAGCCAACTGGTTTCAAACCAATAGTACGCAGACCCTCATTGACCAGTCCAAGCCGGGGATCTAAGATCACCAACCAGAGCAGGGTAGCCGCTACAGCTGGCACCAGGCTGGGCAGATAAAAGATTGTCCGATAGACGCCGATCCCGGTTAATTTTTGGTTGAGCAGCATGGCCAATAGCAGCGCCACCAGTAAACCCAAGGGTACCGAT
Organism: uncultured Chloroflexia bacterium; assembly: GCA_963754615.1. Taxonomy (GTDB): domain Bacteria; phylum Chloroflexota; class Anaerolineae; order Anaerolineales; family UBA4823; genus CAVVUF01. Next base: position 58,604 of record CAVWGW010000002.1, on the reverse strand, counting down.
ATCAGAGCGTAATAGGCAGTATTCTTGACAGAGGTCCAGAATAAAGGATCTTCAAAAAACATGACCTGAAAATTTCTCAAGCCCACGAACTGAGGTGGCCTGAGGATATTGTAATCGGTCAAAGAGAAGATAATAGAGGCGATGGTGGGATAGGCTGTAAACACCAGCAGCGAGATAATCCAGGGGGAGACAAAAAGGTAACCGGTCAAGGATTCTCGCGTGCGCCGGTTGAGATGAAAACGAGGGGGTTTTTCGGAGGATTGGGAGGCAGCGGTTTCGGGCATAGCGACTCCATTCACACAAAAGTCCTCCCTGCCCCCTCACCCCTGACCCCTCCCCCGTTGGGGGGAGGGGTTTTGTTGGGACAGGTAGGGAGGCAGTGCAGAATTACGAGCTCTGCATGGTTTCTTCCAACTTCGCCTGGCAGGTATCCTGCGCCCTCTTTAAGGGCTTGCTCGGGCGGTTTTACCTTGTGCAAGATCTCATCAATCGCCTGGCCGAGCGTCGTCTGCGCAAACTCTTCTACGGACGAAGCCCACATAACGGCGGTGTCTACCAGGATATCGGTGTAGAATTGATGGTAATCCTTGGCAACCTCAAGACCAAAAGTGGTTTCTACTGCCTTGCACCAGATATCTGCCGGGGCACCCTTCCAGGCGGGTGTGTCCATGGTACCATTCTTATACCAGGTAACCCAACCATCGGTACACATATACTCGCTAAAGAGGAACCCTTCATCAGGATGCGGTGTGCCTTTGGGGACTGCCCACCAGTTGGGCCAGAAGCCAGTGATGGATTTCGTGCCCTTGGGACCAACCGGGAACTTGGCGATCTCAAACTCAAAGGGGATGGCAGCATCCGTCGGCGCCCAAGAACCTGACATGTCAATCGAACACACACCCAGGTTGAAAGCAGTGTTAGGATAGACGTCGCCCCAGCCAGCAATGACATTAAAGGCTTCGATATCACCGCCGAAGAGATCATCCAGGAAACCAAGCCAGTACTTCATCAGCTCGACGTTATTTTCGCTGTCGATCAGATATTTGAGATTATCAGGATCGAAGATCATCCCACCGTTGAGACCAGACCAAACCGGATCGAGCCAGCGCTGCGTCCAGGGCACAAATCCAGCCTGGGACACGAGTCCAGCGGCATCTTTCTTGGTGAGCTTGGCAGCATAATTCTTGAGCTCATCCCAGGTTTTAGGAAAATCCTCGCGCTTAGCAGACAGACCGACCTCCTCGAAATGGGCTTTATTGATGAAAATGTTGCCACCACCAGCGGAGGCGGGTAAGCCGAAAGTCTCCCCTTTCCACTGGCAGGATTTGAGGGGGCCTTCATAAAATGCGTCTTTCTTGGCGACCGTGGCTGACTCCATATTGCTATCGATCGCCATCAAAGCACCCTGGGCGCCAAACTGAGAGGGAGGCGTCCAGAGGGTTATGGAATCGGGGGCATTCCCAGCGGCGATACGCGCCAGGAGGACTTCAAAATAGTCGCCACCTCCAGGAGGTCCACCGGTGATCTCAAACTCCACATCGATGTTGGGGTTGAGGGTCTCGAAATCCCCGACAATCTTGGGGAAAATCTCCTGGCAGAGAGGAGTGACGAATTGGTTCCACCATGAGATCATGACCTTTTCGGCGGGAGGCGCGGCCTCCTCACCAGAAGGTGCTTCTTCTTCAGTCACTTCGGTGGGAGCCTCGGTAGCTTGTGCGCAGGCGGTCAATAGTGCAGCGCTGCCCGCTACCCCGGCCATCTTTAAGAACTGCCGGCGGCTGAGCGGGGTTTTGGTTTCTTTCTTTTCTTCCATGATCATTTCCTCCAGAATTATTGATTCAAGTTAGGTTTTTTTACGGCTGTAACAAGCCATTTTCAAACATTTCAAAGATTAATCGAATGTCCTGAACCTCCTTTTCCAGATCCTTCTTCTAGACCTAGAGATGCATGTGCAGCTTATATCGCTCAGAGTTGAAAGATGAACGCGTCATTTCGATGACGATACCCGTATCCAAAAGGGTAGTTTGTTTGCTGACCAGGATGGCGGCTGGCTGAGGCAGCCCCAAGAGATCAGCTTCCCGGGATGATGCCAGGGTGGCTTCGATGACTGTTTCAGAGCGTGCCAGGCGCAGCTTGTATACATTGCAAAGGACTTCATACAACGAGCAAGAAGAAAAATCGTACTCGAGCAGGTGCGGACAGAGATGGTGAGGCAGGTGGGTGAGCTGGATGGCAATGGGCACTTCGCCCGTCAGGCGCAGGCGGTGCAGGCGCACAAGCTCGGCGCCACGCGGAATATAGAAAATCTCAGACCAATGCTCATCCGCAGGGATAATGGAGGCTTCCAACACCCGGCTGGCAGCCCGCATACCGCGCCGCTCCAAATCTTGCGTGAAGCTGCTTAGAGGCTGCAGCTCTTCCTGAAAAGCAGGCTCAGCCACATAGGTGCCCTTGCCTACGCTGGAATAAACCAGCCCTGCCTGAGCTAATTCACTGAGCGCCTGGCGCACGGTAATCCGGCTGATTCCATACTGTTGGCAAAGCTCACGTTCGGAGGGCAAACGGTCATTGGGTCCCAGCTCGCGGCGGATCACCTGCTCACGCAGCACGTTGGCCAATTGTACATGAAGGGGGACGCTGGAGTCCTTGTTGAGCATGATCGAGGGCGGTGGATATGACCGGTTATTACCCCAGTATTATAGGTAATAAAATTAAACTGAGTCAAGTGACTTTCATCCTCTGTTATTCTCAAACTAAAAGACCGGTCAAAATGTTCTTTTTTGGGCAATAAACAAAACCGTCAGATGAGGTTTGGAAATACATCCGCCGTATTGGCTGTCGATGAGCGTCCCAATCTCCCAAAATAACCGCTGCTTTATGGGCTCTTCCAGGTTGTAGTGGTCTGAATGCGTGTTGAGCAGGGTGAGATATTCAGCAGTCGAGTAATTTCTCGACCATGGATAGCGTTTAACAATTACCGGCTCAAACAAGCCGGTTTGGTCGATTTCATTTTCATTTTTCCGGATATCTTCATCCAGCGCAGGAGCGCTGTTCGGGTCAGCCCAGTCGGGGAGGACCTGGCGATAGATCGCCTGCACCTCCAGGGAAAAACCGGTAAAAGGCCGGGGATGGTAATTCCAGCATAAAGCCAGATACCCGGTATTTTTCAGCAAACCGGCAGCCTTAGGATAACCGATCTCAGGGGATATCCAATGAAAGGCGGTCGCTGAGAGGAGCAAATCAAACTTCTCTTCCTCTGGCTGCCACTCCTCAAAGGAAGTGCAAATAAAGCTAACCCCAGGAAAATCCTGGCACTTCTGGGAAGCCAGCCCAATCAAATCTGGCCCAATATCCAGGCAAACTATCGAACAGCCATGCCTGGCGAAGGGCAGGGTCGCCTGCCCCGAGCCGCAGCCAACCTCCAAGATCCTACCATTTTGGGGAAATGACGAGAGCAAGAGGACATCCTCAACCAATGCCTCAGGATACGATGGGCGAACCGCATCGTAATCGAGAGCAACCTGGTTAAACGTCAAGCGACGATCAGGAAGTGGACTCACGCTGCCATCAAAACCCAATCATTCTTTGTGTGTTCGTTGAGGTGAAAATTGAAGCTTTGGTGCTGGCTGCCTGGACGCCGGAGAGTCACTTCGTACCGTCCGAAGAAGCCGCGCAGGGCGATCCTGCCAGATTCATCCGTCCGGGTGGTATAAGGCTGTGTCAGCCACTCTCCTTTGATCAAATTTTTCAAGGCTTTGAAAGCTGGCTTAGGTCGATACTCAGCGTCCACCAGCCCGGCCCCCTGGATCCAAATATTCCGGTCTGAGAGTCCCCAGTAATTGATCGAAGCGACAGAAGGGTGCCCGTAAAAGAGGCGATAAAGCTGCTCGACATATTCCCCCTGCGCCTCCACCGTCCACAATCCTTTACGCCAGCCGCCCTCAATTTCGAGATCCCAGGCGGGCTGGTGCAGCTCGGTAATGTGAATGGGAAGCCCTAACTTGGAATACATCTCCAGGGTCTCCCAAATCTGCTGAGGCCAGAGCCAGTGGTTCACAGGATGCACCTGCAGCCCAATCCCCGAAACAGGGGCGCGGCGAGCTTGCAGCTCTTGAACCAAATCGAAGAAGCGCTGGCGCACATTGGGATCGATCTCCTGGTTGTAATCGTTGACGATCAAGGTAGCCTGCGGATTGGCAGCATATGCCCAGCGGAAGCTTTTCTCCACCCAATCCGCTGCTTCGGCTATTGGGATCTCGCGCTTGAAACTGCCAGCCACTTCAATGCCGCGCCACAATGAAACCTCATGGTAGCGCGAGCGGAAAGCGGGGTGAGTGGCCTCATCCCACGAAATGTGGTTCACAGCCTCGTTGGTGACATCCCAAATCTGAATGTCTTTCTGAAAGCCTTTGACAATGTTCAACACGCGTGCCTGGATCAGGGTCTCCACCGAACCAGAGGGCATCTCGTAAAGCCATTCAGGAATGCCAGCCGAATAAGGCCAGACCAACGGGTGGCCTTTGGGCGTCACCCCATTGGCGCGGCACCATTCCAAAACAGGCAAGAAACGCTGCCCTTCCGTGATCGCAGGTATTTTTTCATATGAAGACCAGTAGAAGGGGAAAATGGCAAAGTTAAACAGCTCCAGGAAGCGTTCTTTGAATAATTCTGGACGAAAGGAAGGGTTGCCCCACACCAGATCAAAAATCAGATTGCCGAAGAGAAAATCCTGTGCCGTTTGCACGATTTCGACCTCGACCCCCGGAAGCGGATCACCAGAAGGGGTTTGCAACCGGAGGCTCGCCTCGCCTTTGCGGCAGCGATCTACATTCGTACGGGCTTGCTGTAAGAGAGCTTCTCCTTGCAGCAAATCATCTTGCGTGGGTTCGACTGGAACAGGCTGTAAATCTTCGGGAACAACCATGTTGGATCTCCTTTGATTAGGAACAGAAAAGAGCTTAGGGTTTAGACACTGAACACCATGAAATTATACTGCCTGGTAGCCGCCATCGGCAGCCAAAGCTGTGCCTGTCACCAGGGAAACTTTATCTGACTAATTTACCACAATCCTGGAATCAGGCGATATCTTACCCGACTAGCATATTCCGGGTACCCCGGCAGTTCAGCGTGCAGCGTTCGATCTTCCAAGACTGTGCGCACAAAGACGAGGATGTTCATCAATCCACCCACTACTAACCCCCACCAAGAACCCAACATCAAGGGCAGGCAGATGTTGAAGAATAATGTGCCAAGGTACATGGGATGGCGCACAAACTGGTAAGGGCCGCGCTCTACCACATAATGTCCACGGTCTTCCTGAATGCGCACCCGGCTTGATAAGAAAACATTTGCTTGGGAAGCCGCCAATGGCAGCCCAAAGGCTGGGACAAAACCCAACAGCGCCAGCAGCCTGATAAAAAGAGGGACAGATGACCAGCCAAAACGGCCCGCGTCCAGACCAATGGTGACATATAACCCCAAGATAAGGACCAAGTTCAAGATCAGGATAACTTGATCCCAACGCTTTACATTTTCTCCGGGTTGAAACCTTTCTTGGGACAATTCCGGGTTGACGCGCAGCAACCAAAGAGCAGTTATCAGGGCAATGTAGTAGTGGGCAAGCCAATAGAACCAAGCAATCCACCAATCCAGGCGGCCGGCAGGAACAAAGAGGGCAATGAAAATGATGAGAAACATCCCGGTGATTTGTAAGAAACGGCCAATCGCCAGGAGAAGGAATGATTTAGGAGGGGATGAGGACGTTTGGGACAATTACTTCAAAGATTTTAAGAACCGAAAACTTTTCACGAGCCCTACCGTGAAGGTCACCGTAAACACTGCCAGGCAGCCCAGCGCATACGCATCGACGGATATCCCAGGAATGAGATAAAGCAAAATGGCTGCCACGACAATACTCACCCCGGCGAAGAGCAGCCACCAGGCGGAGTACCGGTTAACAGCATACCATACTTGCGGATCGGTGATGGTCTGAGAGACTCGAAAGCCGTAAAATGAATTGGGAGGAATCTTACCGTAGAGAAGAGGCATGGCTAAGGCGATCAGCATAGTCCCGCTGACCAGGTAAAGGATCAAAAGCGTGGTCATTTGTTTTCGACAGAGCTTACAGACCCCGTGGATCCCTCAAAGCTTCCGGTCTGAGGCAAGAATTTCGTTGCCAGCATGCTGAGCTGAGCAAAACTGATCGGTTTCAGGAGTGTAATCGTCACCACATCCCTCAGCTTTTCAGCCAGGCCATCATCGCCAGTGATCAAGAATATTTTCGTGTCTTTCAGGCGCTCATCGTTGTGAATTTGATGGACGAGCTTCTCACCGGACATACCCGGTAAATGTAAGTCCAGGACAACGATACGAGGGACAATTTCTTGCAAGCGTGCTGAAGCAGCCAGGCCATTATCCACCACCTCTACCTGGTAGCCAGCCATAAACAGCGACTTCCGAAAGATATAAGCCTGTTCCGCGCTATCTTCGGCAATCAATGCCAGAGGGATCATAAATTTTAGTGTAGCATAATTAACCTGGGCAGCACCTTACATTTATGGAAGTTATCCAACATACCCCCACCCATTAGTACTATGCGGATGAGCTAAAAACCTGGATAAACCTATGTATAATTGAGAGCGGCTCTTCACCCTGGAACGAAAGGAAACCCAGATGAATTTCAACCTGCCCTCAAAAGAGCGAACCCACCTGCGTGAGCTGGCGAAAGAACAGGCAGAGATTGCCGCATTGCCGGTGATGACCGAGCGCAAACGGATGTGGTATGACTTGAACGATGCGCGCCCAGGCGCACAGCCTCCGGTCATTGTTGAAACATGGACTTTCGACCGGGATTTTATGCCAGAAGCGATCTTCCAATGCCAGTCTGAAACCGGACGCTGGATTGAAACCAGGCTGCTGCGCAATATCCGCAACCACGAGCTGATCAATGACGATAAAGTTATCCCAGATACTTTTGACATCTCCTGGTCTGTGGAGATCGATGAATTCGGGGTGAAGATTGAGAGTGAAACCATCCAGGATACCCAGGGCATCGAGACCGGCTACCGCTTTTTGCACCCTATTCGAGATTTAGCAAGGGACTTTCCCCTGCTCAAACCGGCTGTCTGCAAAGTGGACCGGGAACAAACCCTGGAGCGGAAAGCATTCCTGGAAGACCTGTTGGGTGAATTCCTGCCGGTGGTGATCCGCACGGGCACTTACGGCGCCACGATGCTGACTCACCGCGTGATCGAGCTGATGGGGATGGAGGCTTTCTTCATGGCGATGTATGACCAGCCCGATCACCTGCACCAGCTGATGAGCTACTTACGTGACAATGCCCTGCGGATGATGCAATGGGCGGAAGGCGAAGGGCTGCTGCGGGTGAACAACGCCAACCAGGACAGCTTTGGCTCCAGCTACAACTTTACCACCCGGCTGCCGGCCTCCGGTCAACCGGGTGAGGCTGCGCGGCTGAGGGATATGTGGGGATCGACAAACAGCCAGGAAACTGTGGGGGTTTCTCCTCAAAAATTTCACGAATTCTGCTTCCCCTATTACAGGGCAGTCTGCGAGCCCATGGGGCTGGTCTATTATGGCTGCTGTGAGCCCGCGCATCCTTTCTGGGAAGATATTCGCCAGATCCCACACCTGAAGAAAGTATCTATCTCCCGCTGGTGCGACCAGGACTTCATGGGCGAGGCTTTACAAGGGACTGAAATTGTGTTTTCGCGCAAGCCAGATCCCAATTTCTTAAGTGTGGACGAGAGATTGGATGAAGAAGCCTGGGCAAAGCATATCCGCGAGAGTTTGGAGGCTGCCCGGGGTGTTTTTGTAGAATTTATTATTCGCGATGTGTATACGGTGCATGGGAATATTGAAAATGCGCGCCGGGCCGTCGAGATCGCCCGAGGTGAAATTGACAACTTCTAACTTGCAAAGATTTTAACCGCCCCAAAAGATCAGAGCAATACCAGCCATTGAGATTAAAACTCCACTCAACGCCTGCACGCTGGGCCAGTGCCGCTGTATCGCAGCCTGGATCAACAGGATAAATAAGGGGGAAGCAGAGAAAAAAGTTTGAGCCACGCCTGCGGCCGTCGTCTTCAAGACGGTCTGCTGCAGCCAAAGCCCGATAAAGGTTCCGCAGAACACCCCAGCGCCGATCAGCTTAACCAACCGGCTGGAATCGCTTGTCTTCAACCAGCTGCCGACCCGCTGGCGGGTCAGCAGAACAAAGAAGGCTAAGAAGACAGCCGCAGATACCAGGCGCAGGAACGTACCCCAGAGCGGATCAATTGGGGTCTGGACCAGGACCTGGTGGGAAAAGTTGACACCGACTACTTCTGCCAGGGTAGCCAGCAAGGCTAATCCCACACCCTCCCCAAAGCGGCGTGGGTTTTCCTGGCTGTGAGGCAGGCGTTCAGACACGACTAATAAAATTCCAAAAATGGTGATAACCATCCCAACCAAATCAACAACCCCTAATTTTTCGCCGAGTGAAAAGAAAGCCACCAGGCTGACTAACAGAGGGCTGAGAAGCTTGATCATCGATGTGCGTGTGGGACCGATCCTTTGAAAGGAGGCAAATAAAGCGACATCACCCAAGCCAATGCCGATCATACCGCTGATGGATATCAGGGCGAGGTTAAGCGTGGAAAGGGGCACATACGCGATGCGGGTCAGGAGTAAAGTTAAACCTACCAACCCGCTGGCAACCACGACCTTGATCAGGTTCAACTCTGTGGCGGAAATTTTTTCCCCGGCCACAGTCCAAATGACAGCCGCTAACCCCCACAGGAAAGCCACACACAACGCGATGAACTCACCCGTAACAGGCAAAGAGCCATTGAACACAGGGGTCAGCTCAGCTCGCCCTGGGATTGACCGGAAGTGCCGAGATAGCCCCCTCCTGCGCCGGCCAAAGCTGCCAGGGCGACTCCAACCGCCCCAAAGCAAGCCCCGGTTATTAAACCAGTCCCATAATAAATCACCTGCTGTGTCAAACCGGCAGATGGGTCAGGGATCGATCCAAATAATGGACTCGTTCCAGAAAGCTGCACCCACAGCAATGCACCGATGCCTCCCAGCATCTGCCCGACCAGCATCAACCCGCCAGTGATCGCTCCAGCAACCGCACCTACACTTGCCCCATCTCCCTTCGCGGGGGCTTTCTCTTGACTTGCCGCCCAAAAACCCGCCAGGGCACCTGCGATCAACGTGACGAAAGGTCCACAAAAGCCAAAAACAGTAGACACACACACATTGAGTACCAGACCAATGAAACCGATGATGAGGCCTGCTTTGAACCTAGGACGCATAATGATCTTCTCCTGTTAATATCAAAACCTGGGGCTATCATATCACTGTTTCTCGCAGAGGTTTGCGATCATTACAGCATCCAATTCCCTTTTGCGCAGGCGGTTTTCTCCCAGCCAGGATAACAAGGTATAGATACACAGAATTAAGGCTACTATCAAGACCAGTGAAGTTAATTTGCTCACCAGGACGACCCAACCCATGCCCATTTCCTCAGGCAGCCCGGAGCGCACCAAGCTGCCCGCGGGAAGCAGCATGATTGCGGCCGATAATATCGAAAAAGATTTCCATATAAAGTGCAGCCCATGGGCCTGGGGCTTTCCCCGCAGATCCTGCAGCATGCTGACCGCCAGGGCCAGGAAAAGGATGAACGTGAGGGCATCGTACGGCGCGGTGATACCCGACGAGCAATGACCAGAGCAGGAGGATTGTCAAAAGACATAAGCGGACCAAGGGGTCTGACTTGCGGGAAACCGGATTCTTGAGAGCATACTCAATCAAAAATGCTCCGATCAGCAAAGTGAACCCGGCTGAAAGCGGTGGGTTGCTGCCCCCCGTGGAAAGGAGCGCTGAGAGCTGGATGCCTTCCATGCGGGCATGATGCTCGAATAACAAGCGGTATTCTTCTAAAACTTGCATAGCCGAAGACCCGCTGGTCAGCAGAAGCCAAACTACCCCCAAGATCTGCACCAGGATGGCTGTCAGGGACATGCGCAGCCGGCGTTCGAAGAGCAGGTAGTAAAGAAAAAAGCCCAAGGCAAGGGAATATTTCGATAAAGCGAAGCCCATCAGGATGCCTGCCAACCAGGGATGTTGTTTGACAAGCAGCGCGCTTCCCAGCAGCATGCCAAAAACAAGAAAGGATAACTGCCCGCTGCTGAGAGCGTAGCGGGAGGAGGTGAAGCCAATAAAAACCAGGACCAGAATGGCGGTGACACGCCTGTCCAGCTGCTGCCTGTCCGGGATGATCGATGCCAAGAGTATGGGTACAATGAATACCAACAACAGGTTACAGATCAACCAGGCTAATTTAGCACTCGGCCAGGTCAAGAAAGAAAAGAGCGTCAGGAGGTAAACGAGAGGATAGGTGTTGGCAGGCGCAGGCACCAAGCCAGGGATTTTTATATCATCGATGGAATCCGCTTCGCCATCCAGAAAGGTGATCGGCAGATCAGGCTGTTGGTGGGCAATAAAAGCAGCATAAGGGTCCTCACCCTGGCGGATGAACAACCCGGCATACCAGTAGGTATAGAGATCGTTGCCCCCCAGCGGTGTAAATGTATTCCAAATTGCCAAGACCAGGCTGAGAACCGCCCAGCCTGCCAATAAAACCAATCCGACCCATGACAGGAGGGACTTCATTGGCAGCTTGTCGAAAAAGCTCTGCCGGGGTCGCTCAGGAATTACCAATCGTATTTGCCTAATTTATTTATTGGAACGCAGCGAGATAGAGCCCAGGATTATCTTCTCAGCACTTCCTACCGAACGAAGTAAATGATAGAGACGATGAAACCGATCACCACCACGATATAGCGCAGCGTGGTAGGCTTGATACGCCCCGCCAGCCGCCCTCCCAGCGCCCCGCCGATCAGCGCGCCCACCGCCATGACCAGCACTGCCGACCAGACCACTTTCCCGGAGAAGATAAAAAGGAGAGCCGCGGCGGTATTGACGCTGAAGGAGATGAACTGCTTCAAGGCGTTCAAGCGCGTCAGGTTATCTTCCAACATCAATCCTAAAACGGCCAACACAATCACGCTGAGCCCGGCACCGAAGTATCCGCCGTAGATGGCTGCAATGCCAACCGGCAGCCAGACCCATTTTTCAGCAGAGGCCGTCGCGCCAGACTTCGCAGCCCGCTTGAGCAACCATTTACGCAGAGGATCCTGGACAGCCAGCAAAGTCGAGGCAAGCAGGATCAAGTAGGGAACCAGGTCGCGGAATAATTTCTCACCGGTATTCAAAAGCAAAACGCCACCGATGATCCCCCCTACGATCCCGGCAGGTATACACAACCACAGGCGGTGTTTCTGCCCGCGCAAGTCTTTCGATTGAGCAAAGGTGGCGCCCAGGTAACCCGGGCACAGCGCCACAGTATTCGTCACGTTGGCGGCTACCGCGGGTACGCCTACCGCGGTGAGCATGGGGAAGGTAATGAGCGTGCCGCCGCCAGCCAGGGCATTCACCAGGCCGGCGCCCACAGCCGCCAGGGCGATGAGAAGATATTCGATTCCGGTGACGTACTCGATTCCGTTGAGCATGATGGTTGTTATGATCCTCTCTGTAAAGAGATTGTCCCACCTCAAAAAAGGCACCGCTGCGAGGAAGGGACCATGGTGCAATGCTTGATTTTACTGCAAAACGGCTTGAGGGAAACCTGCCAAAATGAAAAAACGAGCGATTTTAGAATAGATCACAAGCTTGATACAAAAAGGCGGAGTTTACAGAGTAAACTCACTTTGACACGTACGATCCATTCAGATGCTTAATATCCGATAAAAAGATAAGTTGACTTATCAAATTATCCAAGATATAATAAAGTCAAATATTCAATTTGCGGAGAAAAATAGTGGAAACCATATATGAACGCCGGGTCATCAGTGAGCTTAATAAGTACATCCGTACGGATGATGTGATTGTCATTCACGGAGCGCGCCAGGTTGGGAAAACTTCTATCTTGATGTTCCTGCAAGATCAATTGGGTAAACAATCTGAAAAAACACTCTATATCGACCTTGAAGACAGCCGCTTTGTATCGTTGCTGGACCAGGGAGTTGATGAATTTCTCAATTATTTGCGCGGCGAAGGACACAATTTAGACACTTCTGCTCAAACAGGGCAAAAGCTTTTTGTTATGATCGATGAGATCCAATATCTATCCAATCCTTCTTCGTTCTTAAAATTGATTGCTGATCATCACCGCTATTTAAAGCTCATCGTTTCCGGCTCATCGAGCTTTGAAATGAAAAGCAAGTTCAAAGATTCACTAGTGGGACGCACAATTAACTTTGAGATTTATCCGCTGTCATTTCGAGAAATGTTACTGTTTCAAGGTGTCTCCTATGTGCCTGAAGTCCCGCTGACTTCAATTAAATTAAAAGAGCTTCAATCACTCTACTTGGAATATGCGCTATATGGAGGATATCCTAAGATTGTCTTGACACCCGAGATCGAACGAAAGGAACGCTATCTACAGCAGATCATCGACACCTATGTTCGGAAAGATATCCGTGACATGGCTGAAATCACTGATGTAAACCGGTTTAACAATTTATTGGAAGTGTTGGCAGCCCAAAGCGGGAATCCATTAAACACTTCAGAGCTCAGCAATACCTGTGATTTATCAAAGCCAACCGTAGAGCGTTACCTGTTCTTATTAGAACAAACTTATATTCTTAAACTGGTACGCCCTTACAGCCAAAACCTAAGGAAAGAAATTACCAAGCGACCCAAGATCTTCTTCCTGGACACTGGTTTGATGCAAATGCTTTGGTTGAAGCATCTTCAAAAAACCATCCTTGGTCCCGTTTTTGAAACTAGTCTGTTCGCTGAGTTAATCAAGAAGTATGGTCCCGAACCGGTCACATATTGGCGCACGACGGACAAGCAAGAAATTGACTTTGTAATCAAGCGGGCTGAAGGCGTTCTTCCCGTGGAATCGAAAATTCAATTTCCTCGCGCCCATCCACAAGCCTTCAAACGTTTTTGGCAAAACGTCCAACAGGCAAATCCGCCCTTCTTATTAGTCGGGTTAAACGGAACACCAGCTGACTCTCACATGATCTATCCCTGGCAATTAGACCTGGATTCATAAAAAGGATTGGGGATACCCAAAGTTCTACCCATTCCCCTCTTCGACAAACCCAAAAAACTTCAAGCCATCCAACACCCCCCGCGCCGCAGGCAGGGGCTATGATAATGCCAGGGAGCACAGGCCGCGGTCTTCAGCTCTTCACGGGCATTCACCGGGAGAATGCCCTGGTAACCGGTTTCGAACATCTGCAAGTCATTGCCAGCATCGCCTGCCACAACCACTCGGGGTGGGTTCAAACGCAGCGCCTCCTGGAGAAACTGCACCACCTTGCCTTTTCCCAGGGGCAAGGGAAGCACATCGATATACCTTTGATAGCTGGGCAAGATATAGAATTCCTGATAGGAAGCGAGGCGGGTGTAAAAAGCTGCCAGCGTTTGCTCCTGCCCATCCCAGTAAAAACCAGCTTGAAAGCGCGGCTGCCCTTCGGGGAAATCCTGCCGCCAAACGCCATCCCCTTCCCCCAGGGCATAGATCTTTTCGAGGTCCCAATCCGGGGAAACCTGGGCGGTGTATTTCTTCCCTAGAACGTTCTCCGGGTCGGTGCAGATCAGCAGCTCGGTTCCGACATCACAGCAGATGAAATCGGGCTGGGGCAGGCAACCTTCTTCGATCAAGGTGAGGATGGAGGGCAGCGAACGACCCGTCACCAGGGCGAGATAAAAGCTGCCGGGGTAAGCAAGCATGAATGCTTTCAGCCAGGCTGCACCCTGCTCATCGCCTAGAAGGGTTCCATCGATGTCAGCAGCCAAGAGAAAGGGGTCGGAGGGCTGAGTGGGGCGAAAGGGGGAGAAAGATAATTCCATCCTTTATTGTCCGCGTCAACAGGCAAAGAGTTTGCGATAATTCAAACAAGAACATTCTCGTTTGCAATTATAGCCGACAAATATCTACCAATTCCAACCTCGAAGTAAAATCGCCGGGTATAATACCAGCAGCATCTCCGCCTCGGGGTTGGGCAGCTAGCTGCCAGGCAATCCTGAGGCTTTGCCAGAAAAACACTGCCTGATGAAATCCTCAGCCAAAGAAAAGCCTACCGGGTCATCTCAGACCCAAGTCCTCTTGCGCTGCTTCAGCTACCTGCGCCCACACTGGAAGCTGACCGCGGGTGCCTACGGTATGATGCTGTTGATCGACATGATCAACATCCTCAATCCGCAGATCATCCGCTGGGCCATCGATGTTGGCATCCCCTCCAACCAGGCCTCCTCAATGGCATTGGCTGTGGCGGCATTGCTGGGGTTGGTGGTCATCAAAGGGATCTTCACCTATTTTAATGGCATCTGGACGGAGGTGGCCTCTCAGAACGTGGCCTATGATTTGCGCAATGAGATTCAACGCAAGATCACGGCGCTTTCATTTTCCTTCCATGACCAGGCAGAAGCGGGGGACCTGCTTTCACGCTCCATCCAGGATGTAGAGCGTATCCGCTTTCTCACCGGGCGGGCGACTTTCCGCGTGACGGAAGGGGTGTTCTTGATGACAATCACGGCGGTCGTGATGATCTGGATGAATCCCAAGCTGGGGCTGCTGGCCATTGCCGCCATGCCGCTCCTGGCGGTCCAATCCATCCGCTTTGGGAGGGTGTTCCGCCCTCTCTCTGCACAAATCCAGAAGCAACTGGCCGTGCTCACCACCCGCGTGGAGCAGAATCTACGCGGGGTGCGGGTGGTGAAAACCTTCGCCCAGGAAGATGCTGAAATCGAGAGATTCGAGGTCGAGAACCGGCGCTGGTTCGACCTGGCGGCTCACTCAGCGCGCCTGCAGTCGATCAATATGCCGGTGCTGCAGCTGATCGCCAACCTCAGCAGCGTAGCGATCCTGCTGTTCGGCGGGATGCTGGTGATCGATGGACAGCTGACCATGGGCGAGCTGGTAGCCTTTACAGCCTACATGGCGCAGCTGATCTCTCCCGTGCGCTACCTGGGCATGATCTTGCCGGCCATATCGATGGCCAGCGCTTCAGCCGAGCGCGTCTTCGAGATCCTGGATGCCATACCCGATGTCAGCGAGGCGCCGGATGCCCAGCCGCTGAACGTGCAAAAGGGGCATGTGCGCTTCGAGGGGGTAGCGTTCCACTATGGAAAGCAAGCCATGCGGAGTATTTCGGGCGAGGTGTTGAAGGATATCAGCTTCGAGGCGCTGCCAGACCAGGTGGTGGCCCTGCTGGGGCTGACCGGGTCTGGAAAAACCAGCATCATCAGCCTGATCCCGCGCTTTTATGACCCAACCGGAGGCAGGATTACCATCGACGGGACCGATATCAAGCGGGTGACCCTGCACTCACTGCGCAGCCAGGTCGGCATGGTGCTGCAAGAGACAACCCTGTTTGCCGCCTCAATCCGAGAGAACATCACTTTCGGCAAGCCGGAAGCCACCCAGGCGGAGATCGAAGCGGCAGCACAAGCCGCGCAGGCGCATGAGTTTATCAAGCAGACGACAAACGGCTATGATACGGAGGTGGGCGAACGCGGGGTAACGCTTTCGGGAGGGCAGAAGCAGCGCCTGGCGATCGCCCGCGCCATTTTGACCGATCCGCGCATCTTGATCCTCGACGACGCGACTTCCAGTGTCGATACGGAGACGGAACACCTGATCCAGCTGGCCCTGGAACGTGTGATGCAGGGACGCACCACTTTCGTAATTGCCCACCGCTTGAGTACCGTCCAAAGGGCAGACCTGATTTTGGTTCTCGACAAAGGCCGCATTGCAGCCCGCGGGAAGCACGCCGAGCTTTTAAAGACCTCCTCCTTGTATAATAATATTTACCACCAACAGATAAAACCTAAAACAGAAAAGAAGCTGGCCGAATGATGGAAAATTGGAAAGAGGCAGAAAACCAAGGAATGCCGAGGCAGGCCGGAGGATCGGGAAGGATGAATAGCAGGCTGGGTTTGATCTTCTTTATCATGCTCATGGATATCGTCGGCCTGACGATCCTCATGCCCGTGGCGCCGTTCATTGTGCGCCAATTCAGCGATGATGCTTTGGCGGTCACCATGGTCACGATGCTGTACGCCGCCGGGCAGTTCATCGCCGCGCCACTCATGGGAAAGCTCGGGGACCGGTATGGACGGAGGCCGGTTTTACTGGTCAGCTTGTTTGGGCAGGCCATCAGCTATGTCATCTTCGGCATCGGCGGCGCGCTGTGGGTGTTATTCTTAGGACGCCTGATCGGCGGTATCACGGGAGGGAACCTATCCACCGCCTCGGCTTACATTGCAGATATCTCCAAACCGGAAGAGCGCACCAAAAACTTCACCTTGATCGGGATTGCCTGGAGCCTGGGGTTGATCCTCGGGCCGGCTTTAGGGGGCTTGTTTTCGCAAATCAGCCTGGCAGCCCCGGCTTATGCCGCAGGCATGCTCACTTTTTTGAACCTGCTCTTGAGCTTCTTCATTCTGCCAGAATCGTTACCCCCAGAACGGCGCGAAACGACGCCGATGCGGGCCAGGGATTTCAATCCGGTCGTGTCGATCATCGATATGGCCCGCAAGCCGGGGCTGGGTGGGCTGCTGCTGGTGACTTGCCTGTTCAACTTCGCCTTCAACGGTATCAGCAGCACCTCGTCGCTCTTCATGATCGATAAATTCGGCGTTCAATCCTGGCAGGTGAGTTTTTTAATGACGATGAGCGGTTTATCGCTGGCTTTGGTACAGTTCTTATTTGTGCAGAAGATTGTTAAGCGTTTTGGCGAGCGGCGCATCGCCATCACCAGCCTGGCGGGGCAGGCCGTGAATAATCTGGCGATTTTCTTTGCACCGGCCTTTTGGTGGATCATCCCCATTGCCATGGTCAACAGCGCCACGAGCGGCCTCACCTTTCCGACGTTAACAACCCTCAACATCAGCCGTGTACAGCCGCGCGAGGTGGGTCTGCTGATGGGCGTCACCACCGGTTTGGGGAGCTTGATGAATATCTTTGGACCTCTCTGGGCAGGTGCGGTATATGATCGCGTGGGACTTGGCGCACCCTATTGGATGGGCGCGGCCATCTTGCTATTGGCTGCAGGCATGTTATGGCGCCTCCGAGAAAAGCAGCCAGAGCAAGCCATCCAGGAAACGGCATAGAGGTATAGATTATGGGTTTTGGAATCGGTGTATCGAACCCAGGCATGGGACCCAGGGGGGCGCTGGATCATTTTTCGGGAGGACAAGATCAGCGCGGTCAGGTATTTAACCGGCGGGTGGTCGTACGACTGCTGGCATACCTGCGTCCTTATACAAAACAAATGGCGGGCGCCTTCCTGGCGATGCTGGGTATCACCGGCTTGACCCTTTTGACCCCCTACCTGCTGAAAGTGGCGGTCGACCAAACCATTACGCTGGGTGATCGGGTCGGACTGGTACGCATCTCGCTCCTGACTGCCGCTGCTTTCGTAGGTCTTTACCTATTCACCGCCGCCCAGAACTACCTGCTTTCATGGGTGGGGCAGCGTGTTTTAGCAAACCTGCGCAGCGAGCTGATGGACCACCTGCAGCGCCTGTCGCTCGGCTATCATGACACCCACATTGTGGGAGTGACTGTGTCGCGGGTGATGAATGATGTGGCCACGATCAACGAGCTGCTCTCCCAGGGGATCATCACCCTGGTTGGCGACATACTGGTGCTGGTAGGCATTGTGGTGATCATGCTGACCATGAGTCCCAAGCTAGCCCTGCTGACTTTCACGGTGCTGCCGCTGATGGTGCTGGCGACCATCTGGTTTTCACGCCGGGCCCGGGTGGCATTTCGAGAAACACGCACGCGCGTAGCAAAAGTCGTGGGTGACCTGGCTGAAGATATCGCTGGCGTACGCGTGATCCAGGCTTTCGGTCAGGAGAGCTCCACCCAGGAGCGTTTCAACCAGGTGAACGAGGCCAACCGCGACGCAAACATCAATGCCATGAGCCTCTCGTTCGTCTTTTTGCCGACTATCGAATTCTTGGGGGTGCTGTCTACCGCGATTGTGCTTTGGTTTGGCGGCCAGGCTGTTGGGGCAGGCGAAGTTACCTTGGGCGTTTTGGTGGCTTTCCTTTCTTATGTGACACGCTTTTTCCAACCGATCCAGGAACTGAGCCGCATGTATACGACTTTACAAGCTGCCATGGCTGGGGGCGAGCAGGTGATCAACTTGCTCGACACGCGACCAGGCGTAGAAGACCGGCCTGAGGTGGTGGATTTCAAACTCCTGGAAAGCGCTCATCCCGCGGCAGAGACATCTGCCAGCAAGGGACATATCAAACTTGACCATGTTTCCTTCCGCTACCGGCCAGAGCTGCCAGAAATTCTCCATGATATTTGCCTGACCATCGAAGCAGGTCAAACCGTCGCCCTGGTTGGTCCGACAGGGGCGGGCAAGACCTCCATTGGCAACCTGATCCCCCGCTTTTATGATGTCAGCGAAGGCGCGATTTATATCGATGGCATCGATGTGCGCAGCGTGACCCAGCGCTCGCTCCACCGATTGATTGGGCTGGTGCCGCAAGATTCCTTCCTCTTTTCGGGCAGCATCGCTGATAACATCCGCTTCGGGCGTCCGCAAGCTTCTCAAGAGGATGTTGAGGAGGCTGCCAGGCTGGCGAATGCCCACGACTTTATCGTGGCAAAGCCGGAGGGCTACGCGACGCGGGTTCTGGAAGGAGCCGCAAACCTGTCCGTGGGGCAGCGGCAGTTAGTCTGCATGGCGCGCGCTATATTGACCGAGCCGAGGATCTTGATCTTGGATGAGGCCACCTCAAATGTGGACAGCCTGACAGAAAGCCTGATCCAGGATGCGCTGCGCAAGCTCTTGAAAGGACGCACAGCTGTTGTCATCGCCCACCGCCTGAGTACAATTCGCAACGCGGACAAGATCTGCGTAATACAGGATGGGCAAATCGTAGAACAAGGCAGCCATGCTGAGCTGCTGAGCCGCGAAGGCGCCTATACCGCCCTTTACAACCGTCAGTTTACAGAAAACCCCAAATAAGATCTTCTCAAGGCTCAGTCAAACGCACCACCCAACCTTCCGGTTGGATGCGTAGCAGATAGTCATGGTCAGCCTGCCAGGTTTGCACCTCCTGGGGCCAGCTGACCCAGGCTGCGTCTGGCACCCAGGTCTGCCAATAAGCCCGAAAACCCCACACCAATCCCATACAGAGCAGTGCTCCAGCAAACACAGAGATGAGGCGGTGTGGTTGGGTCAGCCAGCCTGGCCCTCTTGAAAATCTTGTGGCCATCAGCAGCATCCATCCCAACAAGATGTTCGGGGCCACAAACAACCGCCCGGCTATGCCGGTCATGATGAAAGCAGAGTTATCTTGAGTTGCCGAGAATAGAAGCGGTAAAAGCAGCAGCAGACCGTAACCACCTATAAAAACGATCCGCAGCCGGACAGGCAGATTGATTGCCACAAGAAAAAAGAGCACACCAGCCGCTAACAGTAGGCTTCTTCCCCACAACTGAAAGAGACTCAGATCAATTATCTGTAATCGGTATAAGTTGATGGACCGCTCTAACGTGTGTACATAACCCAGCACAAAAGGAGCGATGCTTTGAGTCCACAGGGTCGAGCCCAGGGTGGAAAAGCCCATAATGTTGAAACGCTGACTGATGGCATCTTTCCCACGATAAGATAGAATTAAACCAATTTGCACAGCCGCACAAACAGATAAAATCGACAATTGCCGCCAGCGCTCACCCTTCTTTTCATCCCAGGCCCGGTAGAGATACAAAGGGATCAGGAAACAGGCATGGGTACCGGTCAGTCCGGCGAAACCAAGCAGCAGGCGGTAGATCCAACAGCGCACTTGTGTTTGCGGAGCCTCTTCCAGCAGGATCAGAAAAGCAACCAATCCCCAATAAGAGAAGCTGTTAACCGTATTTAGCCAGGCCTCTGTGGACATGGGAACAAACAGCACTACGCCGGCGCCGACCGCTTTACGGACCCAGCCCTCCCAAAGAGGGGAGCGGCTGAATAAAATTAATCCAATCGGCAGCATCTGCACAGCGAAGGCCATTAAAGTGGTAACCAATGGGGCCATTTCCAATGGGATAAAGGTTGCCAGGATGGTAGCCAGGTTGGGCCAGAAGTTGAGGTAGCCTAATTGCGGCTGAAACAAGGCTTGCAGCACAGAATGGCTGAAGGAATAGGCAAAATGCAGGCTGCCCTCCTCAGCCCAAAGGCGCGGTTGGAGAAAATACCGGGAATCGCGCAAAAAAACCAGGGCAGTGGCAACAGCTATCAGCAGATAAGCAGGTTGATTTCCTTGTAAGATGCTCTTCAGCTTCAGAGATTTATAACTGCCGGCCTTTCATAACACCCGGACAATTTCGCTGAAGGGTTTTCGTGACCTGGCAGCCGGGCTTTCATCTGCATATCCAAATGACACAGCCGCGATCAGCTCGCCCTTCTCTCCAAGCCAGCTCAAAAGATCCTCGTAGGCAGTAAAAACGTCGCAAATCCAAAGGGAGCCCAGGCCAAGGTCTTGAGCGGCCAGCAGCATATTCTGGATTGCCGCGCCAGCGGATTGGATATCGACTACATCCGAGAAATTTTGATCGATCGAATGCGCCAGCCAGGGAGGCAAACCCTCGGGATTGATTACAAAAATCGATACAGGCGCCTGCTCCATCACGTTCGCCGACCACTCACTGCTGCCGATCTCATTTCCCTGAGACTTCGCCCTGGCAATCGCCTCACGAAGAATCCGGACCATTTCAGGGCGTTTATCTTCTTTGACGATGACGAAGCGCCAGGGCTGCCGGTTTTTCCCAGAGGGAGCCTGAGAACCTGCCTTCAAGATCACCTGGAGCAAGTCTTCAGCGATGGGGGTATTTTTGAACTTCCGGATACTCCTGCGCGCGGCAATGGCATCTAATGTCTGCATGTTAAATTTTCCTTTAACTTAATTTTTTGCCTGGCGCTGTTTTTCATCAGCCCGCAGGCGCTGATAGGTGCGCTGCAGCTGCCATAGGATGAAGCGCACTCGCCCAGACATGGCCTTGGCAATATTCCACAGCAGCAAGCTGCCTAATTCTGGATCATCCTCGCGCAGCGCCAGGAGATGCTCTCGATCCAAAGCCAATACAGTCGCCCCCATGGGGCCGGCGATCAGATCAGCCGTGCGCACGCCCTGGTCAAGCATGCTCAATTCCCCTGTCATTTCCCCGGCGACCAGCGTGGCAGCGCGCTGAGGCTGCTTGACCTGCTCATTGGGGGATTCGGGGTCGCTCCACACCTCAACCGTGCCATCCTGGATGATAAACATTTCCTGTCGATCGATCTTTGGATCAACCAGGTTCGCATAAGCAGGCAAAATCACCTGGCGCAGCTGCCCAGCCAGGCGGGTGCGCTGCGAGCAATTCATACCGTTGCCAATGCTGGAAAGAGCCAGGAATTGGGCTACTTCGTCAATCCGCTCCAGCTCCTGGTCATCGACTGGGGTATGCAAAGCATCGCTGAGCAAGGGCAGCCCCAGGTATGAGGCGACCAGGCGGCGGGTTGCCACCGGGCTTTCAAAGTGAGGCCAGTGACCTGCCTTAGGCAAGATGCGCAGCTCTGCTTGCGGCCATTCGTCGGCGACCACACCGGCATCGCTGAGCGGCACCGTATTATCTTCGGCTCCCCAAATGATCAGAGTAGGCGTTTCGATTTGACCGATGCTTTCGCTGAGGTCATTCGTGCGCATGGCGGTGAAACACTCTGCCCGCACCCTACCCTGCCCCGGATGGCGCGCATCCTTGCGCAGGCGGGCATAATCGACCTCGGTGATGCCCGTCCGGTCGGCAAATGAAACCGGGCGCATCAAGCGATCGGTAAGACCTACATAAAGATTTTCCACCGTTGAAACCAGGAAGCTTCCCAATCCAAAACGCTCGAGCGTGGTGATTGGCGAAATCAATAAGTTCACCTGGGTGGACAGCCGCCCGGTAATGGTTGGGGCGATGAGCACCATGCGCTCGATCAGCACCGGGTGCGCCAACGCCAGGGTAAGACCGATCATCCCGCCCATGGAATGCCCGATATAAACAATTTTGCCATTGCAGACCTGGTCGATAAAATCGGTGAGAAGCTCTACATATCCAGAAATGGTAGTGCGATCTTTGAAAGGCGGAGATTCGCCATAACCGGGCAGGTCGATCGAAATGCAATGAAAGCGCTGGCTCAATAATGCCGACAGCGGTGATAGGGCAAAAGCGGAGCTCGACCAGCCGTGTACCAGAAGAGCTTTCTGCCGCTGAGGCGAACCCTCTTCAACGGTATGGATATCTTGACCATTGATGTGATAGACTGGCATCGAGTATTACGCCTCCTGCTGGCATTTAATTTTAGCATGGAACAGGTTCTCATCTTCGAATTACGAGCAGATACCTGGGAACATGCTCGCAATTTTTTCTTTCACTTCTGATCTGCCAGCTCCCACCAGAGAAACGTGGCGGCTAATCCGGTCAGGCAAGTGATTACAACCAGCACATAACTGGCAATACCCAGCTCCCCGCCCTGGGCATAGACGCCCGCGATTGACCAGGGGAAATATTCCCCCCAGCCAATGATACTAACCACCTGCGCCAGAGCCAAGGCGAGCAGGGCAACCCCGATGGGAGGTAAATAGCCGTGTCCGGCGCTGGCGAAAAAGATGATCGGCGTGGCTACCGCAAAAGTCAAGAGCGCTGTTACCGCCAGGGTGACTCCGCCTTGCAAGATGACTTGGGCCGGCACCTGCGGAAGCCCTACGGCGGTTCCAACCACCAAAGCAAGCAGATAGACCATGACCATCAAAACAGCTGACCAGCCAGCCACCAGGAGAAACTTGGCAGACACGATAGCAGAACGGGGCGTGGGCAGTGCCAGAAGATCTTTTGCAGTTCGATCTGCATATTCCCGCCCAAACACCCAGCTTCCGATGAGGCTAAAAAGGATGATTCCAGCGGCCGCCGTGCCCAAGGCTAGAAATCCCAGGTAGCTGGGCCAATCGGCAGTTGCCATGGTGAGCTGCGCCTTGGCGCTGATGAGCCCCACGCGGCGCGCAAACGCAGGGTCTTTCAGAATAATCATGAAGAATCCCCCGCCTAACGGGAAGAAAGAAAAGCCCAGGGCAGTGAACAAAGGCATCTTCGAACGCAACGCTTTGAGGGCTTCTACCCAGAGCGCCTGAGCGAGGTTTTTCATTGGGCCACATCTCCCTCTGCACCGACCAGCTTGAGAAAATAATGCTCCAGGTCTTCCTGTTCCACATTGAGCATCGTCAGTGCACAGCCGGCATGGACGAGAAGGGAGGCGATCTGATCCGGCTGATCGATCGCGGCCGTACCCACGACCTCGATGGCGCCATCTTGGGTCATTTCGGAGGAGTAGCCCGCTTCCCGCAAGATCGGAAGCGCGGCGAGGCAATCACGCGTGCGCACCTTCAGGCGCCCACGCGGAATACGCTTCAGCTCATCCACCCCAAGCTCTTGAATCAGCCGCCCTTGATGGATAATCCCCAGGCGCGTGGCCAAGCGGGACACTTCACCGAGGATATGACTCGACACGAAAATGGTAACCCCCTGCTCGTGCGCCAGCTCCATAAGCAGGTTGCGGATTTCGACAATGCCGGCCGGGTCCAGGCCATTGGCGGGCTCATCCAGCATAAGCAAAGCGGGGTTGTGTAACAGCGCCTTGGCCAGCCCAAGGCGTTGACCATTGCCCAACGACAGGGTGCCGGCGCGTCGATCGGCATAAGCGCTCAAACCCAGCCGTTCGATGACGGACTCTACGGCTTTCGGCCCGGTGCCAGGGCGCAGCCGGCGCGTAGCTTCCAGGTTCTCGCGCACAGTAAGCTGTGGATAGGCATCGGCTGTCTCCACCAGGTAACCGACCGAGTCCCATGGCTTTGATTCTCCGAAGCGGATGTGCTTCCCCAAGATATAGGCTTCGCCAGAGGTGGGCTTGACCATCCCGAGCAGCAAACGAATGGTGGTGGTCTTGCCTGCGCCGTTGAGACCCAGGAAGGCGTAGATCTCCCCACGGTTGATCCGCAGGGATAGCCCATCTACAGCGGTTACATCGCCGTAGCGTTTTACCAATTGGTGTGTTTGAATAACTGCATCCATGGTTCCCTGATCAGGATTTACCGCTTCGCGGTCAGCGTTCTTTCTCCTCTTGGAGGAGTTTTTCAACTGTCTGAGCTACTCGAGACTGCCGGGTCTGCACCCGGCGGGCCTCCTCAATCCAGCGGACATATTCCTTCTGGTGGGTATACGAGAGTTGCAAGAAGAATGCTAACGCTTGAGGATGATCTTGGAGGGCATCTTTTAAATCCTGGGGAATCTCAACCTGGCGCGGCTCGGTATCCTCTTCTACTTCGATCTCAATCTCATCCCCAAAACTTTTGCCGATCTTCTCACGGATCTCCTTGAGCACAGGAAGCAGATGGTAGGGTCCACCCATGCGGACCAGCGTACCCCGGTACGGCACACCCTGGATCGTAGCTTTGACTTTGGGGCGCTTATTCCCAAAGATTTCTTCCACATCAAATGGAATGCTAACGTAGGCACCACCGCCCCCGGCGTCTTCAATGACAGCGGAGAATTTCTGTTTTGGGCTCATCGACGAGATCCTCAGGAAGATTGTATCATGACTAAACCAGAGCCAATTGGGGTATGGAAAGAAGCGCAGAATTTCTTTTACTTTAAAAATACCCGGTAATCCCAAGGCTTTAATATCAATTGGGAAGAAGCTTGTAATTCAATCGGAGCCTGACTGAAATATTCTGTATACCGTCCATAATAAAGGGTTTCTTTAAAGGTCACTTCCTGGGGCTCACTCGAGAAATTGAACACGGCGAAAACCTTCTCTTGTGTCAATTGGCGGGTGTTGAGCTGGTAGAGCGTGGCATTCTTGCTCCACTCAGGATGCGCAATTTTTACAAAAGGGACGGGTTGGTATCGGTCTTGACTATTCACGGGTTACCTCCAACAAGCAGATATCCTTGATTGTACAACCGATAAGCCAGCCCGCACAACTCGAAATAACCGCTTGCTCAACAATAAGTTCTTCTGTATACTCGAATGGTGATCAGTTTGATGGTAGATAACAGGAGTTTGCCCAGCAAATGAAAAATCATTCCGCATTTCCCCAATTTCCCAAAGGTTTCTACTTCGGCACTGCTACGGCTGCCTTCCAGATTGAGGGTGGCTGGAACGAGGACGGCAAGGGGCCCTCAACCTGGGACATCTTCATGCACCAGCCCAAGCGTCTCCAGCACCGGATCGCGGCCGAGGCAGCGGCAGACACATACCACAATTTTCAGACCGATATTGACCTGATGGCAGAGCTCGGTCACAACGCCTACCGGTTTTCCATTGCCTGGGCGCGGGTTTTTCCAGAAGGTCGCGGGCGCCTCAATCCCAAAGGCCTGGGTTACTACGAACGCCTGGTGGATGCCCTGCTCGAGAAAAACATCACCCCCTTCATCACCCTCTTTCATTGGGACATGCCGCAGGCTTTGGAAGATGCCTATGGTGGTTTCATCGGCAGACAGGGTGCGTATGATTACGCCGCTTATGCAGAAGCCGCCGTCAAGGCACTCGGAGACCGGGTAAAGCACTGGATCACCCTGAACGAGCCCTGGGAGCACGCCATGTTCGGGCACTTTTTAGGCGAGCATGCTCCCGGCAAAACCAGCCCCTGGGCCTATTTTAAGGTGGCGCACCACGAGCTGCTCGGTCATGGATTGGCAGTCGAGCGGATCAAAGCCCTGTGGCCCGAGGCGCAGGTGGGCATCACCCTCAGCCAGTTCCCGGTTTATCCTTTCAAAGATACTCCCAAGAACCGGGAAGCCGTTCGCTTCGCTGACCTGTTCGTCAACCGCTTCTACCTGGACGGCCTGTTCCGCGGGGAATATCCAGCCGATCTCTGGAAGCGGCTCTGGCCTTTCAAACCGCCCATTAAGCCTGGCGACCTGGAGATCATCTCCCGCAAGATGGATTTCCTCGGCGTGAACTACTACAGCCCAATGTTCGCTTATCATGACTGGAAAATTCCCTTCTTCCAGGCCTGGATCGAACGGACTACACCCCCCGGAACTGAATACATCGAGGACGAAATCCTGGGGGCGGGACCATACCCTTCAGGCATCTATGAGCTTGCCATGCGCTACAAGAACGAGTATGGCAACCCGCCGGTTTACATTACCGAAAACGGCACCAAATGTGAAGAGGTGATCAACTCTGCCGATGTCCATGACCCTTACCGCCAGCGCTACCTGGAGCTGTACTTGGAACAATTGGCGCGTGCAGCCAGGGATGGGGCTGATCTGCGCGGCTACTTCGTCTGGTCGCTGATGGATCTGTGCGAGTGGGCACATGGCTACACCTATCCGATGGGACTGATCTACGTGGAGCATGCCACCCAGAAACGCATGGTGAAAGACAGCGCCTATTGGTACCGGGAGATGATTCGCAGCCAGAACAATGCTGTGTTTTAAAATAGTTTTAACCTGGGTACGCAGGGAAATATAGCCTGGATGCCCGAGGAACTACATGATCGTTAAACAACAGGTTCAGTATTTTGTGGATAGGGACATCTATGGAACTAAAAGTCTTTATCACTCATCGTAACGCCACCTGCAGTGAATGCGGCGAGGAGCTTGGCACGCGTGCCTGGATCATCCTCCTGGAAAATAAAGGTGCGCTGTGTTTAAGCTGCGGTGACCTGGACCACCTGGTATTTCTCCCTTCGGGAGATGCAGCTCTTACCCGCAGGGCAGGCAAATATTCAACGTTATCGGCGGTAGTGCTGAGGTGGAGCCGCGCCCGCGAACGCTACGAGCGGCAGGGTCTGCTCGTTGAGTCCCAGGCGCTGGAAAAAGCCGAACAAGAGTGCCTGGCAGACAGCGATGTAAGAGCCCGGCGCAGAGAGCGGGAAGCCGAGCGTAGAGAGGAACAAGATCAACAGTATATCGAGCGTTTTGCAGAGAGAATTCGTGAACTTTATCCCGGCTGTCCAGCAGGAAGAGAAAGGGTCATCGCCGAACACGCCTGCGTGAAATTCAGCAATCGGGTTGGACGCACTGCAACAGCCAAGAAGCTGGACGCCGAGGCAGTCGAATTGGCCGTCATCGCGCATATCAGGCATGCCGAAACCAGATATGACGCGCTCCTTGCAAAGGGTTATGAGCGCTGGGAAGCACGCAGCCAGGTCAAGGAGGCGGTAAACCGGGTGCTGGGTGAATGGAAAACGCCAGTGGTTTTGCCGCGCTGAACAGGCGAAACCTAGCTCTTTAACTTGCCAAATCCAGTGGCGAGGGAAAGTATACCCAGGAAGGAAAGGATCAAAGCCAGCAGCCAGCGCCTTTTTCGCAAGGCGACTGCCGCTGACCCTAACAGACCCACTCCAACGACTTGATCAAGTTGGGTAGTGACTGCCGCCGCTTTAGCAGGAGAAACCCTGCAGGCAATGAGAGACCACTTCAATACCGGCCCGCCATCAAAGGCGGGAATAGGCACAAGCGCAGCAGAAGCGATGAAAGTATTCATGCCTACGGCCGTACCGGCAATTTCCCTTGCGGCAGAGCCAGACGGGGTGAGGCGCTGAAAAAGCTTGCTAATCAGAAGCAGGATGAGATTGCAGACGGGTCCCGCCAAGGAGCGGATGATATGTTGGCGGGGGGTAATTGAGGGGTGCTCGGGTTCATCATATAGGAGAACTGGCATTCCATAGATGATCCGCATCGCATCTACGGGTTTCCCAACAGCTCGCGCGGCAGCGACATGCGCCAGGTTATGACACCACTCAGACCCAAGCAAGACAGCCATTTTCAACCCGCCAAGAATCACGTGCTGATAACCTGACCAGGAAGGATGCTTCCTCAGCGAGCGTCCAGTGAACAAGGCCCAGAAGAAAACCTGGTTCACCGGCAGCCAATTCGCACCCTGTGTGGCAAGTGGGGTGCCGAAAACCTTCCCCAAAGAGATGATCCGGTTGCTCGGTTTGAATGAAAAAGGATTTTCCGTCTTATCCATGTACAGGCAACCTCACTCAAACACTGCAACTGCCCGCACCGGCGAGCCGGTGCCGCCGCGGATCTTGAGCGGCAGGCCAACGAAGCGGAAGCGCCCCCGACCAATGAGCAAGTGCAAATTGATCATGTTCTCGTAATGTGTAAAGCCCATCTCCCCGCAAATGTGATGAACCCCTTTGTTTGAAACATGCCTCACGCCCGGCGAGGCCGTTTCCACGCCAAAAGCTGCGATCTGCTGCTGACCCAGCCAGCGCGCGGCTTCAACGCTGAGCCCAGGTCCGCTGAACCAGGCCTCCGTCCCATACGCGTGGCGGTAATGGTCGGTAAACAGCAGAACCGTATCGCCGCGTTTGATCTCAAAACCTGCCTGGGCAAGAGCACTTTCTAAATCGGCTGGCTCGATCAATTCACGCAAGCCTTTATGCGACAGGTCTAAACAGATCCCCTCTGTATAGAACATGGTCAGCGGCAGCGTGTCGATCGATTGTCCCCGGTACTGAGCCGCCATATGGTTGATGGCATCCACGTGCGTGCCAGTATGCTCGCCCATCTCCAGCTTGTGCACCGCGGGAGACACGACATTGCTATCCTGGATACCTTCCCATTCTTCATGCGAGGCGTGGATGGTCATTTTTACTTCCGGAAGGCCGTGAAATACCGGCATGCCGGAGTAAATTTCCTGGCTCAGGTCAATGATTTCAGACTTGTTGATCATTTTCTCTCCGAAAACAGGGGATTGCCTGAAGGCAGGTTACATACTTTATTTATCCGGATTGGCTTCTTGATTAAAGTGAAACGAACTTGGCTCAGCGGCGGCGGTACGGGCAAGACCGCGCTGGCGATGGTAATCGCCAAAATGACCAAGAGTCAGACAATGCCCTGGAACGACTCAAGCTGTACCAGAAGAGCGCCATCCTGTTCGTGACTGCCCAACGATTTAAGGTTTGATGAGGCGGTCAGAGCCAATGCCGGCAGCAGGCTACTGCTATGCCCGTTTCAACTCTCCGCCCGGCAGTACACGCCGCCACATCAAACCGATAGGAATTATAGATTTTTAACCACGGTTGCTAATAACAAGAGCCCAGCTGCAATCAGGGCCAGCCAGAATGAATAAGGGGTGAGTGCAGCAATCGTAGCTGTTTGACCGAGCAGCGCGAGTACAGCAAGCGCTAGAGCTATGAACCAGGTAATTTGTTTCGGCGGGGATAGTTTCATACTTTCTCCTCAGGATGTGTCTTCGATTCAGTCTTCAAGAATAAATGTTACTTTCATCTGTACCCGATACTCGACGATTTTTCCTTTATCATCAACCAGGACCTCCTGATTCTCGATCCATGCGGATTTAACATTTGAAAGCGTTTTATGGGCGCGAGCAACTCCTGCCTTGATTGCATCATCAAAACTCACTGTAGAAGATGCTTTGATTTCAGTAACCCTTGCGATTGACATTGGTGAACTCCTTTTCCTCTATGCGATTATTTGTACGATTATCCGGTTTATTACGATTAGTTTTAAGTATACTGATCTAGCGTCTCAATACCGTCACAAGGCGCCGCCACGGACGAATATAGCACGAGGCTGCCGCCGCCTGGTTGACGCATGAGGATGCGCACGGCGGCGCGCAGCACGCTCATCTGCTCGGCTTCCCTCCATGACCTCATCGCCGAGCGGTCGCGGGGCAGCTTGTCGAAGGCAGTGTTGATCGCCTCGAGTGAGCGGCATCCATTCCAGTGCGAGTCCATCATCTGTGATATCTTAATGCTCTCTAAAAGTATTGTGATCCTGCATGATCAGCCAGCGTTCACCCCGCTGCACAACCACGAACGTGCGGATCTGTCCCTGGTTTTCGCGCCGGATCCCATCGGGCGTCGTGTGAGGGCTCATCTTACTCGGCACGGTCACAATCGCTACATTTTTCGCCGCGAATCTGACTTCCATCTCCTCTGGCTTGTCCGTGACATCCTTCAGAAACGTGGCGTGTACCTCTATCAACTCCTTTAGCACTTTATCGCGCCCACGCCTCAATCCGCCCAAGGGATTGATGTGGACCCAATCCTCCGTGGTGAAATCCGGTATGGAGGCAAAATCGTGGGAGTTGAATGCATCATAAAAGGATTGCACAGCTTTGCGCACCTGGGCTTCCGGCGTTGCATTTTGAGCAGGCGGGCTCACGCCGTCGAATAGCGTGGTCAACGCAGCTAAAATTTTTTTCATCATGCTATGCCTTTCTGATTGGCTCTTTAACGATACATTATACGGCATTCTACTAGATGGTTAAATTGAGCCAAGCTCATCTCTAGTCTGGCATTATTTCCGCTTGTTTTTCACGTGTATACGTGTTATACTTGTTTACGTGAGAGTATTCTCTTCTGGAGGCCGTTATGGAAACGACCCAAAATGTTACCCTGGCAATTCCCAAAGATGTCTTGCGTAAGGCTAAAATCCTTGCCGTGCAAAAGAACACCTCGCTATCCGGCTTGCTGACTCAAACGCTGGCCGACTTGGTGTCGCACCAGGAAGCTTACGAGCAGGCGCGGCAGCGTAATTTGGCTCTACTGAAAAATGGTTTGGACCTGGGCACACAGGGACAGGTCCCTTGGAAGCGAGAAGACTTGCATGAACGTTGATCCTCAGGTGGTCTATTTTCTGGATACGAACATCCTGGTTTATGCCTACGACCGCACTGCCGGGCAGAAACACAACCTGGCAGTCCAGCTGATAGAAGGATGTTGGGAAAATGAAAACGGATGCCTCAGCCTCCAGGTGTTGCAAGAATTCTTTGTGACGGTTACCCGAAAAATTGCGACACCGCTGGATCATCAAACCGCGCGGCAAATCGTAGCCGACCTGGCACAGTGGCGGTTACATGCTCCCAAAGCCAGTGATTTGCTTCAGGCGATTGACCTTCAACATGACTATCAACTTTCTTTTTCGGATGCGCTGGTTGTGCAAAGTGCAACGAGTTTTGGTTGTAAGCAATTACTATCCGAAGATTTGAATCATGGGCAGGTGTATGGTGCCGTGCAGGTGATCAATCCTTTCAAGGAAATGGTTTGATGGACCTCTTCACCCACGCCCACCAGCAACGTATGAAATCCGAAGCTCCGCTTGCCGCCCGCATGCGCCCGCGCTCCCTGGATGAGTTCATCGGGCAGGAACACATCGTCGGACCGGGCAAGCTCCTGCGGCGGGCCATCGAAGCCGACCGGCTGTTCTCCTCCATCCTCTTGTGGGGCCCACCCGGCACGGGCAAGACTACCCTGGCGATGGTGATCGCCAACCTGACCAAGAGCCACTTCGAGACGCTCTCAGCGGTGCTGGCGGGTAAGGCCGATTTGAAAGAAGTGATCGACCATGCCATGGAACGGCGTAAGCTGTACCAAAAGCGCACGATCCTGTTCGTGAAGGATGTTCGAGAATCACTTAATTGACGACTTGCAATTGCCTCGACAAGCGCCATCCTGACAGGCCCCCCAGGATTGAAGCAATGACCACAACAACCCCTGTGCGATAAATAAACACATAAGGGGCGCCATGCCCAGCTGTGTTAACCAAGAGGTAATTCATTACTACAATTGGCAGGCAGATCATCAATCCAGCAACCCCACCGATTCCGGCTCCAATGAGGGCAGATCTTATAGGTGACAACGGATGTTGCTTTTTGACTCGGTACAGAATGTGAGCAAGAACGATGCCACCTATCCTTGCTGGGATGAATACCAAGCAAAACCCAAGTATACTGACAAGAATAAAAAGAACCAGATTCCACCAAATTTCAGTGGGTGGTGTATCAACGTGTTTTATCCAATGGGTATTAATTTGAACTGAGATTACCTCCACAAAAGCAAAAAGAACACTGCCAACCAGCGCGAATCGGATGCCAAGGCGTTTCCCGTTTTTGACAAATGGCTCAAGTTCACCATCGTTCATACTCAAATTATACTCCTTGCCCCTACCCCTGCCCGGCGTTATAATCTTTGCCATGACCGCTATATTTTCTGACACCAGCCCAGAGGCCGAAACTGTGCTGATCCGCCTGCTGCGCCAGGCACCGTCCTGGCGAAAGCTCGAGATGGTAGACCAGCTAAACCAATCCGTCAGATTGCTGGCGCTGGCTGGTCTTAGGCAGCGTTATCCTGGTGAGGATGAGGCGCTTTTACAGCGTCGGTTAGCCAGTTTGCTTTTGGGGGATGAATTGGCGCGTAAAGTCTATGGCTTGCTCCCAGAGGAGGTCTGATCATGCTGCCCGAATCCGTTAACGTCTTATTGCTTGTGGTAAAGGTTTTTGAACGCTTGCACATTCCGTATCTGGTTGGTGGGTCAATGGCATCAGCTCTCTATGGTGTCGCGCGTTCAACCCTGGATGCCGATATGGTAGCGGATATACGCGAAGAGCAAGTCGATGCGTTGGTTACTGCATTGGGCAAAGCTTTCTATGCAGATGACGAAATGATTCGCGGAGCAATCCAGAGCCGCAGTAGTTTTAACCTGATCCACCTCCAAATGATGTTCAAGGTTGATGTTTTCATTCGCAAAGAGCGCCCGTTTGACAGAGTTCAATTCGAACGCAGGATCGAACAAGTTCTGGTCGCTGATCCAGAACAAAAAGCCTTCATGTGCTCTGCTGAGGATATCATCCTCGCCAAGCTTGAATGGTATCGTCTAGGGGGTGAGGTTTCGGATCGCCAGTGGCGGGACATTCTGGGGGTGCTGAAAGTACAGGCTGGGCGGCTGGATATGAATTACCTGCGCAAATGGGCGGCTGAGCTGAACGTCGCCGATCTGCTTCAGCGTGCCTTGAAAGAAAGCGAATAAGCGACAGCATGGATCTTTTCACCCACGCCCACCAGCAACGTATGAAATCCGAAGCTCCGCTTGCCGCCCGCATGCGCCCGCGCTCCCTGGATGAGTTCATCGGGCAGGAACACATCGTCGGACTGGGCAAGCTCCTGCGGCGGGCCATCGAAGCCGACCGGCTGTTCTCCTCCATCCTCTTGTGGGGCCCACCCGGCACGGGCAAGACTACCCTGGCGATGGTGATCGCCAACCTGACCAAGAGCCACTTCGAGACGCTCTCAGCGGTGCTGGCGGGTAAGGCCGATTTGAAAGAAGTGATCGACCATGCCATGGAACGGCGTAAGCTGTACCAGAAGCGCACGATCCTGTTCGTGGACGAAGTCCACCGCTGGAACAAGGCGCAGCAAGATGCGCTCCTGCCGCACGTCGAGTCGGGTACGGTAACGCTGATCGGGGCAACCACCGAAAACCCCTACTTCGAGGTGATCGGCGCCCTGGTCTCACGCTCGCGCGTCTTCCAGCTCCGATCTCTTGAGGATGAGGATGTGCGCAAGATCCTGCATGCTGCCCTGAAGGACCCTGAGCGCGGTTACGGCAGCCGCACCATCCGGGTCGACGAGGCTGCTCTGGAACACCTGATCCACGTGGCGGGCGGCGATGCCCGCAACGCCCTGAATGCCTTGGAGCTGGCGGTGGAGAGCACCCCGCCCGATGAGGCAGGAGTTTGCCGGGTCACGCTGGAAGTCGCCCAGGAATCGATCCAGCGGCGGGCAGTGCTTTATGATAAAGACGGCGACGCGCACTATGATACGATCTCGGCGTTCATCAAGTCGGTGCGCGGCTCAGACCCCGACGCAGCCCTGTACTGGCTGGCGAAGATGCTCTATGCCGGTGAGGATCCGCGCTTCATCCTGCGCCGCCTGATTATCCTCTCTGGAGAAGATATTGGCCTGGGCGACCCCATGGGACTGGTGGTCGCCAACGCGGCTGCCCAGGCTTTCGATTATATAGGGCTGCCGGAAGGGGTTTACCCGATCGTTGAGGCCACGCTGTACCTGGCCACCGCCCCCAAATCGAATACCGCCACGGCTTACTTCAAAGCCTTCCAGCTAATCGAGCAGGAGGGGATAACCCAGGTTCCGCAGCATTTGCAGGATGCCAACCGGGACGCGGTTGCCCTGGGGCATGGCAAGGATTACCAGTACCCGCACGAGTCGCCGGACCACTTCTTGCCGCAGCAGTACCTGCCGAAACCGCTGCTGGGCACCTATTTTTATAAGCCCTCCAGCCAGGGTTACGAAGTGGATGTGGATGAGCGCCTGAGGCGCTGGCGAGAAGCGCAACGGCAAGCGCTGGGCATCACCGAAACGACCGAGATGCCCGAGCTTTCACCGGAAGAAGTTTTGGATATCAAACGGCGGATCAAGCCCACCGGTCAGTAAGCCCTGGGCAAACAGCCCCTGTTCGCATTTCGCAAACAGGGATCATCTTATTTATTAAAGAGGAACAACATGCCTTTGCTATTATTAATCCGTCATGGCGAGAACGATTATGTCAAGAAAAACATCCTGGCTGGGCGATTGCCTGAGGTGCACCTGAATGAAAAAGGGCGCTCCCAGGCAAATGCTGTATCTGAAAGGTTGAAGAGCTTGCCGATCAAGGCTATTTACAGCAGTCCACTCGAGCGTGCCATGGAAACCGCTGAGCCGCTTGCCAAAGCCCTCGGACTGGAAATTATTCAGCGTCCCGGATTGATTGAATTAAACATCGGAGAATGGCAGGGCCAGCCTCTTAAAAGTCTACAAAAGCTCAAAGTCTGGCGCAAGGTACAGGGAAACCCCTCCCGCTTCCGCTTCCCTGGGGGCGAAGCCTTCATCGATACCCAGCAGCGCATCTGCATAGAGCTTGAGGCGCTGGCCGGCCTGCACCAGCCCAAAGAAATCATCGCCTGCGTCTCACATGCCGATCCAATTAAGCTGGCGGTAGCCTATTTCTTGGGGATGCCCCTGGATCATTTCCAGAGGTTATCGGTATCTCCCGGCTCCATCACAGCCCTTTACCTGGGGGAGATGGGAGCTCAGCTGGTGACAATGAATTATGATCTTTCATTAAGCCTGCCAGGGGCTTGATTCTGGTATACTTCACCCAGAAGAGCAGACCTGGACTCTGCGTACAACACAGGTCTTTTATCTAGCCTTTTTACTGGAGTCTTTCCATGCCTCACGAAGAAATTGACCTTCGCCCTGTCACTCATATCACCACCGATGCACTTGGCCAACCTGGGAAACGTGTTTTCTACATCCAAGGGTGGCAGGATGAGCGCACGGTTACCCTGATCGTTGAGAAGATTCAAGTCCAATCGCTCGCCGTCGGAATGGAACAGTTCCTGGCCGAGGTCCAGCAGAAGTTTCCGGAGCTAACCGCTTCAACCGGAGAATATGACGAAGAAAAGATGCATATCCATCCGCCCGTCGACCCATTGTTCCGCGTCGGTGAGATCGGTTTAGGCTACGATACAGATTATGACCTGGTTGTGCTGGTCATTCGCGAGCTGCTCCCAGAAGACCGTGACCCTGAAGAAGCGACTGTGGTACGTCTATGGTGCACGCGCGCCCAGGCGCATGCCATGGCGCGCTGGGGAAACGAAGTGGCTTCCCGCGGCCGGCCCATCTGCCCGCAGTGCGGTGAACCGATGGAGCCCGAGGGACATTTCTGCCCCAAAAAGAACGGACATAAACACTAAGTTTCTTCCAGAGATTGGGTGAATCCAAAGTGGATGCGCCATCCAACAGCAACCTTTCTGTTTTAGAAAACGGCGAGATCATCCTGAAGGGCAAGTTCCTGTGGGGGTCGAATTACACCTTCCTGGCGGAGGTGGAATACGATGGGCAGGTGATCCAGGCTGTCTACAAGCCTTCGCGAGGCGAAAGACCCCTGTGGGATTTTCCGACAGCCAGCCTGGCACACCGGGAGGCCGCAGCCTACCTGGTCAGCGAAGCCCTAGAGCTGCACATGGTGCCTGAAACGATCTACCGCCGGAGGGCACCGGTCGGCCCAGGGTCGCTGCAGCGCTTCATCGAGCATAATCCTGAATACCATTACTTCAACTTCAACGAAGAAGATCACCAGCGTTTACGCCCGGTTGCACTTTTTGACCTGGTGATCAATAATGCTGACCGCAAGGGAGGCCATATCCTGTTTGATGAAAACGACCATATCTGGCTGATCGACCACGGGATCTGCTTCCATGTCGAAGATAAGCTGCGCACTGTGGTCTGGGATTTTGCCGGTGAGCCCATCCCGCAGGATCTGAAAGCGACGCTGGAGAAATTGCTCAACCTGCTTCAACCAGGCCAGGCCAGCCCCGCCTCGGTTGATCCGAAAGCTAGCCCATCCTCCTTGGTCGCTGGGCTGCGCAAGCACCTCAGCGCCGGGGAAGTCAAAGCCCTTACCGCGCGCACCCGGCAGCTCTTGGAAAAAGGGCGATTCCCAAACCCGGATCCCGATCGCAGGCCGTATCCCTGGCCGCCGTTATAAAAATCTCAACTCTCAGGAGGAATGATGACCCACTACAACCTCGCCCTGATTGGTTTTGGCAATGTCGGCCGCTCCTTTGCCCGCCTGCTGCTGCGTAAAGAAGCCGAGCTGAAAGACCAGTACGGACTCTCGTTTGCCATCACAACGATTGCCACCGGGCATCACGGCACCGCCCTGGATCCCCGCGGGTTGGAACTCCCGAAGGCGCTGGAACTCATCGAAACCGGGCAGTCGTTGAGCACTTTATCAGCGCAGCCAGCTCCTGCAGAAATGCTGGAGCTGATCCGCACCTGCGGGGCAGACGTGCTTTTTGAAAACTCGCCGGTCAATTACCAGACCGGTCAGCCCGCCGTCGACCACCTGCGCACCGCCCTGGAATGCGGGATGTACGCCATCACGGCGAACAAAGGTCCGGTTGTGCATGCCTACCGCTCCCTGACAGAGCTGGCGCGTTCAAAAGGGCGGAAATTCTTTTATGAAAGCACCGTAATGGATGGCGCGCCGATCTTTTCACTCTTCAGAAGCACGCTGCCGGCTGCCAGGCTGCTTTCCTTCCGAGGGGTGCTCAATTCCACGACGAACCTGATCTTGACGCGCATGGAGAACGGCGAAAGCTTTGATGAGGCGGTCAAGTATGCCCAAAAGGTCGGCGTGGCAGAAACCGATCCGAGCGGCGACATTGATGGATGGGATGCCTCCGTCAAGGTGGCTGCCCTGGCGACGGTGCTCATGGGCGATGGGCACATCGATACACCCTTGAAGCCAGCCGATATCGATCGCCAGGGCATCCGCCAGATCACCTCAGAAGAAATTGCGCGCGCCAAAGCCGCGGGAAAACGCTGGAAGTTAGTTTGCTCTGCCAGGCGGACCGAGCAGGGCATCCAGGCCAAAGTGGCCCCGGAGCTGGTGGGGATGGACTCACCCATGTTCAGCGTGGAGGGGACGACCAGCATCATCCAGTTTGAGACGGATGTGCTGGGGCTGCTCTCGGTGGTAGAAAGCGACCCGGGGCCAGGTACAACCGCCTATGGACTGCTGGCAGATTTCATCAATGCCGTAAAACCTTGATATGGACCGCCCTTCTCCGATCCGCGCTGAAAACCTATGCAAGACTTACCAGACGCGCCAGCGAAAGGGAATTTTTAAATCGCAGAAAAGTACGGTTGAGGCGCTTAACAACATCGACCTGGAGGTAAAAAGTTGAAAATCCCCTGCTGGGGCTGTATCTTTTCATCCTGACCCTGATGGGCACCTTCGGGGTGGGATTCCCAGAAGGGTTCCCGGAGCTGGCACCTTTCCAGGTTTAATTCTGGATCGTCACCATTTTCGGATTGGTCATGCCAATCCCGGGTTTCAGAATGCAAAGCGCGCAAAGAAGGCAGTCTCTCTAATTATTAATTAACCCATGTCGCTGCCTTGCCAGATAGAATGTATAAAAAAAGAGCCTCTTATGGAGAATGAATCCAATATCCCCTTACCTCCAGATATGGATAATTTAATGTGGCGACCAATCGGTCAGAATGAACTGGAAGCAATTGTTGAACTATCCCAAAAATGCTATGCGGTCGATGGCGGTATTGGCTTTCTGTTTGAACCAGATATCATTAAGAGCCGCTATATCCCAGACGAGTCGAGTTCCGGGATTGGTGCATTTACCTCGGATGGACATCTTGCAGCCTGTGCCAGCGTATATCTCAACGGCGATCCTGGCATAATACGAGCCAGGATTGTCGGCCAGGTGTGCCCTGACCTACGCAGCAGAGGCATCGGGACTTGCCTGATGGAATGGAGCCAGGAGCAGGCCAAGGCTTTACTGGCTGGAGTCATTGAACCTCAAAAGGTGATGCAGGTCACGACCGAATCGCTCACAGAACCAGCCCACCGCTTATACCTGGCACATGGCTTTGCATGTGTATTTGAAGAACTTGTGATGGAGAGGGATCTTTACCTGCCTGTACCAGATAGTGCCCTGCCACAAGATGTTACCATCTCAAATTGGCAGCCTGACCTGGCAGACCAATTTTTTCGGGCTTACCATACCGCGTTTCGCGAACGGCCAGGCTTTCCAGGATACAGC
Organism: uncultured Chloroflexia bacterium; assembly: GCA_963754615.1. Lineage (GTDB taxonomy): Bacteria > Chloroflexota > Anaerolineae > Anaerolineales > UBA4823 > CAVVUF01. The sequence goes on along the minus strand of CAVWGW010000002.1, from coordinate 20,098 downwards.
GCCGCGGAGTGGATTGCACGCGTGACCGAAAACGATCACAAGCCAGAGTGGTCATTTCTGGCGCGCATAGATGACAAACCAGTGGGTTTTGTGATCGGAAATATTGATTTAACTACAAAGCCTCCGGGTGGTTACATCTGGCAGATTGGGGTGATCCCCTCCCAGCGCAGGCGAGGGTTAGCCTCAGCGCTCCTGGTCGAGACAATGCGGCGAATGCAAGAGGCTGGTGCGAGTTCAGCTCTCCTTACCGTCCATCTCAATAACCCTGGAGCCATAAAGGCTTATTCTCAGCTTAAATTCACAGAGGTTGGCCGCCGTGCCCGATATGAGCGTATTTTTGAACCGGGTCCATCGGATTATTTAAGCTCTTCGCTAGCAGACTGAATGCGCTCCAGCACCTGGGCTGCTTCTTCAGGACCTGCAATATGCACGGTTCCATCCCCATCGACATGCGTGGGGATCAGCTCATAGCCAGCGAACTCGGTGCCCTGGAAGGTAACCTTCAAGATCACCCCCTGCTGATGCGCCAGGTCCCAGGTCTGGTCGAATACAAAATTTCCCAGGCCGTAGAAGACCGGCACGGAATTGATCTCCTGCAGCGCCTGGACGACATGCGTATGGTTGCCCATCACCAGGTCAGCCCCGGCTTCAACAGCCACCTGAGCAAGATGTAGCTGGCTTTCGTTGGGAAGCGAGCTGTCTTCGGGACCCCAGTGCGGCATGGCGATCACCACATCGGATACCTGGCGGGCGGCCTGAACTGCCTGGCGCAGATTATCATCGTTGAGCACCGCTATGCCGGGGGTATCTTCGCCGGCGAAAGTCATCGGCTCGATCTGCCCGAGCGAGACGAACCCGAAGCGCACCCCATTGACCTCCATGACGACCGGCTGCAAGGCTTCAGCAAGGTTCATCCCAGCCCCGATCGGCGCGATCCCAACGCGCCGCAAGTTATCCAGCGTGTCCAGGAAGGCCCGGTCACCGCAATCTCCGATCCCGCAGTTTTTAATATGGTTGGTAGCCACGCTCATTGCATCGAAGCCAGCCCACTCCATCGCATCGGCATTGCTTGAATTGCCTACTAAAACATAGGTAAAGATGCAGCCCGTATGGGGTGGGTAATCGCTCATCGTAGCATTGAGGGTGCCGATGGCCAGGTCTGCCCCGCTGATCTCCTCGCGCACCTCATCGAAAATATAATCGGCGCTGCCGCGCGCGTCAATCCCCGCTTGCACGCAGCGGGCCGGGACGATCACGCCGGTGAAAAGCAGGGTGGTTTGCGGGAGAGGTGTAGCTGTGGGCACAGCAGTAGCTGTGGGCACAGCAGTAGCTGTGGGCACAGCAGTAGCTGTGGGCACCGGCGTGGGGGTAAAGGCAGGCGCAGGCGTCCAGGCTGGCGTTGGAGAAGAGGGCTGGAAAGGAGTAGCTGTGGGCAAAGCCGCAGTCGCCTCGATCACCCTGAGGGGATCTTCATTAGCTGCGTCACACGTTGGAAAATAGGCGGCCTCCGAGGGCCGGCAGGCTGCCAGGCTGAGGATGAAGAGCAGCAAGAACCAGCAGATCTGCTGGCAGCGGAGCAGCTTTGAGCTTCTCATTTCAAGGCAAGGCACGCAGAATTTCCTCCCGGGCAAAGGGATCCATTTCCAGCTTTTCGGCCCGGCGTAAAACGGCATGGGCAGGCTCATCATTGATTTGCCCAATGGCCCAGGCTGCATGGCCGCGTACCAGCGGCTCTGGGTCATTCAGCAGGGACTGGATTAATTGGGGGAGCACCTGGGGGTCACCCTGGTTCCCCAGGACCACAGCTGCGTTGCGCAAGAATCCACTGCGCCTGGCGCGCTTGATGGGAGATCCTTTGAAGAGGCGGCTGAAAGCCTCGGAAGGCAATGAGAGAGCCTGCCCCAAATCGAGCCCGAAAATTTCGACCGCGCTGCATAAAAGCCGGATCGTATTTTCTAAGCGCAGCCCTTCTATTCCAAGGGCAAACTTGTTGGCACACATCACAGCCGAACGCCCACTCTCCGATGAGCGGGCGCAGAGCAGGAGGGATGGATCCCTTAAGCTCGATCGTCAAATAGGAAATGCACCGGCGGGCATCGAGCGTGCGATCTGGCATGATACAGCCCGTCGGGCAGGCTTCCAGGCAGCGGGTGCAGGTGCCGCAGCGGTCAGCAAGAAACGGCGCATCCACCACCAACTCAATCCCAAGCAGGATTTCGGACAGAAAGAAATATGAACCCTCGGCAGGATGGATCAAACAGGTGTTTTTACCGATCCAACCCAAGCCGGCACGCTGAGCCAGGTCACGCTCCATGACGGGGCCCGTATCGGTATACCAGCGGTTTGGAATTTCTTTCCCAGTTTGGCATTCCATGAACAAGACCAGGGCTTTCAACCTTGGGGGAATGACCTCGTGATAATCCATCCCCATGGCATAAGAAGCCATCTGGCCCACTACACCTTTCCCCTTGACAGGCCCAGCCAGCGAAGCCGGGTAAGGCATCCCAAGAACCAGGATGGATTGGCATTGCGGCAGGATTTGACGAGGGTCCCCCCGCCGCTCCCGTGAACGAGGCTCAGCCAGGTAAGCCATTTCTCCATGCTTACCTTCTGAAAGCCAGTTTTCAAAAACAGCCAGGTGCGGGGGCGGATCGGGAGTGGTCACACCCACCAGGCGAAAACCCAGGCGGTAGGCTTCAGCCTTCACCGCCTGGGTTAAAGATTCGAACACTGATGGAAAAATCCGGATGCATCCAGGCAGATCGATCAGGGCTCGCAGGTCAAAGAGAAAGTGGCCTGGTCGGAGGACACGTCTACCGGGGCAGTGATATGCAAGCGCATCCAGCCCGAAACAGAGTTCGAGAAGTCAAGCACATAGGTAACTACCTGGTCGCCCGCTCCAAAGCTGGAGGTTTGAGGAGAAGGCAGCGTGAAGGTAAAAGCCGGATCGTCAGAACCTGCTTCAAGTTTATAAGTGATTGAAGCGGGGATATTCAGGTTGAACTTTCCGGTGAAAGTGTAAGTCTTCGGGCAGGAGCCGGTAAATTCGTTTGGGTTCACACTCATCGTAACGTTCGAAATCGAAAGCGTTGCTGAAGACGTTGTAGGCGTTTGAGTAGCAGTAGCTGCCGAAACCAGGCCCGAGGATGTGCTGGTAACCGTTGGGGTGCCCCCATCGGCTACTTTGATATCGACATAGACCGAATCCCCAAGATACTGTCCAGCTGTATTCATCAGCCTCCAGAAGCCACGAAAGCTTCCAGCGGTGGACGGCGCAGCCATGTTAACCGAAATATCAACGGTGCCTGCTGGAGACACATTTGACAACAAACCCATCCGGTCTGGAGCACCCAGCTTATCCCCGCTGATGAACACCAGGGCATATCCGGGAGTCCAGGTAGAATTTCCGGCGTTCTTAATCCGCCAGGTCTTGGTAAATACCTCACCCGGTTTATAGGTAGTGCCATCAGGAACGGTCACATCCGCCACAAACACAGCATTCTCCCCGAGCGAGGTAGCGGCCGTAGCGGTCGAGGTGCCTAAAGCTGGCGGGATAGGGGTCAAACTGGCTGTTGGCGTCACCGGGGCGAGCGTCGCTGTAGAGGTGACGGTTGGAGTTGAAGTCTGTTTGGGAGCGGCAAGCGCAGTAGCGGTCAAGAAAGCACTGGCAGTTTGAGCAGCAGCGTTCTTGAGCGCCTCCAGATCTGTGGTCGGGGTAGCGGTTGGCTGCGATCCTTTACACGCAGACAAAAGCAGGATTAAACAAAACAAAGGTAGAACGAATTTCAATTTTCTTGGCTGCATTTTTTCTCCTAAAAGCAAGTGTAGAAACACCAGCTAGCGATTTGCCAGGATTGATCATACCATACCTGGCAAATCGCCGTTTTCTTTCAAATTGGTTTGGGAGGGCTACCTTTCGATGCGAGGATTAACCCAAACCGATTTATCGCTATCTGAACTTCCCTCAGCAGAAACATACAGGATAAACTGCAGGGCTTTTCCGTTCAAGGAGGAGAGATCTTTATCGATAGTGATCAAAACGCCATCGCAAGATTTCAGCCATTCGCCCAACGTGGTCTCTGTGCCACCTTCTTTATACTTGACCACAAACCTGACTTTACCACCGGTGCAATCTGGCTTGAAGCCTAACGCGGAGCGCAGGTGGTCGCCATTTTGGACCGTATAGGTGGGATAGATACCGTAAATGATCCCGTCATCAATGTGCTGCGGGAAGGTCGCCAGGACCCGGTTGTAGGTCTTATTATCCTCCAGCTTGGCGCTGTCCAGGCTGGTTGCCACACCAGGAGCGTCATCTCCAGGATCTCCCCAGGGGAGGATGGTGGAAGCATTATGCCACTCAGCGCTTGACCCTTTACCGAAAAAGTCGAAGGACGTGCTCGCAGAAGGTGTGGCTGTAGCCGGGTTTGTTACCTTGATCTTGACCCAGAAGGCGTCCTGAGCATTTGCGCCAATCCCAAAGATCGCGCCGCCGCCATTGCGCAGCTTCCAAAAACCCTGGTAAGTGCCGGTGGCGGATGGGGCTTTCAAAGTCACAGAAACATCGATGAGCTGCCCAGGAGCCACGGTGCCCGTGGTGAGCTGAGCCGAGGCAGGCCCGTTCATCGCATCGCCTACTGTCAAAGACCAAGGCGTAGCTCGAGTTCCAGGTGCAAGAACCGTTATTGCGCAATCGCCAGGTTTAACGAAGGTGGTGCCAGCGGCAACTTCCGTATTATCAGGGTAAGACACGTCCTCGACAAAAGTTGCCCGGTCGCAGGGAACCGGAATGGGTGTAACCGTTGGCGGGATCGGTGTGTTCGTAGGCGGCAGCGGGGTATTGGTTGGCAGTTGGGGCAGTGGGGTCAGCGTGTTCGTCGGCAGCACCGAAACAGCCGTCTGTGAAGGCGCGACCAACTGCGTGGCGATCGCAGCCTGGGTCAGCTGCGCCTCCACAGTTTGAGCCACGGATGTATAAGCCGCATCCGGACCCAGCTGAGTCGGCTGCCCGCCGCCGAAGTAATTTTGGGCGCCTAAGATCAAGAAAAGGGTGATCGCACCCAAAGCACATAAGAGCACTACACCCCCAACGATAAGTAAAATGGTATTCTTCGACATGTTTTGCATAGTTCTTCTTCCTCACGCATGAATTGAATGAAATATCTCAGGTATATTGTCTCATAAAAAGATAGCTTTGATGTGACGGCGATGGCACGATTGTGTTACAGTTTTGAAACGTCGTCCATGGATCCGTTGGGCAAGCTGCCGATCATCGACCAGGGGCCAGTCCATTCAATCCTGACAGGCAGGACCTTCCCAGCCAGGTTGGGCTCTGCCTCCACAAACACGAGCTTATTGGTATCCGTACGCCCTTTCCAACAATTCTTGATCTTTTCCTCGAACAACACCGGAACAGTTTGGTTCAGATACCGGGCACTGATCTCCACGGCGATCTGCTTCCTGCAAATCTTCCAATCTGCGGAAGCGCTGCATCTTTTCTTCTTCTGAAATATTATCTTCCATGCGCCGGGTAGCCACCGTCCCAGGGCGGACAGAATAACGCGCCAGGTGGGCTACATCTAATTTTAGCTCAGCCAAAAGATCATAGGTGCGCATGAACTGCGCCCTCGCTCTCACCCGGAAAACCCACGATGATATCTGTAGCAATCGAGACCCCCTGGTTGCGGTCTCCCAGGCGGCTGCAAATCTTTTCAACCAACCGGCGATAATCCTCTGCCGTATAACCGCGCTTCATATTCTCCAGCACTTCATCATCCCCAGCCTGGACGGGCACTTCGATATGCGGCATCACCTTGGGCAGCTCTGCGACAGTATCGAGCAGCTCATCGTTCATCCAGTTCGGGTGCGAGGTAGAAAACGAATGCGTTCCAGACCCTCCACTGCCTGCGCCAGGCGCAGCAGGTCAGACAGCTTCGGACCGTCAGGGACATCCTTGCCATAACGGTCGACAATCTGCCCAAGAAGGTCACCTCCTTGACACCCTGCGCAACCAGAGAACGCACCTCGGTCATAATGGCGCCCACCGGACGGCTGCGTTCTACTCCGCGCCGGTAGGGGATGATACAAAAGGTGCAGGCATGCGAGCAGCCCAATACCACCGGCACATGCCGCGGAAACCAGGTGGCCGCGCTCGTGCAGCGGCAGGAGCAGAGCGGGAAACTCGTTCGCCATTCTTCATCCATCCAGGCAAAGCGCTGCTCGGTCGCGTCCTGCTCGAGGCTGCGGCTTTCAGCCTGCGACAGGTAGGCAACCAAAGGAGCCGGGTCAGAAGGCGGCGAAAAAACATCTACGAAAGGAAAGCGCTTCTGCAAGCGCTCAGATCCCTTGACGCCCACCAGGCAGCCCATCAGGTTGATCACCAGGTCAGGGCGCTTGTCTTTCAAGGGTCGCAGCGACTGAAGGCGCCCATAGGCTTTATCTTCCGCGCTCTGGCGGACCACGCAGGTATTCAGGATGATCACGTCCGCATCTTCAGCTTGCCGGGTATCTTGATAGCCCATGCTTTCAAGCGCCGAAGCCACACGCTGAGAATCTGCCACATTCATCTGGCAGCCTTCCGTCCAAATGTGATACTTCTTATCCATAAATTCAATTATAACAAGGCCACTTGCATCGGGGAGGATGGAAAGGATTAGGGGAACTTTAGAAAAAACCTGGCGGTAAAGATTGGCATTTTTTGGTGTTACAATTCCGCCCATGCGCCCAAAAAGCTCTACCAAACTCTTATGGCTGATCATACCCGCCCTTTTTTTCCTGGGGTGGCTTGTTTACCAGGTTCCCTCCGTGCACCAGAGACTCTCCTGGCGCGTCGACCTGGCACAGACCTACCTCCGCGGCGTGATCCATCCCGCCGGACCAATGCCAACCCCTGTGGCGCAGGTTTCCTCAACTCCGGGCATCACCCAGAACTCCCACGATCTCTCCGACGCCGCTGCCCCCCACTGCGACGGGTCCCCGGCCCGACAGAGACACCCCTGCCCTCTCCCACACCGATCCCCAGCTCCGCCTCCCTGGCAGCTCCGGCGTTTGTCAAGCAAGACCCCAACAACTGCGGTCCAGCCAGCCTGGCTATGTACCTGGAATATTACGGCTGGGGAGGCACCCAGGAAGATATCGCCCAGGTTGTCAAACCGCTGGATGCAGACCGGAATGTCAACCCCGATGAGCTGGCCTACTATGTGCGCAACTACGCCGGGTGGCTCAGCGCAGAATTCCGCGTGGGAGGGGATGTCGACCTCTTGAAACGCCTGATTGCAGCAGGTTTTCCGGTGATCATCGAGGAAACTTTTCATTTCGATGAGCCTTTCTGGCCGAATGACGACCTGTGGGCTGCCCATTACCTGCTGCTGACCGGCTATGACGACGCCACGCAGACCTTCACCGGACAAGACAGCTTTCACGGGGCTGATCAAAAAGTCCCTTACGGCACGTTGGATGAAGGCTGGAAGATCTTCAACCGGGTTTACTTATTGGTATATCCCCCCAACCAGGAAGAGGCCCATCAAATCCGTCTTGGGAGCAGATTGGGACGTGACGGCGAACCGCCAACATGCCCTCGAGACTGCCCAGGCTGAAGCGGGCAAAGACCCTCAGGATGCCTTCGCCTGGTTCAACATCGGGTCAAACCAGGTCTTCTTCGAGAACTACCTGGAGGCGGTGGGCGCATTTGACAAAGCGCGCACCCTGGGCTTACCGCAGCGCATGCTGCGCTACCAGTTCAGCCCATTCTTCGCTTACTTCCATGGCGGGCGGATGGAGGACCTGATGACGCTGGTGGATTATGCTTTGCAGCGCACGCCGAACTCTGAAGAAGCCCTGGTTTGGAAAGGCTGGGCGCTGTACCGGCAGGGGGATCTGAATGGAGCCGTGGAAAACTTCCGCAAAGCGCTGGAGGCCAATCCGACCAGCCAGGACGCCCAATATGCCTTGAGTTTTGTCGGGGGATAGCTGGGAAGTAAGCGCTTCAAACCGTAATCTTTGATCTCATCTGTTTTAAGCTGCCCCGGTAGTGGAGAGGGATTGTATAATCAGTTCTCTTGACATAGTGTAATATTTACACTATAGTAAGTGTATACATTACACTATTGGAGGCAAAATGAACTGGAACACCCCCGCTCCCCTGGATCAAACCGCTTTCGACCCCAGCGAAGTGTTCAACGCCGGCTTACAGAACCATGCCATCGCCAACACCGCCTACCCCATCGGGCACCTGACCACCATGCGCCCATACCGTATCCCGCGTTCGGAGGTGCAGCGCTTTGCCCCGTTGGCCTGGGAGGGCCTCTCGAGACTGGGATTATATGTCCATATCCCCTTCTGCGAGAAGCGCTGCGGTTTCTGCGAATATACCGTCCTCGACCCGGCCCACAACACAGAGAACGAAGACGTGTACTTCGATCTGCTGCTGCGCGAGTTCGACCTTTACCGGCAGGCGCTTGGACCGCAGCCCAAAACCTTGATCGGGTTCGATATCGGCGGCGGCACGCCTTCGGCAGCGAAAACCGACAACATTGCCCGCGTGGTGGAGACCGCCAGGCAGGGCTTCAACCTGCCCGAGACGGTGACCATCAGCATCGAAACTACACCCAAGATCGCCGCCAGCCAGCCTGATAAAATGCGCGCTTATCAGGCAATGGGTATCCGGCGCATCAGCATGGGCGTGCAGACGATCAACCCCAGGCTGCTGGAGGAAGTGGGACGTACAGCCACATCGGTCACCTACAACCAAGCGGCGGTCGAAAACATCCGTACTGCGGGCTTCCAGCGCTTCAATATCGATATCATGTACGGCTTCGCCAACCAAGCGCTAAAAAGCCTGGCAGCCACGCTGCAGCATGTGATCGATCTGAACCCGGAATACATCACCCTCTACCGTACGCGCTACAAGGGCACGCGCCTCGCCGCGCAGGCCCAGTGGGTCACCCTGGAAGAGGTCAATGCCCAGGCCGAGCTGGCAAAGGAAATGCTGCTGGCAGCAGGCTACTTCGCCACCCCCGGCAAGAACACTTTCAGCCGCCTGGAGGATGAGGCGGGCACCAGCGACTACCTGACCGAGCGCGTGATCAACGGCACCCCTTACCTGGGATTGGGGCTAGGGGCGCAGTCGCTCTCGGAGGTCACCCTGGCGTATAACTCCGGCGCAGCCGATAAGCGCCTGGAGCATTACAAAAGACAGGTTGAGGTCGGAGAACTGCCCATTCAGGACCTTTACCACTTATCCCGTGAAGCAGCCATGGGTAAGATGATCTCCGTATCCTTCTATTTCGGTGAGATCAACCTGGCAAGCTTCAGGCACAAGTTTGGCCTGAGCCTGGAAGAAGCCTTCCCAGCAGAGGTGGCCTTCCTGCTGGAGAACGGCCTGATGGCATACAGCGGCGGGAGTGACCCTACGCTCAGGCTAACAGCTTTGGGTGAGAAAAATTACAACGGAGTCATTGCCCTGTTTTACGCCGGGGCGGTCAAAGCGCATTTACTGGAGATGGTCGCTTCAGAGGCAATACCAGTTCCCATTTGGGATGGATTCAAAGAAAAGAATCCGCTAATCTACACTAATCTTCACGAATTGTAGAAATGGCTGATTTTGCCAACATCCTCTTCTCGGGTCGCTGCAACGCACGCTGTCCCTTTTGCATCGGCAGGCAGATTGACCCACGCTTGAACGAGGCCAATTTGAGATCATTTCCTCCCGCGCAACCTGGACCGGCTGGTCGAGCTCATCGGACAACAGGAGATCAGGCAGGTGATCTTGACCGGGACGAACACCGATCCGCAGCTATATTTGCACGAAGAGAAACTGCTCCGGCTGCTGCGTGAACAGACGCCATCCGGGACGCGGCTGATCCTACACACCAACGGACGCCTGGCGCTGCACAAAATCGGTGTCTTCAACCAATATGACCGGGTTTCGATTTCCTTCCCATCTTTCAACCCGCTTACCTACCGGAAGATGATGGGGGTGCCCCATCCCCCGGATCTGGGAGAGATCATCCGGCGATCTGAGATCCCGGTGAAGGTTTCCTGCGTCGTTACTGAGGCAAACGCAGGTGAGATGGATGATTTTCTCGCACGCTGCCCTCGACCTGGGGGTGGGGCGCCTGGTGCTGCGCAAGCTGTACGCTGAAAAACGCTCCTGGGAAGCTCTGCTCCCAGGAGACTTAACGCTTTTCAAAGCCGGTGAATATCGCGGCAACCCAGTTTATGGCTACCAGGGCATGGAAATTACACTGTGGGATTTCGAAGGCACCGAAAGCACTTCGATCAATCTTTTCAGCAGTGGGGTGATCAGCGACCAATACCTGTTACTCAAAACAGAAGTGGCAGGTTGGACGCCCAAATTTGGGCAGCCGCCCGGCTGAACCAGGTTTCGCTCATTTTCAGCGAAGATTTCTCAGACGGACAAATCCTGGAGGGGGTGCGCTTTGTGAATCCGTTTGACCCGGGCTTTGTTCTGGAAGATTGGGCTTGATTTTAGGCATCACAGCACAGGCTTAAAAACCGCCCCGCCACAGCACGGCATCCAGCTGTACCGCGAGCGCGCCTGCCTGGAGCATCGCCTCCGCCTGCGGAGGTGCGTACACGCCACCTCCGCCAATGACCGGGCTGCCCAGGCGGAGGAGGCGCTGGAGGGTCTCCATCGCCAGGGGAAACACCCCCGGACCATATAAACGGCCCTTGATGATCTTACCCGAAGCCCCTGGCAGCGCGCCGCGCGGTGCCCCCAGGCTGATGGCCGCTGCACCGGAATCGATCACCACAGAGGCCAGCTCTTCGGCCTGCTCCAGGGGCAGCCGGGCGATCACCGGGCGTTCGCTAAGCGCGGCGCTCACAAGCTCCGCTGCCAACGCGTGGGAAGCCTGAGGCGGTATTCCCAGCTCGAGCGCTGCCAGGTTCTCCAATTTTTCTAAGCGCCGGGCGACCTCGAATACCTCTTCCCCGCGCTGCGCCAGGATATGCACAATGATCGGAAGCGGCGAACGCTCCCAACGCCTCGCACAGCGCCGCAGCACCGCCCGGATGCCCGGGTTAGGGTAACCCGTATGCAGCAAAAAACCTCCCGGGTAAGAGATGCAGAGGCGCTCTTGGGCAGGCGTGCGCGGCGAGAGGCTGATCGGGTTGGTGACAAAAGCGCCGAAGCGTTCCAGGTCCGCTAGCCCATGCGGGTCAGGAGCAAAGCCCAGGCTGCCTGCTGCGTTCATCAGGGGAAGGTTCAGGGAGAGATCATATTTAAACATCAGCTAATCAAAACTTACCACTCCAGGACAGATATATCAAACACCGGGCCATCCTGGCAGGCGAGCTTCCAGCCTCGCCGGGTCGGCACAGCGCATACGCCGCACTCAGCCATTCCAACACAGGGCATGGCTGTATGGATCAGAACCTGGGCCGGGCACGGAAAATACTGTTCAGGGCGCAAGCCCAGCAAGGCGCCTAATCCCGGCAGTTTCAACAATGGCACATCCATTGCCAAAAAATCTGCCCAGGTCAGCACCTCAGGCAAAGCGTTCAGAGGCGCTACCTCGACCGAGGCCGGCAAGGGAGGCAGCGGCCCGTCCGCGCATAACGTGACATCGATCCCACGCTCCAGGGATTGAGCGATCAAAGGTATCAAGCGAGAGGGATCCTCCATAGCGGCCAGGGCCAGGCGGCGGACATTCCAATCCAGCCGGAAACCATTCCCCAGCGGTCCCCACAGCCGCAGGTCGGTACCCGGCAGCCAATCCACAGGGATAGGTGAAGCCGCTCGAAAACCTTGCGCGGAAATCTCTGCAGCAAACAGGGTTGCCGGCAGCACTTCTCCTGTTATGCTTGGAGCATGCGCTTTCAGGTACTGGCCTGGGGCCGGGATGGCACCCGGCGGGCAGGCGATCCAGGCAGAGGAGCGGCCCAGGTAATCGGATTGCAGTTCAATGATCTTGCCGGCACAAGTGCGCATCCACCTCATCGTATCACGATTTGCCAGGTTCTTCCAGTTTACAGGTATAATCCCTCCTGGAGCTTTGAAAGGAGTTTCTTATGAATGTTGAAACGGTGATTCAAACCCTGGCCGTCGTGGCCTGGATTGTATTTGTTGGGGTGCTGGCTGTGTCTGTATTGCGTGCCTCACGCGGCAGAAGCCTGCCGCGGCGCAGCTCCGCTGGTGGTTATCACACTTTCGGTAGCGCTGCTCTTATCCATTGTCAGTGCCGGCATCGTGTTTATCCAGCCGGAGGATCGCGGCGTGGTCATTTCCGCCCTATCCCCACAAGGATACCGTTCGGAGGCTTTACAGCCCGGTTTACGCTGGGTGATCCCTTTCTTTGAGAGTGTCATTACTTACCCTATCTCCCAGCAGAGCTACACCATGTCGATTGCATCTGCAGAAGGACAGTTGGAGGGAGATGATTCGATCGACGCACGCACCTCAGATGGGCAGCAGGTGAAGATCGATGCTTCGGTGATCTATGCGATCGATCCGGAGCAAGTGGTCGATGTACATATTGATTGGCAAGACCGCTACACGGATGAGCTAGTACGCCCGCTGGCGCGTGGGGTTATCCGCGATGTCGTCTCTCAGTATGGCATCGAAGAGGTGGTAACTTCCAAACGCGATGAAATGAAGCAAAAAATGAGCGAGGATTTGACGGCCCGGCTGGCTGATAATGGCCTCCTGCTAAACGATTTCATCATGCGCAATATCACCTTCTCGCCCGAATATGCCGCGTCGGTGGAGCAGAAGCAAATTGCCGAGCAGCAAGCCATGCAGGCCAAGTTTGTTGTTGAATCCAAGAAACAAGAAGCCGAGCAAGCCCGCCAGACCGCCCAGGGTGCTGCCGATGCGGTGGTGATCCGCGCCAAAGGCGACGCGGAATCCCGCCTGATCTCGGCTGAAGCAGAAGCCAAGTCACTGCTGCTGATCGCTGATGCTTTGAAAAATAATCCGAGCCTGTTGAACTACCAGTACATCAACAGGCTGGCTCCAGGCATCCAGGTGATGCTGGTGCCGAACGATAATCCCTACATCCTGCCGCTGCCCGGCCTTTCGGGTCAAACTACCGTGCTCCCAACGCCAACCCAACCAATCACCCCTTAGGCAGTTCATCGATGAATGAGACTAACCCGGTTGGACGGCAAATCCGCTTAACCTCCCTGTCAAGCTGTGCGGGTTGAGCGTCCAAGCTCAATGCGGAAACGCTGGCGCAGGTGCTGCGCCCACTGCAAGGAAAATTCAACCCCGCGGACTATCCTGACCTGTTGGTTGGGCTGGGGGACCCAGACGACGCGGCCATCTGGCGGCTGGATGAGCGGCGGGCCTTGGTCGTCACCACGGATTTCTTCACACCCGTAGTCGATGACGCCTATGATTATGGCGCCATCGCCGCCGCCAATGCTCTCTCAGACGTGTACGCCATGGGCGGGAAACCCTTCCTGGCATTAAACATCGCCGCCCTGCCGCCCGACCTGCCAGCCGAGCTGGTGGGCGAGATTTTGCTGGGTGGGGCTGAAACCGCTCAAGAAGCGGGAGTCGTCATCGCCGGCGGGCATACGATCCAGGATAAAGAGCCAAAATATGGATTGACCGTCATCGGTTTCGTCGATCCGCAGCAACTCTTGACCAAGGGCGGGGCGCGTCCCGGCGATAAGCTCGTCCTCAGCAAACCGCTGGGCTTTGGCACCACCACCACCGCCCTCAAGCGCCAGCTGGCAAAGGCCGAGGATGTCAACGATGTGACGCGCTGGATGAAACGTTTAAACCGAGAAGCCTCCAGCCTGGCGGTTGAATTCAACCTGCGCGGTGCTACGGATATCACCGGTTTCAGCCTACTCGGGCATGCCTGGGAAATGGCGCAAGCTTCAGGCGTGGCGATGCACTTCAGCTTTGAAGATATCCCCTTTGTAAGAGGAGCCAAAGGCTACGCTGCAGAATGGATCTTCCCAGGCGGGGCAGCCGATAACCGGCTGTTTTACAGCCCCCACATACAATTCTCCCCCACCCTTGACGAACCTTCGATGATGCTGCTCTTCGACCCCCAAACCAGCGGCGGGCTGCTCCTGTGTGTGTCAGCCGAAAAGCTGGAGGCTTTCCTTGCCCGCGCCCAGGAGATAGGGCAGCCCCTGTGGGTCGTGGGAGAGGTCAGCGAAGGGGAAGGCATTGAAGTCACCACGAAACAAAATTAATAGGTGCCATGGATACAAACCGCTATAAATTTTCTATCCTCCGTTTTCTCTGGATCGATTACCCCGCATACAACACCGTCCTTTTCCCGGTTGTGCTTTGGGCGGTCACGGCCGGATTGATCATCCTGGACTATCGGGCCGTGTGGCAGGGTGGGAAAGCCGGCTCGCTGTCGAGCACCACCATGGCGGTATTCTACGTCGCCATCCTCCTGAGCCTGGTCTGTATCCCGATGATTATTATGCGGCTGAGGCTCTTTTGGACAATCTATAAGGAAGGCTTTGAAATACAAGGCAAGATCACTGGAACGTTGTTCCAACGCGACAAGAGTCAAATCTTCATCACATACCGTCATCGAGAATATGAATACAAAGGAAGGATTGTAGTCCATAAAACCAGCCTTACCCGATCCTTGAAAAAAGATCAAAAAGTAATGCTGGTCGCCTTGCCCAAGGACCCTAAACAAGTTTTCATCCGCGATTTATATATAGAGGCAAAGAAATGACGATTGAGCTTGAATTCAAGTCGCGGCGCTCGCCGGTAGTCAGCAGGCGTGGGATCGTAGCCGCTTCGCAGCCGCTGGCGGCTGCGGCGGGGGTCGAAATCCTGGCAAAGGGCGGGACGGCCGCAGACGCGGCTGTAGCAACGGCGGCCGCCTTGAATGTCACCGAGCCGGGGTCAACCGGGCTGGGTGGCGATTGTTTTGCTCTATATTACGACGCTTCATCCCACGAAGTAACTGCCTTGAACGGCTCCGGGCGTCTCCCGGCTGCGCTATCGCTGGAGAAGCTGCGCCGGGAAGGCTTCGGGACTGAGCTCCCCCCTTACCACCCTTACACCGTCACCGTGCCGGGCGCCTGCGCGGGCTGGTGCGACCTGACCGAGCAGCACGGGCGGCTGTCAATGAGCGTTATTTTAGCGCCCGCCGTACGGCTGGCAGAAGAGGGTTTTCCGGTTGCGCCACTCACCGCCCTGGGCTGGCAGCAGGTCGCCCGAAGGCAGCTCAGCACCTCTTTAGGCGGGCAGGAAATGACCCTCGCAGGGCGAGGGCCTCACCCGGGCGAAATTTTCCGCAACCCAGGCCTGGCGCGCACGCTGCGAAAAGTCGCTGAAGGCGGCAAAACCGCCTACTACCAGGGAGAGATTGCCGAAGCCATTGCCAGCACTATCCAGCAGGCGGGCGGCTGCATGACGGTGGAAGACCTGGCAAAACATTTCAGCACCTGGGAGCAGCCCATTCATACCACGTATCGGGACCTGCGCATCTGGGAATGCCCACCCAATGGTCAGGGGTTGACCGCGCTGATTGGGCTGAACATCCTGGAAGGCTATGCGCTGGGCAAGATAGATGCGCTCTCCGCCCGACGGCTGCACCTGGAAATCGAAGCGCTGCGGTTGGCCTTTGCCGACACGCGCTGGTTCGTGGCTGACCCGGCAGTCAGCCCCGCCCCACTGGCTGAGCTGCTTTCCAAAAGCTACGCGGCTGAGCGGCGGAAATTGATCGACCCCACTTACGCCACCCTCGACCAGGTGCACGGCGCTCCCATGGCGGGCTCAGATACGGTTTACCTCAGCGTGGTCGATGGCCAGGGCAACGCCTGTTCGTTCATCAACAGCAATTACATGGGGTTTGGCACCGGGATTGTGCCTTCCGGCTGGGGGTTTTCGTTACAAAACCGGGGTCACAACTTCAGCCTTGACCCAGAACACCCGAATTCCCTTGCGCCGGGCAAGCGCCCTTACCATACAATTATTCCAGCGCTGGCCACCCATGCCAGAGCAAACCAGCCAGGCGAAAACCCCAGGGAAGAGCTGCACGCCTGCTTCGGTGTGATGGGCGGCTTCATGCAGCCGCAGGGGCACCTGCAGGTGGTGACTGCCCTGGCAGACGACGGATTGGACCCCCAGGCTGCGCTGGACCGGCCGCGCTTCTACATCGAGGATGGCACAGCTGGAGGGCGCGTCGCCCTCGAAGAGGGAATCGCTCAGGCGGTAATCAATAAGCTGGCTGACATGGGACACGCCGTGCGCCGCGTTTCAGGATACGAGCGGGGCATTTTTGGCCGCGGGCAGGTTATCCTGCGCGAGCCAGATACGGGTGTGCTGTGGGCGGGCAGCGACCCGCGCGCCGATGGCTGTGCGATGAGCTATTAATGTCGATTAATGAATGGGGGAATCCGATTTAGGAGCAGATTCCAGGAAATTATCCCGTTTCGCTGGCTGGTGCATCCTCCGGTGACGTTTCCCCAGTCGTTCCTGCTCCCAGGCCAATATCCACATGGTCTTCCATGGTGATCTGGCCGCGCAGGAAAGCCCCCTCCTCGGTGGCAAAAGCTGCACTGACCACGTTACCCCACACGCGTCCTGTGCGGCGGATTTCAACCTTTTCGGCAGTGATATCGCCGCGCACGATCCCAGCCACAATCACGGTATGAGCGCGCAGGTGCTCGCAAGTCACCCGGCCGGTTTCTCCGATCACCAGCAGCCCCCGCAAGGCAATCTCCCCCTCGAAGGTGCCCTCGATGCGCACCCCTCCGCTTCCACCGATCTGGCCTTTCCAGGTCACCCCCGATCCCAATACAGAGGTGATCCGCTCAACTGAAGCGGTTGCCGTGGGGGTGGTAGGAGGGGTGCTGCGTTTTCGGAACATGCTCTTTCAGTCGTTTAGTCACAGGGTGGAATTGGGAAACCCAAGATATTGTACCCCGAATCCACAAAGACGATCTCTCCGGTTACTTTAGATGACAGATCTGAGCATAAGTACAAGGCAGTTCCCCCGATGTCTTCAGGGGTGATGAGCTGCCCGAGCGGCGCCAGGCGGTGGAAGTGCTTGTACATGGTTTTGAATCCCGCCACCCCAGAGGCCGCCAATGTGCGGATTGGCCCGGCTGAGATCGCATTCACACGCACACCCGCCGGACCCAAATCATACGCCAGGTAGCGCACAGAGGCTTCGAGGGCAGCCTTGGCCAGGCCCATGACATTGTAATTGGGGGCAACTTTCTCAGCTCCATAATAGGTCATCGTGAGGAGTGCGCCGCCGGGACGCAAGATCGGGCGAAAAGCCTTGGCCAGCGCTGTAAAAGAATACACACTGATATCCATGGCCAGGTGGAACCCGGCCCGGGTCGTATTGTAATAAGGGCCTTCCAGCTCAGCCTGGTCAGCATACCCGATCGAATGCACCAGAATATCTACCTGCCCAAATGCAGCCGCAGCTTTCTCGGCAATGGCCGCGATCTCGGCATCAGATGCCACGTCGCACTGCTCCACAAAGGTCACCCCCAGGGATTCTGCCAGGGGGCGGATACGTTTCTCAAGCACTGGCCCCGCATAGCTGAAGCCCAGGGTCGCCCCTTGTTCATGGAATGCCCTGGCAATGCCCCAAGCTATAGAGCGGTCATTGGCAATCCCAAAGATCAGCGCTGTTTTTCCAGTTAATAAACCCATTGTTTCCTCCTGTTTGAAAAACCGATAATATTGTTTGACTCACCAAAAATTCAAAATTCTTCTGACAATACCGGCTCCCTCACCTGGAGCGGCAAAGGTTCAGCATTCATAATGGCCTCGCTGCGGCTGTGGATATGAGGCAAATGCTCTCCCACATAGACGCGCACCAGGTTGGCTTTACGGGCTTCTCGCCCGGCATCTTGCATTAGCAGCCAGGAATTGCACAGGTACGCCGCCATTTCAACCAGGTCGACCGCGTAATAATCGATTACCTCCCGCTCTTTTGCTTTCAAAGCATCCGTCGTTTTCATGAAAAGAGCATTCGCCTCGACCAACTGGTCGCGCAGCGGTTCCAACTCGGCGTCCACTTCGCTGCCTGACCAGCGTTCGAGCAGGGGATCGAGGGCATGCCCAAGCAGCTTGCCGGTAGCTGCCACCACCTGAAGCTGGCTGGTGCCCTCATAAATATTGGTGACGCGCACATCCCGGTAATGCCGCTCCACATTGAAGTCGCGCATATAACCCACACCTCCGTGGATTTGCATCGCCTGGTAGCAGACCCGGTTGCCCATTTCGGTGGCGTAAAACTTGGCCATAGGGGTCAAAGCATCTGCCAGGCTGGAGGCCATTTTCTGCCGTTGGCGCAGCTCAGGGTCAGGAGCAGCACTCTCTGCTAAAACTTCATCATACGCTTTCAGCCGGTCCACCCACAGGCCTGTCTCGAATACCAAGGCGTGCGCCGCCTCGATCTCACCCCGCATGGAAGCCAGCATGCGGGTCACAGCCGGAAACTGGCGCACGGGTTTGTTGAACTGGATGCGCTGGCTGGCGTAGCGATAAGCTTCGCGATAAGCGGCTTCGGCAATCCCCACCGCCTGGGCTGCTACCGCCAGGCGGGCGCCGTTCATCATTGCCATCGCATAGCGCAGCAAGCCAAAGCGTCGCTTGCCAATCAAGACGGCAGGCGAATTATGGTACTGCACCTCGCAGGTAGGAGAGGCGTGCAAGCCCAGCTTATCTTCGATCCGCCGGATGCGCACGGTCTCGTCCCGTTCAACCAGGAAGAGCGAAAGACCGCGCGCGTCGGTTGTCCCGGCCTCGCTGCGCGCCAACACGAGGTGGATATCCGCCACGCCATTGGTAATAAAGCGCTTGACCCCGTTCAAGTACCAGACCCCAGCCGCTTCATCCAAAGTTGCCCGGGTTTGGACGGCGCCTAAATCGGAGCCAGCATCTGGCTCGGTCAGCACCATGGCACCGGTCACTTCCCCCCGAGAAAAACGCGGCAAGACGCGGGCTTTCGTTTCATCATCGGCAAACTCGTTGACCGAAGCAGAGATTTCCTGCAAACCGAAGATGGTCATCAAACCCGCATCCGCCCGAGAGACCAGCTCGACCATCATCTGGTAAACCGTCTCGGGCAGGTTTAAGCCGCCATATTCGCGCGGCAGCATGGCACCGTTCAGCTCAGCATGCTTGAGCGCTTCCAAATCGGCCTGCGTGGCGGCTGCATACTGGACGCTTCCATTCTCGAAAGCAGCCCCTTTTTCATCCGCTTCAGCGGCGCGCGGGGCGATCTCTTGGGCGCATATCTCACCCAGGATCTCAAGCATCAGGCGATAGTTATCCATGGCATCGGAGTAGCTGCGCGGCGCAGAAGGGTACTGCGCGTGGTAGCGATAGCCTTTTTCTTTGATGTCTACAATATCGCGCACATCCAGATGGTTAAATCGGAACTGCAAGTCCTGGTTGTCAAGGTAGAAGTTATCAGGCATGGGCTATTTTTCCTGTAAGTCTTGGTTCTTTCCGATGAATAAGAGAAGCCATTACCTGGTCTTCTCTCGCAAGGCTTTGATCAGCATGGGCAGCACCTCGCCCAGGTCGCCGACGATCTTATACTGCGCCACCTGAAAAATGGGGGCGTTTGGATCGGTGTTGATGGCAATGATCTTATTCGATTGATCCATGCCAGCCCGGTGCTGGATAGCGCCAGAAATGCCCGCCGCAATATACAGCCGCGGGCGGACCGTGGTGCCGGTCTGGCCCACCTGGTGCTCGCGGGAGATTAACCCGGCATCCACCGCAGCCGCGTGAAGCGCCCACCTCGCCGCCCAGCAGGCTTGCCAGCTCCTGGATCAGGTCAAACTCCGCCTGGCTGTTCACCCCGCCGCCGCCTGCCACGATCACGGGCGCATCTTTGAGCCTGACGGTCGATTCACGCATCTGCCTGCCGAGCACCTCCAGGGCAAAATCGCTTTCTTCAAATTGGGGAGTGATGAGCTCCACCGTCCTCACCCGCTGCGGGTCGGGCTCCAGCTTGTGCATCACCCCCTCGCGCACGGTCGCCATCTGCGGACGGGTGTGCGGGTTGACAATGGTCGCAATCAGGTTGCCGCCAAAAGCCGGGCGGATCTGGTAGAGCAGGTCTTTGTAAACCTTCTGCTCCTTGCGGGAGGTTAATCGCCGATCTGCAAGTCG
>CAVWGW010000001.1:0-225069 GCA_963754615.1 uncultured Chloroflexia bacterium | reverse complement strand
ACGGCGCAGAGATATGCTCGCAGCTCGGTAATGAAACGACCATTGCGGGCGTGGTCCGACCATGCCGGCAGATCCGGGACTGCCGTCACGAAGCCCTCTTTAGCGAGATGCTGCCCCCAGGCAGACATGTTGTGGCGGTGCCGGAAGAACCCATGGGCGATGATCACCAATGGTGCCGGGACGGCAGTGTCCGGCCAGTAGATATCTACATCGACTGCCCCTGCCGAGAGTTTCACCCGAATGGTTTCGACAGCCAGCCTGGCAGTAGATTGGTTTGTGGGTGCAAGATTGACTCGAGAGGCTCTGGTGATGGACTTCATGACCCTTTTATACCACAATCAAACACAATCCAGGAGGATGAGAGGCATAAAGACTCCAGACCTTCTTCCTGGTTCAGCTCCCAGGGTGCGGGTGTGGAAAGTGGTTAAGCGTAATCTAGATGCTTTTGATTAAGTCCAGGTAAAATTGAAGCAGGAAAGGAAAGGATTATGTCTCCCACAGTCGAAACATCTACTCCCGCCAACACACCTATCCCCATCGGTCCATACAGTCACATCGCCAAAGTCGGTCAATTCATTTCTATTGGTGGAACTGCTGGCGTTAACCCAGCCTCAGGCCTTCTCGCGGGGCGGATGTCTATTCACAAACCAGGCAGATTCTTGAATCATTTCAAATAATGCTGGCATCTGTGGAGTCAGACTTAGCGCATGTCGTGCATGTCAACGTATTTCTCAAAGATATGCGTGATTTTGACGAGATGAACCGGGCGTATATTGAAATCATGGGAAGTCATCGACCCGCCAGAACGGTCATCGGCGTGAATGAGCTGCCCAAGCCTGGGGTGTTGTTAACCATGAATTTGACGGCTGTAACAAAAGAATAATTAACCCCAGTTGCTACCTTTATAAGGAATGCCGCATTTGTCTTCCTGAGGGCGTGCAGCGGTCGTTCTGAGAGAACGCAGTTGTCGTTCTAGAACGCGGTTGTCGTTCTCCGAACGCCAGCGGAGTTGTGCTCCGCAAACGCAGAAGGATCCCCGTTGAGTGACTTTTTTCGACAGATTCATGATTGACTTATACCTCATTAATCTCTATAATGAATTTAGTAGCCTATCACTGATGATCACAAGCATGGCGGGATAACAATCCATCAAAGTTTTTTCGAAGCCGCTGACATTCTGTTAGCGGCTTTTAAAATTCAACCACCAGGAATGTCAAATAAACGCTCCACATTCGAATAAAAAGAAAGGATGTATGCAATGGCTCAGCCTATTTACAAAGTTTGGATGTTAAACTATAAGGATGCATTTTACAAGCTATCCCCTGAAGAACAGAATAAGCTTATGGCTAAAGTCAATCAGGCATTAAAAGATGTGGGAGGGGAAAGAGTTGTTACGTGTGCCTCAGTCTGGAGCTCAGAAAATTACCTCGCTTGGGGGGTTGAAAAGTTTCCGGACATCGAAGCCGTCCAGAAATTTGCCCAGTTGTTATGGGAGTTAGGGCAATACCAATATATTGAGGGCACCTCTTATCTTGGAACCGAGTATCCAATATAGCTGATCCAATTTTGGTTCAGAGATGATAGCCTCAGGCGGGTCTGTAAATCCACGCCTGCGCGGGATTTTACCGAAATTGTCCATCAGTCTTTAAAAGCTGCTCGCACTACGTGGACCACGCAAAATGATCACATGTCATTGCGAGCTGCCTGCCCTGAGCTTGCCCCGAGGAACGAAGGGTGTAACGAAGGGAAGCGAAGCAATCTCGGTTTTCGATCAAATAAGGAGCGTTTTATGGCAGCCGAGAAAAATAAGGCCACACTCTTGAAGTAATAACCATTCAACTGTTCTCAGCTAATAGGAGGAATTATGTTTGCAGATGAAATCAAATCCATCGTCAAGCGTTTTGTCGATGAACCTTGGAATAAAGGGAATATCGATATCATTGACGAATTGTGCGCTCCCGAATACACCGTCACTTACCTCGCCTCAAAATGGAAAGGTGGGCGAAAAGATCTCAAGGATGGCATCCGAAATTATCGAGCTGCCTCCCCAAATCTCCATGCAGAGGTGGATGAGATTATTGTTGAAGGCAACCGGGCAGCATACCAATGGACCATGACTGAAATAAACGAACAGGGCAAGTTCGTGACCGTGGTTGGGATAACCATCCTTCGTTTTGAAAAGGGCAAGATTGTTGAGGACCGTATTGTAAATGAAACCATTTCACAGGAAGCCCCACCATCCTAAAGTTACCCGCCTGTTCAAATGATCAGGGAGGCTCCTAAAAATGAAGCCATCCCTGAGATTTTGATATTTCTTCGCATACTGCGTCCTTTTCGGATAGCTGCCCGCACAGTCGACCTTTTTATCCAAGGACCGGTGGAGCTTGCGAACAATTAACTATTCAATAGTTTATGTCATACTGTAGGACAAACTGTTAGTTTGTCCATTCGATCAAAGAAGGAGCGATTTATGTCAACCGAGAAGAATAAAGCTCTCGTACTGCGTTACCTGCACGAAGCCTGGGAGAAGGGCAATCCGCAGGTTATCGACGAGCTGTGCACAGAAGGGTTTACTTATAACGTGATCGACGATCACAAGCCGCTGCGAGGCGGTCGGGAAGAATTAAAGCAAAGGATCGCCCGGACCCACGGCTATGCCAGGAACCTGCGGATGACGGTCCATGAGACCCTTGCAGAAGGCGATCGGGTGGCCCTGCGCTTCACCTATGACGCATTGGTGGACGATAAGCCGCTGAGATTAACCGCCATCATGTTTGTCCAACTCGTTGATGGGAAGATGAACGAGTATTGGTACTACGATCAAGAGGTTGCCTCAGAATAGGGGTTGGGGAGATTGAAAGTGACAACGTTTGAAAGCAAAATCGAGTCAATTGGGGTCTAGAGAAAGGATGAATCGATGTTGGATATTCTGGAATTTACACAAGAAGAGATCGGCAATTATGGCAGGGGCAATGCCGAAGGCTGGCTGCTGGGGACGATTTCGTACTTCACTTCCAAAGGCGAAGGGTTGGAGGAATGGATCGACTATGTCGGAAAATTCCACGCCCAAGGTTGGGAAGCCATAGAAGACAAGAGTCCTAAAAATATTACCCGGGAGGCAGCCCTGAATTGGGTTTCCTGCGGAGCGAAGCTGATCTCATTTGGCGGCGATGACACCCGCGCCGAAGCAGTGCTTGAATTCGCGGTCGATGAAACCGCGGAATGGTGGAAGATCAGCACAAAAGACGCTCAGAAACTGAACCGGGTGTTCATCTCCATTGCCAGGCAGGTGGGACTGCAGTTCGAATGGAAGAGTGAAGGGAAGCAGTTCAGGATCATATTCTCAAATAACAATTATGGTGGACAGCCTGCTTGCTTTTGCAGGCTGTCCTAAATGTTTACTACTGCACCTTGAGGTGGTAGACCCGCGCTTCATAGGGGCGCAGTGTGAAGCGGCGTCCACTGTCTTCGGGAGTGACGGTGTAGTTGGCGATCAGCAGGCGGCTTTTCCGGCTGCGATTTCACCGGGCAGCTCAAAATCCGCGGCTGAGTGCTGAAATTCAGCACCACCAGGAGGCGATCGTCAGCCAGGGTGCGGGTGAAGGCATAGATTTGCGCATGCTCAGGCAGGATCAGCTCGTAGCTCCCATACACGACGGCGGGAATGGTTTTACGAAGCTGGATCAGCTTTTGATAGTAATAGAAAATGGAATCGGGGTCCGCCAGAGCCTGGGCCGCATTGATCTGGGGGTAGTTGGGATTGACCTTGATCCAGGGAACGCCGGTCGTGAAGCCGGCCTGCGGGTGAGGCATCCCACTGCACGGGGGTGCGGGCATTATCGCGCCCCTTGGCGTGGATCAGCTTCAGGACCTCTTGGGGGTCGTGGCCTTTTTCATCGACCAATTCGTGGTACAGGTTGAGGCTCTCGATATCGTCGATAGTCGCTGATCGAGTCGAAGGCCACGTTGGTCATGCCCAATTCTTCGCCCTGGTAAATATAGGGTGTGCCCTGCAGCATATGCAGGAAGGTGCCCAGCAGCTTGGCCGATTCCACGCGGTATTGGCCGTCATTGCCAAAACGCGAAACCTGGCGCGGCTGGTCGTGGTTGTTCAGGTAGTTGCTGTTCCAGCCTTTGCCTTCCAGGTCTTTCTGCCAGCGGGTGATGAGCTTTTTCAGGTCAGCGAGCTTCCATTGCGCCATGCTTTCACGGGAAGAGCTGCCAGGGGCTGCGTCGATGCCCATGTGCTCGAACTGGAACACCATGTTCAGCGCGCCGGTTTCTTCATTGGTGATCTCAATGGCATCCTGGGTGGTGACGCCGGGGGTCTCGCCGACCGTGAGAATATCATATTTCGAGAGCACCTCCTGCTTCATCTCCGCAAAGAACTCGAGCATGCGCGGGCCGTTGCAGAAGAACTGCCCGCCATAAACATAGCGCTCGCCCGTGGGGGAAGGCGCATCCGGCAGACCGGGCACCTTGGAGATCATGTTGATCACATCCATGCGGAAGCCATCCACGCCCTTTTTCAGCCACCAGTGCATCATGCGGTAGACTTCCTGGCGCACTTTGGGGTTCTCCCAGTTCAGATCGGGCTGCTTCTTGGAGAAGAGATGCAGGTAATATTCTCCGCTGAGCGGGTCAAGCTGCCAGGCAGAGCCGCTGAAATGGGATCTTCCAGTTGTTAGGTTCGTGTCCATTCACACCCGGACGCCAGATATAATAATCACGGTAGGGGTTATCTTTTGACTTGCGCGATTCGACAAACCAGGGATGTTCGTCGGAGGTATGGTTGACCACCAGGTCCATCACCAGCTTGATGCCGCGCTGGTGCATGCCTTCCAACATTTCTTCCCAATCGGCCAGGGTGCCAAACTCAAGCATGATATCCTGGTAGTCGCTGATATCGTAGCCGTTATCATCATTGGGAGAGCGGTAAACGGGCGAGAGCCAGACCACATCGGCGCCCAGCGCTTTGAGGTAATCGAGTTTTTGAATGATGCCGCGCAGGTCGCCGATGCCATCGCCATTGCTGTCGTAAAAGCTGCGTGGGTAAATCTGGTAAACAACACTTTCTTTCCACCATTTCTTTTGCATGGAGTTTTCCTTCGATTGAGATTTGGTTATGTGATGAGGGTAATTATACCCAAAGAGCGTTCTACTACTTCATTCGAGAATCTCAACAGCTTTCCCGATTCCATCTTCGAGACGAATTTGCTCACCTAATGATTTAGCACGTGTCTGGATGCCTGTGTCTGTGACAGCACTGGTGATCGCTTCCGCTAACCGCAGGGCTGTCAAATGACGGCGCGGAATTGGTTGAGGTCCGGCACCTAATTTTGCCACTCGCTGAGCCCAGAACGGTTGGTCGCCTGTGTGCGGCACGAGCACAGATGGTACGCCGGCGCGCAAACCAGCCCCTGTCGTTCCTGATCCACCATGGTGCACGACAGCTGATACGCGGGGAAATAACCAGGCATGGTGAACAGTCTCCAATGCATATAAATTAGCAGACAAGTTCGCCTTTTCCAATCCGCCCCAGCCTGTGACGAGAACGCCGCGCTGTCCCGATCGTTCGAGTGCATCGCAAACTAGTTGGGTTGTTTGCCGAGGGCTGCGGTTCGCCATGCTGCCGAAGCCGACATATACTGGCGGCTGGCCGGACTCTAAAAATTCAACCAGCGGGGCAGGCGCTTGCCAATCCGGTTTGGGATCGAGAAACCAGTAACCGGTAACGTGGATATGTTCGCCCCAATCAGATGGCTTGGGAACAACCAGGGGACTGTACCCACCCAGGACCGGCACGGGTCGTCCATGCAGCTGGCCGTAGGGATATTTTCCAAAAGGGATTGGTGAAAGATCAAGCTTCTCTCGCCGCCAGCGATTGATGAATGAGCCGATAACCGCTTGTAAAATTTGCCTCGACAAAAAGTAAGTTAATAGATTATAGCCCCCACCGAGGGGTAGCGGTGGGAAAATGCCATCGGGATTGGAGTATGCGCGTGTTGGAGCAAGCCCGGGAACGGAGGTTGCCATGTAACAGGGCACGCCTGCCTTCTCTGCAACATGGTAAGCACCGATGCCTATGTATGAATAGACGATTGTTTCTGCATCCTTGCACGACAACCACGTTCGTTCCATAAGCAGCGCAAGCATAGGCTTTATCGCGCGGAGCGCCTGCAATGACCAGAGAAGGAAATTGCGGCCCTTTTCCAGGCCAGTTGTCAGATCCCTCTCTCCAAGCATATTATGCGTATTGATGCCAAGTGGAAAAAAGTCCAGTTGGTACTCTCTGACGAGCGGCTCGAAATTATCAGGTGCAGCAAAGCATATCCTGTGCTGGCCTGTTTTCTGTAATCCTACTGCTAATGCAAGCAGGGGCTGTACATCACCACGTGAGCCTATTGCCAAAAGTGTAATACGCATTGTGTATCGTTCTCATTGTACATCCAAAATACCTGCTCACACAAGCAAGAAATCCTGTGAACAAGCGATTCGAATGTGGTTATAATGTTCCTATCGACAGCGATTAGACTTTTTCTCACCCCAGGATCACATGTCCCATGCAGCATGCCGACCACGTCAACTTACTCCGCCAGGGAATCCCACCCGAGGGTGGCACCCCGGCTGAGACCATCTGGGCTGATTTCGGCTCCGGCTCCGGCGCTTTCACCCTGGCGCTGGCTGAGCTGATCCAGCCAACCGGCACTATTTTCTCGATCGACCGAGACGGGTCTGCTCTGCAGGCGCAGGAAAATCAAATGCAGAGGCGTTTTCCAGGGGTGCCTGTGCATTATCTGAATGGAGATTACACTCATCCCCACGCGCTGCCTCCCCTGGACGGCATCATTGCTGCCAACACCCTCCATTTTCAGCCGGATCCATCACCGGGATTGACCCTGTTCTTTTCCTATCTGAAACCCACCGGGCGGATGATCCTGGTCGAATACAATATCGACAAGGGCAATTATGCCGTGCCCTATCCAATCCCGTATTCAGCCTGGGAGCGGTTCGCTCGGCAAGCGGGTTTTGCCAGGACGCAGCTTCTCGCCACCCGTCCCAGCCACTTCCTGAAAGAAATTTATTCGGCCTTGAGCACGAAGTAAAGAGCTGCTTCGTCAATTCTGATCGACTAAGCCCAAATCTCTGCCTTCACACAATCCCATTTGTTGATGAATGTTCTACTGCGTTGGATCTAGTCCCAGTCTTCTGGCCTACCCTGACGATTCATGTATTTAGATTATAATAATTTTGACAAATCAATTTCCAGTTACAAATCCAATCCGACTATATGCCAGAACTTGGGAGGAGAGGCAAATACACGTACCTGATTATGGCTCAAAATATGCCTTCTAAGGAGTAAGCGGACAAATGTCAGCTAAAAATTCCCCAGGTGATAGTTCTGCTGACCTGCAAATATTAGAAAAAATCGTATCGGTTGGTCAATCCTTGATCGTAGTCCACAATTTAAAGACTCTCCTTCAGGAGATTGCTAAAACAGCCGGCTCTATATTAAACGCAGATATTATTGTTCTATACGAATACCAGGAAGAGACGAACGATGTTATGGTTCCCCCGGTGATCTGGGGGAACCTGCTAAAGCGTGACATTCTAGAAAAACGTGGTGTTAAGCGCCCTCACCATGCTTCGGCTGTTTTTAATATTTTACAGCGTGGTAAAGCATTCTTCGCTCCAAATGCCTTTAAAGATTGGAACCGCTTGCTGAATACAAACCGCTTGGATACCGCTGATAGCTTCATCCAACGCGAAGGTATTGTCTCTTCGGCTGCTGTATGTTTAATGGCTGATCAAGAACGCATGGGGGTTTTGTTCGTCAATTTCCGATCAAGCCATAAATTTGTCGCCAGAGAACGGAAGATCATCGAGCTGTTTGCCAGCCAATCTGCGGTAGCCATCCAGAATGCACGGCTTATGGAAAAAGAACGCCGCCTCCGAGAACAAGCGGACACCATCCGAGAAGTATCGATTGCCATTAGCTCTGCCGCTGAGCTGAAAGAGACTGCCGGCAGGATTCTCGATTCCTTGGGTCAAGTGGTCAGATATTCTAAAGCTACCCTGCAATCTATCCAAGGTGATACCCGTCTGCTGATCGCTTACCGTGGATTCGAAGAAAATGAAATTAATCAGTGGCTGTTACGCCCTATCTCCCTTGATCCGCTGATCACCCGGGTCATTAATAGTGCGCAGCCCGTAATCTTAAGCGATACACAGTCCGATCCCGAATGGGAAATAAACGCGCAGACCCAGAATGTACATTCCTGGGTAGGCGTACCTTTAATTTACGGAAATGAAACCCTTGGATTACTTACTCTGGATCATGAACAATCTGGTTTCTACACTGGATCGATTGAAAATTTGCTCATCGCGTTTTCACATCAAGCCGCCATCGCGGTGAAGAACGCCTTATTAGTAGAAAATGACCATCAACGCATTCGGGTATTACAGATCTTAAATGATGTCGCCCAGATCATCGCCTCAAAAATTGATACTCAAGATCTGCTCGAGACCATCTTATCCCAGATCAAAGACAAATTGGATTGCACTCATTGTGTGATCTTTTTTGCCCATGAAGAGAATGGTGAGGTCTGGTTAACCCCTCAGGTTATCAACAGCGAACAAGCCGGTAAAATTTCCTCCCGGCGTTTCAAATCTGGAGAAGGCTTTGCGGGGTGGGTATTTAAGCATGGAAAATCTATCTTAACCTCTGATGCCCACGAAGACCTGCGTTTTTTACCAGCCCGGGAACCTCGTAATTTGCCCCGTTCGATGCTGGTTGTTCCTCTCAAAGTTGGGGAGCAAACCATTGGAGTCATCAGTGCCGACCAAGATCGTTATGGCTGGTTTGATGAAGGGGAGTGCTGGCTTGTGGAAGCGTTGGCACACCAGGCTGGCACTGCCATCCAGCGCAATCGGGGGCTCGATCTTTTACAGGATATCAGCAGCCGGATCAATAGCGCACAAAATGTTGATGAAATCCTCGAATTAATTGTTTCAGGCGCAATTAAGCTTACGAACATGACTTCAGGAGTCATCTACCCGGTGGAGGATAACGGTCATTTAGCTGAAAAACGAGTTATCTTTCCGCCTGATTCCTACCACCCGGAACCTCGCATGGATCGGGAAGATAGCTCCACCCGCAGAGTGATTGCCACGAAGGAAATCCTTATTTTCCCCGATGTCCGCAACGATGATCGGGTCCATCCAGACCTGAAAGAGCGTATCTACTCCATGATCGCTTTGCCCCTCATCCATGACCAAAAGGTGGTTGGCGTGCTCTTTCTCAACCATCGCTACCCGCACAACTTCACCGAAACAGAAATTACGTTGTTGAAGTCACTGGCAAATCAGGCAGCCACAGCCATCTATAAGACGAAGATCATGAAGAACTTGGAAACTCAGGTTAGAGGGCATCGTGCCCTGAACGCGGTTGGCTTAGAGTTAGTCGGCAAACAAAAAGAAAACGATATTTTGCTGGTAGTTGCCCGGTCAGCGGCGAAAACGATGAACTGCCAGCACTGTTCGGTCTTTTGTGTTGAAGGTGAGAATATCGTGGTGCGCGCCACGGTTGGAATCCGAGAGAATGAGCTGGTCAATGGGCGTGTTTTCAAATTAGGTCAAAGTTTGGCAGGTTGGGTGGCGCAAGAAGGGAAACCTGCCTTAGTGGCTGACACGGACCTGGATGAGCGCTTTGATCCAACTTGGACCGCTAATCCCCCCAAATCTCTGGTCGCAACCCCGATCAAGGTCGATCAGA
The DNA here is from genome assembly GCA_963754615.1 of uncultured Chloroflexia bacterium. Taxonomy (GTDB): domain Bacteria; phylum Chloroflexota; class Anaerolineae; order Anaerolineales; family UBA4823; genus CAVVUF01. The sequence continues at coordinate 215,294 of CAVWGW010000001.1, read as the reverse complement.
AAGTTTATGGCGTTATTTCGGCTGAGCAAGACCGGCGCAGTGGTTTTAATGAACAAGACCAACTTTTACTGGATACCTTGGCCCTCCAAGCCAGCCAGGCGATCAACATTGCCAGGCGCGTACAAGATTTGGAAGCCCTTAATTCCACGGGCAGCATTATCAACAGCCAAATGGATATCGACCATATCTTTAAGATTTTATTAGAGACCGTGGATGTTACTTTTAATTGCCTTTACTCAACTTTATTCATCTTGGAACCTACAGACGAATTAGTCGTCAAAGCCAGGACTGGACCTGCGAGTTGAAAAGTGGAGCATATGCGCTTTAATAAAGGCGAAGGTCTCGTGGGTTGGGTGGCACAACACGGAGAGTCGCAAATTGTTGCAGATGCGCGTACTGACGATCGTTTCGTTCCCCTTTATCATGCCAGCCCTTTGGATAAACCCCATTCGATCTTGTTGGCTCCTATGCGCTTGCAAGACAAGGTCTTGGGCGTTATTGTTGCTGACAAAAACGTTGTCGATGGTTTTAACGAACACGACCGCATCTTCCTGGAAACTTTAGCCAGTCAAACGGCTGTCGCTTACGATCATGCCAGGCTTTATCATGAGTTGCGTTTACTGCATGATATTAACAAACAGCTGATTACGCTCGATTTTAGATAAACTTTTACACCTGCTTGTGGATGGAGCAAAACAATTAACCAAGACCGAACATGGCATTATTTACCTCTTGAGTGAAGATGGCGCCCGGATTACGAAATATTACCCGCCCGTTTCTGAGTATTCCCCCTCACGGATGCAGTTAACGAGGGGGGCATTACCCGGTTGATCTTTGAAAAGGGCGAACCCATAGCCATTCCCAATATTCTTGAGGATCCAAGAGTTAGTGAAGATGTTGCGAGATGGGGATTCAAAGCCTTTTATGGCCAGCCCCTCAAAGTAGGAGATACGGTCATCGGTGTTTTGTATCTAAATGATGATCATGTCCGGCAGTTCTCTGACAATGATCAGAGATTGATCGCCACATTGGCTACTCAAGCTGCCTCGGCGATCCAAAATGCTCAATATATCCAACAACGCCTTCGCGGTTCTGCTGCCTTGCGCAGAATTGTCGAAATCGTAGGGACGATTGGCACAAGGACGGGCTCGCTGGCAAAAGTCCTTGAAGAATTGATCAGTGTCTTCGATGTGGTCAGCTTTGGCGCTTTTATTAACTTTGACGCTCATACGTACGATATTCACGCCATGACAGAAAATGACCGGGTGATATCTGGGGATGATATACCTCGAGAAAGCCGGCATATCCATTTATTACCCAATGAAGTGATGGATTTCGTTGCCCAATCAGGAAAACCTTATCGGATTGGAGATATTACGGGTGCCGCATTCAAGGTTCAACGTGCGCGCACATTATCCATCTTAACCGTGCCCATCAAAACCTCCGATGGTCGGGTGATTGGCATCCTCGATCTTGAAAGTGACGAAAAAGACGCATTTTCGAACGAAGATGAAATCTTATGCCAGAATTTGGTTAAATATTGCCTCCATTGCCATCGAAAAGGATCAGTTATTCCTAACCATGCAGCGCTTGAACAACCAAATTGAAATTTTACATCGCGCAGTAAAAGAAGAGAGCTCTGAGAAAGTTTTTATCCAAATCCTGGACGGAATCATCGAGCTTCTGGGTGAGGATACATCCGCCTGTATGACGATGTATGAGGAGGAAACGAATCGCTTCTTTGGATACCAGGCTTCCGGCCCGATGAAAGGGTACTTATTAGGCGTCCCACCTCGCAGCACAGCTGGGACAGGAAGTTATGTTCTTGCCAGTAAAGAACCTCTTTATATCGACGATGTTCACAACCCTCCTCCTGGGCGCCCAACCATTCGCCAGGAATCGATTCAGCGCGGTGTAAAATCTTTTGCTGCCCTCCCGTTAAAACATCGCCAGGAGAAAATATTAGGATTATTATTTATCAATTTGCAGAAATCTTTCCAGTTTACAGATGAGATCAAGCGGATCATTGATCTTTATACCACTCAAGCTGCGATTGTCATCGAAAATTCTCACATATACGAAGACTCCTTGCAGCGAGAGGCGGCCATCAAACGGCGAGAAAACCCTTACATCACTGGCGAACCCATTCATGACCCTCTAGGTTTCTATGGCAGGTATCCCATCATTCGAACCATCATGGATGGCATCCATAATAACAGCTTTATAATTTATGGAGAGCGGCGAATTGGTAAGACATCCCTCTTGTTGCAGTTGGTCCATCATCTGAATGTCAACCAAGATGCCAAGTATTCCTTTCTACCCGTTTACGCAAGTTTACAGGGCATACCGGAATCGAACTTCTTCAATTTCCTGATTTCCCAAATAACCAAGGCATCGGCAATCCCCAAAAATTTAATTGCCCCCACACCCAAACGTAGGTATGGATTTGATGATTTGGAAGGGGTTCTGGAAGCCGTGGTTAATTACAGAGAACAGATCCTTAATAAAACGCTCAGGATTGTTCTCTTGCTGGATGAGATGGATGTATTTGCGGATTACCGGTCTCAAATAGGCGAGCGTTTTCGCAGCATATTCGCAACCTGGAGCGGTACCCATTTAAAAATGATCATGGCTGGCGTTTCGATCCAAAGAGTGACAAAAGCTCGTACCAGTGCCTGGTACAACATGTTTAAAGAGATCGAATTACCTCCCCTCGATGAGTCTGAAGCCCGCCAACTAATTATCCAACCTGTTCGAAATTATTATGCATATGCCCCAGAAGCGATGAATTTACTCTTGGAATACAGCGATCGAAAACCGTATGAAATTCAGCGTTTGGGGTATTACTCGGTCAACTGCATGTTGGAAAGAATCCACTCGGGTACCAATTTAGATGCCACGGAGACTGAATTTTTTAAAGCCAATATCGAAAAAGAGGATATCTTCAATGCAATCACCATGCTCCTGGAAGAAGATGATAGTAAGTACATCGATCTTTGGCATATGTTTGATCTCCAACAACAAAAAGTGATCCTGGAGGCGGTTGATCAAGGCGGTTCGATGCACCTCCACACGCTGCGGTTGAATGGGGAAGAGCTATTTACTCGGAAAGATTTGAACAATATCACTCGCAAAGAAGGATCGCAAGCGCAGCATTTAACCCGTTTGTTTACCAGGTGGTTGAGGGAATACAAAACATGAAGAATCCTTATATTGTTGGCTCCTTTGTGCATGGCACTGATTTTTATGGCCGCTATAACCTGACTGACGAGCTTTTAGATGAGCGCCATCAATGTATTTACCTGGTTGGCAACCGGCGTTCCGGGAAAACCTCCCTGCTGCACCATTTAGAAACGAGGGAGAGCCCACCCAATCAAGCTATTATCTATCTCAATTTGCAGGCCACCGAGAGTAACCGTGTCAAAATGGGTGAATATTTTTTGAGCCAACTGAAACGTCGGATTAACCACTTGCCCTATTTGACAAACATGGATTTCACCAAACCCCGAGATATTAGCGATGTGGTGACTGAGCTGGCTGAAGAAGCCGAGCGCAATCAAACCTCCGTGGTATTGCTTTGGGATGAAGCCGAAGAATTTATCAATGTAAATCCAGATTGCCTGAAGCGGTTACGCGCTGCTTTTCAACATAGCATTGCAATGAGGACGGTTTTAGCTGCCACAAATCGCCTCAGTGCACTGAATGATTTGTGTCAAAACTGGGCTTCCTCGCCGTTTCTGTCGGGATATACAACCCGCTACATTTCACCATTTACAGATGAAGAAGCCGTAAATTTAATCCGCCAGGTAAACAATCTCGATGGCCCAGTGCGCGTTGAGACCAAACTGCTTAACCAGATCAAGAAATATACCGGCAACAATCCCTTTCTCATTCAACTTTTATGTGACCGTTTGTATCAAACGAGCGGGTCATTGCGCAAGATCACAGAAGATGACCTGATTGTCGATGATCAGCTCGCCGATTTCTATCAGATTGATTATGATGCCTTGTCTCCCTCTGAACAATCCATTCTAAATGAAATCGCAACGAAAACGAGAGTTCCAGTAAGCGAACTTGAACATACGCTTGAAATCAATCTTGATCAATTACGCAGCTATCTCGATGGGCTAAAACAACTCGGTTTTGTTAGGGAGAAACCACGCGGTGAGTATGAAATTTCCAATACCTTTTTGCTCACCTGGCTTCGAAGCGGTCATTTCAAAAAACCACGCTTTAAGATCAGTGACCGGGCCAGCCTGGAAACGATCCAGGGTTGGGATGCCGGCAGCGACGCCTCTGTTTTTAAAAGCGGGAATCTTCCTGTCATTTTGCTTGTCACCGTTACGAAGACCGAAACCCAGGCTTTGCTAGACCTGATATCGAAGGCTACCTGCCAGCCTTGGCACCGCAGGTATTTACAGAATAAGCCTTATTATGCCCTCGGTACACTCGGTGGGGCTGAGCTGGTGCTGGTGCAATCGGAGATGGGGGCTGCCACATTCGGTGGTGCCATATTGACTGTGTCTAAGGCTATCGAAACCATCGCACCAGTCGCCGTGATCATGGTCGGGATTGCCTTTGGGGCTCGTCACATGAATGAAGCCAACCCTAAGGGTCAAAGGCTGGGTGATGTACTCGTTGCGAAGCAAATTGTGGCCTACGAACCGGGTAAAGTAAAGGGGAAATTTATCCCCCGGGGAGGGCGTGTGGACTGCTCACCGACATTGCTGGGAAAATTTCGGACTGGAGAATTGGATTGGGCGGGCTGCAAAACGATGGATGGTTCGCCTGCCTCCGTGTACATTGGACTGCTGTTATCTGGTGAGAAGTTGATCGCCGACGGTGAATTGCGTGACCAGTTGGTTAATATGGAACCCGAAGCCATTGGCGGTGATATGGAGGGAGCGGGGCTGTATGCTGCAGCCGGGGTTGCCAAAGTCGATTGGATTTTGGTCAAAGCCATCTGTGATTGGGCTGATGGTAATAAGAACGATGATGCCCAACAACTGGCAGCCCATAACGCGGCCGATTTCGTGCGTCATGTGATCCAATTGGGCGGGTGGGAAGTCCAAAATCGATAACGCCCATCCTCGCTAGGGGCGAAGAGATTTGGCTCGCCCTAGCCTGATTTATTGCCCCAATAGGGCGGAAGGCGATTGAGGCCAGCCAGCCTCGTCCCACAGCAATGCTTCGATGCGCAGGGTGGGAATACCGCCGGCTTGAGCATCATATGCGTGGTAGACCATGTAGTAAGTCTCGCCTTTGATAAAGATGGCGTTATGCCCGGGCCCACGCCAGCGCTCAGACCCTTTGTAAACCAGGGTCCCGCCGCCATCGGTCAGCGGCTTGCCCTCCTGGTCCAGGTAGGGTCCTTGAACCTCAGCAGAACGCCCCACGCGGATATTGTAAGTGCTCATCACACCTTTACAGCAAAAATCATGCGATACAAAAAGGTAATAATAATCCCCTCGCCGGGTGATAAATCCGCCTTCAATCGCATCCGTGCCAGGTTTTGCCGCAAGGCTCATTAATGCCTCACCGGCGGCCGGTTTGAGGGTGGATGGGTCCACCTTGATCATCTTGATCCCGCTCCAGAAGCTGCCAAACACCAGCCAGGGCTGACCGTCTTTATCAAAGGTCAGGTTGGGGTCAATGGCATTGTAATTGTCTGTTTTCTGAGAGGAGATCACTTCGCCTTGATCCACCCAGGCGTAAGCGGGGCTCTGGGGGTCGAGGCTGGTGTTGGTCGCCAGGCCAATCGCAGAGCGGTTGGAGCCGAAGGTCGAAGCGGAATAGAACAGGTAATATTTGCCGTTATAGAAGATGATGTCCGGCGCCCATAGATCCTTGACACCCACGATGGCTTCGACCACCCAATCTGGATTCTTATCGAATACCTGCCCGCACAATTCCCACACCAGCATGTCTTTCGAGCAGCGGATCTGGATGCCCGGACCGGTGGACACCAGGGTATATTCCCCGCCCGCCTCGATCATGGTCGGGTCGTGAACATAGATGACTGAACCGGAAGTTTCCATAATCATGGCGCTCAGCTTTTGGTCCAGGGTGGGGGTGGGCAGGGGCGATGGAGTGTCGGTCACCGGTGGGACCAGCGTGAGAGTCGGGTCAGGCCTGGCAGGGGCGGCACAGCCTGCCAGAAGCATTGAAGTGAGCAGCAGCCAGCGGATGGCGGGTAAGATGGCAAAGCGGGTGTTTCCCAATTTTCATGGCTCCTTATTGGATCGAAAACCGAGATTGCTTCGCTTCCCTTCGTTACACCCTTCGTTCCTCGGGGCAAGCTCAGGGCAGGCAGCTCGCAATGACATGTGATCATTTTGCGGGGCCCACGTAGTGCGAACAGCTGTTGGCAGGGAAAGGCCAGGGCGCAGGCCAGGAAGCATCACCGGCGTGTACGCCCTGGCATATTCATCTGGCAGGCAGTCAGGCCGTTCGAAAGGTGATGGCTGCGACGGAGAGCGGCGGAAGCTGCACAACCGCTTTACCGTCGTTGATCTTAACCGTCTGCAAAGGCTGGCTGGTGACGGCATTTGGGGCCTCGTAGGTATTGCGCACATCCGGGCTTGGGCCGCTGACGACTTCAGCAGACAGGACCGAAACAAGCTTTCCCCTGCCGTGGTCAATCTCAATTTCAGCGGTTTCGCTGGTATTTCGGTTCACCAGGAAAATGTGCAGGCTGCCGTCACCCAGGATGGCGCTGGTGTCGATGCTGTTAACCCGCCCATAGGAGGGGCTGTCGTAGGCTGGCCCGCTGACGGATGGCAGGAGGGCGATGCCATCCCGCCGGGAGGCGTACATGGCAAACGGGTAGTAGATCGTCTGCAGCAGCATGTCATCGCCGCGGGTGAGGATCGGGGCGATCACATTGACAATCTGGGCGATATTGGCAATTTTAACCACATCGGCGTGGCGGATGAAGCTGTTGAGAAAACCTGCCACAACCAGGGCATCTTCCAGGTTGTAATGTTCTTCGATCAAAGGCGGCGCGTACTTACCGCTGCCATTGGTATGCTCGGCAGAGTGGGTGCGGTACCAGACGTTCCACTCATCGAAGCACAGGTAGTGACGTTTTTTGCTTTTACTGCGGGCTTGCACAAAGCGGCAGACGGCATCCATCTCTTCGATCTGCTGATCGATCGAATTGGTGACTGCCAGGTAGTCGGCGGTGTTGCCCTTCGGATTGCCCACATACCGGTGCAGGCTGACATAATCAGCATAGCTGCCAATATACTCCAGCACTGTGCGGTCCCATTCCATATAGGTTGGCAGCGAAATTGAGCAGGTGCCGCATGCAACCGTTTCGATCGTTGGATCGGTATCCTTCATTAGCTTGGCAGCCTGTTGGGCGAGGATGGCATAATGATCAGCCGGGACGTGACCCAACTGCCATGGACCGTCCATCTCGTTGCCCAGGCACCACAGCTTCGCTTGATAGGGAGCTTTTGATCCGTTTTCAGCGCGCAGGTCGGCATAGCGACTTCCCACCGGGCAGTTGCAGTATTCAACCCAGTTGCGCGCCTCTTCGGGCGTGCCCGTCCCCAGGTTGACGGTCAGCATCGGCGTCCAGTCCATCAACGACGCCATTTTCATGAATTCATCCGTCCCAAACTGGTTAGGCTCAATGCTCTGCCAGGCCAGCTCGCGGACGGTGGGCCGCTGTTGCTTGGGTCCGATCCCATCCATCCAGTGATAACCGGAAGCGAAGTTGCCGCCCGGATAGCGCATGGCGGTCATTTTAAGCTTGCGCAGCGCACCTAAACGTATCGCCGCGGAAGCCATTTTCATCGGCATGGCCTGATTTCGGATCGTATACGCCTTCATAGACCGCCCGGCCCATATGCTCCAAAAAGCCACCGAAGATGCGGGGGTCAACCTGTGCAATCGTATAGGCAGGGTCAAATACAACGCGTGTCTTTTCCATGATGGTATCTCCACTTGAAAGCTAAAAGCTACGAAAACAGTTTCCAGCCAGCGCAACATAGCCAGATTGTTTACGAGAAGAAACCCAGAGGCTGGCTAAAAGAGAGGGCTGTGCCCTTAGAAGGTTGTAGGCCAGACTGGTTAACGATGCTTACCCAATAGACTTACTTTGACTGTCGCAACGGCTGCCGCCGGTAAGACCAGGTTAAGCTGAGCGGCATGACTGTCCACGTTGAAAGGCTGCGGGGTGATCTGTGCCGGTGCCGCAAAGGTATTGTGAGCATGGATCTCGCCGCAGAGCACCTGTCCTTCTGCTTCGCCAAACTCTGCTCCGCCCAGTAGATCCAGCGTTACTTCGGCAGGCTGGTTGGTGTGGCTGTTGGTGAGGGTAACAAAGAGGCTATCGTCCTTGAGCGAGGCGCTGCCCGCTACCGTCGGGATCACGCCTTCCAGCTTCTCGCCCATTTGCAGGGCACTTTGCCAGGTGGTTTGCAGAATGTTGGTCTTCTTGAAGCTGATATCCGGTGTTTCGATGCGCAGGCGCAGCGATTTCGCGCCCTGGTGAGGCGCATACATTTCGTAGACATACCCGGTCGGGGTGACCAGCATCTGCTCGCCCTCGGTGAGGATCATCGCCTGGAGCACGTTGATGGTCTGGGCGATGTTTGACATCACGACTTTATCAGCGTGGCGGTTGAAGATATCGAGGGTGTTGGCGGCCACCAGCGCGTCGCGGAGGGTGTTCTGCTGGTAGAGGAAGGCCGGGTTGGTGCCCTTTTCCACCGGGTGCCAGGTGCCCCATTCGTCGATGATCAGGCCAATCTTGCGCCGCGGGTCCCAGGCATCCATGGCGGCGCGCTGCTGGATGACCAGCTCTTCCATTTTGAGCCCTTTTTCGAGCAGCCGGTACCATTCTTCTTCTGTGTATTCGGTGGCGGTTCCGGCGGTGCCGCAGTAATAATGGGCGGCGAAACCGTCGATATTATTGAATACCCAGTAATCCTTGAACAGCTTGCGGAAGAAGCGATCCGTCCACTCCACGTCGTTGTTGGCTGGGCCGCAGGCGATCACGGTCAGTTTTTTGCCGAAGCCGCGCACGAAGGAGGCAAAACGCCGGAACTCTGTGCAGTAATCTTCCGGAGAGAAGTTGCCGCCGCAGCCCCAGTTCTCGTTCCCCACTCCCCAGTAATTGACATTCAGCGGTTCAGGGCTGCCGTCCGCGGCGCGCTGCTGCGCCCAGGTGGAGCCGTCTGGGGCTGGAATCAGGGAAATTGCAGTATTCGATCCAATCCCGCAGCTCGCGCGGCGTGCCAGAACCGACGTTGCCGCAGAAGTACGGTTCTGCACCGACCAGGCGGCAGAAGCGCATAAATTCCTGGGTGCCCACCTGGTTGGTTTCGATCACTTCGCCCCAATGGATGTTGATCCGCCGCGGTCGCTGGTTGCGCGGGCCAATGCCATCCTGCCAGTGATAATCATCGGCAAAGCAGCCGCCCGGCCAGCGGATGACCGGAGGTTTCATCCGGCGCAGGGCCTCGATGATATCGGTGCGGAAGCCGCCCACGTTGGGGATGGGTGAATCTTCGCCGACCCAGATGCCGTCGTAGATGCAGCGACCGAGGTGCTCGGCGAAATGACCGTAGATATTGGGATTGATGGTGGCAAAGCTATCAGCCGGGTTGAGGGTGATGCGTAGTTGGGTTCATTTTGGGTTACCTTTTTGGGCATTCTGCCCTGTGTGTTCTGTATACAGGTAGCACTTCACCAAGCGTCGTTCAACCTGCACATCCGGTGGATCCGCCTCGCGGCAGATATCCATCACCTGCGGGCAGCGACCCGCAAATTTGCAGCCCACCCTCCCGTACTCTTTTACTTCGGTCGCTCCGAGCGAAATATGCTTGGCCCAAGACTCTCTTTCTTTGGGCGCAGGTTCAGGCACAGATTCGATGAGGAGCTTCGTATAGGGATGGAAAGGCCGGTCCAGAATATCATCAACCGGTCCGGATTCGACAATATAACCGCGCAGCATGATCCCGATGCGGTCGCTGATGTAGTAAGCCGTCGCCAGGTCATGGGTGATGTAAATGATGCTCACTTTCTGTTTATCCCGCAGCTCACGGAACAGGTTGACGATTTCCATGCGTAGCGAGGCATCGACCATCGAGACGGGCTCATCCGCAAGGATCAGCCTGGGCTGGGAAATCAGGGCGCGTGCCACCGAGGCTCGTTGGGTCTGCCCACCGGAAAGTTCGTGAGGATAGCGGCTGCTCACCTCTTCCAGCGACAATCCCACGTTCCGGAGCGCATCATCGACAACCTCGGCGGCAGCCCGGCGATCGGGTGCCATCCCGAAGTTCATGGCCGTATCAAACAGGTAGGCGTCCACCTTGCGCAGGGGGCTGAAGGTTTCGAACGGGTTCTGAAAAACCGGTTGAACCTTCTTCATGAACTCTTTGAACTCGGAGCGCTTTTTTATGGTTGCCAGATCGCGCCCTTCAAACAGAACCTTGCCTCGGGTTGGGTCAAGGTCATGCAGGATCAGGCGGGAGAGGGTGGTCTTGCCGCTGCCGCTTTCACCCGCCAGGGTAAAAATCTCCGGTCGATCCTCGTCCAACGAGAAGGAAATATCATTGACAGCCACCAGAAGGGAACCGCCCACCACGCCCCCAATATGAAATTCGACGGTCACATGTTGAACATCCAGCAATTTATCGGTTGCGCTCATAGGGCGCTCTCCTTCACCAGGTGGCAGGCCACGCGATGTTGATCTCGCACAGTGACCATCTCGGGTACTTCGGTCCGGCAGATATCCATGACATCAGGACAGCGTTCATGGAAACGGCAGCCGCTCGGTGGGTTGGCAAGGTTTGGCGGTGTGCCTCTTAAGCTCGCCTTATTCGATCTTTCACCAATCATCGGCAGCGAACGGATCAGATGCTGTGTGTAAGGATGGAGCGGGGCATTGAAGATGATCTCGGTGGGGGCCTCCTCGGCAATGCGGCCCGCATACATGATCATCACCCGGTCGGCCACGTTGGCATGGACGGCCATATCATGGGTCACCAGCAGCACCGTATTGCTGCTCATGGCCTGGATATCCTTCAGCATCTGCAGGACTCCGCGCTGAACAACCACATCCAGCGCCGTGGTGGGCTCGTCGGCGATGATCAACCTGGGTTGGAACACGGTCGCCAGGGCAATGGCCACCCGCTGCCGCATGCCGCCCGAAAGCTGGTGCGGGTAGGAGTTGAGGACTTCGGTCGGGAGACCCAGGCGGTTGATGTGGGCGGTTGCCTCTTCCAGGAATTTCTTCTTGTCCTTGATCGGTTCGTGCGTGTCAACGATATCCTCGAAGGTCTTGATCACCTTGCGCACCGGGTTGAGAACGCTCATCGACCCCTGCATGACATACGAAATTTCCTTCCAGCGCACGTTGCGCCGCATCTCCTCTTGAGAAACGGTCAGCATATCGACATCGTAGGATCCAAACTGGTAGTCGACGCTCCCCGAATTGACTTTCAGCGGAGGTTTGATATTGCCCGAGATCACCTTGATCAGGGTCGTTTTGCCGCAGCTTGACTCGCCCGCTACGCCATAAATCTCATTCGGGTACAGTTCAAAAGAGACCCCGTCAACGGCCCGTACGGTCCGCGAGATTCCATACATCTCGATTTGGTAATACGCACACAGGTTTTTTACGCTTAATAGTGACATCGGGTTATCCTCCAATCAAGCGCAAGCGAGTCCGGGGATCAATGTAATCATTGATGCTCGCGAAGAGCAGGTACAGACCGAGGCACAGAACGATAGCCACCAGCGTCGGCGCGGCGATCCACCACCAGATCCCCGCCACCAATGCCCCGTGCTGGTTGGCCCAGTAGAGGGCGGTCCCAATGCTGGGGTGAGTCAGATCCGAAAGCCCAAGAATGCTCAAAGTGACTTCCATGCCAATTGCCCACAGCATGTTGTTAATGGTGGTGGCAAGCACAATCGGCATCACGAAGGGAAGGTGCTCTCTGATCGTGATCCAAAATGGGTTGCGCCCCGGAATAGACAGCGGTACGGGTAAAGGAGCGCTCCTTCAGGCTCAACACCTGGGAACGGATCAGGCGGGCATCATACGGCCAGCCAAATAATCCCAGGAGAAACCCCAGTAAGAACAGGTTCATAATGTCGCGCAGCAAGAAACCCAACAGGATCAGAATGGGCAGCAGGGGTATCACCACGAAGCTGTCATTGATCGACATCAGCAACCTGTCAACCCATCCGCCCTGGTATCCGGCAGTGAGGCCGACCAGGATGGCGATCACGCGCGAGATAGACGCCGCGATCACCCCCAATAAAAACGAATTGCGCACGGCAAAGGTCATCCACCAGAAGATATCCTGCCCCCGCGAGTCGGTGCCGAAGATGTGCTCAAGCGATGGGGGCTGATCCATGGCCACGACAAAAGACTTGTTTGGATCATACGGGGAGACAAAGGACAGGATAATCATCACCGCCATTGTCGACAGGAAAACAAAGGCGATGCGGAAGCGGACATCGTATCTGAGCAGATCGCGTATTACTTTGAACATAAGTCATCCTCCTACTGGTACCGCACGCGTGGATCGAACAGGGGGTAAATCAAATCCATGATGAAGACGGCGGTAGCCACACCGATGATCGAATAGATGGCAATGCCCATGATCATGGAATAATCGTTCCGGTAGACCGCCACCATGGTCAGGATGCCAATCCCCGGAAAACCAAAGACCACCTCCATGATGAGGGCGCCGCTGAAGACTGTTCCAAGCGACATCGCCAGGCCGGTGAGCTGCGGCAGCAGGGCGTTGCGCATGACGTAATTGCACAGGATTTTGTTCTCTTTCAATCCCGGCGGTTTCGGCATAGACCACATAGTCCTCGGAGATAATGTTGGAGGTGAGTGATTTCATGCCGATAAACCAGCCTCCAAACCCGACCAGCACCAGTGTGGCTGCTGGCAGGGCGGAATGCCAGAGGTACGATCTGGGTAAACTCGAGAGACCAGTTGGGCTTGGATCCCGACCGGGTAGGCCCCGCTGAAAGGGAAGATTGGGATGAAGAAAGCAAACACCACCAGCAGAACCAGGGCCACAATGTAGTACGGGATCGGGCGGACCGCCTGGCCCAGCATTTCGATCACACCCAAGGCTTTGTTTTTCGGATAGTAGCTGGACAGGGCGCCGAACAGATTGCCAAAAATCCACGAAACAAGCACCGCAGTGATCAACAGGCTGAGGGTGTACGGCAGCGCCTGGCCAATCATCTCGGAGACCGGCGTCGGAAAATTAGCCAGCGAAGGGCCGAGGTCGCCCCGCAGCAGCCGACCCCAAAATGCGAAATACTGCTGAAGCGGGGTGCCTGACAGCCCGTACATATCCGTCAGAGCGGCGCGCATCGACTCGACAGATGGCCGCGGGTCGAGAGTGTTACCCCTCGCCATCATCATGGCGATCTGATGCTTCTACCGGGTCAGTGGGAGAGAGCCGGGGAATGATAAAGGTGACCGTGATCCCAATAAAAATGACCGTAAGGTATTGGAGGATCCGTGGAAACAGATAACCCAAAATAAATCTTCGCATTTTGACCACCTCCGTAAGTGAAAACCCCTCCACAGCGACTGCCGTAACCGGCAACCACTGTGGAGGGGAACGGTGCTAACTACCACTTTATCTATCTCGATGTATCGCATTCAAATCATTGGCCACAGCCAAATTATAAACGCGATCTTTCAAACTGAAGGGTTATGCCTTCTTCGGCTTGATCTTGACGAACATATACTTGGTATTGGCCCAGTTCGGCACCGGATCCGTATAGGGATCATCGATCGTTGGATACCCCGTGAAGTAGGTCGTGTCCATGGTCGTGAAGACGTTGTAGGCCATGAGCGGGGTGATCGGCATCTCCTGCGCGGCGAGCTTGCAGAACTCGATGCCGTATTCGATGCCCTTCGGGTCGTCGAAGGAGATCTTCTGGATGTTCTCGATGATCTTGTCGAGCTCGGGGTTCTTCCAGCGCATGCTGTTGCTGCCTGCAGAGTGTTCGCCGCTCGGCACGTAGAACTTTGAGTGCCAGTACTGCAGGAAGAAGAACAGGTCGGGATGCCCACCCCAGGTCTCAATCGTCCAGGCCAGGTTGGCGCTGTATTCACCGCTCGCATGATGGGCCAGGGTGAGGCCTGCGAGTCGAGGATGGTGTCGATGCCAAATGCCTTCCAGTTCTCGACGACCTGCCGCCGCAGCCCGGTTCATGGTCGGGTTGGTTTCATTCATGCTCATCAGCGGCACCTTGAAGGGTGACCCATCGGCGAGAGCCCATTTGCCATCCACCTTCTGCATGCCGGCATCCAGCATCAACTGCTCGGCAGCCTTGAGATCGTATTTCCACCAACCGGCGCCAATATACTTCTTGATGGTCTCGGCATCGGTGGGTACCAGGTCGCCCAGGGTCTTGCGGGCTTCGTCGGCAATGCGGGTGGCGGCGGTTGGATCATAGGGCTTGTAGTCCTGCCCGCCAACCTTGATGGTGAAGTCATTCAGCCAGGCTTCCAGCGGATCGAAGTAGTACTGGGGGTACATACCGGTCGGCGGGACGTGGATGGCGGAGATGGTTGCCGCGCCTTTGTAGGAGGCCATGGCGACCTGGACGATATCGATCGCCAGCGTCAACGCCCAGCGCACTTCCTTCTTGTCCAGGCCGGGTTTTTCGTTGTTGTAGATCACGGCCGGCAGGGTGGGATCGGGATGAGCCCAGGGGAACGACTTGAACCAGCCGACCGAGGTCGGGCTGTTCTTGGCCAGGGTGATGCGGCCTTCAGGGGTGATGTCGTGGATCACATCCAGCTCGTGCGCAGTCTGGGCGATGACACGCTTGTCGCTGGGACCTGGGTCGATGTACATGGCGTACTTGACATCCACATCGCCAAGCAGGGCGACCGAGGTCTTCTTCCAGTCTTCGCGGCGCTGCCACAGGTACCACTTGCCGTTGGGATCGAAGTCCTTGAGGGTGTAGGCGCCGAGGCTGACCGGCGGATTGAACTTGAACGCCAGCGGATCGGCCTCCTTCTCAAAGATGTGCTTGGGCATCATGAAGACGGCGCCCCAGCGTACGGTGAAGACAGCGTGGAAGCGCGAGTTGGGTTCCTTCAGGTAGAAGACGACCGTATATTTGTCGGGTTGTTCCATATGGTCGATATTGCCGTGGAACGTGCCAGTAGAGTTGAAACCAGGCGTCTTCATCTGGATGTCGACGGTATAGAACAGGTCATCCGCCGTGAACTCCACGCCGTCGCTCCATAAGAGACCCTGGCGGAGCTTGACGGTCATCTGGGTGTAGTCGTCATTGTAGATCGGCTTCTCGGCCGCCAGGGCATTGTCCCATACGCCATTGACGCCCGCATCCGGGTCGATATACCACAGTGCATCCAGGGCCAGCTGCTGGAAACCGGTCGAGTAGGTGTTGGAGCCGGTCCGCCAGCGGTTGAAGTCATCTGCCGGTAGGACAGTCCCGGTTGGGTTCTCCAGGATCAGGCACTCGTCCCTGGGTACGCCTGGCTGGATTTCTTCCACAGCTGCTGCAGCGGTTGGCTCAGCGGCTGCTCCCTCTTCGGTTGGCGCCGCGGTGGGAGTTTGGCAAGCCGCCAGGGCACTGGCAGCTGCAAATGTGCTGGCCACCTTTAAGAAATCTCGTCTGGTGGTGACATACTTTTTCATTTTCTTCCTCCGTATACGATTGAATGTGGATAGGATTGAATGTTTTTACTTACTGAACGTAAACAGCCTTACAAAGGAAAAACTCGAACCCGCCGCCAGCCTGGATGAAATATCCATCACTACCACCGGTGTGGCAAAACATGCAGGAACAGGTTTTTTCCCTAACAACCAGTCTTTAATCACGATTAATGTATGGACTCGGGAACGATTTATTTATTTGGACAGATAAAAGATAGGAAACTTAGAACTTTTAAATTTTATCATGAACAAGATAGGAATGTCAATATTAAAATTTTGTTCTATGTTCATATATTTTAGAACAATTTCGATATTGTTTTATTTATCTGGTCCGTTTGCAGCCTGTGAGGCGAGAACAGGTCATTTTTTCGAGGAATGCAGGCTCTTTTTCCTGCAAACCCTGGTGATTGATGGGATTTTCTCCCGCCCACAGCGTTCCTTAACCTTTCGGCGCATTCCCCCCAGGGATCTGATCAATTTCAATATCGGATACCTATTGCATTTTATCGAACAAAGGATTAAAATATTAATGTCCTTGTTCGTAATCTATTTTAATGAATTATTGGTTTCTTTCCTTCCGTAAGCTGCTCGCACTACGTAGGCCACGCAAAACGATCTCGTGTCGTTGCGAGCGAAGCGATGCAATCTCGATATTTCGATCTAGGAAGATTTAATCGCCTCGGATGAATTTCAATTCAGAGAGGAGCGAAAACATCTTGATGGATGATACCGAAGTCAGATCCTATAAAGCACCGACGATGCGCGATGTCGCTGCAGCAGCAGGCGTCTCCCTTTCGACCGTTTCGCTGGTGGTTAACGGAAAACCTGGGGTCAGTCCTGACCGGCGGGAGAGGGTTCTGGCAGGTTATTAAAGACCTCAATTATGTAACGGGGGGGCGCCAAAATGCGGCTGCAGAAACGAAAATCATTGGGCTGCTGATGGAATCGCTGTCCGAAGCCTCCCGGAGCGAGGGATTTTACCTGCGGATTGTCTCGGGAATCGAGGAAACCGCCTACGAGCTGGGTTACCAGGTGATGCTGCATGTTTACCGTCCTGGAATTGATCCCCTCAACAGCATTCGCGAGCTGATGGGCCGCGATGTGGATGGCTTGATCATAGCCAACGATGGCGACGTCACGCCCGATGTGATCCAGAACATCGCTAAAGCCGGTATTCCGATCGTTCTGGTAGAGAACCTGCAAAATTATACACTCCATGCAGTGACCGCCGATAATTTTACAGCCGGGCGCGTCATGACGGAATATCTGATCAAGCTGGGGCACCGGCGGATCGGCGCACTCGGTGGGCCGGATAAATACAGCAGCTTGCGCGATCGAAAGCGCGGTTACAGCATCGCCATGCTGGAAAATGGTTTGCCGCTTGAGCCCAGCCTTCAGCCAAGCCCCGTCTCTGGCAACCCCAGGAAGGGGTACGTGCAGATGCAGCAGCTCCTGGCCCTTCCCGAACCGCCGACAGCGGTTTTTGCGGTGAGCGATCGGGCGGCATTTGGGGCGATGGATGCGATCAAAGATGCCGGGTTAGCCTGTCCGGATGACATTTCTGTCGTCAGCATTGACGATGTGAGGGATAGCGCCTACAGCACACCCCCCTTGACCACCTTCAGTGTTCCCAAGTACGATTTAGGCAAGACCGCCGTTTTTATTCTCCACAACCTGATGCAGGATAAGTCGATGCCGCCTGCCAAAACAGTCCTGCTCGGGAAACTCCTCGTGCGCCAATCCGCGGCTCCCCCGCGCCAAAAATCTTCACCGGAAAAGTTTTAATGGCGCTTGCCGCCACCCTCACGGTCGATCCGCCTCGAGGGTTGACTTCGATCAGTCCACTGATTTTTGGTCAATTCCTGGAGCACTTTCACCGGCAGGTGTATGGTGGGATCTTCGAGCCGGGCTCTCCGCTGGCAGATGGGCGCGGTTTTCGCCTGGATGTGATCGAGGCCTTACGAGAACTCCGGGTGCCGGTTGTACGCTGGCCTGGAGGGTGCTTCGTCAGTGCGTATCATTGGAAAGATGGCATTGGCCCTCAGCGCCGCCCGGCCTACGATAAGGCCTGGCGCGTGGAGGAACCGAACACCTTCGGCACCGATGAATTCGTAGCCTGGTGCCGCGCGATTGGGGCCGAGCCTTATATTTGCACCAATGCGGGCACAGGCACGCCAGAAGAGATGAGCGACTGGGTAGAATATTGCAACCTGCCAGACCAGGGTTACTGGGCGAAGCAGCGCCGGGCGCATGGGCTTCAGGCTCCCCATCAGGTCCGCTACTGGTCCATTGGAAATGAAAATTATGGGGCCTGGGAAATGGGAGCCAAGACCAGCGCGGAATGGGGGCGATTTGTGCTCGAATCTGCGAAGATGATGAAGCGGGTGGACCCGTCCATTTGCCTGCTTGCCGCCGCCCTCCCTGACCTGGATTGGACTCTAAACCTGCTGCGCACGGCGGGTGACTTCATCGATATGGTTTCCATTCACGGGTATTATGACGGTCTCTGGCAGAATGACACGCCTGCCAGTTATTTGGCATGTATGCTGCGTTCCGACCAACCGGCAGACGCCATCCGAAAAACCGAGCAGTTGATCGAATTGGCTGGCTATAAAGGGAAGATCGGCATCGCTTTTGATGAGTGGAACCTGCGTGGCTGGCATCATCCGGATGGGAATTCAAGTCAGGCAATCGCGGCGCGTGACCGTAATGATATCAATGCAACCTATACAATGGCCGATGCAGTCTTTTCGGCTGGGTTCTTGAACGCCTGTTTACGCCACAGTGATACGGTTCAAATGACCAACCTGGCGCCAGTAATCAATACCCGCGGGCCGCTCTTTGTCCACCCGGGTGGAATTGTTCGGCGCACCACCTTCCATGTCTTGGAAATGTATGCCAACCGGTTGGGCGAGAAGAGGTTGGATGCTTTTATTCAAAGCGATCTGCTGGTTCATGCAGGACAATCCATTCCGGCTTTCGATGGAATTGCCACCTGTAATGCCGACCGGACCTCTCTGCGGTTGGTGTTGATAAACAGGAATCCTGCAGAAACCCTAGCATGCAAGGTAATCCTCGCTGGGCAACCCTTAGAAGGCCAGTATTGGGCAACCCTGCTGGCTGGCAATTCGCCGGACGCCTTTAATGACATAGATTGCCCTGAGCGTGTGGTGCCCGAACGTGTGCGCCTGGCTTTTGGTTCAGGCACTGCTTTACTCCCGCCGCATTCCATCACGCTTGTAGAAATAGGCAGCTAATTTCAGAAGGTCACACCGGGGGTGAATGAAGTTCATAGCGGCTTACTAATCCTGCTCCAGTTGACCACCGACATCTTGCTGCTGCCTGCCGCTGGTGATCTGCTTGTTCACCCTAAAACCAGAAGCCGCCTTTATCACCCCCGGCGGGAGAGCGCCTGGATGACCACGCATGCCGTGAAGAAGATTATAATAAGCATGCAAAGTGAGCGGAATTTCAAATCATACGGAGGATGAGCATGAACATGGAGCGAAACGACATCAAAAAAGCAATTGAAAGCGGAAAGACTGTTCTTGGCATCGAGTTCGGCTCGACTCGCATCAAGGCGGTGCTGATCGGTGAGGATCACTACACCCATTGCATCGGGAAGCCATGATTGGGAAAACCGGTACGAAAACGGCGTCTGGACATACAGCCTCGAAGATGTGTGGAAAGGCTTGCAGGACAGCTATCGGAAGCTCAGCGACGAGGTTTTTGAGCAGTTACGACACCCCGCTCCAAACCTTGGGTGCCATCGGCTTCAGCGCCATGATGCATGGCTACATGGCCTTCGATAAGAATGAAAATCTGCTGGTCCCTTTTCGTACCTGGCGAAACACCATGACCGGACAGGCCTCCAAGGAGCTCACCGAGCTGTTCCAGTTCAACATCCCCCAGCGTTGGAGCATTGCCCACCTCTACCAGGCGATATTGAACAGGGAACCTCATGTCAAGGATATCAGCTTATCTGACCACGCTGGCAGGCTACGTGCATTGGAAGCTGACGGGTCAAAAAGTGTTGGGCGTTGGCGAAGCCTCGGGCATGTTCCCCATCGACAGCAAGATCTACACCTACGATGCAGCGCATGCTCGAGCTGTTCAACGAACGGATCGAAGCGCGAAAACTTCCCGTGGAAGCTCCAAGAAATCCTGCCTGCAGTCCTTTCAGCAGGAGATGCCGCAGGTGTTCTTACCAAAGAAGGCGCCAGGCTGCTTGATCCCACGGGACTGCTGCAAGCGGGCATCCCGCTCTGCCCGCCCGAGGGCGACGCCGGCACCGGCATGGTGGCGACGGACAGCGTTGCAGAGCGCACGGGCAACGTTTCTGCAGGCACCTCCGTCTTTGCCATGATCGTTTTGGAAAAGGCGCTGTCAAAAGTCTATCCCGAGATCGACATGGTGACGACGCCCACGGGCAAACCCGTCGCCATGGTACATTGCAACAACTGCACCTCCGACCTCAATGCCTGGATCGGCCTGTTCCGGGAATTCACCAATCTGCTCGGCGTGGAGATCGATCAATCCAGGCTGTTTGAAATGCTGTATCAAAAGGCCCTCGAGGGCGACGCGGATTGCGGCGACCTGCTTGCCTATAATTATTATTCAGGTGAGCACATCACCCACTTTGAAGAGGGGCGTCCCCTGTTCGTCCGTACGCCCGAAAGCCGCTTCACGCTTTCGAACTTCATGCGCGTGCATCTGTTCTCGGCGCTCGGTGCGCTGAAGATCGGCTTGGACATCCTCTTCGAACAGGAGCACGTGAAGATCGACCAGGTCTTGGGTCACGGTGGCTTTTTCAAAACCAAGGACGTAGGTCAAAAGATCATGGCGGCGGCGATGAATGTCCCCGTTTCTGTGATGGAAACCGCGGGCGAGGGCGGCGCTTGGGGGATTGCCTTGCTCGCCGCCTATCTGCTCCATAAGGCAGAGAACGAGCCCTTGGAAGCCTACCTTTCCAGCAAAGTCTTTGCCGGTGAAAATGGCACGACGATTGCCCCTGACCCCAGGGATATCGAGAGCTTTGCGGCCTTCATGGAACGCTACAAAAAGGGATTGAGCATTGAAAGAGCCGCCGTGGATGCGCTGAGGTAAAAGCCTGGCGTCCGCCGGGAAGACACCACTGCCCTTTGAATGGCTCATGAGCGCGGCGGGTGAGCAAGAGCATCGCGATACTGTTGCGTGTAGACGTAATGATCGCTGCAACTGTTGCTTCGGGCATCCCTTGACTCTCCTTTCGGTCCTATCCCCTCCCAGCCCATTTTGGGAGGGGATAGGACTAATCTGCGAACAAAGCACGATAAAAGCGGGGTTAGGTTGACTGCACCACAGAAACAGGTATAATAGGTACATATTATTTTAATAAATAAGTCCTAGAACCTTGCGATCCAATCAAACCACCTCCGGCGCTTCTGGTTCAGCCACATCGTCGGTGAGAAATCCTTTGAAGGAAAGGAGAAGTGAACAATGCCATCCATTCAATTTACGACAACCTTCGTGGGGAGCGCCCGAGATATCGATCTGATCAAAAAGGTCCTGGAAAACGAGGACAGCCAATCAGAATTTTCGACCATCATTTATGATGCTGTCGCAAAAGCGATTTATGAAGCTGACCCCCTGAGAGAAAAATTAAGAGATGTGAACGTTAGTGTTAGCCCTGCTGGAATTAATCCTTTCTTGCGTCACCTGATGGAAAAGCAGCGCTCGGTCGATGAAGCACACAAGGCCAATTCTAACTGGCCGTAAACATGACGAATTCCCTAACCACGCGCGACAGCACAAGACCAAGGGCTGGTTAACCCCAGCCCTAAACGACTGCATCAGGCAGGACAGGCAGCCGACCACGCCGCGCGCAAGGTTGTATTCTCAGCGTATCGAGAGCGATTATCCAACCACACCCGCAGGCGTCAAGACAGCGACCTGAACGTATTTGGAGACTACCTGCGCAGTATCGGCTTGACCCCCGGCGACATGGTTAACGATCCGCAGGCATGGGAGAGCGTGACATGGGGATTGCTGGAAGGTTTCAAACGCTGGATGTTGCAACAGGGCTATGCGGTTAGCACAGTCAATATTCAACTCACAACCGCACGTGTTTACGCAGCCCTGGCAGTTAAGGCCGGCGTGCTGCAAGAGAGTGATCTTCCCATGCTCCTCTTTGTCAAAGGCTGCGCATGCAACGAAGCCACCCTCATCGACGAGCAGCGCGACGAAGCAGGCATCGAAACACGGCGATCCTTGCGGAGGAATGGCGCTGTATCCAACCACAAACGGGTACCCATCACGATCAGCAGCGACCAGGCGCGGCAGCTAAAGGTACAACCTGATAACCCCAAGGGCAGGCGGGACACGCTGCTCATGTGTATCCTTCTGGATCATGGACTGCGAGCTGGTGAAGTCTCCCGCTTGAGCGTGGCGGGCTTTAACCTGGAACACGAAACGATGACCTTCTACCGCCCGAAGGAGGCCAAGACTCAAACGCATCACCTGACCGCGGATACCCTGGCGGCAGCCAGAGCATACTTCGAGCAAGTTGGACCGATCGAGGGTGATCTTTGGCGCCAATCGCGCAAGAGTAAAAGCGGCGATCTGGTGGTGGAGGCGCGCGGTATGTCTCCCAGGGCGATCACAAAGCGCGTTGGTGCATTGGGTGAAGCCATCGGGCTGGTCAGTCTTTCACCTCACGACTGCAGGCACTACTGGGCAACCCAGGCTGCCAGGAGCGGCACCCCGCTGGACCGGCTTATGCAAGCAGGCGGGTGGAACAGCCCGGAAATGCCCTTGCGCTATATCCAAAAAGCAGAAATTGCCAATGAGGGGGTAAAGCTTGAATGAGCACCTGCAGGACTGAGTAAGTTCAGAATTAGCTTAGAGAGGATGAACGATGGAACCGACATATTGCACACAGAACGAGGGCGATTGCCCGACCTGCAGCCTGTCCAGCCATGGGCGGGATTGTAAGAGTAACCAGATTTATACTGTGGGCATGATCGCGGATTGCTTAGACTGCCATGGAACGCAAGCCTGCAAGCTACTGAACAATGCTGGCGCTAAACCCTGGCTGGATGAGTATACAGCTAACCTCAGCGAGGTGATCCCCCGCGCCTTGGTCATCAACCTGGCCGCGATCTGGGCGAGCGATAGCGTAGGGCGCCAGCTCAAGGTGCTGCTGCACTAATCTTGACAATACCAGACCACAGCCGGGCGGTGATCCCGCCCGGTTTGTATTATCCAAATCACCAACCACATCCTTTGGCGTAAACAAAAGCTATTTGAACCACAAACGCCCTTTCCAGATTAGGCTAAACTGCCAGACTGGGAAGATGCACGAAAAGAACCGCGCCCAAAGGACTTCATATGAAATCTGCTGTGGATTGAGTATTTGGAGAAACACCCGGTTGGTTGCAAACATTCACAGGATATTCACACCTCCTTCACAGGTTATTCGAAACCGGTTGATATCATGTCCATAGTAAGAAACATCTTACCAAATCTAAAAATTACTGGAGATAAAAAATGAAAAAGTTTGTAGTTACCATTATGGTTTTAGCAGTTGTTGTATTCGCCCTGGGTTCTGTCGGTTCTGCTTACGCGCAGGCCTCTGCTCCGGGCACCGGAACTAACCCTGGTTCTGGGTTGATGGGCGGGCGCGGTGGGCGTGGCGGCATGGGCGCCGGTAATGTGGTCGCTGGCGAGGGCATCTTGCACGATTACTTGATCGCCGCATATGCCGAAAAGCTGAGCATCCCGGTCGCTGACCTGGAAGCACGCCTCAGCCAGGGTGAGACCATGTCTGCCATCGCCGTATCCACCGGCTTGACCCTTGACCAGTTCCAAACTCTGATGGTCGAAGTCCGTACCCAGGCGATTGACCAGGCGGTTGCTGATGGTACGCTGACCCAAGCGCAGGCTGATTGGATGAAGCAACGCGGCGCCGGGCAGATGGGCGGCGGACGCGGCGTACAGGGGCAGTTCGCCAACCCCGATTGCCCTAATTACAGCCAGACCAATCCGTAAATCCAAGCTGTATCAAAAACAGCAGGGGCGCCAGATCACGGCGCCCTTGCTGTTTTTTTTATCCTCACCGCTTGAAGGATGTTCGCCCATCTTCTTATTTCCCTATCGCAATTTTACAAGCAACCCCTTCCGGATTCATCTTCAATAAAAACCTGGCTTGTTATGGCAATCCCAAGTGTCTTTGGTTGGAATCCAGCCGCTTGAAGCTCCAAGGTCTCGTCGAAAGGCGAGTATGCCAGTGCTTCCACTTGTGCGCCTGGCGTGATACCGATGCTTTCAAGATACTGCAGCAGGGCCGGGTCATTCACCCGCACTTGTGTAATCACAGCTTTCTCATGCGGCTTGAGCGTTGAAAGCGGGCGGGAAACATCCCTGGGCATCACCAGCTCGGCGCTTGGAATGGGTTCGCCATGCGGGTCGCGCTGTGGGTTGCCCATGGCTGCTGCAATGCGCGTCTCAAACTCCTCACTGATCACATGCTCGAGCCGGTTGGCTTCTTCATGAACATTATCCCAGGAGTAGCCCAGGGCTGTCACCAGGTATGTCTCCAGCAAGCGGTGGTGGCGGATGGTTTCCAGGGCGGCTTGCTCGCCTTCGGGGGTCAATGCTGCTCCCTGGTGCTTTCTGTAGACCACCAACGGCGGCTGGCTGGCTGCCAGCTTCTGGATCATTCCAGTAACTGAGGCGGGTGCCACTCCCAATTCTTGGGCGATTGCATTGGTGGAAGCATTGGTTTGCTCAAGGGTCAGGTGATAAATCGCCTTAAGATAATCTTCCACCGAGGCAGATAAATGTACGTTCATGGGGTTTCCTTGTTTCATTGCTCCAACTTCCATACTGTGGAACCAGGCATCTTTCCGTTCAGAACAGCGTTTAACTATTTTACCAGCATGCCTGTAACCCACAGCAGCAGCATACCGGTTAGGATGCCGGAGAAAACGGTCACGGGCATAGGCTGGCGTGCTGTGTCTTTCTGGATTAATTTTGCGATCTCGTACACCACTTCAAACACAGCCCCAGTTCCGATCGCCAGGAATAGGACTGCCAGGACCGGTGATGGGGTGAAAGCACCAATCCAGGAGCCGATGATGGCCGGGGCGCCGCCGATCAGTCCCAACACAGCCAGCTGTTTCCAGGAAGGCCGGTCGCGTAGGACTGGCGCAATGATCCCTAACCCTTCAGTTATATTCTGAATAATGAAACCGACCACCAGGAATCCTCCCAGGGCGATCTCACCGAGGCTGTAAGCAGCCCCGATCGCCAGGCCTTCCCCCAGGTTGTGCAGCCCAATCCCTACGGCAATCATGGTTGCTAGCGCCAGCCGCTGGGAGGTCTCGTTTCGACTGATGGTCATCTGGCGTTTTGATATGGCATCCAGCAGGAAGAACGTCCCCACCACCCCGATCCCCACCAGCCCTATGCCCTGGAATGGACCCGGCACCAGGCTAGCCTGTTCCAGGGCTTCCGCCAGGGTATCCAGTCCTAAAAATACCAGCAGCCCGGCTGTGATGGCCAGTAAAAAGGTCATTGACTTGCGCCCAAGCTGGCGCAGGGCAGGAAACCAAAACAAGCCCAGGAAAACTGGAATCACACCCACATACACACCGATCAGGGTGAAGCTCAGGAAGGTATTTGCAGTCGGTTCTGGCGTCTCAAAAGCTGCCGGGATCACGACATCAAAGGCAATCGCGTTGGTCGTGAACAGCCGGACGGCATACGCTTCACCGTACGACCAGGGGTAATCGAGGAAGATTGTGGCTGTGCCGAGACGGGGGATCGTCGTGCCGGAGGAGGTGGTGTAAGGCCAAACCGCGTTGTTGACAATCACCTGTGAAATGGTCAGGTCTTCCGGGCTGGCATTGCGTAAGGCAATCTCGATCTTGCCGGAGCGTAAAATGGTGCGCTCTACCGCCAGTGCTTCCACTGGAGCGGGAGAGGCCATATCTAGACCACCGCCGGTTTTCAAGAAGAGCAAAATGACGCCTGCCAGTAAGACCAATGGCACGATCAGCAAGGCGATGGTCCCCAGGTTGGGACGTTTGTTCTTTACAGAAGTAATGGTACTTTCAGCCATATTTCACCTCGTCATGCGATGACTTCAAAATTACCCGTCCAGCCCAACTCAGCAAACTCGGTATTATGGGCGTGGAACATATACAATCCCGGGTATTTATAAGAGAACTCCAGGATGCCGCGCTGCCCCTGTGTCTGCATGATATTGTCAGTAAATTCGCTGGGTGTCAGGCTTGTTCCTGTTGGGAAGTAATGGAAGAAGTTCGCGTGTAAATGGAAGCTGTTGATCAGATCGTATTCCAGGATGTTCACCAGGTAAATGCGCACTTTTTCGTTGACTTTGATCTGGATCGGATGAAGCTGGTAATGGAAGGGTATGGCGTTGACCGCGTAGAAGTCGTTCTCGTCGTCAAAATCAACATCGAAACCGCTCATCACCATCACAAACTCATGCTCCACCGGGGGTCTTCCGCCTTTTGGATCGATGATGAACGCCCCATACAGACCTTTGGCGATATGGCGTGCCAGCGGAGCCACATGGCAGTGGTAAAGCTGCAGCCCAAAAGGTTCGGCGTCGAATTCGTAGGTGAAGCTTTCGCCCGGTTGAACCACTCCGGGGGTGCCTGGTACGCCATCCATCACCGCAGTGTGAATGCCGTGGAAATGGATGGAGTGTGGGTGGGTGGAGTCGTTACGCAGCGTGATGCGAATGTGATCGCCCTCTGTGCCGCGGATCGTTGGGCCGGGGATGCGTCCGTTATAGGTCCAGGCCGGAAATTTGATCCCTGGGGCAATTTCGATCTCCTTTTCAACGGCGACAATCTCGAATTCGCGCAGCGTTTGCCCATTCTCGAGGCTTGAGACCTTGCCGTAATCGAAGTCGGTCAGGATCTCAGATGGATTGAAACCATTCTTGATGTGCTCAACTTCACCCATCATCATCGGCATGGCATCCTTGTCACCGTGATCCATATTCATTTCATGCTGGGTTAGGGGAGCTGCATTAGCATCTTTCACCATTTGCGACATAAGCGCTGTCCCTCCCACGCCTGCCAGGGCCAGCGCTCCGGTCTTTATAAAATTTCGCCGGGATATTCTTATACTCATCCGATCCTCCACCGTCGACTAATCCAATTATAATAAGCTAAAATAATATTTAGTTTTACCTAAATTCAATTCTATCAAATACGATAAACTTTGTCAAGTTTAGGTTTCACAAAGGTTTTATGTTTCTGCAGTAAACTATGGGATAAGGGTGTTTTCGGTGGAAAGTGGAAAATCGTAGGTGCAATGCACTTTTTTGAAGTGCATTGCACCTTGTAGTCAGGAATTGATTGCAGTTGTAGAAAAGATGCTATATACTGATTATAAGCAATAGGCGAGCGGGTAATATGCACCACAGCTTTGTTATGATCAAAACCTGGTATCTGAATCAGTTGTCGTGGTGGGAGGCATCTTTATGAAACACCAAGCAAGTATTATTTTTGTGGTGCTGATCGCCTGGATTTGCGTTTCTTGTACCAATCGCCCAACTGCCACGACTGCCCTAACTGCCACGATTGTTCCAACTACCACGACTGTTCCAACAGTCACGACTGCCCCATCTCCATCACGAACTGTGTCTGAATCTTCCTTAAAGCCTGGAGATTCGGTTGGAGAGATGGTTTTGGAAATCGCACAGGATGATACTGGCGACATATATAACCATTGTTCTCCCTTTATCGTTGAATCGGATCCTGCTGTCATCGTGCGGACATGTAACGTTCCTGAAGTGGGGTATCTTTTTATTGGATATGGCGAAATGGCAGGTTCACTGGAAGAGCTCGATTCCTTCTGGAACAATGAGAGCTGGGAGCTGTATTTTGACGGAAATGCTGTAGATCTACACGCCTTCGGTTATTTTGACGGTGATTATAATGAATACAAAGTCCGAAAATGGGGAGTCGCCCTTGAAAACCTCACGGCAGGAGAACATCAACTGCGCTACACGATCAGTGCAGTGGATAAATCATGGGACCCAATCGACATAACTTGGGTATTCACCGTTGGAGAACCTGCACTGTCCTCTACGCCGATCGCTGCCGCTCAAAAGATGACCTATCCGACACTTGCTCCCACCATAGAAAAAGGACAACATCCCTATACCTCAGAAAAGTCGCAGCTCAATTTCCTGTTGTACTTGCCTGAAGAGTATGGTAATGATCCGCAGCAGCAGTGGCCTCTAATTCTGTACCTTCACGGAGCGGGCGAACGTGCAAATAATTTGGATTACCTTAAGATCAATGGACTGCCCAAAAAACTGGAAGATCAATCCAATTTTCCTTTTATAGTTGTTTCCCCACAAATTGAGGGCGAAAACGCTTATTGGTCTGAGGAGGGAACGACCAAGGCATTGTTCGCTTTATTGGAAGAAGTACAGGCGGTTTATTCTGTAGATCCAAAACGTATTTATCTAACAGGAATCAGCCTGGGAGGCAGCGGCAGTTGGGAAATTGGCTTACGTTATCCCGAGCGTTTTGCGGCACTTGTCCCTGTGATGGGTTATTACGGCTACCCGTTTGGATACCCTGACAATATTTGCGATTTGAAGGATGTTCCCATTTGGGCTTTTCATGGGGCAAAAGATGAAATGGTCCCACTCAACTGAAGAAAGGTTGATTAATGGACTAAAAGCGTGTGGTGGGAACGCTCAAATCACGATATTTCCTGATGGTGGACATGATATCGATGATGAGGTCTACGCAAATTCCAATCTTTATACCTGGATGTTATCTCAAATGCTGAAATGAATATTCATCTTGGACATCCCTGAGTACTTCCTGCAGAAAGCTGCGCGTATCTTCAACAACCTCGGCCCGGCCTGGGTGCGGGAGCTGCCAGTGTATCTCGACCGCTGCATCGACATGTGGCAGCTGACCGATTGCCGGCCCATTGAAGATTTATCCATCAACCTGGTGTGTTATGCGATTAGCAGCCAATATGGGGAGGTCGTCCTTAAGATCCAGGGGCCGCATAACGAACGCTACACGGAGATCACCGCCCTGCAGCGCTACCATGGCAGGCACAGCTGCCTCCTTCACGATGTCGATTTATCTATTCCAGCCATGCTTCTCGAACGCATCCGGCCTGGCACCTGCCTCCGCGCGCATGACGACAAAGCTGAGCAGCTTCGCATCGGCGTGGAGATGCTCGCTCAGCTCCCTATCCCCATTGAAAAGGACTGTGGTTTGCCGCACTATTCCACGTGGCTTGAGAATGTAACCCAAACGATGTATGCTGAGTTCCATTCAGGTCAAACTATGCAAAACCTGCTGGCCACCGCACACAAATACTACGCAGACATCGAGCCTGAGCGCGAGCCGCTGGTCCTTTTGCACGGCGATCTTCACCACGACAACATCTTGTGCAAAGGTGACGGCGCTTGGGCCGTCATTGATCCCCAGGGAGTGGTCGGGGCTGCCTTCCTTGAATCCGGTCGCTTTCTGCAGAACCATGTCATCCCCGAGGATGGTTCGATCCAACCGGATGAAACTGCAAGCGCCATCGCCGTGGTGGCGGAGGGTCTGGGGCAGCCCTGGCAGCGCATCGCCAAGACGCTGTTTATCCTTCACCTCCTAAGCCTGTGCTGGAGTTATGAGATGCGGGACGCCCCGCAGTCGCTTAAACTCGGAGAGCAGCAGTGCCTGGACTTGTTCGAGCTTATCCAAAGATACTAGGCTGGGTTTAATCGGAGGCAAACAGGTGGCTGCGGACTCAAACCGCAAAGGAGTTTTTCGATGAAACTGGATCGGGACCGCATCAAGGCTGTGATTGAATTTGACGATACCCTGCTTGGCATTCGGGATATTCCCTACCGCAACGATGCGCGCTGGCAGCTCGGCTCTGCCAGTGATGGTTCTGCAAGCGAGTTCATCGCCCGGTATCTTGCTCCAACACACCGGATCCTCGATCTCGGCTGCGGGAGAGGCCACATATTATTAGAGATCAGCTCAAGCTTCCAGTATGGCCTCGGGATCGATAATGAACCCAGGCAAATCCAGAGGGCTGAAGACGAAAAACGTGAGCAGGACATCCAGAACGTGGATT
Organism: uncultured Chloroflexia bacterium; assembly: GCA_963754615.1. Taxonomy (GTDB): domain Bacteria; phylum Chloroflexota; class Anaerolineae; order Anaerolineales; family UBA4823; genus CAVVUF01. The sequence goes on along the minus strand of CAVWGW010000001.1, from coordinate 185,475 downwards.
TTCTCCTGCTGGATTTTCCGCGGGAGGCCGGACGTTTGCAGCACGAATCCTTTGATATGCTGATTTCGATCCGTGGCGCTCTTTATGACACAGATGAGAGCATCCAGGCAGCTTACCGCCTGCTCCGTCCAGATGGGCTGCTGTTCTGTGAAGAAATTGGCGAGCTGCATACCAGGGAAGCCGATGAAATTTTCGGCGATCCACCTGAGTTTGCGGAAGGGGTATCTGTGTTGAAAAATTACCGTGAAGCGCTGCAAAGGACCGGTTTCGAGGTGCGCCTGGCAGCCGATATATGGGGAAAGATGATTTTCGCGGACATCTACATGTGGGTGAAGTATGAATGCCGATATGGGTGGTTGAGTGGTTCGCAGCCCGATCCAGATGATCCCCGCATCGCCCTGTATGCAGAGCGGAATACACTCCCTACCGGCGAGGTGGTCATGACGTGGCACTGCCCATGGATCGGCTGCGTTAAAAAGTAAGCAAAAATCTGGATGTAATCCGTGGTTCACCAAAATGCACCAAATCATCAAAGAAGGATCAGGTTGGCCATCTGGTTGTGCTATACTGGTTGAGCCTTCCAAACATTAACTGTTAAGCGACCAGGGCTATAATATAGCGATCAATATGATTGACTGGCAACCTCTTTTCTACTACGCTCTGATCTATGGTATTGGATTATCCCTCGCGCTGACCACGATCATGGCCGTCAGCGGGATGATCGCCCCCGACATGTGGGTCAGCAAATACCCTCCCGATATTCAGCAGCGGTACGGCCCCATGTCCGTGCGGGCGGCTCGCCTGCGGCCCTACGTCGCGGTTTTGGTCTTCGCGGCTGCCCTGCTCGTCCCCCTCCTGGGACTTTTCGCCCTGCGCCTCGAGGCCGGCGAGGTCACATTCAAGCTTGCATTCGCGTACTCGAGTGTCACCCTGCTGGTGTTCAATACATTCGATCTGGTTATCCTCGATTGGCTCCTCTTCTGCACGGTCCAACCCCGGCTGATGGTGCTTCCAGGCACCCAGGGGATGGCGGGCTACCGCGATTACCGCTTCCACTTCATCGGGTTTCTAAAAGGCTTGATCTTCTGTGCCGCCGGTGGTTTGGTCATCGCCCTGCTGTGGGTGGTCGTACAAAGCCTCGCCCTTTAAATAAAACAGCCCCTCCTAAAGTCAGGAAGGGCTGGATAAAATCAGAGTCAGATCAGTTTATGCTTAAGCTTCGTTCAGGAAATTAACTTCGGGATGTCCCTCAACCCCTGCTTTCTCCATCGCTACTTTCAGCTCGGGAGATCCGGCAAATTTCTGAGCGCTTTCAAGGCTTTTCCACTTGTTAATCACGGTTAATTTGTTCGGGTCGCTTGAGTCGCGGTAAATCTGGGCTGAAAGTTCCCCGCCGGCGGAGCGCATACCAGCCTGAGAATCAAACACTTTTTTCCAAACTGCGAAATCTTTTACCTTATGTGTAATTAAGATGCTTGCCATGCTAATTTCTCCTATTGTCGCTTGGTGCTGAAGATAGACCTGTTCAGCAAAGGTATTATTGGATATTTTAGACCAATAATATCTATATTATACTGCGATCCTTCCATCCTGCCATGAGAGTGCGGTGAGAGTAATTTTTTCTGCAATCTTTGCGCCTTGGCGTGAGCCTTCTACGCCATCCGTGTCACCTGTGAAATCTGTGAGCTTCTTAATCCACCCTTTCCCTTTTTCCGCCCTTTCCGTGTACGTTTTTCAGATCCGTGTCATCCGTGAAATCCGTGAGCTTATTAAGAAATCCGCCTTTTCCGATTTTTCTCTTTTTCCGTGTGCTTCTCTCAGATTAGTGAGATAATCTCCCTGACAACCAACCCCCCAATCTCAAGGAGTACCCATTCATGAAAGCCATTCACCGCACAAAATACGGTCCGCCCGATGTCCTCCAGCTTGTCGAAGTAGAAAAGCCTGCTCCCAAGGAGAACGAGATCCTGGTGCGCATCCAGGCTGCCTCCGTCAATGCCCTGGATTGGCACCTCCTGACCGCGGATATCTTCCTGGTGCGCTTCATGGGCGGCGGGCTGTTCAAACCCAAAAACCCGAAGCTGGGTGCAGACATGGCCGGGCGGGTGGAAGCGGTTGGCAGCCAGGTGAGGGAGTTCAAAGTAGGGGACGAGGTTTTCGGCGATATCGCCCCCTGGGGATACGGCGCTTTTGCCGAGTACGCCGCCGTTCCAGAAAAAGCCCTGGCACTTAAGCCGGCTAACCTGACTTTCGAGGCTGCCGCCGCGGTACCCGTGGCCGGCTTCACGGCCTTGCAGGGTCTGCGCGACCAGGGGAAGATCCAGCCGGGTCAAAAGGTATTGATCCAGGGCGCGGCGGGCGGGGTGGGCACCTTTGCCGTGCAGATCGCCAAATATTACGGCGCTGAAATCACTGCTGTGTGCAGCACCCGAAATTTGGAGCAGGCCCGCGCACTGGGGGCAGAGCATGTCATCGACTATACCCAATCAGATTTTACCCAGGCTGGGCAGCAGTATGACCTGATCCTGGCGGTGAACGGCTATCACCCGCTTTCAGCTTACCAGCGTGCCCTGACTCCGACGGGCAGGTATGTCATGGCGGGGGGTACCTTCCCCCAAATCTTCCAATCAATGCTGCTTGGACCGCGCAAGTCAAAAGCTGGGGGCCAGCACATGGGGGGTGTTTCGGCAAAAACGAACAAGGATGATCTGCTCTTTCTCAAGGAGCTGCTGGAAGCGGGCAAGATCGTGCCGGTGATCGATAAAAGCTACCCCCTGAGCCAGGCCGCTGAAGCGCTCCGCTATCTTGGCACCGGTCACGCCCGCGCTAAGGTCTTTGTCACCTGTGTTTGAGGCAGATAAATTAACCCTTTTAGCTTTCCATACGCATGTACTTACTGTACATATTTATGATCTTGTTAAAATCTGTGAAACCCGAAACGATGTACTCATCGTAAATTTCCGTGAGCTTAATTTGCTTTAAGAAGGAGTAAAAATGGAAAAGTTCTTTTCAGATGTCCGCTCGATATTACTCACCACCCCCGACCGCTGGCAGCGCCTGGCGCAGGCCTTGCCGGACGACCTGCTGCAGCGCAAGCCCAAGCAGGGAGAGTGGTCTGCCCTCGAGTGCCTGTCTCACATCGTCGACACGGAGGCAGTCTTTAATTTCCGCTTCAAATGCTTCCTGGCAGGCGAGGACTTCCCAGCCTTCAACCCTGACGCCCAAGGGACGAAAGCCTCTGCACCTTCCGCAAAGGACCTGGCAGCTGACTTTTGCCGCATCCGGCAGGAGAGCTTGAAAAAGCTGGAAGCCGTTGCGGATCAAGACCTGGATCGCACCGCCCGGCATGCCGAGCTGGGCCTGGTCACCCTGCGCCAGATGCTCAATGAATGGGCGGCCCACGACCTGATGCACACCGTCCAGGCCGAGCAAGCCCTCATGCAGCCCTTCATCGATGCCTGTGGACCCTGGCAGCGCTTCTTCTTGGACCACTGGGTGGGCGTGGGAAAGTAAACTAGAGAAGACCCCTGGGGTTTCATGAAACCCCAGGGGTCTGACCTGCCCAGCACCACTTCGATCAGGCCATCAAATAGGTTTGTCGTCTTGAGGAGGCGTTCCTTCGTAAACTCAGGACAAGCCTTTGCCGGCGAAAAAGCGGTGTACTCATCGCAGACCCCTGCTGCGTGGTCACAATCCTCCTCAGGACCTCGACGAGAGCTTCCAAAGTCTCGTCAAGGGGGTGCTTCCTTCATCACCTTTTTTGTCGTTTTTCTGAATATTCCGAGTTCCTTCCTTCTTTTTATTTTGAAAATCCGTGTCACCCGTGAAATCCGTGAGCTTATTAAAAAATCCGCCTTTTCCGATTTTTCCTTCTTTCCGTGTACGCTTTTCGTACCCATGTCACCCGAAACGATGTGCTCATCGTATGCATCCGTGAGCTGACTTCAATCTCAGGCATGGATGGTGCCTTCTTCATCCTGGCAGCCCAGCCACCAGGTGCGCCCGTCCCTTCCCAGCAGCGCCTCCGCCTCGCTGGGTCCCCAGCTGCCGCGCGGGTAGTAGTGCAGCTCTGGGATCCCCTCTCGGATCCAGCCTTTATTGACCACATCCATCAGTCTCCAGCTGGTTTCGATGGCGTCGCTGCGGGTGAACAGCGAGGCATCGCCCTGCAGGGCATCCAGCAGCAGGCGCTCATAGGCTTCTGGCAGCGATCCGCCGAAAGAGGAGCGGTAGTGGAAATCCATATCCACCGAGCGCATCTCCTGGTCTGAGTCGGGCACCTTGGCCTCGAAGCGCAGGTGGATGCCCTCGTCCGGCTGGATGCACAGCGAGAGCATGTTGGGCGTGAACTCGCTGGCCTCGCGGCAGGTGGAACATCAGGTGCGGTGGGCGCTGGAACTCGATGATGATCTCGGAGGTCTTGCTGCGCAAGCGCCTTGCCGGAGCGCAGGTAGAACGGCACGCCCTTCCAGCGCCAGTTGTCGATGTACAGCTTGAGGGCGGCGTAGGTGGGCGTCTGCGAGCCGGGTGCCACCCCTTCCAGCATCGCAGTAGCCCTTCGTACTGCCCGCGCACGCGTGTCGCTCAAGTCGATCGGGCGGATGCTTTCGAGCACCTTGGCCTTCTCGTTGCGGACTGCATCGGCGTTGAACGAAGAGGGCGGTTCCATGGCCACCAGCGTCAGCAGCTGCAGCAGGTGGTTCTGGAACATATCGCGCACCACGCCCGGCCGTGTCGTAGTAGCCGCCCCGGTGTCCCGACATCCACGGTCTTCGGCGACGGTGATCTGCACGTTGTCGACGTAGCGGCGGTTCCAGACCGGCTCGAAGATGGTGTTGGCGAAGCGGAAGAACAGGATATTCTGGGCAGTCTCCTTGCCCAGGTAATGGTCGATGCGGTAGACCTGGCTCTCGTCGAAGACGTCGTGCACCGCCCGGTTGAGCTCCTGGGCAGAGGCCAGGTCGCTGCCGAAGGGCTTCTCGATGATGATGCGCCGCCAGCAGCTCGTCTGCCCCGCCATGCCTGCCTTGCCCAGCCCTTGCACCGCTGGCTCATAATATTCAGGCGCGGTGGCCAGGTAATACAGGCGGTTCGCCGCTCCGTTTTCAAGCCCCGCCAGGAAGGTATCCAGCCGGGTGTAATCCTCCAATACATCCAGGTTCCCCTGGAAGTAAAGCAGCATCCCGGCAAACTGTTCCCAGATCGTCTCATCGAAAGTCTCTGCGCTGAAGATTTTCACCCCCTCTTTCAGCTTCTCGCGGAAGGCTTCATCGGTGAAGGGGCGGCGCGCAAAGCCCACGATGTGGGCGCATTCGTATAGCCTTCCCTTCTTGAAGTTGTTGTACAAGGCCGGGATCAGCTTGCGCCAGGTCAGGTCGCCCGAAGCGCCGAAGATCACAATGGTGGTTGGTGTGCAGGTGTCTGGCATGGATGTTTGCCTCGTTTCTCGATTCCACACTAAATTATAGTTGACTTTAGCCAGTATAACACTGCCTGCCGTCCTGAACGAAGGAGCCGCAGCCCTGAGTGAAGCGAAGGAGAAGGACCTCTGTGCAGCACCATCCCAATTTGTCTTGCTGAGCGCAGAAGCCACAGCCCTGAGTGAAGCGAAGGGGAAGCATCCCTGCTGCCTGGCCGCAAAAGTAAACTGTCTTGTCTTTTCCCCGCGTTTTTCCTCGCCTTCCGTCTCGCTGGGGTGATTATTTAAAAGATCCGTCCTTTCGTTCTTTCAGCCTTTTCCGTGTCCTTCTTTTATCCGTGTCTTCCGTGTTCATCCGTGAGCTTTCTCTGGTTTTAGGGTATGATTAATCCATGCTTCCCACCGGCATTGTCACCTTTCTCTTTACCGATATCCAGGGCAGCACCTCCCTGTGGGAGCGCGACCCTGCTGCAATGCGTCATGCCCTCGCCCTTCACAACCAAATTATGGTAAAAGCGATCGCTGACCACGCAGGGACCGTTTTTAAATTTATCGGCGATGCCTACCAGGTCGCCTTCGACTCGCCTCTCCAGGCTGTCGAGGCTGCGCTTCAGGCTCAACGTGGTTTGGCGGTTACCGCTTGGGGTGAAGCCGAGCCTCTCCGGGTGCGCATGGGCATCCATTCCGGCCCTGCTGAAGTGTCAGGAGACGAATACGCTGTCGGGCACACCCTCAACCGGGTTGCACGCATCATGTCTGCTGGTCATGGTGGGCAGATCCTGCTCTCCGCCAGCGCGGCTGAGCTGCTCAAAGAAAATCTTCCGCCAGGATTACAGCTCCATGACCTGGGCGAGCATCTTCTCAAGGGGTTGAGCCGCCCCGAGCAGATCTTCCAGGTCCTGTCTCCCGACCTGCCCCAGGATTTTCCTCCTCTGGTGACGGTTGCACAGCCCAGGCACAACCTGCCCTCCCACCTGACCAGCTTCATTGGGCGTGCAAAGGAGATCGAACTGATTCAAAGGAAATTCGCCGCCGCACGCCTGGTAACGCTCACCGGGACGGGCGGGGTTGGCAAGACCCGCCTGGCTTGCCAATATGCCATGCAAAGCCTGGACCGTTACCCTGCCGGCATCTGGTGGGTCGAGCTGGCGCCCATCTCCAATCCTGAATTGATCCCCCAGGCGGTTGCCAATGCACTGGGCCTCCGTTCGGAGGGAAACCAGCTTCCTATCGATAACTTGGTCACCTCCCTGCTTGGCAAAAAAATGCTGGTTATTTTCGACAACTGCGAGCATCTGGTCGAGTCTTGCGCCCTCCTGGCTGCCAGGCTGCTGGAAGCCTGTCCTGATCTAAAGCTGTTGGCCACCAGCCGTGAAGTGCTCGGGATTGACGGCGAGGCCGTCTTGCGCGTGCCCTCCCTCTCTGCTCCTGAACGAGGCTCGCCAGGAGAAGTAAAGTCCCATCTTGCACCTGACCAATTGCTGCAGTTCGAAGCCGTCCAGCTTTTTCTCGAGCGCGCCCAGGCCAGCCAGCCTGAATTTGTTTTAAACGAGACCACCGCTCCGGCAGTGACCTTGATCTGCGAGCGCCTGGACGGTATTCCCCTGGCCATCGAGCTGGCGGCTGCCCGCGTCGCCGTCTTGAATGTCCAGCAGATCGCTGACCGGCTGGAAGATATGTTCCGCTTGCTCACCGGCGGCTCCCGCACCACCGTGCCCCGCCACCAGACCCTGCGCTCCGCCATCCATTGGAGCTACGAGCTGCTCGAACCGGTGGAGCGGCTCTTATTTCTCCACCTTTCGGTATTCGTTGGCGGTTTTACCCTGGAGGCGGCTGAAGCGGTCGCCGCAGTACCTGCGGGCGCGGGGCTTACCCAGGCAGGATCTGCTCCTGACAGGCAGCGGGAGGTTGCCCTTCAGCCTGGCGAGCTGCTGGATACCTTGCTTCGCCTGGTTAAGAAATCTCTGCTCGTGGTTGATTACCGGACCGATCGACCTGTCCGCTATCATATGCTGGAGACCATCCGCCAATATGCGCGCGAGATGCTGCTCGAATCGGGTGAGGTAGAGGTTATTCACACACGCCACCGCCATTGGTTTGTCTCCTGGGTTACGGCGGGTATCCCCAAGCAGATGAACGCCGAGCTTCCAGGCTGGATGGACGAGATTGAGGCGGATATCGACAACCTGCGCGCTGCCCTCGAATGGTCCTACCTGGAAGGGACAGGGCAGGAATATGCCTTGCTCATCAGCAGCGCCCTTTTCCGCTATTGGTGGATGCGCGGCAACCTGGCCGAAGGTTTGCAGTGGCTCAAACAAGGCCTGGCTCTGGAAGATGACCGTCCAGACTTGATCTTGCCGCGCGCCAGGGCCCTCTATGTCGCTTCCTGGATCTCTGGGGAATTGGGTGATCAGGAAGAATGCCTGGGGAATGCTCGCAGCGCAGTGGAATACTACCGGAAGGCTGGAGAAGCCGGGCAGCCCGGGTTAATATTAGCTCTGGCGAACCTGGCTTCGATTTTAAACAATGCCAATCAGGTTGAAGAGGAAAGGATTTTATTGGAAGAAGGCGAAGCCATTGGGCGCCGCCTGGGTCAGGCGGGAGCGTGGAGCCTGGCGATGCTGCTGTGGAATAAAAGTTTAATTGCCTACTCTCATGGAGACATAAGTCTCGCCCAGGCGGTTTCAGAAGAAAGCTGGTCTCTTTTCTTGCAGACTGGCGATCGCTGGAATGCCGGTCCTTTAATGAATCTTGGATTGCTTGCACAATCGCATAAAAGATACGATGTTGCCCAAAGATATTATGAAGATGCGCTTACGCTTTATAGTGAGGTCAAAGATCGGGGAGGCATGGTCTTTGCGTTGAATAACCTGACCTTCCTTGCCGTCATCCTGGGAAAACCCCAGCAGGCTGCCCTCTATTACCGGGAACAGTTTAAAATCTGGCAGGCGCAGGGTAACCGGACCAAGATCATTGAATTTATTAAGATCGGATGCTATTTCTCGATCATGGAGGCGCTGAAATCACCCCCCGAACAAGCGCTGGAAAGGTTTCGTCTCGTCCTTTCAGCGCTGGCATTGGCGGCCTCCCAACAGCCAGAGGGGTCCGGTCCACTCAGTGAAGAGACCCTGGTGATCTGGTATCTGGAGAACTCTCGGGGCTGGGCTGTGTATAATTCCCTGCCATTCACTAACAAGGAACGCAAGTCGATCCAGGAAAAGTTGAAAGCTTTGTTCTCTGCGCTGGGCCAGGCGGGTTTCCAGGAGGCGTTGGTGCAAGCAAAGTCACTGTCTTTGGACCAGGCTGTTTCTCAGATTTATGACTTTCCGTTATAATTCACTTATGTCTTTACCCTTCATCCCCTTATCTGAAAATTATGCCGATGGTGAGCGCAACTTCCAGAAGTTCTACCTGGAAAATGCCGATTTGCATGGCGTTTCATTGCCAGAAATTGACCTCACAGAAGCCGATCTCACCTCCGCAAACCTGCAGGGCGCTGACCTTTCTCAAGCCATCCTGCGCGGTGCCCTCCTGGCAGGTGCCAACCTGAAAGGGGCTGTGCTTCATTCCGCCAACCTGGCAGGTGCAAACCTGAGCGGTGCAAACCTGGAGGACGCTGACCTGAGCGATGCTGACCTCAGCCGGGCGAACCTCCGTAAGGCGGTTTTCACGCGTGCCAACCTCACCCGGGCGCGCCTGGTGCAGGCAGATGCCTCCGGCGCCTTGGAACGCGTGCAGGATAAGGCCCCCAGCATTCAGCGGGTAAATTTCTCTGAAGCTGTGCTGCGTGAAGCCAACCTCTCAGATGCCGACCTGCGCTGGTGCAACCTGCAGGCTGCCCTGTTGACCAACGCCAAGCTGATGCGCACGGACCTCACCGGTGCGGTGGCTTCCCCGCTCAAAGATGCCAAGGGGCAGACCCGTGTCGTCTCCTTCGCCTCGGCGGACCTGACCCTGGCGTGCCTGCGCAAAGCCCAGCTTGCCGGCGACTTCCGCAAAGCCTGCCTCAATATGACCGACTTGCGTCTGGCTAACGTGACGGGTGACTTCCGTGAAGCTGACTTAACCGATGCCTTGATGCTCAATACCATTTTTAATGGCTCAAACTTCACGGACAGCAAGCTGACGCATACCTACCTGGAGAGCTGCAAGCTGAACAAATGCCTGATGCCCAACGGTAAAGCGTCTTCTTGGGACCCCAATAAATTCACAGGTGAGCCACCCAACCCCACTGGCAAGAATGTCCTGCGCAAGCAGCCCAGCTATACCGAGTTTTGGTTCGAGACCTTCGAAGAGCTGCGTGCCTTGAGCTACCCGATGATGTGCGTATGCTGCTGCCGTCCCTATGAGCGTTACGAGACCATCACCCGTGAGATCACCACCTCCGGCATTCCAGCCACTTACGAAGTGAAGCTGCCATACTGCACCTCCTGCCTCCAGCACCACATCCGTACTCGCAATGTAGAACAGTGGATGAAAACTGCATGCAGTGCCCCCGGTGGCAGCTACCCGGCTGCAAAATTCGAGGTGAAAGGGAAGGGGCATGCTGGGCGGGCGGTACTTTTTTGTGCTTTCTTTTGCCAGCCAGGAATATACCATCGGCTTCGCTGCCGGCAACCAGCTCCCCATGCGCGGGTCGAAGAGCTCGTTTTAATATTTTTTACCACGAAGGCTCGAAGGGCACGAAGAAATTCTAAGAGAAGGCCAGGGAACGAAAAGTTCTCAATGTGGAGACGCACAGTACGCGGAGATCAATCCCAAACCTCACGGTTCTCCGCTTCCGAAAATTTATTTCTATCAGACTTTTCCTTTTTTTTTTGCCTTTTCCGTGTACGGTTTTGCCTTTTTATATCCGTGTTCAACTGTGAGCTAATATATGCCTTCTCCTCATTTCCGCTACGACACCTCAGCCCATTGGTACAAGGGCAACACCCATCTGCATTCCACTGCTTCCGACGGCGGGAAGGACTTTCCCGAATTAGCCGATCTGTATCACGCTGCCGGCTACGCTTTCCTCTTCCGCACCGACCACTGGGTGCTGTCGGATGTGGCAAACGACCCCGCCGATTACCCCCTGCTCTGGCTGGATGGGGTGGAGCTGGATGGGCAGGATCACACCGGCGCAGACTACCACGTGGTCTGCCTTGGTAAGCTCTCTGGCTTGCGCCCCGAAGATGGGCTGGAAGCCGTCCTCCAGGCTGCCCAGGCGCAAGGGGCTCTCACCGTCCTGGCCCACCCGCACTGGTGCGGCAACTCGCTCGAGGATGTCACCCGCTATCCTTTTGACGGGGTGGAGGTGTACAACCATGTCTGCCATTGGCTGAATGGCAAGAGCAATGGGTTGGTGCACTGGGAGGCTGCCCTGCGCCGCAGCCCGAATACGCTGGCTTTTTCCGTCGATGACGGGCATTTCATCGATGAAGGACCGGTGTGGAAAGGTGGCTGGATCGTCATCAATGCCTCAGAATGTACCCGCCCCGCCATCCTGGAGGCCATTCGCTGCGGCAATTATTATTCGAGCTGCGGTCCCGAGTTCCATTCCATCTCCTTCGATGGAGAGCAGATCCACCTGGAGACTTCCCCGGTCCGCTATGTGCGGCTGGTCGGTCCCGGCTGGCATGGCAACCCCAACGGGAGGCCCAAGGGGCGCCTCATCCGGCAGATCAGCCTGCCCCTCCCGCACGATTGGCCGTATGCTTACGTGGAGATTGAAGACCGCTCAGGTCGCCGCGCCTGGACGAATAATTTATTCATTTCTGGTCATTAATGTGTCGGTCATTCTGAATGTAAAAATCCGTGTTTTCTGTTTAATCTGTGAGCTGTATTAAGAAAATCCGCCCTTTCCTTCTTTCAGATTTTTCCGTGTACGCATTTTGTAAAAATCCGTGTCCTTCCGTGTGATCCGTGAGCTTTATTAAGTCAAAATTGGAGGCTTCCATGAAACCTGGGTATTGGATCGGCATTTTGGCATTGGCTGGCGCTATCATCGGCTACGCCCTGTACGATTGGACGGGCTGGTACGGCGCCATGAGCGGCACGGTGATCGGCATATTAATAGGCGTTGTGGTTTACTCCGTCTTGAAGTCCCGCAATAAGCCTTCCTAATTTTATGTTTACTGATCCTTGTTCGTTTTATTTACAAATTGAATACGATAAAATCCGCCTTTCCTTTTTACAGCCTTTTCTGTGTACTCTTTTTAAAAATCCGTGTCATCCGTGTGATCCGTGAGCTTTATTAAATCAAAATTGGAGGCTTCCATGAAACCTGGGTATTGGATCGGCATTTTGGCATTGGCTGGCGCTATCATCGGCTACGCCCTGTACGATTGGACGGGCTGGTACGGCGCCATGAGCGGCACGGTGATCGGCATATTAATAGGCGTTGTGGTTTACTCCGTCTTGAAGTCCCGCAATAAGCCTTCCTAATTTTATGTTTACTGATCCTTGTTCGTTTTATTTACAAATTGAATACGATAAAATCCGCCTTTCCTTTTTACAGCCTTTTCTGTGTACTCTTTTTAAAAATCCGTGTCATCCGTGTGATCCGTGAGCTTATTAAAAATCCGCCTTTTCCTTCTTTCAGATTTTTCCGTGTACGCATTTTGTAAAAATCCGTGTCATCCGTGAGCTTATTAAAGAAATTAGGAGCCTTTCAATGCAGGATTTTTCCAACCTCGAAATGATCGAAAAAGCCCGCCATATGCTCAACCCGCGCCAGTTAGCCCTGGGCAACTCCGCCGGCGACGTGGCCTGCGCCTTGCTCAGCGCCAGCGGCAAGCTCTACTTCGGCGTGTGCATCGACATCGGCAGCGGCATCGGCTTCTGCGCTGAGCATGCCGCCATCGCGGCGATGATCACCGCCGGCGAAAGCCAGATCGCCAAGATCGTGGCAGTCTGGGGAGAAGACAAAGTGCTCCCGCCCTGTGGGCGCTGCCGGGAGTTTATCTACGAGATCGACGAAGCCAATTACGATACCACCGACGTCATCCTGGGGGAGAACACCACCATCAAGCTCAAGGACCTGCTCCCACACCCCTATCATGAGGTGTGGAATTTGTGAGGGAAAAAACCAATAAGGATCTTCCCTGGTAGGTAGCTACTTAACGCTGAGCCGCGGAGCGGATAGCGCTGAGCGTTCTTATCGTAGAAAACCAAAACGCACACTGGAAAAGCGGATAAATCATAATCCCATTTCTTACGCGGACGCTTTCGCGGCTGCCGCAGCCCAGGCAAATGCTGCTGCGCTAGTGACCGGAGACCCCGAGCTGAAAGCCCTGCAGAATATCCTTTCCATCGAATGGCTCATGCGCTAAAGCGAAAAGCAGGGGATAAGGGATAAAGATCAGGGGAAAAAGAATCCGCTAATCCACGCTAATTGTCGCGAAGAAAAGAGGAAGCCACGAAGGCTCTAAGTGGGTTTAAATCTGTGTTTCTCCGTGTCCATCCGTGAGCTTATTATAAAATCCGTCTTTTCCTTTTTTCAGCCTTTTCTGTGTGCTTTTTTTACCGCCCGTAGACCGACACATGCAGGTTGCTGCTTGACGTGAACGGTTCTTTATTCCAACCGCCCCACCGTCCTGTCAACCGCAGCCCAGCCAGACGCGCCATCAAGTCCAGCTCGCTCGGCCAGGCGTAGCGCTGGACGACCGGGTTCAGGTGGATGCCATTGCTTGAGAGGCTCACGTGGCTCTCCTCGATCGTCTGTGTGGCGGCATCGTGGCGCAGCACATCCAGCCGCACCTCATCCACTTCGATCGCTTCCGCCTGCACGTATTGATTTTCCCACAGCCGGTACAGGAAAGCTGGTGTGAGCGTCTCGATCACGAAGGAGCCTTCCTTTGTCAGGTGCGCCGCCACGTTCTGGAAGCAGCGCACCTGCTCGTCCTGGCTCAGCAGGTTGAACAGGGTGTTAAACACCACGTAGATCAGGCGGTAGCTTCCCTCCACGTCCACGTCCGCAAAGTCCCCGATCCTCACCGGAATCTCCTTGCCCCCCTCCTGCAAGCGCAGCTGGTCGACCATCGCCTGTGAGATATCGATGCCTTCCACATGCACGCCCCGCCTCGCCAGAGGCAGCGCAATCCGCCCGGCCCCAATCGCCAGCTCCAGGGCTGGCCCCTCCCCGGCTAACTGCGCCAGGAAAGCCACCGCCGCCTCCTCGTCGCCGCGGAAGAAGCCGAGGTACTCCTTGGCGTCTTCTTCTCCAAAGCTCATCGCAGGCTGATAACCTTTCATAATATTCCGAAGGCTCCCTTCTGTATTAGTCATACGCCATCATTCTCAGAAGTATACCAATGAAAAAACCTTCGGACTCACCAGTTCGAGGGCGAAACCTGCTCTGCCTGGTGGTCTTCCACTTCAGCCCTCAGCCCACCGCTTTCTTCACCAGCGCCTCGATCTTTGCCTCTTCGGCGGCGGTCAGCTCCTTCAGCGCGAAGGCGACCGGCCACATAGCGCCTTCGTCTAGGTTCGCCACGTCGTTGAAGCCGAAGGTCGCGTACCTGGCGTTGAACTTGTGAGCGCTTTGGAAGAAGCACACCACCTTGCCGTCCTTGTTGGCATACGCGGGCATCCCGTACCAGGTTTTCGGTGAGAGAGATGGCGCGCTGGCTTTGAGGATGGCATGAAGCCGTTCGCCCATCAGGCGGTCGTGCTCGGGCATTTCGGCGAGACTGGCGAGCAATGCGCTTTCCCCGTCTGCCCTGGCCGCTTCCGCCTTCAGCTCCCTGGCGCGTTCCTTCATGGCGGCTTTTTCCTCGTCCGTGAATCCCTTGGCGGTCTGCTTGGTAGTGTTCTTAGCTTGGTTCATGGGAATCTCCTTTCATACACCTTATGAGCCACGTAAAATCTTCTCCATCTTCCTGCCCTTCGCCAGCTCATCCACCAACTTATCCAAATACCTGGCCTGCTGCGTCAAAGGATCCTCGATTTCCTCTACACGATACCCACAGATGACTCCGGTGATGATGTGCGCATTGGGGTTTAGCGAAGCGCGTTGGAAGAATGTCTCAAAAGTCACATTTTCATTGATTAGTTCCTGAAGCTTCTGATCATCGAAGTTTGTTAACCACTCTATGACCTGGTGCAGTTCTTCTTTGGTTCTGCCTTTCTTCTCTATCTTCGCCAGGTACATCGGATAGACGGAAGCGAAGGTCATTTTTGCGATACGTTGATTGTGTGTGTTGGAATTGTTCATGCCATACCTTTATCCAGCGCTATCATATGCCTGGCGCACCCACGCCATTAGTTCACGGTCTACTTCTTCTTCGCCGCTCAAAAATACCTTAAATTGGCACATGCCTCCAGCCGGCACCTCTTGTAACCGATCGCTGGCTTTCACTCCCTTTATGTTTAGACCGACTTCCAGCCGTTGCTTTGTTCCAGGTCCAACCATTGCAAACTGCTTCTTGCGCCTCAAGCTTACATAGCCTTTCTTTGGTGCGATCTCAAAAGCGCCTAATTCGTTAATCTCGGTCATCAGCCGTTCGTGGATTGCCCGAAGTCCCGCCTTCGGGCCAACATAGAGTTCATCGAGCACATCCTGAATCTCCGCCTGTGGAGCTTCCAAAGTCTTTTTGTAAGCAAGCCCTAGTGCATTCGCATCACCATGCCCGAGGCCAAACGACGTCTTGAGCATGTCCCTTATATCGCCGTGCTTCGTGAGCTCGCTTTCACGAATCACATCATAGAGTTGGTCAAGCGTTTTGCCAGTTTTTGACTGGATGTTTGCCAATTGCGTTTGGGAAGCTTTATCAACGCTGTTCACGGTTCACCTCGTCAGAAGGGGTTCTAGTGGCAATCACATCGAAAGGTTAACAAGTAAATATATCGCATGTTGTATTGTATCACGACAATATGGATAGTTATACTAGAAATACGCTGATCTGCATAACCTGAACCAATTCGAGCCTGCCACCAAATGGTTTAGGCGTTGTTTACCGATTTATTTTCGCTAATAAATCCAGTGTGGGGCTTGCTTGTGCGCGGCTTTGCCCGAAAATGGTTACGATGATCCTCTTAACCCCTGCGGTTTCAATTTCCTCAAGCACTTTTTTGTCAGGTATTTCCGCTTCAAATAGGGAAATTTCCAGGGCACTTGGGTCACGCCCGTTTGCGGCTGCTTGCTTCTTCAGCTCGGGGATGGCTTCCTTTACCTTTGTCCATTCCATGCACCACGGAGCCCAACCATCGCATAATTCCGCAGCACATTCAATTTAAGTGACATCCTCCACCCTGTGTTCCTCATAATGTTCGTACGTATTCCCCGCCATCACGCTCCAAGGCTTCCACTCCGCCGGCATATTTTTGAAATGGCTCGCCTCGTGCAGGTCCTCCTCGCTGAGCGGCTCAAGCAGGTCCAGGAGCTCAACAATCGCCGCTCTCACTTCCTTCAGCACCTCAGGCAGCGGGCGGTCCTTATTCAAGGCGTAGATTGCCGCGTTGCGCTCATCCAGCGCCAAGTTCCATAAATCCGAGCCTGCCAGGAGATCCATCTCCTGGATCATCCTGCACATCTGGCGTTCATGCCACGTGACGTGGGCGAGCATATCTTTGATCGACCAGGTACCCAGCCTTCCGGGCTGGGTCAATTGGGCTTCATCCAGGTGTTCCCAGCTGGCTTGCCAGGCTCGCCGCCCGCTGCGGATGGAATGCACGAAATCGTCTTTGGTGGGGATTCTTTCCATTTGGGTGCTCCTCATTGATCGAGCTGTCATTCCTTCGCCCTTGGGCTTTTTGTAGGGTCGAAGCAATCAGAATTTTGATTGTTGCAAATATCCTCATGCGATGAATTATATATGATCTACCTTTTTCTGCATCCGTTTAAAAGTGGACATATGTAACAGATCCAAACCGGATGTATAATAATAATAGAACAAATATTCTTTTGATGTTCTTGTAGGAATGGGCACCACGGATGCCCTCATCGAAAAATCCGTGTTCTCCGAAACGATGTACTCATCGAAGGTATCTGTGAGCTTTTATTTACTGAACTGGGACCGGCATTAAGCTGGTTCCTTCTTTTTCGTCAAAAGGATCATGCTGATGTCTCCTCCTGGTGCCCCCAAGGGTAATACCAACGCTCTCAAACACGGCTTTTATTCGAGACGCTTCAGGCAGCAAGATATCAACGACCTGGATACTTTATCTGGGTCTGAGCTCCCCAGCCTGGGGTCGGAGCTGGCCTTGCTGCGTGTCGCCCTCTCGCGCACCTTCGAGCAGGCCCAGGCCGGCGGCGAGGATACCGATTGGACCGTTTACCTGGCCGATATCGGCCTGGCTGCCACACGCGTTGCTTCCCTCCTCCGCACTCAAAAATACCTCGACGGCGATCAAGGGGATGAAATCAAGTCCGCGTCTTCGCATGGCAATCGATATCACTTCTAAAAACTGGAAGGTTGAATGATGGAATCACCGCCCTTTAAAGAACAATGCCCCGTCCTTCAAGAAGCTCAAAACGTCCTCGACATATCCCTTGACTTCCGAAGGTCCCTTCGCCGCCTGCGCAAGAAGTTATCTTTGTGCCGTGACTGCGAGTTAGAGGGTGAGTGCACAGCCTTTAATACCTATAAGGCCAGGATTATCGCCGCTATTGATGAGGTCGCCGAAACATGGGTTCACTAATACATGGATCAACTTCAACAAGCCCTCGACACCCTCTCTTCTATCACAGCCTTCACCGAAAAATCGAACGGTATCAAGCTGCGCCGCTACCAGCAGGCAGCCGCAGAAGCTATTGTAGACTCAGTTCAGAACATGCGCGGTTTAACCTTCGTGGTTATGTTCCCCCGCCAGTCCGGGAAGAACGAGCTCCAGGCCCAAATAGAGTCGTTCATACTGACCGTTCGTTCTCGCATCGGTGCCGAGATCATCAAGGTATCCCCCACCTGGAAGCCGCAGAGTTCTAAACGCCATGCGCCGGTTAGAGAGAGTCTTAAACCGCTCCCTGGTCGCCTCCCCCTTTTGGGTAAAAGAAGAGGGTTATATCTACCGCATGGATAATGCCCGAATCTTCTTCCTGTCAGGAGATCCAACCTCCAACATCGTCGGCGCCACCGCCAACGCATTATTGGAAGTAGACGAAGCTCAAGACGTTCTAACCTCCAAATACGACAAGGACATTGCCCCCATGGCCGCCAGCACCAACGCCACTAGAGTCTTTTGGGGGACCGCCTGGACCAGCCGTACCCTGTTAGGCCGTGAGCTCCGCGCAGCTCGCAACGCTGAAAAGATCGACGGCTTCCAGAGAGTCTTCCACATCACCGCCGACGATGTAAGAAAAGAAGTCCCCGCCTACGGTAAGTTTGTCGATGAGCAGGTATCCAAGTTAGGCCGTAACCACCCCATGGTTCGTACTCAGTTCTTCTCAGAAGAGATCGACGCCGAAGGAGGCATGTTCAATATCGCCAGGCTGAACATGATGAAAGGCAGCCACGCTCCGCTGGCTGCTCCACAGCCAGGCCGCTTATACGCTTTTACGCTTGATGTAGCCGGGGAAGATGAATCCTATCTCCCCTCTCCTTCCGGGAGAGGGGCCGGGGGTGAGGGGCTATCCAACGCCGGCAGAGACTTTACCGCCCTCACCATCTTCGAGATCGACTTGAGCACCCTACAAGATGAGGTTATCCGCGCCCCCCGCTACCTGGTTGTTGGTCGTAAGCTCTGGACCGGAGTTAAGCACTCTTCCATCTACGGCCAGCTGCGAGGTTTGATCGACCTCTGGCAGCCCCGCTACATCGTGGCCGACAACACCGGAGTTGGCGCTGGGCTGGTCTCTTTCCTCACCAATGCCTACCAGGAGAGAGTGATCGCTTTCACCTTCACCAGCAAATCTAAATCCGACCTGGGCTGGTCCTTCATCGCCGTAATCGAATCCGGCAGGTACAAAGAACCCTCATCCCCTCTCCCCCCGGGAGAGGGCCAGGGTGAGGGCATCTCTTCTGAGTTCTTCAACCAATGCGAAGCAGCCCAATCGGAGATCCTCGAGGGCCCCGGCAAGCTCATGCGCTGGTCAGTACCCGACGGCACGCGTGACGTCCGCACCGGTGAGCTCATGCACGACGATCTATTGATCAGTGGCGCCCTCTGCACCCAGCTTGACCTGCTGCCCTGGGGGACCGCTCAATCCGAGATCATCCAGCCCAGCGATCCCCTCTCAGCCATGAAAGAAGCTTTTTAATCCGATGTACCGGTGTACTCACCGACTGTCATCGGCACACACACCAAAAAGAAAGGAATAATGAAATGATAATCACGATCAATAAAGTTTATCAAGGTTGGAACGTAACAATTGGGGAAGAAATTCGGTCATCGAATACCTTTGCCTTCTCTAATTTTCCAGATTTAAAAGAATTTTTTAAAGGTCAATTTCTATTCATCCTGGATGATGAATTCCTACCAAATGATGAATCATGAAATGCTTTTGTTTGCTCTTCTTTGTGTTCTCCGTGCCTTCGTGGTTCAAAAGGTTTTTCTCATGGTTTTAAAACTCCGCATCTCTGCGCTCTCCGCGGCTCCGCGGTGAAAGGGTTTCTAATGAATAAAAGGTTTTCCTTCGTATCTTCGTGGTTCAAAAGGTTTTTCTCATGGTTTTAAAACTCCGCATCTCTGCGCTCTTCGCGGCTCCGCGGTGAAAGGTTATTACTATGAACCTACTTGACCTCTTCCGCCGCCAGCCCCAGCAGGCCGCAGTCGTAACCAGCCAGGTCGATGACTCCCCCGGTTTCCACAACCTCACCGGCCGTACACAAGACTATGACCCCGCTATGATCCAGGAGATATACGCCGATGCCCTTGTAGCCTGGCGTAAGAACCCGATTGCGTTTCGCATTGTCTCGATCATCACGGATTATGTAGTTGGAGACAATATCAAGATGGGCAGCCAGAACCGGACGCTGAACAAATTCATATACGAGTTCTGGAACCACCAGCTAAACCGCATGGACCTACGCTTACCCTCAATGAGTGATGAGCTTGCAAGAGCCGGGGACCTGTTTATCATCCTCTTCACCAATCCCATTGACGGCATGAGTTATATCCGCTTCATCACCAAGGACCGTATTATCAAGATCATCACTGCCGAAAACGATTGGGAGAATGAGCTCGAATACCATGAACAGCAAGACATGGGAGATCCCAAACGCTGGAAGTCCCCCAGCCATCCAGAGCTGACCCCCATGGATCCGGTTATGCTCCACTACGCCGTGAACCGCCCCATCGGAGCCCTGCTGGGCGAGACCGACCTGGTTACCATGCTGCCCTGGTTACAAAGATATAGCCGCATGCTCGAGGACAGAGTCGAGACTTCATTGGGCAATCCGATCATTCCTATGGTTTGTCCAGGTCCCCGCCAACCTGGTCAGGCAGAAACAAGAGCAGTACAGAACGCCACCCGAAGCCGGTTCCATTGTGGTTACCGACAACTCCGAAGTTTGGGACGTTAAGACCCCCTCCCTTCAAGCCCAAGACGCCAGGTTCGATATGGCTGCAGTTCGCAACATGATCGACGCTGGCAGCGGTTTCCCGCCCCATTGGAGAGGCGAATCCGGAGACGCTAACCTTGCCACCGCCCAGGCCATGCAGGGACCCACCGAACGACACCTGCTCAGGAGACAGCAATTCTTCACGTTCATCTTGCAGGATCTTCTATACAACGCCTTCCAGAGAGCCAGGTCGTTAGGTTTCTACCGTGACCTGCCCACAGACGATTACGACAAGCTTTTCACCATGATCCTACCCGAAGTATCAAGATGGGACAATGAAAGCCTTGCAAGGGCAGCCAGAGAGATTTCGACCGCCCTTACAACGGTATCCACCTCTTTGGGCGGTAAGTCCGAGACCTTCAACAAATGGTCCCTTAAGCTCATTTCTCGCTTTGCAGGTGAACCCATCACCGACGAGAATATCCAGATCATCCTCACCGAAGCCACCGCCAACCCTAATCCCTCTCCCTCCGGGAGAGGGGCCGGGGGTGAGGGAGGCCAGGGTGAGGGTGATACCAACAACCAAGAACCAAAGGAGAAACCATGACCGCCATCCAGCTTTCAACCATATCCGCTATCGTTCTATCCCTGGTTTTCAGCTACATACCAGGCATCAAAGAAGTTTGGGATCTGCAGAACGGCATCCAGAAACGCTTGTATATGCTGCTCTGCCTGGTCATTGTCACCGGCGCATCTTTCGGCCTGGCCTGCCTGCCCATGTTCGCCAGCCTGGTCAATATCCAGTGCAACCAGACAGGAGCAGTCGCTTTGTTTACTGCCTTCGTGCAGGCCGTGATCGCCAACCAGGCCACCTTTCTAATCTCACCGCAGCCCAAACCCGCCGAACCAGTGAGAGTAGATCCCGAAATGTGGCGCAATCCACGCTGACCGAGACCCCGATGTACCCATCGCAGGCTGCAGGCGCTCGGGGCGGCGGCTCCGCGGAGCTCCGCACGGCCCCTCGCTGGCAGCCCTCTTAGGTAAAAGGTTATCTCATGCTCTTAACTCTGTGTATCTCTGTTTACTCCGCGACTCTGCGGTGAAAGGTTTAGCCCATGACCGAACAATACTCAGTCCGTACTCAATTCACCCTCCTCCAATCCACCGGCAGGCGCGAGTTTAAAGCTCGTTTCGTCCGCGCCGGCCAGGTGCGCGGCGGAGGCAACAAGCTTACCGATGTACTCATCGAACCCGACGCCCTCAAGGCTGCCGTAGAAAAAGGCATGTTCGAAGGTAAAGCCGTATTCCTGGACCACACCGGCATGTTTGACTATCCCTCCGTTAAGAACCTGGCAGGTGTCACCCTCAATGCTCTTTGGAACGACGAGGAGCAGTCCGTCGATGGAACGATCTCGTTCTACTCAGAAGTAAGCAAGATCACAGACTTGATCGACGAGATCCTATCCGATAGCACGCCCCCCGACATCGGCCTATCCATTGTATTCTGGCCTAAGTGGGCGGAAGGGAAGAACAGCAAACGCCGCATCGTGGAAATCACCCATGTAGAATCCGTCGATCTGGTTTTCGAGCCAGCCGCCGACGGTCGTATTCTTCAAGCATTATCAACCTATTACCAATCCCATGTTTACCAACCAAGAGGAGAATCTTTTACAATGACCACCCCGTTAGAACCATCCCCCGAAGTTCCTGTCTCGACCGCAGTCCCACCCATCCCCGAACCAGATCCATTGCAAGCCTGGCTGCCAGCTATGGCCAACCTGGCCGCCTCGCAGATGATCGCGAGCTCCGGCTTACCCGGCGCATCCCAGGACCGGCTGCGCTCTCGCCAGTACGCCTCACCCGAAGAAGTTACCGCAGCCATCGAGGACGAACGCCGTTATTTGGCTGCCCTTGCCGCATCCAACATCATCCAGATTGGAGGCCAGGCCCCGCGCGGCGCCAACATCCAGGTCGGTATGGATGGTGTCGAACGTTTGCAGTACGCCCTCGAGGCCCTCATCAATGGCAGCTTGCCCCCCAAGGGTGTCGCTCCGCTGACCGGGATCCGAGAGGCTTACATGCTCCTGTCAGGTGATTACGAAATGACCGGTCTCTTCCATTCGGACCGCATCCAGTTCGCCAACGTCACCAGCGCCACCATGGCCAACATTGTAGCCAATGCCCTGAATAAGAGAGCTCCCCACCGTTTCAGAAGGTGCCAGCTACACAGAGCTCACTTGGGATGATATGGCCGAAAGCTCGACCTTCGTCAAGAAAGGTGGTTACCTGGGTCTGACCTTGGAAGCCATCGACAAGGACGACACCCGCAAGCTGCAGGCCGCCCCGCGTGCCCTGGCTCAGGCCGCCTGGTTGACCTTGAGTAAATCCATTAGTGCGATCTTCACCGATAACAGCGGTACCGGTCCAACCCTCGGCACAGACTCAACCGTCCTCTTCCACACCAACCATAGCAACCTTGGCACCACCGCCTTGTCTATGTCCCAATGGGCAGCCGTACGCACCGCCATGCGCAAGCAGACCGAGCTCAACAGCGCCGAACGCCTGGGCGGACTGATTGTCCCCAAGTTCTTATTGGTCCCCCCCGATCTGGAAATCACCGCTTTGCAGATCCTTGCCTCCGAGTACGATTACACCTATGCACTTGCGAACGCCCCTGCCGGCCCATCGAACGTGCTCACCGAAGGCAACGATTTCACCAGCCGGCTAACCCTGGCCAGAGATCGCGTGATCGTGGTCGATATGTGGACTGATACCAACAATTGAGCAGCCGCCGCAGATCCACGCCTGTATCCCTCGATTGGTTTGGGTTTCCGCTACGGACGCACCCCGGAGATCTTCTCCGTGGCCAGCCCAACGGCCGGACTTATGTTCACCAATGACACGATGCCGGTGAAGGTTCGTTTCTTCTACGCCGTAGGTCCAACCGATTATCGTGGTCTCTACAAGGCCAACGTCGCGTAATGTTGTCATTGCGAGGGACGATCTTTCCCGAAGCAATCTCCGGGCTGCAGGCGCTCGGGACGGCCCTGGCCTCCGGCCTTCGGCCTCCGGCCTGGCGGTTCGGCTGCCTCCGGCAGCCTCCCGCCCGCCCTCGCTGGCAGCCCTCTATCGCTCAATGAAAAGGAGTTCTACCCATGTTAGGTAATATATTCACCGTACCAATCCACGTACCCGGCACCCTGGCAGCCAACATCGCCGTTTACTTTATCCTGCCTGTCGATGCGACCCTGGTCCACGTTTCCGCCTGCGGCTCCAACGCCAACAGTGGTATTCTGGACATTGGTCCCTCCACCGACACAGACGGTTACCTCGACGGCGTTGATATCGGAGATAGCAACGTCCCCTCTGAGTTCGACCGCGGAGAGTTCGTCGGAACACAGTTTGCCCATATCACCAAAGGAACCATTATCGTGGTTTCACTCGACTACGATGGTGCAGGTGGTACCGCCACGGCCAACTTTACCGCCGTCCTGACCTTCCTTGAAGGCTAGCCCATGTTAGGCAATGCGTTTACCCTATCCTATTATTTACCAGGGACCCTTGCCGCCAACGTCGATATTCGCTTTATACCGCCCATTAACTGCAAGCTGATCCACGTTTCATGCTGTGGGTCTAACACCAACAACGGAGTTATGGTCATTGGTACATCCAGCGATAACGATGCTTACCTCACCGCTGTTGATGTTGGCGATGGCAACGTCCCAAGTGAGTTTGATCGAGACAACTTTGTCAATACGCAGTTCCCCGCCTTGCCCAAGGGCGAGGTGGTTTCTGTATTCGTCGATTACGACGGAGCAGCCGGGACCGCCGTTGCCAACCTCTCGATTGTCCTCACCCTACTCGAAGGTTAAGCGATGTAATCATCGCAGACTTCATCCTCCCTCCCTCCTAAGCCTGGTCGGTTAAGCGATGTGCCCCCCATCGCAGACCCCTAATCGGCCAGGCCGGAGAAGGAAATATAAAAAGGTTTTTTTCGCGTATTTCGTGTGTTTCGTGGTTTGAAAGGAGTTCTCTATGGCACTCTCAGGTCAAAAGACCGTCACCACTGCCGGTACTGCCGTTGCCCTCGGCACGCAGCAGATCGCCAGCTCAATCCTAGTGAAGGCCCTCACCACCAATACCGGCCTGGTCTATGTCGGTAATGATGGCGGCGACGTCACCAGCTCAACCGGTTACCCGCTTGACGTCGGGGACCAGGTCATCTTCGACCACGTTGCCAACCTGGCAAACATCATGGTCAATTCAGCCGTCAATGGCGAGGGTGTCGCATGGATCGTACTGGACATATAATGTCCAAACATCTAATTCATCAAGCCTTTGTTGCCATGGGGAAGAAGGCCATCCCCTGGTATCGTGCTGGTGGTATCCCCGCCGCCAACTGCATCGCAGCTTACCAGGCCATCGGTGCAGCCGACATTGCCACCAGCTACATAAACCAAGCCAATCCAGGCACATACAACCTGACCGCCTCCGCAGCGCCAACCTTCGCAGCAGAGACAGGCTGGACATTTAACGGCAGTTCTCAATTCTTGAAAACGGGTATCACGCCTGGAAATGCCCAGGTCTGGTCGATGCTGGTCCGGTTTAGCAACGTCACCGGGGCAACAGGTTATATGTGTGGATACTACAATTCGGCCGCGGTCGCGTTTATGTTATGCCCTAATCGTAATGGCAACCGAAGTTATTGGAATGGGACAGCACCTTTAACGAAAACAGGTCTGACCTCCGAAAGCGGTGTAATGGGTGTCGTGAGTGGTACGGGATACCTGAATGGTGTATCCGAAGGAGGTATAACTTTAGCCGCAGCAACCGAAGAAAAAATTTATATCGGAGCAGCAAACGGACAAGTGCCACCAACGCCATTTACTTATTGTGCCTGC
This sequence comes from uncultured Chloroflexia bacterium, assembly GCA_963754615.1. Taxonomy (GTDB): domain Bacteria; phylum Chloroflexota; class Anaerolineae; order Anaerolineales; family UBA4823; genus CAVVUF01. The sequence continues at coordinate 160,735 of CAVWGW010000001.1, read as the reverse complement.
GTAATTCAGGCGTTTGCGCTTTATGATTGCGTACTCACGACGGCTCAAGCATTGGCGCTCTCCAATGCTATGGCGGCCCTCCCTTTTGATTCAACCAGTCTCTTCCCAAGCGCGGCGCCCTCAGAGACTGGTGAGTTTATGGTGGCGTTCTTCACAGATTCACACATCAACCAGACCGGAGTCGGGCTGACTGGCAGCGAAATTTACACCATGACAGAGTATCTAAAAAACAGCGCAGCATATCTAAATTTACAGCTCGTTTTATATGGTGGTGATTATGATAATGGGTACGCCGAGACAGGTGAAGGAGCAGAGTTTATCACTGCAATGGGAAACCTGGATAATATTCCCCACCTGTTAGCGATCGGTAACCATGAATACGGAGACGATTCAGTCCGAGATGCAGCCGTATTCAATGCTGACTTTCCACAGACCCACTACACAGGTAAATCCTGGTGGTCAGGCGGTTTTTACGAGGCAGGTCATTCTGAAAACGCCTACATGCTGCAAACAATCGATGGAACAGGCTGGATATTTATCTCGCTTGAAATGTTCCCGCGGAGGCCGTGATCGATTGGGCCGATGCGCTCCTGACTACCTACGCCGCCAGGAAAGCGATCATTGTCACGCACGCCTACGAATACACAGATAGCACCCCCACAGAACTAGGCGATAGTTATGGACCAGACAGCCAACCGGAAGTATTTGGAGAAGATTACCATTGGGGAAACGAGATATGGACGGAGCTGCTCAACATCCACGACAACGTGATCTTGATTATTAATGGCCACTACGGTTCAATAAATGCCGCGGCACGTGACAAACTCAGCAGGCGGACAGCCTGTAAACCAGGTTCTAATGAACTACCAGGGAGATACCGGACTACCAAAGACGGAGGTGCGCTTTATGAGAATCAACCCAACAGCGGAAACGATCAGGTGCGAGACTTTTTCACCCGTACTAAGAGCTTCGTTAGGCAGCTTTACATTGACTTATTGAGGAGCCTTGATCTTATGATCCCTAAAATTGGCTTCGACGTTTCTCACTGGCAGAATATAGTAGACTGGCCCAAGGCCAAGGCTGCCGGCGTCGAGTTCGCTTTCATCAAGGCCACCCAGGGTGATACCATCCTCGACCCCAGGTACAAAAGAAATTGGATTGGAAGCCTTACCGCTGGAATACCCCGCGGGGCCTATCACTTCTACGATTATAGGATCGCACCCCTCAAGCAAGCCGCCTGGTTGTTAGTAAATACCAGCCATGATACAGGCGAGTTAGGTTATGTGCTCGACGCAGAAGCCATTGTAACCAAGCCACCTACCAGGCCCAAGGCTACTTATGCGGAGGATCTCCGCCATTTCTGCGAGTTCATTTCAACAGAGACCGGTACAACGGTCATTATCTACACCGCTTATTCGTTCTGGACAACCTACTGCGCCCCGGCTACATGGGCGCGGCAGCATCCCCTATGGATCGCCAATTACAACAACGTCGCTCCCATGGTTCCCTTGCCTTGGGGACCGGACGCCTGGTCGTTCTGGCAGTTCACCGACCGCGGCCCAGGCTTAGTCTACGGCGTTCAATCAAAGCAAGTCGATATGAATATATGGAGGTACGAATGACAATTCCTAACAGTATTCCTAAAATCACAGTGATCGTTAAGAACGGTAAAGGTGGTCCCACCAAAGACGGCATCCCGATCTATGACAAGCTTCCCCCAGGCATCAATCTAGGCTATCTCAAGAACGATACCTTGATCCAGATTGCAGATCCCGCTTACCCAGGCTCAGCGAAGTACAGAGTATCCTGGAACAAAACAACTTGGGTCGAGTTCAATTCAACGCTCAATGACAAATGTTACTGTGAAGAGACTGGACACCTGGTCCCCACATCCGGCAGCGATGTCATTACTTACCAGGTTATCTCCGATCACTTTGCAGATGGTAAAAGAACAATTCAACTTCTAAAACTCTAAAGTTCTAAAGTTCTAAAGTTAAAATGTTCAAAAGTTCTAAAACTTCTGAAAGAGCTGATCCTGGGGGGGGCGTTCCCCGCCCCCCAGTCCCCTCTCCGTGGGGGCGTTCTGCCCCCACACCCCTGCGGCTTCGGGACGTCGGGCTAAGTGCGCCCGACGTCACCTCAGCCTGCTTAAAATCATTTTTTTCAAAGAACCAACCACCAAGGACTAATCCCCATGAAAGAGCATACACTTATTTGGTCAGCGATCCACGAGCTCAAGATCGACGTGCCAGTCATGGCCTACGAGATTAAAGGTGAAACAATAACCTTGCACCTTTACGGAGGCCAGGTCGTTACTTATAAACCCAAGCCCGAGAAGCCAGCAGCAGCACCGAAACCAGCTGCAAAGAAACCAGCTCCCAAGGTCAAGCCGAAATGACTCTCACCCTTGCCACCTTCCGCGACACCCTGCGCTGGAATCTAAAGGACGCCACCATCTGGCGAGACTCGATGCTCAACGGCTGGACCAAGGACGCTATCCGCGACTACTCCAACTACTTCCCGCTCGAAACCAGTCTCAAGATCGATTGCACCGCAGCCACGCGTGAGTATTCATTGTCTACTGCCGGCGAGGTATTAGGAATTGTCTCAGTCGAATACCCCGACGGCGAGACCCCGCCGCGCTTCCTGCAGCGCTTAGCCGAACCACATCCCAACTTTTGGGACGGCGCCTATTACGATATTCGCCAGGGATCCACACAGTATCTTGTGATCGGTGAGTCACCCGCCGCAACGGAAGATATTATTCTACGCTACTTAACCTTGCATACCATCCCCACCAGTGACTCTTCTACATTGACCATCCCTGATGAGCACTTCGAGGCTATCCGCTTATACGTTTACTGGCAGGCACTTAAGCACATTGCCCTCGATCAAGACATTGACGCCGGTCGTAAGTCCAATATCATGACCGCCCTGGGAGGCACCACCAAGGACGCTGAGTACGCTTACCATTACAAGCTCCGTGGTTATACGGGACCGGCTCCGCAGACCGGTCTCACTGGACCCTGGCACATGGATGACAAGGACAAAGTCTACTAATGGTGCATTGCACTTATTTTCGTGCATTGCACCTGGATAGTTACTCCGCTCAGGCCCGCTTGCCTGCGATGTACCCAGTTGTACTCAACTGCCATCGCCCCCTTGCTCCCGTTCCGTCTCTTCGTTCCGCTCCGGCTTCGTTCGGCCAGTGGGCTGCTGCGGACTTTCGCTGCGTCGGTTCTTCTCTTCGTTCGCTCCGCAAGCTGCGCTCTCTTCGTTCAGACCTCCGCACCGGCTTCACGGACTGCCAAACATCGGCCTGGCAGAGCCCGGTGTACCCACCGGCCACTGCCAACCAGGCCGTGGCAGACCGTTCCACCTGCTCAAGACCGCAAACCCGCAGCCCAAACCCCAAGCCTACCTTCGCCTTCACTCCACTCGTTCCTTCACTCCCGCGGCGGTCGGCTGCGTCAAGCGATGTACTCATCGCGAGCTTCAGCTATGCTCTTCAATGTCTACTCCCTACTCCCTACTCCCTAAAAGGTTATTACTATGGCAACCTCACTTAACCGCTACGATACCATCCTCCGCTGTGTACGTAAGCTTCTCGGCGATCTGGCAAATGACCAATGGGATCCAGAAGTACTCTATTACTGCGTTAACGCTGCCCTTTCCAGGTATTCTCAGATCAATGAGAGAGTCGAAACACAGTGTATTCAGCTGCTTACCGCCGGTCTCTTCGGTCAATCCTTGCTCAATTGGTCAGGAGATTTGCTCTGCGAGGTGGTTTACCTGCACTGGCCTGCCTCGGCCACAGTGGCCGCCACCACCGGCGAGAATAAACTCGTCGATTGGTGGTATTACAATCACGGTACCTATGCCACCACGGCCAAGGAGACTGTCTACGTTGATCTCCAGGTCGAAGGTACCACCCTGCCAGCCGTCAGCGATTACATCATGGTCAGTGGGGTGATGAACCACCGCATTACTGGAATGTCGTACACCAACTATGATGACGGTACAGCCGCCACCTATACCACGATCCCTAAGACACATGATTATATCCTTGCCATTGGAGCAGCCTCTTATGCGCTCAAGTCGCGGGAGGTCGGCCTCGCCGTCGAAGCCAGCACTGAGCCAGGCTACATCAGCGCCTATCATGTGGGCGTGATGGCCGAGATGGCCGCCAGGTATGAGCAAGATTTCGAGCAGGAGTTATACAAGCTTTCTCAGAAGAAGCTGCACCGCCCCACCTGGGGGACACCCGAACGCCGCCGCTTGCAGCGTGAGCTCGACAAATGATGTCCTCGTCGTCCACGATGTACTCATCGTCCACGATGTACTCATCGTCCACGATGTACTCATCGTCAAAGTTATGTATTTGTTTCAATGGTTTCTTAGCCACCTGACATCTCCCATATTGGACGCAAATGAACGCTGAAAACACGGATTTTATTACGGGAAAAGCAGCCACAAGCTGGCTTGCTTGCCTGTCATTTTATTTTCTTCTCCGCGCTCGTCTGTGCTCGTTCGCTGTCCTGTTTCTCAAACTGTCAGGTATCTAAGTGTCTTTCTTATTTTGTTTTTCTTTCTCAAAGATTTTCTCTGCGTTGCTCCGCTTGCTCCGCGACTCTGCGGTGAAAGGTTTCTGTTATGCCCTGGAACATCCAACCACCCCCCAATCTAGGCACCACCAGCGCAGCTCGCACCATCACCAACGCCATTGCCAGCCTGCGCCTGCTGTGCGGTGTTGATTCGGATAATAAGGGTCGCGTCCTCAGGACCGATACCGCCGGTCATTTATTGATCAATATCGCCTCCGGCGTCGGAGTTCTGCAGAAAGAATGGAAGTTCTGGTATTCCGGCACCCTGGCCGTCACCAATGGATTGATTAGATTCTATAACCTCACCGGCGCTACCCTGTCATTCCAGAAGATTCATATCTCAGTTGGCACCGCACCGACCGGCGCAAACATTATTTGTGATGTGAACCGCGGCACCGGTCTATCCGAAGCCACCATCTTCGCCGCCGGGGACCGCCCCACCATTATTGCTGGAGCTAAAGAAGGTTATTCGACAACTTTCGCCACTGTGAACCTGGCTGATACTTATTACCTCACCTTCGATATTGATCAGGTCGGCAGCATCGTGGCCGGTACCGACCTCACTTTCACCGTCCTGCTCGGGTGATGCAGCGTTTGAAAAATCGCTGTACCCTGCGCCGCTGTACCCTGCGCCGCTGTACCCTGCGCCGCCGCCCGATGGTTTTTACCGACCGAATCCTTCTATGATTCTAGCTAGGTGCCTGGCTCCGTTCAGGAAATCCTCGATGCGGATATTTTCATTAGGGGCGTGGGCAAGGGTATCCCAATACCCAATGCCGGCATCGACCACTGATATGCCTAGCGGTTTGGCAAAGGCATAGGCAGGGCTGCTGCCGCCGCCGAGTGGGTCGAGCCGGGCGGGCTTGCCGTAGACTTCTTCACCTGTGCGTGAAGTCAGGGAGACGAGGGGGTCATCGGCAGGAGCTTTATAAGGCCACATGGCTCCTAAACGCTTGAGCTGTACATCTTCGAAACCTTGCTTGTCCAGGTGCAGGCGCAGCTTGGGAAAGAGATCTTCAGGATCTTGCTCGGGGACGAGCCGGAAGTCGACTTTTGCCGAGGCTTTAGCCGGGATGACAGTTTTCATTCCTTCGCCCTGGTAGCCGGCGGTCAAGCCATCGATGTTGCAGGTGGGGTTGAACACGGCTTTCATCAAATCTTTTCCGTGCAGGTCGTTCACGAAAGTCTTAATCCCCAACTGCTGGCGCAGCCAGGCTTCCCGGTCAGGCAGCTTCTCGAAAAGCTCCAGGTCTTCTGAGGAGGGGGCGAGTACATGCTCATACCAACCCGGGATGAGGATTTGGTCGTGCTGATCCTTCAAGATTCCCAATGCCTGGTGTAGCTGCCAGGCTGCGTTCGGGAAGATATGCGCCCCTCCGGAATGCGCATCCCGGTTCATCAGCTCTACAGACAGCTCCACATAGAGGATGCCGCGGTAGCCCAGGGTTGTCCCTGGGTGCCCATCCGGGTCGATGCCACCGCCCTCCCAGACAGCTCCGTGACAGGCTAATTCGCTGGCATGCTCCTTGACGAAGCGGGCGATATGCGGGCTGCCCACTTCCTCTTGACCTTCCAATACAAAGAGAATGTTGCAGGGCAGCTCACCGTGATTAGCATTCCTTACCGCATCCACAGCCGCCAGGCGGGCGATGAACTCACCCTTATCATCTGCCGCGCCGCGGGCGAAAAGTTTTCCATCTCGTTCAGTGGGCTCAAAGGGCGGTGAAGTCCACAGATCAAGCGGCTCAACCGGTTGGACATCGTAGTGGTTGTAAAACAGCAGCGTGCGATCTAAGCTTCCTTTTAATTTTCCGACAATAATCGGGTTTCCATACCCGGAATAACTTTGTGCCTGGATGCCATGTTCTTTCAGCAGGCTGGTAACCACCCGGGAGCATTCGTCAATTCCCTCACCCGAAGCAGAAACACTGGGCTTTGCGCATAGAAGAACAACCTCTTTGATATAGATTGGAAGATGGTCTTTTAGGTATTGATCCAGGTTTGATTTCATATTTTGTTCCTATCTCTATGGTGTATGTCACCTAAGGTATCCACCCGACCGGGATCTGCCTGGCTTCACGGATAAAATCGAAGACGTTCATCGCGGCTGCCAATCCGATAATCACCAGGATTGCCAGGGCGACACCGCCTGCGATCCAGAGGATGCGTTTACTGCTCCTGTGAGCTTGAGGAGCCTGGCTTGGACGGCCGGCTTTTGAGCCGAAGCGGTGCTCTCCACCGTCCGGATGCCTGTCCTGAGCGTAGCCGAAGGATACCCATCCGCCCGGATGTACCCATCCGCCCATTCCCTCTCGAGAGCTTGCTGTTTTACTCATCTGAAAATTCTTCAACAGGAATTTATCATCCTCGTCCGGTGCCTGTCCTGAGCGTAGCTCAAGGCTACCGGTGTAATCGCTGTACGCTGCGCCGCTGTACGCTGCGCCGCTGTACGCTGCACCACCGGCTTCCATCTGCCCAACCTTGCTTGGACTGGAATAAGCATTGTTGCTGGGGGAGCTGGGGCTGGATGGAGACCCAGCGGCGATATTAATTTTTGGAGGGGTATCCTTTCCAGGAAAGGAGTCATCTTCCGTTGCGTGCAGTGCGCCTCCTGCAGGGGTTACTGGCTTAGGGGTCGCGGGGCTTGGGGTAGGTTTTTCAGGTGAAAAATATGGCGGTGAATTCCGCTGTACACTGCCCGGCTGTACACTGCCCGGCTGTACACTGCCCGGCTGTACACTGCCCCATTGCCCGTTGTACCCAATGCCGTTGTACCCAACGCCATCGCCAATTTGTTCAGGAGGGTGATTGGCGGCTGGGGTGGAGGAATTTTCAAATGATGTAGCGCCAGCGAAAGGGACTGCCGCTGCGTTCGCTGTGCTCTGTAGAAGAGCATTTTTCCAGGCCAGCAGGAAGGCGTCCATACTGGCATGCCGCGCTGCGGGAGATTTTTCCAGGGCTTTCACCACCACGCTTTCCAGAGCCGGGTGAATGGCGGGATTGAACAACGAGGGCCGTGGCAGTGGTTCAGAAATTTGTTTCATGATCACAGCTATCGGTGTCTCGGCATCGAAGGGCACTTTACCGGTCAGCATCTCGAAGAGCACAATCCCCAGCGAGTAGATATCCGAGCGCTGGTCAAGGCGTAAACCTTGTGCTTGTTCTGGACTCATATAGTCTGGGGTGCCGGTAATGGCCCCTGTTGAGGTGAATTGAGGGATGGTCTCTTTTCTTCCAATAGCACTTTCGAGCAGCTTGGCGATGCCAAAGTCCGTTAAAAAGACTGTGCCGCGCTGATCTAACAGCACATTGGATGGTTTTATATCCCGGTGAATGACCCCATTCTCATGGGCATAACTTAAAGCATCTGTTAGCTGTGAAAAAATGGCATTAATTTCATTCAGGGTGAGAGGAGCAGGATTGGAGACTAACCCTGCGTTGTTTGCGATGGGTACATTGTCGACTGCTTGGTGCTTATTCGCTTGCTGTGGAATTTTGGATCCCAGGTATTCCTTCAAGGTGCCAGCGTTCAGGAAGCGCATCACCAGGTAGGGGATACCGTGGTCCTCACCATACGCATACACCGGTAAAATATTCGTGTGCTCCAACCGGGCAATCAGGCGCGCTTCTTGCTTGAAGCGCCCCAGGAACTCTTCATTATCGATCAGCTGGAAGGAGAGGATTTTTATGGCAACATAACGGTCCATGCTCGCCTGGTAGGCTTTATAGACCGTCGCCATCCCACCTCTACCGATCTTGCCGATGATCTTATACTCATCGATCATCTGCCCTGGTTGAATACCAAAAGTACCCATTTGCCCAGATGTACTCATCTGCGATGTACCCTTCTGCCTTGATATTACATCACTCCCTGTAAAAGGTCAACTCCGAATCAATTGATATAGATAATTGTATCCTATTTATCCTAATTGATGGTTAATTGGGTTTTGTCGAGTAAAATTTTGTAAAAAAGAAGGATCTGAAATTATGCCAAAAAAATTAATGTGTGTCTTTGCTCATCCAGATGATGAATCCTTAGGTATGGGGGGAACGCTGGCGAAATATGCTGCGGACGGGGTGGAGCTTGCCCTGGTGACTGCCACGCGGGGGGAGCGTGGTTGGGGCGGGAGGCGAGAAGAATATCCCGGCGCACAAGCCCTGGGTCGCATTCGTGAAGCAGAGCTGCGCTGTGCCGCGGATACATTGGGAATCAAAGACCTCACCTTTTTGGGTTATATGGATGGGGAGGTTGATCAAGCTTCTCCAGCCGAGATCGTTTTGCGCATCGCCCGCGAGATCCGCCGTTTCAAGCCCCAGGTCGTGGTAACATTCGGTCCAGATGGCGTTTATGGTCACCCAGATCACATCGCCATCTCTCAGTTTACCAGCGTGGCCGTGGTCATGGCGGCAATCGCGAGCCAACCTGGGCTGCAGGATTTGCTTCCATATACGGTGCTGAAGCTGTATTACATGGCAGACACCCTTGAGCTGGTAGACCTGGTGAAGCAGGTGTTGGGGGGTATCGAATTTACTGTAGAAGGTAAGCTTCGCCAGCATGTGGGCTGGCTGGACTGGATGATTACCACGCGCATCGATGCTTCTGCATACTGGCAAATCGCTTGGCAGGCCATCCAATGCCATACGACCCAGCTGGTCGGGATGTCGGGTTTACACCAATTGACCCTTGAGCAGCACCGCCAGGCCTCGGGAACGGGTACTTTCTACCGGGCTTTTAGCCTGGTGAACGGCGGGCGCAGGGTAGAAGAAGATTTATTTGAGGGAATATGAATCCCAGGCATATTTTTCGCGGTGTTTTTTCTGCACTCTCATTCAGAGTAATTTTTAGTGGTTTTTTGCTGCCTTTCATATTTCCTGGCATATCATTCCAGATGTACTCATCTACGATGTACTCATCTACGATGCCTGTCCTGAGCGTAGTCGAAGAGCCTGTCCTGAACAAAGTGAAGGAATACCCATCGGCGATGCCTGTCCTGAGCGTAGTCGAAGAGCCTGTCCTGAACAAAGTGAAGGAATACTCATCCGCTGTCTCCGGTGATCTTTACCGCAGCAGTGGTTTTGACCGTGTGAGTGGATCACCGGCTCCTATCATAGAAAAAACGCCTCAAACTCCGTCCAGCGAAGGTGAGGGGTTGATTGCGAAAGAAGCGTTTTTATCAACTCAAGCATCGTTTTTGCCTGGTTCTCAATTAATCTTGAAATATCAAGATCCAGATCAATATTCAAAATTTGAAGCGGACTTTTTTACAGCAACAGGAATACCTGATGCGGTTCAGGCAAGCGCATTGGAACGTCTGAGCCAGGCTGCCAGTGAAGGTTTGCAGCGTGAATTGGAATTCAGCCTTTTACGTCCGATGTCAGGTGAAGCTCTGGTGTTTTCTCTATCCGAACCCCTCACTGATGTAGAGATGCAGATTGTTGTCAGTCAACTGCAGGCTTTACCCGAAGTGGAATATGCTGAGCCAGATCGCCTCCTAACCATTTCAGCCCCGATGCCTGTCCTGAGCGTAGTCGAAGAGCCTGTCCTGAACAAAGTGAAGGAATACCCATCGGCCCCGATGTACCCATCGGCGATGCCTGTCCTGAGCGTAGTCGAAGAGCCTGTCCTGAACAAAGTGAAGGAATACCCATCGGCCCGGATGTACCCATCGGCCCGGATGTACTCATCCGCCATTCCCAATGATACTCACTACAATAAACAGTGGCATCTTTTCAGACCCTCTCCGGGGAATTATGGGATCAATGCGCAAGGGGCTTGGGATATTACGAGGGGATCGAGCAATGTGGTTGTGGCAGTCATTGACACTGGAATTACCAATCACCTCGATCTACGTGGTCGCACCTTGCCCGGATATGATTTCATCTTCGATGCCTGGGTGGCGAACGATGGAGGAGGCCGGGACAGCGACCCGAGCGACCCGGGCGATTGGGTGAGCGCCAATAGCTGCGCAGCAGGTTCGCGTGCCCAAAACTCCACATGGCATGGCACGCATGTGGCCGGAACGATCGGCGCAAACACGAATAACGCGGTTGGGGTGGCCGGCGTGAATTGGATCTCCCCAATCTTGCCCGTGCGGGTAATGGGCCGTTGCGGGGGTTATCTTTCCGATATTGTGGATGGGATGCGCTGGGCAGCAGGCTTGTCGGTGCCAGGTGTATCGTTAAACCCCAATCGGGCGAAGGTTTTGAATTTGAGCCTGGGTGGACCAGGTGTTTGCAGTCAAACCGAAATCAACGCCATCAATGAAATTACAGCGGTTGGTTCGACGATTGTCGTAGCTGCTGGAAATCAGAATATCGATGCGGGTCTGTTTTCCCCGGCTAGCTGCCCGGGTGTGATTACCGTGGCAGCTACAGATCGAAATGGGTGGCGCACTTTTTATAGTAATTATGGAGGAATGGTTGAGCTAAGCGCTCCGGGGGGAGATACGGATACCGTAGGTGCCGAGGCAGGCGTGCTTTCAACGTTGAATACAGGACTGCAGGCACAAGTGGCTGACACTTATGCTTATTACCAGGGCACCTCCATGGCTGCTCCGCACGTGGCAGGCGTGGTTTCGCTGCTCTATTCTTTAATCCCTTCCCTGACACCTACACAAGCGCTCCAGATCATGCAAAATACCATTACACCATTTCCATCAGGCAGCTCCTGCACGATCTTGATCTGCGGAAGCGGTATTGTCAATGCCGGCACAGCGGTTTCCGGGCTTCCACGCCTCACCTCGCTCAGTCCTAACCGGGCAAACCGCGGCAGTGCGTTGACCTTGATTGTCAACGGCGCGAATTTCAGCAATAACGCCATCATCAATTGGAATGGAGCGGCGCGCACAACGACCTTTATCAGTAATAGCCAGCTTTCAATTCAACTTGCCCCCTCCGATTTGGCATCCAATGGTCTTTATACAGTGACGGTCACAGACCTCCACCTGATCTATGGATCGCTCACTACAGCTCGTATGCATTTTCCGGTTGGCTTTAATCGCTTATCCTATTATCCTTTCGCTGCAGTGAGCAATTCAAATCTGGCAGGTGTCACTGTTGGCGTTGTGGCTAATGGCAATTTTGACCTCGGCCCTTCGAACTGGATCGCTTATTCTAGCTCTGGAAGTGAGATCATCCGGATAAGTTTTCCTGAATCAATCGTTCCATTGAGTGGGAGTTATGCTGCCTGGTTAGGAGGCAGCGACAACCAGACCAGTTATATCCAGCAAACCATCATCGTCGATCCGGCTTTTCCATACTTGAATTATTATCATTGGATCGCCTCAACGGATTATTGTTGGTACGATTACGTCTGGGTCCGTGTGGATGGCTTTCTGGTGAAAAGCGACACGCTTTGCCAGAGTACAGCCACCTCGGGATGGGTCAAACAGACTTTATCCCTGGCTGAATATGCAAATCAAGCTGTGTTCCTGAGCATCGGTACCACGACAGATTCATATTTGAGCAGCAGTGTATTCCTGGATGAGTTCATCTTATCTGCTGCACCTTAGAGGCAGGAGTGGTTTTGGCCTCAGCGGTTGTCTTTTCGCCACGGTTGCCTTTTTGTAGCAGATGCTTTTTCGCCGCGAAGTACCCTTCGCCGCGAAGTACCCTTCGCCCAATTCCGTAAGAATAACAACCGGTAATTGAGTCTACCTGTGGAAATTCGACCTTCTCCGTTCTGAAACAACTAACGATTGATTGCCTTTCTCATATCTCTCGTGATACATTTCATGTGGATTTGCAGAGTTATTTACCGCAGTGGTGTTCTTCACCGAACATGAAAGGAAGGATACAATGATCGATTCAAGAAAAACCGGAGCCTATATCTCGAAGCTTCGTAAAGAGAAAGATTGGACCCAGCTCGACCTGTCAGACCGGCTGCACGTTACCCCACAGGCAGTCTCGCGTTGGGAGACGGGTGACTCTTTTCCAGACCTGAATACTTTGGTAGAGATCGGTAAGGTCTTTCGGGTGAGCGTCGATGACTTGCTGGACGGAGAGCCCGTTTCTCAGCGTGCGCCCGTGTCTCAGCGTGTGCCCGTGCCTGCGAAGTTCGCTGGATGCGGACCGCCAGACGCGCTGGATCCCAAATCAAGGGGCTGCGGAGCAAGATGAGACGGTAACACGCAAAGCGACCACGGGAGAGGTTCTTACAGAATTAGCCCAAGGGCAAACCGAGCAGGTCGCCAGGCAAGTGAGTGAGGGCAAAGCAGACCTGGAATCCGTTATCGAGGCTGGTCCTCTGGCACGCCCCAGCATGATGAACGAGGTCGTCAGCCAGTTGGACGGATATTCCTTCGGTATGGAACAAATCACAGCGCTGGCGCCTTTCATCAGCCAGGACTTGCTCAGCACCATCGTGGCTCAGGTCATCGAAGGAAATGTGGATATCGCTTTGGTCTCCGATTTAGCCCCCTTCCTCGACCGGGAGACCCTGGACGGCCTGGTCGATCGAGTGGAGGCTGGCGAGATCGATGGCAGCGTTTTGGTGAGTTTAGCCCCTTTCTTGAGCCATGAAAAATTAGACAGCCTGGTTGAGGCGGTCTTGGTTGCCCCCGATGCCTGTCCTGAACATAGTGAAGGAATATCCATCGTCGAGGAGCTGGCGCCATTCTTGAGCCGGGAAACTTTGGAACACCTGGTCGACAAGATTGTTGACCAAGAGATCGATGCCAATATCCTGGTTGGCCTGGCCCCGTTCTTAAGCCGGGGAACCCTCGATCTCCTGGTAGATCGCATCACAGCAGGTACGTTTGAGAAAACTCATCTTAAGGAACTGGCGCCTTTCCTGAACGCAGAAACCCTGGAGCGCCTGCTCTTTGCAGAAACGGACGGAAAGGTTGATCTTGAGATGTTAGAAGCTTTGGCTCCCTTTTTGAGCCAAGATACCCTCGAGCGCCTGGTAGAACAGATGTCAGTTGTACCCGATGTACCCATCGTCAACTTCGAAGGCACGTTGGATGCAAGGTATATAGTTTCGATTGCACCTTTTCTCAAGCACAGCACCCTGCAGAAGGTACTCCTTATGGTCGAGAAGGGCTCAATCACCCCAGATGTGATTGTCGAGCTAGCCCCATTTTTAGATAAGGAAACCCTAAGCGGCTTACTCCGCGGACTGTCCTGATCCACTGTGCAGAACGGTGCTCTTTACCGCAGCGGTGCTCTTTACCGCCCAAATCCAGTGCTCTGCGCCGCCCGGTCGAGTGTCCCCCACTCCGCTTAACTGGCGGAGCAGGGCTCCGTCAACCGCTCCAATAATTTACCTCCCAAGACGAACCATTTCTTGGGAGGTTTTCAGTTACCCACAGCAAGGCTGCGCACCGCGAACCTGCGGGCCACTTGCACCCTTTCTGGTGGTTTGTCCGTTAAGATTTAATAGAAAGGTGGTTGTTTAATTGGTTTAATTTCTGAGAAGGGGAACCGACGTTCTCTCAGAAAGGGGGTAAGGGGTAGGCGGGGCTGGTCAGCCGTTCCAGCGAGTGGTTAGCCCCGCTCCTTTTTTAACCGATCCTGGAAATGCTTGCGAAATTTAACCACCTTGGGAGCGATGACAACCTGGCAGTAGGATTGAGACCGGTTGTTGATGAAATATTCCTGGTGATAGTCCTCGGCAGGGTAAAAGGTCTCGAAGGGGACAAGCTGGGTCACAATCGAGCGCTCCCAAATCTTTTGGGCCTCAATTTCTGCCATGACCTGTTCTGCAGTTTGTTTTTGGTTTGCGTCGCTGTACCCTGCGCCATGGTAAAAAATGACTGAGCGGTACTGTGTACCGACATCTGCTCCCTGGCGGTTTAAGGTGGTTGGGTCATGGATGGTAAAAAACACCCGCAGCAAATCGGCATAGGACACAAGCAGCGGGTCAAAGGAAACCTGCACCACTTCTGCATGTCCGGTGGTCCCAGTACACACCATTGGATAGGTAGGCTTGGGAACCCATCCACCTGAATAGCCTGAAATGACATCCGTAACGCCCTTCAGGTCATCGAAGATTGCCTCCAGACACCAAAAACAACCACCGCCAAGTGTAGAAATCTCCGTCTGTGAACCTTGTAAGCTGCCTGCCATGCTGGACCTCTCCTGAAAATAAATAAGATTGGAATAGTCTATTTTACCACCTAGCCCGCGAATTGCCTGGGCAAGGTGGTAAAGCTGTTGAAACAGGTATTTGGGATAGCATAAAGAAGAGGGTAAATTTACATTATTATATGATATAATAGATCAAATTAGTCTAATTAGCACCGGGATATGTTACGATGGAAGGTCGGTTACGATGATTTCAAGGTCCAAAAAACGCGCGAAAATAGGCATTCTGATACTTACCCTCTTGGCTCTGCTCACTTGGGGGATCTTGGCTGCCTTGGTTTTCTCGAACCATTTGCCAGGCTATATTACTGTAAAAGAATTTGGCAGCTTGATGGCGATGGTTTTGATCTCATAAGGCTCAAAATCAAGCCTGATTTGATTTTCAGCCACGGTTAGCTCCTGGAGAGGATTTTCCAACAAGTCGGTTTCCCAGGCTGAAGCCACCGGAAAGCCAAATTCGATCTCGGTTTTTACGCCTGCATGGCTGGCTTCGTATAGGCGTAGAATTACCCTGGCGCCGTCTTCTGCTTTTTTAACCGTTTCAACGATCACATTGGACGCCTTGACCTTGAGCAGAGAAGCGGAAAGCGGGATGCCACCGGTCCGGCTGCGTATCGGGAGAACTGCCAGTGGATAATTGAATTCGTAACCAGCTGCCACCACATCTCCAGAAGCAGCATTGCCTCGGTGTGGGTAAAGCGCATACCGGAAGACATGTTCGGACTGGTCTGTAAAGCTCAAGTCGGGCTCGCCTTCTGCTGGTTGTGTCGCTCCGGGTGTCGGGCGTGGGTAGGGCACCGAGCGCAGCAGGTCCAGGTCGATGACGCCATCCTTCACTTTATAACCGTACTTGCAGTCATTCAATAAAGCCACGCCATAATCACCCTGGGATAAATCGGCGAATTTATGGGCAGCCACCTCATCTTTTGCCAGGTCCCAGGTGGTATTGCGGTGGGTGGTGCGCTGGATCGAGCCGAATTGAATCTCGAAGGTGGCGGTTTCAGCATGCACGTTCACCGGGAAGGATGTGCGCAGCATGCTGGCCGTTTCGCGCCAGCTCATCCAACAGTCGAATTCCAGCCAGGCTCTCCCGCTTTCCAGGCTGATCTCCTGCACCAGCTCGGAATGACCAAATTTGTAAGCCTGTTTCAAAATGGAACGAGGTCCTTCAATGCGCGGCTCACAGGAAACGAGCTGCATGAAGCCCGGGATTTGGGTGGCATAATCCATTGGAAAGTCCCAGGCATCGCCGTGATCGCGGTAAACAGCCAGGCGGTTGGCGGATTGGCCTGGGCGGATCGCTTCACGCTGCGCTTGTTTATCAAATACCGATGTGATCGTTCCATCGGCTGCGAAATTGACCCGCAGCAGCTCGTTCTCCAGGTGATCTTTTGCAGCGATTAACGCATTCAGTGGAGCATCAAGGTTCTCCTTGGCAGTCTCACGGTGCTCTTTACCGTCACGCTGAAGAGCGCCTTCCACCACTGTGTACCCCAGGGGAGGCACAGTGACCCTTTGCCAGTTTTCACCGATCTTGACCCAGGCCTCCCGCCTCCAAGAAAGTGAGTTGAAGCATACCGCTGGCGCTTGGAAACCCCGTGGTTCCAGGTTCTCAGCGATCGCCCTCCGCAAGCCTTGCGTCTTTGTTTCCACCGCCTGCAGCATTTCGGCATATCGCAGCAGTGACTTATCATAGACTCGTTTGATAGAGGACCCGGGTAAGATGTCGTGGAACTGGTAGAGGAGCACTTCCTGCCAGGTTTTCTCGAGAAAGTCAGCCGGGTAGGGGTCAGGCGATACAGGGCGTAAACCAGCTGCGCTTTGAGAGCTAGGGGATTGACTGTTCCACAAAGTCTCGTAAAGACAAGCCGTGAACTCCAGCTCGCGCAGCGCTTGCTCGATGCGCCGGTTGTACCACTTGTTCTTGGCTTCGGTGGTCAGCGTACCCGCGTGCCGTTCCAGGTACAGCTCGCCCACCCAGGTGGGGAAGCGCTGCGCATCTTTCTTCCAGGTTTCAAAGAAATCGGCTGCCCAGGCTTGTTTCACTGGGAATAACCCAGCCAGGTTGCCCAGCCTCTCCAGCCGCTCCAGGTGCTCTTCACCCGGCCCGCCGCCGCCATCCCCGATGCCAAAGAGCAGCAGGGCCTGGTCTGAGACGCCTTTTTCAAAGTAGTTGCTGCCGGTTTTATTTACGGCGTGTGGCAGCGCTGAGGAATTGTAAGTTTCCTCAGGCAGCATATGCGTCAAAACAGAAGTGCCGTCGATGCCCTGCCAGTGGAAGGAGTGATGCGGGAACTTGTTCACCTGGTTCCACGACATCTTTTGGGTCATGAAGTAGTCTACGCCTGATTTTTTCAGGATCTGCGGCAGCGCGGCCGAATAGCCAAACACATCCGGCAGCCACAGGTAGCGCATGTCGATGCCGAACTCATCTTTTATAAAGCGCTTGCCATATAAGATCTGCCTCACCAGGGCTTCGCCGCCAGTCAGGTTCGTATCGGCTTCTACCCACATCGCCCCCTGCGGCTCGAAACGCCCTTCCTGCACTTTTTGCTTGAGCTTTGCATACAGCTCCGAGTGGTCATCTTTTATCCACTGCAAGAGCTGCGGCTGCGAAGCGCCGAACACATAATCTGGGTAGCGCTCCATGTTTGCCAGCACGGTGGCGAAGGTGCGCGCCCCCTTGCGGTGGGTCTCACGGATCGGCCACAGCCAGCCTAGATCCATGTGGGCATGCCCGATGGCAGTGATATTCAGGGTGGCATCACCACCTTTTTGAGCCAGGGCAGCTTGCAGCGGCTGGCGTGCCCTGGCGGCCAGCTCATTGGTGATCAGCGCCGCGCTGGCCAGCCTCCACATGCAGTCATTCAATGCCGTGAGCACTTGCTGGTAGCGAGGGGTTTCTTCTGGCAGAACCTTGAGGAAATCCAGCAGCACTTCGAAATCGAAGAACAGCTTGCGTACTTCGGGCTGGCAGATTGCTATGGAAGCTTCCTGGATGCGCCCCTGGTTGCGCAGATTTCCAAACAGGTCGTTGGCGCCTGCGTCGGCCCATATATCAATCTCTTCGCCGCCCTGTGCTTCTTCAAACAGCGGCAGCACGCGCTTCCCCGGTCCTCCCAGGGAGTAATCATAATCAGAGGCGACGTTGGTCAGACCGCGCTGCGGAACGCCGCTTTCGTCGAAGACGCACATCTCGCCGCTCACGTCCAGAAGGAGCACGATTTTCTTTCCAGCAGCAGTTTCGGGCATCCGGCCGGTGAAGTGGAACCAGGCGCAGTCGAACAGCTCGCCCCAGGCATCACCAATCTTCAGGTGCAGCTCCTCGCCGCTTTGGCGCCGGCTGTAAGGGACGGGTTCTTTTGTCCGGTAGGCGGTGATGTTTAATTTTCCGATGGCCGGATAGATCGAGGCTTCGATCATCCTTAAGGCAAAATCAAGCTGGTGTTTGGTGTAGGGGAGGAAGTTAGGCATGTAGGTCTCCGTGGAGATGGAATTTATTAAAAATCCTGCAAAAGAAATCAAGTTGCGACCTGTATCAGATCTGCGGCACTTGTCATCCTGAAGGAGTGTAGCGGTCGTTTTTTGACCGCAAGCGACTGAAGGATCCCTGTTAAGTCACTTTTCAGGGATTCTTCGCCGCCGGAAGGCTTGTCCTGAGTTTACGAAGGATCATCAGCGGCTCATAATGACAGACTTAGGTTAATTATATCGAATTTATGCACAATAGGGATCAAAAAAACAAAAGCAGCGACAGGTTTCTTCCTGTCGCTGCTCTTGTGGGAGAGAAAAGTGACTACTTGGTGATCACTGGCCCGAACAACTTATAGAATCGGATGGTCACACTCGCGGAGTTGGATGGGACCGGGTTCCCCGCATATCTTGCGGAGGCAGAGGCTGTGTTCGTTACAAACCCAGCATTCACATCGACAAGTGTAAGCGTGTAATTGGCGCTGCAGGTGATCGATGCTGCCAGAGCCAGGCTGCTTGTCGTTGGGCAAGTTACTGCAACCCGATTATCTGTTACGGTGAATGGTCCTTCCAGAGGCACATTACCGCTGTTGGTGAGTGTATAGTTATATTGGATGATGTCACCGGCATCAAAATTGGCCGTCGGCGTGTAGGTCTTCACCAGTGACAGCACCGGGTTGGGAGTGGTGATCACAAAATTACCCGCAGATGCCAGGGTGAGACTGAAGTAATTCGCTGTATCGGCGGGAGCGAAGTTCGCCGTTACTGCATAAGTACCCACATTCGTCGGTGCAGTTGATGATCCGTTGTAGAGGATATTGCTAACCACGCCAGGCACCGAGCCGACCACGGTGGCTGCGTGCGGCTGGCTATCAAATACAGCAGGTGAATTGGTCACAGACAGCGTGGGGGTAGCCTTGTTGATCACGAAATTACCCGCAAATGCGTTGGTCACGTTATTGTAGTTCACCGTATCGGTTGGGGTAAAGTCGGCTGTGATCGCATACGTTCCCACGTTGGTTGGCTTCGTCGTGGCCCCACTGTATTTTATGTTGCTGATCACGCCCGCAGTAGAAGGAGTGACCAATGCCGTGAAAGGTGAGCCATTGTAAATGACTGGCGAGTTTGAAACAACCAGGGTTGGAGTAGCTTTGTTGATTACGAAGTTCCCCGCAGTTGCACTGGTGAGGCTGTTGTAATTGGTTAAATCCGTGGGCGTGAAGTCTGCCGTAACCGTATAGGTTGCCACATTGGTTGGGATCGTTGCCGAGCCGCTGTAGCGGATATTGGTGACCGTGCCGGCCACAGAGCCGCTGACGGTGGCTGCCTGCGGCGAGGCATTGTAGATCACCGGCGAGTTCGTCACGGATAGGGTCGGGGTGACTTTATTGATCAGGAAGTTGCCTGCGGAAGCACCGGTGAGCGTATTGTAGTGGGCAGTGTCCGTGGGGGCGAAGTCAGCAGTGATGGCATAGGTGCCAGCGTTGGTAGGCACGGTGAGCGAGCCACCATAGAGAACATTGCTGATCGTGCCCGGCACAGAGATGGAGAGCGCAGCTGCCTGGGGAGCGCCATTGTAAGTGACCGGTGAGTTGGTCACCGCCAGGACGGGATTCGCTTTTTGGATGACGAAATTGCCCGCTGAGGCGCCGATGAGTCCGTTGTAGTTGGCGGTGTCGGTGGGAGCAAAGTCTGCTGTGACGGCATAGGTCCCAATCTCAGCCGGTGGGGGAGCTAAGCTGACATACAGGATGTTGCTGGCAATCCCCGGCACATTCCCAATCACAACGGCAGGGATCGGTGCGCCTGTATAAGACGCCGGCGTGTTTGAGATCGACAGGGTGGGAGTGGCTTTGTCGATCACGAAATTCCCAGCCGCAGCTCCGCTGAGGTCGGAGTAGTTCGCATTGCTGCTGGTGAAGTCTGCCGTGATGGCATAAGTGCCGGCATTGGTTGGGATCGTTGCCGAACCGTCGTAGCGGATATTGGTGACCGTCCCGGTCACAGAGCCGGTGACGGTGGCTGCCTGCGGCGAGGTGTTGTAGGTGACCGGTGAGTTCGTCACCGACAGGGTCGGTGTGGCTTTGTTGATCACGAAATTCCCTGCGGAAGCACCGGTGAGCGTGTTGTAGTGGGCAGTGTCCGTGGGTGCAAAATTGGCTGTGATGGCATAGGTGCCGGCGTCGGTGGGCACGGTGAGCGAGCCACCGTAGCGGACGTTGCTGATCGTGCCCGGCACGGAGTTGGAGAGCGCAGCTGCCTGGGGAGCGCCATTGAAAGTGACCGGTGAGTTGGTCACCGCCAGGATGGGAGTGGCTTTTTGGATGACGAAATTGCCCGCTGAGGCGCCGATGAGTCCGTTGTAGTTGGCGGTGTCGGTGGGAGCAAAGTCTGCTGTGACGGCATAGGTCCCAATCTCAGTTGGTGCGGGAGTTAAGCCGGCGTACAGGATGTTGCTGGCAATCCCCGGCACATTCCCAATCACAACGGCAGGGATTGGTGCGCCTGTATAAGAGGCCGGCGTGTTTGAGATCGACAGGGTGGGTGTGGCTTTGTTGATCACAAAATTCCCAGCCGCAGCACCGCTGAGGTCGGAGTAGTTTGCATTGCCGCTGGTGAAGTCTGCCGTGATGGCATAAGTGCCGGCATTGGTTGGGATTGTTGCCGAACCGTCGTAGCGGATATTAGTAACCGTCCCGGTCACAGAGGCATTGACGGTGGCAGCCTGCGGCGAGGCATTGTAGATCACCGGTGAGTTCGTCACCGACAGGGTCGGGGTGGCTTTGTTGATCACGAAATTCCCTGCGGATGCACTGGTGAGCGTGTTGTAGTTGGTAGTGTCCGTGGGTGCAAAATTGGCTGTGATGGCATACGTACTGGCGTTGGTGGGCTCAGTCAATGAACCATCGTAGCGGATGTTCGTGACGGTGCCAGCGACAGAACCGTTCACAACTGCCGTGAAAGGTGAGCCATTGTAGGTGACCGGTGAGTTGGCAACCACAAGCGTGGGCGTGGCTTTATTGATCACGAAATTGCCCGCTGAGGCGGCGGTGAGGCTGTTGTAATTGACTGTGTCTGTGGGCACGAAGTCAGCCGTGATGGCATAGGTCGCTGCATTGGTTGGGACCGTTGGTGAGCCGCCGTAAAGGATATTGCCGATCGAGCCAGCCACGGAGCTGGTGATAGTGGCAGCTTGCGGCGAAGCATTGTAGGTGACCGGCGAGTTCGTTACCGACAGGGTGGGGGTGGCTTTGTTGATCACGAAATTCCCAGCCGGTGCACCGCTGAGATCGGAGTAGTTCGCATTGCTGCTGGTGAAATCTGCCGTGATGGCATAGGTAGCTACATTGGTCGGAACGGTAAGTGAGCCGCCGTAGCGGATATTGCTGACCGTGCCGGTCACAGAGCCGGTGACAGCGGCTGCCTGTGGCAAGGTGTTGTAGATGACCGGTGAGTTCGTCACTGACAGGGTGGGTGCAGCTTTGTTGATCAAGAAGTTGCCCGCAGGAGCGAGCGTGAGACTATTATAGTGGGCGGTGTCCGTGGGTGTGAAATTCGCGGATACAGCATAAGTGCCAGCATTGATTGGCGCGGTTAGCGAGCCGTTATATCGAATACCGCTGACCGTGCCAGCCACGGAGCCAATCACTGTAGCTGCTTGCGGCGAACCGTTGAAGGTGACCGGCGAGTTGGTCACTGTCAGGGTGGGAGTGGCCTTTTGGATGACGAAGCTGCCCGCTGGAGCGCTGGTGAGACTGTTGTAGTTTGCTGTATCGGTAGGAATGAAGTCTGCTGTGACAGCATAGGTTCCAACTTCCGTTGGTATGGCGGCTGAACCACCGTAGCGGATTTTACTGACCGCGCCCTCTATAGAACCAATCACAGTCGCAGAAATGGGCGAGCCTGTGTAAGCGGCTGGCGTGTTCGAGATCGATAGGGTAGGTGTAATCTTATTCACCGTTACGGTCTGGTTGCCGCTGCTGCCATTAAAGTTCACCTCACCGCTGTAGGTTGCGGTGATCAGGTGCGACCCGCTGCCCACTGCGCTGGGTGTATAGGTTACAGAGCAGGTTGCGGTTCCGCTGGATCCTGATAGCGTGCATGGGCTGGTTGTAAAGGACCCACTACCGCCAGTCGTCCAGCTGACTGATCCGCTGGGGGTGTTGGTGCCCGCAACCCGCGTAACACTTGCCACGCAGGTGATGTTGGAACCGTAAGTAACCACCGGTGTCCCGCTTCCGCAGTTAACGGTGGTGGTCGTATCGGGCAATGTGTAATTGACTGTAACTTGTATCGTGTCAACGGTTACGTCCCGGGTGCCTCCAACATTTCCGTTATAAGCAGAAAGATACACACCAAAATCCGTGCCGTTGATATTTGCAGCAGTCCAGGAGCTGCCCCATAGATCGGCTGACCCGCCATAGGTGGCTGTCTCTAAGCTGACAGGCCACGCAGTTCCGGTTGCTTTATTATTACCGGTTACACTCCCGCCTCTGATCAGGTTGACTACATTATCACTAACATTTGATGGCGATGGTCCACTGGCCATGCGATTAATTGCGACGGTGATGCCATTGATGGTGGAGCCGGATGGAATGGCGAAGTTGTAGTTTGTGGCTTGCAGGTAATTCGTTGTTGCTCCGCCTCCAATCAGCGCAGTTGCATAGGGGCTTCCAGCAGTGGTGATATTACCTGGGCCAGTCCAGGCTGCCGTGCCTGTCGTGGCGACATTTGCCCCATCACCTGGATTCTTAGGGCCTGTACTGGCTGCGAAAGCCGTGGAAAAAGGAAAGGCAGCCATAAGCAGCAGTAAGATTGTCAGGGTTGAGACAATCCGTAGAGAATAGATTCTATTTTTCATGATGATCTCCTTTTTTTTAATCAAATAAAACGTAATCGATATTATATTGTTCCCAAAAAATTGCTGTATTAAAATTATTCCCTCCTTATACAATAAAAAGGATGTCTTTTGGTCCCACCTTTACCGGATGGGCAGCCCGGCTTGCATTCTTTGTGCTGCCGATCTTTATTCATTGCTTTTACATTAAATCTGCTATCGATGCTGTGATGTGGGTTCCCGTTGCTCGTCTATAAACCGATTATGAGGTGCTGTATTCACCCCTAATGAATATTATAGCGATAAATTTGAATTTTGAAACAGTTATTTGCTGAAATTACCGAAAATTCCCCGAGCAAATTGGTTTCTCTTGCAAAAAATTCCCCGCTTAAGCGCAAAAGCAGCGAGCTGGCAAAACCAACCCGCTGCTTTTGTGAAGAACCAGGAGAGTTTATAGTTACTTGTGTATCACCGGTAAGAACAACCGGTAAGTTGTTACGGTTGCCTGGGCGGTATTTGATGTAACCACCGCATCGGAATAAGATCCTGCAGCAGTGGCGGTGTTGGTCACCGATCCCACCCGCACATCTGCCAGGGTGATGGTGTAGCTGGCCGTGCAGGTCAGCGAGGCGCCCGCAGCCAGGCTGGTCGTCGCCGGGCAGGCTTCGTCCGTGGCTTTATCATCCGCCACCGTGAAGGGGCCGGCCAGTGGTACATTGCCGCTGTTGGTCAGCACGTAGCTGTATTGAATGACATCTCCGGCTTTGGCAAAGATCTGCGGAGTGGCCGTCTTCACCAAAGTCAGCGCCGGGCTGGCAGCCTGGATGGTGAGGGTTGCTCCAACAAAGGTCAGGTCATAATAAGCTGGCAGTGCCAGCGTCCCTTGCTGGATGGCATATGAGCCTGCCGCCTCTCCTGGCACGCGGGTCAAAGCGCCCGTGAAGGCATCGCCGGTGAGCAGCGCGCCAGAGGTCACCTGGTAGGTGAGGGCCGGGTCTGGTTGACCAACGACCTTACTCTTGTTGTCGGCGGCTGCGACGATGGGGATCTTGGTCACGGTCAGGCTGCCGTCAGTGGGCGTGACCGTGTAGTTCGGGTTGGTGCCCAGGGTCACGGTGATGGGATAGCTGCCCACGACCGAGAGCTTTTCAGCGTTCGTAGCGAGGGTGTAGCTGATCACATCTCCGCCGCTCACTTGTCCAACCACCGTAGCGGTGAGAGCCGGGTTGTCAGCGCGATAGGTCTTGCTCTTATTATCAGCAGTGACCGTGGCTTCCTTCTTATTGACGGTCAGGAGACCGTTCGTGGGTGTGACGGTGTAGTTCGGGTTGGTGCCCAGGGTCACGGTGATGGGGTAGCTGCCCACGACCGAGAGCTTTTCAGCGTTCGTGGCGAGGGTGTAGCTGATCACATCTCCGCCGGCCACTTGTCCAACTACCGTAGCGCTGAGAGCTGGGTTATCATCGCCATAGGCCTTGCTCTTGGCATCCGCGGTGACGGTGGCAGCCTTTGCGGTGACGGAAAGGATACCGTCGGTGGCTGTAATGGTGTAGTTCGGGTTGGCGCCCGGGATCACGGCGATGCGGTAATAATCCACGTTCGAAAGCTTCACAGCAGTCGTGGCTAGGGTGTAGCTGATCACATCTCCACCGCTCACTTGTCCAACCACCGCAGCGGTGAGAGCCGGGTTATCGTCGCCATAGGTCTTGGTCTTATTATCAGCAGTGACCGTGGCGTCCTTCTTGTTGACAGTCAGCGTACTGTTGCCAGGCGTGACCGTGTAGTTCGGGTTGGTGCCCAGGGTCACGGTGATGGGGTAGCTGCCCACGACCGAGAGCTTTTCAGCGTTCGTGGCGAGGGTATAGCTGATCACATCTCCACCGGTCACTTGTCCAACCACCGTAGCGCTGAGAGCCGGGTTGTCATCGCCATAAGCCTTGCTCTGGGTATCGGCGGTAACCGTGGCGTCCTTCTTGTTGACGGTCAGAAGGCCATCCGTGGCGGTGACGGTGTAGTTCGGGTTGGTGCCCAGGGTCACGGTGATGGGGTAACTGCCCACGACCGAGAGCTTTACGGCGTTCGTGGCCAGGGCGTAGCTGATCACATCTCCACCAACTACTTGTCCAACCACTGCTGCAGTCAAGTCCGGGTTGTCATCCCCATAAGCCTTGCTCTTGGCATCCGCGGTGATGGTGGCGTCTTTCTTGTTGACGGTTAGAAGGCCATCCGTGGCGGTGACATTGTAGTTCGGGTTGGTGCCCAGGGTCACGGTGATGGGATAGCTGCCCACGATCGAGAGCTTTTCAGCGTTCGTGGCGAGGGTGTAGCTGATCACATCCCCACCGACCACTTCGCCGGTCACCGCAGCGGTCAAGTCCGGGTTGTCATCGCCATAAGCCTTACTCTTGGCAACGGCGGTGACGCTGGCATCTTTCTTATTGACGGTCAGAAGGGCATCTGTGACCGTGACATTATAGTTCGGGTTGGCGCCCAGGGTCACAGTGATGGGGTAGCTGCCCACGCTCGAGAGCTTCACAGCGGTTGTAGCGAGGGTATAGTTGATCGCATCCCCACCGGCCACTTGTCCAACCACCGCAGCAGTCAAGTCAGGGTTGTCATTGCCATAAGTCTTGCTCTTAGCATCCGCGGTGACGCTGGCGTCCTTCTTATTGACGGTCAGAAGGGCGTCCGTGGCGGTGACATTGTAGTTGGGGTTGGTGCCCAGGGAAACGGTGATGGGGTAATCAGCCACATTCGAGAGCTTCACAGCAGTCGTGGCTAGGGTGTAGTCGATCGGAATCCCGCCAACCACTTCACCTGTCACTATAGCCGTCAAAGCCGGGTTGTCATCGCCATAAGCTTTGCTCTTTGCATCCGCGGTGACAGTGGCAGCTTTCTTGTTGACGGTCAGAACGCCGTTAGTGGATGAGACCGTGTAGTTCGGATTCGCACCCAGCGTGACTTGGATAGGATAGACATCCACGTTGGAGAGCTTCACGGCGGCCGTGGCGAGGGTATAGTTCAGGGTATCGCCATTGATGGTACCATTAACCGTGGCGGTGAGGGCTGGGTTGTCGTCGCCATAATCCTTGCTCTTGTCATCCGCTGTAACCGTGGCAGCCTTCGGGCTGACGGTCACCGTCTGGGTGCCGAAGCTGGTGCTGAAATTCACATCGCCAGGATAAGTGGCGGTGATCAGGTGAGAACCGGTGCCAACGGCGCTGGGGGTGTAGTCTGACGTGCAGGTGAGTGTTCCAGCAGTCGTATTCTGCACGCAGGTGCTGGTGCCGAAGGCGCCGCTCTCGCTTGATGTCCAGTTAACGTTGCCGCTGGGCGTGTTAGCGCCCGAGAGGCGTGTGACGGTAGCCACGCAGGAGATGTTTCCACCATAAGTTACGGTTGGGGTGCCGCCCCCACAGACGACTGCGCTGGTAGTGCCGGTCAGTAGGGTGTATTCGACGGTAACCTGAATAAAGTCCACCGTTGCAGTCCTGTTAAAATTTGTATTAGCATTCCTTGCAGAAAGGACTACCCCAAAGTTGGCATCGTTAATTTCTGCCGCAGTCCAGGTTGTCCCCCAAAGATTGGTCGCGCTGCCATAAGTGGCTGTCTCTAAGCTAGTAGGCCATTCTGCTGCGGTTACTGCCAGGTTGCTCCCAACGATAGCGCCAGCTTTCACCAGGCGAACGATATTATCCCTGAGAAACGGAGATAGAAACCCGGAGGATTGGCGATTGATCCGAACTGTGATTCCATTGATGGTCGCGCCTGCCGGGATGGCAAAACCGAAGTTCGTCCCACGCAAATAATTGGTGTGACCACCATTGGAAGGAACATTGGTGGCAGTGGCGTAGGCAGTGTCATCTGCAGTGATATTGCCGGGATTGGTCCAGGCAATTGTGCCAACTCCTGTCACATTCGCACCGGTCCCAGGAAAATTGTTAGTGGTAGTGTCAGCTAAGGCAGTTGACATTGGAAGGGCAGCCATCAGCAAGACGATCAGTGTAATTGCTGCGGCTGCCCGGAGAGTGGAGGTTTTTTTCATTGATTGCTCCTAATGAAGAATATGGATGAAAATGAATTGATGGATTTCCTCACAGATCAACCATTCTACAAACAAAGAGAATCGCCGATCTGCGCTGGACCGGTTTTCTTAATCATAAGTGGTTTTTATAAATTCTAGGCTTTCAATTATGAAAGGTGGCAAATTTCTATGGTAAATGCCATCCTTGACCGTGATTATGAACTGGTATATAACTGAGGCGAGGTGAATTATGCATACAATGGGACATCGTCTTCGTCAACATTCCTGGCTAACCGTGCTCTTGACTGTGGCCATCTTGCTGACTTCCTGCGGTCCATCAGATGCGCAGATCGAAGAGCTGCTCGCCACGCCGGTCACAGAAAAAGTGACCGTGAAATGGCTTGCGGTGGGGGAGGGCACCGAACCCTGGATGCAGAGCGCCGCCAATGATTTCGTCTCCCAATTCAACAATTCGCAAGATGAGATCAAGCTCGAGATGACCATGGCATCGGGGGGTGGGGGAATTTCCAACCAAATCGAAGCCGGCAATATCCCCGATATCGTTGGTCCCTTATCGCCCAGTTTTGGTGCCAGGTTTAATGATGTTTGGGCGGATATTGATGCTTTAGCGGTAGAAAGCACAAACCTGGATGCTTTTGACCCGGTTACCCTGGAGGCCTGGCGCCGCGACGGCAAGCTGATCGGCATCCCCTTTGGATATTGGCCGGCGGTGATTTTTTACAACAAAGATATCTTTGACAAGGCTGGGCTGCCTTACCCGCCTCATAAATACGGCGAAGAATATGCTGGTGGCGGCGACTGGACCCTCGATAAGCTGGCTGAGATCGGTCCCATGCTGACCCTGGATAAGTTAGGAAATACAGCCCGTAACCCCGGGTTCGATGCAGACCAGGCGGTGCAGTGGGGTTTCGTGCTCGATGGCGACCTGCGTGCTGCCTCAGCGATCTTTGGCACTGCCAGCTTCCTCGATCCCAGCGGCGAGGTAAAGCTGCCGCAGTCCTGGCGTGATGCTGCCCGCTGGATGCAGAGTGCTGTTTGGGATGGCAGGTTCTTCCCCAATGAGATCGGTTACCAGCGCACTCGGGGAGATCCCTTCGGGACTGGCGCGGCCGCCATGTACTATGCTCCAACCTATTTCTACTGCTGCCAGACGAAGTTCAACTGGGATATCGCCGCTGTTCCCTCCTGGGATGGCAAGGCTACCTCCCGCCGCGAGCATTCCGGTTTTGGCATCCCGCTCGCCAGCCAAAACCAGGAAGCTGCCATGAAGGTGATCATGGCTATTTCGAAGGATCCTGCTTTGCTTGCCGCCTACCGCATCGTGCCTGCCCGCCTAGAGCTGCGTCAAGACCTGGTGAAGAGCCTGGCTGCCCAGCAGCCTTTTATCGATTGGCAGGTGCTGGCCGACAGCATCGATCATCCGGATGATCCTCCCTACAGCCAATTCCTGTCGGGGGCTGGTGGGGCTTATAACCGCTTCGACCAGTTTGTTGAGGAATTAATGACGAACCCCGATTTCGACGTCGACTCCGAGCTGGACCGCCTGGAGACGGACCTGCAGGCGATCGTGGGGCAGTAATTACGGCCCTCTCTGCTGGATATACTCCCTCACGTCGCTGTTGAAGACCACCTCCTCAAGCTCCGCCTTCAGCCAGGGGGTGCCCTCGTCTTCCCAGGTCACCGTGAAAGACGTTCTCAAGGGCAGTCCCTCCTCATCCTGCTCGGTAATAAGCTCCCCCCACCAGCGCAGCGCGCCGGCTTTCTCATCCCGGTAGCGCAGAGTCTCCATGCGCTGGATCATCCCCGTTTGCGGGTCAAAACTCACCGTGAAAATTTGTTCTTGAGCGCCGAAGGGCACGTACAGCCTGGCGCTTGCCTCATCCACTGCCTCCCAGCGCACGCCCGGGTAGGTCAGGAAAGCCGCCGGGTAGAACATCGTCTCACCCCACAGACCCTGGTTGGCCGCCCCATCCACCTTGGGATCGTTCTCCACCACCCCGAAAGGCAGCTCCAGGCGGGTATGCCCTTCCAGGTAGCGCTCGTTCACTTTCAACAGCGGGATGCCGTAGAAGGTCGTCTCGATATAATGCCGGTAGCCCTCCCCGGTCTGGTGCGTGAAGCGCAGCCGGGCCGGCAAGGTAATCCCCATAAAACGCACCGTGCCCCGCCCGCTGAACACCGCCGTGTGGTACACGGGCACGGCATCTCCGTGGTACATATGGTAAAAGCGTTCCACCGGTTCCGGCAGGCCAGTCGGGATCTCGGTCGTTGTCACCGGCCCAACCTGCCCCCGGTAAGCCTCGAAGGGTGCTGGTTTGAAGCGCAAGCCGAAGGTGAAAAATAAAACCACCAGGATGAAAACATCGATCCAGAACCCGCGCAAGGCCGCCTGCCAATCCAGGAGGCACAGCCCCAGCGAGAGCAGCGTGCTGACCAGCAGCACCGGCGCCCAGGCCGGCATCTTGAGCGCCAGCAGCGCTGCCGCTGCCAGGAAGCCGATGGCTGCCAGCAGCCACACCAGGCTGAACAGCCGCATGCCGCCTGAGCCCACCTCCCAGCGCCCGTTGAGCAGGCTGGTCTTATAAGGCAGCGCAGAGATTATTGCCAGCGGCCAGTAAGCCGTAAAACCCATCAGGTGGATCAAACCGTGGATTGCAGTGAGCAGGATAAACAAGATCGATACTACTTTTACCATTTCCTAGACTCCTTTTTGTCGTGTTGAGCGGCGTTCGATCTTGGAACGCCTGCGAAACACCCCTTGAGTGAAACGCTCACCCAGACGCCTGGGTCCTCTCCCCTTTTGTCGTGTTGAGCGGCGTACGCTCTTTGAACGCCTGCGAAACACCCCTTGAGTGAAACACTTACCTGATCGCCCGGGTCCCCTCCCCGCAAGCTGGATTGTCCTGGCGAGTTGACTGTCATTGCGAAGGAGCCACGATGCACTCATTGTACTCAATGCCATCGCCAGCGACTGAAGCAATCTGCTCATCGCCGCAATCTCGCCTCTCCCCTTTTGTCGTGCTGAACGGCGTTCGCTCTTTGAACGCCTGTGAAGCACCCCTTAAGTGAAACCCTCACCTGATCTACCGGTTCCTCTCCCCGCAAGCTGGATTGTCCTGGCGAGTTGACTGTCATTAGTATGATAACAGCCCAAGGGTATAGAATCGAGAAGACACGGCAGATCGAATGTCATTCGGTCGCAGAAGACCGTTTCGCAGCTTGGATCGCCGTGTCTTACCCGAGAGAGCCCGAACAGTTGCGTGGTCGTCAGAGGCCGAATTAGCTAGTGTGGGCTCACCAACATTATACAGAAAGGGCTGCCAGATGACAAGTGAAGCATATGTCGGGATAGACGTAAGTAAGCGCTGGTTAGAAGTGTGTGTGGATGGGGAGCCAGAGAGTTTGAAAGTAGGCAATGATGCAGACGGGCATCGGACCTTAATCGAAAAGATGAAAACCTTGCAGCCGGTGCTGATCGTATTTGAGGCAACTGGTGGATATGAACACCGCGCAGTGAAAGCCTTGCGAGAGGCAGGGTTGGCCGTGGCGGTGGTCAATCCAACCCGGGTACGCCGGTTTGCCGAAGCACTGGGGAAGCTGGCCAAGACAGACAAGATCGATGCCCAGGTGATCGCCCATTTTGCTTCTGTGGTCAAACCAGCTGTCAATGGTGTGCAAACCCCCCTGGAAGAGCGGTTAGCGGCTTGTGTGGAACGCCGTAGGCAGCTCCTGGTAGAGTTGGTCGCTGAAAAGAACCGCCTTTCCACCAGTCCAGACTGTGTGCGGGATAGCCTCGAAGAGCATATCACCTGGCTCGAAGAACATATCGAGGCTCTAGAAGCCGGGATCCAGGCACTCATCTTACAGAAACCAGAATGGCAAGCGCGGTCTGAGATCATTGATAGTGTCCCCGGCGTCGGACCTGTGACCGCTGCTACGCTGGTGGCTGAACTGCCCGAACTCGGCCAATGCAATCGCCAAGAGATTGCTGCCCTGGTGGGATTGGCTCCCTTCAACAAAGACAGCGGACCAAAGCAAGGCAAACGTCGCATCTTCGGTGGGCGCTCTGGCGTACGCCGTACCTTATTCATGGCTACCCTTTCGGCTTCGAAACATAATCCCGTCATTCGTGCTTTTTACGACTCCTTACTCAAACGTGGAAAAGAAAAGATGGTCGCTCTCACTGCTTGTATGCGTAAATTGTTAGTCATTATCAATGCGATGGTTCGTAAGGGCGAAGCTTGGCATTTTTCTCCTGCTTGATTTGCCCTTTTACCCTTGACTTTTATCACAGTTGCTGCGAAGGAGCCGCGATGTACTCATCGCAGGCGACTGAAGCAATCTGCTCATCGCCGCAATCTCGCCTCTCCCCCTTTTGTCGTGTTGAGCGGCGTTCGATCTTTGAACGCCTGCGAAACACCCCTTGAGTGAAACACTTACCTGATTGCCCGGGTCCTCTCCCCTTTCATCCTCCTTTCTTTAGCGATGGGTTTCACGCTTTAACATGGGCTAATATTTCAATCTGATTCCCTTCCGGATCTGCCACAAAAAAGCTTCGCATACCCCAAGGCCAGGTTGTCGGTGGAATGATTGGGGTGGCGCCCGCTTCCAACAGCCGTTCATATTCGGTGTCAACCTCATCCGGATTATCGATATCACAAGTGATTTGGAAAGTGCCGTTAATCCCCTCCGGGTAGGTGAGTGGATTTAACAGTTCGCTGTTGTCCGGTCTTTTATACAAATTAAAGTATCCACCATTCTTCTGCCTCGCACTGGCAAAGCTGCCGCCATCCCACTCCAAATCAAACCCCATCACATCTCGATAGAACGCCACCATAACCTTCATCTCGTTTACAGCAAACCCAATCGCGTTGATTGTATGTTTCATTTTCATCGGGGTTTCCATGCACCGATCCGATCTGACAAGGCGAAACTGTCCTTTTTCAATTCCGGCATTTTATCCTCCAATACCTTCAACATAGCATTCAGGATGTGATAGATCCTGTAATTCTCGTACGGCTCATTTCTGTGCCCTGGCTTGGCATACGTCACGGGCTCTTCATAAACGATGTCTTCCCGGTGTATCTCTTCAAATATTGCCTTCACGTATTCGCGGACCAGACTGCCGAGTTTTGTCTCCATTGCGACCTGGTACAGCCACTTGTCATAGGGATACGGCTTGCCTTCAGCGAGTATGCAGAATTTCAGCAGGTGGCTGATGCCCTGCAGACACAGCAGCGAAACCGTCTCTCTTTGCCTCCGCTCGAGAGGTTTTTTGGTAGACCAGAAGTTGTCGCGCATCAGCCAATAGTGGCGTATCAATTTCCGATTCAAAATGTCGGGCGGGTATTCAGTGGATTCCGCCCGTAGAGCCTCAAGCCTGCCCTGCGGGTCGTGCAGGGAAATACAGTTGCCATACACCCAGCGGTCTACATCTTTGTAGTTTCGGACATTCTCCTCGATCGAACTCGAAGACCATTGCCCGGTGGTGACCGTCAACTTCTGCGAGTCTTACCATGGGGAACTCGTCAAACAGGAATGCCTGGGGGTTGAGCACATCGATTGTACCTTCCTCGTACCCTTTTTTGTAGTTCTCGTACAAAGGGATCGAATCTTTCTCGGGCACGAGGATTTCTACGTCGAGATCGGAGTGCTCGTCCCCCATCCCGGCGCCGACCGAGCCGGTTATCGCTACTGCCAGGCGGTTTTCGAAATCCCTCCAGAATGGCAGTGAATGGATCTGATTCAGAACGGTAGAGCCAAGTTGATCGTCATACTGCATGAGGAACTCTCATTCTAGTTCAATATTTTATTTCCAATCTTTGGATTTGCCCAAAAATCTAGATATTTGGTAAAAACCTTTACATCGATTAAGGCGGCAGCTGAAACACCCATTCCATACATCAGTATATCGAAAGGATCGAACGTAGCTCCTAAAACTTCGATACCAAAAAACTGGCAGATTTCAGCAAATGTTGTCAAGGCGAAAATGAGACCAGCTTTAACATACCACTTTCGCAAAACTGGAATTGCCACATCGTTCAATGAAAGGAGAAAATACATTCCAAACGGCAGTAAGAAATCAGAAAAATAGCTGTAGTAGAAATTATAAGCTTGACCACGAAAAACTTGCCCTAGCCTAAAAACATGAATTAAGGCAATGGCTATTTGAATAAGAATAATCACGAGAATTTTTGGTAATGAATAGGACATGCTTTCATCAAGGCTTTTTCATTGTAGCATGAATTAATATAAGTAAGCGCAGCCATTCTCCGGCATACGCCAGGTTGCACTTCAGCCAATCACATTGAACGCTTCAGCGAACATGCTTCAGCATGTTTTCCTCCATATCAGGCCGCAATTCATTTGCGGCTGGATTATCGTCTTGATTAATTCCGAAATCTCCTGTATCATATCCACATTATCCAATTTACTGGCATACAGGAGCTCCTCATGATCACCTTCGCCCAAAAAACTCACTTCGACCGTCAAGGCTATCTCATTTACCCTCAGCTCTTTTCGCCCGCAGAAATCCAAAAGCTTACCGTACACTTCATGGAGCTGCGCCAGCAGGGGCGGCACCCGGGAGATTTTGCTGGGGTCGATCTCAATAGCTCCGACCCGCTCAAGAAGTTCCCGCGCATGATCCACATGCATCGCTGGGATGCGCTCAGCCTGCGCTGGCTGCTCGATCAGCGCATCGCTCAAGCGCTGACCGGCCTGCTGGAGCTGGAGCCCTTCGCCGTCCAAACCATGCTCTACTTCAAGCCGCCCAAAGCGCGCGGCCAGGCTCTCCATCAAGACCAGTATTATCTGCGTGTCCAGCCCGGCACCTGCATCGCTGCCTGGTTGGCTTTGGATGCTTGCGATGAGGAGAATGGCTGCCTCACGGTCGTTCCGGGCAGCCAGAAGTGGCCTCTCCTGTGCACCGTCAAAGCCGATACCACCCAGAGCTTCACCGATGTCACCGTACCCATCCCGCCCTCTGCCGAAGTCCGCTCGATGGTCATGCAGCCCGGCGATATGCTGTTCTTCAACGGGCAGCTTGTCCACGGCAGCGGTCCGAATAATTCTGCCGAGCGCTTCCGCCGCTCCCTGATCGGGCATTACATCGCTGGCGATGCCCGTCAGGTGGCGCAGTATTACCATCCCGCTCTGCGCATAGATGGCTCAGTCGTCGGCCTGGATGTCAGTGAAGGCGGTGGGGCGTGCGGGGTCTGGGTCGAGCAGGACGGTAAACCGGTGATTGAGCTGGCTGGCGTCGAAGGCTTGTCCGGCAGGACCGAATAAACTTTGATGTTTGGATTTGAGAATTTATTTGTGAAACGATATACACAATGGCAAAAACAGTGCTAAACTTAAGCGCGTTTCGTTAAAAACTTCGCCCGGTTTGGGCGAAATTGATGGCAATCTTTTCGACGTTGACTTTCCGTTATAGGCATCCAAAAGATGACGTACGAAGATTACGATCTTAAATCGCTGGCGCCCTGGTTGGTAGCCCTTATCACCTTGATTGGTGGTGGGCTGCGAGTTTTTATGATTGGCAATAAAGGCTTATGGTTGGATAAATCCTTCAGCATATGGCTGGGCAGCCAAAGTGTTGCCGATATGCTCCAGTGGATTGTCAAGATTGACCAGCACCCACCCCTTTATTATCTCCTGCTCCATTACTGGATCGCCCTCAGAGGTGATGCGCCCGGTTCTGTCCGTCTCCTTTCCGCACTCTTCGGCACAGCCACCATCCCGGTGATCTACCTGATCGGCAAACGCCTATCTGGCATTGTGATGGGATTGGTGGCAGCCGTGCTCCTGGCGCTTTCGCTTTTCAACATCTACTTCGGTCAGGAAACTCGCATGTACACCCTCCTGACGTTCAACGCCGCCGTGGCGATTTATGCCCTGGTCAGGCTGCTTACAGATTCGAGCGCTGCCAGGCCCATCGGCAGTCAATTCCGGGAATATGTGCATGCCTGGCGTACATCGAGACAACCTGAACCAGACCCCAAAGCTGAGTTCACCTATCAGGATGAGACTCGCTATCAAACTGGATGGAGGGGCTGGATTTACCGCCATCGTTGGTCCCCCATCCAGACCATTGAGACTGACCTGGCCTGGGTTGCGTTTATCGTGTTCTCCGCTGCAGCCATGCTCAGCCACAATACGGCTGTCCTTTTCCCTTTAGCCACCAATCTCTTTGTTCTTGGCCTGCTGCTTTTTCAAAGGATCAAGAAATCGGAATCTCCCCCCAGCTTCCAGGCTCCCTCTTTTGGGAACTGGGTGAAAGCTCAGGTTGGCATCTTCCTGCTGTGGAGTCCCTGGATCGTTTTCTTTATCAAGCAAGCCAGCTCAGTCGATCAGAGGTTTTGGATCCCTGAGCCAACTTGGGAGGCCGTCATCCAGGTCTTTAAAACCTTTTTGAATCCTTCCGCGCCAATCCCAGCCAGCCTGGCTGCGCTGATCTGGACCCTGTTCGTGCTGCTGCTTTGTTTGGGGCTGGTGCATTTTCGAAAAAATTTTTCTCGATTCGTATTTCTGGCTGCCCTGATCGTCATCCCCATCCTGGGTGAGCTGGTCGTGAGCCTCCGCCGGCCTATTTTTTACGATCGCACCCTGATCTGGACAACCATTCCCTTGTTCCTGTTATTGGCGGCTGGGATCGCTCAATTAAGATTTAAGCTGCTTATCACCCTGGCGCTGGGGACTTTAGTTACGGTCTACCTGTTTTCTGCCGGCGATTATTACCGGTTTTTTCAAAAAGAAGATTGGAGCACCGCTGCTCGGTATGTGGCCACTTTTGCCGAAAAGGATGATCTGGTCCTTTTCAACTCCAACTTTGTAGAAATCCCCTTCAACTATTATTTTAAGGCTTATGAAGACCTGTATAGCATCCAGGTAGAAAAACAGGGGGTCCCTCAAGACCTGTTCGCCAGCGGTATCCTGGAACCCGAGATGACGGCGAACGATATCCCCAGGTTAATTTCATTGGTGAGCGGGCGTAAGAGAGTCGTCCTGGTTTACAGCCATGCCTCGTATACCGATCCCCAGGGTCTCATCCCCGAAACACTTGCCTCGCAAATGAAATTAACCAAGACGGGAGATTTTTATGGCGGGCAAGTCCAGCTATATGAGGCTCCCTGAGCCTGGTTTCCCCTGCGGCGGGCTCTGGTACGGGCGGGGTGCCCTTACCTGTCGTTCTGAAGCGGCGCACTTTACCGCTGAAGAACCCCCTTTACGCCTCTCTGGAACTCCTCCTGCGGGCTCTGGTCGGTGCGAGGTCGGTAGGGGCGCATGGCATGCGCCTTCTTGTTGCTGGTATGCCGTCAGCGCTCTCACGAATTTCCTTACGCAAAGATACAGTACCATTTGTACAATGGATCGCAAAAAATAATGCCAAATAAAGAAAACAGTGTTAAACTTAAAAGAGTTCCGCCAGAATTATCTTCGTTTGTGGTGAAAATGCTGGTAGATTAATTCGACGTGGAATCCGGTTTACAAATTTTGCGTGGAAATTCCAATGAAGAAGCATGATTGATTCACCTTCCCAGAAGAACGTCTCACCCCAGTTAGCCCGGATCGAACGGTGGATACCAGGCTTGCGCACTCTGCGCACCTACAAAACGGCCTGGCTTCCCCGCGATCTTGTTTCTGGCGCAGTGCTGTGTGCACTGCTGGTCCCTCAGGGCATGGCATATGCAGAGCTTGCTGGCCTTCCGGCGATTACCGGATTGTATACCACGGTCGTCTGCCTGGTGGCTTATGCAGCCTTTGGTCCGTCACCATTCTTGATCCTGGGTCCGGACTCATCTCTGGGTCCAATGATTGCGGCAGCTATTCTACCCCTGGCTGCTGGAAATACTGACGATGCCATTGCCCTTGCCGGGATGCTGGCTCTGATGGTGAGTGTGATCTGCATTGGCGCAGGGTTAGCCAGGATGGGTTTTGTGGCGGATTTGATCTCAAAACCGGTCCGGGTGGGGTACCTGGCTGGATTGGCGATAACCATATTTGTCGGTCAGCTTCCCAAGCTGTTTGGTTACTCAGTCGATGCCGACGGATTAATCCAAGAACTGATCGCCTTCCTAAACAACCTATACCAAACCAATCCCTGGACTTCTGGCAGTCGGCTTACTGTGCTTGTTACTCATCTTTGGCTTGAAGCGTTGGGCACCGCGCGTGCCAGGTGTGCTGGTGGCTGTGGTTGTCTCTATTGCAGTAACCAGCTTCTTTGACCTGGCGGTAAAGGGTGTAGACACGGTGGGGATGCTGCCGCAAGGTTTTCCCTTGCCATCTTTCCCGAGGGTTGAGTTATCCGCCCTGCCCTTGCTGCTGGCAACGGCTTTTGGCATTTCCTTGGTAGCTGTTGGAGATACCATTTCTACGTCAGCCGGTTTCGCTTCTCGCAAAGGATATGAAGTGGATGGTGACCAAGAAATGGTGGGCATCGGTTCGGCTAACCTGTTAGCCGGCTTATTTCAGGGATTTCCGGTCAGCACCAGCGGCTCGCGCACGGCCGTGGCTGAGCAGGCAGGTGCAAAAACCCAACTGACCGGTATTGTGGCTGCGGCATTGGTGTTAGCCATGGTCTTGTTTATCCCCGGACTGGTGCAGAATATGCCCCAGTCGGCATTGGCGGCGATTATTATCACAGCATCGATTAGCCTTTTCGACATGCCTGGATTGCGACGCCTATGGTCAGTGCGAAAAAGCGAGTTTGTTCTGGCGATGGCATCTATACTGGGTGTCGCCCTGGTAGGAGTTCTGGAAGGCATCGTAATTGCAGTGCTGATATCCATCTTTCAATTATTTGAAAGAGCCTGGCGCCCGTATGCAGCCGTGTTAGGAAAGCCGGATAATGTCGCCGGCTACCACGATATCACCCGCTATCCGAATGCCAGGCAGCTACCCGGATTGTTGATCATACGTTGGGATGCACCACTCATTTTTGCGAATGCCAATCTTTTCCGAAAAAAACTGAGGAAGTTGATCGCCCAAACAGATCCTCCCCCGGTATGGATCATTCTCACCGCGGAGCCTATTACCGATGTAGATACAACTGCTGGCGATATATTGGTGGATGTAGACCTGGAATTAAATGCTGCTGGAATCCATCTGGTCTTTGCAGAACTCAAAGACTCTGTCAAGGAGAAGATCGGACGTTATGGCCTGCTGGACACCATCGACCGTCGGCATTTCTTCCCAACAATTGAAGTCGCGGTAGAAGAGTTCCAGCTGGAGGTGCAAATTCCTCCACAGCCCAGGTAACAACGCGATCACAACTTTGGACCAATCACTGCCTGCGCCTTATTAACAATATCACCTTATCTGTCATTCTGAAGAATCCTCTTTACGGAACAATCCCCTGGCGCCCGTAGAGCAATCTGCTCATCGCCGTAATCTCGCCCCTCCCCATTTGTCGTGCTGAACGGCGTTCGATCTTTGAACGCCCGTGAAGCACCCCTTGAGTGAAACACTCACCTGATCGCCCGGGCTCTCTCACCTTTGTCGTACTGAACGGCGTTCGTTCTTGGAACGTCCGCGAAGCACCCCCTAAGTGAAACACTCATCTGATCGCCCGGGTCCTCTCCCCTTTGTCGTGCTGAGAGAATGAGAAAAAAATGAAAAAAACCACTTTCAAAAAAGGGAGGACATGGATAAAAACGTTTTTAAAGTGCCAATAAGGATCTTACTCCCCGCTCAGGCCTCACCCTGAGCGGGTCATTACCCAATCTCCGAATTAGGAGATCATTTTTGCTCGCAAATTCCTTACCTGAACCAGATTATGAGCGAGTGCATACCATAATAAGATCGCTTCCACCTTCCGCAGTCCGCGCACCAGTAACCGATACAATCCCCGATTGCGAGCCAAAGCATTCGCCCACTCGATGGTGGCTGCTCTCTGTTTGTATTTCTCTTTGGCTTGTGGGGTAATCATGCGTTCTTTCCAGGCTCTCACCCCGCTTCCATCGGTGGGTAAGATATCCTCAGGACGCTTCTGACTCTTGGCGCTATAACTCTTGGGGATTGGACAATAAAGGCTCACGCCTTTTTCGGTGGCTTTCTCAAAGCTGGCGTTGTTGCGATAGCCACCATCCACATAATGCTCTTTGGGAAAGCGCTGGCAACGTTTTTCGATTTGATCCAGCATGGGATTCAACAGGTTGGTGTCCGCTTCATTATTGGCTTGCACCCCCACGATCACACCGCTGTCCATATCAATCGAGAACTGCCCATTGTAGGCCGGTCGAAAACCCCCATCTGGCATCTTCATCACCCGCGCTTCCGGGTCTGTGGTCGAGGCCCGCGCCGCACGGTTCTTGACTTTCAAGTCCCGCCTCTTCGCCAGCTTGGCGGCTACCTTTTCCACTTCTTCCAAGGCTTTCTTCACGCGCACTAGTTTCTCTGTAGCTTGGCGTTCTTGAGCTGCTTTTTGACCTGCAGAACGCTCCCCTTCGTCCTGCTTCTCTTCCTCCTGCACTTTCAATTGGTCCATCACCCCTTGAGCTTGTTTCAGGCTCTCTTCCAAGGTCGGCTTCCGCCGAAAGGAACTCGCCCCCGCACTGGCTCGTATACGGATCCCATCCTGGGCTGTCTTTTCTACGCTGATCACCCCCTCGCTGATCAAGGCCGCTACACTTTTCGTCAGGATATTCTCCAATGCTTGCCCGCTCTCCACCCGAAAGTCCGAGAGCGTATGGTAATTCACCGTGATGCCTCCCAGCAACCATTGATAGGGTAGACTTTCCTCACACAGCCGACCCAACTCCCGGGCACTGCCCACCCCTTCCAGCGTCGCATACAACCACATCCCCACCAATACTTTCGGCTCGATCGCTGGCCGTCCTGCCCAGCCTTCCACTGCTCTTATCCGGGCATACAATGGCTCAAGATCATATCCCTGCACCATCTCCCACACCAGCCGTACTCGGTGATCTTCCGGCAATAGCTCATCCAAGCTCGCTAGATGCATCTTGATTTGTTGCCGTTCTGGCTTCTCCAGCCTGGGTTGGCCCCCTTTTCTTTCCTTTGCGGCTGGTTCCTCTTCAGGCAGGGTAAACAGGCTCTCGACCATTCTTCTCTCCAGTCCTTTCTGTATTGTCCCTATCTTACCTTTTTTGTTCTCTTTTGAGGAGAGGGAA
Organism: uncultured Chloroflexia bacterium; assembly: GCA_963754615.1. Classification (GTDB taxonomy): domain Bacteria; phylum Chloroflexota; class Anaerolineae; order Anaerolineales; family UBA4823; genus CAVVUF01. The sequence goes on along the minus strand of CAVWGW010000001.1, from coordinate 120,556 downwards.
TTTTTTTCACAACCTCTGAGCGGCGTTCGTCCTTTGAACGCCTGCGAAGCACCCCTTCGAGAGCCTGGGAAAAGCAGCGTAAGCGGAGAAAACCAGGAGATTTTTTCTAGTGATTCCTGTTTCCCTCAATTACATACAACCCCTCCTTGAACATGCTTCAGCTCCATACCAGGCAAAAGCCATTTGCAGCGCTGTGTCGCTGTCGATCTTCAGCCTCCTCTCCCGCTACAAGGGCTGGTCATAGGCGTAGAAAATGTAATCCTGCGAATTGGTTTTTACCCCCAGGTCGCTCAGCAGCCGCAGCAGCTGCGCCCGGTGGTCGGTGCCGTGGTTCGCCACATGCAGCAGCACCTGCCATACGGTGAGGTTTTGGTCTTCTTCGGGTTCTTCGATCGGTTGATCGAACAGCATATCGTCCCGCAGGTCTGCCAGGTAACTGCGCATCGCTTGCTCAACCTTGTCCCAGTAGGCCCGGATACTCTCCCGATCGTCGAAGTCAGCGGGAGGAAAAGGCTCTGAGGGTTCCGCGCCGCGCAGCTCGCAAAACCATACTTCATCCACCTCCATCAGGTGGACGATCTGCCCCCTCACAGACCCGTGTGAGTAACCTGAATTCTCTGTAAACTGTTCCGGCGTTAGCCTGGTGATGCAGGTATCCCATATCTTCCGGTTTTCCGCGAAGTGATAGTCGTAAAAATGGCGAAAGGCATTTGCATTCATTGGATTACTCCTCGTTCAAAAAAATTGTTTAGGAACGCTTTTACCCATCGCAAGCAGGGCAAGGCAACACCGCTCAAGCGATAATCAATTTTACCCGCGCAGGGCGGTGGTGATGCGTTCGATCTGCTTGATATGTGATCGCTCGTGGTTTGCTAGCCACAGGGCATACGTGTACACGCTTCGCTCGCGTGGCTTTCCCGCCCCCGTCACCATTGCTGTACGGGTCCAGGCTTCGGGTGACAGCGGCTTCAACATCGCCAGTAGGTCGGCCCGTTGAGCGGTAAAAGACTGCAGCGAGGGCTGGAATTCCAGTTCGCGATAGTTTGTCTTCTTTATCCAGGTGGTGGGGTTGACTGCCTTTATTGTCGGCCTGTCCTCGCTGAGGATCACCGCCATGTTCTTGCCCCACATGTCTGCGCAGGCGCGCAGATGGGCAAGAACATCTCTGGCGGACCATTCGCCGGGCTCGGGAGGTGCCAGCAGTTCTGCTGGCGGCAGGCCTCCGCTCAGATCGGCCAGGCGCATTGGTGCGTCTGTCAGCATGCTCAGAATCTGCTCAATGCTGCGAGGTGTGTCGTACACAATCATTCTCTCTTTGTGGATTGAAATTGAAAGAACTAAATTTCCTCTTTTTGATGAATAACGCCTGAACTCGGCTGCCAAATCATAGTATCGTTTTGCATCGACCAAATTGCCAAGCAATTCATGCGATTGTCCCATATTCAGAAAAAGCGATGGGTAAAATTCCTGAACGCTGTGATCAGGTACTGCATTTGCTTTATCTAGCGCAATTTGGTTCCAATGCAGCCTTTCTTGATGATCCCCTTGAAGACGAGCTACATAATGAGCGGCAATACAAGCCTCATAGTCATCTTGCGATGCTTCCCATGCTTTTTGATATAAAGACCGGGCTTTGTCAAGTTGTCCTTGGAACTCGGCTTGCGTGCCTTCAATACACAGTTTTATAACAGGGTTATCGAGATTCATGCTTTAATGAGTCGCTTTACTTATAAGATGGATTGCCCAATATTATATCTCCGAAGAATTTCATTTGCCAGCCGGCATCCATCCTCGACATCACAGTATAATTCGATTAAACGATCCGTGGATTATCCCTCGGTTTTCGACAAAACGGATAGCAAACTGTTAGCTTGTCGCTTGAATTTGTAAGTAGGACAAATTGTTAGTTTGTCGCTTGATTTCGTAAGTAGGACAAACAGTTAATTTGTCGCTTGAATTCGTATGTAGGACAAACTGTTAGTTTGTCGCTTGATTTCGTAAGTAGGACAAACTGTTAGTTTGTCGCTTGATTTCGTAAGTAGGATAAACTGTTAGTTTGTCCATTCGATCAAATAAGGAGCCATGCATGCCCGGCTACGACCTGCGCCCTTTCCGTGGAGATGATGATTACACCCTCCTCGCCGCTATCCTCACCGCCAGCGAGAACGCCGACAGTTTACCGGCGACCATCTCCGCATCGGACCTGGCGGAGAGGCTGAGCACCTCCCCGCGCTTTGACATCTCCCGCGACCTGGTCATTGTCGAGGTGGCTGGGGGGGCGGTCGGTTTTGGGCGTGTCAGGATGTGGGAGGAGCCTTCCCGCCAGAACTATGGGCTCACCGCTGCCCTGCTCCCCGAGTGGCGGCGTAAAGGCCTCGGGCGGGTCATCCTGACCTGGCTGGAAGAGCGCGCCCGGGTGATTGCCGCGGAGCATCCCACTGAACTCCCGCGTTACTTCCATATCAATGCCACCCAGTACCAGCTGGGTTTGCACGCCCTGACCCAGGCAGCCGGTTATACGGTCAAAGAAAGCTGGGTGCTCATGCTCCGTCCCACCCTCGAAGGCCTCCCTGATGCGCCGCTGCCCGCCGGGCTGGAAGTGCGTCCGGTCCTGCCCGAGCACCTCTCTGCCATCTGGTATGCGGTCGAAGAAGCCTACGTTCCCGTAGGGGGACCTCCGCCCACTGGCGAGATCCCGCAGGATTTTAAAATTGATCCGAACTTCCAACCCGAGCTGTGGCAGGTCGCCTGGGAAGTTAGCACTGGCAAAGTGGTGGGCAGCGTGATGACCTACATTGATCACGCCGAGAACAGGCAGTTGGGCATCCTGCGTGGGTATACCGAAGGCATCAGCACCGTGCCAGCCTGGCAGCGCCGCGGCGTGGCGAAGGCGCTGATAACCCGCAGCCTCAAAGCTCAGCGCCAGGCTGGTATGACGGAATCAGGCCTGGTGTGCAGTGGTGAAAATCTGAATAATTATCGGCTCTACGAAAGCTGTGGGTTCCAGGAAGTCAAGCGCGATACGGTGTATGAAAAACCGTTCTGACGGCCCTTCCTTTCCTCTTAATCCAGATAGATCAACAATGGCCAAAAAAGATCCTTTGACGATGGGCCATAAATCCCAAATGGCCGGGCGCGTTTCCTAAGACGGCTTAGTTCAACCAAGGAGGCAAGCAGTGTTACTTAAGGCTAGAACAGCAATCGTCTATGGAGCCTCAGGCGCGGTTGGAGGCGCTGTGGCTCGCGCCTTTGCGCGTGAAGGCGCGCTGGTCGTTTTGGCGGCTCGCCGGCGTGAGCTGCTTGACGAAGTATCGAAGGACATCACGAGCCAGGGTGGTCTGGCGGAAGTGATGCCCGTTGATGCAGCGGATGCCCGTGCTATCGAGCGCCATTTGGAAACGGTGACTGCTCGCTTTGGTCCCGTGACATTGATGTTCAATGCAATCTCCTGGGACGATACCCAGGGGCAGAAGCTGTCTGAAATGCCTTTCGACCAGTTTTTTGCGCCAATTCAGACCGGATTGACGAGCTGGTTCCATACCGGAACCGCCCTGGCCAGGCACATGGCCCGGCACGGCGGCGGCACGATTCTGGGCATCACGGCCAATGCCGGTCGTCAGCCCTTTCCTGGTGTGGGTGGCTTTGGGGTTGCCTGTGCAGCCGTCGAACATTACCTCAGGCAGTTAGCAGTTGAGAGTGGTCCAGACCAGGTGAGGGTTTGTTGGGTTCGCTCGCCAGGCTCGCCTGACGCACCTGGCGTGCGTGATGCATGGCAGCTGTATGGAGATCAGAAAGGGATGACTTTTGATGAGGTTCATCGCCAGTTCGCAAAGGATGTTCCACTGCGGCGTATCACCCCATTAGCTCAAGTGGCGAACGCCGCGGTACTGTTGGCTAGCGACCTCGCCTCGGGGATGACAGCCACCATGGCCAACGCAACTGGGGGCGCACAAATCGACTAGCATCTCACTCTGAATCCGAGCACTTGAAAAGATTGGGAGCTGTGCTCGGCACGCTGCTTGCTGGCCCCCCTGAAATGAAAAAATACACCGTTACCAGAACTGAAATGCTGTAAAGAAAAACTTTCGGTAAAAGACATCTGTGGAGGGTTGCTTTTCAAAACCTGCTTTCCCCTCTCGGTTATTCAATAACAAGAACGCCGTGTCATTTCCAGAAACATACTTTTGCATGTTTCCGGTAACAGGCTGCAATTCATTTGCGGTATTTTCGGGTTCTATACCAAAACCAACCGAAAGCCGTTCAGCACATCCATCTGATATGGTTCTTCATCGTCAACACGGGTGCAAGTCGCTATTTCGATCCCATAACCCCAATCGCCGCCGCGCAGCACCTTTGATGCGGTACTACCAACATCGACGATTTCCATGATCTTATCGTCATTGGCACACCATTCCATGATGTTTCCCGTCATATCCAGGGCGCCGCATGCTGCTGCTCCATGCGGATACATTCCAACGGCGATTGCCTGTTTCAATCCCGTATCCGCCGTATTTGCGCATCCTGATTTTCTTTCTCCCCAAGGATAAGGGCGTTCTTCGCTGCCGTTTTGGGCTGCCCACTGCCATTCCCATTCTGTGGGCAAGCGCACTTGCCATTGATCGCCTGCTCGCAGATCACCTTTCCCTGGAAGCGCGGGCATTTCAAATCCTCGCACCCGGTGGTTCATCCACCGGGCAAAGGCGACGCTTTGGTACCACGAAATGGTATCACGGGGGTTATTGGATCGCTTTGTGCGCTGTTCGGATAGCTTCTGAGGTTGATAATCAGGATGCATTTGCTGCCACCATGTCATGTTATTAAAGCCATCTTCGGCATCCACAAAAGCTTGGTACTGAGCATAAGTAACCAGGAATTTGGAAATGTAAAAAGGCTCTACGTTGAAGTTCTGTGCATGTGTGACCCTGGTTTCCTCTTCCGGTGTTTCAGCCTCCCAAACCCGTTTAATCGTTACGACTCCACCGGGCTTAACGGGTAGCCACACAATATCCGGTACACCCTCTTTCACACCTACTCCTGGACGTGGATCGCCGTTTTTCTCAAGCCATTCGGCAATTTGCAAACGCCGTCGGTCCGTCGTCTTTTCACTTTCTAATTCTTGCATAATATCGATAAAAGTTGGTTTCATATTCTCTTAAATAGTAAAAATCCTGTTGATCCTATCCATCCTGTTATAAACTTAGTCACAGTTCGAGAATAGAATCGAAGGTACAAGTCAGACTCCCTTTGTCCCCCTATTTTCGCAGAAGAGAGCCGGTGAGCCATCCGGCGGTACCTGCGAAAATGGGGGGAAACCCGTCAGGGAGGGGGGTATCATCTACCCGGTCCGCCTCAAAAAGTATTCCTTGCCGTCATGGTCCTTGGCGACGAACTGGTCGCGCTCCCAGCGCTGGATATAAGGCGTGATCGAGTAGCGGGTGGGATTGTTGAGATATTTCATATTGATCGACAGGCGCTTCTTCTCGGCATCATACGTCCACTGCCCAACCATGGGCGCGCTGACCCAGCGCTTCGATTTTTTGTAATTCTCGATCGCGCTGAACTCCCCATCCGGCTGGAATTCGATCTCCATCTCCACCGGGGCGTCCCATATGTACTTGATCATCCACTTCCCGACCGGCAGGAATTCCTTTGTGATCTTCGTGAAGGTAAATTCAATCCCTTTACTGTCTTTTCCCTTGAAGAAATAGCCATCGCCCCGGTCGATATAAGGCGTAATCGAGTAGCGGTCGGTATAATCGACGAACTTCCCGCTCAACGCCAGGCGCTTCTTAGCCGGGTCGTAGACCCATTTCCCCGCTACCTCCTCATCCACATACTTGTTCGAGCGCTGGTAATACACGCTTCCCGTGAACTGCCCGTCCTCTGTAAACTCGACGGTCAGCTCTTCGGGGTCTCCCATCGTGTAAGCCAGCAGCCACTTCCCCTGCGGCGTGAATTCTGTTTTCCTGGGTGCTGTAGGGGCGGGGTCTCCCAACTCAGTAGGGGCGGGGTCTCCTCGCCCAGTAGGGGCCGGGTTTCCCCGCCCAGTAAATGCTGGGTCTCCCCGCCCTACCCCTACGGGCTTGGGGGCGCTTATATCAGGTTCGGCCTTCGTCGGAGCAGGTGCTGCGGCCGATGCGGGTGCAGCCCTTTGGGCTGGGTTGAAAATTTGCGCATTGGAAGCGCGCAGGTATAGCACCGGTGTGCCCCATTCCACCGCGTTCCCGGCAAAGAACATCGCTTTACGCGCCTCGCTGATTGCCATATCGATCGGTGAAAAATCGGCCAGCGCGCCGTAGAAGCCCTGTGAGAAAGCAATCGCAGCCTGGTCGGTTACCGGGAACTGCATCGCCGCCACCGCCGGGATGCCCTGCTGCACCAATCCCTGTGCCACACCCCCAAAGGGGTTCTTCGCCCAGGTCTGCCCGCCCTGGCAGGCGTTCAGCACCACCAGCCGCAGGGTTTTCTCGTCATACAGCAGCGTGCTCAGCAGGCGGCTGTCGACCAGCTGCCCGCTTCCGCTGTCCGTCTCAAACAGCAGGGCTCCCTGCTGGGTATCCTCATCGGTCGTGCCGTGCCCGATGAAATGGAAGATGTGGTAGTTATTTTGTCTCAGCTTTTGCTGCAAAACGGGTAGGGTGGCCTGGTCTATGCGCTCCACCTGCAGCAGCCCGCCTTCTACCAGGGGCGCCAGGGCTTTCGTCAAGCGGCTCCACTCCGCCTCCACATCCAGGTGTGGGTAATCGCTGGGAGCCGAGAGCATCACCAGCACCTTCAGGGGCGGCTCCACCATCACGCTCCCCACCCGGTCGGGCAGGTCGAGAAAGCGTACAATCGGCGTGTCAGCCGATAGCGCATAGAACCGCTGGAAGGCGGGGTCGTATAAATATTCCCAGGGCAGGTTGATCAGCTCCGGGGTGTCCGAAAGCCTCAGCCTGATGCGCAGCCCTTTCTCCTGGCGCTCCGCCTCGTCCAGGCTGCGGTTCAACAGGCTTTGCAGCCTGGCATCATACACGGTATCGAACAAGCCCTGCCCCAGCTCTTTGGCTGCCGCCTGGTCGTTCATCGAGATCCGCTGCAGCAGGTCGGTGAGTTGCTCGGGCTGGAACAGCATCTCGAACTGGTTCTTATCTTGCCCCGCGGGCGAGTCGATGATCAAGGCGCGGTAATCGCCTGCCTGCCCTTGCAGCATCAGGTCAAATGTCAGATATTCTTTCATTTCCATGCTTTCTTAACCCTATACCCGTATGAAAATTCCCAGCCATTTTGACTGGATAGGAGAAACACCCTATTATCATCCTGATTATCTAATTAAGCAAGGAAGCAAAGCCTGCCTATTTATGCTCGCTCCAGAAAAACAGGCAGGCGCTAGAAACCGGCATTTCGTATAGCCGAATTAATTGTTCCTCATTGAATTCCTGAAACAATTAAATTCAAAATTTCAATAACTTAGCCCGTATCCGAACGGGTATGCCGGATCCTCCGAATCGTACGGCAAATCTTCCTTCTGCTTCCGCACCGCCTCCATCGAAGACGGCAGCTCAAAAGGCAGCTTGCCCTGCGGCTTGAAGCGCCCAAAGATGATGTCCAGCAGGGCGGCGTCGTTTGCCCCAAAGCTCCCCAGCAGCGCAGTCGCTTTTTGGGCAATCTCCGGGATCACAGCGGGTCGCTCCAGGTAGATGTCGACAATTGTGGGCACTTTTTCCAGGATGCCCAGGATGCGCTGCTTCTCTTCAGGTGGAAATTCCAGGCTGCCTGAATGGAACAGCCTTTCTAAAAAGCCCTGGCGGGGCTCGTAAGGCGTGCCCAGGCGTAAGAAGGCAATCTCAGCTTCCTCCGGGGTCTCTACCACCTGTCCATACTGTCCCGCCAGGGCTGGGGCGACTCCTTCGAGGTAAATCTTCGGATTGCCTTTGAGCGGTAAGAGGGTCGTGCCTGAGCTGAATCCGTTCTTGAGCAGGACAATTGATTTGCGCTGCGCCAGCTCGCCCTTTGCTCTAAACTCCGCTTTTCCAACGGTTTCTTCAGCCTTCTCAAGATCAAGATAGGGGTTGTCGAACAAGCCCAGGCGGAATTTCTCTCGCAGCAGCCGCCGCACAGATGTGTCGAGCCGGCTCTCGGGGACCTTCCCGCTGCGCACCAGCTCAACAATGATTTCGGGACAGTCTTCGCCGCCAAACTGGTCTACCCCCGCTTCGAGGAGCTTTTTGACACGCTCCAGCCCCGACAGGTGTTCCACGCCCCAGGCTTTGGCTTCGATGATGATCTGCCCATCCATCTCCAGGTGGGTGATCAGCCTCCAATCGGTGCAAACAATGCCGTCGAAATGATAGAAGTTGCGCAGCAATCCGGTGATTATGGCCTTATTGTAGCTGAAGCCAACTTCCTCATATTCGGTACCCACCGGCATGCCATAATAAGGCATGATTTGTGATGTGCCTGCCTCAAAGGCGGCTTCGAAAGGCTTCAAGTGGTAAGCGAAGTTGCCTCCCGGGTAGACCTGCTCCCGTCCAATCGAAAAGTGTGGGTCTTCGCCGTTGAGCTGCGGTCCACCACCGGGGAAGTGCTTGGTCATGCACGCCACGCTTTTAGGACCGATCGACTCACCCTGGAAACCTCGGATATAAGCTCGCACCAGCTTGGAGGACAGGTCAGCATCTTCTCCAAAAGTACCGTTTATACGCGCCCAGCGCGGCTCAGTCGCCAGGTCTGCCATGGGGTGCAGCGCTACACGGATGCCGACAGCGGTATATTCCTGGCGGGCGATATCCGCAAATTCTTCAACGAGTTGAGGATCGTGGGCAGCTGCCAGACCGATCGGCTCCGGCCATTGCGAGAAGCTCCCCGCCATCAAACCTGCCAGCGGGTTATTTGAAAATGCGTGCCGTGGATCCGAAGAGATGGTTACCGGGATGCCCAGGCGGGTGCCTTCAGCCAGCTTCTGCAGCCGGTTGTGCCATTCCGCCATCTTCCGCGGGCTGACGCCTTGCATCATGTTAAAGTGGCTCATCTTCTTCTGCGTCAGCATTTCTGTAGTCGGTACAGGACTGAAAGGGCTGGGTTCTTCTGCCAGGCTGCCATCGTCGTTCATGGCCAGCATGGTATGGAACATCAAGCCAGCTTTCTCTTCCAGGGTCATCTGCTTGAGCAAGTCGGCAACGCGCTCCTCGATGGGGCGGCGTGGATCCTCATAGGGGTCAAGTTTCCCATTCTTATTCAAATCTCGATAAGCGAGGTTGCTTGCGGTCAAGGGCTCTGTTTTCTGGTCCATCTGCTGTTCTTTTTCCTCAAGAGTGTCTTATGGATACCTTATTTGATTATTCGTTGAGGCGCACGGTTATGCGCCCATTTCTTTCATTCGTTTTTTTTTCTTTACTAAATCCCACCCAAAAGAAACTGCACGACCACTGCTGAAGCCAGGAGCAGGAACAGCAAGATCAATAAAAAGCTTGACTCACCGGGGTTCTCCTCGTTTTGCGAGGGGGCTTCTTCCAACCGGATGGTATGTTTTTCGGACCGGAATCTTCTTCGCATCAAGAAAATAATCCGCACCAAGACGATTACCCCCAGGGCAAGCAGTAGTAGGGTAGCCAGGTTCATCGATCGACCTCTTTCATTCTGGATTTAATAGCGGCTTGCCTGCCTCCCACAGCCGGCGCGCCTCTTTAACATTATAACTCGCTTGGGATGAGTCCACAGGCTGGCAGCGGTAGAAGTATTTTCCACTCACGCCTTCAACCTCCGGTGAAGCTGCCAGGTATACCGTGGTAAGAGCGCCCTCTTCGGAGGTCAGGCTGCGGTTTGATAAGAAAACCCCGATTACCCATTGCGAGAGAAACCCAAATTTATCCCAGATATGCGTGCGCACCAGACCAGGGTGGAGCGCGTTCGCTGTGATCCCCAGGTCATCAAAGCGCCGGTGAAGTTCGTAAGTGAAGAGCACATTTGCCAGCTTGGAGCGTCCATATGCTTTCCAGCTCAGGTAGAGGCGCTTTTCCAACCCGGTCAGCGGGTCGCAGTCCAGCCGGGCGCCGAAATGTGAGTTGGAGGAGACATTCACAATGCGGGCAGGCGCTGAGGCTTTCAGCAAGTCGAGCAGGTTCAGTGTGAGCACAAAATAACTCAGGTGGTTGACCGCCCAGGTCATCTCGAAGCCATCGGGGGAGGTTTGATGGCTCAGGAAGAAGTTGCCAGCATTATTGATCAAGACATCTAAACGCGTGCAGTGCTCTTTGACCTGCCTGGCCAGCTGGCGAACCTGGCTCATGTCTGATAGATCGGCTGTCAAATAGATCAGGTTTGAATGGCCTGTCTGGTGTTTGATCTGCGCAATCACTTCCTGGCAGCGGGTTGCACTGCGCCCGTGGATGATCACCTGGTGGCCTTGGGCCGCCAGGGCTTTTGCAGCAGCTTCGCCGATGCCGTGGGTGGAACCTGTGATGAGGATGGTTTTGGGCATAAGGGTATTGGGTTAATTATCGTGAGATCATGGCGGCTGTCAAGGTTAGGTTAAATAAAAATCTCCAGGTGATGTGGCGCCTGGAGACTTTTATCCACTGATCTTGATCAGTTTGCCGCCCCCTGGTTGCCGGAAACTGGTTTATTTATTTATTCTTGCCAATCGCATTGCCGTTATTATCCTTGTCCTTGTCCTTATCTTTGTCCTTATCGCTGTTGCCGGGATTTTCTGGTTTATCCGGTTTTTCAGGCTTGTCAGGCTTTCCTACTTCATCCGGCTTTCCAGTCTGGTTGTTTTCTTCAGCGTCGGGACCTTTACCGTTATTTTCTTTTTCGGGCTTGTTATCATATTCTTTCTTTATCTCGCCCCATCCAGTGCCCTTTGCTTTTTGTGCCAGAGATCTTCGGGGTTTACGGCTGGAAAGCTTAAACGCAAGCTTGATCTCGCCCCAGCCAAAGCCCTGGCAGAACATGGCATACACCTGGGCTGGATCGACATCCTCGGGCAGCTGTTTTTCGATACCTGATGGGATCTTGAAATCTTCTGCCTCCAGTCCTCGCAGCGGGAATTCTCGTTTTTGATGGGAGCGTAGAGCGTAATCTCCGAAGCGATGATCACACCTTCGTACTCATAGTAGACAACCGTGACGATGTCGCCCGGAACAGCGCCTTCATAATCATCTGTCCACTCGTTCGTTGTCAATCCATCGATCCCTTCAATCATCCAAGGGTCAACCTGGGTGGCTGTGGCGTTCACGGTTGTGGTGGGGTAAAGCGCAATAGCTACCGCCATATTTTCGCCGTAATAGGTGACCTCGACGATATCTTTCACTTTCGCATCGGCGTAAATGGCCGTATCGCCGACCGTGAAGTATTCACCGTTGACCTGCCATGTGCCACCCATTGCGATCACTTTTCCAACAAAGGTGGATGTGTTGACTGCTTCGACATCCACGGCAACCAGTGTCCCTGCGACATTTTTATAGGTCACAGTGACCAAATCCCCGACCGCAAAGCCCAGTGCCAGCTCAGCGCTTACTTTATATTGAACATCACCCACCGTCCAGATATCTCCAGTGATGGTTTTCAGCACACCCATTGCGGTACTCAGCTGTGTGATCGCGGTGGCGGTATAGGTTGTACCGACGACATTGCCCATGACTTCAACATAAGACCCATCCGTCAGGTCGTTACAAGACATGGATGCACCATTGCCATCGTAACAGGCAGTGGCGTCGGGGGCTTCCAGGTTCACGAGGAATGCCTGGGGTCCCACTTTATAGACCAGTGCGGGGCTATCTCCAGAGATATCTAGTTCACCGACCAGCGTAAATGGAACATCTTCAGCCAATGCACTGCCAAAGCTAACCAGCAGCAGCCCGATCACCATAAGCTTGAAAGGCTTAAAGTGATTTTCTTCTGAATCTTACTCATTTATGTGCCTCCTGAATTCATTTTGAAAAGGGTTTGGTTATTCTTTTCCATTGAACAGCAAAGCAAAATAGGAGACTTTACTCCCTATAGTGTAGAACGAATTGGAAGGGGAAAAAGAGTCGCTGTTTACCTTGCAAATATGTCAGGTCAGCTCGAAATGCTTAGGGAAGCCACCACCACAGCAGCACGCCGCTCAGCGTAAACCCATCTTGCATCTCCCCCTGATGAATCAGGTTTTCAATCTCCAAGCGCTTCATCCAGCGCACCGCGCGGATTTCTCCGATATCGATGCCCGTTTTCTGTTCGCCCACCTGGCAGGCAACCAGGAAAAAGCGAGTGTCGATGTTCCCATTGGCAGGATTGTAGGTGTAGATCAGCTTGTGAGCGTGAGTCTCAAAGCCGGTCTCTTCATACACTTCTCGCCGGGCAGTCTCCAGGATATCTTCACCTTTTTCAATCCCCCCAGCCGGGATTTCCCATTCCATCCGGTTCGTTGCATAGCGGTACACATGCTCGAAAAGCAGCTCGCCTGCATCGTTTTCCACCAAGACTGCCACAGCATCTTTGGTGTGGAGCATGTGATATTCGGGGATCAGCCTGCCGTCTGGGAAAACCACCCGGTCTAAATAAAGCCCGACCCATTCCGAATTCGTAGACGGTGCGCCGGCATAAGCGCAGCGGAAAATTGGGCGGCTCTTCCGGGGGGCTCGAGCTCACGCAGGATCATCTCGAACTCGACTTCATCACGGAGTGGAAGACCGTCCTCGCCGTCAGCGGGATGGAGGGCTTCAATAGCCGCGAGACTGCCAGGGCATTGCGGTGCACGGCTGCCATTTGAAAGCCGACTTTCTGATAAAAGCGCATAGCCGAGAGATTGTCGTTGGTGGTAATCAGCCAAAGTCTCCAGCAGCCCGCCTCCAGCGCTGCCAGCTTCACGGCTTTCACCAGGCCGATCCCATACCCTCCGCTGAGTGAATCGAGCGATAGGATCTCGCATTCCCCTGCCTCAATGCGGTACGTCACCAACCCCTGGGGAAGACCCTGCTTGTCTTTGGCGATGAAGCCAGGATAGGCTGTGGGGTCATATGCTTTCCCGCGGGTGATCACGGGAAGGCCCCAGCGTTCCTGCAGGAAGCGTGTGCCCAGGGCAGGTCGGAGGGGGTGAGAAATGTGATCATTGTGCATAGCTCACGCTGGGGATGCGAGCAACCTGTAAATGTTATCATGCTTCACCTAAAAAGACTGAAATTGTTCGGCTTCGTCCATTTCTTGCAACCATGGGTATAGCCCGGTGCTTCCATTACAATTCTAGACAATTGCGCCTGAGCGCAACAAATCACAGTCACTCTGATATCCCCCTTGGAGGCAATCCATGACCACTCCGCAAGTTGTCTTGACCAGCGATCCTCAATATTTTTCGATGAGCTATGCTGGCTCTTCCTCAGAACAGCAGCAGCTGGCTAATTCCTGGACGAAATTCAAACAGCCTGACCCCGCTACGCTGAAATATTACGATATTTGGGCAAGGGCTACCTCTAAAACCGCCCAGGTGGTCGCAGAGTATCGCATGCCTCCTTCTGCCCCAGATGGGGATTATCGCGTCGAGGTTTTTATTCCCTCTCAAAAAGGGACAGTCAAAGATGCACAGTATGCGGTGTCTTATAATTTCAGGGAGGAGAATGGGGTGGAGGTCTTTGATGAAGCCCAGGTGGTGGTCAACCAGGGGTATTATAACGATCATTGGGTGAAACTAGGCTGGTTCCGCCTCTCGCCTTCCATGCATCCCCACAGTGGGCGTGTGCGACTGACGAATTTTAGTAAAAACGAGAAAAGCTGGATCAGCTTTGGTTCCGTGCGCTGGATCCATATCCCAGAAAATGAGCCTGTTCAACCCTATGATGCTCCAGTAGGGACGCCAGAGGATCGAGCAGGCCCCTTGCTTGAGAACAATTCCTTTTACCCCAACAAGCCGCGTTGGACCTCTGGCTGGTATGACTATACCCCTTTTGCGGAATGGTACGTCAAAGGCTGCCACCCGGGTGTTGACCTGAATTCTACGGTCAGCCCTGCAGCAGATAAAGGCGCTCCGGTGCATGCCATCGCCGACGGCATCGTCACTTTTGCCGGGGCGGCTGGGAGCTGGGGGATTGATTGCGGTCATCTGGCATCCAGATGCGCTGGTCACTTTACCAGATGGCACAGTGCAGCGCCAGCATATCTATGCGCGCTATGGTCACCTGACAAGAGATTTGCTCATCCAGAGTGGAGGCGCATGTCGTGCGCGGCCAGCAGATCGGCAAGATTGGTCTGATGGTGGGGGCCACTGCTGGCTGGCACCTGCACTTTGACCTGTCTTTCACCGAAACCCTCCGTCAAACACCTTCATACTGGACCCCTCATCGGAACCGTCCCAGGTTCGATGTACGCAAGGATGTGTGGGCGAATTATGTGGACCCTTACATTTTTATGCGTGATAATCACAAGACTGCGATTGGATAAGTTAGCTGGAATTAAGGAGATTTATGATTAAGGGGGTAAAATAAGACACCGGAGGTCTACATGATCTATCCTCAAATTGTAAAAGAGGTTGAACGCCTACCCCTTAAAGAGCGATTGGCTTTGTTAGAATTTCTGGCACATTCTGTTCAGAAAGAAATGGCCGAGCAAAACCAATCCGATAAAGGTTCTGTTTTACCGCGAGTTTTAGGTGCGCTTAAAGACGAATTGGGTTTTGACTTAAATGATCGACGAATAAAAGAAGAATACGTTCAATATTTGATCCAGAAATATTCCTAATGCGTGCCTTGATCGATACAAACATAATTCTGGATATCCTCTTCCAGAGACAGCCGCATGTTGAACCTGCAGCGGCTCTTTGGTTGGCATGTGAGCAAGGTCGATTTGAAGGCTTTATTTCGGCAATAACTCCGGTCAATGTTTTCTACATTGCACGAAAGCAGGTCGGCAGAGAAAAAGCACGTGAATTAGTTGCAGATATTCTATCTGTTTTTAAAATTTGTTCATTAGATATCCAAGAGCTGCAGTTGGCTCTAAAACTGCCCATACTTGATTTCGAAGATGCTGTCCAGGTAGCTTGTGCACAATCCAATGGTATCGATTGGATTGTCACGCGTAACCAGGTAGATTTTTCTGCTTCGCCACTTAGTATTGTATCAGCCCAAGATTTCTTAAAAAAATTGACATAGAGGGGACTGTGGCTTGACTTTACCCCTGGAGGAGGGTTTAAAATGGGTGTAGAAAGGGAAAAACGATGATCATTGATCAAGATTCCTACCTCCAATTTTATGCCACGCCTGCTCCTATGACTGACATCCTGGCTTTTTCGGATCGGTTTGAGGGTATCCCTGCCGATATCCCGGACTTGGTTAAGATGTTGCAGGGTTTGTTAGTGCATATCTTTTGGGCGGAGCGCTATGGACTCGTGTTGAGCGATGAGCGCAAGGGTGAAGTCAACCTCCGCCCAGCTGCCGGGCGTTTTGCCCGCCTCCTCGAGCTCGATCCAGAGCCTCTCACTACCGCCAGGCCCTTTGAGCGCAAGCTGGTCTCAAACTGCCGTGACTTCACGCTGATGCTGGTTGCCTTGCTGCGCCACCAGGGAAGGCCGGCGCGGGCGCGCTGCGGATTTCGGCACTTATTTCACCCCTGGGCATTACGAAGACCATTGGGTGGCGGAAGTGTGGGATGGGGAACGCTGGCGCTGGGTGGACGCGCAGCTCGACGATCTTCAGCGCAAGGTGCTGCAGATCACCTTCGATCCGCTTGACCTGCCGCCAGGGGCTTTCGTCACCGGCGGGCAAGCCTGGCTGCTCTGCCGGGCAGGCAATGTGGACCCGGATACCTTTGGCATCTTCCAATGGAAGGGTTGGGACTTTATCCGCGGCGACCTGTTCCGCGACCTGTTAGCCTGCGACCGCTTCGAGATCTTGCCCTGGGACTTCTGGCCTGCGTTGAAGAAGCCGCTTGAAAAAACACCCGAGTCTGCCTGGGAGACCCTCGATAAGCTGGCGCGCCTGGAAGTATACAGCCAGTCTGACCTGGATGCGCTCCAGGCTGCCCTGAAAAAGAATCGCTTGTATCCGCCGGTGGAGTGGGCTTGCTAGTATATCTATCCTTGGCCTGGGTGATCAAGGATATCCTTTTTTTTGATATTTAAAGTGTTTTCCTGCCGAGTTTTTCTAGGCAGGTGAGTTACCCTTACATACCTCGATTTTTGGTATTCGGTGAGAGACAATAAATTGGAGTTGACCACTCCGATTTATTGTGTTTTAATTAGCTCAGTATTTTACCTTTGTAAGGTATGCCGTATTTGTCATCCTGAGGGAGTGCACTTTACGACCGAAGGATCCCTGTTGAGTGACTTTACATGGTATCTTTGCCGGAGGGAGATCATCAGCGGTTCAGAATGACATAAAAGTGATCGCCAGAAATTAAAGTAGTAACTAAGGATAATTAAGTGGTTTTCTTGGTGAACTTCGTGCCTTGGTGGTTAAAAATCTATTGTGGTTAAGGATGATGTATTCATATGGCAGGTAATGTCTATTTCCAGTGGCAAAATGATTTCATGCTCAAGACCATCTATCCCTTGCGGGAGATGAAGCTGCGCGATTTCCTCGTCACTTATTACGAAGTCGACACCTGGGCGCAGTATAAGAACAAAACCACCGCCGAGCTGCAAGGCGAGGTTAAGACTTACCTGCAGAACCAGGAACGCTTGCGCGCTGAAGCTTACGACACCTATCAAGACCTGACAGCTTATTTCACCTCCGTGGACGTGGCTGCAAATTACCAATCCCGTTATCCGCAGCTCGATCCACCCTTGATTACCACCCTGACCAACATGCGGGGTCTTTTCAAGCGCTATTTTCCGACTTACCGCAACCCTGTCAAAGAAAATTACTTTATCACGGTTCAAACCGCCAATATGGAACAGCTGTATAAGGAAACCCAGAGGGAGATCGGCGTTATCCAGCGCCGCATCCGCTGCCGCGTGGCTACCTGGCCAGACCGGCCCAAGAACGAACAGCGCCAGGCGCTGTTGGAGAATGTCTCTTTGAAGGTGATCGATGAAGAGCTGACCAAGCTGCGTCAATTCCTGGCTGCCTCGACGAGGATCCAGCAAAGGCGCCAGGAGCTGTATAAATGGCAGACCCAGAAATTGAAAGAAAAGGCGGAACTCTCGACCAAGCTAAACTTGCGCCAGGCGGATTTGAGCAAGCTGGACGAACAGCACCAAGCGATTGCCCTTTCAGTCAAGCGCATGCAGTCTCCAACAGTCTACGCCGAGCTGAAGTCGTATTTCTTGAAGCCCGATGTGACCGAAGAGATGCGGAAAGCGATGCCTGATTTCGACACGGGTTTCATGGTGCGGGTGAACACCCTTCACGCGCAGTTCAAAACTTTCCCCCCTGTTGAAGCGAACCAGAATCTTTTTGTATCAAATTTACTCAAAACTTACACCACTAATTGGCGTGCCTTTACGGGTAAATCGGGAAAGATGGCTGCTGCCGAGTTAAAGTAAGCTGAAAGATTTTTCAGAGGCCATCGACTTGCGCACCAAGCCGCCCGAGCAAGCCAAGGCCGTCGTCCAGCAGCGTGATGCCCAGCGCCTCACGGTAGAAACCCAGCTCAATCAGGCCAAAGCCGAGGTGCAATCCCTTCAGAACCAGCTGAATGCAGCCGACAGTGCTTTGAATACCCCCGAAAAGCAGCTCTTCAGCCAGAGTTTTACGCATGCCGAAGTCTCCGTGCGTGATATTGTGCGAGCTAAAGTGGAAGATTACAACCTCCAGCTTTCCCGCAAGACGCATACCGAGCTGCTGGAGATGGTCGTGCGCAAGTTCCTGAACGAGCCAAAGCGCTTTCCGATCTGGCTGCAGTATATGGTGATCCATTTTTCAGGCATGCGCTACCAAAGCGCGCACGGCTCCTGGGCAGATCCGCGCGACCTGCTGAGCTCTTTGACGGAGAAGGATATTGAAAAGGAGATCCTGCCGGCTGACGATGCCATGCTTGAAGAGCTGGTGCGAGGCAAGCTCACAGTCTATCCATTTGCCAGCCAGCAGCCAACAGGCACTCCGACCCCGGCTGCCCCGGCAGCCGCTGCCGCCGCCTCAGACGCCGCCAGGCCGCCTGCCCTGGCTTTGACGGCAGACCCCAAGTGGAAAGAGAAAGCCCAAAGATATGTTGACCGGCTGAAAGGTTACCGCACGCGCTATAGGGTAACCCCCGCCAATAAAGCCGCTTCTGCGGCTGTGTATAAAGATGCTGCCGGTGTATTTTCTCCGGCCCCCGTGGCTCCGCTCCTGGCGGGCGACGAAGTCCTGGTAGATACGCTGCCGATCTCCCGCGACGGCTCTTACTTTTTTATCCAGAGTACTGCGAAGCCTGGTTACACCGGGTTTTACGTCTCCGGGCAAGATCTGACCTTGATCCCTGACTCGCGCAAACGGAAAGTGCTCCTGGACTTGCGTGTTGATGAAGAGAACTATGCTATCGAGAAAAAGAGCGATGCGCAGGTATTAGAAGACCTGCGTGCCATGAAAGAGCGCGTGGGATTCCCGGCCTGGATGTGGAATGAGATCGTGAAATTAACCAACCTGCGCCTGACCGAGATCAAGGCTGTTAACTGGGAACAGGCTTCCGATGAAGATCAAGCTGACCGAAATGCGTACAAGTGGCGTGAATATAACAACTTGATGAATGAATGGAAGCAGGCTAACCTGGTCGCCTGGCGGGAGGAGAATGATCTTTCCAGCAAGCTGGTTGTAACGCGGGCGGTGTGCAACGAGATTGCTGAACACTGCCAGCACCTGCGCGGCAATTCACCTCCCGGCGGGTTGACCGCCAAACCGACCTGGTACCTGCGGCAGGAGCGCAATCCCAAGCTCCAGTCTGGCCCTGACAAAGCCTACCTCAGGCGGATTAAATCGGCCGAGGATCTGAAACCGGGCGCCAGTATTTTATGGCTGCAGTTTGTTTATGATGAGCCGAATGCCTGGCGGATCGCCCCCCCGCTCAAGCTTTCCAGCGGAGAAGGACTGCTGACACCGCCGCTGAAAGTAGGTCGCGGCGAAGACGGCGGGAATTCGTTCGATCCGAAGAAAGGCTATGTGATTAAATCGGCAAATTCCTGGAACTATTACCAGGATTCCCAGGGCCGCTACAAACGCTCGCGCTCCGTGACGACCACCGAAGGCAAAAGTATGGGGCAGGTGCAGTGGCTGCGCTGGATCCACGAGGCAACCGTTGTGGATGTGGTGGACACCCCCGATGGGCAGTACGTATTAACCTTTGAAACCGCTTTGCCTTACGAAGATAAGCGCCGTTCCACGATCGGTGTATTCAGGCATACCCTGAAATGGCTGCTTTATGATGTGGAAGGTGAGAATTTCAGCGGGTCTTTCGTGGGCTACACTCCCGAAGGCGATGTACCTTACGACCAGGTGAAGGAGATGCTGAACTGGAACCATATCCTGCTGAATGAGAATTTCCTGACCCCTGCCCAAATGCAAGATTTTTACAACAAAGCTGGCTATAAGCTCACCAGAGACCTGGCCCCTGCTGTCCGGCAGTCTCAGGTGCAGACGATGCCGGTGCTCAAAAAACAGGCCGAGAACCACAGCGAGATGGTCGCTGTGTATGAAGTCGATCCTGTCTCCAAGACCGCAAAGCTGTATACCCCCGAGGTGGAAGTGATGCGCATCAACGTGCCGCGCGGCACCCGCATGGTGGTTGGCGACCCGGTTCAAGTGGGGGCTGACCGGTACTACCGGGTGATGGACTTTGAGTTTGAGCCGCGCTTGCAAGATTATTACATCAAGTCCGTCGATCTTATTGCTGCTCCTGATGCTACTGCCAATAAAGCGGTGGCGGCCAAGCTGCCGCTCAGCCCGATGAGACTCAAATACGCCGACGCGCAGGGCTTGCCTGTCTTTGAAGCCGTGCCGCAAGCCGGGCAGGTCAGCGCTGGCACGCGCTTGCTCACCTCGGCGGTGCAGAAGGTGATTCCCTCCGACCCGGGCGATGGAACCACGCGGGATGCATCTGGCAAGCGCTATGTCCTGGTGGTGGAGTGCCCCGATCTCAGCGAGGCGGTGGGGTGCTTCATCCTGGCAGATAACCTGCAGCCGATCACCATGGAGGAATACGTGGCCGGGGCAACCGGTAGAGGTGCTGCGATCCTGCAGAAGCTGAGCTTGCGGGTTACGCCCGCGGATAACTCAAACCAGGCTGCCTTGTTTAAGATCGACAACCAGCTTGCTGCCAAGAGCGGCTTGGACAGCCTGCCGCGCGATGCCGTTTTGACCGCCGCGGCTTCTCCGCAGTTCGTAAAAAATATGGATGAGGCTTTCTACCGCATCGAGGTTTCTGCCAGCAAACCCGCCTATGTGGGGTTGTACATCAACGTTGAAGATGTCACTTTAGCGATCGACCAGGGTTCATAAAGAGTTCTGACAGCGGATTTTGCAGCCTGGTTTGAATAAGACCGGCTGCAAATCGGTTGTATAAAGCATCGAAAAATTAGAGTTTGTTGACAAAGCAAACGTTTGCAATTACAATATAATTGGTAAGCAAACGTTTGCTTTGATTTAACAAGGAAAAAACGCGTGACCGTTACCTTAGCTGAAATTGCACAGGTTGCCAATGTCTCCGTTTCCACGGTCTCACGTGCTCTATCCGACAAGAATTACCCCTTAAAAGAAGAAAACCGTCAACGCATTCGCAAGCTGGCTGATGAAATGGGTTATAAACCCAACCTGGTGGCGCGCAGCTTGCAGAGCAACCGGTCGCATCTGGTCGGCGTGATTGTCGACCGCATGCAGTCGCCTTTTGCTGCACCAACGGTGCAGGGCATCCAGGATGGTTTGCGCAGTGCAGGATATTCGATTTCGATAATCTATTCAAATAGAGACCAGGCTCTGGCAATCGAGGCGATTAATTCTTTTTACAGCCACCAGGTAGATGGCATCGTCATCTTAAATTCCTGGCTGCACACCTTTAATGATCCAATCCTGGCTTTGCAAGATCGACCCTTCGTTTTTGTCAATCGTGTTTTTGGCAAATGCGCCCAAAATTGCGTGGGACCGGGCGACCGGTACGGCGCTCAATTAGCCACCCAGCACCTGGTCCATCTTGGGCACCGGCGCATCGCTTATATTAACGGGATGGATGAGTGGCAAGAAGCCCAGGATCGCCTCACTGGTTACCGGGATGTGTTATTGGAGCATGGCTTGCCTGTTGATGGCGGTTTGATCCAGCAGGGAGATTGGGGAGTGGACAGCGGTTACCAGGCTGCGAAAGCGTTGTTTTCCCTCCATGAAGCACCCACCGCCATTTTTGCTGCGAACGATGTGATGGCTATGGGTGTAATTTATGCTGCTCAAGAAGCTGGAATTAAAATCCCTGCCGATATTGCCCTGGTCGGGTACGATGATCGTGATTTTGCGTCCTGGATCAGGCCGGCGCTGACGACGGTTCGCATGCCTTCCTACGAAATGGGCCAGGCAGCTGCCCGATTGCTTTTAGAGCAGCTTTCTGGGGAAGCGTTGGAAGATGCCACCCAGGTTCCAGGCGAATTAATTATTCGGGAATCTTGTGGTGCCAAAATGATGGAAGGATCCTGAAATATCAAAGAAAGTGATGCAGGTTGGTTTGTCCATTGGAGAAAAACATCGTAAGGAGGTGATGCAAAGCAGAAAAACCGAATAATCGTCGAAAATACCCTGTCGTCCAATTGAAATCTCATTTTTACTTAAGAGGAGAATAGATATGAAGAAAATTGTAAACAGGCGCGATTTCTTGAAAATCGCCGGCTTGGCAAGCGGAGCAGGAATGCTCGCTGCCTGCGCACCTGCCGCTACCGAAGCACCCCCTGAGGCAGTTGAGGAAGAAGTTGTCGATACCCCCGCTGCTGCAGAGGTCGTGACGATCACCTTCACCGGTTGGGGCGGCACAGAAGAAGATCAAGGTGTTAAAGATGCTGTAGCAGCCTTCGAAGCAGAAAATCCGGATATGAAAGTCACCTGGATCCAAATCCCGGAGAACTATGCGGAGAAAACCATGGCAATGACCGCCGCAGGTACACCTCCAGATACAGCCTTTATTTATAACACCCTGATCCAGCAGTACGCCAAGGATGGTTTGTTGTTGGATATCACCAGCCGAAAAGAAGCGGATCCGGTGATTGGTGCCCCGAATTACTTCATCGAACCCCAGGAAACCGAACGCTGCACCCGCGATGGCAAGTGGTTTGGGTTTGGCTCCTGCTGGGTGGCACCGCATGTCTATTACAACGCAGATATCTTCGAAAAAGAGGGCATCACCCCACCCAGCAACAGCCCGGATGAAGCCTGGGACTGGCCGACTTTCCTTGATATTGCCCAGAAATTGACCGTCGACGCCACCGGGAAGCACCCTGGCGACGCTGGCTTCGATGCAAACAATATGGAGCGCTGGGCAATCCAGTGGCCCACCTGGTCTCTCCCGCTGCACGCCGCCATTGCCTCCAACGGCGGATACTGGTTGAACCCGGAGACACAATTGTTTGAGCTGGACAAACCAGAAGCCACTGAAGCGCTCCAGGCGGTTGCTGACCTGATGCTCGTTCAGCAAGTTGCCCCGAAAGGGACTGCGATGGAAGCCCTGGGCTTGACCAATACCCAGATGTTGGAGAACGGCAAGCTGGCCATGGCCATTGACGGCTCCTGGGCGCTCTCCTGGATCACCAAGATCAATGCCAAGTTAGGCACGGCGGTGTGTCCGATGTTTGATGTCCCTGCGACCGATATGCAGGCTCATATCCACTGCGGATTTAACGACACGAAATACCCAGATCATTCCTGGCGCTGGCTGCGCTTCCTGGCGACTGAATTCTACCAGCTCATCTTCCTGAAGATGGGTCTCTGGCTGCCCAGCCAGACCGCGCTGATGACCGATGAGGGCATTGCGAAGTGGTATACGCTGCGCAATGCTCCGGGCGACGGCATCCATCCCGAAGGTTACGACAAGATCGTCAAGGAATATGTGCCGAAGTACGGGCACGTCCTGTATATGCCGCCTGGCTATAACGAAGCCGATGCCATCATCACCCCGGCTTTGGACGCTGTCTGGATTGGCGACCAAACCGCCGCAGAGGCGATGGCCGTTGCCGTCCCAGAGGCGAACAAAGTCCTGGAAGCTGCTGCAGCAGAATAAATCGGTATTTGCTCATCAATAAACATGGAGGTGTTTTTGCGGGCTTGTTAGCAGCTGCTTAAGCGATTGCTTGAGCAATTGCTGCCTCCGACCTCCAGGACTTGCTGGTAAGCGGTTGGACGCAGAAACACCTCCAAATCTCTTGTTTGGTTCATTTGTCAGCTCATTCGATAATTTCATATTTGCAGTGAGGTTGCCATGCAAACCACCCTCGAAATACCACCACTTGAGACACCTCGAAAGAAGTCAAAGGGGATTTTCCATTATTTCAAAACTCCCCAGGGGCGGCGCACGTTTTGGGGTTACCTGTTTATCTCTCCCTTCATCCTGGGAGTGATGATCTGGGTTGTTTACCCGGCTGGGATGGCAGCCTGGCTGGCATTTCAGAAGTGGAATTTGATCACGCCGCCGAAATATGTCGGGTTGGATAACTTTACAACGATGTTCGCAGATAAGCTGTTCTGGCAGTCGATGAAAGTCACCTTTACCTATACTTTTATTTCGGTACCGCTTGGGTTGATCGTCGCCTTTGTGCTGGCCTTGCTGATCAACACCAAAGTAAGAGGGTTAGCCATATTCCGCACCGTTTATTACCTGCCCAGCATTGTGCCGGCGGTTGCCAGTGCGGTTTTGTGGGCCTGGATTTTCAATACAGATTTTGGTCTGCTCAATGCAGGCTTGATATTCTCTCGGGCTGCCCAAGATCGCCTGGCTGCAGCAGCCAGAATGGGCGCTGCCCGCTTTGATCATGATGAGCCTGTGGGGGGTGGGCGCGGCGATGATCATCTTCCTGGCTGGCTTGCAGGGCATTGATGATGTGTATTATGAAGCCGCTAAAATTGACGGCGCTGGCAGGCGGCAGCAGATGTGGCACATCACTATCCCGCTGATGTCGTCGGTCATCTTTTTTAACCTTATCCTGGGGGTGATCGGTTCCTTCCAGGTCTTCACTGCCGGTTACCTGATCACCGATGGAGGCCCGCAAAATTCCACGCTGTTCTATGTGCTTTATCTTTACCGGAACGGCTTCCAATATTTGAAAATGGGATATGCCGCCGCCCTCTCCTGGGTGCTGTTCTTTATCATTTTGATCTTTACGGGGATCATCTTTGCCACGGTGGGCAAGAAGGTTTATTACTCGTAAGAGCTAGTTGACGAACAACGATTGGACGAGGAAAATATGAGCACATCGAATTCAACCATCCCAACTCAACCGCTGCCAGAGTCTTCGACGAGAAGTCTCAAAACGAGTAACCGGCTTGGTCGCGCGTTCACGTATGCGATCTTGGTCATCGGGGCGATCATCATGTTCGCTCCCTTTGCCTTCTTGGTCAGCAGCTCGTTGAAAATTGAAACCCAGGTTTTTCAGTTCCCGATCCAGTGGATCCCCAACCCGGTGCGCTGGGCAAACTACGTGGATGCCCTGACCGATAAGCCGTTTTTGATGTATTTCAAAAACACCATGATCATTGTGATCTTCAACCAGCTCGCCGTCTTGGGGACATCTTCGCTGTGCGGCTACGGCTTTGCCCGCATTAAATTTCCAGGCAGAGACTTCTGGTTTGGGGTGGCGTTGGCGACGATGATGATCCCCTATTACGTGACCATGGTACCCCAGTTTATCCTGTTTACCCGGCTTGGCTGGCAAGACACTTATTTACCCTTGATCGTACCTTATTTCTTTGGCGGAGGGGCGTTCAACGTCTTCCTCTTCCGCCAATTCTTCCGCACCATCCCTGAAGATTTCTCAGATGCCGCCCGCATGGATGGCTGTACCGAATTTGGCATCTTCTGGCGCATCTTTGTACCTCTCTCGACGCCCGTGTTCATCACGGTGGCTATTTTCACCTTCATGGCGAGCTGGAATGATTTCATTGGACCGCTGCTTTATATCAACTCGCCCGAAAAATTCACGGTTGCTCTTGGCCTGGCAACCTACCGCAGCATGCTGGGTGTGGGTCGCACGCGCTGGGACCTCTTGATGGCGGCCTCGGTCTCCATGACCGCGCCGATCGTGCTGCTCTTCTTCGTCTTGCAGCGCTACTTCATCAAGGGCGTAGTAATGAGCGGGATCAAAGGATAATCCACATGGCACACAGTTTGAAACCCTTCACCCGGGGCACCGTTCAATTGCTCCCGGGGTTATTTCAAGCACCGCATGCAGTTGAATCGACAGTACATGCTCTCCCTGAAGACGGAGAACCTGCTCCAAAATTTCTATCTGGAAGCCGGTTTGTGGAGTCCGGCCAGCAAGACTGAGAATATCCATTGGGGCTGGGAAGCGCCTACCTGCCAGCTCCGCGGGCACTTCCTCGGGCATTGGCTCTCCGCTGCAGCGTCATTAGCCGCAAACAATGGCGACCAGGAGATCAAGGGCAAAGCCGATTACATCGTCAGCGAGCTGGCTCGCTGCCAGCAGGAAAATGGCGGCGAGTGGGCTGGCTCGATCCCCGAAAAATACCTGGAATGGGTGGCGCGCGGCAAACACGTCTGGGCGCCGCATTACACCCTGCACAAGACCCTGATGGGGCTGTGGGATATGTACGCGGTGGGAGGCAATTCCCAGGCGCTGGATATTCTGGTCAAGTGGGCGCGCTGGTTCTACCGCTGGAGCGGCCAGTTCACCCACGAGCAGATGGACGACATCCTGGATATCGAAACCGGTGGGATGCTGGAAGTGTGGGCAAACCTGTATGGTCTCACCGGCGAGCGCGAGCATGCTGCGTTAATCCAGCGCTATGACCGCCGGCGGCTGTTCGATGCCCTGTTGGCAGGGAAGGATGTGCTGACGAACATGCACATGAACACCACCATCCCCGAAGTGCAGGGCGCGGCGCGCGCCTGGGAAGTGACCGGCGAGGAGCGCTGGCGGGAGATCGTCGAAGCCTACTGGCGCCTGGGGGTCACCGAACGCGGTTATTACGTCACCGGCGGGCAGACCAATGGTGAAGTCTGGTCGCCGCCAAATGAGCTTTCGACACGCCTGGGCTTCCGCACCCAGGAACACTGCACGGTTTATAACATGATGCGCCTGGCCGAATACCTGCTACCGCTGGACGGGCGATCCAGCTTATGCCGACTATTGGGAGCGCAACTTGTGGAACGGCATCCTGGCCCAGCAGCACCCTGACACCGGCATGATTGCCTATTTCCTGCCGCTGCATGCCGGGGCTGAGAAAGTCTGGGGCACGCCCACCGAAGATTTCTGGTGCTGCCACGGCTCACTGGTGCAGGCGCACACCATTTATGCCAATCACATCGCTTATACGGATGACCAAGGCATCGTTTTAGCGCAGTATATCCCTGGCGAGATCACCTGGCAGGTGGGCGGCATACCGGTCACGCTTCGACTGGAGGCGGATGCCCAGCTAAAGTCTGCCCACCGGCCTTCGAGCGACGCCTATACGATCAAACTGTCTGCCAGCCAGCCAGTCGAGTTCAACCTGCGCCTCCGCCTCCCCTGGTGGATGGCGGGTAAGCCGGAGGTCACGGTGAATGGAGAAACCCGCTCAGCGGATCTTTCACCCTCCAGCTACCTGGAGCTCAAGCAGGCCTGGAAAGAAGACCTGGTGCAGATCAGGCTGCCCAGGAGGCTGGCTGCTGTCCCGCTGCCGGATGATCCGAAGACGGTCGGTCTCATGGATGGACCGGTTGTCCTGGCAGGTTTGAATCCGGCCCACTGGGATACCCACGGGCGTGAAAAACGCGTCGATGCAAAAGAAATTCGCCCAAATTATGCCATCGATGAGCTGCCCCTGTCCGGAGATCCTGCCCATTTGGAGGAGCTCCTCACCCCCGATGATGAGCGGGAGTGGTTCTACTGGCGTGGTGACTACCGCACCGTCGGGCAGCTCACCAACTTTCGCTTAATCCCCTTGTACGAAGTCCGTGACGAAGTCTATACGGTTTATTTTGTGATCAAGGATTGATGGAGAAATCATTATGAGCTCGATTAAACGCCAACTTACCCCGCTTCCATTTACCCATGTACGTTTTGAGGATGCCTTTTGGCAGCCGCGCATGGAGGTCAACCGCACCGTCACCATTCCGCACATGTACCAGATGCTGGAAGAGACTGGCAAGATCAGCGCTTTTGACCTGGATTTTGAGCGGGAAGTGCCTTCCATGATCGTCTTGATCTTTGGTGATTCTGATCCCGGCCAAGTGGATCGAGGCGGCCAGCTATTCGCTGATCACCCACCCTGACCCAGAGCTTGGCAGCCAATGGTCGATGATGTGGCCGACAAGATCATCAGCGCCCAGCAGCCGGATGGCTACCTCAACACGCATTTTATCCACATCCAGCCGGAGATGCGCTGGAAGAACCTGCGCGACTGGCACGAGATGTACTGCGCCGGCCACCTGATGGAGGGCGCCGTGGCGCACTACCAGGCCACGGGCAACCCCAAGCTGCTTGACGCCCTGTGCCGCTATGCCGACCATATCGATCGACCTTTGGCAGCGCCCCTGGCAAGAAGCGCGGCTACTGCGGCCACCCGGAGATCGAGCTGGCCCTGGTGCGCCTGTACCACGCCACCGGCGAACGGCGCTATCTCGAGCTTGCCAAGTACATGGTCGAGGAGCGCGGCCAGCTCAGCCCGCACTACTACGATGTTGAGGCGCAGCGAGCGCGGCGACGACCCGGCGAAGTTCTGGGCGCGGACCTATGAATACTGCCAGGCGCACGTGCCCATCCGCGAACAGGACAAGGTGGTCGGGCATGCCGTGCGGGCTATGTACCTGTTCAGCGGTGTGGCTGACCTGGCGCACGAGTACGATGACCCGACGCTGCTCGAGACCTGCGACCGGCTGTGGGACAACCTGGTCCACAAGCGCATGTATCTGACCGGCGGGATTGGCCCTTCGCGTCACAATGAGGGCTTCACAGACCGACTACGACCTGCCCGACGAGACCGCCTATGCCGAGACCTGCGCCACCATCGGCCTGGTGATGTGGAACCATCGCCTGCTGCAGTTCGAAGGCGAAAGCCGCTTTGCCGACATCATCGAGCGGAGCTTGTACAACGGCTTCATCAGCGGCGTTTCGCTGGAGGGCAACGCATTTCTTCTACGAAAACCCGCTCTCCAGCGCCGGCGACCACCACCGCACGCCGTGGTTTGTCTGCCCCTGCTGCCCGCCCAACCTGGCGCGCATCCTGGCCAGCCTGGGCAACTATTTCTACTCGACCAGCCAGGCTGGCACCTGGGTGCATTTGTTTGCCTCGAACAAAGCCAGCCTGCAGGTCGACGGCAAGGAAGTCAGGCTCCAGCAGACTACCCGCTACCCCTGGGATGGGAAGGTTGAACTGAAAGTAGGGGTGGCACAGCCACAAACCTTTACCTTGCATCTCCGCCTGCCGGATTGGTGCCAGGGATATCGCCTCAGCTTGAACGGTCAAGCGTTGGATCTTAAACCCGAAGCGGACGGCTACCTGGCAATCAGCCGCACCTGGCAGAACGAGGATAGCGTTGAATACGTGATGGACATGCCCATCCGCATGGTCTTTGCCAACCCCGCTGTCCGGCAGCTGGTTGGGCGGCTGGCGCTGCAGCGCGGCCCTCTGGTTTACTGCCTGGAAGGCATCGACCATCCTGGGGCTTCACCGCTGGACCGCATTGCAGTGTCTGCCGAGCAGGTTGCCTCTGAGTTCAGCGTTGAATTCCAGCCCGACCTGCTGGGCGGTGTGGCTGTAATCCAAGGGAAAGGCACGCTGATCGAGGAGCAGGGTTGGAAGGGACAGCTCTATGACAGTATCCCCCCCACCAAAAAAGAGATCGCTCTCACCGCTGTGCCTTACTGCGTGTGGGGCAACCGCGCCCTCGGGTGAGATGCGCGTCTGGCTGCGCACAACGTAAAATGCGCAGCACCTGGGCGCAACTCAGTTAAGAATATTGTAAGGTTAAATAGTGCGAATACCCTATTGAATCGTCTAGGGTATTTGCTACAATGATATTACAGTGCATAAAAAAAGCACTCTTTGATAAAGGTAAAACCAGCGAAAGCTGGCGGCGCAAAGCCTTCGGGCCTACGGTAAATCCCCAGTCAGGAGTTCTGGTTCGTCTAAACCTCGTAAAGTTTAGGATCCCCGGCCAGAAATCCAAGGGAAACTATGGCAGCCAGGCTTACCGAAAATAGCAAACCTGGTGAAAACCAGCGACGCAAAGTCATGGGTCTAAAGCTCCGGGCAGGTTACCAGTTTTTTATACCCGAGTCACGATCGCCAGACTGCCGAACAAGGCAAAACCAGTGAAAACTGGCGGCGCAAAGCAATGGGTCTACATTCAGCTGTTATTATTTCGCTGAACAGGATTGCCAGGCTACCAAAGAGTGCTTTTCCTTTTTAAGCAACGTTTCGATTGTTTATAGGGCTTTTTGAAGGCAACACATAATTTATTAACGCGAAGCCGCTGAGAAGCGGAGTTTTTTTGTAAAAAGAATAGCTTGATCCCGCCAATCATTTGCAGTTGAGTCTTATTACCTTTTCGTGTTCTCTCCAATTAAATATGAGGTACACTATATCGGTTTGAATCAGTCCGTTGGAACTTGGCGCGTCTCAAAGCGGTGACCATTTCCACCGGAATTATTGGAGATGATCCTTGCAGCCCATCCTTACGGTTGACCTTACCAGTGGGAAAATAGGAAAATTTTTTGTTCCCAAATATTGGGAAAAAGATTATATCGGCGGGGCATCCCTGGCAGCCCGGATTTTATATGCTGACCTGAGGCCTGATTTAGATCCCCTCTCCCCTGAAGCGCCTCTTTTATGGCTTACCGGTCCCCTCACCGGCACCACCGGGCCAGCGGTTGGGCGCTTTGTGATCTGCGCTAAGTCTCCTGCCACCCGGCTGTGGGGCAAATCCAACTGCGGTGGGTTTTGGGGCGTGGAGCTGCGCGAAGCGGGTTTTGATGGCCTCTGGCTTACCGGGCGGGCAGAGCAGCCGGTATATCTCTCGATCGATGACGACCAGGTGCAGATTCGCCCTGCTCAACATCTGTGGGGTCTCGACACTTATACCACCCAGGAGCGGGTGGCGGATGAGATCGGCAAGCCTGGCGTCAGCATCGCCGTGATTGGTCCAGCTGGAGAGCTGGCCATTCCGTATGCGCTCATCCTAACAGATCACGGCCGCGTCGCTGCGCGGACAGGCATGGGGGCGGTGATGGGCTCGAAGAACCTGAAGGCTGTGGCTGTGCGCGGCAGCGCGAAGGTGCCTGTCTTTGATATGGATGCCTTTGCCCCTCTGCGTCTTGAGTCCAACCGCTCACTGCGCTCCGACCCGGTTTCCCAGGTCGGTCGTGAGCTGGGCACGGGAGGCGTGGCGGATTATTTCGATTACCTGGGTCTCATGCCCAAGAAGTACTTCCAGCTCTCTCACTTCGCAGGCGCTGCCGATATCTCTGGCGCCTCGATCAAGGAGAAGCTGCTCGTGGGCGTCAGTGCCTGTCATGGGTGCGTGATTGCCTGCGGGAGGGTGGTGCGCCTGCCTGAGCCGGATGGCAAAGGTGCTTGGAATCTACCGCCTCGGGGAGAAGCAGAAAGGTCCTGAATACGAAACGCTGGTGGGCTTCGGCCCAAACCTGATGCTGAACGACCTGGTTTTTGCCACACGCATGGGCGACCTGTGCGACAGATATGGCATCGACACGATCAGTGCCAGTAATACCATCGGATTGGCTTTCTTGCTCTATGCACAGGGGCGCCTCACCGCGGCTGACACAGGTGGGGTGGAGCTGGAATGGGGAAATTCCCAGGCGGTTGAAGCCCTGGTGCACCAGATCGGGCGCAAGGAATGGTTCGGTGTGCGCCTGGCTGAAGGGGCGCGCCTGCTGGGAAAACAATATGGCGCTGAAGCAGAAGCAGTGCAGGTGAACGGCCTGGAAGCCGCCTATCACGATCCAGCCGCGGCGGTTCTGGGATGGCGTTGGTCTATGCGACCTCGCCACGCGGCGCCTGCCATAACCAATCTGATTTCTTCTTTGTTGAGATCGGGCAGGTTGACCCGGCCCTCGGGCTGGAACTGCACGGACGCACGGATGGGGCTGTCAAGTCGCCCGGTGTTGCCCATCATCAAGATTGGCGCACAACCAGCAATGCCCTGGTGATGTGCTTGTTTGCCAATGTTCCTCCTGAGTCAGTTGCGGCTTTGACCAGCGCCGCCACGGGTGTTGATTATTCTGTCGCTGATTTGCTCACCTGCGGTGAAAGAGGCTTCAATCTGAAGCGGGTGATCAACCACCGCTTGGGGCTCACGCGCGAGAACGATACGATCCCAGCCCGCGTTCCGCAAACCTTACCAAGACAGCGAAGATGGCTTTGTGCCCGATTTCGAGGCCATGCTGCTCGCTTATTACGCGGCGCGACGGTTGGGACCTGGAGACTGGCCGGCCGAGCTTGGAGAAATTGGCTGCTTTGGGTTTAGCTTGGGTTGAGTTTTGAAGAAACTTTTGAACCACGAAGACACGGAGAACACCAAGAAAAACTATCTAGATAATTCACTCAAATTCATTTCGTAATTAATGAGTTTAATGATTAAATATGCTTGGAGCGGATTAAATGGAAAACTTAAATTCGTCGCGAGCACAGAGAAACAAAGAAGAAGATAAAATAGGATCCCAGATATACGAAAATGTCATCTAAATTAATTTTTCCTTGATTTCTTGGTGAACTTGGTGTCTTGGTGGTTCACAAAGTGGTAAAAAGGATTTTCTTTATGAAACTCGTCACCGTCACTGAAATGCAGCAAATAGAACGCCAGGCAGATGCCAGCGGCCTGACCTACGCGATCATGATGGACAACGCCGGTTCAGGTTTGGCTGAGATCATCCACGCCGAATACCAGGCTCTTCAGCCAAAAGCTGCCTTAGCCCTGGTGGGTTCAGGCAACAACGGTGGAGATGCGCTGGTGGCGCTCTCCTGGCTGGCATCCCGGGGCTGGAAGGTTTGCGCCTATCTGGTCCGCCCCAGGGAGGCCGGCGATCCACTGGTGGAGCGCCTGGTGAAAGCGGGCGGTGAGCTGGTTTCTCGAGACGAGGATGGCGATTTTTCTCGCCTGGCAGACCTGCTTGGGACCAGCCAAATCTTGATGGATGGGGTGTTGGGCACCGGAGTGCGCTTGCCGTTGAAACAGGAGCTTGCAGACGTGCTCCGTTTCGTCAAGGACACCCTGGCGAGCAAGCCTGGTGGGCTCAAAGTTGTGGCAGTGGATTGTCCCTCGGGGGTTGACTGCGATACGGGTCAGGCTGCCGCTGAGAGCCTGAAAGCTGACCTGACGGTGACGATGGCCGCGGTGAAGCAGGGTTTACTGCGCTTTCCCGCCGCAGAGTTAACAGGTGGTTTGCGCATAGCCAGCATTGGGGAGCTGGAGAACCTGCCAGCCTGGAAGAGCCTGTCTCATTTCGTCGTCGACGATGCCTGGGTACGTCAGGTGCTCCCGCCGCGCCTTCCGACGGCGCATAAAGGCACCTTTGGTACTGCCCTGGTGGTGGCTGGCTCGGTCAATTACACTGGCGCAGCCTGGCTGGCGGGGCAGGCTGCCTATCGCTGCGGAGCCGGGTTGGTGACGCTGGCTGTGCCTTTTCCGCTGCATGCTGCCCTGGCAGGCCAGTTCCCAGAAGCCACCTGGCTGCTGCTGCCCGATGAGCTGGGTGTCATCGCCGAGAGCGCCGTTCCGGTGGTGCAAGAAGGCCTGGCCCGTGCCACCGCCCTCCTGATCGGGCCGGGCTTTGGGCTGGAAGATACCACCCTGCGTTTTTTGGATGGCTTATTAGGGGCTGCCAGTCCGCAGCGCAAGGTGCTTGGGTTCGCCCAGCAGGTGAAAGAGGAAAACCCGGGTCAGAATGCTGCCCTGCCTCCCCTGGTGATCGATGCAGATGGTCTTAAGCTGCTCAGCCGCTTGAAAGATTGGCCGAAGCGCTTGCCGGCTCCTGCCATCCTCACCCCACACCCGGGCGAAATGGCTGTGCTGACGGGTCTTGAAAAAGAAGAGCTCATGACAGATCGCCTGGCGACCGCCGAACACTTTGCCCACAAATGGGGGCATGTGGTGGTCTTCAAGGGCGCTTTCACGGTGGTTGCCTCCCCAGATGGGCGTGCGGCTGTCATCCCGGTTGCCACACCTGCCCTGGCGCGGGCGGGCACTGGCGATGTGCTGGCCGGGCTCATCGTCGGCTTACGTGCCCAGGGTATGCCGGCTTTCGAGGCCGCCGCGGCAGGTGCGCTGATCCATGCCCAGGCTGGGCTGCACGCTGCCCGAGGGCTGGGCTCAACGGCTTCCGTCCTGGCTGGTGATGTCTTGCGCTCTATACCGGCTCAGATGGCAGCTTTGATATAGAGAAAGTCCTTTTGCCAAAGATCGCAATCCTTTATTTGGAGGAAAAATGAGTTGCCTCTTCGTCTATCCGTTATTTTGGTTTTATTTCTGTCTTTAGCTGATCATCCGCGCGCCAGCTCGGCGACGTTGATTTCTCATAACGATCTGAATGCTCAAGGCGCAGGGCGTTTTGTAGTCTTTGAGGGATTCATGCGGTCAACTTGAGGAAATTGCCAGGCTGCCGGTTCGGCAGTCGATCAATTAGCGTCAGAATATGCAGGTCAACCCGTTGTCTTCCTGGAATATGATGTTGACAATGCCCCTGCCTCTCGATATGGGCGTTGGTGGGCAGCCTTTGGAGGGGGCTCGGCTACGCTGCCTTTGGTAATGGTGGACAGTGGGAACCAGATAAACAGTGGTTATGTAAATTTCGGTAGTATTTACGGCGCTATGGTGGATGCCGCCCTGGCGAGACCGCCAAAAGCGGATATCCAGGCTGGTTGGTGGCGGAATGAAAATAAAGTGGGACTTTACATCCAGGTGACAAACCTCAGCGGTGAAAATCTTTCCGTCTCCAATGCGGCAGCTTTGCATGTGCTCATCTACGAAGAAGCCCATGTCAAAACGACAGGACGGTTTGTCCGCAGCGCAATAATACAGGCAATCACGTTGGCGAATAATGCGACATCCACTTATCTGGTGGAGAGCACTGAGTTAACCGGTGTCGATTGGTCCAAAATCCATGCTGTTGTTCTGGTTGATTATCGCCCAGGGGAGATGAATGGGGCTTACGATATGCTCCAGGCGGTCGAGGCAGAACAGTGCGCGGTGGCCTTTGGTGTTCTTCCTGAGACACCTGTCTTTTTGATCGACTCATCCAACCTGATCGATCAACGGCTGACCATGACGATGCTTGGGCCTGGATTCGTGAATTGGACCGCCTCTGAAAATACGGGTTGGTTTACTTTAAGCCCAATGAGTGGATCAAGTTCGACAAAACCTGTTTTAACTGCCTTGCGAGGCAGCCTGTCTCCTGGGTGGCAGCAGGGTAGTCTGACTTTTTTGACGGCAGATGGGCTGATGGCGAAGCAGTTGACCGTCAGAGCCTATGTAGGTGAAGTTTCGAGGATATATTTGCCAGTCTCAATCCGTTGAGCGGAAAAATGATCCAAGTGTAACAGACCTGGCAGCCAGCCTGCTTGGATCAGACCTGACTGCCAGGTTATTCTCAAAATATATTTACAGCCAGCAGCTAATTACGAACAACCAATCACCAACAACCCCTCACTAACAACCAATCACTAATAACCAATCACTGACTTTGTACTTGTGCTAATAAGCCCGCACGGGCTGGTAGTTCTTTTACCCATTCACTTGTGCTAATAAGCCCGCCACGATCTCCTCCGGAGCGGCAGGCAGCCTGCTTTCGATGAAGTTCAAGAGCACCAGCAGGGGAGTCTCCATCATGAATTCATTACCTATCCCCAGGCCTTCTTCATCGCCAGCTCCAAGGGTCTGGCTCATCTGTGCCATCATAGCCTGGATGAGAGGTTGGATCACTTGTGCGCCGCGGCGGGTCATCCAACCAATCTTGGATCGTGCTGTCGGTGGAAAGCAGGCTGGGAAGCTGCAGCGTCGATTTCAAGGTGACGGTGATCTTCTCGCGAATGTCTGCGGAAGAAGCTCCGATCAAGATGTCGAATTCGCCGTCCTCGGTGATCCACTGCTTAAACGCCGGGTGGAAATAGGCAAATTCTCGGAAGCCGAGCGCGACTGTAACGGTTTTCGTTTCGCCGGGTTCCAGCCAGACCTTCGTAAAGCCCTTTAATTCTTTGACCGGGCGGACCAGCCTGGCTTTATGGTCATGTACATAGACCTGCACAACTTCTTTACCGGCTGTTTTGCCGTTATTGGTCACATCCACCGAGACGGTCACGCCTTCCACATCCTGGAAAGAAAAGGCGGAAACCTTGGGGTTTGAATATTTGAAAGTGGTATAACTGAGTCCAAATCCGAAGGGGAAGAGCACGGGTGCTTTCTTATATTCGTAATAGCGGTAGCCGATAAAGAGCCCTTCACCGTACTGCACCTCGCGGCCATCCCCGGGGTAATTGATATACGCGGGGGTATCTTCCAGTCTCAAAGGGAAGGTTTCGGCCAGCTTGCCGCTCGGGTTGACTTTTCCAAACAGGATATCGGCGATGGCTCCGCCGCCAGCCTGCCCCATCATCCAGCCTTCCAGAACAGCAGCTGTACCATCGATCCAGGTGCTCATGGTTAGCGCGGAGCCGTTGTTCAGCACAACCACGCTCTTGGGCTGTACGGCGGTCACTGCCTTGATCAGGGCGACCTGCTGTTTGGTAAGCTCCAGGTCCTGGCGGTCATGTCCTTCCGCTTCCTTATAAGTTGGCAAGCCAATGAAGAGCACGGCTGCTTCAGCTGCTTTGGCGGCTCGGGCAGCTTCTTCGATCAGTGCGGGCTGGAAGGTGTCATCCTTGGGATAGCCCTCGGCGTAAGTTAATGAAGCTCCACCAGCCAGCTTTTGGAATTCATCATAGGGCACATCCACCTGCGTGGGATTGATATGCGAGCTGCCCCCACCCTGGTAGTGCGCTACTTTGGCCGTCCGGCCGATCACAGCGATTTTGTGATACCCTTTCAAGGGTAAAATGCCGTTATTCTTTAACAGCACCATGCTTTCTCCGGCGATCTTGCGTGCCATGGCATGGTGGGCTGCCCGGTCGAATGGGCTCCCTGAAAATGTTAAAGCAGCCTTAAAGATGATCTTTAAGATTCTTTTAACAGACGCATCCAAAACTGCTGCGTCCAATTTTCCGCTCTTGACTGCCTCTACGACAGCCTGGGTCCGGCGCGGTTTCGGTCCTGGCATTTCCAGGTCAAGCCCCCCCAGCAGCGAGACCACCCGGTGGTGCACTGCCCCCCAATCCGATACGACCAACCCCTCAAACCCCCATTCTTCCTCCAGGATTTCGACCAGGAGCCGGTGGTGCTCAGAGCCAAAGGTGCCGTTGATGCGGTTGTAGGAGCACATCACCGTCCAGGGTTTGCCTTCCTTCACTGATTTCTCGAAAGCGGGCAGGTAAATTTCTCGCAGCGTCCGCTCGTCGACCATTGCTGAAATGGACATGCGCTGATATTCCTGGTTGTTGGCAGCATAGTGCTTTAACCAGGTTCCCACTCCCTGGCTTTGCACTCCCTGGATGTAATGCGCGCCCATTTCTCCGGCCAGGAAGGGATCTTCTGAAAAGTATTCGAAGTTGCGCCCGCAAACCGGGGTGCGCTTCATATTGACACCCGGGCCCAGTACCACGTTGACATTCAGCTCCCTGGCTTCTTCTGCGATGGTTTTGCCCATCTCCTCGACCAGCTCCACATCCCAGCTCGAGGCGACGCAGGAGGCGGTTGGAAAACAGGTCGCAGGCAGACTCTCCTCTCCCAAAGAAAATTCATCTTTCACCCGGCGCAGGCCATGTGGGCCATCTGAAACCACCATCTTTGGAACCCCAAGCCTCTCGACGGGCACGGTTGACCATGGACTGGCCCCGGTTACCAGGGCAGCTTTTTCTTCCAGGGTCATTTGTTGAATAATGTTCTCAATATCCGGCATTCTGAACTCCTCTTATTGTGATTATATTCACAGTTTGATTCTGCAATTATATCCGCCTTTTTTGTTCCCCTAACTTTTATTCTTCTTTCCCCGCGCCTCCGCGTTAAAGGTGTTCCCGCTTCATTTGACGCCCCATAAACCCTGATGTACAATCATCTAAGGAAATGAAAATTTCCTTTTTATTCGGTTCGCCTTGTCTATCCCAGTCAAATGAATAGGAGGGGATTGTTGGACAAGCTCTTCAATGGCGCAACCTTGGGGGCTTTTCGGATCCTTCAACAGATTGGCGAAGGCGGCATGGCAAAGGTATACAAAGCCTACCAGCCGAGCATGGAACGCTACATTGCTCTCAAAGTGCTTCCCAGCCATTACGCTGAAGATCCGCAGTTCATTGAGCGCTTCATTCGCGAAGCGCGCACCATTGCTGCCCTCGAGCACCGTAATATTCTGCCCGTTTTCGATTTCGGCGAGCAAGATGGCATCACCTATATGGCCATGCGCTATGTTGAAGGCGGCACATTGAAGGAGCTTCTCAACAAGGGTCGCCTGACCATGCACGATATTCTGGACCTCCTGGTTCAGATCTGTTCTGCTCTCGATTATGCTCACCGGCGTGGCGTGATCCACCGGGATGTCAAGCCTTCCAATGTCATCCTTGACAGTGAGGGTGCCGCTTATTTGATGGATTTTGGGATCGCCAAGGTCTTGGGAAAATCCGGGGATCTCACTGCTACGGGCGCCGCTATCGGCACCCCGGCCTACATGGCTCCTGAGCAGGCCCTGGGTGAAAAGGTGGACAGCTGTACGGATATATACGCTTTGGGCGTCGTGCTGTACGAGATGGTTGTCGGCCGCGTCCCCTTCCAGGCAGATACACCCATGGCAGTTTTAATGGCTCACTTGCACGAGCCTTTGCCCTTGCCGCGTGACTTCGATGCCTCCATCTCCGAGCCGGTCCAGGCGGTCATCATCAAGGCGCTGGCAAAGAAACCTGAGGATCGCTACCAAACCGCCAATGAGCTGGCCGATGCCTTCCGGAAAGCGCTCCAGTTTTCTGCCCATAAAATGGAAGCTTCTACCCTGGTCACGCTCATTCGTGAGATCCAAACCGACCGCCCTGTCTCGGTGCAAGCAAGACCGGTCACCCCCGGCTCTCAGTCAGCCCTCCGTTCCACAGACCCACGGCTGAAGGAGCGCATGGAGCAGGACTATATAGATGGCTTGAGTGCCTTCTGGATTAGAGATTGGATCAAAGGGCGGGCTTGTTTCCAGGCAGTTGTCGATGTGGATCCTTCCTATAAAGATGCCGCGAACCGCTTGCAAGAAGTCGAAAAACAAATTCAGCTGGCAGAACTCTATGCGCAAGCCCAGGAAGCCATGCAAAAAGATGATTGGCACTCCGCCATGGGAAAGCTGCGCCAGCTGGTTGTCCTGGACAAAGAATACCAGCAGTCGGCCGCCATGTTGAAGACCGTCGAATTGAAGATCGAGCTGAGTGACCTGTATGCGCAGGCTGAGCAGCTTCACCAGGCCGGGCAGGTGCAGGCAGTGGTGAATATCTTCGAGCGCATGAAGGTGCTGGATCCGAATGCTCCCGACCCAAAGGGTTTGCTCGCCAAAGCGAAAGCCGCCCTGGCAGAGCAGCAGCGCCTGGAGAAGGTCAGGGTTACCTACCAGCGCGGCCTCGAGGCACTGGAGGCGGGAAAGTGGAAGGAAGCTCTCAAGCTTTTCGAGCAGGTAAAAGCTCAGCAGCCCGGCTATGGAGATGTTGAAAAGCTGATCAAGCGCGTGCAAGATGAGATCAACCGCTCCCGCCAGCGTCCCGTTCAAAAGACGTCCGTCTCCACCAAGGTCACTCCATCTGCGACAGCGATTAGCTCTGCCGAGCCGCCGCCGGCAGCCTCCGCGCAGTCTCCCGTGGAATCGCCTCCTGAAGGAGCGCTCGATGCAGCCGCTCTGCAGGCGCCGGAGCATGGTAAAAAGGCTGGTAGATGGGTTTTGGGAGTGCTTCTGGTGGTCCTGGTTTTGGTCATTGTTCTGGGTGTGGCAGCCTTTGCTGCCGGCAAGCTGGGTCCGCTGTCCCTCTCCATGGGCATTATCCAACCTACGTCTACGGATACCCCCCAGCCTGAGCTCCCAGCCACCCCTGTGCCTGTGCAATATCTTTTTGATAATTTCGATAAATCCAGCATAAGCGGTCAAATTGACCTTGAGCGTTGGGTGCTGGAGGGAAATTGCGAGGCTTTTTCGAATTATGGACGCCTGGTTCAATCTGGAGTGGTTCTTTTCTTAAACAAATCCTCACCTGAGTTTATGCGCTGCCAGCTATGGGCGCTGAAAGGCGAGCGTGTTCCAGGGATTGAGCTTGGAGCTTTTGAGGCTGGCTTGAACTATGTCGAGCAGTACCAAAAAGGGTATACAATCCATCGCCTGTCATTCCTGGCAGATTACCAGGACAAAAATTTACAGGTGAGCTGTGGGTTGGGAACCTGGTCCGATGGCAAGTTCGTGAAAGCTTTCAGCGTGGTGGAGACCAAGAACGGCCAGCAGACCGAGCTTGCATACCAGGAAGCCGGGGCAGAATTCAATCACTGGTACACCACCCGCCTGCTGCTCAACCCGGCAACGATGACCTTCGAGTGTCGCTTTGATGGGCAGACCCTGGGAACCTATACGCCTGAAAACGGCGGAGAGCTGCGGGAAGTCCCCTTCACCCGTTTACTGGAGAGTGCGCGAAGGCAGGCTCCGAAGCGCGCACCCTGATCGACGATGTCCGCCTGGTGCCGCTGCCAGGAGCAGACCTGGGAGAACAGGATATATCCGGGCAGCCAGAGCAGCCTCCCCCCGCTTCGGGCTGCCCTCCAGACGTCAAAGGCTGGACGGCTGAGTTTTGGGATAACCCGGACCTGTCTGGAGAAGCCAAAGCCTGCCTGGATGTGGATCAAATTAATTTTGATTGGAAGTTCGGAAGTCCAGTAGATGGTGTCATCCCAAAGGATTGGTTCTCCGCCCGCTTTACCCGGACGATGGATTTCCCAGCCGGTCATTACCGCTTTCGGGCGGGCAGCGATGATGGGGTGCGGTTGTGGGTGGATGAACAGCTGCTGATCAACCAGTGGCATGCAGGGCCATTCACCGTTTATGCTGCGGATATTGACCTTTCTGGTGGACCGCACGCCCTGCGCCTGGAATATTTTGAAACACAGCTCGCTGCAAGCTTGACCCTGGCCTGGGAAAAGGATCCCGATGTGGTGGTCAAAATGGAATGCGTCCGCCCGCATGATAGTATGCTCGACTGGTGGGCAGGCGATGGCGATGGCTCCAACGACCTGCTGGGTCCAAGCTTGACGACAAATAATAATGGCGTGACGTTTGTTCCTGGTATCGTCGTCGGATGCTTTCAATTTCGTATCCCTGCCGGGTACAGAACCAGGTTTTGCGACCAATAAGTATGTGGATGAGCATTTAATTTTCCTGCAGAAATTAACCATTGAGACCTGGGTCAGGTTGGATGTCACCCCACCCGGGGATTTGGATCAAAATCGCATTCACCTGCAAGAGAAGGCCTTGGATTCCATTGAAAGGTTTGTGACGCTGGGGAATAAAGCCGTTCTGCGTAAAGATGCTGATGGCAGGCTTAACTTTTTTATGACGATTGGCGGCGAATTACGCCACGTTTGGTCGCCTGGTCCCATGCCACGCGGCGAGTTCATCCATGTTGCGGGGGTTTACGACGGGAAATGGATGATTTTATATCGGAATGGAGAGAAAGTTGGAGCCCTCGAGATTTCGGGCGAAGTGCTGAATGAAGGGAATCTCTGATTTGAGCAGTGCGACTGAGCCACTGTTCGGGATGCTCGATGAAGTGAGCATTTATGCTGACCCTCTGAGCGAGAGCCAGATCAGGGCCATTTACACGGCTGGACCCTTTGGCAAGTGTAAAAAGTGATCGAAAACTATATCGCCGCCATGATATTCCCGCCAGAGACGGAAATAAACTGCCCGCTGATGAAGCCAGCCAGGTCTGAAGCCAGGAACGCTACCAGGTTTGCCACGTCCTGATCGCAGCCGCGCCGTTTCAGCGGGACGCCTTCTTTATAGGCGCGTTCTCCCTGACTATCGCCGTCGGGTGAATCATCGCTGATCATCCAGCCGGGCGCCACCTGGTTGACCGTCACCTGGCTGCCGCCGACCTCCCTTGCCAGCACGCGCAATATCCCATCCATCCCCCGCTTACCAGATACATAAGCAGATTGGGTTGGATAATTCTGCATCACGCACTCGGTGTTGATCGCAATCACCCGCCCCCAGTGCTTTTCAAGCATGGCTGGCACAAATGCTTTCACCATCAGAACGTTGTGCAGCGTGCAGGAACGGAACTGGCTCTCATAATCTGCCAGGTCTTGTTCCAGCAGGTTGACCCAGGCATAGGGGATGACGGCATTGTTCACGATAATATCTGGTGTCCCAAGCTGTTGCTGTATCTCATTTTTCATCCGGGCGACTTCTGCCGGGTCGGTCACATCTGCCTGGACCGCCAGGCTGCGCACCCGCTGCTTTCTCGCTTCAGCGCTTACTTTTTCTGCCATGCTTTGGTTGGTGTTGTAATGCACGACGACATCCGCTCCGCATGCTGCTAAGGTCCGGCAGATCGCTCTGCCAAGCTGGCCGGACCCACCAGTCACTACCGCCAGCTTGTGATTTAAATCGATGTCCATCTTGTACTCCTTGATCGCCAGAATTAATATAAAAAATCCGTCTTTCCCTTTTACCGCAGCCATATTCTAATCCACTACCCTCAATCTATACCACTCATACTATATTCGAGCTCTATCTTCCCCCAGTATCGGCATAAACCTAAAATTTCCTTCTTTTTATTCTCACAGCATCAAGGTTTCCCCTTTGTTCTGTCTGTGTTTCTCCGTGTTCTCCGTGTCTCAGTGGTGAAAAGGTTTTTCCGTGTCCTCTTTTGGTTTTCTCACCAGGTCTGGTTTTGCCCGTTTTTTATCTCTGTGTTCTCCGTGTCTCAGTGGTGAAAAGGTTTTTCCGTGTCCTCTTTTGGTTTTCTCACCAGGTCTGGTTTTGCCCGTTTTTCTCTCTGTGTTTCTCCGTGTTCTCCGTGTCTCCGTGGTGAAAAGGTTTTCCCGTGTCCTCTTTTGGTTTTCTCACCAGGTCTGGTTTTGCCCGTTTTTATCTCTGTGTTTCTCCGTGTCATCTGTGAAATCCGTGAGCCTTTTCCTCTTTGACATTAAACGTAACGTCATGGTTTATACTATCCGCATGTTCACAGTCAAACAAATCTCCACGCTCGCTCATATCACCCCGCGCACGCTGCACTATTATGACGAGATCGATCTTTTCAAACCTTCACTGGTTGGCGAAAATGGCTATCGCTACTATGCAGAAGATGCCTTGCTGCGTTTGCAGCAGATCTTACTGTACCGCGAGCTTGATCTGCCTCTCCAAGAGATTAAAAAGATCCTCGAAAGCAGTGATTTCGAAGTGATGCATGCTTTGGAAAGCCACAAGCGGCAGATCCGCCAGCGTATCCTTCACCTCCAGCGCCTGGCCCAGACTGTAGACGACACCCTATCTCACCTCCAAGGAGAAAAGAACATGAGTCCAAAACAGCTATTCGCAGCCTTCAGCGATGAAGAGCAAGCTAAATATGAGCAGGAAGCCATGCAAATGTACGATCCTGAGACGGTAAAAGCCTCGAGTGCAAAATGGAAAAAATATTCCGACGCTGAAAAAAAGCGCATCTTTTCCGAAGGTAATGCGGTTTATACCGATTTCATCCAGGCCATCCCCAAAGGTCCGGCTTCGCCTGAAGCGCAGGCCTGTGTGGCACGCTGGCGCAAGCATATGGATTACTTCTGGACACCGAATGAAACCCAGCTCTTAGGGCTGGCGGAGGGGTATAACACCGATCCGCGTTTCAAGGCTAACTTCGACCAGATGCACCCTGAGCTGGCAGCCTTTGTCCTGGAAGTAGTGAAAGTTTATCTCCAGAAAGAACCCTAAGGGTGTGCGATGGTAGGTGATGCATTTCACTGCACATCGCCACGAGACTATCTGAATCTGATCCAACTGGTTGTTGAAAAGTTCGAAGAATCAGAAAAGGCAGATGATCATGCGATCTGCCTTTTCTGATATTCGTTTTATTGTTCGCATTGATTAGCGTCGATTAGCGGATTCTTTTTTATCCGCTTACCTTGAACTTCCCCTTCAGCGCTTGCGGGTCGAGGGAGTGCGCACCCACAAAGACTTCGTATTCGATCGGTTCCACCACGAATTCTTCTTGCGCCTCGTCATAGTAAGCCAACCGCGAAACGGGGAGGTTCGAGCTGCACCGTCTTTGTCTCACCGGGCTGCAAGGAAACCCGTGCGAAGGCTTTGAGCTCTTTCGGCGCCCTTTCAACCGCAGAGCCGAGCGCTGAAACATACAGCTGGACGACTTCATCACCGGCCATTTTCCCGGTGTTGGTTACTTCCAGGCTGACTTCCTGGGCATCCGAGGCAGCCACCTGGCTCTGGGCGAGGCTCAGGTTCGCATAGCGGTAGCTTGCGTAGCTGAGGCCATACCCGAAAGGAAAAGCGGGTATGTGCCCTTCATGCTCGAGCTTGCGGTAGCCGTGCCACAGGTCATATTCGATGGCTGTGGCGTTTTTATCGTAGAAAGGCAGGTGCTCGGCTTGCGTGGGGATGACGAACGGCAGCTTCCCGCTGGGGTTGACTCTGCCCAGCAAGATATCTGCCAGCGCATGCCCACCTTCCATGCCTGGGTACCAGAGCATCAAGATGGCCGGAACGATTTTCCGCCAGGTTTCCATGATCACCGTGCTCCCACCCATCACCGCCACAATCGTTTTAGGGTTAACGGATACCACGGCTTTGATCAGGGCTTCATCATCACCATGCAGGGTGAGGTCGCTCCGGTCGCCGCCCTCGAGGAACTCATTGGCTGGGCCTCCTCCTTGCTGCAAAAAACCCTGGACGATCGGCATTTCATCGGGTGTAGGTGGAGGATACAAGTGGGACAGGTTCTGCACCGTAGCAGGATCCAAAAACTCTCCCTCGTCCTTGGAGGTATACCCCACGACGAGCAGAACGACGTCAGCATTTCTCGCCACTGCCTCTGCGCGTTCGAGATTGCCGCCATCATCGTAATAAATTTTTGCTTCATCCTGGAGTGCCGCCCGCAGCCCCTCCAATGGGGTGACCACATGTGCCGGCAGGGTGTTGCTGGAGCCAGAATCGCCGGTATTGGGAGTATTTGCCAGCTTCCCGATCACCGCGATCCTTTTCATATC
The DNA here is from genome assembly GCA_963754615.1 of uncultured Chloroflexia bacterium. GTDB lineage: Bacteria > Chloroflexota > Anaerolineae > Anaerolineales > UBA4823 > CAVVUF01. The sequence goes on along the minus strand of CAVWGW010000001.1, from coordinate 76,198 downwards.
TGACAGGGGAAGTAGATGATCCTGATTTTTCAACAGCACGATCGATTTCTCGGCCGCCTCGCGAGCCACCGCCCGGTTGGCAGGGCTGCCAATCTCCTCAACCGGATAATCCCCTGGACGCACCAGCAGGTTCTGCTGGAGCAGCACACGCCGCACAGCATCGTCCACCCTTTCCATGGGAACCTCGCCGGATTCGACCAGGCCTTTGAGATGCTGGTGGAAATGGATTCGGAAAGGCATTTCCACATCTTGCCCGGCCAGGGCGGCTTTCTTCGCATCGCGCATCCCAAAAATGAAGTCGGTCATCACAAAGCCTTCGAACCCCCATTTCTGCTTGAGGATGTCGGTCAAGAGGACCTTATTCTGCCCGCACCACTCTCCGTTTACGCTGTTATATGCGCTCATGATGGCTGCCACGCCCTCATCCACACAGCGCTTGAAATGCGGCAGGTAGATCTCGTGCAACGCCCGGGGGCTGATGGTCACATCCACCGTGAAACGGGCGTTTTCCATTGAGTTGAGGGCGTAGTGCTTGGCGCATGCCATGGCGTGCTTCTGCACACCGCGTGTCAGGGCTGCCCCCATCTCGCCTAACAGGAAGGGATCTTCTCCATAAGATTCCTGGGCGCGTCCCCAGGCTGGGTGGCGGAGCAGGTTGATGCATACCCCTCCAAAGAAAGTGCCGCCCTTGGCGCGCAGCTCTCGGCCAATGATCTCGCCGACGCGCTCTTCCAGCTCGGTATCCCAGGCAGCCCCGCGGGCCATCGAGACTGGAAAGGTGGTTGCGTCTTTCATCACCAGCCCGCGCTGGGCCGTCGCTGAAGCGCACGCCTTCAATACCCAGGCGGCTGATCACACCGGCATCCCAGGTGCGCATGTTATACCCCCCGTCCATCATGAAAGCCATGCCCGACCAGAAAGGCGTGTCTGCATCCATGATTTCCACTTTCTCTTCCAGGGTAAGCTGCTCCAGGAGCTGTTCGACCTTTGCATCAATTTCTGCGCGGCTGAGCGCTGCTTGATCTTTTGAATTGTTCATCAGTTTACAAGCCTCCGTTATTTAATTTTGTTTGGTTAATAGGATTAATTTATCTTACCACAAAGGAATGTCATTGCGAGGCGGTTTCTGCCGAAGCAATCTCCATTCTAACTGGGAAAAACTGGCCTGTGATAGATTTCTTCGCTCGCTGGAAAACGCTCGCTCAAAAGGAAACTGATCCTTTTAGGCGTAGATTCTTCAAATATATTTGCTCTATCGAGGTGGCCCATGGGGTGAGGCAGCGCTTGTTTTCAGGGTCCGTTAGGGGTCCACCACGGCAATTCCTGAAGACCCATTTACAAGCGAGGCGCATGGGATGATCTGATATAGATTGTTTTGATGAGGAAGGATATAATCGCTGCTGATGACGACACCCTCCAAAACCACCCTCTTCACCCCTGCCATCCTGCTAACTAGCTTGTCTGTTGGCTTCTATTGGGTTTCGATGTATCTCTACGTGCCTACCTTGCCGGTTTATGCTCAGACCAAGACGGCCAACCTGGCCCTGATCGGCACCGTCCTGGCACAGTACGGTTTATGGCAGGCCATCGTGCGCTTCCCTTTAGGCATCCTCTCCGATTGGTTGGGCAGGCGCCGGCCTTTCATATTTCTTGGCTTCTTGCTGGCAGGTTTAGGTGCCTGGCTGATGGGTTCAGCTTCAAGCATCCAGGGCGTGCTGGTAGGCCGGGCGGTCACCGGCCTGGCAGCAGCTTCTTGGGTGATCATGGTGGTGGCTTTTTCGAGCCTCTTCCCTGCCCGTGAAGCGGTGCGCGCCGCAGCCTTAATATCTTTGATCAACTCTGCCAGCATCATGCTGGCCACGGCTTTTACCGGGGTCTTGAATAACCTGGGTGGGTACAGCCTGGCGTTTACCTTGGCTGCCCTGGCTGCCGGGTTAGCTGTCCTGGTTTATCTACCGGTGAAAGAAGTCCGCTTAGAGCGTAAATCCCCTTCCGCCCAGGCCATCGGGAGACTTGTCACCCGTAAGGATGTGCTGCTGCCCTCCGTGCTCAACACCCTGGCACAATATACAAACTTTGCAACCACATTTGGTTTCATCCCCATCCTGGCCAGGCAGTTCGGTGCCAGCAACATTACCCAGTCCCTGTTGGTAAGTCTGAACCTGGCTCTTGGGATTACCGGCAACCTGCTTACCACCACCCTGGTCAGGCGCTTTGGAGCCCGCCGCCTGGTGCTGAGCGGGTTTCTCTCCATGGTGCTGGGTATTGTGCTCCTCTGGCAGGCCCAGTCGCTGGCATGGATCTTCCCAGCCCAGCTCTTGCTTGGATTGGGGTTTGGACTTGCCTACCCTGCGCTCATGGGCAAGAGCATCGAGCAGGTTGACAGCGCCCAGCGCTCGACTGCCATGGGGCTGCACCAGGCCCTCTACGGCATTGGCATGTTTGCCGGTCCCTGGCTCAGCGGCATCCTGGCAAAATCGCTGGGTGTGCAGCCTATGTTCGGAGTTACCGCCGTGGGTGTGCTGATCCTTGCCCTGCTCGGATCTCGGAAATTAGATTGATTTATACTGTCGAAATCCGGATGTTCACGTTTATAATGAAATTGATATGACCGTTCAAACCTTCTTGATCATCGAAATAATTACGCTATTGCTCCTGGTCGGCGCAGGTTTTTTGATCCTCCGCAAAACCCCTAAACAAGAGAAGAAACTGATCCTGGTCTTTTATCTTCAGAGCATCGCCCTTACCCTCCTGTTTATGGTCTTCAGCCTTGCCCAGGGCTGGTCATCCTTGCTCCTCCAACCTGCCTTTGCCGTGCTGGTGCTGTTTTCGCCTTGGATCCTGGGCCTGGTGACTTTAATCTTTGCCGGGGTATTCCACCGATTACCGCAATCCGCAGCTCACAGCACTTCCGCCCTGGTCTTGCTTGGTTTTGTCATCCTGGGATTAATGGGGGCGTTCTTCCTGCAGCCTTATGCCCTTTTCATTGCCCTGCTGCCCGGAGCTATCCTGCTCACCTGCGTTTGGCTCCTGGTCAGGGAGGGGCTGGTTAAGGAAATTATCCTTTCTCTCGTCTTGATCGTTTTCATGGGGATCGCGCGCACGGGTTTGCTCGAACCGATGCTCAAGTTGCTCCCGGAATGGGTTGGCATGATTTTACGCCCAGTGTTATTTCTCCAGGCAGGTTTTGTCGTAGCCTGGTCTGCTTTGATCGCTTACCGGGCTGTCGAAAGTATTTTTTTTCAGAGGAAGTCTGGTGAGGCAAGTCAGGTTCTTACCCTGCGTTTTGGAGCTGTTCTGCGCTTGGGCCTTTCATCTTTCTTACTGCTGACCCTTTTTTACACCATCTTTTGGGTCTCGCTGTGGGATCACACGGATAATGGCCTGGGCGGGGTCTGGTTGGCGATCACTGGCAGCTTCTTGTCGGTTGCAGCCGGCGGACTGATGATCGAACGAAAAATCGGCCGGATGCGCACCTTAGGCATGATCTATCTCCTCCCGGTCACCGCTTTGATTTGGGCTGCCTTTGGAATCGGCATTCGCTACCCCTATCATCCCATCTTGGACCAACGCGCAAGCATGATCCAGGAGGCGATCCAGAAGTACTTTGAGCAAAATGGAGCGTACCCCCCCTCGCTCTCGGAGCTCATCCCTGGCCAGCTCCTATGGGTGCCTCGCCAGGTGGTGCTGCGCAGCGAAGATTGGTGCTACCAGGGTGGTCAAGATTATTTTCGCCTGGGCGTTTTCTGGAGGGACCGGTTCAGCAGCCTGCTCGAAGTTAAAACCTATGCCAGCCAGGGGAATCCTCCCGAAGCCGGCTGGGTCTGCCAGGAAGATCTGGTAAAAATGAAATTCAAGTATGATCCTGCGCCCCTCTTCGAAGGCGGGCAGTAAACCTCTTTTCTGGGTTAGAAAAGGAAGTGCACATGACCAATCTCACCTTCTACATTGTCGATGTTTTCGCCGAAGAAAAATACGCCGGCAACCAGCTCGCCGTCTTTCGCGGTGGGGTGGCCCTCTCCGGGTCAGAGATGCAGCGCATCGCGCGGGAGATGAACTTCTCGGAAACCACTTTCATTATCTCTGAAACCGAACGAGCGGGTGGTTATGATGTTCGGATTTTCACTCCCAACGAAGAAGTGCCTTTCGCCGGGCACCCCACCTTGGGCACCGCCCACATCATCCGCAGCGAGATTCTCGGCGGTCAAGCGGACCGGGTCACCTTGAACGTGAAAGCGGGGCAGATCCCCGTAACCTTCAACCCTGAGCCCGGTGGAACCTCTTGGATGAAGCAGCTCTCCCCGGTCTTTGGGCAGCAGCTGGATCGGACACAGGTTGCTGCCGTCTTGAATCTCTCTCCTGATGAGATTGACGACCGCTTTCCGATTTATGAAGTATCCACCGGTTTACCCTTTATCATCACCCCGCTGAAAAGCTTGAGCGCCCTCCAAAAAGCGAAGGTAAACCTGGATCGTCTTTTTGCCCTGATCGAGCATACCTGGGCAAAGGGTATCCTGGTATTTTGCCCTGAAGCGCATAGCCAATCTGATCACATCAGTGTACGCGTCTTTGTGGATGAATTTGGCATCCCTGAAGACCCTGCAACTGGCAGCGGCAATGGCTGCCTGGCTGGATACCTGGTGAAATACCGCTATTGGGGTCAGCCTGCCATCGAGGTCACCAGCGAGCAGGGCTACGAGATCGGCCGGCCATCGCTGCTCTATTTGAAAGCGGTTGAGCAAGATGGGAAGATCAATGTCTGGGTGGGTGGAAAATCGATTACGATTGCTAAAGGGCATTTTGTCTGATCCTTTGATCCGGGTACTATTTCCACGTAGTAACAGTCTATAGGGTAATTCGATTTCAACGCGCTTGCCCGGATGACAAGCGCCAACCTGGATGGCTCTATTCCGTAATTTGCACGTTCCCAAAGAACACATAGGTTAAATATTATGATGAAACTCAATCTTCTCTTCTTGTTTTCAATATTACTACTCACAGCCGCCTGCAGCCCTGCGCAGCCTGAGATGCTCGTATTGACAGCAGATAATGCTGATCAATCGGTCGAAGTTCAGCAAGATCAAATTTTTCAGGTCTCCCTGGAGGGCAACCTGACTACCGGGTACAATTGGGTGTTGGCTCCCCAGGATCCGAAGTTTATTGAACAGCAGGGCGACCCGGAGTTTAAGGCTGCCTCCAATTTGGTCGGCTCTCCAGGCACGGTCACATTTACTTTGAAAGCCGCAGCTCTGGGGCAAACCACCCTGCACTTTGATTACAAACGCCCCTGGGAAGAGACTGCCAAACCAGAGAAGACCTACGAAGTAACCGTGATCGTTAAGTAAGGAGGCGATATGTGTATTCGAAAGTGGAGATTCTTTATCCTTCTGATTTGCCTCGCCCTGGCAGCCTGCAACCTGCCGCGGGAGACGATTGTTTTTCCCTCGGCCACCTCGGTAAATCCGATCCCAACCGAAACCTCCGTTTTTACGACAAATCTGCCAATCGTTGAGCTGCCTCAGCCCACAACCACCCCCACGAGCATCCTTCCCACCCCGCTGCCCACTGCAACGTTGGTCCCTCCCACCCCGCTGCCCACTGCCACGCTGATCCCAACCATCACCTTCACACCCACACCCCGGCCTGCGAACACCTCCACGCCAAACCCGCGCCCGGCGGTTTCAGCGGCGTATCTCTCCACCGCACCCACGCTCGATGGTCCCTGGGATGATTGGTCCACCACCCAATTCCCGCTCACGTATGTCGTCTGGAAAGCCTCCGATTGGACTGGCCCCGATGACTTGCAGGCTTCCTACCGGGTGGGTTGGGACAGCAGCTATCTATACCTGGCGGTAAAAGTCTTTGATGATGTGTATGCTCAGCATGCGACAGGTGCCAACCTTTACCTGGGAGACAGCCTCGAGCTCCTGCTGTCAACCAATCCCTATGCCGACAGCCCATCCCAAGGATTAGCAGCTCACGACTACCAGATCGGAATTTCTCCGGGTTATTCTGAATTGGGTAATGATACCGAAGCCTACCTATGGTTCCCGAAAGGGAAGGAAGGCAGCCTGTCGAGCGTGCCCATCGGTGTTGAGCAGATGGATGGTGGCTATCGCATCGAGTTCGCCGTCCCTTGGTCGGTTTTTGGCGTTGCCCCGGGGCGCGGCCAGGTGTATGGCTTTGCGATCTCTGTTTCAGATAACGATAAAAAGGATGAAAACCTGCAGCAGACCATGATCTCCAGTGTTTCTACACGCTGGCTGGCTAACCCTGCCTCCTGGGGGCTGCTGACGCTGAAATAAATGCGTTCCAGCCTCATCATTGTCTTGTTTAACGGCTCTGCCTACCTGGAGAACCTGTTTGCTGCCCTCTTACCTCAGCTGACCGGTGCGGATGAGCTCATCCTGGTGGATAATGCCTCGTCCGATGGGTCCGCGGACCTGGTGAAGCGTCAATGGCCGCAGCTCAGGCTGGTGGAGAATAATCACAACACTGGCTTTGCAGCCGCCTGCAACCAGGGGGCGAAGCTCGCCCATGGGGATATCTTGGTTTTCTTGAACCAGGATACCCAACCGCTGCCGAGCTGGCTGGATGGGCTGCTGGCTCCTCTCGAGATCGATTCCAAAGTGGGGTTGACTACCTCCAAGGTATTGATGATGCGCCAGCCTGAGCTGATCCACATGTGCGGGATGGATGTCCATTATTCAGCCCTGAACTTCGGGCGCGGGTTGGTGCAGGCAGCGGAGACATTTATGCAGCCTGCCCGCGTCGGGTCTGTTTCGGGGGCTTCGTTTGCCATCCGCCGCTCCCTTTGGGAAGAGCTGGGGGGCTTTGATGAGTTTCTCTATATGTACTCCGAGGAGATTGACCTGTGCTGGCGGGCTGGCCTGGCTGGTTTCTCCAGCCTTTTCACGCCTGAATCGAGCGTTCTGCATGATAACTGGTCAGACCGCCCGGGTTATTTCAGCCTGTATTATTCAAAGCGCAACCGCTACATCCTGCTTTACAAGTACTGGCGCTGGCGCACCCTCTTGCTCTTGCTGCCTGGGTTATTCCTGGCGGAATTGTTCGACCTGGCGCATTCCCTGCGCCTGGGAGGCAGGGGGCTGAAAGCGAGTTTGTCTGCCTGGGCCTGGGTCATTGGGCACTTCAAGAGTATTTTACAGGCCAGGGCCATCGTCCAGGCCCAGCGCAAGGCTGGAGATTTGGTCTATTTGGAGAGCTGCGAGACGCGCCTGCTTTACCGTGAGTTCAGGGAGGGCGAGAAACTGCATGGGGTGGGCAGGCTGGTAAATGCTTTCTTAAACCTCAATGCGGTTCTGGCAAAGAAGATATGTCGAAAATATCGGATTTGAGCCAGGTTGTCTTTATCTCTTTCTAGTCATCTGATTACCAGTTCAAACAATCTGGAGTTTGAAAAACTTATGGTTGGCTTAGAGATGTCCGATCTGGTCGTTAAGTATTAGGATGGGTCCTTTGGTTAAGATTGATTGGAATTAACAGGTTTATCCCTTCGCTTTGTACGTGGCGCAGAATGCGAAAAGCTTCTTTTGCACAAATACCACTGGTGGATCATCCACCAACCAAAGAATTACATCCCCTGATCCCACGATTTCAGTCTCACCATTCTGTTCCACGATCGCCTGCCCCTCAAGGATGCAGATCAGTTCATCTGCCTGAGGCTTTTCCAGTAAGCGTCCAGGTCCCTTGGCTTTCCAATAGACCGCTCCGAAGCAATCATCTGTTGAATTGTAAATATAACCAAGCTCGCCGTTCAGGTTATGATCCTGGTAGGGAGGGTGGGTTACATAGTTTATCTGTGCATGTTTGACAATTGTTTTCAAGATCCCTTGCCTCCTTGCTCTCTTACACTTCCCGACTTCCCATGACATCTTTATATTTTTCCATTCCCATCAAATGCTCCATGGTTACCCAGGGAATCCAATAAGAGTGACGTCCGTAGCCTCTGCCAACTGAAAACGTCCAATGCTCTTGTTGGTAGCCAGTGCGTTTTACCTTGGGATTATCCAGCCAGATCAATTGCTTGGTGTTATGAAGAAGTAAGTGTGCCACATCAAGATAGTGTGAGTCGCCTGTGAGCTGGTATAAGCGCGCATAATGCCCTGGATTGAATGCCAGGTACATATCGGATAAAGAGTGCCCCGTACACACCAGCTGAAGCCCAACAGTGGATGCCCTTAATGACCAATGACGTTCATCGCTGCCGATCGGCAACGGAATATCCCAGATATAAGTCCATGTCTCTGTAAAATCTGCTGCCTGCACCGCTGCTTTCAACCATAAAGGCTCTTTTGTCCTCTCATAAAGTGCTAGGTACGCCTCGAAGGATAACACCGCCGCCTCTTTATCATAGACGCTCGGATTGTCGATCGTCCCACCGATATAGTGACCATCCTTATGGTAGTTTTCCCAAAGGTAACTTGCCACCCTAGAGGCCGCCTTTAAATAGAGTCTCCATCCCCGCTGGCTTGTTCCAGCGCTAACAGGAAGGGGATGACGATGTAGCAGTCCGTGTTTACCTTCCAGGCTGGGTCGCCATCGCTGAAATACATCCTGTAGAAAGAGCCATCTGAATTCTGGTGTTCCAGGAGCCAGTTGCCAAAGCCGATCAGCCATTCCCACCAATCCTGATGTTCCACTCCATGTTTTTTCTCTAGCTGCCAGTCCCGTAAACCCGCCAGGTGAGCCTCGGCTAAAGGTCGCATATAGAACTGCAATCTTCCTGCTTCATTTCCTCCGTCCACCCATATTCCTTGTCGGTAGTCGAAACGAGTGTGGTAATTCCCCGGTCCGATCGTCTTTACCCAGGTGTCCATCAGCTGCCTGCCTTGTTCGATCCATTTATTTTCCCCTTTTTCATACCCGGCCTTCATCAAGTAGTAAGCAGCTTCGGTAAGCCTACCCACGAAGCCTAACGCAAAAATGGGTCTTTCGACCTTGTCTGACCATATGTCCAACGAAAACGGGATGCCCGTCATGCCTTTCTCTTCGATTACCAGGTTAGAAAGTAACTGGATCGAAACCTCCTCTATTTTTTCTAACGGTGCCTCAAAAACTTTGGGTTTGTAGACTTCCCATGCTATTCGCCAGGCTGTCTTTAACATTTCCGGGTAAGAATCGGCATGAAAAGCTCTGAAGCTGATCTCGTAGCTGTGCTTCAACCCTTCTTCAATGGGGTGCAATCGGAAGATGCCTGGCAGCGACAGATCACGTCCAAATTCCCCCTCGTGCTTGGATGCTTTCTTCGCTGCAGCAAGCTGGTTATTTTTCATAACTGAATAAGACCAATCCCGCGCTGGGTATGCCAGGTCGCATTCACTGCCCGGAAACCAGAAGCCCATGCGTAAATTCTCCCCAAATTCTAGCCCTAGCGAACCGAAATCCAAGTGGGAGTCAGTCAGCGATTCTACCTTGTCATCTTCCAGCACCGTGGTACCGATCGGGTCGGTGTGCAGCATGATTAAGGACTTTCCCGTTTCCTTGTCATAATACCCGAATATCGGCGCCGATAACCGATCTTCACGGAAATAACAATACCTCAGGTTCCCGTCACGGAGCAGATCGCGCGAACCAATCGAATAATATGGCACATACTCATTTTCTAGGTACCAAAGTCCTGGGGCGAACCACTCCAGGTCTTGCATGGATTTTCCAATCAGGAATCCGCTGAAATCCGAGATAAAAGCGTTTTCGCCAGCATTTGTACTGGTCGCCAGGATCGTCACCGTCCTGCTCATCTTGATCTCAACTTCATCCAACTTGTATTCATCTCTGAATTCAACCACTCCGCCGCCGATCACAAACTTTCTGGTTCCGACCAGGTTGTTCTTACTCTCCTGGATGGATTCATAACCCATCTCAATCCAATGGTCGAACAAGGTGACTGGCCCCAGGTGCAGACGCACCGGAGCAGAGATCAGGTATTTTTGATCCAGCAGGCTAAGGCTGACCTGGTATCCTGAAGCGGAGGATTCCGTTGATATCTTCATCTTTCCATTCTTGATCATCTTATCTCCTTGACTTACTTTTTTTCTCCCAACTCTTTTTTGCCCGGAGTATTATTCTTTCCATTTCTTTTTGCTCTGTATCGCCGGTCAATGGCTCGGGTGGATAATTCTTTGATAAAATTTTCATTACTTTTTCATGGGCACGATCAAAAACGGTCTTGTTTTCAATAGCTGCCCCCGCATCCCAAGGCAGGCGTGTGAATAGATCGGATTTCCAGTAATTTTCCCGCGCATTCCTGGCGGTGTGATCCTCGGCGATGAACGATCCGCTGATGCCGACGGACTGGATCACTTCCCATCCGAGAAGTCTCTTCGGTGATCTCAAAACCTCTGAGGATATAGTTCAAGGCATCTGCCCACTCATCATCGATCAACATTTGTTCAAGGCTGGCTGCCTGGTCCGCCCCGATATGTCCCTGGTTTCCGATCCACTGTACCCCAGCAAGCGAGGAAATCGCGGCACTCATGCCTTTCTCAAAACCCATCTGGAAATCGGGGTATAGGGCATCCGTCAGTCCAAGGCTTCCCAGGCACGGCAGTCCATACCTTCGTGCTAGCTGCCGTTCTGCCAGGACGAGTAGCACCTGGTTGGGCGAGCCAAAGGAACACAAGGATGTGCGCATATCCATGGTATGTGCGCTACCTGAATACCTGTAAACACAGGTTGCTCCTAAAAGATAAACCAGAACCAGGCTGGCTAAAATTTCCGCATTCTGGATCACCAATACCCCTGCCAAGGTAACCGGACCAGACAGACCGGCGATGACCATGGGGCCGATTGCAAGCCGCTGTCCTCTCTCGGCAAACAGTACTGCCAGCCTGAGATGTTCCTCCGTGAACCGTAATGGTGAAACAGGTTCTACCAGATAAGTGGTCTGTCGTTGCATCACTCTGGCGAGTTCGATGATATATTCTGCTGACCATTCTGAATTAATATAAGCATCCCCAGGCTTTATCGCATAGGTATACATTGCCTGGTACGAAAGCAGATCGGAGAGCTCAAGTGCTACGTCTTGAGGGGTGACGATGGGGTTGGCATAGTTCAGGTGCCGCATCTGGTTGGCAATCACGATCCCCTTGATCAGATCATCCATTGTGCCGTAGCGCCGGTCTTTCCCTGGGTAATCTACAATGAAAGGTTGGGGAGTCATCGTCAATCCAAGCGCTGAGATCGCGCCTGCTTCTGCGACCTGGCCTGTTTTTTGGTGGATAAAAATCAGAGCCTGGTTTATCAGGTTCTCCGGTATCTTTACAACTTGGTTCTCCCAATCTACCCTCGCACCCTCAGCTGCAAAAAGGTCCAAGATACGCTTTTCTTGCATCAACACGCCGGTTTCCAATAGGAGCTGCATCGTTGCATCATGGATACGCTGTTCTTCGTCTTCATCCAAGACATCAATCCTTGCTCTAATCTTTCGCATAAAAAGTCATACCTTTCTGCTTTCTTGAAAATGGTGCTCTTATCGGCGTATTCCGCGTCAATCCGGGTCCAATTAAAAAAAACCGTAAGGAAACAAAAACTTTTTCAATGGTTATATTTCTTAATCGCCTCGATCAATGCCAGCACATTTTCTACTGGCACATCCGGCATGATCGCCTGAGCCGGCGCAATGATGTAGCGCTTGTAGCGTCCCAATACCTGGATGCTCCTCTTGACAGCTTCGTCGATTTCTGCTGGCGTCCCATAGGGGAGCAGTTTTTGTGTATCGATCCCTCCGAAGAAACACATTCGTTCCCCGCAGACCGCAGCCACCTCTTCGATTGGCATCGCCAGCGGCTGGATGGGATGCAAGACATCCAGCTTCATCTCGATCAAGTCTTCCAGGATCGGGCGGATATCGCCGCAGGAATGTTGGATCACCGGAATTCCTGCTTCTTGGTAAGTATTCCATATCCGGCTCAAGCGTGGCTTGATCAGCTTACGCCATAATTCTGGCTTCATAATCATGCCATGCTGAGTCCCATAATCATCACCGACCACTGCCCCATGTATCCCAGCGGCGATGAAATTCATTGCCAGTTCCACCTGATAATCTGTGATACGCTCATATAATTCCTCTACGAAATCGAGGCGATCATAGAAATCTGTCAAGTGGTTTTCGAAGCCGCGCAATGCCCAGGCACGTTCGAATATTGCGGTATGGTGTGCGGCAGCGATAAAATACCGATCCCCGTAATCTTGAATAATTCTTTTTCCCTCATCCATTAAGTGGATTTGATTGGCCTCTGGGAAATGGTAACTTGAATACGCTGACAGGTCTCTCAGCGGATGAACTGCCGGCCAGCCTCCATCTGGAACCTTATCCCACCCCACACCCCACTCATCATAAACGATGTGGTTGCCTGCATCCAGGGCGGCTAGTCCAAGCTCGATGGCTTTCTTTAATACAGGGGTATTTTGCACGTACTCTTCAACGCTCCCCAGCGAAAAACATTCCATGACATGATTTCCCAGGGCCTCGTTTAATGCCTCTGGTTGTACTCTTAGAACTCGCCCGACCGACACAGCTGCAGCTGGGGTAAAATCGATCTGGCTCGGGAATCTATCCACCACCAGCCCACGAATCGTTTGTAGAACGCGGTCCTTAGGCTTCATTTGCTGGCTGCTTGCCTATTTAAGTGCTCCGGTCAACCTCACCCCCAGGATGCTCCGGTGAAATAACAGGTAAAAGACGAGGATTGGCAGGAAAAGGACGACTGCTGCTGCAGTCAGGTTGCCAAAATTGGCTCCATGCTTACCAATGTAATACCCTAACATAACGGGAACGGTGCGCATCTCTGGTTTCTGAACTAAAACCAAGGGTAGGAGGTACTGGTTCCAACTCCAGATGAATTGGAAAATAGCTACTCCGATGAGAGCAGGTCTAATTAGCGGAAGGGCGATCCTCAAGAAACGATCCATTATCGAACAGCCGTCGATTTCAGCCGCCTCGAAAAGCTCTTGAGGTAATCCCACAGTGAAGCTGTGTACAAGCAAGATGCTAAATGGCAGCCCCAGGGCAATTTGCGGCAGGATCATCGCTGCATAGGTGCTCAAAAGGTGCAGTGATCTCATCATATAGAATAGTGGGATCACCAGCGTCTCCGCTGGCACCACTAACCCCATCACCAGAGCAATCAAGATGACATTCTTGCCTCGAAATTTTAACCGTGCTAATCCGAAACCTGCCATCGCCGAGAGGCTCACTGTCCCTAAAACCACACACCCACTTACGATGATGCTGTTGAGCAGATAATGAGGCAGTCCCTCGGATTTCCATACCTCTTCATAATTTTGGCTGAAAAAAGTTTTCGGAAAGCCAAATGGGTTACGCACCAGCTCAGATTGAGGCTTGCTTGAAGTGAAGAAAAGCAGCAAGATTGGGTAGATCGAGAATAAGCTGATCACCACCAACAATAGGGTAGGGGTGAAGCGCCTGAGAAATATTCGATAAGAGAAGTGTGTGTATGGATGAGATTTGCTCATATAGAATTCTCAGCTTCTTCGTTACCACCACGCCTGGTGATAATCGCCAGGATGAGTACCAGTACAAGCAGGATCGTTGCCAGTGCAGAGCCAACTCCTACTCTGCTTTCCACAAAGGTATTCCGGTAGATTTGCAGAGCCAATACAATGGTTGAATATCCCGGTCCACCCCGGGTTGTCAGCCAGACCATGTCAAATACCTGGAAAGACCAGATGCCCATCATGATAAACACCGTGCGCACTGCCGGTCGGATTACCGGTAGCAAAATATGCCAGATCTCGCCGAACCAGTTTGCTCCATCGATCCTGGCTGCATCGAACAATTCCTGGTCTACCGAATCAATGGCTGCCAGGAAGACCAGCATCGAAAAACCGTATGCAATCCAACTATAAGCAATAAACAATGCAGGCAAGGCGGTCTTTGCATCTCCTAGCCAGTTTCTTTGTAAAGAGCTTAATCCCAGTGTTTCCAGGAGAACATTCAGTGGTCCACTTTGTGGGAAGTAAATCCACCGCCAGATGATCGATACTACCACGGATGAGACCATTTGAGGCAGGAAGAGCAAGATCTGGAAAACCCACCTTCCCCAGGCCTTCGTTCGCCCAAGCAATAATGCGAGGATTAAACCGGCAACCGTTGTACCAAATACTGTTGCAACCGCCCAAAAGGCATTGTGTTGTACGGCGATCCAAAACTTCTCATCAGTGAAAATTTCGGCATAGTTTTTCAAGCCGACGTACTTCATCGCCCCCATCCCTTTCCATGATTGCAGCGATAGGTAGATCAAATGAACCGTCGGCCAGATTACAAACAAGGCAAAGATTGAAATAGGTATTACGACAAATACCCAAAACGCCCATTTACCTTCGCGAGCTTTTTGCAGTCGCGTCGTTTTGGCCATAGCTTTTCCCTAGATAAACTTCTGAAACCTGGTCTATTCTAAGATCCTAAGGGTCCTTTCGATGCTTCGCATCTTCCGACCCTTAGGATCATACTTAATAAGTCCCTTAGCTCAGCATAGTAAATGCCAGATGCTTTTGGAACATTCGATAAATTTATTGTGCCGGGCAGGCTTTATCGTAAGCTTCCTGAAATGCCTTCAATGCTTCATCAATAGTTATTTCATCAGCCAGGACGCGTTGCACCTCGGGTCCGGTAACGTCTCCAAGTCCGGAGACCGACCAGTTAATCCAGTTCAACGGGGTTTGTTCGAGTACGCCAGCCAATTCATCAGTCATCCAGGGCACCGGGACTTTTGCGCTGCTTAGGTCAACATTGTGTGCCGGGACGATGCCTTGCTCAGCCAGCATCCTACCGACTTCGGGGGTTAGCAGCCAATCGATCAATGCGATACCTTCATCGGGAAATTCGGCTGTGGTTGGTACGATCAAGACATTCCCCGGGTCAGACATGTTCAGTAAGGGCGTGCCAGATGTTACCCAGGGGAAATTGAAGAATCCGACCTCGAAATCAGGCTGATCTGCCAGCAGGTTGGAATTTTCCGACATGGCGCTGTAGTAATACATCAACATGTTGCCCTTGGAGAATTCCAGGTGGACATCTCCTTCAGCGATGGCATTATAACCTTCATTGAAATAATCGGCTTTTTCCCAGGTCACGAACTGCTCGAGACCTTTTTTGATCTCCTCACTGCTCCAGCTGATGCCTGGGGTGCAGCTCATCGTCCCTTCGTACCATGATTTCCAGTCACCTGAAGCTAGGTATCCGTAGGCCAGGTTCAGCCAGTAGTATTCAGAAGCCCAATAGGTCTGGTTGCCGAGTCCGAAAGGTATGTAGCCGGCAGCTTTGGCTTTCTCAGCTAAGGTAGTCAACTCTTCCACGGTCTTGGGAACCGTTCCCCCCAATTCTGCCATGATTTTCTTGTTGTAGAAGAATCCGCGTAAGGCAGGGGTAAGAGGAGCTCCCACGATCATATCTTTGTGCACTGGTCTGTAGAAGTCCAGCATCCCTGGAGTTACTTTTTCCCGCCAGCCATGTTCCTCAGCCACTTGCGTTAGATCTGTAACATACCCGCCCTCGATATAGTTGGGTAAGGTTGGTGGGAATGGATCGGAAAATGCTACATCGATTTTGGTCCCTGCCTCAAGTGCAGGTCCCATCGATGCAACATAATCACTGTAGTTTAAGAAGTTTGTCTTAACCGTGATCCAGGGTTTCTGTTCCTGGTATTTATCCAAAATACCTCTGATCGTATTCTCGTAGTCCGGGCTGCCTGCTACCCACCAGACATCGAGTGTAATAGGTTCCGGGGCAGCTGTTGGAGGTATTTCGGTTGGAGGTGGTTCAGGTGTGTTCGTTGGAGCCGCAGCCTCGGGCGGTGATTCTTTCGTGGTTGTCGGTTTAGCTTTTTCTGCGGTTGGTTGCGCCGTTGGGGTGGCTTCCTGCTTTTGGCAAGCTGTAGCGGTCACCAGCAGGATCGCAAGGAGCAAACAAAGGATGATTTGATTCTTTTTCATATCGGCCTCTTCATTCTCAACTTAGAATTAATTAGTTCGCTTGTTAAAGTCAAAAAATTAAAGGGGAAAGTTTCTGTGGATCTTTAAAATAGGCTCCTCCTTTCGATATCTTACAATAGAGTACCGGTAAGTGGCTTACCTCTTATGAAATTAATAATTTAATTGGGGCGAATTGCGATAATTTTTTGAAAATGATAATATTATTATAGCGAGAATCTTCGAGATAGTCAATAAGCAACATTAAGTTTATTGTAATCTTGTATTATTCATTGCTTTACATACAAAATCGATCACATATTTTGCACGTTTGTGATCTTTTCGAACCCAATCTGGTGATCTTTTATTTGTGACGAATAATGGGTACTTTATATTTCTCCCACTTTCCGTTTGACAATTCACCCACTCTCCGGTACACTTACCTTTCAGCCTGTTTCGCCGGAGTCTTTTTTGTCCCTATCGGTTACTGCTCATTCCAGCCTGCTCGTACGCCTGTTTGGCGACCGCGGTTATTATGCTGCCCTCTTCACCATTGCCCTCCCCATCGCCCTGCAGAACCTGGTCATGTCTTCGCTCAATATGGTCAGCGTGCTCTTCATCGGACAGCTTGGAGAGACCTCCGTGGCTGCCTTGGGGCTTGCCAACCAGGCATTCTTCCTCTTGCAGCTCGCTCTCTTTGGCGTTTTCAGCGGCACAGCCATGTTTACGGCGCAGTTATGGGGTAAACGCAACCTCGAAGGCATCCATAAAGTGCTGGGTCTCTCCTTGGGATTAGGGTTGATCATTGCCCTCATCTTCTTTACGATTGCAATTTTCTTCCCCAGCCAATTCCTCAGCATCTATTCCAAGGATCCCGAAGTGATCGCGCTTCGGCGCAGGCTACCTGCGGATTTTTGGCCTCTCTTACATCTTCGTCACGATCACTTTTTGTTTCGCCTCCATCCTGCGCAGCACCGGGCAGGTGCGCCTGCCGGTCACCGTCAGCATCTTTGCCCTCATCCTGAACACCCTTTTGAACTACCTGCTCATCTTTGGCCTGGGAGGCCTGCCTCAGATGGGCATCCGCGGCGCGGCCTTGGCTGGTCTCATCGCCCGCCTCCTGGAGTGTACGGCTCTGGTTTCGGCGGTTTATCTCACTCGCTCTCCCATCGCTGCCTCCCTAAAACAGATGTTCGGTTTCGACCGGGCTTTTGCCTGGCGGGTGCTCAAGCCCGTCTTGCCGATCACTGCCCAAGAGATCGTCTGGGCTCTCGGCGTTACCACCTACAATGCCATCTATGGGCGCATGGGCACCGATTCCATCGCTGCCATGGGCATCGTCGGCACCATCGACCAGCTGGGTATGGTGGCGGTCTTCTCCATGGCGGCTGCCTGTGCGGTCATCGTCGGAAACCAGATCGGCGCCGATGCGCTTGATCGAGCGTACTGGTATGCAGGTTGGACGCTGCGCCTGGCCATGGTGATCGGGGTTTTCGTGGGGGTGCTGATCTACTTTTTTTCACCGCTGATCCTTAACCTATATGAAGTCTCTCCTCAGGTGATCTATTACGCTAACCGGGTGCTCAACGTGCTGGCTCTCATCATGTGGATTCGCGCCGCCGATACCATCCTCATCGTCGGCATCCTGCGCAGCGGCGGCGACACCACCTTCTCTTTCTTCCTCGAGACCGGCACCATGTGGTTAATAGGCGTCGTCATGGCTTCCATCGGCGCCTTCGTCTTCCACCTGCCTGTTTATTGGGTCTATGCCCTCGCCATGCTGGATGAGTGCACCAAGTTCGTCGTCGCCACCTGGCGCTACTACTCGAAGCGCTGGATCCACAACCTGGCAGAGACGGTGTAGGATGCTGACCCTCCTCAGCCTGCTTGCCATGGCCTGCCTGGGGATGATCCACTTCGATGTGTTTGCACGTCTTTGGGAGAGCCTGCCCAATTGGGTCAGCCGCCTCCTGCAGCCAGCGCTGTTCATCTTTCCCAGCCTGGTAGTGGTGCTTGCCGCAGTCCTGCTTTCCAGCGCCCTCGGGCTTCTGCGCCGACCTCGTTCAGCAAGTGTTGAAAGCCAGCCTGCGCGGCTAACCAGTCCTTGGCGAAAAGTTTGGCACATCAGCCTGGCGACGCTCCTGCTCCTCACCCTGGCTTATGTCACCTATTGGGAATCGGTCTGGGATCAGACCTCCGATGGGCTGGGCGGCCTTTGGCTGGCTTACTCGGCCAGCCTCACCGCGGTGATCTGCGGGGCGGTGATGGGCATTAGAGCGCAAAGCTGGTTCCGTTCAGCAGGCTTCTGCTTTGCGCTCCTGACGCCGGTCTTACTCCTGGGCGCCTTCCGGATGGGCTGGAATGTCGACTACCAGGCTCTCACCAGTCAGCGGGCAGACAAAATTGCTGCTGCGCTGACCCGCTACATGATTCGAGAAGGCTATTACCCCGACCGCCTGGAGGCGCTGGTGCCTGGGTACTTGCTTCAGGTCCCGAGCCAGGTGATCCTGCGCCAGGAAGATTGGTGCTACCAGGCTGGTGGAAATACTTACGTCCTGGCTGCCTACTGGCGGAAATACTTCAGCACCCCATTGGAAGTGAAGGTCTATGCTTCAAATGGCTGCCTGGTCAGCAGCCTGGAGAAAGCCTGCCAGAGCCGTCTGCCCGCCCTCAAGCAGCGCTACGACCCGCTTCCATTTATTGAGGAACCTTGATATTTGAAATACTTAGCTCAAGAATTACTTTTTCGTTTTTTGTTCTGGATGGTATTCTTGGTGCCCATTGGTGCCTGCGTCGTTCAATCTGTTTTTCCGTTCTAAAAGGTTTTCTTATGGTCTTCTTCGTGTCCTCGTGCCTTTGTGGTTAACATGATCTTCCGCTGGTTGGGCATTGCCGGGATTGAGCTGACTTATAACGACCAGGTCCTGCTGATCGATCCCTGCCTTCACCCGCATCCCCTTCTGGAAGCTGTGGGCTGGAGGTTTGCAGCCCGACCAGGCGCAGCTCGTCCGTTGGCTGAAGCGCGCCGATCACATCCTCGTCACCCATGCCCACTACGATCACCTGCTGGATGTACCAGAGCTGACCCGGGCGACGCGGGCACAGATGTATGGCTCTGAGAACGCCTGCCAGCTCTGCCTGCTCGATGGCGTACCCCCTATGCAGGTCCACCGGGTCCAACCTGGTGATTGTTTGAGCCTGGGTGAGTTCACAGTCAAAGTTGTTCTTGCAAAACACCGGCGAATCCCCTTTTAATGCAGGAAGGCTTTCATCGGGGCTGAAGCCGCCCTTCACAGCCCGGCAGTACCGCCTGGATGCCTGTTATTCCTACCGGGTTGAGGCGGGCGATATTGCCATCTTTGACAACGCGGGCAGCCCGCCCGACCTGGCGGAGCAAGCAGATATCCTCTGCTTGCAGCCCTATCATTCCGAAAGCTACTGCCGGCAGCTTTTTGAACGGGTGCGGCCAAAGGTCGTGATCCCGAACCATTGGGATGACTTGTGGGTGCCTCTCGCGCAGCCTGCCAGGCCCACTTTCCTGCCGCCTCAGCTGGCGTTCCACCCCTGCGACGCCTGGACCTGGAGGCATTCGAGCACAGCCTGAAGCGGATCGATCCGCATGTGAAGGTGTTCGTGCCCGAACGGATGAGGCAGTATTCGTTAGAGGCGCTGATGAAAATATAAGGGCGCACGGCTGTGCGCCTTTATAAAAAAGGATGCTGTTAGGTGAAAATTCCGCCTATTAATTGTTGAAAATGGCGTTTCGGTTTGCCGTCTGGCTGGTAGGGGTGTAAGATTGATCTTCAATGACAGACAAGCCAGGGTTAACCGTGATGACCTACAACCTGGGCAATGGCCGCGCTGGGCCGGAGCGCCTGGTGGGAATGCTCTTGACGTGCGAGGCGCAGGTGGTGGCCCTGCAAGAGGTGAGTGCTGGGCAGGCGCAGGCTTTGGAAAAAGGCCTGGTCAAAAAATACCCTCACCAGGCCCTCTTCCCGGGTGGGTTTGCGGGGAAAGCCCTCCTGAGCCAGTTCCCGATCCTGAGGGCGGAGCTGCTGCCGCTGGGCGATGAACGTCCGGATTTGCTTACGGAGGTAGGGCTCGGAGCTGTAAAAATCACAGTGATCTGCGCCCACCCGCCTCCGCCGAGGCCGGGGCGAGCTGGCATGCGCTTTTCTGCCAGCACCTGGGGAGAGATCCAGTCCCTGGCAAAGCTGGCGCATGCGAGCGATCCCTGCCTGCTGATGGGAGATTTCAACCTGGTGCCGGGCCGCACCGAATACACCTTTATCGGTTCTCAAGGGTTGAAGGACGCCTTTGCGGAGGTGGGCCGAGGCTGGGGGGCTACCCTGCCGCGGCGGATCGGACCCTGGAAGCATTATCTGTGGCTCAACCGCCTGCTGACCTGGGTCCCCCTGCCGCCTGTGCTGCGCGTGGATTATCTCTGGTGCAGCCCGGGGGTGCTCCCGCTGGAAGCCTGGGTGGGGGAGGACGCTGGCTCCGATCACCTGCCGCTGCTGGGGAGGGTAAGTGTAATCTCCCCTCGCCCTACGGGAGAGGAGCCTGTCCTGAGTGCAACGAAGGATCCAGGGGTGAGGGCTGGGTGCGGGCAAACCGTCACCAAATGCTTGCGATGAGTACATCGCTTATCGTTTCAACAAACAACCAATTGCGCATAGCCAGTTCTTGTCGTTCTGACCCTGAACGGAGTGAAGGGGAAGAACCCCTGCTGCGCGGTTCGATCCGGAATTAACCAATCGGAGAAGTTCATCCCCTCACCCGATTTACTCGTTGTACTCAACGCCATCGCAAACCCCTGCTCGCGCGGCTCAAATGTCGGTTGTAGAGACCGCAGCTAACGCTTCATCTGCTCATTCAGGAATGCCAGCACAGCAGCGAATGTTTCGGAAACCTTGGGATGCTCCAACCCTGCGGGTTCCCCCTCAAGCAGGCCATCGGGGTGGAAATCAAACCCGTGCCCTAAGCCCTTCATCGTAATCAACCGGTGAGGCACATGCTGTTCCTTCAAGGCGGCAGCCATTTGTATCGACAGCTCGTATGGAACATCCGTGTCCTTGTCTCCGTGCAGTAGCAAGGTTGGCGGATAGTCCTGCGTAACGTTGCGATCGGGACAGAACTGCTCGAAGGCACGCGGGTCTGCGTGCGGATTGTGTCCCGTGACTTCTTGCGGCCATAAACCCTGCTGCCGGCAGTACAGGTAAAACAGCCAGCGCTGGTCTGCCTGGCTTCCCGTGACCGCGCCTCCGCCGATGCCTTGGCGGGCTATTTCTGGCGCTACCGCAGGCTCTAGATTGTAGTGGGGATCAGGAAGGCTGTACCAATCTCCAACAATATCACCGTAACCGTAAAAGGATACCAACGCCTTCGGTCGTGGATGGACAAGCAATCCAGCCATGAGCGTGAGATATCCTCCAGCCGAGTGTCCTATTACTGCAATCCGGTCAGGGTCAATGTTAAACAGCTCCGCTCCTTGCCTGCCCACCCAGTCATAAGCATCTCGCACATCCTCAAGGATCGCCGGCAGCTTCGTTTCTGGTGCCAGGCGGTAGTCGATCGAGACGACCGTATATCCTGCTGTGAGGTACAGCGCTGCCTGCTCGGGAGGCAGCATGCCGCGGTCGCCGAAAATTAATGCGCCTCCGTGGATCCATAAAATGGCCGGTCTCTGCTCATCACCTGGCGATTGGTAGACATCTGCCTGGATTTGGCAGCCTTGCACCGTTTTGTAGACATAGGTCTGTTTGGAGGTGGTTATATGGATCTCCTTTTTTGATTGTAGGGCAAACTGTCAGTTTGCCTTTTTCCCGTATATTTGCCAGATCATTTTGCCTTCCCCACTGCGTGGGGCGCCTAAGCAGTTCGAGCAGCTTATGCAAACTGCACGAGAACCATCACTCCCACGGATATAAGTAGAAGAGCTGATTTCAAGATCGCCTGCCAGGTGCGCAGCCGCTGCTTGAAAGTAAGCGCATAGGCGGTCGGTTTTTTCTTGATCGAGTGTTGACATGAAAACCCTCCTGTCTTAGGCATGCCTCACTGCTCAGGAACTGGAATCAGCCCAGGGCTTTTCGTTGCGCCCACAGGGATAATGTAGCGATCAAGGACTGTATGATCGGTCCGCGAGAGGGTGATAATCAACCACTCACAGTCAGCAGGGATCCGCTCCCAAGTAAAGGGTTCTTGAAGAAGGTTATTGATACCTTCCTCAAATGTCATTGGCACGGATACTTCATTATTGGATCCATCATAATTCCCCGAGCTTGGATAAGCCTCGACCTGAAGGTTATTTTCGATATCTGTGTCTTCTGATTTATACCAGATTTCATAGAGGATAAGCTGGTCTCCCTCCAAAACATCCAAACCATTTTCCAAAATTGTGGAAAAATCTAACTTGAGGCGGGGGCCATTGTTCACGCTGTAAACAATCGAGATCAGATGCGCATATGGTGGAGTCAAATACCAGGCTCCTCCAGTTTTATTCAAGGCTAGATGGGTAACCACACCATCGATGGGCTGTTTTTGACTGTTGTAGATGATCAGAGCTAAATCCAAATTATCCCAATCCGGCTGCATGAACCAGGCATTTTCCACACGGTCATGCTGAAAGGATGTGGGATAAATCGACTCAAAATTGGTACCGCCGGGCATAAGCTCAAGCAGTTCACTTCGACCGATGACCTCGCCCTTGGCAAAGACTTCAAACTGTCCCAGGTAGCTGTTCAGGTCATCGGGCACGGATACCCATAAATCGGACAGCAGCAGGGAATAACCCGTATTAACAAGCAGGCCATCGCTTGCGGAAGTGCGTATGTCTACCATGCCTGGGTCCCACCCGCCGGCCTGGTATCGCAGGTTTGTCAACGCCACGCCCAGGAGCGGTTGGGTAGACCGGTCGAGCAGGCGAGCAGCAAGCCACCCACCGGCAAAGAGTGCGACCGCCAGGACAGCCAACCCCAGGCTAATCCTTTTCGATAGGAGCCTCTTGCGGACATCTTCCTTTATCGGAGAGGATTCCTCTTCTTGAGATTCAAATTCAACTGGTCCGGTGGGTGGAGTCCTCCCTGGCCCTATCTCGGATGGCTGAGCCGGTTGTGACTCGGATTGATCCGCTGAGAGCAGGTTTTCTTGGTTAGTTACACAGGCAGTTGCAGGAAAAATAGGCGCACCAGGCCGAATTTTCAGCTCAGGTAAATTCATTTCCGAGGCATTGGTGATGGATAAATTGGCAGCGGCCTGGTCGAATGCGGATGGAATGTCATGCCCGTAGGCTAAGGAGCTGTAAAATTGGGCGGCAAACGAGCGCGCCGCATCATCAGAGATGCCGGTGGTCATGCCGATCGCGTAATCGATCACCTCCTGGATTGCTTCCGTCGGCCCGCTGGTATAGCAGGCATTTAATAAAACGAGGCGGATTTTATCCTTGGAGTCTTCCAGGAGCTGCTTGAGGGCCTGGGGGCTGACCGGCATGGGACTGCCGTCCTGGTCCATTAGAAGAATTTCCCCATCCGGGCTGCCGTGCCCACTGAAGTGCAGGATGTCTGGGCGGTATTGGTTGAGATAATCGAGGAGGTCATCCGCCTGGGTTGCCAGGCAGGGGATCAAGTCGATCGCATCTCGGTATTCCGAAGAACGGATTTTCCTGGTAATCAGGCGCAGCTCCTTGTCCAGGCTGAGGGTGGAAGTCCCGATGGGGTTGGAGGCTAAGAATAAAACTTTTATTTTCTCGATGCTCATTAGTTTAGTCATTCCTAAATCGATGTTGGATGATAGTGGAGGCTTCGGTTTCCTTTCCTGTATTCCTTTCAGCCTCAATTTCCCTCTACGATCTTGATCTCCTCTTCCGTCAGCCCGTATAGCTCGTAAACCAACCGGTCGATCTCCCGGTCGGTAGCCTCGATCTGGCGCTGGAGATGGGTCTTTTCGTTAGGCGTCTTGGCCGCTGCGAGCTGCTGGTGGAGGGAGAGCATGCGCTCGACCAGATTTGAAACAGCCAAGGCCTCCGGAGACCCAGAAGGATGGGTGGCGATTGGCAATTGGGTTACATACTGGGTCAAATATTCAAAGTATCCGCCACGTCGTTGAACTGCGATATGTGAAAAGTAGTAAAACAATAATTGTGAGTTAAGCAAGCCAAGTAAATACATATCGTCTGATGGGATGAAATAGCACGTTTTGTCCACAAATGTACCTTCTTTATCAAGCACGAAAGATCCTTTTTGTGCGACGCAGGCGTAGATAATTTTCGGTTTCCTGAGCAAGTTATAATATTTACATGGTCTCAACTCGTACCACTTTTTAGATGTGCCGATAATATCGGTGCGCGCCTCAAGTTTTGATTTATTGGCTTTAAGATAAGTCATAACATTTGGATGGCTTACTTCAGTAATGCCATCGGTAAATAATAAATTGTCTCCAGTGTGTTCATATCGGTAACGATGTACATTGCGTCCTCGTAGATAAGGTAAGAAAATAGTTCGTTCTCCTTGTGCGCCTTTTGTTATGAGGTCAATTTTATTATCTGGCACAATAAATACTTCATTAAGACCAGTTTTAACGCCAAATAAAGGCTCACACCCACAATATTTCGACAAAGGTTTTCCGATATGGGCAATTTTGAGAAGAATTTGCTGTTCATCTCTTGGGTGTAACTGCCAGTTTCCACCTATTAAGGCTTTTTGATCCACAGTGAAAGAACTTTCACTTACATAATCATCCAAATTACCGAATTTGAGCGTATGGATATTACAGACCTCAATCTGGTTGGCATCCCTGTGATAAGCTTCCCTTTCTTTTTGTAGGACGAAAATGCATGGATAGACGGTTGCTCCAATAAATATAGGAAGATCTCCAAAATCCAAGAATTGCTTAATGGCTGCTTTCGCTGGGATTAGTCTTCGAAGCTGTTCTCCATAAGCAGCACGGATAAATTTGTTTGAAACAATGAAAGAAAATAAACCACCCTCACTCGTCAATTGGAGGGATCGCTCAATGAAATAAACAAACAAGTCAGCAGTACTACTAAAAACCATATAAGATTTTTGAAAATATGACTTAAACTGGCTTATTGATTCCTGTCGTACATACGGCGGATTTCCAATCACCACATCGAAACCTCCCGCCTTCGAGACCCCAGGGGTTTCAGCGATGTACTCATCGCAAACCCCTAGGGTCTTCATTCCAAACACCTCCGGGAACTCCCGCTCCCAATCAAAAGCGTTGATACGGTACTGCTCCTCGGCGTCCAGGAAAGTAGCCTGCTTCCCCTGGTAGAAATCCGATCCAATTAAGGAGTTGCCGCACTTGATGTTCTGCCCCAGGTCGGGCAGGGCGCGCTCCTGCCAGAAGGTGAGCTGGTGCGCCAGGGTCTGGTCGCTCTCGCCTTCCAGCACCTTCAGGAGCAGCGAAAGCTTGGTCACCTCCACCGCCTGCGGGTCGATGTCCACGCCGTAGATATGCTCGAGCAGGATGCGCTTGCGCTCGGCGGTGGTCAGCTTCCACTCACCGGTCCCAGATTGGTAGATGGTTGGCTTCTTCCCCTTTGCCCATTTCTCCGCCCCCTCCGACACATAAGCGTCCCGGTACCAGTCCAGCAGGTATTGGTAAGCCCCTAGCAGGAACGATCCCGACCCGCACGCCGGATCGAGCACACGAATAGGAATTCCCCTGTCCCCTACACCCTTATCCCCTGCTTTTCTCCCCTCCACCATCTTTCCAACCGTATTCTTGACAATGTATTCTACGATGTACGCTGGCGTGTAGTACACACCCCCGGCTTTCTTCACCTCGGGCTTGTCTTCCACCACGGCGTGGTGCCCGCTGGTCAGGCGGATGACTTTGCCCAGGAACTGTTCGTACACCTGCCCCAGGATGTCGGCGGGCAAGACCGAGAACTCGTAGGGGCTGTCGGGGTAGTACAGGTTGCCCAGGATATCCTTGAGCGGCTTGTCGTCGATTTTCAGACTCATCGTCAGCAGGTCAGGCGAGTTCGCCTGGCTCTTCTCCTCCCTGAAGTGGAACAGCCCCGAGTTATAGCGTTGGTCCGCCTTGGCAAAGAGCTGGCACAGGCGTGGGTATACCTCGCCCCCGTTGGTCAGCGCCTGGAGCTGCCCGTAGAACTCGATGCCGCGGTCCTCGCAGATGCGCAGGAAGATCAGGCGGTCGATGGTCATCTGCACAGCATAGTTCAGCTCCCTTTGCGAGAGGGCGGGGTTGCGCAGTGCCAGGTTGTGCGCCAGCAGGTCCCTCCAGCGCTCGATCTCCGCCAGGAAGGCGTCGTCTACCTCGGCGGTGCCGTGCTTGCCTTTGGCGCTTTCGGCATACTTGTCGAAGGAGCCTTTCAGGATCGCTTCGCGGGCGAAGATCGAAGCGATGTCCTCCCATTTCTCGGGGTACTCTTTGAAGGTCAGGTACATCACCCGTCCCGTGGCAGCCTTATCGCTCTTATCCGGTTTCGAGCGGCAGTCGTACACCGAGAACTCCTCGAAGTCGGTCAGGATGGAGAGCGGTAGGGAGGCCGACCAGGCGTAGCGGCGCAGTTGGTAGGCGGGGCTAATCTCGTCTTTGACGCTGACGGAGGGCTTTTTGGCTTCCACAAAGAACTTGCGTGTCCCGCCGATGCGGAAGGCATAGTCAGGCGCTTTGGTCGCCCCGCCCATCTTGATGGCGTCCTCGTGGATCACGTCCTTATAGGCTTCAGCGTAGCCCTGCTTGTTGAACATATCCCAACCCAGGGTTTCGAAGAAGGGGTCGATAAATTCTAAGCGTACCTGGGCCTCGTTGTAGTCTCCAGAACGGTAGGCGGTTCTATGCTCGGAGAAGCGCTGGACGAGCTGGTGAATAAGGTCGGGAGGGGTCATGCGGATTGTTGCTCCAAGTCAGCTAAAAGCTTGCGCATCTGCTCTGCGCTGGGCGATTCGATGGCGGTAAAGAGCTCCAGAGCAGCCCGGGCGTGCTGGATGGCTTGTTCTCGGTCCCCAATTTCTTGCTGGCAAATGGCTATCCCCCAGTTGGCGTAGCCTTCGCCATGCCGGTCGTCGATCTGCTGTGAAATGTTCAGTTGTTCTTGATAATATTCTACGGCTTTATCGTAATCCTTTAGGTCAAAATAAGCACTACCCAGGTTGCCCAGGGATGTGCCTTCGCCGAGTCGGTTGTTGATCTCTTTGAAAATCGCCAGTACCTGCGTGTAGAACTCGATGGCCTTGCGCGGCTCGCCCAGATCAGACCAGGCAATCCCAAGGTTTCCCAGGTGGTTCCCTTCGCTGCTGCGATCGCCGATCTCGCGGGAAATCGCTAGCGCCTGCAAGTAATACTCGATGGCCTTGCGCGACTCACCCAGGTAATACCAGGCACACCCCAGGTTGCCCAGGCGGTAGCCTTCGCCGCGGCGGTCGCCGATCTCTTTGGCAATTGCCAGCGCCTGCTCGTAGAACCCGATGGCTTTGCGCACCTCACCCAGGTAAGACCAGGCATTCCCCAGGTTGTCCAGGTGGTTACCTTCACCACCTCGGTCGCCGGTCTCTTTGTCAATCGCCAGCGCCTGCTCGTAGAACCCGATAGATTTTCGCACTTCGCCCATGACAGACCATGCAACCCCCAGGTTGCCCAGATCGTGGCCTTCGCCAAGCCGATCGCCCATATCTTTGTGAATTACTAGCGCCTGCGTGTAGAATTCGATGGATTTGCGGACCTCCCCCAGGTCAGACCAGGCATTCCCCAGGTTGCCCAGATGGGCGCCTTCGCCGCCGCGGTCTCCCAGGCGCCGGGCAGCCGCCAGGGTGGATTCCAGGAGGGGGATGCGCTCGCGCGGCGGCAGGTACAGGTCGAGTAAATAGGCGACTCGGCTAGAAAAATCACTCAACCAACGGTCGGCGCCTTCGAAAAGCGGCCAGCCGGGCTCCTGCCCCGCCAGGCGCCGCCAGGCGGCCCACAGGTGCAGCCTCACGGAGGCAAAAGCCCGTAAAGCAGGTATGATATTCTCCCCGCCTTTTTGGTATTGTTCATTTATAACACTTCCGATGGTAAGAAAATGCTTAGCATATCGCTCGAGGGACAGCTTTGCTTCGGAATTGTCTTTACACAGCCGCTCGAGCGCGTACAAGCGGGTCAGGTCATGCAGGGCATACTGCCCGGTTTCAGAAGAGTAATCCAGCAGATGGCGCTTGAGCAGGAGACCGAGAGTGGAGTTGATCTTTCCGGTGTTGTCCCAGACTGCGGACAGAGCGGGCAGGTCGAAGGGTGCCGCGAAGACCCCCAACTGCCGGAAATAGAGCTGGAGCTCTGCTGGCAGGCAGTCGTAGGAAAGGGCTAGGCAGGCGCGCACATTGAGATCGGGGTCGTCGGGATCGGTCAGGAGAGAGAGGCGGGCGTGTTCATTATTGAGACGTTGGTGGTAAGATGGCAGCGACCAATCCGGGCGCGATTCGAAGAGTGAGCCGGCCACGCGCAGCGCTAAGGGCAGGCTGCCGCATATGTTCGCGAGTTGGACCAGTGAATCATCCGACTCGCTTACCAGGCGCGGCGAGACTTTGCGCAGCAGCAGGCGGGCTTCATCTTTGGGCAGCAAGTTCAGCTTGAGCGGCTGGAGGCCTTTCTCGGGGAGGCTGAAACCCAGGCGGGAGGTGACGATGGCAGCCGAGGGCGGCTCAGGCAGCAGCGCCCTCACCTGGGCCGCGTCACAGGCGTTATCGAGGAGTAGCAGGGCTGCGTGCTGGCGGAAGGTGGACAGGTAGAGGCCGCGCAGCTCAGCGGGATTATCGGGAAGCTTTTGAGCGGGGTAGAAGGGAGCTAGCAAGCGGCGCATGGCCTCGGCGGGGTCGAGCGGCGGATGCGAGGTGCCCTGCAGGTTGATCTCCAGGCGGGCGTAGGGGAAGCGGTCTGCCAGCTTCTGGGCAGCCAGCCGCGCTAGGACGGTTTTACCGATGCCGCCTGAGCCAGTCATGCCGCACAGCAAAGCGCTGTGGGATGAGTCGAACGCCGAGAGAAGCTGCTGAAGCTCTTCTTCGCGCCCGGTGAAGTCCGCGGGAGGCGCTTCGATGGTGAAGAATGCCGAGGCGGTTGGCAGGTGAGGCGGTTGGATGATGTTGATATCGCCCCCGGCAATGTTGGTTGTGCCGCTGCCGGATATATTGCCTGTCTTGATATCCACCTTTTGAGTCCGCTTCTTGTTCATAGACTCATTATATACCAGCTCGAATAAACGGATTCGGTTGAAAGAATTACTTCTCCATTAAGAATTTCGATCCATACACCTGGGTTCATTTCTTGTCAAAGGGGTGCTTCACTTCATTCGGCGCGGCTAACAGGAGATGATTGATAATCTCAAAGCGGGGTTATAATGAGGATGGTCATCAGATACCTGCGCAGGCCTTGGTAATCCGAAAGGAGGGGTTAGTTATGGAAGCTCAGAAGTCGCACTTCAACCGGAACTTGTTGATCGTCCTGGCGGTCCTGTATGCGCTTTCGATGGCGGGATTCTTTTATTTTAGCACATCGTCGAATGGTGAGGGCATGCCGTGGTGGATGGCGCTGTTGAATGCCCTGATCCTATCGATCCCGCTGGTGCTCATTTTCGGGGCGATCTATGTGCTGGTGCGCGCCTGGCGGGAGCATGCCCTGGCTGGGCAGGTGAGTGAAGGGCTGGGTAAAGTTATTCACTGGGCACCGCGTGTGGCGGCGATCATGATCATTTTCTTCATGAGCCTTTTTTCGTTGGATGTGTTCGAGATGGAGGCCACCACGTTGCAGTTATTGGGCGGCTTCTTGATGCACAATATCCCATCCTTCGCCATGCTTTTGCTGCTCTTCTTTGCCTGGAAGCGCCCGGCGGTGGGGTTCTGGGCTTTTTTGGCGGCAGGGGTGGTCTTCGTGATTTTCTTCGTGAGGGATATTTACGCGCTTTCGAACCTGCTGCTCTTTGTTTTGCCGATCTGGCTCGTGGCGGGGCTGTTCTACGCCGACTGGAAATTACACGCCTAGGGGCAGGATCTCCCTGCCCGGGTCTCCCTGCCGATTGGAAAATAAATCCGTAGGGGCGGGGTTTCCCCGCCAGGATTCCCCCGCCTGGCATTCTGTGGTTTCAGCGTACCCGCTAAAGCAGTGAGCGGACCAGCCTGACTGCCTGGGCGGCGTCGTTCCCATATGCGTCCGCCTCAATGTCCTGCGCATACTTCTTGGACACGGGTCCGCCGCCGATGATCACCTTCACCTTGTCCCTCAGCCCCTGCTCCTTAAGCTCCTTGATCACATCCTCCATGCCCAGCATGGTGGTCGTCAGCAGGGCCGACATGCCCAGCACCTGCGGCTGGTGATCGCGCACAGCCTGTACGAATCCCTCCGTGGGCACGTCATTGCCGATGTCGATCACCGTGAAGCCAGAGCTGGACAGCATAAACCCCACCAGGTTCTTGCCGATATCGTGCACGTCACCGTGCACCGTGCCCAGCACCACCTTGCCCTGCGAAACCCGGTCCCCCGCCGACAGCTTCGGTGCCAGGATGAGCATACCTGCCTTGAATGTATCTCCGGCTCCCATTAGCTCTGGCAGAAAATACTCGCCCGCCTCAAAACGGTCCCCGCAGGCTTTGAGGCCGGCCATCAGCGCCTCCAACAGCTCTTTCGGGCTTTCACCGGCCTCCAGGGCATCGCTGACCATAACCTCGATATCGTACAGGTTGCCTTCTTCGACGGCCTTGGCGATTGTCGTGTTCATCCTAATACCTCCCGTACTTTTCAACGAGTTGGAAGACATAGTTGGCCTTTTCTACGCTGGCCCCTGGCGGCACTGAAGAGATCGTGACCATCAGGTTGGCCCTGACCTCGGTTGCCATCTTGCAGATGCGCTGCACGGTGGCATCCAGCTGGCTCTCGCTGGCATCGCGCAGGTATTTGCCATGAATAAAGTAGCCGTAGCTCTGCTTGTATTTTTTGGCCAGCTCCAGCATCGGTCGATCATACTCCGGTAGGGTGAGGCCCTCCGGGGTTTGCGGGAAGATGTAGCCGCTGACCCCGGCCAAGCCCTTGCCAAGCACGGGATCCTGCAGGTTCTGCTCGGTCTCCTGGGGCGAAGGCACGATATAGCCCGGGTTTACCTTCTTGTCCAGGGCCTCCCACACCCGGATGCGGTAGGGGTGCACGTACTTGAAATAGTCCTCGCGGCTCATGATCGGCTTGGATGCGTACTGGTCGATTAGGCTGGAGCCCATCAGAGACTGACCGCTCTCTACCGCCAGCTGGAACTGCCGGATGGCCAGCTGCGTGGTCAGCTCCATGATGGCCGGATAAATGTCCGGGTTCCCGAAGCGCCTGATCTTGTCACGTGTGGCCTGGTCCTTGGCCTCCGTGTAATCCTTGTAGATACGCAGATCTTTGGGCAGCTCCCGGTCGCCGCGCAGCAGCATGGCCAGGTCCCACGGGCCATCCATCATCACCATCACGAGCGAATCGGGGTAGCGGCGCTGCACCTCCTTGTTGATGTCAAAGTACATTTTCAAGTACCCGGTCGCTTGCTGCGGGATCTTGATGTTGGCGATATCCTCCTGCTTCTTGATCGGATAGTCCACCGAGTAGGGCACGCGCCTTGGTTCTACCTTGAACACCGTGCCGAGGTCAGCGGGTCCCAGGTGCATCAGCCCCATCCAAATCGGTACCGCCACGATATCTGCATGTACCCTCTGACGGACGAGCCCAAACAACTCCAGGTTCGCCTCCACACTCTTCGACAGGAGCACATAGTCGAACTTGGGATCGATCAGGTCAGGTTCGACATTGGTGGCTGCCAGGAAAGTGGAGGGGCGGTCGGCCAGGGTGACAGCCGCAACCATGAACCGCTCCATGCCCGTCAGCGTGCCCACGTGCAGCTTGTGTTTCAGCAACGCTTTGCCCATTGTCAGCATCATGTTTGCCATGTGTATTCTCCTTATAATCCAAGTTGCCGGATTTTTATAAACTCCCCCATGATGATTATACACGCTTCCAGTGCGGCCGAATGGTCGTTTGGTTATGAAGTTGTTCTATACAGATTGGAAATGCTTTTTATCGATGCGGGGCTTTCCGCCCGATTTTATGCAGTTTTGCCTCTTTGATGCGCCCGACCGGTCCCCTGACCCCTAGCCCGTTCCCCCTTTTACTCTGCTTTTCCTTACGGAAGGACGCCGTAAAATACTTCGGCTTGCTGCTCGCTGCTCAAATTTACCGTAACAGCAATCTTGGAGGTTACAGCCCGCCCGCCGTAATATGCGACGCAGTATTTACCTGGATTGAGATCGGTGAATAACATTTCTCCGTTCTCATTCGTAACAGCCTCGGTGTAATTCTTGGTCTGCGGGGGGGCAGGTATCTTTCTGGGAGAGGAGCACCCGTTCAGAGAAACCTTTTTCATCCGAGTCCTGCGTCCCATTGCCGTTGGTATCCTGAAATACCACGACTTTGATCTGCCCGGGTTTGCCATTATCGGTGATAGTGGGTTGGTCATTTCCGCATGCCGCGAACAAGATCGAAAAGATTGTTACAAGGACGATTTTCTTCATCTGTCATTTATCCCGAATGTTTGTCGGATCATTTTACGTGTCGCATTTAGAGAGAGCAGTTTTTTTATCTCAGGCTAATTACATTGCATGATCCTGTAAAATAATGGGATATATTATACTATAAATATCCTAATTATATAGATACTTTGACAATATGTGATCGTTCCAAAGCTGGTAAAGCAGCGTTTCCCCAGTCGGTACCCCTAACCCCCCAACCCCTGTCCCCTGAATCCCCTTGCTCACGAAATAAGGCCGTAATATGGGTCTTTATGACATGCCGTGGTGGACCCCTGAATTTTGGGGTGTGGCGTGCGTACGCACGCCACACCCCAAAATACGGACAAATCCATGGTAACTGCTATATCATAAAGGGATTACAATTAGCTCGCCTCGGGCGGAGAGGTGGCCCTTTTTAGGATTACGACTATAATAATCTGTGAATATATTCACAAGGAGCAAGCATGATCGCCAATCAATGGTATGCAATTTTGGAGTCGGACGAAGTGAGAAAAGGGAAACCCATCGGCGTCACGCGTATGGGTGAAAAGATGGTGGCGTGGCGTGATACCCGAGGCGCGGTCACCATCATGTCTGATAAATGTCCCCATCGCGGTGTGCAGCTCAGCGTCGGCGTGCTAAAAGGGGATTGCATCCAGTGCCCCTTCCACGGATTCGAGTTTGACACCAGCGGTGCCTGCACCCTGGTCCCCGCCAACGGCCGGAATGCCGAATCGCCCAAGGCCATCAAGGTGCGCACCTATCCCACCCGCGAGGCGCATGGTTTTATCTACCTGTGGTGGGGCGAGCCGCGTGCGTCCTACCCGGAACTGCCCTTCTTCGAGAGCATCGGTGATGACATGGTATACGGCAGCCTGCGCGATCACTGGGCGACCCATTACTCGCGCGCGATCGAAAACCAGTTGGATTCGGTTCATGTCCCCTTCATCCATTACAACACCATCGGGCGCGGCAACAAAACTGTGGTGAATGGACCGCTGTGCAAGGCTGAGGTCCGCTACCCGGGTGATAATCTGTTGGATATCTGGGTCTTCAACGAAATGGATAACGGTCAGACGCCCCTCAAAGCTTCCCAGTTAACCGAACCGGACCGCCGCCCGTCTCTGCAGTTCCGCTTCCCCAATGTCTGGCATAACTGGATTAGCGATGATGTGCGCGTGATGATCGCCTTTGCGCCCATCGATGATGAGAATACCCTGATGTACTTGCGCTTCTATCACAAGACGCGCACTCCCGTAATCAAGGATATCGTCGGCTTCTTTGGCAGCCTGAGCAACAAATATATCGAGCGGCAAGACCGGCGCGTGGTCATCACCCAGCAGCCAAAGCGTTCCGACCTGAACATAGGCGAGAAATTGATCCCGGGCGACGGGCCGATTATCACCTACCGCAAGATCCGCCGCGCACTGATCGAGAAGGCGGAGGGCGAAAAAGTCTCAGCATAATATGTCGCTTACTTTCATCACCCTGCCGCTGAACGGTTTGCTCATGATCGCCATCCCGCTGCTGATTGGAGCCTACCTCACGCGGCGGTTCAAGCTCGGCTGGGGGCTGTTCTGGATCGGGGGGATCACCTTCATCCTTTCGCAGGTGGGGCATATCCCTTTCAACGTCTGGTTCTTCGGGCTGTTCCAGAATGGGACGCTGCCCATGCCTCCGCAGGTCTGGCAGGTGCCTTTCTTTGCCCTCCTGGGAGGCCTGAGCGCGGGGGTGTGGGAGGAGTGTGCCCGTTATGTCACTTACCGCTGGTGGGCGAAGGATGCCCGTACTTTTGGCAAGGGAACCCTGCTTGGGGCAGGGCATGGCGGGATGGAGGCGATCCTCTTGGGCGGCATCGTGCTCTACAACTTTGCCTACATGCTGGCGCTGAGCGGGCGTGACCTGGCGACAATCGTGCCGGCAGATCAATTGGCCCTGGCGCAGGAGCAGGTGAGCGCCTACTGGTCGACACCGCTGGGGTTGTCGTTCATGGGTGCGGCGGAACGTGCTTTGACCATACCCTTTCATATTACCTGCAGCGTCATCGTGCTGCAGGTCTTTCTGCGCAAGCAGATCCGCTGGTTGTGGCTGGCGATCTTGCTGCACACGCTGGTGGACACGCTCATCCCGGGGATTGCCTGGTCTATGCTAAAACCCTATGCCTGGGGGGTGTATGCGGTGGAAGGATTGCTCGGCCTGACGCTGATCTTGGATTATGCGATCCTGCGTTGGCTCTATACCCCTGAGCCACTCCCAGAAGTGCTTGAGCTGCCGCCTCTGCCGGAGCCGCTTTCCCCGGTAAGCCTGGGTGAAGCCCCGGAAACCTCGGAAAACCTGGAGAACTCGCGGTACAATAACGGACGATGATCAAGACAGAGAACCTCACCAAACAATTCACCTCCACGCTGGCGGTGGATCGCCTGACCATCCAGATCCCAGAGGGGGAAGTCTTTGGCTTCCTGGGACCGAACGGGGCAGGCAAGACCACCACCGTGCGCCTGCTGACGGCTCTGATCGGTCCGACGAGCGGGACAGCGCTCGTAAACGGCTTCCAGGTAGGGAAGCAGGATACCGAGATCCGCCGCAGCGTTGGCATCCTTACCGAATCGCCCGGGATGTACGACAACCTGAGCGCCGAATTCAACCTGATGATCTTTGCCAACCTGTACGAGGTCAAGGACCCCAAGGGGCAGGTGGAGAAATACCTGCGCATGTTGGGATTATGGGAGCGGCGGCAGGATGAGGCGGGCACCTTCTCGAAAGGGATGAAGCAGAAGCTGGCGATTGCGCGGGCGCTGCTGCACGAGCCGCGCCTGCTCTTCCTGGATGAACCGACCGCCGGCCTGGACCCCGAAGTCAGCGCGGCTGGTGCGCGATTTTATCGAAGAGCTGCGCAAAGAAGGGCGCACGATCTTCCTGTGCACCCACAACCTGGACGAGGCAGACCGCCTGTGCGACCGGATTGGGGTGTTTAAGACGCATCTGCTGGTGGTGGACACCCCGGAAAGCCTGCGCAACCAGTTATTCGGGCGCAAGGTGGTCTTCCACTTGAAAATCGCTAACGATGATCTGGCTGCCAGCCTGCGCAGCCTGCCTTTCGTGCGGGAAGCGAAGATGGTCGAAAACAAGATCCTGGTGACGCTGGACGATCCTGAAGAGCATAACCCGGAGATCATCCGGCTGCTGGTGGGGCAGGGGGCGGAGATCCAGTTTGTAGGCGAGCTGCGCCATTCCCTGGAAGATGTGTACTTGCAGCTTGTGAAGAATGCCTGAGGGAACCATGCAAAAAGTAAAAACCATCCTGCGAAAAGAATGGGCGGAGGTCTTCAAGAACCGCATGGTTGTGTTCAGCGTGATCTTCATGCCGCTGCTCTTCACGGCCCTGCCCTTGATCTTCTTGTTTGCCACCCGCGATGCGGGCTTGAGCGAAGCCGAATGCTGATTTGCCAGCGCAATTCGCAAAATTATGTTCTCCTGAGCCTGACTGGCGGACAGTGCTTCCAGGTGTATATGTCGAGCCAGATGATGATCCTGTTCATGATGATGCCGCTGATCATCCCGGTGAACATTGCGGCCTATTCGATCGTCGGCGAGAAGACCACCCGCAGCCTGGAACCCCTGTTAGCGACGCCGATCACCACGGCTGAGCTGCTAACTGGCAAGAACCTGGCGGCGATGATCCCGGCTGTACTGGCCACCTGGCTGGGATTCGGGGTGTACGCCATTGGGGCGTGGATCATCGTGCATGATGCGGCGGTGATGAAGGCGCTTTTCGATCCGATGTGGCTGCTGGCGGTCTTTGTGGCAGGACCTTTGATGGCGGTGCTTTCGGTGAACTTCAGCATCATGGTGTCTTCGCGGGTCAACGATCCGCGCGTGGCGGAGCAGCTCTCGGCAGTGGTGATCGTGCCGCTCCTGGCGATCTTCCTCGGGCAGATCTCGGGCTTATTCTTCCTGAACAGCCAGCTGGTCCTTCTGTTTTCTTTGGTTCTGATACTCATCGATGGGGTGGTCGTGTACCTGGCAGTGAGGCTCTTCCAAAGAGAGACGATCCTCACCCGCTGGAAGTGATAGATTCTCTCGCTAAGCAGGAAGAACAAGGCTCATTGATCCATTATTTAAAAGCTCTTTTTGAAAGGAAACATTGCCGTGCCAACAATTCGTAAACTATCCTGGATAACGATCCTGATTGCCCTGGCGTTGGTTTGGGCATTCCCGGCCCTGGCGCAGACAGCAGATGAGCTGGTCCTCAGTTTAAGCCGGGATTTTGGATATGCCGGATTTAATGGTAAAGACATCCAGGGGACCTTCAGCATGAAAGTTACGGGACCAGAAGACCTGGTGAAGGTGATCTTTTATGTCGATGATACCGTGATAGGCGAAGATGCCGAGGCGCCTTTCAAGGTCCAGTTTAATACAGACAGTTATGCACAGGGCCTTCATACCCTGAGCGCAGTAGGGATAACCGCAGCAGGGAAAGAGATCCGCTCAGCGGAGTATGAGAAGAATTTCGTCAGTGCGGATGAAGGTTGGGGTTCGGCGATGGAGATTGTTGGACCAATTCTCATCTTGACGTTGGGCATCAGCCTGATCTCAATCATCGGGCCGGTGGTGCTGGGGCGGAAAAAGAGAGGTTCTATCCCCCTGGGCGCCTCGCGCAGCTACGGTGCGGCGGGTGGAACGATCTGCTCAAGGTGTGGAAGGCCTTTCGCTGTAAATTTCTTTGCTCCGAATATGGTATTTGGAAAGCTGGTGGTCTGCCCGCACTGCGGAAAGGTGGGCGTGATGGCTCGCCGAAGCCCAACAGAGCTGAGACTGGCAGAAGAAGCTGAGCGGGCTCTGGCGGCGGAAAGTGCGCCGCAAGTGCAGGGGATGAGCGCGGAAGAGAAGCTGCAAAAAGAGCTGGACGACTCTCGCTATCAGGGGATGTGAGGCAGTTTATTTTTCTACAGGCCTGGAGGGGTCGCTGATCCACTCGCTCCATGAGCCGGGGTAGAGGTGAGCTTCTCCCAAACCGGCATGTGCCATGCAGAGGATGTTGTGTGCCGCGGTGACGCCTGAGCCGCAGTAAAAAACGCAGGTTTCAGCAGGGGTATCACCCGCCAGCTCCTTGAACCTTTTACGCAGGCTGTCTTTGGGCCGGAAGCGCCCATCCGATTGTAGATTGTCAGCATAAGGGGCCGAGATGGCGCCCGGAATATGCCCGGCGATGGGATCGATGGTCTCGTTTTCACCCCGGTAGCGGTCGGCAGAACGGCTGTCAAATAATCGGAAATTAGGATTGTGGGAGAGGCCAGCCACCTGCGCTGCACTGACTTGGAGATCCGGCCGGGGCTTGGGATTGAAAGCGCCTCTTGGGTTTGACTCTGCTCCAGAACGGACCAGGCGGCCTTCTTTCTCCCACAAACCCCAACCACCATTCAACACCGCTGCCTTTATGTGACCCAACCAGCGCAGCATCCACCACAGGCGGGCAGCGGCTATGGCTCCACCGGCATTATCATATGCCACAACCTGAACGCCCTCGTCGATTCCCAGGCGGGAAAAAGTCTCCACTGTATTTTCGACGGTAGGCAGGGGGTGGCGTCCGGTTTTCCCAACAATCACTGGACCCGATAAATCCCTATCTAAGGAAACATACACAGCCCCAGGGATGTGGGTTTCGAGGTATTCGCGCTCTCCTTGCTGCGAGTCGGCAAGATAAAAGCGGCAGTCGAGAACGACCCAATTGGGCTCGGCCAGGTGGTTTCCAAGATCATGCGTGGAGAGAAGGGTTGTGAATGGCATAAAAGAATTTTACCATCCTGGCATAGCAGATGCAACCACCTTCGCTGCAGCAGTGGCCTATCATTTGTTAAAAACGAAGTGCGTTGCACCTTAGTGCGTGTATAATTAAGCATATTCTATGCCATCCTCCATTTCTGTTTTGACCAGCTCCCAACCTTCGCGTGACCGCCTTGACCTGGTTTACCGGTTGTCACAAACCTTCAACTCTTCCCTCGACCTGGACGAGGTGCTGAGTGAGGTGATTGATGAGGTCATTATTCTCCTGAAAGCGGAACGTGGCTTTGTGATGCTCTTGGATGGGAGCGATAACCTGAAGTTTCGGGCCGCGCGAGGGATCGATCAACACACCATCGAAGAGCCCGATTTCCAGATCTCGCGCAGCATTGTTGAACGAGTTAAAAATGAAGGGAATCCTGTGCTAACGGTAGATGCCCAAAAAGATGACCGCTTTTCCCAGCAGCTCAGCATCGTGACGAAGGGATTGCGCTCGATTTTGTGCGTTCCGCTCAAATCAAAGGAAAAGCTCGTTGGGATTATCTATGTGGATAATCGACTGGCATCGGGCGTTTTCAATACCGATGATCTTGACCTGTTAAATGCGGTCTCCTCCAGTGCAGCCATCGCCATTGAGAATGCCGGGTTGTTCAAAGATTTGCAATTATCGAAGAATGCCCTCGAGATCGCTTACGATACGACCCTGGAGGGCTGGGCGAAAGCGCTGGAGCTGCGCGACCAGGTGACCGAAGGACATACACGCCGGGTGACCAACCTGACAATCCGGCTTGCAGAGGCAATGGGGATCTCAGGCGAGAGGCTGAACCAGATTCGCAGGGGCAGCCTGCTGCATGATATCGGCAAGATGGGCATCCCAGACCAGATCCTGCTCAAACCCGGGCCATTGACTGACAGTGAATATGAAATTATGAAGAAGCATCCTGTTTTCGCCTATGAGATGCTCTCGAAGATCGAATTTCTCAAGCCCTGCCTTGACATTCCTTACTGCCACCATGAACGTTGGGATGGGACAGGCTATCCGCGCGGTTTGAAAGCATTGCAGATTCCCCAGGCCGCGCGCATCTTTTCGGTTGTTGATGTGTGGGACGCGCTGCACTCAAACCGGCCGTACCGGCAAGAATGGCCGGTAGAACGGATCACCGCTTACCTGGCCAAGCAAGCGGGTACGCAGTTCGATCCGGCGATTGTGAAAACTTTTGTGCATATGAGTTTGACTGAAACCACTATATAAGTTTGTCTTTGCTCAAAAAATTCTAAGAAAGACAGGAAATTATGTCCCATTACACTCCTTCACGTGAATTCCACATCTCCCGCCAGGCGCGCGACCTATACCAGTTCGATGAGAGCTTATATGCTTTGAATGGGAATGTGGTCTTCGCTAATTTTCATGCGGTCAGGGTTTTCGTGCAAAAAATGAATGCCCGTAAAAACCTGGTCAGCTTCCCTGAACAAGCCGTCAAGGCAGGCCAGATTAATGCCCTGGGTCTGATCGATGAAATCATGCACCTGGTAGTCGGCATGTACCAAAAGCAGCGTAAGGCTTCTGTGATGGAAGAAGCACTGGATTGGCTTACCGGGATGTTGGGAGAAGATGCGGTGGAGGCTGCTCTATTGGCATTTACGCAGGAATTCCCTCCCCTGGCAGTTTATAAACGTGAGCTGACCGCTCAGGAATACCTGGCTGCGGAGAGAGATGGGATTTCAAACCGGCAGGCTGCCCTGGATGAAATGCTGATGCTGTGGCTGGCTAACGAGAATCCAGCTTGCTCACCCTACCTGGAATTGTTTGACGACAGCCAGCTCAGGAAAACCACGGCATACAACCAAATACCGATTCTACTACATGCCTTTTTTGATACGCAGCCCACATTTGGACCAGAGGAGCAAAACCTGGTGGACATGCTGCGCAGCCCAGCGATCGCTGTGCCGCACTCGCTCTTCGGACAGCTCGAATACATCCGCTTGCGCTGGGGACACCTGCTGGGAAAATATTTATACCTGCTGCTCAGCAGCCTGGATCTGATCCGCGAGGAAGAAAAGCCGATTTTTGGGGTGGGCGGACAGGGACCGGCGCGTGTGATGGAATTCGGAGGTTTGGCACAGGAGGTTGAAGCCTTCAGCCAAGACAAGGATTGGATGCCTCACCTGGTGCTGATCGCCAAGAACACCTATGTCTGGCTCGACCAACTATCCAAGAAGTTCCAGCAGAACATCTACCGGCTGGACCAGGTGCCAGACGAGGAGCTTGACCGGCTGGCAAAGGGTGGGTTCACGGGTTTATGGCTGATCGGGTTATGGGAACGCAGCCAGGCTTCGCGGCAGATCAAGCAGCTGCGCGGTAACCCTGAAGCGGTGGCTTCGGCATATTCCCTGTTCGACTACCAGATTGCCAATGACCTGGGAGGAGACGAAGCCTACCAGGATTTACGCGAACGCGCCTGGAAAAGAGGCATCCGGCTGTCTTCAGACATGGTTCCCAACCATATGGGGATCGATTCACGCTGGGTGATGGAACATCCTGATTGGTTCATCTCCCTGGATTATCCTCCCTTCCCGTCTTACAGCTTCAACGGCCCTGATCTATCCTGGAATGGAAGGATCGGGATTTACATTGAGGATCATTATTTCAATAATTCCGATGCAGCGGTGACCTTCAAGCGCTGGGACAAGGATACTGGCGATGTGCGTTACATTTACCACGGCAACGACGGTACCTCCATGCCCTGGAATGATACCGCCCAGCTCAACTTGCTGATGCCCCAGGTGCGAGAGGCGATCATCCAGACGATCCTGCATGTGGCGCGGAAATTTCCCATCATCCGCTTCGATGCAGCCATGACCCTGGCGAAGAAGCATTACCAGCGCCTGTGGTTCCCCGAGCCGGGCAGTGGTGGCGATATTGCCAGCCGGGCGGAACACGGCATGACCAAAGAGCAGTTTGATGCTGCCATCCCGGTGGAATTCTGGCGAGAGGTGGTCGACCGGGTAGCCCAGGAAGTGCCCGATACCCTTTTGCTGGCAGAAGCATTTTGGCTCATGGAGGGGTACTTTGTCCGCACGCTTGGCATGCACCGGGTCTACAACAGCGCTTTCATGAACATGCTGCGCGATGAAAAGAACGCCGAATACCGCCTGGTCATTAAAAATACCATCGAGTTTGATACTGAGATCCTCAAGCGGTATGTGAATTTTATGAACAACCCTGATGAGCGCACGTCTGTCGACCAGTTCGGCAAAGGAGATAAGTACTTCGGCATCTGTACGATGATGGCCACACTGCCAGGCCTGCCGATGTTTGGGCATGGGCAGATCGAGGGTTTTACAGAAAAATATGGTATGGAATACCGCAAAGCCTATTGGGATGAGCCCGTGGATGGGGGATTGGTTGAGCGGCATGAGCGGGAGATTTTCCCGCTGCTGCGCAGAAGGAGGGTCTTTGCAGAGGTAGAAAACTTCCTGCTTTATGATTTCTATGCTCCCGAAGGCTATGTTAATGAAGATGTATATGCTTATTCCAACCGGAGCGGTGAAGAGCGCTCTTTGGTGCTCTACCATAATCGCTACCAGACCGCACGCGGTTGGATCCACACTTCGGCAGCCTATTCGGTCAAGACCGAAAGTGGAGAGCGCATGCTGGTGCAAAAAACGCTGGGAGAAGGTCTGGCATTGGTTAACGATGAAAATGTCTTCTCTATTTTCCGTGAGTATCCAAGCGGTTTGGAATATATCCGCAACAACCGGGAGATTTACGAAAAGGGTATCTATAGTGAGTTAGAGGCTTACAAGAATAAAGTCTTCCTGGATTTCAGGCAGGTTCATGATAATGAATACCACCAGTATGCCAACCTGGCCGCTTATCTCAATGGGGGTGGGGTGCCGAACATCGAGGAAGCGATGAAAGAGATCTTCCTGCAGCCGATCCATACCGCCTTCCGCGAGCTGGTGAATGCCGGCATGTTCAAGTGGATCGTGACCAACCGGGTTACCCGGCAGCCCGTTGAAGTGACTGACACCCAGGCTGCTCTGGAAGAAACAGAGGCGAAGCTGCTGCCCCTGATGGCGGCGATCAAGCGCCTGGTGGGATCGCACGTTGACGATGTTTCAATTGCTTATGAGGGACTGCATAAACTGACTGCGGCATTGTATCTGCCCGTGGTAGACAACCTGGTACCCAAGCTGGCAGAGCCAGAATATCGCCCCATCTTGCGCTTTTTGAATCTCAAAACAGTCCGAGAGAAGAAAGAACCAGCACTTGGTATAAAAGGGCTGGAAGAAGGCAGCCTGAACGTATGGGGACCGCTGTTGAGCTACCTTTTCACGCATGAGATTGGTTACGTCGCAGGAGTTGAACAGCCCGCTGAAGTCAGCCGGAGCTGGATTGATGAATGGCTGCTTGGGAAGATCATCGCCAGAGCGCTGATGGACCTTGGCCTGGACGAAGACGGGGCTTGGAGCAATGTGAGCCTGGTGAAGATCTTGACAGCTCACCAGGGCTGGTGGAAGCCTGCGGTTGAGAAAGGCGCACCGCTTGAACCTTACGCCCTCCTCCAGACCTCCCTAAAGGACAGCGAAGTCCAGCGTTGGGTGGGTATCAACCGCTACCAGGGGATCCTGTATTACAACAAAGAGTCTTTTGAGGCGTTGGTATGGTGGTTCTTCGTGGGAGCGGTCCTGGATATCCTGGCTCAGGCGCCCGTGGAACATGAAAAATCGCCCGAAGAAGAAGAACGACTTGTCCGAGCGATCCAGGCTTGTTTCGAGGTGGTTCAGAAGCTGCTAGAGGCTGAAAAAGACTCAAACTACCAGGTTGAGAGGCTCTTGGAAGCGGTTAAGAAAGGTTGACCGCTGCGCCCATCTCTTCAGCTTTCTCAAACAGGCGCTGAAGCAAGCCATCCCCGCGCAAGCCTGTGCGATGGCTGACGACCAGGCGCATATCATTGGAAAGCTGTGAAGAGAGGTCAATGCCGGTCGCCTGGCGCACTAACCAGATCGCCCGGGCTGCATGAGCCAGGTTGTTCTTCGGCTCGATGCGGGCAAAATCTTCATGGAACCAACCGCAGGAAGCGTACATCTGCTGGCGTTCATGCTGGGCATGCAGCAGGAGCACGATCTGGCGGACCTGAGCCTGGGTCAAGGACTTGAAAAATGAGCGGTTCACCAGGGCTTCTGGGGACGTCTTTTTCAAGATGACTTCAATGTATGCATTGCGCAGCTTCCAGGGATCGAGTCCTAAAGGCCAAACCAGGTCGGCGTAGATCAAGTCTAACTCAGCCGCCAGGCGATTGAGGCCCTGGCGGAAATAAATTTTCCAGCGACCATCCCCAGGAGTGCAGTCACACTGTCCCATCCAACGCACCACCCCATGCAAACAGGACCAGGAGGTGTTCTCCCTGATCTTAATCGCCTGGCGGGGAGGATGATCTTTGAGCCACAGAGATGGGAAGATGACCTCGACACCCTGGTGGGAGCTGGCACCATTTGCCAGGTGGGCGAGAAAATGGTCTCTGAATTTTTGATGGTGCCCGTACAGCTCGCCATCAGATGCGATGATCAAGAACTGTGGATCACCTCGGTTGGTTTTGGCGGGAAGGTAGCTCGCTAATACCTCTTTGGCGAATAGATCAGCATTGTTCGTCAGTGTAGGCTCAAAGCTGACCCCGGTGCTCAAGCCTTGGTGGTAGAAGAAGATAGACAGGCTCTTTTGATTCGGGAGGTCCACCCGGTAGGCTTCGGTTGGGTCAATTTGGGATGAATCAGCCTGCCAGGGAGCCAGGATGGTGTATTGGATGCCCAGCTCAGAAAGGACGGTTAAAGTCTCCAAGTCCACAGCCGTCTCCGGCAGCCACATCCCCAGGGGCTTGTGACCGAAGCGGGTTTCAAATTCTGTTATGCCCCAATAGAGCTGGGTGACCTTGTCAGCCCGCGTAGCTAACGGCAAGATGGTATGGTTATAAGCCTGCGCCATGGCATTGCCCACGCCAAACTTCTGCAACACAGCCTGGTCTTGTTTGACAATCAACTGAGCGGTTGCAGGATCGTACCCCTGCATCCATTCGAGCAGG
Organism: uncultured Chloroflexia bacterium; assembly: GCA_963754615.1. Classification (GTDB taxonomy): domain Bacteria; phylum Chloroflexota; class Anaerolineae; order Anaerolineales; family UBA4823; genus CAVVUF01. The sequence goes on along the minus strand of CAVWGW010000001.1, from coordinate 31,839 downwards.
GTTGGGCCAATATTAAAGCTGATGCGTCCGAAATTGCCTTTTTCGGCGTTGGGGCGGTAGCATTCCGCGTGGATTTTTTCATTCCAATTGGAGAAAGGCTCAGCGCCTGTTTCGGCGGGGATCAGACCCGTAAAGGGATCTTCGCGTGGAGGTTGGTAGAAATGGCCGTGAATACTGAGATAGCGGTTTGGCATACAAGCGGGCTGCTTATTCCGTGAACGATAACATTAACCAAATTATATCAGGGAAGGTAGTTCTGCATAGGAAAACCTTGCATTTTTCTTGGGGATTACAAAGGTGAAAAGTGGGAGAAAATAAAGACGCGGAGATGCAGAAAACGCAGAGCTTTATAATATAAAAGAGTACCCTTTACCTTAAATGCCGAGGTCCCAATCAGGGTGCTCGCTGATGGGATGGGTGGCGGTGGCGAGGGTGGCGGTGATGAGGGCGTCGGGGTGCTCCTGGAGCAGGGTAATGGGATATTCGACGGTGAGGGGACCGAAGAGAGCGACGCGCAGGGCGGTTTGCTTCCAGGCGCCGGTATCGGTGAAGAGGCGTACTTTACGGGCGGAGAGGCATTCTTTGACGCCGAGAGTGACGGACATGGGAGGAACGAACTGGTAAGCCCCGCCGAAGTTGCGCTGGGCCAGAGCGATGAGGGTGTCAATGTTGTTCTCCTGGATGCGGGCGGAGGATTGGCGGAGCTCATCCAGGCTAATCTGGCTGTAAGGATGGCGGCGGGCTTGATTGTAAGCGATATGACCATCTTGACCTAAACCGCCGTAGGTGATGTCGATGGGGGTGTGGGCAATGCGCTCTACGATCGAATCGAGCGTGCGTGGGGTGAGCCACAGGCGGTTCTCGAGGGGGACTGATAAATCGGGGGCGACTGGGTCGTAGAAGTGGCGCTCCATGTAGCCACGGAAATTGAGGGGATGGTTGTAGGGGAGCTCACGGCCTTGCCAATCAAGGGTCTCATCCATGTGGAAGACGAGCAGGTTTCGCAGGTTGACATGCTCCTGGTTGACGAAATCGGTGAAGGGTTGGTACCAGCAGGTGGGACCGCAGGGGATAATGGCAGCGGTGGGCTCATTGCGGTTGTTATGGTAGAGAATTTCATCCAGGAGCTCGCGGGCCATCAAGGTCCCCATCTCCTGGGAATCCTGGCATAGGCGGAAGGGGATTTTGAGAGAAGGGTGAGAGATCAGCTCGCTGACAGGGATGTGGCACCAATCGAAGAGGTCTTTTTTGGTAAAGTCCATACTGAAGTCCTTATTTAAACTTGATATTGATCATGGGTTTCACAGATTTCGTTTGGTTCATTGGAAATTACCGTGGGGAAGCCCGTATTTGGGGTGTATGCGTGCGTACGCACGCATACACCCCAAATACGGACACTTTCACGGGAGATCCCAAAGAGCCTTTCTTTTCTTGATAAGTATAATCTACAATTAATGGGCAGGTATCTCGTTGGGATTTACGATGAAACCATTGCTTATTCAGCAGTCAAATGCAGTCCTTCGAAATGTCAGAATCCAACCGGCATGGAGAGGATATGGGAAAGATTATTTTGGTATAATTCTTATGTGAGAGTAAGCGGGCTTATATCACAGCGCGCATTGATTTCCTTAGGAGGCTAAAGAGATGAATAAAGAGCAGTACCTGAGCATCTATTACCAGATGGTGCTGATTCGCAGGTTGGAAGAGGAGGCGGCTCAGCTTTACCAGCAGGGGAAGATCGGGGGATTCTTGCATTTATATATCGGTCAGGAAGCAGTGAGCACTGGATTGATCTCGGCGAGAAAACCGCAGGACCGCATCATCACGGCATACCGCGACCACGGGGTGGCGATTAACGTGGGGATCCCAGCGAAGCTGGTGATGGCTGAGCTGCTGGGCAAGGCAACCGGCATGTCGAAGGGCAAAGGGGGATCGATGCACATGGCGGATGTAGAGAAGAATTTTTGGGGTGGGCACGCGGTGGTTGGGGCGCACCTGCCGATTGCGGCGGGCTTAGCCTTGGGGGATCAATATGCCGGCACAGATGGCGTGACGGTTTGCATGTTTGGGGATGGGGCGACGAATATTGGCTATTTCCACGAGGCGGTGAACCTTTCAAAAGTTTGGAAGCTGCCGGTGGTGTGGGTATGCGAGAACAACCAGTACGGTATGGGCACCTCGGTAGAGCGCGCTTCGGCGGTGAGCGAGATCAGGCGCAAGGCGGATGGGTACAATATCCCGAACGAGCTCGTGAACGGGATGGATGTGATGGAAGTGCACCAGGCAGCAGAACGGGTGTTGGAACAAGTGCGCGGGGGAGGCGGACCTTATTTCATGGAAATTACCACTTACCGCTTCCGCGGGCACTCGATGGGTGACCCTGAACGCTATCGTGAACAAGAAGAGGTGAAGTGCTGGGAGAAGGAAGACCCGATCGGCATTTACCGTGATCACCTGGTCTTCCAACAGAAGATCAGTGAAGGGGAGCTTGCGGAATTGGAGCGCAAGGTGTTGGCAGAAATCAAGGAAGCAGTGGAATTTGCGGAGAGCAGTCCGGAGCCAGCTCCTGAGGCGCTGTATGAAAATATTTATGTTGATGAGACGGTGGGAGGTTAGCCATGGCTAAGATCACGATGCGCGAGGCAATCTCGCAAGCTCTGTGGGAAGAAATGGAACGCGACGAGAAGGTGTTCATCTTGGGCGAGGAAGTAGGGGTGTGGGGTGGAACTTATGCGGTGACCAAGGGGTTTTATGATCACTTTGGCGAGAAACGTGTGAGGGATACCCCAATTGCTGAGGCAGCCATCATGGGGGCGGCGATAGGGTCGGCCATGACGGGTCTGAGGCCAGTGGCTGAAATGATGACGATCAACTTTGCTTTTTCAGCTTTTGATCACATCGTGAACGAAGCTGCCAAGCTGCACTATATGTTCGGCGGGCAGTTCAAAGTGCCGCTGGTGGTGCGAGCACCTGGCGGTGGTGGGAGGCAGCTGGGAGCAACCCATTCGCAGACACCGGATGCGATCTTTGCCCATTTTCCGGGATTAAAGGTGGTAGCGCCTGGAACGCCAGAAGATGCGAAAGGGCTGCTGAAGTCAGCGATCCGCTCTGACGACCCGGTGCTGTTCATCGAGCATGCCACGCTTTACCAGGTGCGCGGGGAGGTTCCGGAAGGCGATTATACGACTCCAATCGGGGTTTCGAAGATTCAACGACCAGGAAAACACGCCACCTTGATCACTTACAGCAAGATGCTGGAGCTCTCGACGAAAGCGGCAGACCAATTAGCTCAGGAAGGGATTGAAGTGGAAATCGTGGATCTGCGCAGCTTGCGACCGCTGGATATGGGACCAGTGATCGAGTCTTTCAAGAAGACGAATCGGGCAGTGATAGTGGAAGAAGGCTGGCAGTCGTTTGGTGTAGGCTCGGAAGTGGCGGCTCGCATTTATGAAGAGGCTTTTGATTACGCCGATGCGCCGGTCAAACGGGTGGCTCAGAAGGAAGTGCCCTTGCCGTACAACCGGAACCTGGAACAGATGGCGCTGCCGCAGGTGGCTGATATCGTCAAGGCGGTGAAGGAGGTGCTGTAATGGCTGAAGTTGTCTCCATGCCCAAGCTGGGCTTCGATATGGCAGAAGGCACACTGGTGCGCTGGGTCGTGACAGAGGGCGAATCAGGTCGCTAAGGGTAACGTGCTGGCTGAAATCGAGACTGATAAGGCTACCGTGGAGGTAGAAAGCGCATTCGAGGGAGTGGTGCTGCGCCACCTGGTGAAAGAGGGGGATATTGTGCCGGTGAATACGCCCATCGCAGTGATTGGGGCAGCAGGTGAGGCTGTCGATCTGAAAGCGCTGGGCTTACAAGTCGGAGAATCGGCCTTAGCCGAACCCGCGGCAGCCAAGCTCGCGGCAGCTAAGCCTGAGCTTCCAGTCAAAGCAGCAGAGATTCGGGAGGTTGTCAGCAGCGAGGCTGCCCAAGCTCCGCACGATGTGTTCATCCAGCCTACAGAAGAAGAAGCTTTAATGCCGGACGGGGTGCGTGTTTCACCGCTGGCGAGGAAGTTGGCAAAGCAGCGCGGGATTGACCTCCGCAGGGTGAGAGGCAGCGGACCGGATGGGCGGATCATCAAGGCTGATATCGAAACCTACCGGGAAGAAGCGCCGAAAACCGAAGTGAGTGTACCTGCCGATGTTACCCAGCCGTTATTGGGTGAGCCGCGCGCAGATCAGGTAGTCCCGCTCAGCCGGCTGCGGGGGGCGATCGGCAGGCGGATGGTTGAGTCTAAGCAGCAGGTGCCGCATTTCTACGTAACACACGAATATAACATGGCCGCGCTGATGGCTTTACGGAAGCAGATCAATGCGTATATCCCAGAGGCAGAGAAGATATCGGTGAACGATTTTATCGTGAAGGCAGCTGCGCTGACCTTAAGAACTTTTCCGAACCTGAATGCTGAGTTCGATGAGAAGAAAAGTGAGGTTGTTCGACACGGAGCGATCAATTTGGGTGTGGCAGTTGCGGTGGAGAATGGCTTGCTGACGGTAGTTTGCCGTGCTGCAGACCGAAAACCACTAAGACAGATCGCGGTGGAGATCAAAGGCATGGTGGGGCGCGTGCAAGACGGAAAGGTGCGGCCGGATGATATTGAGGGCTCGACCTTTTCAACAAGCAACCTGGGCATGTTTGACGTGGAGCATTTCATTGCGATCATCAACCCGCCAGAAGCAGCGATCCTGGCTATTGGCTCAGTGAAGGAAGTGCCTGTGGTGGAGGGTGGAGAAGTGAAGGCAGGGATGCGGATGAAAGCTACCCTTTCGGTCGACCACCGGGTGAGCGACGGCGTGGAGGCGGCGAAGTTTTTGCAGGAGATGGCAAAGTATCTGGAGGAACCGCTTAGGCTGATGGTGTAGAAAAAGTTTTTAGAATGCCCAATAGAAGGAAAGACATTCATCATATCAATAACAAATTTTTCAGAGAGACTCGGTAACTGTGGAAAATGAGTTGTTAGATGGCGACTATTGAAGATCACTTGCGTTACCTGGAGGGCGGGGTGGAAGTTTTGAATGATTACCTGCTGTCCTCCGAGATGTTTTGGTCGGTGGGCGTACCTGCTGCGGAGAAGGGGGTGGAGCTGCCGAAACTGACGATGGGAGGGCTGCTGCTGGCAAGAACGATGGTGAGGGGGAGCCGGCTAACTGCGGGACAGAGGGCAAAGGTTTGAAAAGGTAGATGGGCAGATCGCAGGGGTGCGCATTCGATGGCGGGTGGCGTGGGAACGAAAATGCCAGCATAGCTTCAGTACTCGGCTGACGGCCTGGCGAGATTTTATAGAAGAGTACCGCACCCAGCCTGAAGAAAATGCTGACCGGTATGTGAGTGCAGTGAAATTAAGGGCGATGCTGCAGCTGCTGATAAAGGAATCAGACCAAATTGGAGAAGCTGAGCTGGGATTGCTATCAACGCTGGATAAGATCTTACGCAATGTTATCCAACCTGGACCATTTGTTTGGGATTCCGAGCAAGCGGAGGGATTTCCGGTTGAGGAATATTGGTTTCTATACGGGCACTTGCCAAACAAGATAAACTGATATAATTCACCAAATCCGTGAACGGACTTTTTTTTCAATGAAGACCCTGATCGTCGAAGACGAACCTGAATTTCGTCTGCTATTATCTGTTCTCCTCAGACAACGTTCATACGATGTGATTGAGGCAATGGATGGGCAGACAGCCTGGGATTTATTACAAAAAGAGACCATCCCGCTTGTACTGACGGATTGGGTTATGCCGCAAATGCATGGTCCTGAGCTGATCCGAAAAATCAGGGCAGCGAATTTTCCACATTACACTTATATAATTTTATTGACAGCCCGCACTGCACACCAGGATTTGGTGGATGGCTTGACTTCTGGGGCTGATGATTACCTGGTGAAACCCTTCGATTCTGACGAAATGAATGCGCGCCTGCAAATTGGCGAGCGCATTCTCAGCCTGGAGACGAAACTGCGGGAAACCTTGGACCAAATGAAGGTTCTGGCATTAAAGGACAGCTTGACGGGAATTCTTAACCGTCGGGCGATCTTTGAGACTGCTGAAGATGAGCTCGACCGGGCACACCGCGAGAATTCCAGCTTGAGCCTGTTGATGGCAGACCTGGATCATTTTAAATCCATTAATGACCGGTTTGGGCACGCTGCGGGTGACCTGGCTTTGCGGTTGGCAGTGGATACAATCGTCAATAACTTGAGACAATATGACTCTGTGGGGCGCTGGGGTGGAGAGGAATTCTTGATCGTACTGCCGAACACAGGATCGGAGGAAGCTTTCCAGGTTGCTGAACGCTTGCGCCTGTCGATTGCCCGGGCAGATATGGATTTGGGGGTGGGAGAAGCATTGGACTTGAGGATGAGCCTGGGTGTAACGAGCACAAGCCTGGGGAACAACTTAAACCTTGACTTACTGGTCAACCAGGCGGATGTGGCGCTGTACCTGGCGAAGAACAATGGTAGGAACCAGGTAAAGGTGTTTAAAGGTGAAGAAGTAGTCGATAATTAGCCGGAACCGCTTAAGCATTGCAGATAAGCGTTCATGAGCGGGGAAGGGCTGGTTGACAGGCTGGCTACAACAGGCTGGCGGAGAAAATCCGCCGGCGTTTCTATTAATTTAATGACTTTGATCTTACGCTGCTGGTCGGCACTGGTTTGCGAGAGGGAAGAAGCGGGAAGGTAGCCGATTACGGCGGGATCACCCTCCAAAGCCTCGAGCATGGCAGAAGGGTCAGGGGCGATGAGAGCTAGAGTTGGGGAAGTTCCGTCGGGGAGAACAGCTTGCTCAAAGGCAGCGCGCGCTTCGTCGCCTGGAGGATATGTCCAGAATTGGACAGGGTGGGCAAGAGATTCTGGAGAGGCCGGGATGGTTAATGATGTGGTGACGAGGTCTTGAAGCCCCGAAAAGGAAAGCTCTTCATCTGGGAATGCGGTATTGGCTAAAAGGAGAATATCTTCTTGTCCGAGGAGATAAGTGTTGTCGGCTGGTTGGGAGGGGTTACCAAGCTGGAGGGTAACTTTCGGTTCAGGGATGGGTTGGGCACCGGGGTAATTGTCAATGACAAACACAGCCAGCTGAGGGTAATTTTTAGCGCAGGTGTGGATCCTTTCGTCCCAACCTTGGAGAGCCAGTGGGCGGGCGATGACCAGGATTTGCGGCGTGGGAGGCGGGGTGGCCGTTGGGAGAGGCGCACAGGCAGGCAGGATGAGCAGCAGAAGCAAGAAATGGCTTTGCCATCGAGGAGCGCTGGAGCGTGGTGATCGTTTAAGCAGGGAATACCTTCGGATCATAGAAGCGATAGGAGGATGGTCAGCGAGCCGACAATCAGGCAGTAGATGGCAAAGACATAAAGGGAGCGATGGGAAAGGTAGCCAAGCAGCCAGCGGATGGCGAAATAACCCACTACGGCGGCGGTGATAAAACCGATCAGCAGGGTGGGGACCTGGCTGGCGAAGCCGCTGACCTGGGTGAGATCTTTGAGCGCTAAAACACCGGCAGCCAGCATGATGGGAATGGACATGAGAAAGGAAAATCGAGCAGCAGAAGGTCGGTCAAGAGATTTAAGCATGCCACCGGAGATGGTAGAGCCAGAGCGAGAGATGCCTGGAAAGATCGAAATAGCCTGAAAGAGCCCAATTACCAGGGCATCGAGCCAGGTAATCTGCTCTAAGCTGCGGGTCCGTTTGCCAAAATATTCTCCAACGGTCAGAAGTGCAGCCGTTACGAGAAGAAAGAATCCCACCGCGAGGGTGCTGTTGAATGCCTGCTCAACTTGATCTTTGATGAGGAGTCCTGAAAATGCCGGCCGGAATGGTTGCCAGGACGATATACCAGCCGAGGCGTGACTGAGGGGAAGCCAACGGCTTTTTCTCTTTTAATCCCTGGAAGACAGCTTTAACGATGCTGAGCAGGTCGCGCCAGAAATAGACGATGACAGCCAGGAGCGTTCCAAGCTGCACGAGAACATCAAAAATGAATGCCTGTTGTTCGGGGATATCCCATTGGAAGAGGGCGGGAACGATCACGAGGTGGGCAGAGCTGGAGATGGGCAAGAACTCGGTGAGACCCTGGACGATGCCCAGGATGAAGGCTTGAAGGATGGTCATAAATTCTCCTGGTTGGCAATGCGCTGGGATTCAAAGAACTGGTGCGCATAGTCATGAATGTTTCCCTGCAAGATCGCCTGGCGTAACTCAGCAGCGATTTGGAGCAGTGTATGCAAGTTGTGGATCGAGAGCAATGTGGAAGACAGCATTTCCTTGGCTGTGATCAAGTGTCGCAGGTAGGCACGTGAAAAATGCTGGCAGGTGTAGCAGGTGCAGGTTTCGTCAATCGGACGTGGATCGCGGCTGTTGGATGCATTCACCAGGTTCAGGCGGTCTGTGCGGGTCATAGCAGCATTGTGGCGGGCGAGCCGGGTGGGAAGGACGCAATCGAAGATATCGACACCGCGCAGGACACCTCTCACCAGGTCTTCTGGGGTGCCGACACCCATCAAATAACGAGGTTTTTCCTTAGGCAAGACCTCATCCACGACTTCCAGCATGGCGCTCATTTCAGGCTTGGTTTCGCCGACAGAAAGCCCGCCAATGGCATGACCAGGAAAACCCAGGGAGGCGATGAACTCGGCAGACTGCCGGCGCAGGTCAGGAAAAATCCCGCCCTGGACGATGCCAAACAAGGCCTGGTCTGAGCGGCGCTTGGCTTCCAGGCAGCGCACCGCCCAGGTGTGGGTGCGCTGAAGGGCGCGCTCGATATAAAGGCGCTCATAAGGGGGAGCGCACTCGTCGAAAGCCATGATGATATCGGCCCCCAAGTTTTCCTGGATGGCAATTGATTTTTCGGGGGTAAAGCGATGGGTGGAGCCATCGATGTGGCTCTTGAAGGTAACACCATCTTCATCGACTTTTCGGGAGTCGGAGAGAGAGAAAACCTGGTAACCACCTGAATCGGTCAGTATAGGGCGGTCCCAATCCATAAATTTATGCAGACCTCCCATCTCAGCGACCAGTTCATCACCTGGACGCAGGTAGAGATGGTATGTATTCGAAAGAACCAGGCTGGCACCTAGATCGCGAAGCTGGGAGGGGGTCAGGGATTTGACCGTGGCTTGCGTGCCAACAGGGGCGAAAACGGGAGTTAGCAGGTCGCCATGGGGAGTATGAAAGATGCCGGCGCGGGCATGTTCCTGGACAGCCTGGAGCTGGAATGAGAAGGTGGTTTTGTTTAGGGTCATTTGAGAAGACATATCTGTATGTTTATTGGTAGAGAGGGCTTGTTATCAAGCGAGGGTTGATTATACCCCGATTGCTAGGATATAATTCGAGTAATGCCGCCCAAGGCTTGTCCTGAGTTTATAGAAGAACAGCGGCTTGCAATGACACTCGAGTCAAAAAGGAGAAAAAAGCCCGCGGAGAAATATTAACTAATCAGGCAGGTGGCATGGGAAATTGATAATGTCCACCAGGTGCGGGACGAACCGCGGAAACCCAAGGCAATCTGTCTGGTTCCAATTTACATTAAAGGAGAACAATTATGGAGCCAATGAAGTTACCCGGACCAAAAGCCCAGGCCATTATCGAGCGAGACCAGGCTGTGATCAGCCCTTCGTATGCGAGAGGGTACCCATTTGTGATGGAACGCGGCCTGGGGTGCAATGTATGGGATGTGGATGGAAACCAATTCCTTGATTTTGCAGCAGGGATTGCGGTTACGTCAACCGGACACAACCATCCCAAAGTCGTCAAAGCGATCGTAGATCAATCTGAAAAATTTTTACATATCTCGTCTGATTTTTATCACGAGATCTGGGTGGAACTGGGGGAACAATTAGATTTGATTGCACCTTTTAAAGAAGATGCTGTTTCTTTTATGACCAATTCTGGAACTGAGAGCGTCGAAGCAGCGATCAAGCTGGCCCGCTACCACACCGGAGCAAGCCAGTTCATTGGATTTTTAGGAGCGTTCCACGGCCGCACCCTGGGGGCATTGACCTTTACAGCCAGCAAACCTCATTATCATGAAGGCTTTTATCCCTTGATGAATGGCGTGGTGCACGTACCCTATCCGAATCCCTACCGACCTCTATTGGTCTCTAAGCCAGGGGAGGATTATGGTGAAACCGTTGTGCGCTACATTGAAGAACAAATTCTTGGGAAAACCTTACCGCACCAGGACGTGGCGGGGATCTTGGTCGAATCAATCCAGGGCGAAGGTGGTTATATCATTCCGCCGGCAGGTTTTTACCCGGCGCTGCGGAAATTATGCGATAAATACGATATCTTGCTGATTGTCGATGAAGTCCAATCGGGAATGGGAAGAACGGGAAAGTGGTGGGCGATCCAGCATTTTGGGGTAGAACCGGATATCGTGTGTGTGGGCAAAGGCGTTGCATCCGGGATACCTTTGGGGGCGATCATTGCCCGGAAGAGCATCGTGACCTGGCCTTTGGGCTCGCATGGAAATACCTATGGCGGTAATCCAATTGCCTGCGCGGCAGGTTTGGCGAGCATTGAGCTGATCCGCGATGAGTATATGCAAAATGCAGCTGAAGTGGGGGCGTATGCCCTGGACGCCTTGACTGAAATCCAGGTCCGCCACCCAACTGTTGGCGATGTTCGAGGTTTAGGGTTGATGATCGGGGTTGAGTTTGTGAAGGATAGGATTTCAAGAGAAGGCTGGCATGACCTGCGCGAGCGGATTGTGATAGCTGCCTTTGAGCGTGGTTTACTGACCTTGGGGTGTGGGAACAGCACCATCCGGGTTTCGCCTCCATTGAGCATTACCAAGAACGAAATCGATGATGGATTAGAGATATTCGAAGAAGCGATCGCCGTGGCAGAAAAGGAGTTTGGGGTAAGCCATGCTGCCTGATTTCCGCGTCCGCCAGCGTGATTATCTGCTCGAAATTAACCGGACGGTGACCCAGGAGCTGGACCTGGAGAAGCTGCTGGTGCGCATCCTGGATGTAGCTGTTGAAATGCTGGCGGGGCAGGCGGGATTAATTGTACAGAGAGCCGGGCAAGGTGGCTGGACGATAACTGCTTATTATGGCATTTCTGCCACCTTGCTGCGCTACCTGGATCCACTGCTCAACGCCGTACCCGACAGCGAGGACCCCACGAACTTTGAGATTCCTGAGATCAACAGGCTACTGCAAAGAGTAACACAGTCGGTAAGCCTGGGATTTCTGACGGGGGTGGGACTTCCGCTAATTGCCCGAAAACACGTGATTGGGGTTATCTTTGTTTTCCGCAGTTATTCGGGAGTTTTTCTGCGAATGATAGGGCGCTGTTGCAGAGCTTCGCAGACCAGGCAGCCATTGCAGTTTTTAATGCGCAGCTTTACACGCAGGTGAGCCAGCAAAAGCAGCGCATGGATGCGATACTCGATTTAGCTGCAGATGGCATCTTGATCCTGTCGCCTGACCACCAGATCGAGCGCTGTAACCGGGCTTTTTCATCGATGCTGGGCGAAAGTGTGGATGCGGTGCAAGGAAATGATCACGATGAGGTGATCCGGTGGGCACAGCGACCGGAGGGGGTCACTCTAGAGCAGGCAGAGGCAGGTGGATGGCCTCTAACTCCGAATGCGACCCTGTATGTGGAGGGGGATCTACTGCGCCGTGGGGGAATCCCGCTCCCAATCGGAATCACCTATGCCCCGTTGCTGGCAAACGATGGGAAGCTGTTGAATATCATCGCTACCATCCGAGATATCACGCGCTTTCGAGAAGCTGAGGAGATCAAGACCACTTTCATTTCTGTGATCAGCCATGAGCTAAAGACGCCTGTTGCGCTGATTAAGGGGTATGCGGGTACACTCCGGCGGGATGATGCTGCCTGGGATCGCAGTGTAATTCAAGACAGCCTGGCGGTGATCGAAGAAGAAGCTGATCACCTGACGGAGCTAATCGAAAACCTGCTGGATGCCTCCCGGCTGCAAGCGGGAGCTTTGAAAATCAACCTGGCAGATGTTTCGCTGGAAGCCTTGGCGAGACGAGTTGTGGAGCGGTTCCGCACCCAGACCAGTTACCATACCTTTATGGTAGATATCGCGGCAGACTTTCCGGTGATCTTGGGAGATGAGGACCGGCTCGGACAGGTCTTCAATAATCTGATCTCGAATGCCATCAAGTATTCGCCAGGGGGAGGAGAGATCCGCATCAGCGGGCAGGCGCGACCGGAGCAGGTAATCATTTGTGTCAGCGACCAGGGAGAAGGCGTGGCGCCAGAAGATATCCCGCACATTTTTGACCGCTTTTACCGTTCGCAGAAGGCAACGCGCAATACCAAGGGGGCGGGATTGGGGTTATACCTGGCGAAGGCTGTGGTTGAGGCCCACGGCGGGCGAATCTGGGTTGACCCGAAGCCAGGGGCAGGGGCAAGAATCTGTTTCTCACTTCCCCGTTCATGACTTTTCGGGTATGATGGGGGACTGTTAAACTACTCAAGGAGAACTCAATGCCAAAAACACGTGTGAACTGTCCTAACTGCCGGCAACCAGTGGTTGCAGAGGTTAACCAGCTTTTCGATGCTGGAGTCGATCCCCAAGCCAAACAAATGCTCCTGACCGGGGCATATAATGTAATCCAATGTCCAAGCTGCAATTACCAGGGAAACCTGGCGACACCCTTGGTGTATCACGATCCTGAAAAAGAGCTGCTGCTGACCTATTTTCCGCCGGAGCTTGGACTGCCGGTAAATGAACAAGAACGGATCATCGGGCCATTGATCACCCAGGTGATGAACAGCCTGCCTCAGGAAAAGCGCAAGGCATACCTGCTGCGACCGCAAACGATGCTGACCATGCAAACGCTGGTTGAGAAGATCCTTGAGGGGGATGGGATCACCAAAGAGATGATCCAGGAACAGCAAAAGCGACTGCAGCTGCTGCAGCGGATGGTGGATGCGCAGGATGATGTGCTGGCTGAGATGGCTAAGAATGAGGACGCGCTGATCGATGCGGATTTCTTCCAGTTGATCAGCCGGCTTGCAGAAGTGGCAATGATGAGTGGAGATCAAAATTCTGCGGCTCGTTTGAACGATTTGCAGAAAAAACTGCTGCCGATCACGACCTTTGGGCATGAGATTTCAGGCTCAATCGAAAGAAGTTGAGGCAGCCATGCAATCGCTGCAGGCGGTAGGTCAGAACTTGACGCGTGAAAAGCTGCTTGAGCTCTTCTTGGATGCGCCGACGGACTTGCGTTTGAATGTTCTGGTCAGCATGACCCGGCAGGGGTTGGACTATTCTTTCTTCCAAATGATGACCGAGGAGATCGACCGGTCAGAAGGCGAGAAACGCCAGAAGCTCCTCACGTTGCGGGAGCGCTTGCTGGAACTGACCCGGCAGATCGATCAGGAAATGGAAAAACGAGCAGCACAGGCCAAGAAGGTGGTGGAAGCTATGACCAAGGCACCCGATGTGACTGAAGCGATGCGCGAGAACATCGGAGCTGTGGATGATTTCTTCCTGAAGGCTTTGAATGAGTCCATGGAAGAGGCGCGGAAAGCTGGAGATCTGGATAAGATCGGAAAATTGCAAAAGATGGCCGAGGTGCTGCAAGAGGCCAGCGCGCCGCCAGAAGAGTATGCGTTCATCGAAGAGCTGGTCAACACCGAGACCGAAGCAGACCTAAAGCAGAAGCTGGAAGAGAATAAGGAAAAGGTCAATGCTGAATTCTTAGAGGTTGTTTCGACCCTGGTAGCCCAGGCAGAGTCAGGCGAGGAAAATAAGGAGTTTTTGGAAAAGTTGAGCTATGTCTACAGCCTGGCACTGGGGATGACCATGCGGGCAAATCTGTAGAGCAGGAACCATAAGAGCAGAATCCAATTGTAAGAACCCTGGCATGCCGCCTAATCTGGGCGGCATGCTTTTTGCGCCATCGATATATTGAAAGCGCAGAGGAATTTTTAGTCCAAAATTATTTAGATGGGGGGATTGTCGAGGCCAAGACCGTGGCCGCGGATCGTGATGATATAGTTGTGGTTCGGGTCGAGAGATGCCAGGCGATCACGCAGGCGGCGGATGAGGGCATCAAGGGCTTGCTCAGATACGCCAACCGCTTCTTCCTCGCTCCAAACATGTTCAATCAGCTCGTCGCGTGCGACCACTTTGCCCTGCCGGTCATAGATCAGCTCCAGCAGGTAAAACTGGGCAACGGAGAGCGGTGGATCCAGCTCATTTTCCATGATCCATAGGCGGTGAGAACGCTTGTCCAGCTTCAGTCGGAACTGGTTAGCTTCACTGGGCTCATCGCGCGCTGAAACTGCATTTAAAGGAAGGGTTGCATCGGAGCTGACAAAGAGGAAATTTTGAGCGAGGGCGATTTGGATGACGTCGCCATCCTGGAGAATTAACGGTTCAACCACCTCGGATCCATTGCAGTGGGTGCCGTTTTTACTAGAAAGGTCTTCTAGGAGAATGCCCTCCGGAGAGGGGGTAAAACGCGCATGATATCGTGAGACCTGCCGGTCAGGGATAAGAATATCACAGTTCCCCTCGCGGCCGACAACAGTAGCATCTTTTAGCATCCAACGCTGACCCTGTAAGGGGCCTTCTTGGGCAATGAGTGTGGGTAATTCATCGCTAATTCGTGCCATCATTATCATCCTATTGGGTATAATATCACAAATTGAATATTTTTAGTTTTATCCGGAGATTAGAAGAACGCCCAGAAAAAATCCGGAAAGGTTCCAAAACTAATCTATGCCTACGCCGCTAAAAGCAGGAGAAGTTCTCAGGAATCGATATAAAATCCGCCGCACATTGGGTCAAGGGGGGATGGGTAGTATTTACCTTGCAGATGATTTGCGCCTGGAGGGACGCCAGTGCGCCATCAAAGAGGTAGAACATGACCGGTCACTGCCAGCGGAGATGGTCCGCCAGGCTCGCGAGCAGTTCATGCGCGAGGCGACGGTTTTAGCGCGGCTGGACCACCCCAACCTGCCCAAAGTATCTGATTTCTTCTCAATTGGCGGAAGAGATTACCTGACGATGGATTACGTGCCCGGTAAGGATTTGCGGGCTCTGATGAATGAAGCCCGCCAGCAAGGGGTATTCTTACAAGAGACAGAAGTGTTGGCCTGGGCAAGTCAATTGGCAGATGCCTTATCTTATTTACACAGCCTGAACCCGCCGATCTTGCACCGTGATATTAAACCCAGCAACCTGAAATTGACTCCCAGCGGATTGCTGAAGCTGGTGGATTTTGGATTGGTGAAAATCCTGGCCTCGGATGAGGTGACAATCACAATCTTACAGGGGCGGGGAACTGCCTTGTACACGCCTTTGGAGCAGTATGGAGGCGATGCCGGGCATACCGATGTGCGCAGTGATATCTATTCCTTTGGAACGACGCTTTATCACCTGCTGACGAACCATCCTCCTGTCGAAGCGCGCGAGCGGTTTTTACAACCAGAAGCCCTGATACCGATGCGTCAGCTCAACCCAGATATCAGCGCGAGAACTGAGCGAGCCGTTTTATGGGCGATGAACCTGCACCCAGATGATCGTCCTCAAAACGTGGATGCCTTCAGGGAAGCATTGATGGGGAATTGGGTACCGTCGATCCGCCCAACCCGGCCATCATCAAAACCTCGCTTGGTTGACGTGATCAAGCTCCCAACGGAGCGCGTGTTAGCCTGGGTAGCAGCCGGTGTTATCCTGGTGAGTTTGTTGATAACCTTATTTAATAATTGACAACGCTATTTTCGGCGGACATTAAATAGGCGCCAGAGCCAGGCTGATCCGACTCCCAATAAAGCACCTATGAAGGTAATTGAGATGATCCCCCAGAAACCATAGTCGTTGATCCAGGCCAGTCCGCCAGGAAGCTCGAGGGCAAGGTAAAGGTAAGCGAGCAAACCGCCGGTGATGGCCAGGAAGGCGCTGCGAATGCCCCAGCGCATTTGACCAAGTAACATAGCCAGCCAATATGCCAAGAAAGCCACGATACCTGCGACAAAGAAACTCCCGATCCAATCTGTCACGTCAGTGTGAACCGGAGGGGTTGGGGTGGCCTCGGGAGTGATAGTGGAAGTAGGAGTAGACGTGAGCGTAGGTGCGGGGGGAGGGGTTTCTGTGGGTAGAATTAGAATGGGAAGGGGCGGGGTGGGGGTAGGATTTTCGTTCGGGACAACGAATTGGATGATGTCTGACTTCGTGGCAGGATCACTTTCAGCACGAATTTCGACGTTGCCATAACCGTTGATTTGAAGGACTGACCCGGCTGTGCCTTGTCTGGTCTGTGCCTCAACTTCTTGGGTGGTGGAAGTATCCCCAGTGATGGTCAAAATAAAATTGACGATGGTTCCATCGGGAACAATATGCCCGTTATGATCCAGGATGACCCCCGTCCGAACCGGGACAGCATCCCCAGTCCGGAAAGGCACCATGGTGGGGGTTGGATTCGGGTAGGTTTTTCTTCCTCCTCAGTTTGCATATCTAGATAGAGTGGGATCACCTGGTTTGGATCTGGGAAGGTGACCGTGTTCAGGTCGTAAGCCACTTCAGGAACTGAAACGGGCAGGCTGCCTTCCGGTAAGATCTCCTGAAAAAGCAGCCGGGCAGCTACTTCAAGTGCCTGAGGGGTACGATTGTAGATCCCATAATAGGCGGTCAGTTTTGAGATATCGGTGGCGTCCAAGAAGTAGGGGGCATTAAAGGCGAAAACGATGATGCGTTTTCCCTGGATGAGGTCGGGGCGCTCATTGAGCAAGAGCGGTAAAACTGAGGAGGATGGATTGGATGGGTTGATATCTTGCATGGAGAAGACGATCCAATCCGCAGAGCGCAAATCATTTTCGATCTGAAGCTGCCCCGTGCCTGCTGCAAGCATATCTTCAAGATCTTTAAAAGCGTACGAAACCAGGTTCCGCGGCAGGACCTTTCCACCAGCCAGAGGGTTATAAAGGCGGATCACGGCTTGTTCCAGTGCATTTACTTCAATTAGATTAAATTGCTGGCAGGTTTGGCACTGCTGGTAGGTGCGTACATCGGTCAGGAAAACGATCTGGTCAGACAGGTCTGGGATGGTGGTGTCTAATTCTTCCATGGGGGGGCTGATCAAAGTAGCCGCTTTACGGGTGACCGTGAAAGTTACATCTCCAGAAGATCCCAACTCGTCCAGGCCATCTCCAGAGGGAAGGGTGCCGCTGAAAGAGAAATTATTTCCATACAAGCGATATTTCAAGGTTAAGATTCTACAGAACCGAGGCATCCACTCTTTGGGCAAAAGCCGTATCTTCTCGATATTTCATAGCAAATGCGCTCAAAGTGTGGCTGATGGTGGTGAATGCATCCGGGTCACCACTGGCAGTAAAATTACCGAGATATAGGATATCGTTGCCAGCCAGGAAGGCATCCAGGGCAACCGTGCGGGCATTAAACGTCTGTCCGGTGGGGTCGTAAAACCGGCGGACGGCGCGGCTGCCCAGGCTGTCGGAGATCATGACCCCACCCTGATCCCTCCAGGTGCTCAAAGCGGGAAGGCTCATCAGATTGGCGAAAGCCTGGGGGTCAAAACTGATCGGTTTTGTGGTGGCGCGGAAGTTCTCCTGGAAACCCTGGATGCGGATATGCGAGGCAAGCAGCCCATCCACGGCTTCTTCTGTGGTTGGCGCATTACCTGTGACAGCAAAGAAGGGGGCGAGCTCAAACTGCTTGAGCTGTTCGAGGGTCTTTCGCACGGTGGCAACTTCTTCTTCGGGGAGCCGATCGGAGTTTCCAAAGCCAGGGAAATGCTTGGCGACCACTGCCACTTTTTGAGCACTGCCCTGGTGAACGCCGAGGGTGAAGGCTTTGCCCATCTCGCCTACCCAGAAAGGGTCGCCCCCGAAAGAGCGGACGCCCTGATCGCTGCTGGATGTATAGTAAGGAGGCTGGAGGACATCCAGGGAGGGGCTGATGAGCAAATTAATCCCCAGGGTCGCAAGCTCCTTGCCTAAAACTTCCCCGACGGCTTCTGCCTGGTCGGTTTGCCAGGATGCACCGATGGTCATGTGGCTTGGCAGAGGTGTGAGGCCGCTGAGAATCTGATCGTAAGGAGAGTTGTCACCATCCTGTGATACGGCGATAAAGAGGGGGATAAAGGCTGGTAAGAATTGACCGGATGAATCGACCAGGGATTGAGGCTGCAGGGATCCTGAATACTCGTTCCGTTGGAGCTGGTCGGTGAGGCTGAACAAAATAGGGAGAGTCTGATCGCCGCCAACAAAATTGTTAGATTCGGCGAGGAGAACCACTCCGCCAACATGGTACTTAGTGATCAGGTCATAGATCTGGGCGCCATCGGTTGTTCCTGGAGCAGCTTCGGGGCCATTAAAAGTAACCAGGAACAGCTGCCCGACGCGTTCTTCAGGAGTTAATGTGTCAAGCAGAGCCTGGGCACTGGCTTCGGGAGTGGCGGCTTGCAATAGCCGGCTGGCCTGGCTGGGCATTGTAGAGGATACACCAAAGACCAGGCAGATGCTCAGAAAGAGGAGGCGATGAACGATTTTTTTCATTGTTCTTTGGCCAGGATCTCACGGAGAAGCTGCCGGCGAGGCGCTCCAGAGAGCAGCTCGAGCTGGCGGATATTCAACGGATCGATCTCTTCTCGCAGCAGGCGGATTTCCTGATCCGTGGGTGGGAGTGTTTCATGTAAATCGGGGGCAATGGCGAGATCGAAGCCCGTCCGGGATTGAATGTATTCTGGCGTTACGCCCGGATGGAATGTGGTCAGGCGCATGCGTCCACCGGCAAAGTCAAACTGACCCAGATCGGTGATGAGGTAGATTGGCCCCTGGCCTTGTTTGCGGGAAGCAAGATGGCCCATGCCAGAAGCAACATCGAGGCAAGGAACAAAAGTGAGCTTTGAATGGCGCGGGACGTACAGGCAGCTACGACTGATAAAAGTGGTGACATCGGGTATACCGGCGGAACCCGGCAGGCGCATGCGGGAATGCTGGTGACCCTCTGAGAGATAATTCTTTCCAAAGGCGATGTTGTTGGTGTTTCCAAAAGGATCGACCTGCGCGGGTCGGAAGTATTCCTTGGGGCGCAGAGTCGGGAGGATCTGTGTGGCCACGCGCGAGAAGCCAATATTCTTCAGAGAGTGACTCAGCCAGAGGCTTTCTACGTGAGCCACACTCAGGGGAGCAGGGTATTTGCACATGCTCTGACCGATGGCAGAGGCGAAATAGATATTAGGAGCATGTGTCCGGCGAGCAAGCTGGTATCCAGCGGTGACCAAAGGGGTGGAGAGACCCTGAACGATCGTCTCACCATCTTGGATGTTGCGGGAGATACAAACTACCATAATTTCGTCGGGTGTGAAGAGCATGCTATTCCTGTAAGCAGATGGCACGGTGAAGGTCTGGCTGGATGTTCCCGCCAGAGAAAATGCACAAGGCTGCTTTACTTGTAATTTTACCAGCTAAAACGGCTGCAAGGGTGACTGCAGCTGACCCTTCGATACATTCATGGTACCGATACCAGGCAAACCAGATTGCCGATGTTATTTGTTCTTCCGTGACGAGTATCAAATCGTCAAGGCTGTGCTGGACAATCGGGATGGTGACCGAACCTTGCTCTACCGGACCAGACAGGCCATCGGCAAGGCTGGGCAGCTCGATAACATCAGCTTGCGAACCCTGGTGAAATAATGAGTGAAAGAAGGCGGAAGCAGTGGATTGGACCCCAATGATTTTTGGGCGAGGGGAAAGATTTTCCAGGGCTGCAGCGATCCCGCTGACTAATCCTCCACCGCCCACGGGAACAACCCAGGTGGAAGGAGGCGTGTTGGAGAGCTGCTCCAGGGCTTCCAGCCCCAATGTCCCTTGCCCGGCAATTACCTGCCCATCATTATATGGGGAGATCCAGGTGGCAGCATGGGTTTGGGCATAAGATAGACCAGCTGCCTCAGCTTCTGCATACCCACCAGGTACCAGGCGTACCTTGGCTCCCAGGCTGCGCATGGCATCCACCTTGGCGGGCACGGCATGCTCAGAGGCGAAGATGAGAACGGGAGCACCAACCATTCGGCAGGCATAAGCCACTCCCTGACCGTGATTCCCTGCTGAAGCCGTGACGATACCCTGGTCACGCTCCCACGGCTGTAGGGTCAATACTTTATTAAGAGCGCCCCGCAGCTTGAATGAGCCGGTAATTTGGTGGTTTTCCCATTTCAGGAATAAATCATTCTCCGCATCCCAGGTGAGGGGGGTGCGCTGGATATAGGGGGAGATCCGTTGAGCTGCTTCGGTCAGCCAGGTGTAGGGTATCAAGGGAAAAAAGAATCCGTTAATCTACGCAAATAAGAATGAAAAAACCAAAACTTACACGAATGTTTTATAATTCAGTTTCATATTATACCCAAGTATAAGTTCAGGCTTTGATAAGATAATTAGGAGAGCTTTGAACTTTGATTTGCGAAGGGAATTCAGGGTCATAAAGCAGATGTTATTATCCCAACCGTATTGAATAATGATGCCTACTCCTCCCACCGAATATTATTCCAAACGCTTGCTCTTACGCCGCTATACCCCGGAGGATGCCCCGTCCTATTTCCGCATGTTAGGCGAAAACCAAGCCCACCTGCGCGAATTTATGCCTGACAACCTGGCAAATGTTCAAAACGCAGATGATGTCCGTGTGGTGTTCGAATGGCAGAGCGAAGCATGGCAGCGCGGCGAAGTTTTTATTTGGGGCTTGTGGGAGAAGAGCAGCGGTGAGTATGTGGGTGAAGTATACCTTGCCAATCCTGACTGGAATGTGCCGTGCATCGAGGTTGGCTACTTCACCGCCCAGCACCAGGGTGGGAAAGGTTACGCTTCCGAAGCTTGCCGTGAGGCCTGCCGCATCGCCTTTGAGCGGCTGGGCATGCGCCGGGTGGAGCTGCAGTGCGCTGCTGACAATGAAAAAAGTGCCCGCGTGGCGCAGCGCTGCGGGTTCACCCTGGAAGGTCGCCTGCGTGAGCGCACCCATAAAAAAGAGGGTCCCCCGGTAGACCGGCTGTGGTTTGGGCTGCTGCAAGGGGAATGGCAGGATTCGCTTACGAAATAAAATTTGGAATTTACCTGATTGGTTTTATTTGAGCAAGCCTAAAGCGAGGCTGGGATCATCGGTGAAAATTCCATCAACACCCAGGATAAAAAGACGCTTCATCTCCTCAGGTTGGTTGACGGTATATACATGCATCCGGCGGCCGGATTGATGTGTGCTGGCAACGAAGGCTGGGGTGACATCCCGCAGGTCGGGATGCAGAGCCTGGCAGGGAAAACGGCGTCCCAACCAGCCACGCGCCCAACCACCAGCGCTGCCATGAAAGATCAGTAAGCCACGCGGCACCTGAGGGAGAAGACGGCGTAATTTCAGGAGAGCCAGCGGGTTGAAGGATGAAAATAGAACGTATTCGGCAAGGGAAAATTTTTGGACCAGGCCCGCGAGGCTGGAAGGAAGTCCGTCCAAAGGGGAGGCATAGTTTTTGACCTCGATGTTAATAAAAATGCGCCGGCCGACGGTCTCGAAGACTTCTGCGAGGGTAGGGATCTTTTCGCCTTTGAAGGTGGGGTCGAAGTAAGAGCCAGCATCAAGCTCTTTGATGGCGGCAAGGGGCATCTGGTGAACCTTTCCAGAGCCATTTGTGGTGCGGTCGACAGTGTCGTCGTGGATCACAACAACCTGCCCATCCGCGCTCAGCATGGCATCTAACTCGAGGGCAGGAGCCCCCTGGGTAAGAGCTAACTGGAAGGCTGCCAGGGTGTTTTCGGGGGCATGGGCGCTGGAGCCGCGGTGGGCAAAGACGGTTGGACGGGGAAGGTCTGCGTACATGTTATAAGTTCACCGCAAAGCCACGGTGAGCACAGAAAAACATAAAATCTTATAGCTCAACAAAGTACGCTTCACAAGCGCGGTCGATCAATTCGCGGGTCATGGCTGGCTCAGTGGCCAGGAAGCGGCTGATATCCAGGATCTGGTCGCACAGGTCACGCGGGTGGGAGGCGCGCAGCTTGCGATTGCGCTTGATGTACCACTCTTGCAGCAAGTATGCGAGACCCTGATCGTTATATAGAACGCCTTTGGTTTGGGCAACCCGGCGGAAAATTTCACGGTATTCTTCGTAGTTCGGGTCGCCAATTTCGATCTTGTGTCTGAGGCGGCGGAGGAAGGCTTCATCAACCAAATCCTTGGGAGGCAGGTTGGTGGAGAAAACAACCAGAACGTCAAAGGGGATCTCGATCTTGCGACCGGTATGCAGGGTGAGGAAATCGACGCGGTTTTCGAGCGGTACGATCCAGCGGTTCAGCAAATCGCGCGGGCGGACAAGCTGGCGGCCAAAGTCATCGATCAGGAGGATTCCGCCATTGGCCTTGACCTGGAAGGGGGCTTCGTAGAATTTATTGGTGTCATCAAAAACAAGGTCGAGGCCCGCCAGAGTCAGCTCACCGCCAACCACGATGAAGGGACGGCGGATAAGGAGCCAGCGCGGGTCGCGGCGGGGATTGGTGCGCAGTGAACCCGTGCCGGGGACGACCTGCTGCAACTCTTCGGGAGCAAGCTGGTGGTTCACAGAGTCATACATCTTGACAACCTGGCCATCGACATAAACTGCATAGGGGATGTACATGGTTTCGCGCAGGGTCATACCACCGATGGCACGCGCCACAGAGGTCTTGCCATTGCCGGGAGGGCCATACAAGAAGATGGAAGTGCCTGAGTTGACAGCGGGTCCGATACGCTGGTAAGTTTTTTCGGAGAGAACGAGATGGGATAATACCTGGCGGATGGTGCGTGAGGTGATTGTCAGGCGCGCATGGGCTTGCCTATGAACGGATTCATTATAGATATGGATGGGTACTGGGGCTGGGCCAGCATATTGGCTGCGCTCCAGGGCTTCGCGGGCACGTGCTACGCCAGCGCCGGTGATGGCATATTGGTACGCGCCTTCACCGAGGCCGATCTGGGATGATTTAACTTCGACAAATTTCTCGCGCTTGAGGGCTTCCAAGATCTGGTCGGCCAGGCCAGTGAAGGGCAGCGCCATGGCTTCGGCAATCTTGAAACCACTCAGATAACCTTGAAAGTAGAGGATTTTTAGCGCCAGATCCTGCAACCAGAGATGCGAAAGACCGGTATCATCGAGGTTGAGCAGGTTGGGCGGGGTGAATGACTGACCCATCTGGCTGGTGACGGGTCTGGCAGGGGGTCTTTGAGGAGCTACCATTGATAAATCCTCCGAGCGGGAGATGGATAATTTCATAATGATTATAGCACGCCACCAGAAAATCCTTTATAATTTGATGCATGAATTTAACCGTGATTATTCCTGTATTTAATGAGAAAAAGACCATCCGGGAGATTGTCCACCGGGTGGCAGGGACTTATTTGGCGAATGAGATCCTGGTGGTAGATGACGGCTCTACAGATGGGACGCGTGACATTTTGGCCGAGCTGGATGGAAAAGATGGCTGCCGGGTGATCTATCATGAGAAGAATAAGGGCAAGGGAGCTGCTGTGCGCACGGGAATCCAGAATGCGCAGGGGGATGTGCTGCTGATCCAAGATGCTGACCTGGAGTATAACCCCAAGGACTACCCGGCTCTTTTGCAACCCCTCGAAGAGGAGATTGCAGATGTGGTGTATGGCTCCCGGTTTTTGGGGGGAGCGCGCCGGCCGATCTTGTTCTGGAATATGGTGGCGAATAAGATCCTGACCTTTGTGACGAATATCCTCTATAACAATATCCTGACGGATATGGAGACGGGGTATAAAATTTTCAGGAAAGAAGTGGTCCAGGATATGAAGCTGCATGCAAAGGGGTTTGAATTTGAGCCAGAGTTTACCGCTAAGGTGATGAAACGGCATGCGCACATTTTTGAAGTGCCGATTACTTTTAATCCCAGGGAATACACCGAGGGGAAGAAGATCAAGGCAAAGGATGGGTTTATCGCCTTGTGGACGCTGGTGAAATACCGGTTTGTTGATTAGAGGCGGGAGTATGCGTGGCTTTGTTTATCAGCATCGCCCGGCTTTCATTTTTCTGCTCGTATTCTTGGTAAACTTTCTTCTGGTGTCGCCTGCCTTAATGCCAGAGTTTTGGGCGATCAATGCGAATGATGAAGCCAAGTATGTAGACAGCGGTTGGCGCTTACTCAAAGGAGAGGTGCGTGATTTAGCCTGGGGGCCGTTGGTAGCCATGCTCTACGCGCCTACCCACCTCCTGGTTGGCAGCTCACCCAATTGGTTCATGATCGAAACCTGGGTAGGGCGTTTTATCTTGTTCGCTTTTCTTTGGTGGAGTGTATTTTACCTGGCACTTCAAGTCAAAGAATTTCTATCGCCATATGTCATGTTGGGGGTTCTATTTCTGGCTGCGCCTTTTCTATCCGTGGTGGTTAACCAGAGTGACGCAGTATTTGTCGGCTTTTCTAGCCTGGCCCTGGCACAATTGATCCGGTTTTACGAACACCGAAGAGTGAAGGATCTTGCGGCTGCCTCTGCTCTGGTTGGCCTGGGTGTCCTGGCCCGGGTAGAAACGGTTCTTCTCGTGGGGATTCTGTTAATTTTAGGGGTTTATTTTGGTTGGCGGCTGCATCCGACGTATAAGCTTATCCTCGCGGCTGTGGTACCTGCAGCCTGTATTCTCGGGGTATTTTTTATCTACAATCTCATCCGGGTGGGAAACCTTAACCTTGGGCTTGGCTATAAATCTTATGACTCTTTTGAGGTGAACCAGTCAATTCTGACAGGCGGTGACCTCGTTAAAGCCCGGGAAGAAACGCAAAGGCTTTTTGGCACCCAAGCAGAAAACCAAGGCTCAGTTCTGCGTGCAATCCTTCGCAACCCGGGGGCTTTTGCCCTGCGCATCGCTGCCAATGCATTAACGATCCCAGAAAATTACCTGGCATTTTTTGGCAAGCGGCTGGGATTTGTGCTCCTGCTTTTTGCGGTGTGGGGTGGGGTTGTTTTCATTCGGAAGCGATCGATCTTTTTGTTGGTAATTTTCCTGTTCTGGATGGTCCATGCCGTGGTACCTTTGGGATTCCTGGCTTTACACATCGTCCCCCAGGTAAGCTACCTGCCCTTGATTTTTGGAGCGGTGGGGATTACCTGGATTTTTGGTCCGGAGGTCCGTTCAAGGGAGCGAGTGGTCTTCTTCCTGATCACCCTGGGCATTGTTCTCTTGAGTGTGATCCTTTCCAAACCGGCGATTACCTATGGATTTTTGATGATCCTCTTTGTCATGCTGCTGTTCTGGCTGACTCAAGGTGGCTGGAAGTTGAGCGAACCGTACCGGCTTGTGCCGCTTTTTTGCCTGCTGGCAGCTGGATTGATCCTGCACGGCTCTTTCCCATTTCCCGATTATCCGTCCCTTGGTGAAACGGTATCTGAAAAAGCAGTCCATTATTTAGGTCAGAACCTGGCGTCCCAAACGAAGATCCTGGCGCCTACCCCGCTCCAGGCGCTGGCAGCGAAATTAGATTACACCATCTACGACAGCGTCCCTCTCACGATTGATACCATCCAGGAATTTAGGGATTGGCTCAAGGAGATGGATGTGCGGGCGATTTATTTAGACAGCAACCGCCG
The DNA here is from genome assembly GCA_963754615.1 of uncultured Chloroflexia bacterium. Taxonomy (GTDB): domain Bacteria; phylum Chloroflexota; class Anaerolineae; order Anaerolineales; family UBA4823; genus CAVVUF01. The sequence goes on along the minus strand of CAVWGW010000001.1, from coordinate 6,222 downwards.
GGTGCGGAATGATCTCTATGATCTGATGGAAACAGGTTGGGAGGATACCTTCGAGCGGGTGTATGTTTCGGAAGATGGGAGTATCCGAATATTTTTGGTGAAGTGAGCGCAAGAGAGGGGAACCGTCAAAAGAATTTGGGATTGAAACAGAAAAAAAGTTCTGTCAAAGGCATCCTTCACTATCGCTCAAGATGAACCCGGAGAAAATTAGGAGGGTTTGAGGTCGCGCAGGTTGAGCTGGAGGTTTGTGCTGCCGTTAAATTCGTTTTTTTCGAAGAAATACATAATATCAACGGAGGAGGGCATTTTATCTACCCAGCTTCCCAGGCGAAAGCCGATCGCATCATAGGTGATGCGGTTATCAGAAAGGGTTACCTTTAAATGGGCATAATCTTTTCCAACCGCTTTATAGCGATTGACTTTCAGACCATGCGAGCAAAAAATAGGTTGGGGGTTGCCGTTACCGGTGGGTTGAAGAAGTTCGATGTCGGCAAGGATATCGGGCTTGAGATCGACCAGCGGTAAAGCGATGTCGGCTTTGATCGAGGGACGCAGATCGGATGTCGAGAGTTTTTGCTCGGCAATGTGCTGAAGGCGGTCTTTTAATTCCACCCAGCGTTCATTGCGGACGGTGAAGCCGGCTGCCGCGGCATGGCCGCCGTGATGCTCCATTAGCTCCGCGCACTCATCCAGAGCATCGGTGATATGGAAATCGGGTATGCTGCGGCAGGAGGCACGCGTGAATTCAAGGCCCTGGTAAGCGACAATGGAGGGGCGGTAGTAAGCTTCGGTTAACCGGGAGGCAACCAGGCCAACAATCCCAGATGAGAATCCGGGGTCCGCTGCAATTAAAAAGAAATTGTCCATCCTGCTCTGGGTGAGCCAGATTTTCAGCAAGGGCAAGAGCCTCGCGGGTTTTTTCCTGCCGATCTCGGTTTTGGTTCTCTAATTTTTGGGCTAACTCCCCCGCCTCATTTAGATCGGTGGAGATTAATAAGTTGAGCGCAGCTAAGGCGGACTCTAGTCGCCCTGCAGCATTCAAGCGGGGGCCTAAAGCAAAGCTGATATCGGATGCGCCAATATTTAGGGCGGTTAGCCCCGAAACACCGATGAGGGAAGCCAGACCCTGGCGGCGGGGTTGGCGGATTACCTGCAAACCCGCTTTCACGAGAGCCCGGTTCTCACCTCGCAGTGGGGCAAGATCGGAAATGGTGCCCAGGGCGACCAGGTCGAGAAAGTCTTCGGGGGACGGCAGGAAAGTTGCAAGGGGATGTTTCTTTAGGGAATAATTCAGATAACCTACCGCCAGCTTGTAAGCCAGCCCAACACCAGCCAAGTCTTTGTCGGGATAAGTATCACCGGGCTGCTTGGGGTTGATGACAGCCAGGCAGTCTGGGACATCGCCGAGGGGATGGTGGTGATCGGTGATGATCAGGTCGAGGCCAATCTTTCGGGCATGGTCGGCTTCGATGGGTGAGCGGATGCCGCAGTCGACGGTGATGACAAGTTGAATGCCCTTCTCCTTCAAGCTGTCCAGAGCATCCGTGTTAACCCCATACCCTTCGTCAAAACGATTCGGGATATACCCCTGAACATCCGCTCCCAGCTGCCGGAGAAACTGGACAAGGAGCGCGGTAGCGGTGACGCCATCGGCGTCGTAATCGCCGTAGATGGCAATCGGTTCAGCATGGGCTAAGGCATAATCGATGCGCTCGACAGCCGCGCAGATGCCAAGCATGTCCTCTGGCTCCGTACCCGAGGGAGGCTGCGCAGCAAGGAATTTCTGGGCAGATGCCTGGGTCGTGTAGCCGCGGTTGTAAAGAATCTGCCTCAGGACCGGGGAATACTCGCGTAATTCCTGCTCGGCTTCAGCCGTAATGGTGGGATAGACTTCCCAGCGTTTTTCCGGCGGCATGTTTAGTTTTCGACCAGGCTTTGCGCCAGGGCTAAAGCCCCCATCAATCCGACCTCATCGCCCAGGGCGGCGGTCGTGACGGTGAGGTTATCCAGGTAACGGGGCGACATCACCGAAGCCCGCATCGTGGCATTTAAGGGATCGAACAGCAGTGGGCCAACTCTCGAGACACCCCCACCCACCACAAAGCAGGTGACGTTAAAAATATGCAGGTAATCCGCAAAAGCCCTACCTAAGTAGGTGCCAGAGCGGTGGAAAGCGGCAATTGCTAAGGCGTCACCCTGGGCTGCGGCAACGCCAATTTCCTTGGCGGTCAGGGGATGGTCGGCTTTAAGGACGGATGTTTTTCCCTTTTGAAGCTCTTCTTCAAACCAACGGGCAATCGATAAGCCCGAGCAGACCGCTTCGAGATGACCTCGCTGCCCACAGCCGCACAGGGGACCGTTTTCCAGAACGGTAATGTGCCCCAGCTCACCAGCCAGGCCGACCTCTCCGAGGAGAAGCTTATTGTCGAGAATGACGCCCCCTCCGATGCCGGTGCTGACGGTGATATAGATCATGTTGTGGTGCCCTTTCCCTGCACCAAACTTCCATTCTGCCAGGGCTGCCAGGTTCGCATCATTTCCTAAGGCAGTGGGCACAGGAAAGCGATCTTGGATGTGCTTCTGCAGGGGGAGGTTGACCCAGCCGGGAATGTTGGGAGGGGCAATGACGACGCCCCGGTAAGGATCAACCGGACTGGCAACCGCTGCGCCAATGGCAAGGACAGGCTGGTTCTGCTCCCACGCGGAGGCAATTAAATCGAGCAGCCGGTCGAGAGGCAGCTCTCCTCCTTGCTGAGTTCTGATGCGGGTGATGAGCGTTGGAATGTTTGATTGCGATGGGAAGACAGCAAGCCGGGTTTGAGTTCCACCAATGTCGATTGCGATATAATTGCTCATGGTTTAAAGTATAGCATAAAATGGTTTCTTTCAAATGAATAAAAAGAAAGGTAAAAGCTCAAAACTAACGGGGGATCTGCCGAAGCAATTAGGTTGGCTGGCTCCGGGATTGGGGGTCAAACGCTGGTTTATTCCGATTATCCTGGGGATTACTTTGATTGCAGTGGGGTTGGCAATCCTATTTTTAGATATCTACCGGAATGCGCCAGATACCTGGTGGCTGCCGGTCATTTCAGCGGCTTCTTTAAGAGTTTTCAGTCGGCCGGTGCGGGTAGTCCTTTTTGGTCTCATCGGGGTAGCTTTAATTTTGTGGGGGGTTCGTGGTCTTAACCGCTCGCTGCTGTCTCCTTACTTGAGAAAAGGAAGACCGATGTTGGATGATCTGACGCAGCGGCGCAGGCTGGAACGCGCCCCCAAGATTGTGGCGGTGGGTGGTGGGCATGGGTTATCCGTTTTATTGAGCGGACTGAAGAAATACACTTACAACCTGACTGCGGTCGTGACCGTGGCGGATGACGGAGGGTCTTCGGGGAGAATACGGCGTTCCTCAGGCATGCTGCCTCCCGGTGACATCCGGAACTGCCTGGCAGCCCTGGCAAGCGACGAAACGCTGTTGACCCAGCTGTTTCAATATCGTTTTTCAAGCGGGGGGATCGGATTGGAAGGTCATTCTTTTGGGAACCTCTTTATCTATGCTCTATCGGAGATTATGGGCAGCTTTGAGGAGGCTGTGGCAGAATCTGGAAGGGTTTTGGCAGTACACGGACGGGTTCTACCGGCTACGCTTCACGATGTCCAGCTGGTAGCGGATGTAGCGGTGCCATTTGCCATAAGCGAGGTCCGCGTGGAGGGTGAGAGCAAGATCCCAAAATTTCCTGGGAAGGTGAACCGGGTCTGGTTGGAGCCAAATGCCCCTTCAGCTTATCCACAAGTGATCCAGGCCCTCTTGGGAGCAGACCTGATTGTGATAGGGCCGGGAAGTTTATTCACCAGTGTGATGCCGAAATCTGCTGGTGCCGGATATTGCCGAAGCCATTATTAGCAATTATTGAACTGGTAAAAAAACTAACTGTTGAAAATGAAGTCAATAAAAAATTATTCAAAGGTTTGGTAAGAATTCTATCACTTGTCGATTCCGATAATGAACATCCTTCAATTTTATTCGGAAGATTTTATCTCTTCTTTCTATCTGAACTGGGGTATGCGATTCAAACATCCGAATGCGGAATTTGTAAAAAAGAAATTGGTAAAGGAAGTGGCGGTTACAGTTTTGATACAGGTTTTGTCTGTGTTAATTGTTTTGAATCGCATCCAGGATTGAATTTTGCCTCTTGCGGAACTTTTGAATTACTTTTTTTGTCTAAACAATAAAATTTCAGTTAAAAATATTTCGCTTGTTTTAATTAAACAAGCTAATATATTTTTGGACAGATATACAAAACATCATATTCCGGGTTTTAACGGAATTCAGTCATTAAATATTTTAAACAATTTTAAGTAGGTGACTATCGGCTAATCTGCTACTATTTGATAACCTTAAATGTGAAAAAACTCAGGAGAATAAAATGTTGAATGAAATGAAATCCCGCCAAACGGGAAAGTTAAAAGGAATAATTGGAGCAGGTGCTCTTATTGTTTTAGGAATGATGTTCGGGGCTTTACTTGTTTCCGGTTTTGGATTAGTAAGACCGGGTTTTGCCGATATTGAATTAGGAGCCAACAAACCTCCGGTTAATTTGGATGCAGATGCTACATCTTTCAGTAAAGCATTTATTGAAGTCGCAGAACAGTAACTCCGGCAATTGTTCAGATTACTGTTGTATCTGAAAGAGAAAATCCACACACAGATATGTTTTTCTTTCCATTCCGTGATATGCCCCAGGAACAAAGAGGTTCCGAGGATCTCGTAGATCGTCTCGAAGCCGGGCTTGAAGGCGGCGGCCCGCCCGGCCAGGAGCGCCAGGATCTGCTTTCGGTCCGCCTCGGTCAGCGTGGTGACGGCCGGATAGTGATGCCAGGGCTGGTCGACGGCGAAGTCGGCCTGGAACTCCTTCTCCATGACCACGCGGCCGGTGACCTTCCGATCGTCGACCCCCTCCCCACCCTGGTTCGTGGCGCTGCTCCGGCCGTCTTCCTCGTTCTCGGTCGTCTCGTCCAGCACCTGTGCCCAGCGAAGTTGCGCCCGATACGACTGCTTCGCGTCCGCCGGATCGAATTCAATCCGGATGACGTTCTTCCCCTTCCGCAGCATTCCCCCCAGCGATTCCGTCGGCAGCCAGATCGAGGCCGAGATCTCCCGCTCCTCGAACAGGACCATGGCCTCGTCCTGCTCGACGTCCTGTTCGGCCACCGGGATGTTGTTCATGTAGACGACCGCATGTCCCGCAACGGTCTGGACATGGTCGGCCGTGGCCGGATCACCGGTGAAGGGGGTGAACTTGAACTCCACGTTGATGACCGCGGCGGAAGCATCGGTGGCGATCAGCAGACCGGCGAGGAGGAGGCAACGAGTCAGCATGGATGGCTCCTTGTGTAGGGCGTCTCGAGGGCGGAACAAGTCCGCAGCATGCTACCTTAATTGCCCGTGACCGACACCAGCAGAAGCCGAGACGATACACGGCTCGACCGGGCCGAAAAGACCCTGGAGATCCCTCCGCGCGCGTTTCTCGAACCGGCCCCACACGGCGGGCGCAGCCGGGCCGACCTCATGTGGCACGACGGGCGTCTGGGCCTGCGCGGCAAGTCCGATGCCGATGGCGGTTGGCGCTTCGCGCCGCCGGACGGGAATTCGTTTCGGCAACTCGATCCCGCGCTTCCCGGCCTGATGACGGCGTTGGTCGCCACCAATCCCCCCCTGGGTGACGCGCAGGTACGCTTTCGGATCGCCCCCGATGGACGCCGCGGCCTTTGGATCGATCTGTCCCGCGCCGCTCCAGGCGTTGGTCTCGGCCGGCAACTGGTTGTCGGGGCTCCTCGACGACGGTTGGATCATCGAGCTGGGTCAGCGCGGCGAGTCCGTCACGTCGGACCGGAGGGCGCCACCTCGGGACGGGATGGCCTCGCGCTCCAGCCGGCTGTTCCGCATCCATGGCTGCCGGCGTTCTCGCCGCAAGGCGAGGCGCTCCCGCTCGAGTGCCTCGTCGCCTCGTTCAGCCAGCCGGGGCCGTTGGTCAACCGCGCGCTGACCGAGGCGGCCGGGTCACTGCTGGATGCCGAAGGGATCGATGAAGCCACCTGGTGCGAGTGGGGCGCCGGCTACGGGAACCTGACTGCGTGGTGTTCCCGGCAGCTCGGGCCGCGCGGTACCGCACTGGAGGCCGATCCGCGCGCCGTCACGTTGCTTCAGCGGAATGCGAGTCGGTACTT